>NZ_SMAA01000001.1 GCF_004341685.1 Pectinatus cerevisiiphilus
AATTATTGGGATATAAAACTCCTCAAGAAGTATTTTTAGAAGAAGTTAGGCAGTTAGTGGATTTACAAACTGTTCAATTTGATATTGCAATTTAAAAAAAATTTTTGTTATTAAATTTGAACGGCCCCTGTCAATTGACAGGGGCCGCATTTATATTATCTCGTCAGTCTATAATTATTTTATATCTAGACACTGGTTGGGGGAAGCATCAAAGTAATTATACTGACGATGATAGAAAATATAAATGCACTGGCTATAACAAATATACAGTGAGCCATTCATTATAACTAGTGACTGTTCGGGATTAGTAAGTCTTTACTTACTAATTGAATAGATTATATCACTCTAAAAATAAAAAGTAAATATTTATTTACATTTTATGCCTTCAAGAGACAATAGATTTCCCAAAATAAAAATCTACCTAATTTTGTGATATAATATATACATTCCTTACGTTATGTATGTAAATCATTAAAATGCAGTATCTTTTAATTAGTGTTACGGAGTATAAAATTTTATGCAGCAGCGATTATGGTCACAAGCGTTTTTAGGTATGAGTTTCAGCAGTTTATTTCAATATATGACACATTATTCTTTAATTACGGTCTTACCTATTTTAGTAATCAACCAATTTTCAGGAAGTGTTTTTCAAGCCGGTCTGGCGATGACTTTTTTTCAAATTGGCGCTATTGCTTCACGCCCTCTGGCCGGCAGGTTGATAGACTCCTGTAATAAAAGGAAAATATTGTTGCTGTTTTTAGGTGCCTTCTTCGTCATAAATGTCCTCTATTTTTTCATAACAAATATTAACTTTCTATTGGGATTACGCGTTTTCCACGGAATAGCCTTTGCCGTAGGAACGACTTCAACAGCTACTGTAGCGGCATTAGTACTACCAAACAGTCGCAAAGGGGAAGGTATTGGCTATTTTGCCGCATTCTCTAATTTGGCAATGGTTATTGGCCCGTTTATGGGATTATTTTGTCTATCAAATTTTGGTCCTACACCGTTCTTTATTTTTATAATTATATTAGGCTTTTTAATATTTTTCGCAGGAACATACCAAAAATTAGATAAGAATATTATTTTACCCCATGAAAAAGAAAAGAAAGCATTGTCCCTGGCTGATTTTCTTGAACCAAAAGTTTTTTCGATCGCTTTTATCGGCGGGCTGGTTTTTTTCGCATATTCAGGCATATTGGTATTTATTCCCTTATACTTAAAATCTTTGAATTTAGTAAACTATTCCAGTCTTTTCTTCGCTGCGTTTGCTCTGGTAATTATCCTTACCCGCCCTATTATCGGCAAGCTTTTTGATAAATTTAGTGCAAAATACATTATCTATCCAGGCTTATTTTTATTTTTCTGCGGTTTTATTTACTTGAGCACTGCGCAGACTCCACCTGCTTTACTAGTAAGCGCCGTTATAATAGGTCTTGGTTTCGGTGCGCTCGGTCCTTCCTTTCAGACAATGGCCGTCCAAAGTGTTCCGCTGGAAAGGGCAGGTGTAGCCACAGCCACCTATTTTTTAGCACTTGATATAAGTGTAGGGCTAGGCTCTTTTTTCCTTGGGTTAGTAATTAATTATATGGATTATAGCGGTATGTATCAATTTGCCGCGGCTGTTATCGCCGTGACAGCCATTATATTTTTTATTGTTTTTAAAAATAAATAAGGTATTGCTATTATTATATTTTATAAAACGCCCTTGTTGCCAAAGTACCAAAACGTCCATTCCCAGAATTTCATTCACTATATATAGCAGCTATTGACAGAGAAAAGTTATTCGAGTAATATTATATATAGTTTATATGGACAGTTGATCATAAAAATGAAGACTGGGTTGTTAAAAAAACTCTTTGCGGCATTCACATACAATGCCTTTCAATGATGCTTTTTTACGGCTCAGTTTTTTTTATTACAAAAAAACCGTTTATAATAGAAAGGTCGCATATTAATTATGAACAATAAAGATATAGAAAAAAAGATCCATGAAGAATTTTATTGGTTCCACAAACATCCCGAACTGTCCTATGCAGAAGTTAATACAACAAAACGAATAAAGAAAAACCTACAGGAAGCAGCTATTGATGTTTTGGATCTGCCGCTGCAAACAGGTCTTGTAGCGCAAATAGGCTCAGGGAAACCACCGATTGCGGCAATACGCTGTGATATTGATGCTCTGCCAATACAGGAAGAAACAGATTTAGCATATAAGTCTCAGACAGAAGGAAAAATGCATGCCTGCGGACATGATTTTCATATTTCCACCATCTTAGGTGCAGCCTATATTTTAAAACAAAAAGAAAAAAACTTAAAAGGCACAATACGCATCATCTTCCAACCGGCAGAAGAAGCTCCGGGCGGAGCACTTGATGTGCTTAAAACCGGAGTATTAGACGATGTACAAGTGATTTTCGGTCTGCATAGCTCCCCACTATTTCCCGTTGGTGTCGTTGGCATCAGGGAAGGCGCCGTCACAGCTGCCGTAGATCGCTTTGAAATCAACTTTATCGGTAAAGGAACACATGCGGCCCATCCCCAAAATGGTATCGATCCCATCGTGGCAGCATCTACCTTTATTTCTTCCTTGCAAACAGTTGTCAGCCGCAATGCCGATCCGTTTGCAACAGACCTTATAAGTATAACGCATTTTCAGAGCGGCAATACCTGGAATGTCATTCCGGAAAAAGCCTACTTGGAAGGAACCACACGCACACTACAACCTGAAGATCGCAAGCTTGTACGGCAAAGAGTATACGACTTAGCAGAAAACATAGCCAAAGCATACGGAGCCAAAGCAGAAATCATCTGGCATGCCGGCCCACCGGCAACAAACAATGATGCAGCTTGGACAGCCTTTGCCAGAGAACAGGCTCCCAAAGCTGGTCTTCGCGTAGAACCATCACCCTATTCACTGGGTGGCGAAGATTTCGCCTTTTACCAAGAAAAAATAAAAGGTGCCTTTGTGCAGATTGGTACAGGAAAATCCTATTCAAACCACAATCCGCATTTTCAAGTCGATCCGGCAGCACTCCTACCAGCCGCTGAATATATGTCGCAGCTGGCCTTTAACGCATTGGCGCGCATTGGGAAATAACAAAGTCTGGAGATGCTAAATATGATAAAATTTACCGATATCAGTAAAACTTTTATAGTAAAAAAACAAGAAATACATGCATTACAACATATATCATTAGAAATACAAGATGGTGACATATTTGGTGTTATCGGCTTTAGCGGCGCGGGAAAATCCACCCTGCTCCGGATGGTCAATGCCTTAGAATCACCGACAGAAGGAACCGTAGAAATAAACGGCAGGGACATAAATAAGTTATCTTTTAACGAACTAAGAAAAGTGCGTAAAGATATAGGCATGATATTTCAACAGTTCAACCTTCTCGAGTCTAAAACAGTTTATGACAATATTGCCATTCCATTAGTATTAAAACGCATGAACAAAGCGGATATAGAAAAACGCGTTTCCCAGCTGCTGGATTTTGTAGAACTAGCCGATAAACGAAATGCTTATCCTGCACAGCTGTCTGGCGGCCAGAAACAACGTGTTGGTATTGCCCGCGCTTTATCTACCGATCCTTCTATTTTACTGTGCGATGAAGCGACAAGCGCACTTGATCCCGAAACGACAGATTCTATTCTGCGTTTACTGGAAAAGATCAACAAAACACTTAACATAACGATCTTGGTAGTAACACACGAAATAAATGTCATTCAACATCTCTGCAACCAGGTAGCCGTGATGGAACGGGGACACATTGTCGAAACTGGCTCTGTCTTAGATGTATTCAGCAACCCCCAGCAAAATATCACAAAGAGATTTGTCAGGAATGTGCTGCCGGATACAATACCAGCTAGTGTTGCAGCAAAATTAAAAGAAGATACGCGGCATTATAAAATTATTAAACTGCGCTTTTTAGGTGATAATGTTGAAGAAAACATACTTTATTACATTAATAAACATTTTTCGGCAGAAACTAATATGCTTTTTGCCTCTGTCAACGAATTACAAAAGACAGTAGTAGGTATTTTTATTCTTCAAATAATAGGTGATAATACGGAATTTGATAAAATCACAGCCTATATAAGCGAACACAATATTCAATGGCAGGAGGTAACATTATGATTGACTTGGGTGTACCTTATTCACAAATAATACTTGCTGCGGAACAAACACTTTATATGGTCTTTATCTCTTTGGCAATAGGAACGGTTATCGCCCTTATCCTATCCGTCGTACTGGTATTGACAAATCCCAGCGGAATACTAAAAAACAACATTATTTATAGTCTTGTAAATACCGTAGTAAATATCATTCGCAGTATACCATTCATTATTTTGATGGTATTTATTCTACCTCTGACCAAAATGATTGTAGGAACCCGCGTTGGTACGACAGCAGCTCTGGTGCCGTTGGTAATCTTTATTGCCCCTTATCTGACAAGACTATTTGAAAATTCTATTCTGGAAGTTAATAAAGGGATTATTGAAGCAGCCCAGGCTATGGGAGCATCACATTTTGAAATTGTCTGGTACTTTATCCTGCCAGAAGCACGTGGTTCTTTGATTTTATCTGTCACTACAGGTACTATCGGCCTGATCGGGGCAACAGCTATGGCTGGTGCCATAGGCGCCGGCGGTGTCGGCGATCTGGCTTTAACATATGGTTATGAACGATTAAACTTTCCTCTAATGCTTTTTACTGTAATCGTCTTAATTATTTTTGTGCAAATAATACAATCAGTAGGAAATTATTTCTCTGCAAAGGTACGTGGACATTGAGCGTATAGTAGCCATCATTTTATATATTAGAAAGAAGGAAAACCAAATGAAACTAAAAAAATTAGGCATTGCACTACTAACATTAATCATGGGAGCGTCATTACTCGCAGGCTGCGGCAACGACACCGCTTCCAACAATAACAAAAAAGAACTCGTCTACAGTAAATCCCAAGGCCCTTACTCAGAACTATTTGAACAGGGAATCAAACCTATTCTGGAAAAGAAAGGCTATAAAGTAACCGGTAAAGATATGTCAGACTTACTCCAAGCTGATGTGGCTCTAAATGAAGGAGAAGTAGACTTTAACGTAGAACAGCATACGGCTTATATGGAAAATTTCAACGAAAAACAAGATGGTCATTTAGTGGCACTCACACCGATACCTACTGTTCCGGCAGGTATTTATGCCGGTTCCAAAACCTCGCTTGACCAGATTGCTGATGGTGACCGCATCGCCGTACCAAATGATGCTTCCAATACGGCACGGGCTTACGCCTTACTGCAAAAAGCAGGCTGGATAAAATTAGACCCTAACAAAGATCTGACAGATGTTACACAGCAGGATATTGTCGAAAATCCGCACAATCTTCAATTTGTAGAAATGAAATCCTTAAATATCCCCGCAGTTCGCAGTGACTTCGCTTATATTGTCATCACGGGTTCAATTGTCTATAATGCCAAGATTGATCCATCAACAGCACTTTTAAAAGAAGATATTTTACCGCATCTGCTTTTACAGTTGGTTGTCAATGAAAAGAACAAGGATGCCCAGTGGGCTAAAGATATCGTCGCTGCCTACCATTCTGACGAATTCAAAGATTACATCAGTAAAAACAACAACGGTTTATGGTTCGTTCCGGAACAATAATAGTATATATACTCTTTAAAATTAACATTATAAAAACTACCATTGATATACGATATTTCCGTAATTAGGACAAAATCTAATTTACAGGGAAAATCCACAATATCAATGGTAGTTTTTTTATAAAATTTTATGCAGTCGTTATTATTACTATAAATTACTACAAAAAGAAAATTACTGTAAAAGAAAAGTAAATAAGAAAAAGCTTTCTTTATAATGTCATTTAGTATATACTAATATTGTTGTTTATATAATTAGCATATACTAATGGAGGGATATACATGAATAAAGAAAAGGCTCTAATTCTCTGGTTCGAAGCTATCGGCAAACAGGATACCGCCATTGTCGGCGGAAAAACAGCATCCTTGGGTGAACTTACCGTAAAAACAGCAGTTCCCGTCCCCTACGGTTTTGCCACTACAGCCAATGCTTACCGGTACTTTATGGAAAAAAGCGGTGTAAATGAGAAAATAGCTGCATTGCTGAAGACATTGACCGATGTGGAAAATAATTTACTGCTGCGCCGGATCAGCGCCCAAATCCGCAAAGAAATTATCGAAGCGAAAATGCCAGAAAAATTAGCGGAAGCTATAAGGGAGGCTTATAACGAACTGGGTCAAAAGATGAAGCAGCCTTCTCCTTATGTAGCGGTGCGTTCCAGTGCCACCGCAGAAGATTTACCAGATGCAAGTTTTGCGGGGCAGCAGGAAACTTATTTAAATATAACTGGTGCCGACGCTGTAATTGCTATGGTAAAAGAATGTTATGCCTCTACATATACAGACCGTGCTGTTTACTACCGCACTAAACAAGGTTATGACCATCTTGCTGTAGCACTTAGCGCAGTCATTCAAATGATGGTATTTTCCAAAGCCGCAGGCGTAATGTTCACCGTAAATGTAGCAACCGGTGATGACTCACATATAATGATAGAAGGTGCCTGGGGGCTCGGTGAATACATAGTACAGGGAACCGTAACACCGGACAGTTACCTGATAGATAAAAAAACCTTAGCTGTAGACAGTAAAATAATCCATGAAAAGAAAATAAAATTTGTGCGTATGCCATCAGGCGGGTGCGAAGAAAAAACTGTGCCTGCTGATATGGTAAAGACTTCTGTTTTAACACAACAGCAATTATGCGAACTGGCAAAATATGCATTGGCAATAGAAAAACATTACGGTTGCTATATGGATATAGAATGGGGTATAGACGAAAGAGACGATAAAATCTGGATCTTGCAAGCTCGTCCGGAAACTGTATGGTCAAACCGTAAAACTACCATACCAAAGGTAGAAAAGACAATCCATAACCATAACGCACTGGTAAAGGGGATGCCGGCAAGCCCCGGCATTGTCACCGGCAAAGTCAGGGTCATAAACGATCCAGCAAAAATAGATACTTTTCAGACAGGTGAAATATTGGTGACTGAAATGACCGCCCCTGACTGGGTTCCTGTAATGAAAAAAGCAAAGGGCATTGTCACCGATGCCGGCGGTATGACCTGCCACGCTTCCATTGTCAGCAGAGAACTGGGTATTCCCTGTATTGTAGGTACTAAAAGCTGTGGCTGTGCGGGAACTGCCGCTATGAAAAATGACATGATCGTCACCTTAGATGCAGCCCATGGTGTAGTGTATGCAGGTGATTTATCTAGCGAAGAAAATAAAAACGGGGAAAAAGAAAATCCAGCATATTATGTACAGGAAAGTTTCCCTGTTACCGGCACTAAAATTTACATGAATCTAGGTGACCCCGACCTGGCGAAAAAATACGGCAAATTGCCATGTGACGGTGTAGGTTTGATGCGTGAAGAATTTATCTGGACGACATATATCCACGAACATCCCCTTTACATGATAGCTGAAGGCAGGGCACAGGAAGCTGTAGATAAACTTGCCGAAGGTATCAATAAAGTATGCAGTGCTATGGCTCCACGCCCAGTCACCCTGCGCTTCAGTGATTTTAAATCAAGTGAATACAGATCACTCAAAGGCGGCAGCAATTACGAACCGCATGAACCGAGTGCGCTTTTGGGCTGGCGCGGTGCCTCCCGCTATTATGACCCCAAATATATTGAAGCCTTTAAGCTGGAAATAAAAGCCGTACGGAAAGTACGCGAAGAATACGGCCTAAAAAACCTGCATGTAATGATCCCCTTTTGCCGTTCAGTCGAAGAAGCACGTAAAGTGACCGAGATAATGGCTGCTGGTGGTTTGCGCCGCAGTGCTGATTTCAAAATATGGTTAATGGCTGAAATCCCAGCCAATATTATTCTCGCTGACCAATTTAACCAATTTGTCGATGGTTATTCCATTGGTTCAAATGACCTCACAATGCTTATTTTAGGCTGTGATCGGGATAATGATACCATATCGCACATCTTTGATGAAAGGAACCAGGCCGTAAAACGGGCAATACAGCACTTACTGCAAACAGCCCATCAGGACGGAAAAACAGTTTCCATATGTGGCCAAGCACCAAGTGTATATCCTGATTTTACGCAATTTCTCATTGAAAACGGCATAGATTCCATCTCAGTAAATCCCGATATGGTTGCCCAGACCAAAAGGAATGCAGCGCAGATAGAACAGCGCATTATATTAAATAACGCCCTTAAAATGAGTAAAATAAAATAATCACAGCTAAAAATACAAATGTAGTTTCAAGCAGTATTTAAAATATGCTATCATAAGAATAGTGCTAAAATATAGTAGATATTGCAAACACTGTTTGAGGGGGAGATAATTATTGCATTGACAAAAAGGCAGCAGGCAATCGTTGATATAGTGCAGCAAGAAGGGCCTATCACGGGCGGTCAATTAGCTGTGCGGATGCATGTCACCCGAGCAGCTCTCAGAGCTGATTTGGCAGTTTTGGTCATGAGCGGTTTATTGGGCTCACGCTCCAAAGTCGGTTATTTCTATACCGGTAAAAGTCTGCTGTCATTTTTTACTGAAGAACTTGATTCTGTCCGAGTGCGTGATATACAATCCGTACCGGCAGTCCTGCCTATAGGAGCCACAGCTTATGACGCTATGGTAGCGCTTTTTCTGGAAGATGTAGGCAGCGTGTTTATCGTTGAAGGACAAGGCCTGTTAAAAGGTGTAGTGTCACGCAAGGATTTGCTCAAAGCTTCATTATCCGCAGGTGGTAATCTGGCGAAAATTCCTGTCCAGATGGTTATGACCCCGCTGGCAAAATTAATAGTTACTGAACCCAGTGAATCAGTCGTTGCCGCCGCCCAAAAAATTATTGATAACGAAATCGATGCCTTGCCGGTTGTGAAAGTCCTGCCAAAGGGAAAGCGCTCCTACGAAATTGTCGGCCGCCTTACCAAAACCAATTTAGCGCGGCTGATAGTGGATTTGGCAAAAGGCAAAAGGGGGTATTCAGCATAGTGAATTTGCCAATTATTTATATGATCAGTGAATCGTTGGGTGAAACCGCCGAAGCAGTTATCAGGGCTACTGCCAGTCAGTTTGAACCGGAAAATTTTGAGATTGTCCGCATCCCGTATGTAGACTCAGTCAAGCTGCTCGAAGATACCTTGCAGGAAGCCAGCGGGCAAAACGCCTTTGTCTGCCATACACTCATTTCACCTAAACTGCGTGCAGCTTTTACCAAACTAGCTGCTAAATACAGTGTAATCGCGGTCGACATCCTAGGTCCCATGCTGGCGACTGTCCAAAAATTGTCTGGCGTTGAACCTAAGAATCAGCCAGGCCTTACACATCTTTTGACAAAAGACTATTTCAGGCGGATTGAAGCCATTGAATTTGCCGTAAAATACGATGACGGGAAAAGTCCTGCTGGCCTATTAAAAGCAGACATAATTCTTATCGGTGTGTCGCGGACATCAAAAACACCGCTGAGCATGTATCTTGCCCATAAGGGTTTAAAAGTAGCAAATGTCCCGCTTATTCCCGGAATAGCACCACCGGAAGAATTATTCAATATATCACCCCAAAAAATCATAGGCCTTATCGTTGACCCCGGCAAGCTCAATGAAATCCGTGCCGAAAGACTGAAAGCAATCGGCCTTATGCCAGGTGCCAGCTACGCCAAACTAGCATGTATTGCCGAAGAAATCGAATATTCAAAAGCTATCATGCGGCGTTTAAGCTGTCGAGTAATAGATGTATCCAACAGTGCCATAGAAGAAACTGCACATATGATATTGGAACACCATGGTAAATACTTGGAAATGAATAATTATTGACGTCTATATGCCCTTATCTACGGTATATTTATTTAAATTATAAAAAATCCATAGCGAAGTTTCCTATAGTGAATGTAACCACTAAACTATGCACTAAAGGAAAACAATCGCTATGGATTTTTCGTGTCCAGACTTTCGTCAAATTTTTCAATCTGACAATAGAAAAAGTAATTATTATAAACATCTTTATACTTGTTTCCGCGGATAAAATCCTACAAAAACAAGCATAACAAATATGCTAAAAATTATAGCAACCGATTGGGCATTAAATATACCAAATCCATTCCCCGCATTGAAAATTTGCAGGATAATCGTGATTACTACACCACTGCCTGCCGAAGAAAAAGCTGCCGTAGTAGATGTTCTCCTACAAAACAAGCCAAAAATAAGCGGTGCTGTCAATGATACCGACATCAAAGAATAAAATATAGACAACGCTGAAATAACATTAGGTAACACACTCGCAAGGAAAATACCAATCAGTCCGGCAACCACAGCGGCAAGTCGGCTCATACGCAAAAGTTTTTTATCTGTTGCCAACGGATTAATAAAGGACTTATACAAATCTTTGCTGAACGATCCTGTAATCATATACAAGACGGCATCCGCTGCACTGATTTCCGCGGAAAAAATGGCGGCCAGCGCAATCGCCGATGCCCAAAACGGCATACATTCCTTCATTATATAAGGCAACGCTAAATCCCTCTGCGGCAAATCCGGAAATAACGCAAAAGCAGCCATGCCGAGAAATACAGGAACAATAGCAAAAACCAGCATAACCAGTCCACAAAGGAAAGTGCTCAGCCGAGCTGTCTTTTTATCCTTTGCTGCATATACCTTACCGATTAATGCCGGAGATAAAAAGAATGAAGGCGTCAGCATCAAGAAGAAACCAATTATAGCACCAATTCCTATACCGCTAAGGCTGAAATAATCAGTTGCTGTCGTCGCTGTCCCCACCATGTTGGCTGCTGCCTTTGCCTGCAATCCGTCTAAGCCGCCCACGAAGCTAAATACAAAAGGAACAGCTATAAAAAAGCCAATGAGCTTAACACATGCTTCTACAATATTTACATAAGCCGCCGAAAGCAGTCCACCTGTACAAAAATAAAGCACTATGACCACGGCTCCAATCAGGACGCCCGTGCCTTTATCTATATTGGCAATAACAGAAAGAATCCAAGCTATTCCCATGAGTTGCCCCGCAAAAATAGCGACAGTACCGATGAGCATAAAAGAAGAAATAAGACCGCGAAAATTTTTATTATATCTGTATTCGAAATAATCTCCCAGCGTATAAAAATTATGCTTTTTGGCCAATTCCCATATATAAGGACCTATTATAAAGGCCAAGATAAATGTGCCCACTGCTGAAGCAGTAATCCACCACACAGCAGAAAGCCCGGTTTTAAAACTAAGACCTGCAACCCCGACAGTAGAACCAGCCCCAATATTTGGTGCAACTAAGGTAATAAACAACAGCGCCGGTCCCAGCTTGCGCCCACCCACGAAAAAATCGTCGGCTGTTTTTACCCGCTTTGACATAATAAAACCTACGCCTATAAGAAATAATGCGTAAAGCACGATAACGACGATATAGCTGATCATGATAATCTCCTTTCAGAAAATTAAACTCAGCTAATAATACATGTATTATTGGTAAATGTAAAGCTTTACAAAAAATTGCAAAATTTAGGACAAGACAAAAGCAAAAGGGTAGTAAACTATAATTCCAGCATAGTTTACTACCCTTCTATTGTAGTTGTCTTTATCTCGTTTAGAATAGAAACTTCCTAATTAAAAGCAACCATTTATTGAAGCTATTTTATTATTTTTTCAAAACATTTTTCATAGCTGCTGCTACATTTTCTTTTGTAAAACCAAACTTCACAAACAATTTACTTGCCGGTGCCGATGCGCCAAACCCTTTCATCGTAACAGTGGCACCATTAAGCCCTACATATCTGCCCCAGCCAAAATCTACGGCAGCTTCTACGGCAACACGCGCGCAAACATTTTTAGGTAAAATACTTTCTTTATATGCATCGCTTTGCTGTTCAAAAAGATCCATACAAGGCATGCTGACAACACGTACGTCAATTCCTTCTGCTGCCAATGTTTCTTTTGCTTCTATGGCAAGGGAAACTTCCGAGCCGCTGGCAATGAGAATGCCATCCGGTGTAGCTTTCTTCGACGGAGCAATAACATAAGCACCCTTTAGTGCATCCTTACTGCTGCCTGCAAGTTGCGGCAGGTTTTGGCGGGTAAGGACAAGTGCTGTCGGTGTTGCTTTGCTGGTGATAGCAAGATACCAGCCGGCGGCTGTTTCAGTAGCATCCGCAGGACGGAACACATTGACATTAGGCATAGCTCTAAGCATAGCAAGCTGTTCAACAGGTTCATGGGTCGGCCCATCTTCCCCTACACCGATACTGTCATGCGTAAGCACATAGGTTGTCGGCAATTTCATTAATGCTGCTAAACGCATCATTGGTTTCATATAATCACTAAAGACAAAGAATGTGGCTACATACGGTTTCAGCCCGCCATGTAAGGCAAGTCCGTTCGCGATACCTGCCATTGCCAATTCCCTTACACCAAAATGGAGGTTACGTCCGCTATAATTGGTTTTACTGAAATCGCCTTCGTCGTCCATATGTGTTTTGTTGGAAGGAGCCAGATCGGCACTGCCGCCGATAAGCTGAGGAAGAATATCTTTAATGCGGTTTATCATAACATGGGAAAGATTTCTTGTTGCCTGCGGTTTATTTTCATAAGCCCAGAAAGCTTCATTATGCAAAAGTGCTTCACTATCAGCATCCTTATGCATCGTATCCCATAATTTCTTTTCCTGCGGGAATTTTGCAGCATATTCAGCAAAGAGTTTTTGCCATGCAGCTTCAACAGGTTCACCCTTTGCGGAAAGTTCACGGTAATGTGCATAAACATCATCAGGTACCGCAAAAGCTTCTTGGGTCGGCCATTTAAGGTTTTCTTTTAATGCCCTTACATTATCTTCACCCAATGGTTCACCATGGGCACTGGCCTTGCCTTGTTTAGCAGGACAGCCATAACCGATCTGTGTTCTTATCGTAATAAAGGAAGGATGTTCCTTGTCAGCCTTAGCAGTTTCGATAGCAGCGCCAATAGCAGCCAGATCATTACCATCTTCAACTGTAATTGTCTGGAATCCAAATGCTTCCATACGCTTTTGTACATTTTCGGTAAAGGCGATATCAGTACTGCCTTCAATAGAAATCTTGTTGCTGTCATATAAAACAATCAATTTGGACAATCCCAATGTGCCGGCGAGAGAAAAAGCTTCAGAAGAAATGCCTTCCATCATACAACCGTCACCACCAAGGGCAAATGTATAATGGTCAACTAACGGAAATCCCGGCTTATTGAAAATAGCTGCCAAATGGGCTTCCGCCATTGCCATGCCGACCGCCATAGACATGCCTGCACCAAGCGGTCCAGTGGTTGCTTCAACGCCAACCGTATGTCCATATTCTGGATGTCCCGGAGTAAGCGAATTATCCTGACGGAAATTTTTCAAGTCATCAATGGTCAATCCGTAGGAAAATAAATGCAAAAGTGAATACAAAAGCGCTGAACCATGTCCTGCTGAAAGGATAAAACGGTCACGATCAGCCCATTTCGGATCTTTAGGATTATGTTTCATATGGTTTGCCCATAATTCATAAGCCATAGCAGCAGCATCAAGCGGCAGTCCCGGATGTCCGGATTTAGCCTTTTGTACTGCATCTGCTGATAATACACGGATAGCATTCACACATTTTACATCGATATTACTCATAATATCTCTCCCTTTTAATAATTCTATAAAAAATATCCATACTGCCATAATATTATAAAATCTTCCATTTATTAGTATAGGACATATATCTGTGTTTTATCAATACATATTTGTATCTTCTTGCCCAAAAGTTATATGACATTTTAATTATGTAGAATATTTTCTCAAGATATCGTCCGATTTGCATTATATGCATAGCAATTAACTTGAAAATTATGTATCTTTATGTTACAATATGCGGTATATTGATGGATTTTAAATGCGGAGGTTTGTCTTTTTGCAGACACGGTCTGTTGGGAAGCAAATTGCGCGAATAGATGATATTTAGTAAGTGACCAACTGAATAAGAGTTGTTTGATAGATAGATTTTGGAAAGTCAAATAGTGGGCTGATTTTCGCTTGGGCTATATAGACACCTATATCTTTTTTGATATAGATGTCTTTTTTTTGTTAAATTAACGCACATAACCAAATAATTTTGACAGCAGACAGCATTAAAAATTAAAATAGGGTGCGGTTGATTTTCACCAGCAGATACATTGTATTTCAGGCGAACCAATATCTTCTGGTAAAGGAAATCTGTTAATAAAACTAATTACATTAAAGGAGACATATTTGTGGTTAAAAAAAAATCTTTATCTGCAATCTATTCAGTCGATACTGGACTATCAGAAAAATTTAAGGCGTAAAATATACGAACACTATCAATTTCCTGAGCTTACACAGATAAAGCACATAACAGTTGGCAGACAAGTAGAACTCATTGTTTATGTGGAATATTTTTCAAAATGGGAACGGGCTTTGCTTGATTATGGAGGAGAGCATGATAATTTCAAAAAATATTATCCTCTAATCCTCAATATCATCCAAAAACATATCCTGCCCCAAAAAGAAAAGGATTATGCGGCCCATATCCGTTATTTTCATTTATTTAAACCATGCAGCCGCCAAATATTATCATACAGTATTTCTTTAACGGTATACGATGATAATATATTCAAACATTTGACCAAAGGACAAGGTAGCAGTGACGATTCTCTTGCGGCTGATATATCAAGGTATTATAGGGAACAAAACCAACGCGGTCCAGAATGGGTAACGGTAGTAAGTCTTGATAAAACTTTCATAGCAATCATAATAAGTGGCGTTACCTCTCCATTCTGGTACCGCTATCAGCAAATTTCTCCGGAATCAAAAATTTTCTTTAAAAATGCAATAAAGCAATTATCTAGAGAAGCTATTGACATAGCTTTTAAAAATCATAATCTTGCAGGAACCCGCATTCTATTCTCAGATTTTCAATGGGAAAAAGATGCCATATTTATTGTCGCTATCCGCGATATGGAAAGTTGGGAAAAATTATTGAGCATATAATTTAGAAATTATTAAACAGGATGTTGATAATCTATAATTTTAAAGGAGAGATTTTTTCGTGCAATGGTTAAACGACCTAAAGGTCGGAACAAAAATAAGCCTTCTGGGCGTAGGGACAATTATCGTATTAATAATTGTCGGTGGGATAGGCTATTATTATTTACAGGCAATCAGTAATGATATGCGCAAAATGTACAGCGAGAAACTTATGGCAGTTGACTTCATCAATGATTCCCGGGTGCAGAACCGGATGGTAGAAGCAAACGTTTTTGCTTCTATCGCCGCGAACCAAATCTCTGACAAAAATGCCTTCATTGATAATTTAAAAGCACGTATGGACGACTTCAATAAAGACTCGGAAGAATTTCAAAAAATACCAATGACTGCTGCAGAAAAAGCAAAATACCAGGAGTTACTATCTCAACTTACACAATATCGCTCTCTGCGTGACAAAGTAATTGACCTGTCATTACAAAATAAAAATGATGATGCATTTGCCCTATATATGTCGCAAGTAAAACCATTGGCCGATAAATTTAACGATTCCTTAAAAGACTTCTCCGATGATATGAAAAAATCAGCTGATACCATGAATGAAGAAAGTAAAAGAAGAGCTGATTTTGCCGGAATGTTATTTGTCGGCATAATTTTATTATCCATATTAGCTATGGTCGGCCTAAGCTGGCTGATTATCAAACAAATAACAGGCAGATTAAATGATTTCACCAACTATTTAGAGATATTAGCCGGTGGTGATTTTTCCCAGTCCATAAGCCAGAAAAGCCTGGATGATAAGAGCGAGTTCGGCAATGTTTCAAGAATGGTCGACAAAATGAAAACTAATATCCATGCATTAGTCAAAGAACTGCTGAATATAGCCGAACAATTAGCCGCCTCTTCCGAAGAATTGACTGCCAATGCCGAAGAATCGGCACAGGCCTCCGACCAAATTGCTGGAGCAATTTCTCAGGTCGCTGAAGGCTCTGAAAAACAACTGGCCGCTGCCAATAACACTGCCAATATCGTTGAACAAATATCTACCGCGATTGGCCAAGTTGCCGTTAATACAGAAACAGCAGCTAATTCAGCTGAAGATACGGCAAATGCTGCCAACAATGGTGAAGATTCTATAAAACAAGCTGTCAACCAGATGAAAACTATTGAAACAAAGACCAATGCTACATCAGATGTCATCCTTGATCTTGAAGAAAAATCCAAGCAAATCGGCCAAATAGTCGATGTTATTTCCAGTATTGCCGGACAAACCAACCTGTTGGCACTCAATGCCGCTATAGAAGCAGCAAGAGCAGGTGAAGCCGGTAAGGGATTTGCCGTAGTAGCAGAGGAAGTAAGGAAGCTGGCTGAACAGTCACAGGAAGCAGCTAAACAGATCACTGAACTTATCGGTGATGTACAGACTAAAACAGATAATGCCGTTGCCTACATGAGCGACGGTAAAAAAGAAGTAGACCGCGGAGCGAAGGTTGTATCTGGTGCCGGTGAAAGTTTCGGCCAAATTTTGAAAATGGTGCGCAATATCACTAACCAAATACATGAAATATCAGCCGCAGTAGAAGAAATAACCAGCAGCACGCAAGATGTCGTTACCGCTGTAAAGAGTGTTGATGAAGAAAGCCAAAAAGCTTCAGAACATACACAGACGATATCGGCAACAACACAGGAACAATCTTCCTCTGTCGAAGAAATAGCTACAGCCAGTGAACATCTGGCCCAAATGGCAGAAAGACTGCAACAATCTGTCCGTCAGTTTAAAATTTAAGGTTCTATACTAAATGTTGGGGTAAGCAAAAATTCAAGCTTACTCCAACATTATTTTTTTACAAAAAAAGAACATAAAACAAAAAATCCGTTACAATTAAAGTTCCGCAACTTAAAAGAAAGGATTGATGTTTTATGCTCAAAGAAAATTATACTATAGAATTATTAAATTTAAAAGGATTTAACGTAATAAGGACAGTTAACAATGTAATGTTTATATCCACATGTTTATTTTTTACTTTATATTTTGGCTGATATAACTTACATCTGCTGCGATACCGTCAATATCCTGTGCACACTGCTGACCATATTCAACAACTATATCCGCATTTGGCGTATACGTCTTATACCAATCTATAAAATTTGCGAACTTAAACTTCCCGTTAAAGATTCTGTCATGCTTATCCTCATGACCATCATTATTATGTACATGATATGCGGTTATTCTATCTGCCAATTTTTCCATGACATATTTTATATCCCATCCATTAGCATATGCATGTCCTATATCCAGTAATATTTTTTCTTCTATATTTCCTGCCATTTCAATAAATTCATCCTGATCGAAAAGCATATTTTTACGCGCCAACACACCCGCATTTTCCACAACAATCCTTGCCCCAAAAGCTGCTGCCGAATGCCTCAGCTTTAATAAATTTTCGGTGCTTATAGCAATCATTTCCTGCTTATGTGCAGCATCCACCGGACAATTATTATGATGAAATACTATATGTCCAGCGTGAAGTGATTGGGATAATTCTAATGTTTTTGCAAAATATGCTGTTGCCTGCGCAAATTCCTTTGTTCCTTCAGGCTTGCTATGTTCCGTCCCGTAATAGGGACCATGTAATGTTATGGGATATTGCCGAAATGCATCACGGTATTTTTTAATTGCCGTACAAAAATCCTCACTCTGCCATTCGGGGAAGATTTCTATTCCTACTGGTACAGCGACTTTATCGACTAACGTAAAAATTTCTTGCAGCTGCTGTGGTTTATACAGATTGGTACTGATATACATTGTCATAGCATACCTCCGGATACCCTATATTTTTTTTGCTTTCCTTATCAAATACATGCATTCTGGCACTATCCAACGTGAAATATATATTAGTGCCCGGTTTTAAAGCCGTATTAGTCCCGCTTGCCACTACTTCATGTCCTTCCAAGTCAAAATATATTCCACAATGGCTGCCATATTCTTCAACGTATTTGACTACGCCGACAAAACTATTTTTGCGTTTTTCATTTTGTAAAAAAATATGCTCCGGCCTAATACCCAAATAAAATTCCCGACAATTCCTTTTGCCAATGTAAGCACTCCAAAATTCAGGTAATTTTACGGACTGTTTACCTATTTTCAAAAAATGGTCTGCATAGGCCGCTGCAAAAATATTCATTCCCGGTGAACCGATAAATTTAGCCGTAAAAATATTTGCCGGTTTATTATAAACATTGCTAGGTGTATCTATTACCTGTAACCGCCCTTTATCCAATATTGCCACCCGATCACCGATTGTCATCGCTTCTACCTGATCATGCGTAACATAGATAAAGGTCTGCTTATATGTCTGATGAATCTTTACAAGCTCTTTTCTAGCATGTACCCTAAGCTGCGCATCAAGATTCGACAACGGTTCATCAAGTAAAAGTAATTCGCTGCGTTTCACTACAGCCCGCGCCAAAGCGACTCTCTGTCTTTGCCCACCTGATAAATCCTTTGGTTTCCTATTCTCCAAGCCGCCCAGTTCCAGCATTTCTACTGCTGCCTTAAGCCTGCTGCTGATTTCTGCTTTTGCTATGTTCTGCACTTTTAATCCGTAAATTATATTATCCGCAACTGTCATATGCGGATAAAGGGCATAATTTTGGAAAACCATACTTATATTGCGTTTACCGCTGCTTATATCATTGACACGTTTGCCATTCATATATAAATTACCCGAAGTAATATCTTCCAGCCCTGCTATCATTCGCAGTGTGGTAGATTTACCACAGCCAGATGCACCCAAAAGGATCAAACGTTCACCACTTTTTATCGTAAAATTCAAATTATCTATTATAAGATTTTTACCATACTTTTTGCATACATTTTCAAACACGATTTCTTTCAACGCATACCATCCTTTCCTATCAGCCTTTTACCCCTGAAGAAGTGAACGTATTAATAATGTATTTCTGGAAAATCAAATACAACCCCAACGGAATAATCATTGTGACAACTGATACCGCCATAGCCAGACAAAAATCTGTTCCGCCTTCAGAGCTGACAAACAATTGCAGGGCAAGCGGCAAGGTATAATTTGTCGTATCCTTTAAGATCAGCACTGGCCATACATACTCATTCCACGAATTTATAAAAAACATTATGCCGGTAGAAATCACTGCCGGCTTGACCAGTGGCAGCACTATATTGGCCATTATTTGAAAATTCCCCGCCGCTTCCAAGCGCGCCGCTTCTATTAAAGGCATTGGTATACTTCGCATCGCCTGGCGAATGAGGAATATACCGGTAGCATCGCTTAACTGTGGTAAAATGACACCCATTATATTATTTCTTAAACCAATTTGGGAAATAATAAGATAATTAGGTATCATCGTCATCGTAAACGGAATAAAGATGGTACTTATCAATATAAAATACAGCAAATTTTTCCCTTTAAAATCAAAATAAACAAAGGCATATGCAGCCATAACACTTGTTATTACCTTAAAAATGGTCACTGTTGCCGCTACTACAAGAGTATTAAATGTTATCTTATTCAGCGGCAGTTCTTGAAATATACGCAAATAATTACTTAGCGTCGGCTTATCTGGTATAATTCCCAAAACATTACTATAAGCCTCACTGAGTTCCTTAAAGGATGTAGAGACAGCAAAAACGATAGGCATTAATGAAATAAAAAGCGCTAAAATAAGTAATATATGCCATTTTAAATTACTTTCAATTCTCATAATATATACCTTTTTCTACATACCTAAATTCAATAACCAGCAACACGATAAATAAAACCATCGCTACAATAGACATGGCAGAAGCATATCCCGTATGATAGAATACAAATCCTTCCTGATAGATGTTATAGATAATATTGGAACTTGCATTATCCGGGCCGCCCTGTGTAACCACCTTCACAGGTGTAAACACATATTGCAGTCCCTGTACAATCGTCATTATAAAAATATATACTCCCGTAGCACTGCTCATTGGCAATACTATATCAAAAAATATCTTATACAAGGGCACGTTATCTATTTTGGCAGCTTCTATTATTTCCTGGGGGACCCCTGATACACCGCCAAAAATAACAATGAAATTATATCCAAAAATTTTCCATGTAGTTATTATACTTAATACCACTATAACCAAACCTTGTGTCTTGCTCCAAATTGGTATATTTATCCCCAAAAATTCAGCCAGTATAGCTGCCGGTCCCGATACCGGATTCAATACCCATAGATACAAGATTGAACCGACAACCAGAGAAATAACACTTGGTAAAAAAAATGCCCCCTTATAAAAGCCTCGCCCCCTTTTTATGACAAATGATAAAACAAATGCCAAAACATATGGCGCGACACAATTGAGTACAAGCAAAATCAATATATATTCCACCGTATTTTTTATTACCAACGGCATCAATGGATCTGCAAAGAGAGCCTTATAATTGGCCAGACCGATAAACTCCTTCACCGGCTTTATCATATTCCAGTCAAAAAAGCTCAAATATACTGTGTAAAAAAATGGATAAAACATAAATATGGCAAATACCAAAAGTGCTGGTAATATAAGCCCATACGCTATCCATACATCTTTGTTGCCAAATTTTTTCTTCATACTGCACACTCTTTTATAATATATAAGTTTTATTATTATTTTTTATCAACATCATCCACATGTAATAAAAAACGATGGCTTTAGAGAATGTTTTTTCTCCAAGCCATATCGTTTTCCATACAATCGCCTAATTATTTAAGCAATGCATTAATTTGATTTTGTGTCTGCGTTAAAGCATCATGTGCTGAAACATCGCCACTGAGGATCTTATCCCGAGCATCGAGCAGCATCTGTTCAGCCTGAAGCCCCGCGTCACCGGGGAAAGAAGCCCACGGCACTACACTATCCATTTGGGAAGTCGCAGCCTTCATCATTTGATTTTCTTCCAAAAAGCTCTTGAGTCCATTTTCTGCATCAGCTACATCCTTACGTGGTGGCACATAGCCGGTCCCCTTAGTCCACGCAGCCATAGATTCGACACTATAAAGATATTTCAAAAATTCCCATGCAGCTTTTTGCTGCTTTTCATCTTGGGCAGTTATAGCCAGGAAGCAACCGCCTGCCGGTAATCTTTTCGGTTTACCCGCCCATGCCGGTGAACTGATCGCCGCGACATCAAACTTAGCTCCTTTTTGTACATTTGCCCTCTGCGCAATCGTTGTATAAAGCATGCCTACATCACCGTTTACAAAAGACTGCACGCCTTGATCCCAAGAAATATGCAATGCGGATTTTGTCTTTGTGACCATATCGGCATATGCCTGATATGCTTTGATCCCATCTTCAGAAGCAAAACTAGCCTTACCATCGCTTATCATTCTGGCGCCATTGCTTTCTAGCAAAGCCTGCTGCGCCCAATTATCAGCCGGTTCCTGCATATAAAACCCATACTTGCCTGTCTTTTCTTTTATCGTATCAGAAAACTTTATCAAGTCTTCCCATGTTTTAGGCCCATTTTCATCAAGCCCGGCTTGCCGCAGCAAGTCTTTATTAATATATAGTACCGGCGTACTCAGGGAATACGGTATACCAACCTGTTCGCCCTTATTGTTCTTCGCCAAATCCATAACATTGGGCAAAAAATTATCCTGTAGAAAAGCTTTATCCTGCGGAAAATAATCGTCAACGACTTTCTGTGGCGGCACATAACTGAAATTATTAGAAAAATAGTCCAAAAAAGCCCATCCTACCTGCACCACGGCAGGTGATTTACCTGCAGCCGCTTCAGCCTGTAAGTTTTGCATAAGTCCTTTATACATATCTGGATTATAGCGGGCCACAACTTCCACATCTTTGCTCTGCGCATTAAAATTATCAACAAGTTCCTGTACAGTTTTCCCACCTTGGGTTTCCGCATTGACATGCCAGTATTCTATTTTTACTTTTTCTCCTTGCCCAGCCTGCTCATTTCCCGTATCGCTTTTACCGCACCCTGTTAGCAGCACTGCACTCATAAGACCGACAGCCACTGCTTTCAGAATATTTTTTTTCATATATTTTTTACCCCCTTATTGTTGAGTGAAGTATAACATTAAACTAAATTATTATAGTTATCTTTATGTAAACCTTATGTAAAAATAGAAAATGCTCCGTAGCAGAATTTATTTTCAAATTCTACCACGGAGCATTTTCTTCAATATTTATAAGCTAAAAGACTTTATACAATTTTTAATCTATCCACTTTACAACATCTTCTATTTTTCTGCGTGTCTTGGCACGAGGAGTTTCTGCCCGATAACCAAATCCCGCCATTACAGAGACACCAAAATGCGCTGCATCCATAACACCTTCGTCAGCCAATATCTTATTCACCTTGTCTTGCACAAACCCTTCAATAGGACAGGAATCTATTCCTAACATTGCCGCTGTAGTAAGCATATTAGCCAATGCTATATAGGTCTGCTTGGAAGCCCAATCAAAAATAGCCCTATCGCTTTCAAGCAAGTTAAAATCTTTCTTCTGAAAATTTTCAAAAGCTGCTTTGTAATGTTCAATTATATCCGATGGCAGTTTTTGCACATCTTTCATTATTTTTTCTATATATGATGCTGTATAAATCGTATCAATCTTTTTTCTCGCCAATATAATGACAAAATGGCTCGCACCTTTAAGGCTGTTCTGCGCACCCCATGCCGAATCCCATAATTTTTTCTTCAAAGCTGAATTTCTTATCACAAGAAATTCCCATGGTTCAAAACCAAATGAACTAGGTGACAATCTGCCTGCTTCTAAAATAACCTTAAATTCTTCTTCAGAAATCTTCTTATTGGCATCAAAATGCTTACATGCATAGCGAAAATTAAATGCATCTAAGATAGGTTGTCTGTCTACAAATTTCATCTAATATTCTTCTTTCAACCATTATCAGGTTTTGTATTTTCATTATTTAATAATATATTATAACAAATATATTTATTTAATTATAGTACGCACATTTTTGTACCTGTATAGAATTCAGATAAACAGTATAAAAATCATATCGAAAATTATCAATATACTATCTAGTATGATGAGATCTGCTACATCTTCTTTTGCCAATAGAAAAAAATCGATAAACAAACAGTTCTTTCAATTTATTAAGTATCCCATGACGACCATGAACCCGCATTTTTCTCTTCCTATGCAAACTTTTACCGCCTGTCCTTTGCCTATTATTCACATACACATTATCCGGTAGTAATCTATCCTTGCTTGGCACATTACTGCCATCAACTGCTGCAATAGCATTAAAGGGGCAAATAGCTGCGCATTCACCACAGCCAATACATATCGTCAGGTCAATTGCATAAATGTTGCCAGATTTTTTAATCGCTTGTACCGGGCATCTCCGGCAGCATTTTCCACAAGCATGGCATGTTTCTGTTATTTTATATGACATAACCGTTATCTCCTTTTACTTAAACTCCAAAATATAGCATAGTGTATTATAAGTTAGGTTCCTAACTATTATCTAAATCTTAGCACCACTATTTAAGTAAGTCAACAATATTATTTAGGTTCCTAATGTTTTTGTTGATTTACATAAATATTTTTGTTATACTAAAAACATATTAGGTTCCTAATTGTTTCATCAATATATAGAAAATACACTCTATCCGTGGAGGTTAGCAATATGGAAAACAAAGCATACACATTATTAACTGCCTTACATCGATTGGGAAGACAGTTGCACAGAGCTTATCACCACCATGGGCACAATAATAATCATTACCGCGAACAATCACATCTACTTTTCCTCATTGCTGCTAATAATGGTATAATACAACGTGATTTAGCTGAAAAAATGGATGTACGCCCATCATCGATGACAGAAATGCTGATAAAATTTGAACATGCCGGTTTAATAAAACGCTGCCAAGATGAAAAAGACCAGAGGATTATGCATATATTTCTCACAATAAACGGTTGGGCTTCCGTCAAACAATCACAAAATGATGATGAGATATTAGCTTCTTCTTTACTACATGGCCTTACAGAAAACGATATCGGCACTATGCTGCATCTTACTGAGAAACTTTCTGCACACTTAAATACAATTGAAAAGATTGCACCAGAAAACGCCCATCACCCACATATACGCAGAGCAAATTGTATCAACCAACCATCCCATCATAAATGATTGCTCCATTACGAATTCACACCTTATGTTAAAGAAATGGATATACTATGATAAAAAATATTTTTAAAAATATTTCCCAAACCTTTATAAAAAATGGTCATCGGCTAACAAACCAAAGACGCATTGTCATAGAAGTAATTTTAAACCATAAAACTGACCATATGACGGTTGAGGACATTTATGAAAGCACCAAGACAATCTCACCAAATATTTCGCTTTCTACTGTATATAGAATCGTAGATTTTTTAAAACAAAACAATATCATACATAAATTACAAGTTGACGACGACCATTACTTTTATGAATTAATTAATACTGAAGGTTCAGCCATACATCCCCATTTTATATGTAAAAAATGCGGGAAAACCATTGATATTTTAAATGAAGATATATTAAATCATGCTGCCGCATGCCAAAAAAATATAACTTCTACCTATGATTTTAAAATAGTATCTTCAACCATACTTTATTACGGAATATGCTCTAACTGCCTTGAAAAATTAAAACCAAACGCCTTACCCAAAAAAAATAAGAAAAAATAATGCTGAAATAAGCCTGAATTTTCGGTTACTCCAATATTGTAGGAAACTTATTTCAATACATAAAAATGACTTCTGTCTGAAACGCCTCCATAAGTTAACCTTAAAAGCTAACTCATGAGGGCAATTCAAATTGACAGAAGTCATTTTTTATACAACATAGTGAACATTACTTGCTATACTTTAAACTTGCTGATAGCACCCTGTAAATCCTGTGCCATTTTTGCCAAAGTACGGCTGGAATCGGCAATTTCATTCATTGAAGCAGTTTGTTCTTCAGTGGCGGCGGAAACAGTCTCAGCTTCAGAAGCTACGCTGCGGCTCATACTATCCATCTTGCCGACAGCTGCCGATATATCTTCTGACCCTTTAGCCAAGCCGGTAACAATTTCCTCCATCTTTCCCGAACGTTCAGCAATTTGTTCTACCATACTGACAATATCATTAAAGGTATTACCAGCATTATCGACTACCTGCGTTCCTTCTTTTACCTGTCCAACACCTGACTGCATAGCACTAACGGCATTTTGCGTTTCATTTTGTATCGAACTTATCAGCTCAGCGATTTCACTGGCAGCTTTTTGGGACTGCTCTGCTAATTTGCGCACTTCTTCAGCAACAACAGCAAAACCTTTACCATGTTCCCCTGCCCTTGCTGCTTCAATAGCGGCATTCAAGGCCAAAAGATTAGTCTGTCCCGCAATGTTGCCAATAGTGTCTACTATTGTACCTATTTTTTCTGATTGTTGACCCAGGCCGCTGATAACTTCAGCGGATTGACTGACGGAATGCTCGATATCTTTCATCTTCGCAACGGCAGCCGACACTTCTTTACTTCCCTGGTCAGCAGTCTTACTAGCTGTTTGTATTTTTTGTCCTGACTCTTCAATAGCACTCATAAAATTTTGCATGTGTGCAGAAAGGTCACTTGTGCGTTTACCGGCTCCATCCACAGCAGAAAATTGGTCATTGCATAAATTGGCCACATTCACCATAGAATTGGCCACCTGGTTACTTGCCGTGGCGGATTGCTCTGCACTTGAAGTCAACTCCTGCGCTGACGCAGACAGATATTCAGCCGACTCAGCAATTTTTACCAACAAGGCCTTTACATTTTCATGCAAGGATTGCAGGGCACGTCCCATGACGCCAATTTCATCTTTTCGGTCTAAAATTTTTCCTTTTAAAGATACACTAAAATCACCTGTTGCCAAAACATTCATCTTTTCTGTAACAAATATTATAGGATCTGCTAATACTTTTCCCATGTATATAGCAATACCTATGAATACCAGCTGCAATACAAGCATATAAAGGATAACCCGCACTATACTACTCCGTAAGGTTTCACTTTCAACAGTTTCCTTTTGTGCTACTTTATTATCTATGTAATCAACCCAGCCGCCTGTTCCCAAAACCCATTTATACGGTTCAAAAGCAATAGAATAGTTTCTCTTGGGTAATGGTGTAGTTTCATTGGGTTTTGCAAACATCAGGTCAGTATAACCACCGCCAGGTTTACGCCCATTTTCTATTATTTCTTTTATATAATATTTGCCATTAGGATCAACTGAATTAATACGCGATTTACCTTCTATATCTCTGCCTTCAAGTGCAACGTTTACACCATCATATGTATCAATCCAAAAGTACCCTGCTCCATCATCATAGCGCATTTGGCGGACAAGATCCGCTGCCTGTGCCTTAGCCTGGTCTTCTGTCAACAATCCGGCTTGCTGCTTATTATATTGATCTTTAACCACACTCAAAGCAATCTCCGTCTGCACCTTTAATTCATTGTCTACGTTTTCTGTAAGTGTACGACGATAATCAGCAATCTGGATTTCCTTATTTTCTACCATATTATAAATAAAAAAACCACCAACACAAATTACTGTTCCTATTGAGACCATAACGATTGTCAATATTAATCTAACTTTAATGGAATGTAGATTTTTCATATATTCACAGCCTCTTTCCTTGTATAAGTACTCCACAATCATTGTTATATTATATTATTCAATATAATCGGATTTTTTCCTTTATTATATTTTTGTAATCTACTATGCAATCGCAAAAAAAGCCCTGTAAAAAGTAATATATCAATAAAAACAGGTAAATTTAGATATATTACTTTTATACAGCAGCATTTTCCATTAAAGCATTATCGCACTATATTAACCAAGTAATTTTTCGATTTCAGGTTCCATCTGTTTTGGTGTAGTCGTAGGTTCACAACGTTTTACAACATTGCCTTCTTTATCAATAAGGAATTTTGTGAAATTCCATTTTATTGAATCGCCCTTCATGAAATCAGGGAACTTGGTATTAATTGCATTCTGCAATGCCTGTGCATTAGGATGATTGTTGTCAAATCCCTTAAAACCTGCTTGTGCAGTCAGATATTTAAAAAGTGGCTGTGCCGTTTCGCCACGTACATCGCCTTTTTCAAATATAGGGAATGTAACGCCATAGTTCACCTTACAAAAATGTTCTATTTCCGCGGCGTTACCAGGTTCTTGTTCTGCAAACTGGTTGCTAGGAAAAGCCAAGACAGCAAACCCCTTGTCTTTATATTTCAAATAAACCTGCTGCAATTCTTCATACTGGGGCGTAAATCCGCACTTGCTGGCCGTATTGGCTATAATAAGGACCTTTCCCTTATAATCTGCAAGCGATACTTCTTTTCCGTGATTAGTTTTTACCTTAAAATCATAAATAGACATCATTAATCCTCCTTAACAATTTAAAATAACCATTTACACAAAAGATTGTTGAACGTTCTATTCTCATTGTATACTCCAAAATAAATCAACAATCCTTTCTTTTTTCAATAAAATCTTATCTAAAAATCTTGACTCTTTCGTCTACATTCATTTTTTCTATAGGTGCAGGATCTTGCAAAGGCTGTCCAAAAGGCATTTGTGCGATCAATTTCCAGCTTGCTGGTACATTAAAGGCACTCTTCACCTGATCATCAATCAAAGGATTATAATGCTGCAGGTTAACACCAAGGCCAAGACCAGTAAGTGCTGTCCAAATAGCAAATTGCAACATGCCGTTTGCCTGTTGCGCCCATACTGGGAAATTATCCGCATAAAGGGCATATTGCTTCTGCATCGCTTCTACTGTAGTCGTTTCATCAAAATATAGAATTGTCCCATAAGCTGCAGCAAAGCTGTTTATCTTTTCTTCTGTAGCCGCAAAATTCTTTTCTGGTACAATTTTTTGCAAAGCATCCTTTGTTATCTGCCAAATCTTGTCATGATCGCTGCCGAATGCGACAACAACCCTGGCAGACTGCATATTAAAGGCTGATGGTACCTCCTTCGTTAATTGTTTTATTTCTGCAATTATTTGCTCTGGAGCCACCTTAACATCTTTACCCAACGCATAATTAGTCCGCCGCTTACTTACTGCTTCCTGAAACTGTCCCATCGTCAACAACCCCTTTTTACTTGAATTTATTATATAACTACTAAAAAAATGTTTTCGAGTAACTAATTATTATTATATTACTATACTATATAATTTTCAATAGTTTTAAATATTTTTTGTAATTTATTTTGTTATATATATATACTTACCATAAGTTATTTGCTATAAAAAGAGACTATCACACAGCATTGTTTCAAATAAATATGCAACAGCGACAATCAATAAGCGTCCTGCTCCCTTGACCGTAAATAATACTGTAAATTCGCATACCCATTTAAACTGTGCATTAATGCGACAGTCCCTTTTTCATAACATTAAATTAAAAATCTGTTTTCCACAGACCGTGCAAGTTGCAATATTCATAAACAGAACCGCTTTCTGCTCCGCAGAATTCAGCCTTAGGTTCTTCTCCCGGTTTTAAGAACTGGATGCGTACCCGTGAATCAGCAACAAGTGCTATCCACTGAATATAATGTTCCGCTTGCATAGGATGTAAAGTAGAACCAACAGCAACTTCGATCTTACCATCCTTTTTAGCTACTACAGGTACATGTTTTTCCTGTGCAGCATCAGTGGTATTAGCTTCGAGCTTTGTCATCGGCTGTCCACAGCAAGAAAGAGTTCCTCCCCCGTTATTGATCAGAGCCACTATGTTTCCACATCTTTCACAACGATAAAAAACTACCTTTTCCATTCTAAATTACCTCCATATATAATATATTTACCCACTTATAGGTTATCTACTCATTCAAATACAACAATAGACTGTGCTCTTTTTATTCTTAACAGCATCGTTTCCAAAATACGGAACTTATGGTTCAATTCGGTTTGTTCAAGATACGCTGTTTTTATATCCTGACCGATTACTAAATCTATATTCCGACTGTCTGAACATACTAATACAGCCTTATTTTTCCCTAAAACCGGAGTAGAATATATTCTCTTTTCAAGCAGTTTCTTCACTCTATCTATTTCGAGTAAACCCGTGCCTGGCTGCAATCTTTGCATCTGCAAATATAAATCAGGGCTGACTGCCAGTGAATAAGCTCCATATATGCCTTTTTCAACCAATAAGTTTATCGCGGCTGCTATATTAGTAAAAGCATTTTCCCCTACAGTCCAATCAGTTTTCTTGATCTTGCTTGTACCGGAAACACTAAATAGACCGTCTATGCCGAAATCTGTATCACCAAAAAATATTAACTTATCTTCTTTTAAGGCGCAATTTTCTGCTGCAGTAACAACCCTTGTCAAATCTATTGGATATCCTGCATGGACAGCACTTTCCAAATCCCTTGCCGATAAAACAAAATCTTCATATAAGGTAGGAATTTCTAAGAACCTGCGTCCAGAAGTCATCATCAGACCATGCTTTGAAACCTCCGCCAATTTATCAGTATCATCAACGGTAATAGTATTAACACCTATGCCCAAAGGACCAAATAAAGGAATAAACCTGCGTCCATGCAGAACCTTACCGGCTGTATCTACAACGGTCTTATCGATTTGTTCCCATAATTCATTACTAAGTGGTGCACTGTCTCTTGATAAATAATCCATAAAAACTATCCCTCCTATTACATTTCGTATCTATTAAATGCTTAATTATTATTAAAACTATTTTACTTAATGAGACTTCCTACTGTAGCTCCAGAATCATCTTTTTTAGAAGGACTTTCTTTTTTTTCGTTTTCCAGTTCTTCCAGTAATTCTTTTACTTCAGCTTCCCCAGAAGCGAAGTGGTCAGCTTCTTCGGGATCAAGAATGCGCAGCAGTGCCATCAATTCTCCTACATGTGCTTTTTCTTCATCACGTATATCAGCAATAATTTTTTTAGCAATTTCATTATCTGTAGCTTGTACATGTGCATCATAAAGATAAATTGCTTCAAGCTCACCAGAAATATCTAAGCGAACTGCTTGTATCAATTCTTCCTTCGTTAATTTACGGTCAACATTTCCTTGAAACGGATTTGCAAACTCTGCCATACTTTCATCCTCCCTTAATATAAGAAATTATATTCATAAACATACTATTAAACACATAAGCACTAATACTATCTTACTATAGAAAGTAGAACTTTATTATTTTTTATTATTTAATAACAAATTTTCTACTACATACTAGGATTTATTCTCTAATAATTGACTAAATCCTTCTTTAAATATCTACTTATATGTATATATTTTATTTAATGGATACTTGATAGTTTAAAGTTATTAAGTATCCAAATATGTATAGTTATTATTTATACTTATGAAATAATAACTGTTATTTAAGTTCCATTGCATCATTCAAACTTTTTATTGCGATGTCCAATTGTTTTTCTAATAATTTAAGGCGGTTAGCAATTTTTATTTCGTTCTTCTGCCTATATATAATTTCATCAGTACGCACATGCAACAGTATATCTTCTAATTCATTCTTTTGTTTTTCTACATCGGCAAATAACTTTAAAATGAGAAGTTCCCCCTATATATATTTCATATAAAATTATTATTATAAATAAATTTTGTTTATGCCTTGCACTTTTATAATAAATAAATTTCCTTAATTTGTCAAGAGTTATTATTATTAACTACATAATATTTCCAAATAAATTCCAAAAAAAAATGGCTGGCAGCGATATATTTCATCACTGTCAGCCATTTTAAACCTTAGAAAAAAAGGGGAATAACTTTATTACAATTTTTATTTTTTATACATATATTCATTTGTCATCGGCAAATTATTATTTATACCTTTACTCATCAAATACTGTACAACGTCAATATTACCTGTTCTAAATGCAGCTGCACATCCCGATAAATACAATCCCCACATTCTTTTAAACTGTTCATCGTATTTTTCTGGCAACGTATCTTTACAGGCCTCAAAATTCTTATACCATTCATCAAGAGTACGTGCATAATGGCGGCGTAAGCTTTCCATGTGTAACAAATAGAAATTAAAATCAGGGAAAAGACTTACTGTTTCACGTACGGTAGGCACATATCCGCCTGGGAAAATATATTTTTTTATCCAGCCATTGGTAGGTGCTTCATTATAACCCATTATTGAATGGAGTAAAAATAAACCACCATCCTTTAATAAAGTATTTACTTTATTAAGGTAAAGAGGTAAAAATTCCTTACCGACATGTTCAAACATACCAATGCTAACTATTTTATCAAATTGATATTCTGCCGGGTCCAAATCCATATAATTCAAAAGTAAAACTTTTACTTTATCTTGAAGACCAAGTTTTATTATTCTTTCTGTAGCTCCTGCATATTGTTCATCACTCAATGTTATCCCTACAGCCTTAACTCCGTACTGCTGTGCTGCCCTTATTATAAGCCAGCCCCAGCCGCAGCCTATGTCAAGAAGGGTTTCATTATCTTTCAATAGTAACTTCTGCAAAGAATGATCTATTTTATTTAACTGTGCTTCATCTAATGTATCAGTTGGCTTCTTAAAATAGGCGCAAGAATAAGACATTGTCTTATCGAGCCATTTTGCATAAAAGTCATTACCTAAATCATAATGGCTATGGATATTTTTCCGTTCCTGTTCTTCAATGCCGGAAAACATTTTTTTTCTAAGATCATCAAGTGCATATTTTTTTACATCGCCATTTTGGTTTTTAAACATAACAGCTATAACGTCATCAAGGGAGCCTTCAAAATCTATACTTCCATCCATATACGCCTGGCCAAGAGTCAATACTAAATCATTATTCATGTCTTTAATATCGCTTAATTTAGGTTCACGATGAAAGATTATCTTAAATTTAGGTTCTTCTTCACCGTAGCTTTTTTCCTCGCCATCCCAAAACTGGACAGAAAAACCACCCTTATTCCACAATTTCAGTGCAGCTTTCAACGCCGCTTTTTTTAACATAAAAATCGCCTCACGGATTACTTCTCATTTCTAAAATCACAATTCAACAGCCCGCTCATTTAATCAGCAGCGGTAAATACATACATAAAAATACACCATATTTAATAATATATGGCAGTAAATACAACTAAAGTGTAACGAGGAAATATAATCTTATCTTTTATTGTAATTAGTACGCTTGTCGCTGTCCATCGATAATCATAATTTTATTGCTATTTTCTCGCTTACAACTTTTAACTTTACATAGATGGTCACTAGCAAAATGGAATTTATCTTTATTCCACATAAATAAACTTCTAAGTTCAAATGAATACGCTATCATCTAAGCCTAGAAGCAAAGGATGAATAAAACTTTATTTTTACAATAAAAACATTTTCTTCAAGCGACAAAAGCCACTATATCAGTGGTTAACAGCACTGTGGTCATTTTTAGTCTATCACTATTTTACCGGCATTACAAGTATATGTCATCATCAAATATATTTGTAATCATTGTAATTTTTTTTATATCATATGTATTTTTAAATGCACCGCACTTTAATAATTTAAATAATAAACCCAGACAAAAAAAATATAACCTAAGGCAAAATTAAATAATGCCTTAGGTTATAGTATTACTGCTTATTTATCCTTTTGCAATTGCTTTTTCCAAAGCTTCATTTTCTTCAGCAGAAAGTTTATATACGGAATGTCCTTGGTCGACGGGTTTCATATATGTAATAGAACTATTCCGACTGAATATTCCAGATAATATTATTCCCGTATTTGTCCTGTCAAGAAGGGCAACTGCATAACTAAGATCACCACCGACATCATCAAAAGCAGAAAAACGTACAACCCCCACCTTTTGTACCACATTTTGCAAAATATCACGAATCTGCTTATTTTCTTCTTTTATCTCAGCATTTTGCTCTGTTATATCCTTTACTTTATGCATGTGTTCCAACAGCATCTGTTCTAAATTTTCAGTGTTGGAACCTCTCATCATTTCCTTATAACGGCTTTTCATATTTCCTAATTTGACCATTAATACTACCGCAATTATATAGGCTATTAAGATCAATACTGCCATCGCAGCTATAACATATATTATGGCGTCATTCAATGTTCCTATAGAACCATTTGTCATCTCTATATACTCCCCTTTATGTGCATCATAGCACTATCTTTCCACAGAAAAATATCTGTTAGAAATTTAGAGCTTTATTATATAGTATTCGTTTAAAATATCCATTAATGAAGCACAGACCACCAGCTATTTTTCGAATACAAAATATTATACCATAAAAATAATTTTCTTATTTAAGATTTACACAAAAAATTCACGTTCTCCAGTTTCTTTTTTATCAGTTTTATTCATTACAGCCTCAATTATTCTGTCAAGATCTTCGGTTGAAGTAAATTCAATCTCTATTTTACTCTTTTTATTTCCTTTTTTTATATTTACTTTTGTTCCCAATAAAAGTGTCAGTTTTTCTTCAACATCAGCCATATATATATCATCTGAAAAATGAATATGTTTTCTTTTTACATCAAGATAAGCAGGGTCTTGTAATATTTTTTTAACTATATTTTCCGCTTTCCGCGCTGAAAGATCATTGGCTATTATATATAAAGCAGTTTTTTCCTGCAATTTTTCGTCATCAATCGCTATAAGCGGTTTTGCCTGCCCCATGTTAAGGCTGCCGTCAATTATGAGTTCTTGTATGGACTTTGCCAAATGCAATAAACGCAAAAAATTGGCTATATGGCTACGGCTTTTTCCCACATATTGGGCAAGTTCATTCTGCGTAAGGTTTGTTTCTGAAAGAAGGCGGGCATATGCAGCAGCCTCTTCCATCGCATTGAGATCTTCTCTTTGCAGATTTTCAATGAGTGCAATTTGTGCGATCTCCTTATCAGAACAATCTCGTACAATTGCTGGAATTACACTCATTTTTGCTTTTTTGCAAGCACGCCACCGACGTTCTCCACTTATCAATTGATAGCCGTCTACTATTTTTTTCACCAAAATAGGTTGTAATATGCCATATTTTTCAATTGACTGCGCTAACTCAACGATCGTTGTTTCATCAAAATTTGAACGCGGTTGAAAAGGATTTGCCTTTATAGCAGTTACATTTATCTGTTCTATTTTTTCTTTATTCTCGGTCTCAATATTTTTTAATAATGCACCGAGACCTTTTCCTAAACCTGTATGTGTATTTCTAGCCACGCGCCATCACCTCATCTGCCAATGCCCTATAGGCAAATGCACCTTTCGATGACGGTGCATATTCATTTATCGGACAACCATAAGATGGTGCTTCACTCAATTTTACGTTACGTGGAATTACTGTCTTATATAATTTATCGGGAAAATGCTTTTGTACCTCTTTCGCCACTTGCTCGGACAAATTCGTTCTGGCATCATACATAGTCAATACTACTCCCTCTAATAACAATTCTTCATTAAGATTTTTCTTTACTAAATTTATGGTATTTAAAATTTGTGTCATTCCTTCCAAAGCATAATACTCGCATTGCAGTGGCAAAATTACTGAATCGGCCGCAGTGAGGGCATTTATCGTCAAAAGTCCCAACGATGGCGGACAATCAATAATAATATAATCATAAGCATTTTTCACTTTTGCTAAAGCTTTTTTTAATTTTGTTTCACGTGAAAACGCCGAAACAAGTTCTACTTCCGCACCGGCAAGATCGATTGTTCCCGGCAAAACCATCATATCATTTTTAGCTTTCAATAAGATGTTTTCCAGCTTCTCATCCCTGAGTAACAGATCATATAAGGAGTTTTTTATTTGTTCTTTATCAATGCCGCAACCGCTAGTAGCATTACCCTGCGGGTCAGCATCCACCAATATAACTTTTTTCCCTGCTTCTGAAAATGCGGCACTCAAATTTATGGCTGTTGTTGTTTTTCCTACGCCGCCCTTTTGATTTGCTATAGCAATTATCTTTGCCATCTGTCCACCCTCTCCTGTTTTTAATCTATACTGCCAGCTTTTCCTCAATTTATCATGCCAAGAAGACAATCATCCCTACAATAAATCGTTCTACCTTGGAAAATAATTTCATGCTTCTTCCCGTAGATAAAGCATATATATTATATCCAGCTAAACTTTTTCCATATTACCGTAAAAGATTATTTTGTGCTAAAATATATTATACTTTTTCGGTATAGTTATTACTTACGTTTAGCGGACTTTCTTTAACGATTTTATTTATCCCATTTCGCTCCCGCATATACTTATACTATTGATAATTTATTCGCTGTTATCCTTATTTTAACCTGCTTTATCCCTTATCTAGCGCCTAACCTTAAAGAGGATTTTTTCATTATGCCTTTTACGGGCTTTATCGTCCCAATTTTACACTAAAATTATTTAATTATTATTCCGTATTATGATGAGGTGATATGAGTTTATGCCGATATACAATGCTCCTTTAAAAAACGTTGACCCCAAGGAAACACGCCGCTATGCAGGCCTTGCTAATGCTGATTTCAATGAGCAGGCAATTGTCGATGCTTGCAATGAAATGACATATATCGCGGAACCCCGCGGAAGTTGGGAAATATATGACTATGACAATGAACAGGGAATTGTTTTAGCCTCTCCCCTTTTTAAGATTCAAGGCAGTAAAATTCTAAAACACTTGAGCCATTCTAAGAAAGTGGTTTTATTAGCTGTGACAATAGGCGGTAATGTCGAAAATTTCATAGCAAAAACCTTTCACAATGGCAATTATTCCCAAGGCATGTTACTGGATGCGGCAGCTACAACAGCAGTTGAACAAACTGCTGACAGCCTTGAAAAAAATATTGATGCTTTCACCAGACCTCTTGGTTACAAACGAATTTGGCGGTTTAGTCCCGGTTACGGTGATTGGGACATAAATTGTCAACCCCAAATGCTTCGCCTATCCAATGCTGCAATGATAGGCATCCATCATACCGACTCAATGATGCTGGACCCACGAAAATCTGTCACTGCTATTATAGGACTTGTTCCTGAGATGGACCCATTTTCGCCCCAAAAACCATCATGCGCCACATGCCAACAGAAAAATTGTCACTCACGCGTAAAAAAGAAATAATAATCTGTTGTATGTTTCACGTGCAACAATAAAGAGGTATATCTATGATAAATATATTCGACGGTGCTATGGGCACCATTTTACAGGCTGATGGTATTTTAAAACCCGGAGTTTGTCCAGAACTACTTAATATACAATCTGCCCAAGCTATTATTAATGTCCACAAACAGTACATTTCTGCTGGCGCTACTATCATCGAAACAAATACTTTTGGCGGCAGTTCCTTAAAACTCGCCCAATATGGCCTAACTGATAAGGTGCGGGCAATAAATATAGCAGGTGTTAAAAATGCTAAAGCTGCTATGCAGCATAACGGCAAAGTTGCCGGTTCAATGGGACCTATCGGTAGATTTATTGAACCGCTAGGTGATATTAGTTTTGACACTGTATATAAAGCATATTTTGAGCAGGCTTCCGCTTTAGCAGAAGGTGGTGCAGATTATATACTGATTGAAACCTGTATAGACCTGCAAGAAATGCGGGCAGCCCTTTTAGCTGCCAAGGACGCCGCCCCCGGTATTCCTGTCATATGCCAAATGTCTTATTCGGAAGATGCCAGGACAGTTACCGGTACTGACCCACAGACAGCTGCTATTACGCTGGAGGCAATGGGTGCTGACATCATCGGTGCCAACTGTTCTACAGGCCCGGAAGAACTTCTGCCAATAGTAAAAATACTTGCGCAAAATTGCAAATGCCCTATAAGTGTCCAACCAAATGCAGGAATGCCCCATTTAATAAATGGAAAAACCATATTCCCCATGCATCCTGCCGATATGGGTAAATGGGCACCAAAACTAATAGAAGCAGGTGCTACTTTTATCGGTGGCTGCTGCGGAACTACGCCAGCACATATAGCTGCCATAAAAGAAGCGGTCAGTGGTCTTGCCGATCCGGTACGTTCCCCGCTGCCCCATAGACTTGCCCTGACAAGCCGCACTAAAACAATTTTTATTGGCACTGACCTGCCCACGAGGCTTATCGGTGAACGTATAAATCCAACCGGCCGCAAAAAACTTGCCGCAGAAATAAAAGCTGGTTCCTTTATTTCTGTAAAAAAAGAAGCTGTAGAACAGACAAATGCCGGTGCTGATATTCTTGATGTCAACATGGGCGTTGGCGGAATAGACCAAACTGCCGCAATGGAAAAAGCCATAAAGGAAATCGCCCAAATAGTATCTACTCCGCTATCCATAGATACAAGCGATCCCAAGGCTTTAGAAGCGGGACTAAAAGTCTATCCTGGACGTGCCCTCATAAATTCTGTTTCAGCAGAACCCGATCGCCTAAAATATTTTTTACCTTTAGCTAAAAGATATGGTGCAGCCGTTTTGTGCCTGCCGCTTTCTGATAAAGGCCTTCCCAAAACCGGTAGCGAACGCGTTGCCATTATAGAAAAGATTATTGCAGCAGCAAAACAAGCCGGCCTGCAAGACAATGATTTCATTCTTGATTGTCTTGTCATGACCGTTGCCGCAGATAAGACCGCCGCTCTGGAAGTATTACAGGCCTTATCCTTATATCATAGTAAATTTGGTTACCCTTCGACAATGGGGCTGTCAAATATATCATTTGGTCTTCCTGACAGGCCGCTTATCAACAGTACCTTTTTCGCAATGTGCCTGGCATACGGTCTCAATGCCCCTATCATGAATCCCTATGACAGCTTAATGAAAAATACCTTATTAGCCGCTTCTGCTTTAAATGGCAATGACCCACACGGCCAACATTACAGTCTTACTATTGCAAAGCAACCGCACAGTGAGACTGCTGCCGCAGCTGAGGTTACCCCCAGAAATATTATTGAAGCCATTAAGCATTCTATCATAGTTGGTGAAAAGGAAAATATTGCCCAAATGGTAGAACACGCCTTAAAAGAAGGCCACACATCAAATGAAATAACTGAAAACGCCCTGACCACCGCCATGAACGCTGTCGGCAAAGATTTTGGTGCCAAAAAGATATTTCTGCCGCAGGTTATGCTCTCAGCAGAAGCCATGCGTGAAGCCTTCCTAAAAATAAAAGAAATCCTTCCTTCCCAGGCATCAGCAAATAAAGGCACCGTGGTAATCGCCACCGTAAAAGGCGACATACATGACCTTGGTAAAAATATAGTATCTGCCTTGCTCGAAAATAACGGATTTAAATTAATTGATCTTGGTAAGGACGTTGACAGCGAAAAAATCGTACGGACTGCCATCGAAAACGACGCTGATATTGTGGGTTTATGCTCATTAATGACTACAACAATGACCCAAATTGACAAGGTTATCGCTTCTTTAAAAAAAGCTGGCTCAACAGCGCAGGTAATCGTAGGTGGCGCTGTACTCACACAAGAATATGCGGACAGTGCCGGTGCTGATGCCTATGCTGAAGATGGCGTTATCGCCGTTGAAATAGCGAAAAAATTAACAGCAAAAAGAAAGGGTAGTCAGGCTCTTTAAGCTAAACATTTATCCATAGGCGATCACCATAGTACCTCTTGGAGACTATCTGACCTATAAATATACACAAAAATAAGGACCATTACTACTCTGGTCCTTATTTTTGTATCCAATATTCTTCAATTATTATTTAATCCACCATATATGATTTGATAAACTATCATTAAAATCTATTAATCAATAATATTTCAGTAAAATAACAATCAGGTTAAAATTTTGGAAAGACGCACATATTCTCTGTCCAAATCTTTTTTGTCATTTACAGCATCATTCAGGGCAATTGTCACAATATCATTTTTCTTATAACCAACTACCATATTATATAACCCTGATAACAATGCCAATGCTGCCTTTTCTCCTAAGCGGCTGGCTTTTACCCTATCTTCTACTGACGGTGAACCACCACGCAGAATAAGTCCCAATACGGATATACGTGTGTCAAGCTTTGTCTTATCAGCAATTTCCTTGCCGATTTTCATAATATCGCCACAACCGTCAGCAACAACAATCAAACTGTATGTTTTGCCACAGGAATGGCGTTTTTTTAATTCTTCAACTAATTCATCTATATCAACTTTATATTCAGGAACTAAAATATATGCTGCACCGCTGGCTATGCCAGATACCATAGGCAGCCATCCACATTTCTTCCCTGCTACTTCTACTACAATAACCCGACGATGGGACAGCGCTGTATCACGCAATTTATTAAGTGCTTCGACGACTGTATTTGCTGCCGTATCGCAACCTATAGTATAATCTGTACCCCATATGTCATTTTCAATCGTTGCCGGTATACCTACTATGGGGAAGTCAAATTCATCATTAAAAATTTTTGCGCCCCGCATAGTGCCGTCGCCACCAATTACAATCATTCCATCAATTTCATGTTTCTTTAAATTGTCAAAAGCTTTTTTCCTACCAGCGCTCGTTTCAAACTCAGGGCAGAAACTAGTTCCCAAAAAAGTGCCGCCTCGTTGAATAATATCACTGACTGATGTCGATTTTAAAGGCTCTATCTGATCATGTACCAAGCCATAATACCCATCGGTCACACCCCATACAATACTTTTTTCAAATAAAGCCGTCCTCGTCACAGCCCTTATCGCTGCGTTCATTCCCGGGCTGTCAGTACCACTCGTCAAAACAGCAATGCTCTTTATCATTTATAAAGCCTCCTCTCAAAACCAGCATGATGCCTACACCATATTATACATACAAAAAATATATACGTCTAATCTTATTATTAATTTGTAACAATATCTTGTTACTTACATCTGAAAACTTACTCCCTTTCTTGACAAAATATCACGTAAAATGATAAAGTGAATTCGTAAATAAATTTTCTACCTTTTACAATTGCATTCATCAGTTAAATACAAATGTACACAAACCTCTATATAGTTTGTGCATTTTATTATTTTAGAATAAGGGAGTGCCAATATGAACTCAATGGAACTAAAATATGGCTGTAATCCTAATCAAAAACCAGCCAGAGTATTTATGAAGGAAGGAGAACTTCCTTTCAATATTCTTAACGGACGTCCTGGTTATATAAACTTACTGGATGCCTTCAATAGTTGGCAGTTAGTACGCGAATTACGCGAAGCCACCGGACTGCCGTCAGCCGCTTCCTTCAAGCATGTCAGTCCTGCCGGTGCAGCTGTCGGTCTGCCGCTTTCTGATTTATTGAAGAAAGTATATTTTGTAGAAGGTATAGAATTGACCCCGCTAGCAACAGCTTATATCCGGGCACGCGGAGCAGACCGTATGTCTTCGTATGGAGATTTTGCAGCCTTATCTGATGAATGTGATGCAGCCACTGCCTCTTTCCTGGCTCGTGAAGTTTCTGACGGAATAATAGCCCCATCTTATTCTCCCGAAGCACTTGCCATCCTGAAAAAAAAGCGTAAAGGCAACTATCTTATAATCCAGATGGACAAAGCTTACCATGCCCCTGAATTAGAAAGAAAAGAAGTTTTTGGCATAACCTTTGAACAAAAAAGAAATAACATCAAAATTACGGAAGATCTTTTACAGCAACTCCCTACGGTCAACAAGGACTTACCCGCTGCTGCAAAACGTGATCTCATTATTGCGCTTATAGCTCTCAAATACACCCAATCCAATTCTGTATGCTATGCCAAAGACGGCCAAGCTATCGGCATCGGTGCAGGCCAGCAGTCACGTGTCCATTGTACCCGACTTGCCGGCAATAAAGCTGATATCTGGCATTTACGCCAACATCCTAAAGTGCTTGCCCTTCCTTTTAAGAAAGATGTTCGCCGTCCTGATAGGGATAATGCCATAGATCTATACATTTCTGATGAATATATGGATCTATTTACAAATGATGCCTGGAAAAATGTATTTACGGAAAAACCACCTATTTTAAGCAAAGAAGAAAAAATAAACTGGCTCGCCTCCGTAACCAATACCGCTCTTGCCTCGGATGCCTTTTTCCCTTTTGGTGACAACATTGAACGTGCACATAAAAGCGGCGTAAAATACATAGCTCAAAGCGGCGGCTCTATCCGTGATGATAATGTTATCGAAACCTGTGATAAATATGGTATAGCCATGGCTATGACCGGTGTCCGTCTCTTCCATCATTAACAAATAATATCTTGTGGTTTCACTATAGATATTTCCTTCACTATAAAAAAGAAGAATTATCCACAGTTTTTTTTACAAGCTTGTGGATAATTCTTCTTTTTATATTTTAGTGTAAATTATTTATATTTCCTAAATCCTAGAAAATCCTTATAGATCAACGATCAGCAAATTATTACCAAAAAATTTTTGTTATTTTTTATTTATATATGTACTTGTGGATAACTTTGAAAGTTACCTACAAATTATCAACAGCTTTCTTCCCTTATTCAGAGTTTATCCACAATTTTTGAACATTTCCCTGTGGACATTGTGGATAACTGAATATAACATTTCAGTTTTCTAAAATATCATACCCGAAATTTTCCATAAGAATACGTTAAACACGACCTACATTATATTCTGTCCAACGCTAAGCTGATAATAATTTTTTCATAAACTTACATTAAATACCCGATCCAGAAAGTCTCTGGCTTGTACATCCATGCCACTGGATTTAGTATCAATTCCCACCAAATTTTCTTTTGTGGCCATCACCGCATTAAATATTGTTTCTTCGACACTGCCGGGAATAATATCTTCCCAATTTTTCACGGAGTACAAATTTTGCGTCACATTGTTAGATGGCTGACCCACAACATCTAGCTCACATAAGAATTGAATTTGGCGTAATTCTGGACGTATGTAATAATGGTCCAACAAATAAGACTGATCAGGAGAAACATTTGAGTATTTTTCAGCGGGTGCATTTACTTTATTCGCATCTATCAGCTGAATCCATACATCCATTATTTTTCTATTACTATTCGGTTCAAAAATCCAGCGGGCTGAACGGCGATCAAGATAATAAAAAAACCGGCTGTCTTTCGCAATAAGGACAAATCGCTTTTGGTCAGCTTCACTAGCCTGATCTATTTTTTTAAATACTTTATCATCCTTTCCATTTGTTGTAGTCGTTTTTTCCGCCTCGTCCTTTACCGGTTCCTGTGGTTCTTGCAACTCCTGTGTATTCTGAGCTACCTGGGGCTGCGTACTTATCACTGGTTCTGAATCTATTGCCGCTGACGGAAGAGCTGCAAAACAAAGTCCTGAGCTAAATAAAAAACTGATGCATACTGCCATTAAAATATATTTGCCCATATATTCCCCTCCCATATACATTAATTTATAATTATTTATCATATATAATAAATATTATTCTAAAGTAATTATTCAATGCAGCTCATTAGCCATTAGCAATTGTTCTTTATAATAAAGGTTTTCTTTCCGGAGTACCCGCTTTACGTGGATATACCGCTGGTGTCTTACTTACCTTCTGTACATAAATGACAGCTCTCACATCATCAAGCCCTGGTAGCTTTACAGGTTTTACTTCTGCCAGCACTCCCCCCAGCACCTTAATGGCATTGTGCGCTTCACCAGCTTCTGCTTCATACTGCCTGCCCTTTAAGGCTGTAAAATACCCTTCCTTTTTAACCAAAGGCAGTGCGTATTCACATAAGACCGGCATTCTGGCAACTGCCCGCGAAAAAACTATATCAAATTTTTCTCTGTACGGTTTCCTTCTACCTATCTCTTCGGCACGCCCATGCAAAAACTCAATATCTGTAATATTTAATTTAGCAGCCACAGTCTGAAGAAATTTTATGCGCTTAGCGAGAGAATCCAGTAATGTCAGCTGCAAACCTGGATGCATTATTTTTAAAGGAATTCCGGGAAAACCAGCACCTGTTCCCACATCAATAATTTTTGCCGTGGGTGAAAATCTTTTTTCATCCCATGCGCTTAGTGAATCCACTATATGCTTAATTGCGACCTCATCAGGAGCAGTTATCGCTGTCAAATTAATTTTACTATTCCATTCTAGCAAAAGTTCATAATAAGCATTAAATTTTTCATACTGTTCTTTGCTTAGCTGAATACCATATTCCTTCGCACGTTGCAGCAAATAATCACCAAAAACCATCAAACAGTCCTCCGCCCATATTGTTCCAGATAGATTAAAAGTATCGAGATATCAGCTGGTGAAACACCTGATATTCTGGCTGCCTGTCCCAATGATATCGGCCTTATTTTATTCAATTTTTCTATGGATTCATCACGCAGATTGGAAATTTTTGTGTAATCAATATCTGCCGGCATCCTTCTATTTTCCAGCTTTTCCATTCTTTGAACTTGTTCTTCCTGTTTATTGATATATCCTTCATAAACAGCATCTGTTTCTATCTGTTTCACAACTTCATTTGTTATATTTGGCAGCGAAAACGCCCTTGCCAATTCCCTATAACCTATATCTTTTCTTTTCAATAAATCATATAATGTCGTACTTGACTTAATTTCCTCTAAGCCATTTTCCTTCAGTAATTCATTTATTTCTCTGCTCGGATTTATTTTCTTGTCCTTCAATAAGGCCTTGATTTCGTTTATTTTACCTTTTTTAGCCAAATATCTATCGTAGCGCGCGTCAGAAACCAGTCCTACCTGTCTGCCTTTTTCCGTAAGGCGCATATCCGCATTATCCTGCCGTAAAAGCAGCCTGTATTCTGCCCGGGAGGTCATCATACGATATGGTTCCTGTGTTCCCTTTGTTACCAAATCATCTATAAGGACACCTATATAAGCTTCTGATCTTTTTAATATAAGCGGTTCGTGTCCTTTTACTTTCATCGCCGCATTAATCCCCGCCATAAGTCCCTGTGCCGCCGCTTCTTCATAGCCTGAAGTACCGTTTGACTGGCCGGCAGAAAAAAATCCTTCTATATTTTTATGTTCCAATGAAGGCTGCAATTGCAACGGATCCAAGCAATCATATTCAATAGCATAGCCCGGCCGCATTATTTTTACATTTTCCATACCGGGAATAGTTTTCAAAAATTCAAATTGGACATCTACTGGCATACTCGTAGACATGCCCTGAACATACATTTCATTCGTATGCAAACCTTCCGGTTCTATAAACAACTGATGCCTATCCTTATCGGGGAAACGTATAATTTTCGTTTCTATTGAAGGGCAGTAACGCGGTCCTACTCCTTCGATGATACCGTTGGCCATTGGCGCCCTATCTATATTATCCCGCAATATTTTATGTGTTCTTTCATTCGTATAAGTAAGCCAACAGGGAACTTGGTCACGTGTACGTTCATCACTCATAAAGGAAAAATTACGGGCTTCATCATCACCAGGCTGAATCTGCATCTTTGTAAAATCCAGTGTCCTTTTATCTACACGGGCTGGCGTACCCGTTTTAAAACGCATAAGTTTCACACCGATTTCTTTAAGTGATTGCGATAATGCCACAGCAGCACGCTGCCCTATCGGCCCGCCTTCGTATGTCTTTTCCCCTATGATTATTCTTCCCCGTAAATATGTACCGGAGGCCAGAACAACACAACGGCATGTATATATTTCTCCTGTTTCGATCTGTACACCTGTGACTTTTCCGTTTTCTACCAATATTTTTTCTACGAGCAATTGTTTTACATCCAGATTGTCCTGATTTTCACAGGTTTCCTTCATCGAAAATTGATAGACCTTTTTATCTGCTTGTGCCCGCAAAGCCTGTACAGCCGGTCCTTTACTGGTATTGAGCATACGAAACTGGATACAGGTTTTATCTGCATTCACACCCATTTCACCACCCAAGGCATCAAGTTCCCGCACCAAATGGCCTTTAGCTGGTCCTCCTACTGACGGATTACATGGCATCAAGGCTATATTATCCATATTTAAAGTAGTAAGCATAGTTTTACAACCAATACGCGCAGCAGCAAGACCTGCTTCTACACCGGCATGCCCTGCCCCAATAATAATAATATCATAATCTCCGGCAATAAACACTTTAGTTCCCCCAGTTTACATATATCTATAATTGCAGGCATATTTTCATAACAACAATTTTTACCTGTATTATTTGCCAATACAAAAACGGCTAAAAATCTCGTCAATTATATCCTCATTAACCGTATCACCTATAATATCCCCTAGCTTTTCCCATGCAGAACGCAGGTCTATCACCACAAGGTCTTCTGGAATATCATTATCAAGACTCTTCATGGCATCCTCAAGATGCTGACCTGCTTTCTTCAATGCCTCCAGCTGATAAATATTATTAACGAACTCACCTTCATTATAGACTACATTTCCTGCATAAACCTTCTCTTTTATAGTCTCTACCAACTCTTTAATGCCCTCTTCTTGGATTGTAGATATATGTATTATTTTACTATCAGAACACTGTTTTCTTATATAGGATTCATCCAGATTCTGCACCAAATCACTTTTATTTATAACGACAACGGCATTCTTTTTCCTTATTAACTCTATTATCTTTGTATCCTCAGCCGTCATTGCCTTTGCCCCATCGAACAAGGCTAAAACGAGGTCGGCCCGTTCTATATATGAGCGTGCTTTATCCACACCGATTTTTTCTACTTCATCATCTGTCTGCCGTATGCCAGCTGTATCAATTATTCGCAACGGTATGCCGTCTACATCAACATACTCCTCTATGCTGTCGCGTGTGGTTCCCGGTACATCTGTAACAATAGCCCGGTCAGAGTGCAAAAGCCTGTTCAAAAGGCTGGACTTTCCCACATTAGGTTTCCCAACTATTGCCGTAACAAGTCCTTCATTTAAAATACGGCCCGTTTTTGCGCTTGAAATCATCGTATTTATTTTAACTTTTAATTCTTCGATTCTTTCCATAACCTGAATGTTATCTATATTATCGACTTCTTCTTCAGGAAAATCTATGGCAGCCTCATAATGGGCAATCATTTCCAATAGCGCATCCCTTATTTGGCGTATATTAGAAGAAAAATAACCTGATAAGTGCCCAGTTGCGACCCGCAGCGAGGCATCTGTTTTGGCCTTTATTATATCCATCACAGCCTGTGCTTGTGCCAAATCTATTCTGCCATTCAAAAAAGCCCTTTTCGTAAATTCACCAGGTTCTGCCAGCCTTGCGCCCCATTCAAGCAGAAGCGACAATATTTTACGCAAAGGCATTATACCACCATGGCACTGTATCTCTACCACATTTTCTTTCGTATAAGAATGCGGTTCCCTCATCAGGATGCAAATAACTTCATCAATTATATTTTTAGTTTTGGGATCACTTATTTTACCATATACAGCACGATAAGAACGCCTGTCTGCCAAAGCCCTTTTATTGGCAGCAAGAAAAATTTTATCCACCATCTGAATTGAATCAGCCCCACTGACGCGAATAACCCCTATTCCACCTTCGCCAAGCGGCGTGGCAATAGCAGCAATCGTATCATTTTTTTCCTTATATACCAATTTCTTCCTCCATCATATAAAATCCCAATAAATAAATTATTTACTTAATAAAATGCAATTTATTTTTCTATATTTGAATAAGCAATGGCTGTCCATAATAACACCAAAGTTTACTTTTTTGTAGATTTACTTAAAATTTTCCATTCTGGATAACCAACCGTATTATTTTATATTATAGCAGATAATTAAAAAAGCCGCCCCTCATTTTGGACAGCTTTTATGTAAAACTTCATAATGCAATTAAAGCAAATCTAAACTATGTTAAATACAGCCTATTAAATAAAATAGACCAACACCTAATATTATTTACTTCTCTTTATGTCAATAACAACTTTGCGATGCGGTTCTTCACCATCACTATAAGTGATAACATCCGCTTCTTCCTGTAAAGCCATATGGATTATCTTCCGTTCATGTCTGTTCATCGGTTCCAAAGACATTTTTCTTTTAGAAGCCCTAACTTTATCGGCAATACGCCATGCCAGATGTTTTAAAGTATCTTCCCGCCGGCTTCTGTAATCTTCTACATCAAGGATAATATGCTTTCTATTTTCATCAGCGCCCTTATTTGCTGCCATGTTAGTCAGATACTGAAGGGCATCAAGCGTTTGACCATGCTTGCCGATCATTATCCCCATGTCCTGGTCACTGTTTAAATCAAATATACATCCATATTCCGATTCTTTTTTATTTATAGTTACATCCATATTCATAGCTGCAAATATTTTTTCTAGAAAATCATATGCTTTTTCTTCAGGAGCGATTTCTTTCACGCTTGCACGTATCTTTGCTCCCTTGTTGCCTATAATACCAAAAAACCCCTTCGAAGGTTCTTCCAGTATTTCAAACGACACTCTGCTTTCGGGCAAACCCAAATCCCTGAGTGCGTTCTGTTTTGCTTCTTCTATACCTCGTCCTGATACTTCAATAACTTTCGCCATATTAGTAAGAAGCCTCCTCTACTTAGTTGGCTGTCCTTCTTCATTACGGTACATCCACCATTGCTGTATTACCTGCATAATATTCATTACTACCCAGTATAAAACCAATCCTGCCGCAAATTTAATACTTATCCAGCCAATAAATATTGGCATCGCAACCATCATAACCTTCATCTGCGCTGCCTGCGCCGACGATTTGGATGTCTGCCACTGTGTAATAAGAGTAGTCAATGCCGATAAAACGGGCAATATATATAAAGGATCTGGTAAAGCCAGATTCGGCACCCACAAAAACGCTGGGTTATTATCAAAATGAACGCTTTGCAAAGCATAAAACATCGCCATCAAAATAGGCATTTGCGCTATAAGCGGTAAACAGCCTGCTAAAGGATTAACGCCTGCTTCCTTATATATCTGTCCCATCTTTTGCTGAAGCTCTTGGGGTTTACCTTTATATTTTGCCTGCAACTCTTTTATCTTCGGCTGCAGATCCTGCATAGCCTTCATTGATCTTACTTGTTTTACCGTAAGCGGATATAACAGCATTTTTATAACTATCGTCATCAATATTATGGCTAATCCATAATTGTCCAAACCTATAAGTTGTGTCAGAGAATAAAAAAAACCCAACACAATTTCCAATATCTGTACTATCGGGTGAAATAGCGAATCAAAAAATCCACTCAATTCATCACATCCTAAATTAAATTTTATTATTTAACGGGATCATAACCGCCCTTATGGAATGGATGACAGCGTAATATACGCTTTATCGCCATAAAGCCGCCCTTTCTTACCCCATATTTTTCAATTGCAATAACAGCATATTCCGAACAAGTAGGAATATATCTGCAGGAAGGAGCCGTTAACGGAGAAATATAGTTACGGTAAAAATATATCATATTAAGCACTATTTTTTTAACCATTCTTTACCGGCACAACTTTCCATATCTTTGCCTTTTTACACAATCTACAAAAAGATTTTTCGATAATTTTATAATCGGCAGTTACTGCCGCTCTACGTCCAACTATTAGAATACAACAGCCAAATTGAATATTTTTTTTATTTTTCCGATAAATTTCCCTTAAAATCCTTTTTATATGATTCCTAATAACGGCATTGCCCAGCTTTTTACCAGCAGCAAAGCCAACCTCATGATTATATTTGTTGTTTTTTGCAATATGTATCACTATATAGCGGTCAGAAAAAGTCTTCGCCTTCTGATAGATATATTGGAATTCCTCATTATATTGCATTACTATTTTTTTCGATAATTTTTGATTCATACAGCTCCATATAAATAGGGCCAACAATCCCCGCAGCGTTTGCCCGGGGATGCTTCCCTGCGCACGATCAGTTCTATTAAAGACTACACAAATTCTCAGATAATCTATGTTATGTTTCGTGCTTATGCAGACAATTTCTTTCTGCCACGGGCGCGTCTTCTTTTCAGAACTAACTGTCCACCCTTTGTTTTCATACGTTCACGAAATCCATGCGTCTGTTTTTTCCAATGAGTATTGGGTTGAAAAGTCATTTTCATTTTACACACCTCCTTAAACTGATAAAATGACAATTTGCTATATGAAATTATAGACTACGCGGCTTATAGTGTCAACAATACAAAATAATTATTGATAACTTTATCTGCTTTTGTTAATATGATATATACATATCCACATATTTATCCACATATTTTAAAATTATCCACATAACTTATCAACAACCTTATAAATACCTAACTAATCAGTATTTTTTCCTTTAAAATATTTCTCTAGCCCCCAAATACAGGACTTTAGAAAATTTAAAGTTATCAACAACTGTGCATAACTTTGTGGATAACTTTTTTTATTCAATAAAAGCTGCTTAATCAATATTTATTACAAGGCTTAAATATTTCCTCATTTTTATATGCGCACCACGCGTCATTTTCTTATATATATTTATTAATAATTATTACATAGCCAGATTAAGCAGGTTCAGTTTAAGCAGTTTATACATAAAATTGCCATCTGCTTCAACTCTTATAGACAGAAAGGATCTTTTTAATGGAGAACGCACAACTACATGCTACTTGGGAAGAAATACTAAAAAAATTAGAAAACTCCCTTTCAAAAATGGTATGTGACACATGGCTTAAACCCATAAAACCAATCGTATTGACTACTACCTCACTGGAGCTCGGAACGCCAACTGATTTTTCCAAAGATTGGATTGAAAAACATTACATGCAGCTCATTCTCGACGCAAGCTATGAAGTTACAAAAGCTAAACTTGACATAATTATAACAAGCTTTCATTTACAGGATAATTCACAAGAAGAACAAACACAAATTCCTTTGATTTACACAACACCAACAGCCAATAAAACTGAAGAACCGCCTGCCGCGCCACCAAGAACAACTTCGCCCTTACCAATAACTCCCGGCGATTCTTCATCACTTAACCCCAAATACACTTTTGAAACATTTGTAACAGGTAATTCCAATCGTTTTGCCCATGCAGCAGCCTTAGCCGTGGCAGAATCTCCTGCCAAAGTCTATAATCCTTTTTTTATGTACGGCGGTGTCGGCCTTGGCAAAACACATTTAATGCACGCAATAGGCCATAAAATACTGCAAAATAACCCTGATATGCGTGTTTTATATATATCGAGCGAAAAATTCACAAACGAACTCATAAATTCTATACGCGATGGGAAACCAGAAGCGTTTAGACAAAAATACAGGAATATTGATGTCTTACTTGTAGATGATATTCAATTTCTCTCAAAAAAAGAACATACGCAGGAAGAATTCTTCCATACTTTTAATACACTGCATGATGCCAATAAACAAATAATTATTTCCAGTGACCGCCATCCAAGAGAAATCCAAACTTTAGAAGACCGCTTGCGCTCACGTTTTGAATGGGGCCTGATAACTGATATACAGGCACCTGACCTTGAAACACGTATAGCGATTCTACGGAAAAAAGCATTACTCGAAAATTTAACCGTACCAAATGACGTAATGGTCTATATAGCCAGCCGTATAGATAATAATATCCGTGAACTAGAAGGCGCGCTGACAAGGGTAATGGCCTTTTCTTCCCTGAATAAGCAGATAATCACAAAAGAATTGGCTGCCGAAGCACTAAAAAATGTATTCACAAACAACGAAAGCCGCACAGTAACCCTCGAACTCGTACAAGAAATAGTTTCATCTTATTTTAAAATAGATATTTCTGAACTGGTTGCCAAAAAAAGGACAAGGAACTTGGCATTTCCTCGGCAAATAGCCATGTACCTATGTAGAGAATTAACCGACTCATCATTGCCGCGTATTGGTGAAATTTTTGGCGGCCGTGACCATACTACAGTTATCCACGCTTATGATAAAATCAGCCAAGAGCGTAAAACTGACAAGAAATTAGACACAACAATTAAAGAGTTAACAAAACGCATTAAAAATATCTAAAACCAGACTTATCCACAAAATGTGTATTATATATGTATAATATGTTAATTATCTGTGCATAAAAACGAATAATTTCTTTTAATGTGCACTTGTGGATTAAAAAGGTGAACTTATCAACAAGTTACTAACACCAAAGAACCTTACCCACAACGATAAAAACATACTTATCAACATGTTCACAGCCCCTACGACTACGACGACTAACTTTATATAAATATATATTAATAATAAATAAGGAGAACAAAATGAATTTTATATGCACCAAAAGTGACCTTTTACAAGCCATTCAGATAAATATAAAAGCCATATCAAGTAAGCCACAAATGCCTATTTTATCAGGCATTTACATACATGCAGAAGATAATACATTAGACATTGAAACAACAGATTATGACATAGGCATAATTTGTAAAATACAAGCTGACGTGAAAGAACCAGGAACAATAGTTTTACCGGGAAGATATTTTGCCGATGTTATAAAGACATTACCTGGGGATAACATCGAAATTTCTTCAGACACTGAACAAAACACTATTAATATAAAATCAAACACAGCTAAATTTAATTTACTAAGCATGTCTGCTAATGAATTCCCTAAAATAAAGAAACTTGAAAGCGAAAACAATTTATCGATCAGGAGTAATATCTTAATTGACCTCATCAAGAAAACCTCCTTCGCCTGTGCAACTGAAATGATCAGGCCAGTATTTACAGGTTGTCTGCTTGAATTAAACAATGCGGAACTTACCATGGCAGCAACAAATACACATCGCCTTGCCATAAAAAAAGAAATCATGGATGATAACAATATAGACCTTTCGGCAAAATTCATCATCCCTGCTAAAATACTAAATGATTTGGCAGCATTACTAGTAGCCGATATCCCAATTGATGTAAATATAAGTTATTCACATAACCAAATAAGCTTTACTTACGAAAATATATACATCGTTTCCAGACTGATAGAAGGACAATTCCCCAATTACAATACGGTTATCCCGCCAAGTTTTTCCTCATCTGTACTGATCAAGACAAAAGAATTACAAGGAGCTATCGACCGTGTATCCCTTATATCGCGTTCGAACCAATACAATATAATCACACTTGCCTTTGATACGGACAACCTGCTTTTATCCTCAAACAACCCAGAAATAGGTAAAGCCGAAGAAAATATAGATATAAAACTCAATGGCCAGCCGATGAATATTTCCTTTAATGCTAAATATATATTGGACATATTAAAATACATCGATTCAGAAAACATTACCTTTTCCTTTAACACAGAGGTAAGCCCAGCTGCCATAAAAGCGGTCGGTGATGATATGTTTATTTATGTGGTTACTCCTGTACGAAAAGCTGTTTAACAAAATAAAACTTCTTATGCGCTAATCTCTTTTGAGAAAAAACAACCGCATAAGAAGTATTTTTTTCTATTATTATTAAAAGTAAATTGTAGGATATAGCTATGAATATAAAAAATATGCTTTTAAAAAACTTTCGCAGTTATAAAGGACTGCAGCTGGAATTTTCACCATCCTTAAATATATTTACAGGAGATAACGCACAGGGTAAGACAAATATAATAGAGGCTATATATTATGCGGCATTAGGCACATCATATCGAATAAAAAATGACGCAGACCTAATAGCCTGGCAAGAAAACGAAGCAGTTATAAATATTAAGTTTTTAAGAATGGATATCGAAAATAATGTTAAATTTTATTTAAACAAAATAAAACGGCGGCAGATAATATTAAATGGTGAAAATATAAGACAAAGGGAACTGCCGGGAAATATAAAAATAGTAATGTTTTCTCCTGAAGATCTGCTATTGGTAAAAGGCGCACCTAGTTTACGGCGCAGATTTCTAAATATAGAATTATCTCAAACTGATATTTTTTATTATGATAATTTAGTAAAATATAATAAAATAGTAATTCAAAGGAATAACCTTTTAAAAAAAATACGCGAAAAAAAGCAAAGTATTAATTTACTGGATGTATGGGATGAGCAGCTTTTTGACGTAGCTGTTTTCATATGGAAAAAAAGATATGAAGCTGTAAAAAAATTATCAGATTTTGCTGCTGTCATGCAGAAAAATATTTCTGATAATAAAGAAATACTGACAATGAATTATAAAATACATAATATAGATCTTTTAAATAATGATATTGCTGATCTAAAATCTTTGTATAAGGATAAAATACGACAAAATCGTATGGAAGATATCAGACGAGGTTCCACAGGTATAGGGCCGCACCATGATGATATAGAACTTTTTATAAATGAAATTAATTTGAAAAATTTTGGTTCACAGGGACAGCAGAGGACTGCTGTTTTAGCATTAAAATTGGCAGAATTGGAATATATTAAAAATACCTCCGGCCAATATCCTATCCTTTTATTGGATGATGTAATGAGTGAGCTTGACGAAAAGCGCAGGAAAAAAATGGTATTATTTTTTAAAGATAAAAAAATACAGACATTTATCACTGCTACGGATATTTCTATGTTTGATGACATAAAAGATGCTAGAATTTATAGTGTATCGTTAGGACATGCAGAGGTAATAAAATGTTAAAAAGAAAATGGAAAAATACTAATTTTGCTACTGTCGGCGAAATAATGCCGAGAGCTTTAAAGCATCTGACGAAATCTCCTGAATATAAGCTTTATCTTATAAAATTTTATTGGGAATCGATTGTGGGAAAAGAAATAGCTGAACATGCAATACCTAAAAATTTTGCGTTTGGCGTTCTTTATATAGGGACTTCAAGCAGTGTCTGGGCGAATAATCTTCTTTATATGAAATTTGATATCATAGATAAAATAAATAATGCTTTAAAATATAAATTAATAAAAGATATACATTTTACTTATGGTAAAAAGGGTAGTAATAAAATTATTCCAACCAGAATAAAGGATAAAAGAGATATAAAGAGAATATTAGCCAATACAGAGTTATTACCGCAGGAAATTTCTGCTATCGAATCGTCATGCGGCAAATTGGAAGATAAAGATTTGGCTGCCAGTATGAAAAAGATTTTAATTATAAATGAAAAAATAAATAAAGTTAAGAAAAAAAATAAATGGCATAATTGTAAAAACTGCAATACCTTATGTCCAGAAGATGAGATCTATTGTGATATCTGTAAACGAAAATTAAAAAATGGAAGATATGCCCAAATACGAAAAATACTTTTAACGAAACCATGGGCTAGATATGGGGAAATAAAAGAATATATAGAAGGCTGCTCGGCAGAAATGGTAAATGCAGCGAGAACGGATTTAGTCCAACGTATGACAGCTAATTTACAGATAACCTCCTATGATGATATTCAGCTGCAAACGCTCGTAATGTTATATAGGGCACTGCCGCCTGAACAGATAAACCGCAAGACCGTAAAAGAAAATATAAATCGTTTGAAATACGATTTAATATATAATGAGATGAAAAAATTAATGAAAAAAGAGGAGGAAAATTAATTGTTTCTCCATATAGGGCAAAATATAGCTATTCCTTTAAAAGATATAATTGTTATTTATGATATTAAGAATAAGCATGACGATAATTTTCTTTCAAGTGCGAAAAATAATATTAAAGACATATCTAAAAGTTCTCCTAAATCATGTATAGTAACAGATAATAAAATTTATATATCATCAATATCCGCAGCAACTTTATATAACCGCTCGATCGGGAAAAATTTTTATGGTGATGAATAAATGGGCGAAAAGAATATTATAAATATAGCATTGGGGGTCGATAATAAATATTTTCCTTATGCTGGTATTTTAATGACTTCTATTTTGTTAAATTCATTGGGCAATAAGATAGTATTCCATGTAGCCATGAATGAAAAAATATCTGTTGCCAATGAAAAGAAAAAAGATTTTTTTAATAATTTGTATAAAAATGCACAGATTAAAATATATGATCTAACGGCTGTTGTCGATGCGTTGCCCGAATTGTCCTTATATACGGATAAACGTTTTAATAAGGCGATATTGCTAAGAATTTTACTTCCAGAGGTCTTAGCCGATGATATAGAAAAGTTAATTTATCTGGATGCTGATATATTGTGCATTGGTGATATTAAAAAGTTATGGGATATGCAAATACCAAAAAAGTATATAATAGCCGCCAGTCAATACAAAAAAAGACATGGCCCTGAGCAGGTAAAAAGATTGGGTTTAAAAACTGATAAATATTTTAATTCCGGTGTTTTAGTAATAAATATGGCATTATGGAAAAGAAAAAATATAACAAAATTGATTACAGCCTGCTATAGTGAGTTTTATGAATTCTTTTTATTACCTGACCAGGATGCCATAAATGTAGTATTGCAGAATAATATATATGATCTTCCTTATAAATTTAATAGAATGCTGGCACCAAATGATCCAACTTTAGATTTTAGGGAGAAGGATGACATATTATTACATTTTGTAAATGAAGCTAAGCCTTGGTTAAAAGGAAATACGCCTGTAATGGAAAAATTGTATGAATTTTATGTTAATCAGTCAATATGGAATGATATGCAGTTTTTAGAACCGCAAACACCTGAACTGATGCTTCTCGCAGGAAGAAATTATGAGGAAAAGGGCGATTACGAAAATGCTGCCTATTATTACGGAAATGCGGCTAAGGAGTTAATGAAATTTTACATAAAAATGAATAAATAAAATTGATGTAAGAGAATATTCATATAGTCATTATTTATTTTTATATGAGGCTAAATTATTTTCTAATTTTATTTAATTGTGGTATAATAATAAAAAATAAGGCGGTGTAGAAATGAAATATGCATTTGTGGTTGTATCCGTTGGTGAAAATGTGTTAAGTCTTTTAAAAACAAGCAAATGTGTGACTATTGTAAATGAAGGGTGCAGCGATGGGTTGGCCGCAATGTCTATTGTGCATACAAAGGAAAAACTTGAAGAAAATATCACCCCAGGAGATACTCTTGAATGGGGTTCATTAAAGTTCAAGATAACCGACGTAGGCGCGGACGTTAATAAAAATTTGGCGGATATTGGACACTGTACTATTTTATTCAATAGTAAAGCTTTTTTACCAGGGCAGATAACTGTCGAAGGATCGTATTTTCCCAGTTTTAATAAGGGTGAAACTGTGAAGATATACTGATTGCTGTTTCATTTTTAGTCTTGGGCAAAGAATATTTTATTGTTTGCTGTGAAGCATTGTACAGCGGCAAATAATAAAGTATAATTTGATAAAGATTAAATATTTTAAGGCCGTTTTTATTTTTTTTGTGAAAATTTACAATATATTATATCTTGTAATTTTTTGCAGCGATACAGCATAAATTTTAATGGATTGGGGTGTTTAAATGAATATTCATGAGTATCAAGGTAAAGAAATTCTTCGTTCCTATGGCGTATCTGTTCCTGAAGGTAAACCTGTATTTTCTGCCGAAGAAGCAGTAAAAGCTGCTAAGGACCTCGGAAAAGATGTAGTTGTTGTAAAAGCACAGATTCATGCTGGAGGACGAGGAAAAGCCGGTGGTGTAAAAATCGCCAAATCTATTGCAGAAGTAGAAAAATATGCAAAAGAACTTTTAGGAAAAGTTTTAGTAACTAAGCAGACAGGTCCTGAAGGTAAGAAAGTAAATCGCCTCTTAATAGAAGCTGGCTGCAAAATAGGCAGAGAATTATATTTAAGTTTCACAACTGACCGTAATACAGCTCAGACAGTTATGATCGGTTCTGAAGCAGGCGGTATGGAAATAGAAGAAGTAGCCTCATCTACTCCAGATAAAATAATAAAAGAATATATAGATCCGTTTATTGGCCTTGCACCTTTCCAGGCACGTCGCATGGCTTTTAAATTAAACATTGAACCTGCTGTTGTCAATAAAGCAGCTGCTTTGATGATGGGATTGTATAAAGTATATGTAGATAAAGATTGTTCTCTTGCTGAAATAAATCCTTTGGTTATAACAGAAGATAAAAATGTAATGGCACTTGACGTAAAACTCAATTTTGATGACAGTGCTCTTTTCCGTCATCCTGATATCTCTGCATTACGTGATGAATCTGAAGAAGATCCAAAAGAAAGAGAAGCTGCTGCGTTAGGGCTCAATTATGTAAATTTAGGCGGCAATGTTGCATGCATGGTTAATGGTGCAGGACTTGCTATGGCTACAGTGGACATAATTAAACATTATGGCGGAGAACCAGCTAACTTCCTTGATGTAGGCGGACAGGGATCAGCAGAAGATGATGCCAAAGCATTTAAGATAATGACAGAAGATGGCCAGGCAAAAGGAATTTTTGTTAATATTTTCGGCGGCATAAACAAGTGCGATATAATTGCTGAAGGTATTATTGAAGCTAATAAAATGCTTAGTCTGAAAATTCCTATCGTCGTACGTTTGGATGGTACAAATGTAAAAGAAGGTCGGGAAATCTTAAAGAAAGCTAATATTCCTAATGTCATCATGGTCGAATCAATGACAGAAGGCGCGGAAAAAGTCGTCGAATTAGTTAAAAAAGCTTAATTGACAGAGGGGGGAATTTTTTAATGGGAATTTTTATAAATAAAAATACTAAAGTTATAGTTCAAGGGATTACCGGAAAACAGGCTCTTTTTCATACGAAGAATATGCTCGCCTATGGAACTAAAATAGTAGGCGGTGTAACACCGGGAAAAGGTGGACAAACTGTAGAAGGTGTACCAGTATTTAATACTGTTGCAGAAGCAAAAGAAAAGACGGGAGTAAATGCTTCGGTTATTTTTGTGCCTGCTAAATTCGCATCAGATAGTATTCTGGAAGCTATAAACGCAGAATTAGACGTTGTAGTTTGTATAACAGAACATATTCCTGTTGCTGATATGGTAAAAGTTCGTCGTTATTTAAAAGGCAAAAAGACACGTATGATCGGACCTAACTGCCCAGGAATAATGACTACTGATGAATGCAACATCGGTATTATCCCAGGTTCAATACACAAAAAAGGTCATGTTGGCATAATCTCCCGTTCAGGAACTTTGACTTATGAAGCTATGTATCAGATGAGCAATGCCGGTATCGGCCAGACTACTATTATTGGTATAGGCGGAGACCCTGTAAAAGGAACTGACTTCATCGATGTTTTGGAATCCTTTAATAAAGATGACGAAACAGAAGCTGTACTGATGATCGGTGAAATCGGCGGAACTGCAGAAGAAGATGCTGCTAAATGGATAAAAGCCAATATGAAGAAACCTGTAGCTGCTTTCATAAGCGGTCGTCAGGCGCCTCCGGGCAAACGTATGGGCCATGCTGGAGCTATTATTTCAGGCGGTAAAGGTTCTGCTGCCGATAAAATAAAAGCTTTGAATGCTGCTGGAATTGAAGTTGCGGACACTGTTGCCCATATGGGTGAAACAATGGTCAAGACTTTGAAAAAAGCAGGAATATATGATAAATGTCACAATTGCTGATAGAAATATTTTTGTCAGTAGATAAATTTTAAATTAAAGAATTAGCACCTATGGTATACAGCGAATAGAAATAACATAATAACATACGAGACACGGTAGATAATTGCTTATTATTTATCGTGTCTTTTATTTTATGGCTATATTATGATTTTGCAGCTCATTTATGATAAAATAGTAAAGTGAGTTTTTAGTTCAACGGATTTTCCGGTGAACTTTTAATTATGTTTAACCATATGGCTATAAAATATAGATTAGATACTTATTACAATAAGGGTTATATAAAAGGGAGATATTGATGGAGCAACTGCATAATGAAATAAAAAAAAGGCGCACATTTGCTATAATATCACATCCAGATGCTGGTAAAACGACACTTACAGAAAAATTGCTTTTATATGGTGGGGCCATACATTTGGCTGGTTCTATAAAATCAAGAAAAGCACAAAGACATGCTGTGTCAGATTGGATGGAAATAGAAAAGCAGCGTGGTATATCTGTAACATCAAGTGTGCTGCAGTTTGACTATGCGGACTGTCGTATAAATATCTTAGATACTCCCGGGCATCAGGACTTCAGTGAAGATACTTATCGTACATTGATGGCAGTAGACAGCGCTGTAATGGTCATTGATGCTGCAAAAGGAATAGAAGCGCAGACGAAAAAGCTTTTTAAGGTATGTAAACAGAGGAATATTCCTATATTTACTTTTGTCAACAAATTGGACAGATTTGGCAAGGCGCCGCTTGATTTAATGGCAGAAATTGAAAGTGTTTTGGGAATACGCGCTTATCCGATGAATTGGCCTATTGGTATAGATGGTCAATACCATGGTGTATATGACAGAAGAAAAAAACATGTAGAGCTTTTTTCGGCGGATGATTCACATGGGCAAAAAGAACGTGAGTCTGCTATTTATTCTATGGACGATAAAGAAATAATAAATAGAATTGGCGAAAATGAATACCAAACGCTTTTAGGTGATATAGATCTTTTGGATGAAGCCGGGGAAGAATGGAATGATGAAAAAGTCTTTCATGGTGAATTGACGCCGATGTTTTTTGGTAGTGCTATGACGAATTTTGGCGTGAGAAATTTTTTGGAAGAATATCTGCGTCTGGCGCCGGCACCTCAACCACATGAATCGACAGCAGGCACTATAATGCCGGAGGATGAAAAGTTTTCGGCATTTGTCTTTAAAATCCAGGCAAATATGAATCCTGCGCATCATGATCGGTTAGCTTTTATTCGTATTTGTTCCGGTAAATTTGCACGTAATATGCAGGTTTTCCATGTACAGGGAGATAAAATCATAAAACTTTCCCAACCGCAGCAGTTTTTAGCGCAGGACAGGCAGATAATAGACGAGGCTTATCCTGGAGATATAGTGGGACTGTTTGATCCGGGCATATTTGGTATAGGTGACACTATTTGCGATATTAAGAAGAAATTTAAGTTTGCTGATTTTCCAGTATTTCCACCGGAACGTTTTGCGCGGGTCGAAGCTAAGGATACAATGAAGCGTAAGCAATTTATAAAAGGAATAACGCAATTGACGCAAGAAGGGGCAGTCCAATTGTTTGAACAGCCCGGTACCGGTATGGAAAGTTACATAGTTGGCACAGTTGGCCAATTGCAGTTTGAGGTTTTGGAGTATCGTTTAAAAAATGAATACAATGTTGATATAGTGATAACTATGCAGCCTTTTGAAGTGGCAAGATGGCTGGAATTTAGCAATGGGGCACCTGTAACTCCTGAGTCCTTGCATGGGGCAGATAGAGGCATGTTCGTTAAGGATATGAAGGGCAGGCCTGTCTTGTTAGTGAATAATGAATGGGCACTTGGCTGGATAACAGAAAATAATCCCGGACTGGTGCTGCATAATGTACCACCTGATAAAAAAGAAGCATAAATACTATATCATTATATAAAACTTAAAAGAAGTCACTGCACATTGACGAAATGCGCAGTGACTTCTTTAGGTTTTTGTAGAAAGATATTAATAAATTGCGTACCATACTTTTTATAGTAAATTGGTGTCAAAAGTAGTATTATTCCTTTTTTGTAAAAGAACCATATATTTTTTCTTTTTTCTGCGGGCAAGGTATTTTCTGGCAAAGATATGGGGAATAGCTACGCCTATCGCTATTGCCAATATAGTAAGGCTGGCAATGACACCGCTTTGGAATACTTGAATGAGCGATGTTGTATCGAGGTCATTTATATTTATTAAGCCGAACATTAGTCGGTACATGAATACACCAGGTATCATGGGAATAACAGAGGGGAGTGTTATGACATGCATTGGTGTATGGACATAGTGCACAGCTTTTATAGCTATGAAACTAACCACCATGGCACCGGCGAAGGAACCGGCAGCCAACCCCATATTTAAATCGAAATTTATAAAGTTTCTGGTGCATACGGAGATCACACCGCCCAATGCAACCACCCATAAAAGGCGGCGGGGAACATTAAAAATAGTAGAAAAACCGATTGAAGCGATCGCGGCAGCTATGCTGTAAATAAAATAAGAGCTGTCAGGGCGAGTACTCAATGTTGTGAAGTCCTTTACCTGGCAAAGTTTTATGGCGAGTACGATACCAAAGCTCATACTGCCTACCATCAGTATAGTGTTTACCGCCCGTGTTATGCCAGAAACAATGTAGTTGTCCAGCAGGTCATCAACAGAATTGATTAAGGGGATACCAGGCACGATGAATAGGGCACAGGCTAAAAGGGGATGCCACGGGGTGGCTGAACCGGGAATAAAATGAGTCATATAGGCTAAAATAGTTGCTGCAAAGGAAGAAATAGCTATAGATGCATAAGCATTTATGTCTAATTTGTTGCAGTAAGTGCGGATTATAAAACCTATGGAAGCGCATATAGCAGTATAAAAAAAGGCGAGCCAGTCACAGCCAAATAATTTGCAGAAGCCGCCGCAGGCAAGTCCGGCACCTATAGCAATGAAGCAGCTTGTATATTGTTTTTTTAAGGTAAGGATTTTATTTAGTTTATTTTCATATTGGTCTAAAGTATAATCTTTTTCTATTGCCCGCCAGGAAAGTTTGCTTATGGCGGAAATCTTAGACATATTAATGCCATGCCTGATACATTTTTGGAACTTCGTTATTGAATGGTTGCCGTCACTTATATTAATCATAATAGTGGTGTAGGTGATGTGAATATGCAGCATTTCAGCTGTTATGCCCATGAAAGCAGCTACTCTTTTCATCGTCCTTGTTATGCGGTTTGTGTCAGCAGCATTTTCCATAAGTATTTGACCCGTTTTTAAAATGAGGAGAAGTTTTCTGCCAATTTCAAAATACGGATCTTTCATATATACTTGATTATTATCCATAAATATCATATCCTTTAATATGTATAGTGTATACATAATGTAAAGCTGAATTAAAAAAGTGTCAAATGTTAATAGAAAATCTTATCTATTCCATAAAGTAATAAATAAAATTTTCTGGAAAAATAAACATAAAAAAGCTATAATTTATATATAATATAAATTTTTAGCATATTTACTTAGCTGAGGTTATTACTATGTAAGGATTAATCTATGCAAAAATATCATAGATTAAATAATAAGGAGATATAAATGGAGCTTCAACAATTGGAATATTTTTTATCAATAGCGCATATTGGAAATTTTACAAAGGCTGCTAAGGCTGTATCGATAACCCAATCAGCATTGAGCCGGTCGATAATACGCTTAGAAAAAGAATTAGGTGTGCAGTTACTAAACCGTAATACTAAAGAAGTGACACTTACCAGGTATGGAGAAATGCTTTTAACACACGCTGAACGCATCGTAAAGGAAGAAACGGCAGCGAAGATGGAAATAGATAAACCTGATAAGCAGATAATAAACCTGTCTTTTCTCCATTCTTTAGGAAGTTATATAGTACCGCGCCTTATTAGTAGTTTTCGGCAAACGCATCCAAGCTGCAAATTTAAACTAAACCAAGATAACTCCACTGTCCTTACAGAACTGCTCGTAAAGGGAAAGACTGATCTATGTATATGCTCAAATCTTTTGATGAATGAAACGATTGGCTGGCTCCCCTTATGCTCGGAAGAATTATTTGTGATAGTGCCCCTTAACCATCCTCTTGCTAAAAAAGACAGCGTAAATCTGCAGGACATTGCCGATGAGTCTTTTATAACTTTAAAACCCTTTTATGGTTTGCGCCTTTTGGCAAACCAGCTTTTTGATATGACTGGTGTCACACCGCATATTGAATTTGAGGGAGATGAGATAGTTACCGTAGCCAATTTAGTTGCTGCTGACCTTGGTGTGTCGCTCATACCGAAAATTCCGGGAATGGATCGCTTGAATTTAAAATTTTTACACTTATCGTCACCGCATTGCCGCAGAACTATTGGCATAGCATGGGATACAAGTAAAATGCTTTCTCCTTTGGTTTATGAATTCCAGAAGTTTGCACTTGACAGTTTTGCTGATGAACGGTAAAATTCGAGTTTATTGATTTTATATATCTGGTATGTTAAAATTTTGTTTATAGTAGATAATCAAGGTCGCAGTTATGATATACTGCGACCTTTGTTATTGGCGTGAATGTTTTTTATAGTTAAGTGAGATGAACAAATTGTTTAATAGAGGACTAGTTTTTGCCATGGGAGCTGCTCTGGCATTCAGTATAATGAATATGCTAGTAAAAGAGCTTAGCTTTTCAATGGGCAGTGGGGAAATTGTTTTCGGTAGAAGTATTATTGGTATAATAATATTATTACTAATAATGAAGAAGTTCAATATAAAGTTTTCTAATAGGGATATTTCGGCTTTGGTTTTTCGTGGCGCGGCTGGTGGCCTTAGTATGTTTTTGATTTTTATAGCTATTTCCGGTATGCATTTGGGAGATGTGGCTATACTTCAGCAGTTATCAGCAATTTTTGTTCTTTTTTTATCAGCAGTTTGGCTTAAGGAAAAAATACCTGCAAAAGCGATTCCACCGCTTGTGGTAATAATACTAGGAACGGTTTTACTACTTCGGCCGTGGGAATACAATTCTTTTTCAATATATGCAGTGTTCGCTATTATGGCAGCATTTTTAGCGGCAATGGCATACGTTACGATTAATAGGCTGTTTAAAAATGGTGGACATAATTCATGGGAAATTGTTTTTTATTTTCTCCTTTGCAGTACGTTTATAGGTATGGCTGCCATGCTGAAAAATTTCCATTATCCTAATAACCATGAAATGATTTTACTAGTGGCAATAGGTCTATTTTCTCTTTTAGCGCAAGCTTTGATGACACAGGCATATGGTCTGACAAGTGCCGTATTCGTAAGTTTTGTGCTATATCTTGGTGTCTTTTTCAATGCTTTGTGGGGATATTTGTTCTTTGATGAAATCATGCATGCATTGTCAATAACAGGAGGGGTATTGATAATAGGTGGTTCAATACTTCTAACGATAACAAAGAATAAGCTTCGTAAAAAAAGAATAGATGTTATAAAGAAAGAATGAATTTCGTAAAGAAAGTAGCACTTGAGAAAGGCTGTTTTTATGAATAAGGGAAAAAATAAAATTTTAGCGGGAAAAAGACTGTATATTTTCTTATTTTTTATCGCAGTATTGGCGGGCAGCGGTCTTTTTTATTATTTTTATTGGATGAGAACACCACAATATGCCGTAAAAATAGTAGCTGATGCTGTAAGTAAGCACGATACGGAAACGTTTTATAAATATGTAGATGTTGATAGCGTTTTAGATGGGGCTTACGATGATTATTTTACAGTTTATTTTGCGGAAGATCCTTTTATGAGTAAAAACCCTATCAAAAATTTTGCTGCCGTATTAGTAAAGATGGCTAAACCGCTTGCTGTGTCTGAAATGAAAAAGAAAGTTGATTATTATGTCAAAACAGGAAACTGGCAGGAGGAAAATACCGGGCAGGATAATAATGAAGCAGCTGCCCTAACAGGGAAAAACAGTGATATAACCGGTTTGGCAGCAATAAAGGATATGCATTTCCAAAAGATAAAATTTACTAAAAAAGAGTCTGATAAAGCGATTGTCGGCCTGGCATTTACTGAGGACGGAGAAAAAGATGAAACAGTAATAAATATAAAAATGGAAAAACAGGCTGATGGAGTATGGAAGGTTGTCAGTATAGATAATATGAAAGAGTATGCTGAAAAAATAATTGCGAGAAAAGCGAGTAAAGAAGGTTGAGTTTATGCCGGAAATGCCTGAAGTAGAAACTATACGGCGTACGTTAGCCAAAAATATATTGGGAAAAAGAATAGAACATATAGATATATTATTGCCCAGGCTTATAAAGTTTCCTGAGCCGGATTTATATAGGCAACGTCTTACCGGACAGAAAATAGTAAAAATGCGCCGTGAAGGTAAATATCTTGGTATGCAGATGGAAAATGGCATTATGGCTATCTTTCATTTGCGGATGACGGGACGGCTTTGTTATTTTAAAGATGGGCAGCAGGAAGATAAGTATGCAAAAATTATCTTTTATCTTGATAATGGTGCCAGGCTTATTTACTCGGATATGCGTACTTTCGGTACTCTATACGCAATAAATGATAAGGAACGAGAAAAAATAAAAGGCTTATATGAACTCGGACGGGAACCTTTGGCAAAAGATTTTACGACTGAGTATTTATTGGCAAAGTTGAAAAAGAGCAATGGTAAGATTAAAATGTTTTTATTGAACCAAAAAAATATTGCGGGCTTGGGTAATATTTATACTGATGAAGCATTGTTCCTGGCTGGAATAAATCCTGAGCAGATATGTTCAGCAATAAGCAAGGAAAAAGCAGAAAAGCTGCATAATTCAATAAACCAAGTAATAAGTGCCGGAATAAACGACGGAGGAACCACTTTTCGCGATTATGTTAATGGTGAAGGAATAAAGGGAAAACATCAAAATAATTTGTTTGTTTATGGACAGGCTAAAAAGCCATGTAAAAAATGTGGTACAATAATAGAAAAAATAAAAGTCGGCGGGCGTGGTACATGTTTTTGCCCTAAATGTCAAAAATTGAAATGAATTTTGTAAGGATTATAAGATGTATAAAATTGGTTTGACTGGTGGTATCGCTTGCGGAAAATCAACGGTGTGTTCTTTTTTGCGGCAGGCGGGAGCGGATATAATAGATACGGATAAAATAGCCCATGAGTTATCATTGCCCGGACAGGTTTTATGGCAGGCATATGTCGAACATTTCGGCAGGAAAATCCTGGGTGCGGATGAAAGTCTTGATCGACGCATGATTGGCAATATTGTATTTACTGACAATAGTGAAAAAGAATGGATAAATAATGTAAGCCATCCCCTTATTTTACAAAGGGTGCAAAAGCGGATAGAAGAGTTGGCTAATAAAAAGAAAAAAGTGGTCATTATCGATGTTCCGCTGCTTTTTGAAACGGGCTGGGATAAGTATGTCGATGAAAAATGGGTAGTTTTTGTAGATAAAAAAACACAAGTAAAACGTTTGATAACGAGAAATAGATATAGTTTTGCTGAGGCCAAAAGGCGTATTAGGGCACAGATGCCTTTGGCGTGTAAAGTGAAGCAGGCGGATAGGGTAATTAATACCAGCTATGAGATTGCAAGAAACAAGAGGCGGGTTTTTAGATTATGGTATTCTCTGCTGAAAAGGCTGGAGTATAAAAATGAATGATAACAGCAGATCAGCAATAGATTATTTGTTGAGCGCGGCACAGGGATTTATCATTATTATGATATTTTTGTCTGTAGTTTTTGTGGGTATTTATGAAGGCTTGCAGACGCATGTGATAGAAAAAGTGGAAAAAAAATATTTTTATCCTTATCCGTATGAAGAAGTAATAGATAAGTATGCCAGACAATACAATGTTGATAATTCGCTTGTTGCGGGAATAATTCTTGCTGAGAGCCGCTTTTCCCCTGAGGCTAAATCACATCGCGGGGCTATAGGCCTTATGCAGATAATGCCGGAAACTGGTGCTTGGATAGCTAATAATATAAATGACCAAGGCTATAACGAGAATAAACTTTATGATCCGGAGACGAATATACATTATGGTGTATGGTATTTGTCGTTTTTGATGAAAGAGTTTGGCAATAATGAGATTTTAACAGTGGCTGCTTATAATGCGGGACATGGACAGATTGAAGAGTGGAGCAAGCTTTATGGATGGCGGAAAAACGGGTTTTACGATTATACGCAAATTCCTTTCAAGGAGACACGTGATTACGTCCATCGGGTATTTGACAATAAAAAATCATACCAAAAATTATATGATAAAAAATGATTAATACATTTGACAAATAAACTTCTTCTATGATATTATTTGAACGATATCAATACAATATTGGCCCTTTAATAAAATCCAGCGAGGTTGAAAGGGATATCTGATCTATTTAATGGGATAGCTATACGCTTTCTTGTGCCTTGCGCATGAGAAAGCTTTTTTTATATATGAAAAGGGGCGGATATGGTGGAAAGTAAAAATGTTTCGCTGCGTGGTAAAAATGTTCTTGGTTTAGAATATTTTTCTGCTGATGAAATCGAACTGGTTCTGCAAACTGCTAAGGAAATGAAGAATATTATCAAAAGGGACATAAAAAAGGTTCCTACACTGCGCGGTAAGGCCATAGTAAATTTATTTTATGAACCAAGTACGAGGACACGCAGCTCTTTTGAACTTGCAGGTAAGTATCTGGGCGCCGACGTTATAAATATAACTGCGGGTTCAAGCAGTATCGTTAAGGGAGAAAGCCTTCGCGATACCCTCCTCACAGTTGAAGATATGGGCATTGATGCCATCGTTATGAGACATAAAGCCGAAGGGGCTCCCGAATATGCCACAAAAGTGGTTAAGGCGGCTATAGTTAATGCCGGAGATGGTGCACATGCGCATCCTTCGCAAGGTTTGCTCGACCTGTTTACTATCAGACAGTATAAGGGCGGATTTAAGGGAATAAAATGCGCTATAATAGGCGATATCCTGCACAGCCGTGTTGCCCGGAGCGATATATGGGGTATGCGGAAAATGGGCATAGAAGTGCATTTGGCGGGGCCGAAAACCTTGATACCGCGTTTTCTTTATAAGGAAAAAGGAATTTTTATCCATGACCGTATTGAAGATGCTATCGAAAATGCCGATGTCATAAATGTTTTAAGAATTCAATTAGAAAGACAAAAATCAGGACTTTTCCCTTCGACAAGAGAATATGCCCGTATTTTTGGTCTGAATGATAAGCGGTTAGCTTTAGCGAAAAAGGATGTTTTGGTAATGCATCCTGGACCGATGAACAAAGGCTGGGAAATTTCACCTAAGGTTGCCTACAGCAGTAATTCTGTTATTCAGGAACAGGTAAAAAATGGGGTGGCTGTGCGCATGGCCATTTTAACGCTTATTTTGACAGGAGGAAAAGGCAATGAAGTTATTGCTTAAAGGTGGCAGAGTAATAGATCCGGCCAATGGTTTGGACAAAATTGCTGATGTTCTTATAAAAGATAAGAAGATAGCGGAAATAGCAGCAGATATTCAGGCAGATGATACGACTAAGGTAGTTGATGTAACGGGGAAAATTGTTACACCAGGCCTTATCGATATGCATACACATATGCGGGAACCGGGACAGGAAGCAAAAGAAGATTTTGCCTCCGGTTCACGGGCAGCAGCAGCGGGTGGTTATACGACGATAGCGACAATGCCGAATACGGAACCAGTCGTTGATAGAGCAATTTTGATAGAAGGATTAAAACAGCGGGCTAAAGAAGCTGCTGTCGTCAATATAGAAATAATAGGGGCGTTGACCAAAGGGCAAAAGGGAGAAGAATTGGCAGAAGTAGGCGATATGTGCCAGGCAGGTGCTGTAGCTTTTTCCGATGACGGCCATTATGTACAAAATTCAAAGGTATTGCTTAACGGCCTTGATTATCTGCGCACTTTTGACAAAATCATCATATCGCACGCAGAAGAAACTACTTTGGTAGAAGAAGGCGTTATGAATGAAGGTAAAAGAAGTGCGATGCTAGGGATGAAAGGGCGTCCTACAGTTGCTGAAGATATAGCGGTCATGAGAGATATTTTGCTTGCTGAATATGCCGATGCGCGGATCCATATAGCGCATATCAGCAGTAAAAATGCTGTCGAACTTGTGCGCCAGGCAAAAAAACGCGGAGTAAAAGTGACGGCTGAAGCTACACCACATAATCTTACATTAACTGAAGATATGGTGGATATAGCAGATTCCTCGATGAAGGTCAATCCGCCACTGCGTACAGATGAAGATGTAAAAGCTGTGCAGGAAGGGCTTGTCGACGGAACTATTGATGCGATAGTAACAGACCATGCCGCCCATGCCGAAGAAGAAAAAGACAGGGAATTTAGATACGCGCCAAGCGGTTTTCCTGGCTTGGAAACAGCAGTAGGCGTTCTTTTGACGGATTTGTACCATGCGGGAAAAATCACTTTGCCGCTGTTGATAGAAAAGATGACAGCTTCACCGGCTAAGGTATTTAAACTGAAAAAGGGGACGTTGAGTAAAGAAGCGCCTGCTGATGTTACGGTTATAGATACTGAAGCGGAATGGATAGTTGAAAAAGAAAAGTTTTATACAATGGGGACTCATTCCCCTTTCATTGGCAGAAAACTTAAGGGAAAGCCGATAATGACAATTGTCGATGGTAGAATAATTATGCAAAATGGTATAATTATAGATTAAAATAGATTATAATATATTCTAAAGGCAGATTGTGTAAAATGCAGCTGTCTGCTTTTAGAAGTGTTTATAGATACAGGGACGGTATAATCTTCGGAGGTGCTCTATTTGAAAGGAAAATTGGTTCTTGAGGACGGCAGTACGTTTACTGGTGATCTGCTTGGTGATAAGCCGGCTTCTGGTGAAGTCGTGTTTAATACAGGAATGACTGGATATCAGGAAATTTTGACTGATCCATCCTATTGTTCGCAGATTATAACTTTGACATATCCATTAATAGGCAATTATGGGACTGCTGAAAAATTTAACCAAAGTCGAAAATGTTTCGCAAACGGTTTTGTAATAGGTGAGCTTTGCGAGGTTGGTAGTAATTGGCAAAAAGAAAATGAGCTCAGTGAATTTTTGCAGGCTAATGGCATTCCCTGCCTTTATAATGTGGATACACGTGCGCTGACCCGTCGTCTTCGTTCGGCAGGAACGATGAAGGGAATAATAATAACGACAGATACACCGAAGAACGAATGTGATGAGTTGATGGCAATACCGCTTGAACATAGAACTGTTGATAAAGTAACCACTCCGGAAAAATATGTGCTGGAAAATGATGGACTGCACATAGTAGCAATGGACTTTGGGGTGAAAAAGCACATGCTCGAATCAATGCATGAACGCGGTTGTAAGATAACAGTTGTTCCGGCGCATACTACAGCACAGGAAATTCTTGCGTTGCAGCCAGATGGGATATTTTTGTCAAACGGTCCTGGTGACCCTAAAGACGTGTTGGATATAGTGGAAACAATAAAACAGCTTATAGGCAAGAAACCTATTTTTGGTATCTGTCTTGGCCACCAGCTGATAGCATTGGCCTGTGGCGCGGATACTTATAAGTTGAAATTTGGTCATCGTGGTTCAAATCAGCCTGTCAAGGATTTGCGGACAGGGCGCGTTTATATATCGGCGCAAAATCATGGTTATGCAGTCGATGAAAAATCGCTTGCAAAATTGCCTTTTGACATAACGCATATATCAATGAATGACGGTACGGTAGAAGGAATGCACCACCAGAAACTGCCTTTGTTTTCGGTGCAGTACCATCCTGAGGCGTCTCCGGGACCGGACGACAATACGTATCTTTTTGATGAATTTTGCGCAATGATGAAGAAAGGGGCCAATTAATCGTGCCGAAGAAGGAATATCTGAAAAAAGTAATGGTAATCGGCTCCGGCCCGATAATTATCGGCCAGGCGGCAGAATTTGACTATGCAGGCTCACAGGCCTGCCGCGCTTTGAAAGAAGAAGGACTGGAAGTAGTCCTGGTAAACAGCAATCCAGCTACGATAATGACGGATACGCATATTGCTGACCGTGTTTATATAGAACCGTTGACTGTAGAATTTTTGGAAGAAATTATCAGCAAGGAACGGCCGGACGGCTTACTTGCCACTCTCGGTGGACAGGCAGGACTTAATTTGGCTGTTAAATTGTCTGAACGCGGTGTATTGGCAAAATACAAGGTTGAACTTTTGGGAACGTCGCTGAAAGCCATAAAAAAAGCTGAAGACCGTGAGTTATTTAAAGAAACAATGCAGAAACTGGGCGAACCTGTACCGGAAAGTAAGATTGTCGAAACGGTAGAGGATGCTGTTGCCTTTGCCAATGAAATAGGTTATCCGATTATAGTGCGGCCAGCTTATACTATGGGCGGGACAGGCGGCGGCATAGCCGAGGCGGAAGACGAACTCATAGAAATTGTCATCCGCGGTTTAAAATACAGTATGATTGGACAAGTCCTGATAGAACGTTCTGTAGCTGGCTGGAAGGAAATAGAATACGAAGTAATACGGGACAGTAATAATAATTGTATTACCGTTTGTAATATGGAAAACTTTGATCCAGTCGGTGTCCATACGGGAGACAGCATTGTTGTCGCACCGTCACAAACACTTACAGACCACGAATACCAGATGCTTCGTTCAGCATCGTTGCGCATAATACGCGAATTGGGGATTGAAGGCGGCTGTAATGCCCAGTATGCACTGGACAGTAAAACCAATAATTACTATGTAATTGAAGTTAATCCGCGTGTCAGCAGGTCTTCAGCGCTGGCATCAAAGGCTACCGGCTATCCTATTGCCAAAGTATCGGCGAAGATAGCGATAGGCTATACACTCGATGAGATAACAAATGCCGTGACGCAGAAAACAAAAGCCTGTTTTGAACCGGCTTTGGATTATTGCGTTGTAAAGTTTCCGCGCTGGCCTTTTGACAAATTCGTTTTGGCTGACCATACATTGGGTACGCAGATGAAAGCTACGGGCGAAGTTATGTCCATTGACCGCAGTTTTGAAGGTGCCATACTGAAGGCAATACGTTCATTGGAAATAGGCGTGCATTACCTCAGTATGCAGCATATAGCTGCATGGGATGATAAGACAGTCCTGAAAAATCTGGCACTTATCAATGATGAAAGAATATTTGTCATAGCCGAAGCATTGCGCCGCGATGTTGCTGATGTAGACAAAATAAACGAAATTACTAAAATAGATAAATGGTTCATAAGAAAAATAAAAAATATCATTGATATAGAAAAAAGAATAAAAAGCGAAACCCTGACAGAAAAGTTATTGCTGACAGCTAAAAATGTGGGCATTGCTGACCGTTCGATAGCAGAAATGACAGGGAAAACCATGCTGCAAATTCGTGTCATGAGAAAAGCATTGCGGATTTTGCCCTGCTATAAGATGGTTGATACATGTGCTGCCGAATTTGAAGCGGCAACACCGTATTATTATTCCACTTTTCATGCGCAGGAAGATGAAGTACAGCCTTCCAACAAGAGAAAGGTAGTCGTTTTAGGTTCCGGGCCGATACGCATTGGCCAAGGCGTTGAATTCGATTATTGTTCCGTCCATTCGGTATGGGCTTTACGCGAAATGGGTATAGAAGCAATCATAATCAACAACAATCCGGAAACTGTAAGTACTGACTTTGATATATCTGACAGACTTTATTTTGAACCGCTGACACCGGAAGATGTCCTTAACATAATAGATAAGGAAAAACCGGAAGGGGTAATAGTCCAGTTTGGCGGACAAACGGCAATAAATCTTGCCAGTTCCTTACAGCAGGCAGGCGTGAAAATATTGGGTACGTCAGTCGATGATATAGACCGTGCTGAAGATAGGGAACGCTTTGATGAATTACTGGAAAAGACACATATATTGCGTCCGCGTGGTGAAAGTGTCACCAATGTTAAGGATGCTATAAAGGCAGCAGAAGACATAAAATATCCTTGCGTGATCAGACCGTCTTATGTACTTGGCGGCCGGGCAATGGAAATCGTGTATAACGAAGAAGAGTTATGCGATTATATGGGGCGTGCAGTAAAGGTATCACCGAAACATCCTGTGCTCATAGATCATTATATGGAAGGCAGAGAAGTTGAAGTTGACGCCATTTGTGACGGTAGTGATGTTGTGATTCCGGGTATTATGGAACATATCGAACGCGCCGGCATCCATTCAGGGGACAGTATAGCCGTATATCCGCCGCAGACTTTGTCGGCAAGGGTTATTTACACGATCGTCGATTATACAAAGAGGCTGGCACTTGGTCTCAATGTAAAAGGATTGATGAATGTCCAGTATGTAATATTGAATGAACATGTCTATGTAATAGAAGTAAATCCACGTTCAAGCCGGACAATACCGTTCTTGAGCAAAGTAACCGATATAAAGATGGTCAATGTGGCAACAAGGGTTGCACTTGGACATTCTTTGCAGGAAATGGGATACCATTCGGGGCTTGTTACCCCGAAGCCGTATATTGCGCTGAAAGCACCGGTATTCTCCTTTGCCAAAATGCAGGATGTAGATATTTCCCTCGGACCTGAAATGAAATCAACAGGCGAAGTGATGGGCATAGATTATCATTATTCACGCGCATTGTATAAGGCAATTACTGGGGCAGGTATGAATATACCGACAAATGGGACAATCCTGTTCACAGTAGCGGATAAGGATAAGGAAGAAATGCAGCAGCTTGCTAAGGCCTTTAGTGAATTAGGCTTTAAGCTGGTGGCTACGAAGGGAACTGCAGACTCGATAAGTAAGATGGGAATTGATGTGGATATCGTAGGTAAAGTGCATGAAAGTAAAGGCGATATTCTGGAAATGATCAAGGCCGGAAAAATAAATATGGTAATAAATACGCTTACGCCGGGAAAAACTTCTGCCAAAGACGGTTTTAAAATACGCCGGTCTACAGTAGAACACGGTATAGCCTGCCTTACAGCGCTTGACACAGCATGGCAGGTGCTGCGGGTACTTTCCTTTATGCGTGAACGTCGTTTGGTTTATACATTGGCATTACAGGACTATGTTGGCGGCGGTGATGATCTTGCATAAGCATTTTTTAGCGGATGGTGCAATAATACGCCATGAAAAAATAGGGGCTAATGATGTTTATCTTTTGGATATAGATATTTTTACTAATGCAGAAAGTTTTGCAGCTGGACAGTTTGTCCAGCTGCAAGTTCCGGATGGAGAGATCCTGTTGCGCCGTCCTTTGAGTATAGCGGATGTATCGGGCAGCCGAATAGTATTGATCTACCGTTTGATCGGTAAAGGCACAGAACGCTTGGCAAGGGCTGCTGTGGGTAGCAAAGTGAGTATATTAGGCCCGCTGGGCACAGGCTTTGGCCTTGAATGCAAAAGACCTTTGCTTGTGGGCGGTGGACTTGGCATAGCGCCATTGTTGCTTTTGGCTAAACGTTTTGCGGGACAGGCCGACATCCTAATGGGCTGTAAAAACGCGGCACAAATGGACTGGCCATTGCCATTGTTTAAAAATGTAGTGAAAAATACTTTTATTACGACTGACGATGGTTCAATGGGAATGAGGGGGTTTACTGCAGAACATTTGCCGAAAATATTAGCAGAAAATAGTTATGATAAGGTTTTTGTCTGCGGGCCTGAAATAATGATGAAAACAGTGGCTAAAATAACGGCTGGACATAAAATCGCCTGTGAAGTTTCTTTGGAAAAACGTATGGCCTGCGGCTTAGGAGCATGTCTCTCATGCACTATAGAAACTAGACAGGGCCGTAAAAAAGTCTGCAAAGACGGTCCGGTTTTTAACAGTACGGAGGTATTTTTTGATGAGTGAGATCTCACTTAAAACCGAACTGGCAGGTATAAAAATGAATTCACCGATAATGACGGCATCAGGTACATTTGGCTTTGGTGAAGAATTTGAAGACTTTGCTGATTTTTCTACATTAGGCGCTATTGTTGTAAAAGGCACGACCTTGCAACCGAGAAGCGGGAATAAGGGCATCAGAATAGCAGAAACGCCGGCCGGTATGCTTAACTGCATAGGTCTGGAAAATCCTGGTGTGAAGGTATTCATTGATGAAATATCACCGCGCATAAAAAAATATAACTGCCCAATAATAGTTAATATATCGGGCAGTACAGTAGAAGAATACGGCGAGCTGGCCAACATGCTTGATATTGATGCAGTCGCAGCGGTAGAGCTCAATGTATCCTGTCCAAACGTCAAAGAGGGCGGCATTGCTTTTGGCGTAGAGCCGAAAAGTATGATGTCTGTTATCAGGGCAGCAAAGAAGAATACACATAAACCGGTGATAATTAAGCTTTCGCCCAATGTGACAGATATCGCAATGATGGCAAAGGCAGCAGAAGAGGCCGGAGCTGATGCCATATCGTTGATAAATACCCTTATGGGGATGGCAATTGATATAAATACTTGGCGGCCTGTTTTGGGAAATATTACCGGTGGTCTTTCAGGGCCGGCCGTAAAGCCAGTGGCTTTGCGCATGGTCTGGGAGGTAAGAAAAGCAGTTAGCCTGCCGATAATAGGTATGGGCGGCATAATGAATGCCCAGGATGCCATTGAATTTTTCTTAGCAGGCGCTGATGCTGTGGCTGTAGGAACGGCAAATTTTGTCGAACCAGATATAACAGTCAAAATATACGATGGTTTGGAAAAATATCTTGGACAGAAAAATTTAACTGATATAAAAGATATAATAGGTAAATTACAAGCATAAAAAAATAACTGCATGCAGCTCCTAACTCTAGGCGGTTATTTTGGTTCTATACTAAATGTTGGGGTAAGCAAAAATTCAAGCTTACTCTGACATTATTTTTTTATAAAAAATGTCGTTACAAATATCCTCATTATAATAAACAATTTAAAGCAGCAGGATAATATTCCTACTGCTTTTATAATGCCATAAATTTTTTATAATCTTAACCATTGATGATGAACCTTAGTTTTTATTATCTATATGCAGTTTTTCAAAAATACCAAAGAAGATACTTATGACCATTGCCGAAACAGTGGCAAGACCTATTCCTTTGAGCTGCACCGGACCCAATGTAAGCACGGCACCGCTGAGACCACTGATCATAGTTACGGCTGTCAAAATCATATTTTTGGACTTTGTATAATCAACCTTTTTTTCAATGAGCATACGTATACCGGAGCAGGCTATGATACCAAATAATAATATGCTTACGCCGCCCATTACGGGAACTGGTATGGCATGGATAATAGCAGCTATCTTGCCAATGAAAGAAAATAAGACAGCAAACACTGCTGCGCCACCGATTACCCAGACACTGTAAACGCGGGTTATGGCCATGACACCCATGTTTTCGCCATAAGTCGTATTGGGTGTAGAGCCGACAAGACCGGAAATTATATTGGAAAGACCGTCAGCAAATAGGGAACGATGAAGGCCAGGGTCTTTGATCAAGTCGCGGTGGACGATACTGCCAGTAACGAGGAGATGGCCTACATGTTCAGCAAAGACCACAAACAGGGCCGGCATTATCATCATGATAGCGCTTAAATTGAATTTTGGTTCATAAAAGGTTGGCACGGCAAACCAGGGAGCATTCTGCACGCCTGAGAAGTCGACAATGCCGAGAAAAAAAGAGATAATATACCCGCCGATAACACCAATCAAGACAGGAATAATACCTATAAAACCACGGCCTAAAACAGATGCCAAAATAGTGATAACCAGCGTCAGGCCTGAAGCAATCATGGCCAGATTGGGAGGTATGGAAGGCGCCGCGGCAGGGTCAGGGATGAAACCGGACATAGTGAGGGCAAGCGGTGCGAGCTCTAAACCGATAACACTTACAACTGCGCCCATGGCAGCCGGTGGCAGGACGAAGTCTATCCACTGGGTACCTGTCTTATTAATGATAAATGATAAAATGATAAAGGATAAACCAAAGGCGATAAATCCTCCCTGTGCATCTCCATAGCTCATGTTAGCTGTAGCAAGGACTGCCAGCACAGGTGAAATGAAAGCGAAGCTTGAGCCCAAATATGCAGGAAGGCGTCCTTTACAGATAAATAAGTATAAAATAGTGCCGACACCATTCATAAACAGAGCTGTGGCCGGATTTACTTTTAGGAGAAAAGGCACGAGAACGGTGGAACCAAACATGGCAAACAAATGCTGCAGACTAAGAGGTATCCCTTCTAATAACGGGACTTTCTCTTCAACGTCGTAGTATTTTTTCATGTATTACATCCTTTATAGAGTTTTAAGTTGCCAACCGGTAGAAACATAAAATCAATTTGGCTGGTTTTGTATTTGTGAAATAGCAGCATTTTGGCTGCCCATTTTATAACCGTTCATATCAAGTGTAATAAATGTAAAACCTAATTCCTTAAGTTCATTATAAATCTTTGTACGGAAATCAGGCAGTGCGAATTTGGCAAATTCTTCCGGCATTATTTCAATGCGGGCAAGCTTACCATGGTGGCGGACTCGTATCTGGCCGTTTATATACTGCCGCAGCAAACGTTCAGCCTTATCAACCTGTTCGAGCCTGTCAGCTGTTAAGCTTAAGCCATAAGCAAGGCGTGAGGCCAGACAAGCTTGGCTCGGTTTATTCCAGACGGGCAAATTATATTTATGGGCTATTTGCCGTATTTCCTTTTTACCGATGCCGGCTTCCAGGAAAGGCAATTTTACCATATCTGATAATTCGGCTATAGCTTTCATACCAGGGCGGTAATCCGTTTTGTCGTCAAGATTGGAACCTTCTATGATGTAATTAAAGCCATTTTCTTTAGCCCAGTTACACATATTGGTAAAACGGAATTTTTTGCAATAATAGCAGCGATTTTTATCATTGGCTGCAATTTCAGGAACAGCAAGGTCGTCACTTTTCATTAAAATATGTTTAATGCCGACAATCTTGGCAACTTTTACAGCATCATCCTTTTCATTATCCTGTAAAAGAGGAGAATCAGCGGTGACAGCAATGGCTTTATCACCCAGGGCCAAGTGGGCAGCCTGTGTCAATACGGAGCTATCGACACCACCGGAAAAAGCCACGACTATTTTTTGGTAATCTTTAAGAATTTTAATAAGTTTATCAAATTTGTCCATTTTACACCTCAATAAAAGGTTAGCAGGGAAAATAAACTGGCATTTAATTAGCCATATACAATCCCTATACTATAAAATACAAGTTTTTATAAGTGCAAGCTTTATCTGATTTTAATTATACGATTTGGTTTACGTGGGTTATTTTGTTTGCAGGACTGGGCAGGATAACCAAGTAGACAATGGCCTATGGCAATATATTCGCCAGTTATGCCCCATTTTTTTAGCAGGGATTTTCCTGTTTCACTGGCAAACTCTTCTCGTGCACGGTGTATCCAACAGCTGCCAAGACCGAGAGAGCGCGCAGCGATAAGCATATTGCCTATGATTAAGCTGCCATCTTCGACACCAGTAGGACAGTCTTTTTCGGAAAGGACAATAAGTACCGTCGGTGCACCATAAAAAGGATCTTTGGTATAATTAAACAAATTTGCGTTCATTTTCGATAAAACAGCGATATCTTCTTTATTTTGCAGCGCAATAATTTTCGAGGACTGCCTATTCATACCGTTAGCCGCATAAAGACCGGCTTTTAGGACAAGGTCGAGTTCTTCGTCCGTTATTTGCTTGGCAGTATACTGTCTTACACTGCAACGTTCTAAGATATCAGTTATTGTCTGATTCATAACATAACACCTCCCTGTAAATTATTATTTTACAGCTAAAATATAAATTTTACAAATAATAAACTACAATAATATTCCTGGAAATTAACCTAAAATTAATATTTAATTAAAATAAATAAGAAAAATTTATGTTAATTTTATAAAGCAGACAGATTTTGCCTAATAAAAGAAGAGAAAAACCTGCTGATATAGTAAATATTAATCTGGAGGTATGCCGCGTGGGAATGAAGGGCAGATTGGTAATAAGTTTTGCCATTATTATTTGCTTGACAGCCGCAGTTGGTGTTTATGCTGCCTATTCTTTGCAAACAGTAAACAGTTATTTGCAAATGATGGCAGGCACCAATTTAACGAGAATGACAACAATGCAGGAAACAGTGAGCTTATTGGAAGGGTATCAGGCAGATATATATAAATTGCTGTGGGAGCGAAAAAATGGTGGGCAGTCATCACCGACAGCGGCATTTACAGTAAAGGATTTGGCTGATAAAGCTAAAGAGATAGATGAACATATAGATAAAATGAAGAGATCGGCCAGAGAGAACCAAGCGGAAAATGTCACGGATGTTGAAAATACATGGCAGAGTTATAAAAAAGCTGTAAAGGAAAGAATTATTGATGCGAACGTAGACGATAATGCCGGCATTGAGAAAAGTCTGTCAAACACGGGGGATATGGGTCAAGCCTATAGTAAGTTGATGACCTTGGCAGAAGAGTTCAAACAGTTAAATGAAGGATATGTAAACATAGTAGTAAAAGATGGCGATGCCCAATATAAAAAAGCTGTCATCGTCATGACAGCAGGCGTAACGGCTGTTATATTGGTAACCATCTTGATAGCAGTGTTCTTTGGTAGATATATAAATAAATTTATCAGAAAATTTTTGGATACAGCTGCCAGAAATGCTACTGGAGATTTACGGGCACATTTAGACTTCAAAGGAAAAAATGAATTTGCTAAAATAGCTGATTCATATAATGGGATGCTTGATGATATCTGTATTTTAGTTGGCAATATCAAAAGTATGGCGAAAAAAGTAGTAAATACAGCAGGACAGATAACAGAGATTTCTGCCCAATCGTCAGAAGTGGTGAACCAGGTCGCAGTAGCGGCTTCGTCGTCAGCGGACTCCGTTGAAAGACAGGTAAAAAATATTAATGCCACGGCCTCATTGGTAGATAATATAGCTGACAGTATAGAAAATATGGTGCAGCAGGCAAAAAGTTCAGCAGATGAAGCGGCGGCATCGGCGGAAATTGCAGCAGAGGGCAGCAAATCCATCGGCCAGACCAGAAAACAGATGGAATCGATATCAGAGACAAATAGTAAATTAGTCGAAGGTATAAATTCTCTGGGGAAAAATTCGGAACATATCGCCGAGATTGTCGATACGATAAAAAATATTGCCAGACAGACAAATCTGTTAGCTTTAAATGCGGCAATTGAAGCTTCAAGGGCAGGACAATATGGGAAGGGGTTTGCTGTAGTTGCCGACGAAGTGAGAAGACTGGCAGAGCAATCCCAAACAGCAGCTAAGCAAATAGAAAAGATTATCAATAATATATGTACGCAGACAAGTAATACGGTTCAAATAATGACAGTCAATAGCCGGGAAGTGGATGCGGGGGCGGTAGATGTTAAGCAATCAGGAGAAAGTTTTGAACGGCTGGCAATAATGAACAGTAAAATGTCAGGAAAAATAGAAATGATATCAAGTAAGGCAGACGTATTGTCAGGTTCCTCCCAAAATGTGGTAGAAAGTGTCGGCCGCATAAAAGGGGAAATTGATAATGTAAATGACCAAATCCAAAGCACCTCAGCATCCATAGAAGAGCAATCGGCATCACTCGAAGAAATAGTAGCATCAAGTAAGATGCTAGTCGATATAGCCCAAAGCCTGACCGGGCAAATAAGTAAATTTCGTATATAAAAATATTTTTATTAGAAAGGTCGAATATTAAAGGGAAAATATTAGAAGCTAAAGTGTTTTAAAAAGGAAATGGGGCCGTCGCGGCGAAAGAAATAGGAATGGTATTGATATAGCGTATGGAAAAGAGGTTTCCTTATGAATAGAAAAATTTTGGCTATAACATTCGTTCTTACATTTTTGGCGACGGCAGTAGTTTCAGCCGCAGAACCGCGTTGGCAAAAGATAATAAACGCTAATGAATACAGATATTATTTCGATACATTAACAATTTCGTACGGCAAAACTGCACCTAAAAGTACACGTGATGAAGTAAAAATAGATAAGAATGTAATAAAATTTTATGCGCAGGAAGTATATGTGAATCCGCAGGATATAGCTGAAAAATTGCAACAAATTAATAATAGTGTGAACTGGGGCAGCGTAGCGTATTCGGTAGAAGCATGTGAGTATGATGTGAAAAACAAAAAGATTTGTCAAAAGGATATATCTTTTTTTGACACTAATGGAACATATATAGGAACTGTTACAAGAAATACATGGCATAATATAGTACCGGGCAGTGATGAAGAAACAATATATAATTATATTATCCAATATGCGAAAGACCACAATAAGGAATTAAAACAGCGGTCTTAAAGAAAACTTGATAATAGAAAAAATAATTGGGCAAATAAAAATGGATAGCAAACACCCCTATAAATCAGTAATATTAGGATTTATAGGGGCTTTTTTGTTAGGGATTATTAGTGATTATATTTTAAACACATTTATAGCGTCTTGCAGCTCTTGGGCCATCTGGGAAAGGCTTTGGCTGGCAGAGGCTATTTCATCCATTGAAGCCAACTGCTGCTGAGCAGCGGCCGAAACCATTTGTGATTCATCGGCATTTGATTTACTTACATCATCAATAGTCTTTATAGATTTATTTAGTTTTTCACTATGGGTGGCAATTTCCTGTAAAGCAGCATGGATGTTTTTAATGCCGCCCGTGCTGTTGTGGATGAGGCCGGCTATTTGTTTTAAACTATTGCCGACTGTATTGACACTTTCCACACCTGATTTCACTTTGTCATTACCGGCAGACATGGTTACTACGGCAGATTCCGTATTCTGCTGTACAGTGAGGATTTCTTCGGATATTTTCTGTACAGCCAGCTGGACTTCTTCTGCCAGCTTTCTAACTTCTTCGGCAACAACGGCAAAGCCGCGTCCCTGCTCACCGGCACGGGCTGCTTCGATAGCGGCGTTGAGTGCCAGTAAATTTGTCTGGGAAGCTATACTGGAGATGGTTTCGGTTATTTGACCGATCCGTTTGGATTGTTCGCCCAGTTTTATAATGACATTAGTGGAATCCTGCACGGAAATTTCTATTTCTTCCATATTTTTTATCATGCGGTCGACATCATTACTGCCATCATCAGCGTATTTTGCCACCTGTATTGATTCATCGGCAACATGGACACTGTCATTGACGATTTTTTCAATCGTAGTATTCATTAAATTTACTGTTGATGATACTTCATCAGTGGAAACTGTTTGCTTGTGGATGCCATCAGCCACAGTCGTAATTGAATTGGCCACTTGGTTGGCAGATTGGACTGTTTGGGAAGCGCTGGCAGTCAGTTCTTCACTGGAGGCTGCGATATGTTCGGATTTTTCCTGTACTTTTTTGATAAGACTGTACAATTCATCGCGCATTTTATTGAAACCAGTAGATAAAAGAGCTATTTCGTCTTTACCTGTTACTGTTATTTTTTGGGTAAAATCGCCGGCAGCAATTTTTTCTACATGTTCAGACAAAGCCTGTAAGGGACGGGTAAACTTTTTGGCCAATAAATTAGTGGCAATAAAGACGATCACTAAGGCAAGAATAGTGCCTATTACAAATATCCATCTGAGCGTGTTGAGTGGAGCATAAGCAACAGCTGTAGGGACATTTATACCCAATATCCATTGTGTGGACGGGATTTTTTCATAGACGAGTAAAAGTTCTTTGCCATCTAAGGAATAAGTTGTCATTCCTTTGGTTTGATTGGCACTGTCTAATTGGTCAAGGGCATCACTCAGCGGTTTAAGGGCAGCTGTTTGTTTTATGTTTTTATTTACAGCGTCTTTATCAGGATAAGCCATTACCGTTCCCTGGGTATTAATAAGAAAGGAAAAACTTTCATCAAATGGTTGTATTTGATTTACTGTTTTTAAAATAGTATCGATAAGTACGTCCTCGGATAATACACCACGTAATTGACCGGCACTGTTTTTCATAGGAATGCCGATAGGCAGCGCCATTTTGTTGGTGACTTTATCAAGGTAAGGTTCGCCAAAAGTGAGTTTGCCAGAAGAGGTGGCATCCTTGTACCATGAACGGGTACGGGAGTCAAAATCGGCAGGAGGAGTCCAGCCGGAGCCATCGACGATGGAGCCATCAGCATTGCCAAAATATAAATCACTGATATCGTTGTCAATGTTTTTGAAACCGCTTACCAGAGAATTTGAGATGGGGCCATCTTGGGAAATTTCATTGATTGTTGCAGCCTTGGTGTTGATTACGGCCGCCTTGCTAGAAAGCCAGCCATCAAGCTGGTTTGTGGTTGAGCTGATAATTTCTTGTGCTCTTGCTTCAATTTGTTCCTTCAGCGTTCCTTCTGCATAAAAATATGCCACACATGAGATCATTATGACGATTACGGTCATAAGCAGTGAGAAAACAAGAGTCATTTTACCTTTTAAATCCATTTAAATACCCCCGATTCATTTCTCAGGATAATAAAAAAAAGACTTAAGACAGCGGAAGCTTCTTAGTCTTCTTCGACAAAGAATATTGATTTTTGTCAGCTGGCTATATTCATGCCTATAATACGTTTACTAAAGTAAATTGGGCAGAAAAAGCAGCTAAATAATTGCCATGTAAACAAAATTTAGGCAAAAAAAGATTATCAAAAACTTTCCTTATATAATACAATAATTGCAGTATATTGTCTATATATAATATTTAATTTGTGTCAATTTGCGAAAAAAATAAAACAGCAGATTAAAAATACCTTGAAACTTTCATTGGCATTGAATAGTTCCAAGGTATTTTGCTATTTAGGGATATTGTTTTTATTATCTATATTATTTTAAGCTTTGGCAAAAAGCATACCAAAATTATTACAAGCTTTTTTGTCTTTTTCATCTGGCGTACTATGTACAATTAGACCTTTGTCGTCAAATAAAGAAGCTTTATCATTTTTAACTCTTTCCTGCCAGGTACGCATCCATTCACCGTCTCCCCAGTCATATGAACCAAACAGAGCAACAAGTTTATTAGCAAGATGCGGTTCGAGTTCTGAAAATACCGGTTCAAATTCATCTGCATCTAATTCTTCCGCGCCCATAGCGGAGCAGCCAAATGCTACTTTGGCAAATTCGTCTATGCGGTTTACGGGAAATTCAGAAACCTGGAACAGTTCACAATCACTGCCGGCCTGTTTTATTCCCTCAGCGATAGAATGCGCCATTTGTTCTGTGTTACCGGAGGAGCTCCAATAAATAATTGCGATTTTTCCCATGATATTACCCCTTTTCTTTAATTAGACAGCTGTTTCGATAATATTTTCGAGACTTTTACCTTCTGCCAAATAAGAACAAAAACGATTACAACATTTAGTATACTTGGAAAATAATTTTTCAGCCGATTCAATATCCGAGTATACTTTCCATTGACCGCAGAATTTAAAATTTTGTCCGTTGTTTTTTATAAAACCTTTAACATCAAGGAGCGGATATCCTAAAAAGAGACCTATCTCATGCGGGAACCCTTTTTGCAGATGCATACGTATTTTTAAGTAACGAAGACACGACAACACACTCGTAAAATCTTTGTAGCCATAATATCTCAGAAAAGCTTGATTGCACTCATCAGAGAGAATTTTAGCAAGATTTGCTTTGTGGTAGATAAGTAGAAGACGATAATTTTGTGATTCAGATACGGTAAACATAAAAACATTATTGCAACTTAGGCATTTTCTATATTTTTGCTGGATTTGCCTGAAATTATTTATTTTGTTTTTATTTATTGAAATTAAGTTGCCGGATTTTATTCCAGCCAATGTCGGGGCGCAATGAAACGCAAGTAAATGTTCAAATTGCTTAAAAGACTCCATATATCCACCTCCAAATAGATGATAATGATTTTCAATAGCAACAATCAAATTATAATATAAATGATAATTATTTTCAACAACTTTTTAAAAAAAAATTAAAACGTTGTTGATGTTAATTATTAAAATCTATATAATAAAGTTATGTACATGTAAAAAATGTTTTAACAGACGAGACATTTTTTATTATATTTGTAATATGTTTATATAAAATAAGGGGGATTTACTTATGTTTTCCAGAGGAGATTTTTGGATTGGAATGGCTGTTGGTGTAGTTGCAGGGATTGTGGGATATAAATATGCGGCAAGCCGTAACGCTTCTTTTCAGCCTGCAACTGTAGGTACAGCGGAAGTACCGATGGCTGAACTTATCAAACAGAAGGAAGAATTAGAAGATATGATCGCTGCACAAGAAGCAGCAAAGCAGGAAAAATAATAGCTTTTGATTCATAAGGAGAGATGCTTGGCAAGGTAGTTTAGGCATCTCTTTTTTTATAAGAAGAAAGTTGATCTGACAAAATAGTGGATAATAATTGAAGATGTGGTAAAATCAGCTGGACTGCTTATTTTGTCTGTATTTTTCTGAGAAGATTTTAAAAATATATGAGAAAAGAAAAATAATAAGTTGTCCAGTTTTTTTATTTGCCGATACCAGTTCGGGGAAGGAAGGATCATTATGCGAAAAATGTCTTTGCGATTGCCGTTGTTGTTAAGTATGGGCGGTACGATTTTTTCTTTGATGGGCAGGCGAGGTATGCATAAATATTGGGGAGTAATTTTTACATGTTTTTCGTTTTGGCATGTTTATCAATACAGAAGAAAAATATACAAAGATTTTTATGATTTAATGGAGGAATGGAAAAAATTGGATATATTTTCGTCATTTTTGCCGAGCATGGATTTGGCATCAATCATTAAAAAAGCGGAAATTGCTTCATATATCCCAGGACGGATAAGAATTTACAGCAATCAACTGGTGAATAACGGCTATGCTGAAACCGTCCTGCAAAAAATGATTGGCAGTTATAAAGAAATTGATAATGTAAAAGTAAATATTGTTACGGGATCAGTACTCATAGAATACCGTCCAGAGGTACTTCGCAGAAATAAGGAGTTAGCTGATATTGAACGATATATAAAAAACAAGATAAATAGATAAGAGGAGGTCTTTATATGTCATATGCTGCCGGAATGGCTTTAGGACTCAGCATCGGCCAGAAAGTTTTTGAGTTGTTTAACGATGGGGTAGCAAAATCCAAGAGTAAGGTTTGCGATGTTGTAGTATGTATGCATCTAGTTCATTCACTACCGGGGCGGCGCCGTTATGTTATAGCGGGTTTGAAAAACAATATAGGTCTTGCTGCCATATTGGAAAATTATTTATCACAATTGATATATGTAAAAAAAATAAGTGCAAATCCAATTACCGGATCACTTTTATTAGAATATAATTGCGAAGAAGAAACAGTAGATGATTTAGTAAAATATTTATCAGACCGGGTTTTCGGAACAGTTGACTGTATTAGTAGAATGGGAAATAAAGAATTGGCTGGTCTCGGTAGCCAGCTTTATGATTTTTTTGTTTATTGGAATAATTACTTGAAAGAAAAAACAACTAATGCCATTGATTTTCGCTCTCTCACCGCCTTTATGTTTATAGTTGCGGGATTGCGTAAACTTGTGATGAGAAGACAGACGCCGGCTGCACCGCAATTATTATGGTGGGCGTTTTCTCTGCTTAGGAGATGAAGATGTAGATGAAAAAGTATTTTTTTCGACGGATAAGATTGTCCGTGCCAATGAACAAACGGATGCAGTTCCTTCTTTGTATGCGCTTGCAGACGGGTTCAGATATTGCTTTTGCCAACATAAAAAATGGTGTTCTGACGGTTTATTATGAAGGCAGATGGAAAAATAGCTGGTTAACTGATGCCATGAGCGGTAAAATTGTTGAAGCTGCCCCTAGAAAGAGCAAGGGAAAGAAAGGGAAGGGCAAAGAGGTTGCTGCGGCGGAAACCCAAACTGAAAAATTTGGGCGGGAAGCTTTTGTTTCATTAGGTGGCTTTGTTTTCTTTCAAGTGCTGAAGAAATTTTATCCACAATTTTATGTTAGTATAAGATTACTGCGCAGTGCTTTCGTTTTATTTTCTGCACGTAAGATTATCCATAAAGGATTCGACAGTATTGTCAAAGAAAGGGAAGCCAATGCGGATACACTTACGGCTACTGCCGTAATAGCTTCCGTTATCGCCGGCAAACCTGAATCCAGCTTGACTTTGTTGAGCTTGTCCAATGCGGCAGAAATGCTCACCAGTTATGCTGCGGAACGGGCGAGAAAGCATATTTCCGATTTGTTGAGCCTTGACCAGCAGTTTACCTGGCGGATAGATGCTGATGGTGTAGAACGCCGTACTGCTATAGAGGATATACGGCCTAACGATAAGATTTGCGTTCATTTAGGCGAAAAGGTATGTATTGATGGTATCGTAATAGAAGGCAGCGCTGCAGTCGACCAGGCATCTATTACTGGTGAATCACAGCCGGCCATGAAGCATAAAAATTCACGTGTATATGCGGGCAGTGTGGTGCAAAATGGCGGACTTACCATTTTAGTTGAAAAAGTCGGCGATGATACCTCTATTGCCAGAATAGTCCATTTGGTAGAAGAAGCGCAGACACGCCGCGCACCTGTACAGAATTTTGCTGATCGTATGGCTAATATGCTTGTACCTGTTTCTTTTATAGGAGCGGCATTAGTATATGGGGTAACACGGGATTGGCAAAGAGTGATGAATTTGCTGTTTATTGATTTTTCCTGCGGGTTAAAATTGTCAACGGCTACGGCTGTTTCTGCGGCCATCGCCAGAGCTGCCCAACAGGGGATATTGGTCAAAGGCGGCAATTATATAGAAACACTTGCTGATATTGATACCATAGTATTGGATAAGACAGGAACGATAACTTTAGGGATACCGCAGATTGCTGCTATCCATACTACAGGTGGAGTAAAAGAAAAAGAACTGCTGCTGTTAGCTGGATCTATAGAAAAACATTCACTGCATCCTTTGGCAGTAGCTATCCAGAAATATATTAAAGACCATAAATGGGAAGCACCACCGCATATCAAGACAGAAACAGTAGTAGCCAGAGGTATAAAGGGTACAGTAGCTGATTTTGATGGCGGTAAAGGCGGAACGGTCATTGTGGGCAGCCGTAGGTTTATGCGTGAAGAAAATGTTGTCAATTACAATGAGATAAATGACTTTAAACATACGCTTGGCTCTTCTGTAGTATATATTGCCCGTAATAATAAATTTATCGGCTGCATAGAAATAAATGATCCGATCAGGCCGCAGATGAAGCGGACGCTCAATCAGCTCAGACGCCGCGGCATTGATGAAATAGTAATGCTGACAGGCGATACCGAGGAAGCTGCTAAAGAAGTGGCTTTGAAAATGGATCTTGATTCTTACTACGCAGAAGTATTACCGGAAGATAAGGCGGATATTGTTCGGCGCTTACAGAAGAATGGACGTGTCCTGATGGTCGGCGACGGCATCAATGATGCACCGGCACTTTCTTTTGCTGACATTGGCGTTGCCCTTGGCGGACGGCGGACAGATATTGCTGTTGAATCATCTGATATAACGATAAATTCGGATGACCCGTCTAAACTTATGGAAATAACGCAAATTGGCGATGATACCATGAATATGATCAGACAGAATTTTACGGCCACGATCACATTAAATTCTGTTGCAATGCTACTAGGTGCACTGGGGCGGATTAATCCACTTATTGCAGCTGTAATCCATAATGCAGCTACACTGGCAGTTGTTTTAAACAGCGGCAGAATTTTAATTCCACCGCAAAAAGGAATATTACCGATTGGTAATAGAAAGATAAAATAAAAATTATTTTGTCAAATTTTAAAAACGCAGTATATTTTATGCTGCGTTTTTTTGTTTGCAAAAAATAGCTCATATAGTGTATTTAATTGAACTTATCCACAATGTTATGCACATTTTTGTTGATAAGTTAATAATAATGGGGACGAATGTACGTGAATTTTTTTAAAATAATTAATAGAAAAATGATAAAAAGTCAAATATAACTTATGCACAAAGTTATACACATCCTGTGGATAAAATAGATTACATATTAAATCAGTCATAAATCGAAAAATCTTTATAAGACAAGTAAAAAACATAGATTATGAAGCAGAAAAATCATTTGTTATTTATTCACAGTACTATGTGAATAAAATAATTAAAAATTTTTTATGGATATAGAAAAATTTGTAAAACGTTAATATAAAAAAATAAAATTCCGCAAAAAAAACACATTTTTAGAATAAAATATAAAAAATGAGTCATATATTGATTAAATATACTTTTAAATAACTATGCACGTACTGAAAATATAGTTGTTGATAATTTGTGGCAAAAGTTAAAAGAAAATATTACAGATAATAATTATCTTTTAGTATAAAAAACTAAGGGAAAATGAATATCTACAATAAAAAGAATATAGATGAGAAAAATTGAGAATTATGAATAAAAACATATAAAAAACACTTAATATGGAAGTTTTAAAAATATTAAATACTAACTATAATAGGCACATAGAGAAAATACAGCTGCCGAACAAGCTGGATAATAGTTACATATAATTGGAGGAATTTTTTATGAAGAAATGGGTTTGCAGTGTTTGTGGATATGTATTTGAAGGAGAAAAACCACCAGTTCAGTGTCCTATATGTAAAGCACCTGCTTCTAAATTTGTTGAACAGGCAGGAGATTTAGTATTTGCTGCAGAACATCGCGTTGGTATAGCAAAAGGTGTTGACGAACGTGTAGTAGAAGGACTGCGCCAGAATTTTAATGGTGAATGTTCTGAAGTAGGTATGTATCTTGCTATGAGTAGAGTTGCTGAACGCGAAGGTTATCCTGAAATATCGGAAGCCTACAAGCGTTATGCTTTTGAAGAAGCTGAACATGCGTCTAAGTTTGCTGAATTACTCGGTGAAGTACTGACAGACAGCACCAAAAAGAATTTGGAAATGCGTGTTGCTGCTGAACATGGTGCATGTCAGGGTAAGCTTGATTTAGCAAAATTGGCTAAGGAATTAGGCCTCGACGCTATCCACGATACTGTACATGAAATGGCTAAAGATGAAGCACGTCATGGTTGCGGATTCAATGGCTTGCTCAGACACTATTTCGGTAAATAATTTTAGGATAAAATAATTTTGCCATTTATGAAACTCTTATATAAAAAAGAAAAGCTGTGTGCCTAAGGATGGGCACACAGCTTTTCTTTTTTTATTGGGGTGATTTTATATATACATTAAGGGGTAACCTGTTTATTATAGGGAACACGGTATATTGTTTTAGCCTACCCTAGGGAAATTACGCTCACAATTTATATATGAAAATAAATGGGTCTAATGGATAGCAAGTGGCTTTAATTACTGGTATAGCGATAGGCTGCATATAAAGCATCGGTAAAAAATGATTTTAATCAGCGCTTTCGACAGACCCGTTTTCCTGGGCGAATTGGCTATTGTAAAGTTTTGCATAATAGCCATTTTTTTTCAATAATTCTTCATGTTTACCGCATTCGACAACGTGTCCCTGATCCATGACAATTATTTCATCCGCATTGCGGATGGTCGATAAGCGATGCGCGATGATGAAACTTGTACGTCCCTGCATCATTTTTAAAAAAGCTTTTTGGATACGCAGCTCTGTACGTGTATCAATGTTGCTGGTTGCTTCGTCTAAGATGAGTATAGGTGGGTCTATCATCATAACGCGGGCAATGGTGAGAAGCTGTTTTTGACCTTGCGAGAGGTTACCACCGGCATCCGTTATTATGGTGTCATATCCTTGTGGTAAGCGGCGGATAAAGCTGTGCGCATCTGAGGCCTTAGCAGCGGCTATTATTTGTTCCTCTGTTGCCTCAGGCATACCATAGGCTATATTTTCACGAATGCTGCCTGTAAATAACCAGGTGTCCTGTAATACCATGCCGAAGTTGCGGCGCAATTCATCGCGGGAAAGGTCGGTGATGTTTTTACCATCTATCAATATACGGCCTTCATCTAGTTCGTAAAAACGCATTAAAAGGTTGACAAGTGTTGTCTTGCCTGCGCCGGTACGCCCTGCGATAGCTATTTTTTTCCCTGGGGCTACAGTAAGGTTAAAATCTTTTATCAAAGGACGGTTTTGTTCGTAGGCAAAGCTGACATGGTCAAAGACAATATGTCCTTTGAGCTGAAGTGGAACAGGCGAAGCTGGTTTGTCCGCCTCGCTTGGGAGATCCAAAAGATAAAAAATACGTTTGGCTGAAGCAGCGGCACTTTGCAACTGTGTAAAAACTGCGGTGATATCGTTGAAGGGTTTGGCAAAGAGACTCGAATAGATGAGGAAACTGGCTATATCACCTACGGTTATCTGCCCCATTATGGTCAGAACGCTGCCGCTGACACCGATCACGGCATAGGTTATATTGTTGACAAGGCGTGTTGACGGGTTAGTGAGAGAACCAAAAAATTGCGCGCGGACACCTTTTTCATACAGTAATTGGTTTAAGGCTTTGAATTTGGCAAAAGATCTATCTTCACAGGTAAATGCCTTGATGACATTTTGGCCGGCGATGCTTTCTTCGGCATAACCGTTCAGTAGGCCTAGATAACGAGCCTGCGCTTTAAATAAGTTTTGCGTCTTTTTGGTGATAAAACGAGCCATAAAATATGTTCCGACTGCGGAGAGAAAGACAACAATTGTCATTTTGGGGCTTATATAAAGCATGAAACCTATAGCTCCGAAGATAGTGACTATACCGGTGAGGAGGTTGGCCATGCCTTGAACCATACCATCGGCAATGGTATCAATGTCATTGATAAAGCGGCTGACGATATCACCATGTGAATTGTGGTCGTAAAAACTTACGGGTAATTTGTTGATTTTAGTGAATAACTGATGGCGCAGTTTATTGGCAGTTTTATATGAGATTTCATTGGTAAAATATGTTAAAGTCCAGACAAAAAAACTATTCAAAATGTAAATTAGTGATAATAATTTTAAGATGTCAATGACCATGGCGAAATTAACCATGCCTGGCCCAACCATGGTATCAATGCTGCGGCCTATGTATAAAGGACCGAGCAGGCTGGCAATGACGCTTATAAGTGCCGAAACCAGTGAAAAAGTAAGATAGCCGGGATAACAGGTAATGTAACTGACGCAGCGCGATACAGGCCGACTGATTTTCATGCGTATACCTCCTTGGAAGAAAGCTGTGACAAACAGATTTCGCGATATACTTCACAATCTTTTATCAATGCTGTATGTGTACCGCAGCCAGCTAAAAGACCGTCGTTGAATACAAGAATTTTATCGGCATATTTTATTGAACTGGCTCGTTGTGAAACAATGAGGACAGTGGTCTTTGTATAATTTTTTCTAATGGCGAAACGGACGGCAGCGTCAGTAGCAAAATCAAGGGCACTGGTCGAATCGTCGAGAATGAGGATTTCGGGCTTTTTTACTAAGGCACGTGCTATTGTCAGCCTTTGTTTCTGCCCGCCGGAGAAGTTCAGGCCGCCGCGTTCCACCATGGTTTTATATCCGTCAGGTAATTGGTCAATAAATTCTGCTGCCTGGGATATTTGGGCAGCCTTTTGAAGTTCATCTAGTGAGGCTTTTTCGTCACCCCAGCGCAGGTTTTCTTCAATAGTGCCTGTAAAGAGAATTGCTTTTTGCGGAACTATACCAAATTTTTTTCGCAGATGTGCCAATTCCCAGTTGCGGACGTCAACACCTTCAATGAGCACCTGACCTTCAGTAGTATCATAAAAGCGCGGCAATAGATTTACGAAGGTGGATTTACCGGAACCGGTACTGCCGATTATTCCCACTGTTTCACCGCTATGGATATCAATGTTTAGATGGGAAAGTGCCATATCACCGGTGCTGCTGTATTTAAAAGATACATCATGCAGGCTGATCAGAGGAGCGTCATTATTGGCCGACAAAGGAATGGATACTGATGATTCGGGCAGAGAGGACACTGTATCGAGCACTTGGTTGACACGGGTAGCTGAGGCAAAGGCTTTGGTGAAAATTACCACTAAATTAGAAATAACAATGAGTGCGAGCAGGATTTGTGTTACATAATTGGCAAAGGCAATTATTTGGCCCTTAGCCAGAGTACCTTCATTGATGTGGCTGCTGCCGACCCAGAGGATCATGATAATAACGGTATTCATGATAAAAGTGGTAAGTGGGTTTAAAAGGGCGGAAACATGGCCTATTTGCAAGGCGTTAGCCATAAGGTCATCATTTGTTTTATAAAAGCGCTTTTTTTCTTTTTGTATTTTAGCGAATGCCCGAATAACTCTTACGCCTTCTAAGTTTTCCCGCAATACTGCAGCAGTGCGGTCAAGTTTCTTTTGGTATGAGCTATAGAGGCGGGAGGAGCGTTTGACGATGAAATAAAGAAGTAAAGCAAAGATCGGGGCTGCTCCCCATAACAAGAGGGACAACCGTAAATCCAGCAGCATGGACATGACAATGGCGCCAATGCAGATGAAAGGAGTACGGACAACAAGGCGGATAAGCATGGCAACAGCGAGCTGGAGTTGATTGATATCATTGGTTATTCGGTTGATCAGTGATGCGGTTCCTAAATTATCAAGTTCAGTATGGGAAAGTGATTGTATATGTTGAAATACAGTATTGCGCAGGGTGGTACCAAAACCTTGTGAAGCTTTGGCGGCGAAGTACTGGCAGACCATAGAGCAACAAAAGCCCAAGATTGCCATACCAAGCATCCAGCCTCCCATACGAAGTACATAAGGTAGATCGTGTTTGGCTACCCCGTTATTAATAATAAATACCATCATTGTGGGCAGCAAAAGTTCTAAAATAGCTTCGAATAATTTAAAGATCGGTCCTATAAAACATTCTTTTTTGTAATCCTTCAGGAAAACAGCCAGCTTGAACAAAGTGACCATACCCTTCCATAAGCTTTTTACTTGTAATTCATAATAATTACAAGTATGATTATAATATAAAAAAATATATATTAAAAATATTTAAATTATTAGTATTACATATTAAAAAAATATGGGAGAATATATATGGATATACGGCAGTTAAAATATTTCCTTACCATAGCTGAAGAAGGACAAATCACAGCCGCGGCCAAGAAACTCTGGATGGCACAGCCGCCGCTCAGCCATCAGATGAAAATGTTGGAGGAAGAGCTGGGCGTAGTACTTTTTGAGCGTGGGCCAAGGCAAATATACCTGACGGATGCTGGTAAAATACTTTTTAAGCGAGCCAAACAGATAATAGAGCTTGTCGATTCAACGAGCAAGGAAATAGAGGATTTAAAACGGGGCTTTAGGGGAACGTTAAATATAGGGACAGTATCTTCTTCAGGTAATATTTTATTGAATGAGGGAATTGCAAAATTCCATAAAGAGTACAGCGGTGTAAAGTTTGAAATACACGAAAGCAATACATATACACTCATTGATTTACTTACCAAAGGACTCATTGAGGTCGGTATAGTCCGAACACCATTTAAAAATGAGCTTTTCCACTGTTGTTACGCAAAGGAAGAGCCCATGGTGGCAGCCATGGATAAGAAGTATGATTGGTGCGGTGATAAGCAGATAGAAATGAAAGAATTGGCAGGACGTCCGTTGATAATTTATAGGCGTTTTGCTAAAATTATAAATGAAGTTTGCGAATTTTATGATTTTGTTCCTGAGGTTTTTTGCCATACAGACGATGCGCGTACTTCCATACTTTGGGCCAATGCCGGACATGGTATAGCAATAGTACCAGCTTCGGCGGTCACACTGGCTTCACATGAAAATCTGTGTGTAAAAGTAATTAAAGAAAAAAAATTGCGTACTAAAATAACGGCTATCTGGATGAAGGGACGGTATTTATCCCTTTTAGCCGAAAAATTTATAAATTATTTTGCCTCGATATAAAGAAGGATAATTAACTGTAAAGGAGAAGACAAATACGGTCAGAAAAATTTAAAGGAGGGCAGGCTGCTTTTATCAGCAGGTTGGTATTTAGAGAAGTTTGATGGGATAAATTCTTAGGGATGAGAGAGAGTAAGCATGGAAAAGAAGATTAGTGACATATTAGAGGCAACGACTGGTGCCGAAGTAGCCTGTGCAAATGACAGAAGAATTTCCTATTTGGCAAGGATTAAGCTTGTCATGAATAGCGAAATAGATTTTACGTTAGTCAAAACAGTCAGCGGCAAAGCTTGTAATGTAAAAGAAGTGCCCTTTAAAAAGGATGATGATATTCTTGTCATATTAAAGACCGCAGACTGTTGCTATAGTTACCAAGAAAAATGTACATACATAAAGATGGGGCATTTCTTCACATTAAGTGTAAAACATCCTACCGTTTTACGCCGGGAACAAAAACGTGAGTTTGTCCGCACACCAATAAGTAAAGATATATTGATTTTTATTGTTGCGCAAAATAAACGACAGGAATGTGAACAGCTATTACAAAACGGTTTTTCGATAAATACACGCCAAGTAAAGAGTTTTGATGTAAGTGGCGGCGGGATAGCTTTTTATGATAAGGCGGCCATTGGCACGAAGACGAATCTGCTTGTTAATCTCTCTTTTATCGCACCTGAATTGAATGATTTTCACCAACCGGCAGAAGTGCTGCGCTGTACAAAAGTAAAGGAAAATGAAGAATTATATCTCATCGGTGCGCGTTTTGTGGAGCTTTCTTTTATGACCCAGCAAAAAATAAACCGTTTTGTGTTCGCCCAGATAAGGGAACGTACGCGGAAGAAAAAAAGTATAGAATAATTATTAACAATAACACCGTATAGATGGTACTTATTAATAGACGAGCTTTACGTTTTGTTTTTTCAGAAACGATACCCATTTAGCAGAGGGAATTTTATCAGTTACTATGTAATTTATTTGTTTGAAATTAAGTGTTTTAGCAAAACCGTTATTATCAAACTTAGAATGGTCGGCAAGCAGGATAATCGTCCTGGCTTGTTCGGCCATTTTCTTTTTTATGATGCTTTCTGCTTCGTTGGATTCGGTGATACCTTGCTCTATAGATAATCCCTTGCAGCCGATGAGTGCTATATCAACACAATAATTGTCGAGCGTGTTGAGGGCATCGTTGCCCGTTAAGGAGTAAGAATGGTTGCGGAGGATACCGCCGCTGGCTATGACTTTGGCACTGTTGTGGATAAGGGTATGGACGATCTTGATAGAATTGGTTATCCATGTTAGGGATTTTTCGTTTTTTAATAATTGGACGACTTCAAGACATGTAGTGCTGGCATCAACCATTATAGAATCATCGGTATTGATAAGCGTACATGCTTTTTGGGCAAGCTGTTGTTTTGCCTCTAAATTTAGGGTTATTCTCTTTGAAAAAGAAATATCATCATATGTATGTTCTTTTAGAATTGCACCGCCATAGCTGCGACGTAAAAAATCCTGTTTTTCAAGTTTTTCAAGATCACGGCGTATTGTTTCTTCGGTGACGTTGTATAAAATAGCCAGTTCATTTACATATACTTTTCGTTCCTGTTGTATTTTATTGATTATTTTTTGTCTGCGTTCTATTCCAAGCATTTCAAATACCTCATTTTTGCATTTTATAAAGTGCTGTTCAACTAATTATTATACATCACCGCATTATTATGGACAATTGTATATTTTATACATCGTGAAAAGAAAAATTATGAGATTGCAAAATAATATAATAATATAATTCACTACAAAACAACATAAAAAAATATATTGTTGGTACAAACAGACACAAACAGATAAAAATAGTTGACAAAAAAATTTATGAATGCTAATATAACATTAACAAAGAAAAACAGACAATAAAGCAACGAATATATGATAGATATATCTGTTATTCAAAATTGTCTAAAAAGATTAAAATTTAATTTTCTGATAAAACAAAAGATACTAATTAAAGAGAAAGGGAGCGAAATGGGTGGAAAATTATTATCTGGCCATTGATATTGGTGCTTCAAGCGGTCGTCATATTCTGGGGTGGATGGAAAACGGTAAGATGCGGATAGAAGAAATTTATCGTTTTGAAAACCATCTTGAAGACAAAGATGGGGAGCTTTGTTGGGATATTGAAAGGCTGTTCGCAGAAGTAGTAAAAGGTATACGCAAATGTGGTGAACTTAACCGTATCCCTAAAAGTATCGGTATTGATACATGGGGTGTTGATTTTATCCTGTTAGACAAAGATAACAAAATGCTTGGTGATGCAGTAGGTTATCGTGATTCCCGCACAAAGGGAATGGATAAAAAAGTATATGAGATCATTAGCGAAAAAGATCTGTATAAGCGTAATGGTATACAGAAAATGCTGATTAATACAATTTATCACTTATATTCAGTCAAACTCAATAAACCTGAACTTTTGGAAAAAGCTGAACACTTTTTGATGATACCGGAATACTTAAATTACCGTCTTACCGGAATAATGAAGAATGAATATACAAATGCCACTACAACGCAGCTGGTGAATGCTGAAAGCTGTGATTGGGATTGGGAACTGATGGATATGCTGGGGCTGCCGCGTAGAATTTTCGGCAAATTACATATGCCGAAGGAATCAGTCGGTATGCTGAAACCAGACATTGCAAAAGAAGTTGGTTTTTCCAGCGAAGTCGTTTTGCCGGCCACACATGATACGGGATCGGCCGTCCTTTCTGTACCGACTAATGATGAAGAAGCCATTTATATAAGTTCCGGTACCTGGTCATTGATGGGTATAGAACGGCTTATACCGGATTGCACGGAAGTGAGCCGTATCCATAATTTTACCAATGAAGGCGGGTATCATTACCGTTACCGTTATTTGAAAAATATTATGGGATTATGGATGATGCAGTCCATAAGGAAAGAGTTTCCCCATAAATATACATTTGAAGAACTTTTTACGTTGGCTTATATAGGACGTTATTTTAAATCTATAGTTGATGTTACTGATATATGTTTTCTAGCACCGAAAAGCATGAAACAGGCTGTCCAGGAATATTGCCGTAAGACTGACCAGCCGGAACCGCAGACAGAATGTGAATTGTTGTTTTGTGTCTATAATAGTTTGGCAAAATGTTATGGCGATGTGGTTAATGAGATTGAAAAAGTCACAGAAAATAATTATGAAAATATATACGTTGTCGGCGGTGGCTGCCAGGACAGATTTTTGAATAGGCTTACAGCACTGTATACTAAGAAAAATATTTATGCGGGACCTGTGGAAGCTACGGCAATCGGCAACTTGACAGCACAGATGCTGAAAGCAGATGAATTTAGTGATTTGGCACATGCACGCAGAGTAATAGCAAAATCGTTTGCCGTAAAAAAGGTTAATGATGATGAGTTTTGTTTTGAGGACTGAAATAGCAGAGAGATGTTCTGTATTTATAACTTAGCTGGATAAGTTATAAGATATGCGCATGTCTGTACTATTTAAAATAAATATTTATTATTTTAAGGAGAGTATGCAAAAATGGCAAGTATTGATGAAGCAAAGGAAGTCTATGGTCAGATTGGTGTAGATGTAGACAAAGCAGTAGAAACTTTGAAAAATGTACGTATCTCCATGCATTGCTGGCAAGGCGATGATGTCTTAGGTTTTGACTCCAAAGAACTTACGGGAGGCATATCGGCAACAGGAAATTATCCGGGCAGGGCAACAAATCCTGATCAGTTGATGGCAGATATGAAGGAAGCACTGTCATTGATACCAGGCAAGCATAAAATAAACCTACATGCATCTTATGCCATTACTGATGAAAAAGTGGACCGTGATAAGCTCGAACCGAAACATTTTAAAGCATGGGTTGATTTCGCTAAGGAAAATGGTCTCGGCTTAGATTTTAACCCAACATTATTTTCACATCCTAAAGCTGCTGACAATCTTACCTTATCCAATCCCGATAAAGAAATCCGCGATTTTTGGATAGCACATTGCAAAGCCAGCCGTAAAATCGCCGCATATTTTGGTAAAGAACTTTCTATGACATCACTCAACAATATCTGGATACCAGATGGGTATAAGGATGTTCCGGCTGATCGGTTTGGACCGCGCAAACGTTTGAAGGAAGCTCTCGATGAAATTTTCACTGAAAATTATGATGGAAAATATTTAGCTGACAGTATTGAAGGCAAAGTGTTTGGTATTGGCGTGGAATCCTATACAGTTGGTTCACATGAATTTTATATGAATTATGCAGCTAAAAATAACAAGATCTGTTTATTGGATACAGGACACTTCCATCCGATGGAAATGGTTTCTGATAAAATACCGACAATGCTGTTGTTCAATAAAAACCTGGCATTGCATGTAAGCCGTCCAGTTCGCTGGGATAGTGACCATGTAATTTTGCTGGATGATGAATTAAAGGAAATTGCTAAAGAACTTGTCCGTTGTGATGCACTTAACAGAGTATTTATCGGTCTTGACTTCTTTGATGCTAGTATAAACCGTATTTCAGCATGGGTAGTAGGAATGCGCAATATGGAAAAAGCATTGCTCTTAGCATTGCTTACACCGCATAAAGCTTTGAAGAAAATGCAGGACGAAGGTAATTTCACTGAACTTATGGCTTCAATGGAAGAATTAAAGACCTATCCGTTTGGTGCGGTATGGGATTATTACTGTCAAGTACAGGGTGTACCACAGAAAAAAGAATGGTTTAAAGAAATAAAACGTTATGAACGTGAAGTATTAGTAAAGCGTTAAGCAATATTGGCAATACAGTCTATTATATGGCTGCTGCTTGCAGGCGGTAAAGTAGATAAATCGCTTTGTTGCGTTTTTGAAAAAGGTGTTTCTTGGATATTACTGCCGGTTGATTTTAAAATATTAGATTAAATGAGGGAATAAAATGGCTATTACGGATGCAAAATTTATGCAGGGATATATTAGATTGACCGACGATGCTTTTAAAAAAGGCTGGCATGAAAGGAACGGTGGTAATTTTAGCTATCGCATAAAAGAAGAAGAAGTAAAGGAAATAATGCCGGCTTTAAAACCGGCTGTGGATTGGCAGCCGATAGGTACTACTGTACCTAACATTGCCGGTGAATATTTCTTGGTTACAGGCAGTGGCAAATACATGAGAAACGTGATCTTATGCCCGGAAGATAATATAGCTATTATTAAGATAGATGATAAAGGTGAAAAATACAGTGTCCTTTGGGGATATGAACATGGTGGCAGACCAACAAGTGAATTGCCGACACATCTTATGAACCACGGGATAAAAAAAGCTGTTACCAACGGTGCAAACAGGGTTATTTATCATGCCCATCCAGTTAATGCAATAGCGCTTACTTTTGTATTGCCGCTTAATGCAAAGACATTTACGCATGAATTATGGGAAATGATGACAGAAGTTCCCGTAATTTTCCCGGAAGGCATAGGCGTTGTACCGTGGATGGTACCAGGCGGAAAAGCTATTGCTGACGTTACCGGGGAATTGATGAAAACCTATAACGCTGTAATTTGGGCACATCACGGTGTTTTTTGTGCAGGGAAAGATTTTGATGAAGCATTTGGTTTTATGGACACAATAGAAAAGGCATCGGAAATATCTGTAAAGGTTCATGCTATGGGCGGTAAAAAGCAGACTATAAGCAACCAAGATTTCCGTGATCTTGCTAAAGCATTTAATATAAATCTCACTGAAGAATTTCTGCGCTAATTGTGTTTTACAGGGAATTTTGCTTGGCTGGGCAGGAGTAGAAATGCCCGGCCAGGCAAGTCTATAGCTATTATATATAACTGAATAATTCTCTGTAAAATACATTTTACAATATTTTCTTGATTTTCATAATTTGCAGATGAGATTATATCTTAATAAAGAAATGAGGGGTCATAATGGATCGTACAGAACCATCGCCTTGGAAAAAAACGATACTTGCCGCGATGACGAGTTATATTGATGCAGGATCTATCGTCGCAGGTGCTGCCGGGCTCAGTTTGTGGCAGGCGTATCTCGGTATGGATGGATACCAAATGGGGGCTTTGGCAGCATTGTCTTCAAATGCCGGCTCAGCAGCAGTTGGAGCACTTATAGGTGGACGTATATGCGATAAATACGGTAGAAAATTCGTTTATACTTACGATTTGCTTGTTTATATTATAGGGATGCTTTTAATTGTTTTCGGTGTGAATTACCCGATGCTCTTGATCGGTTATATTATTGTAGGTCTTGGTGTAGGTGCTGATATTGTTGCCTCCTGGACTTTGATCGCTGAAGAGGCACCAGCGGAAAACAGGGCTAAGCATTGTGGTTCGGCCCAGTTTGCATGGGCCTTGGGACCAGCGGTCGTGCTTTTGATTTCAGCATGGATAAACCAGTTCGGTATAATTGGTAACCGTATTGTTTTTGCACATTTAATAATTGTTGCTGCCTGGGTATGGTATCAGCGTTTGAAAATGCCAGAATCAAAAGATTGGCGTGCTGCCAAGGAAGCGGAAGAAAAGCTTATTGCTGAAGGCAAAGTAGAAAAAATGTCTTATTCTACCATTTTATCAGGAATTAATTTAAAAACAGTTTTATTCCTTTGCGGTGTTTACTCCGTATGGAATCTTTGCGCAAGCACCTGGGGATTCTTTATGCCGTACATTTATGAACATGTAGGCAATTTGTCAAATAGTATGTCACAGCTTATGTCAGTAGGTTCTTTTGTCATTTCCTTTATTGGTACTTACTTCATATTTATGCGCTTGGGTGATAAAGTAAGCCGCCGTCTTTTATATCTGATAATAGGTGGTATTTATGTTATCGGCTGGGGTGTATGGGTACTGCCGCCGGAAATGCTCAGCATGTGGATGTTGGTGATGTTCACTGTTTTTGCTGGTATTAATAATGGTTCAGGACAACAGGCCTTTTATCAATTATGGTGTTCGGAACTTTTCCCGACGAAATATCGTGCTACGGCACAGGGGCTGACCTTTTTCATCACGCGTATCGCCGCGGCTGTTTGGGGATTCCTTGTTCCAATAATCATGAGTACTTTGGGTTTCCGCTATGCAGCAATGCTGATGGTTGCATTTGCTTTTATCAGCTGGCTGGTAGGCACGATTGGTGCACCTAATACAAGCGGTAAGACATTGAAACAAATTGAAATTGAACGCTATGGACATGAAGTTAAATAAAAATATGATAATAAATAGATATTGTTAATTTAATGATGAAGGGGGTATAAAATTGGAACGGTTCGCATGGAAGGCTGTTATTAAAGAAGGCAAACTTGCTGAATACCAAAATCGTCATGCACATATTTGGCCGGAAATGAAGAAAGTATTGAAGGATGCAGGCATTAAAAATTATACGATATGGAACACTGGCAATGAAGTATTTGGTTATTTTGAATGCGAAAAAGGTGTTGCCTATGCTGAAAAATATCAGGCCCAAAGTCCGATTGTTGATAAGTGGAATGAATACATGAAGGATGTAATGGTGATGGAAATGGACCCGTCCACAGGGGCACAGCCTAAAATGAAACAGGTATTTTTCCTGGCGTAAGTAAAGCTGGAATTTGGAATTTGCGATAAAAACTGCCTAACCGTTTGGTTAGGCAGTTTTTGTATGTTCGGCGAAGAAGACAATATGTTATAATAAAAAAGAATATTTTTATGAATAATATAAAAGTTTATTATCATAAGATGGTATTAAGGGGGGAATGCCGTAATGCTTTATACATTGAAGAACGCTTATGTTCAAATTAAAATAGAGAGTTTTGGTGCAGAATTGAAATCATTGCTTTCCCAACAGACTGGCAATGAATATATATGGAAATCGGATCCTGCCTATTGGAAAAGAAGTTCACCTATTTTATTTCCTTTTGTAGGCCGCTTGAAGGGACAGCATTATTTACATAAGGGAAAAACATACGAGATGGGACAGCATGGTTTTGCAAGGGATATGGAATGGTCAATACTGGCAAAGAAAGATGAAAGCATAGCTTTTTTATTGACAGATAATAAAGAAACATACAAAAAATATCCATTTCATTTTCAACTTATCCAAAAATATTCTTTATTCGGTCGCAAAGTGACAGTTCGGTGGACGGTCATAAACACAGATAAGAAAATGATGTATTTTTCTATTGGTGCCCATCCAGCATTTATGTGTCCAGTTCTTACAGAAGAAGGAATGTGCCGTATTCAGTTTGATACGAAAGGGTCCTTGTTTTACAAAAAACTCAATAATGAATCGCTTGTGCAGGAACGGGTATATGAGCTTCCGTTAAAAAAAGGCGTATGGGAATTTACAAAAGACGTTTTTGACCAAGATGCGTATGTATTTGAAAATTACCAAATAGGGCACGCTGCTTTTTTGGATAATAATAATAAACCATATTTGTCTGTATCCTTTAACGCACCGGTAACAGGTATTTGGTCACCACCACATAAGAATGCTCCTTTTGTTTGTATCGAACCTTGGTTTGGCCGATGTGATGCAGACAATTTTACGGGAGAGCTTAAGGACAGGCAATTTGGCAATAGCTTGGCTGGTGGGGCTGAATTTGCAGCGCAGTATGAAATTGAAATTTAAAATAACAGCAGGTATATTGCTAAGAAAGAGGAGATAATAATATGCCGTCTTTATCGAAAAGGACACAATATTTTACAGATTCAGTAATCCGACGAATGACCAGAGTATCATTGAAATACAATGCAATAAATCTTTCCCAGGGATTTCCTGATTTTCCGCCACCGCAGAAATTGCTTGACGCATTGGCTTCTGTAGCTTATAAAGGGCCGCATCAATATGCAGTCACCTGGGGAGCGCAAAATTTTCGGGAAGCCTTGGCGAAAAAACAGGAACATTTTATGGGGCGGAAAATTGACGCCGATAAAGAAATAGTCGTGACTTGCGGTAGTACGGAAGCAATGATGGCAGCAATGATTAGTGTTTCTGATCCGGGAGATAAGGTAGTGGTATTTTCTCCTTTTTACGAAAACTATGGTGCGGATGCCATTCTCAGTGGAGCCGAACCAATATATGTGCCGCTTCATGCGCCGGATTTTCATTTTTCGGCTGCTGAACTTGAGGCTGCTTTTCAGCAAAAACCAAAGGCTTTGATTTTGTGTAATCCCTCTAACCCGACCGGTAAAGTGTTCAGCTATGATGAATTGAAATTGATTGCTGATATGGCTGTTAAATATGATGTATTTGTAATTACGGACGAAGTATATGAACATATTGTATATAAACCGTATAAGCATGTTTATATATCTTCTTTACCGGGAATGTATGAACGGACGATTTCTTGCAGTTCCTTATCCAAGACATATTCTATAACAGGCTGGCGCCTCGGGTATATTATCGCTCCGCCCAATATTATTGACAGGGCTAAAAAAGTCCATGACTTTTTGACCGTTGGTGCAGCAGCACCTCTGCAACAGGCTGCTATGGCAGGTTTGGCTATGGATGATGCCTACTATACCGATTTGCTTGATATTTATACGCGTAAAAAAGAATTATTCCTGGATGGCTTGAAGAGCCTTGATATACGCTATACTAAGCCGCAGGGAGCCTATTATGTGATGGTGGATATAAGTGAATTTGGCTATAAAAGCGATCTGGAATTTTGTGAAGTATTGGCAAGGGATGTCGGCGTGGGAGCTGTACCAGGCTCATCTTTCTTTCATGAAGATGTAAATGATTTTATCCGGTTCCATTTTGCGAAAAGTGAAGATGTGTTAAATAAAGCATTGGAACGCTTGGCAACAATGAGACAGAAGATAAAAAGAAGAGCCTAAGGGAAAGTTTACATAAAGACGAAAAAACTGCTTTGGAAAATTAATTCCAAGGCAGTTTTTTATATCATATAAGCTACATATAGCTGAGTAATACCATATAGATAGGAATAGTTATTATGGAAAGGATTGTAGTGATGGATACGATCACTGTAGCATATTCAAGGTCTGTTTTGTAAAGGCTTGAAAGCACTACAGTTTGGATCATGGCCGGGAGGGAAGACATGACGATAAAGTCTTTAAACATGAGTTCAGGAATGGGGAAAAATGAACCAACAATATAGGTTACAATAGGTGCCGCGATAAACCGGCCAAGAAGGACACCATTTAAGTCACGGTCAAATTTGAGTTTTTTAAAGTCCATAGAATAAAGTGTCGCGCCAATAAAAATAAGGGCGATAGGAGTGGTCATATTGCCGAGGTATTTAGCTGTATCCATTAGGAAAGGCGGTAGTTTTATATCGGTTAATATGAAAAAGACGGATATAAGAAAACCGCAAATCGGTGCCGAAAAAATTTTTTTCAAAGTAGCGACGGTCATATAATCTTTCCATGAAGAAGACTTGTTGGCGTCAGATTGAATGGAAGCGTTACCTATTGTCCAGAAGAAAGTAGTATTGGCGAAGAAAAATAAGAGTGCATAGGGAAGTGCTTTTTCGCCAAACAGGGCAAGTGTGACAGGCACGCCGACAAAAATAGAGTTTGAATTGGTGAAGGAAGCACTAAAGGTGCCCCGATGTCCATGTTTGATATGTAAGATACGTACGAAAAGAAGACTGAGAAAGTAACAGATTATCATGGAAAGGAAAGGTATGGCTGCTCCTGTAATTAAATGTTCGAGCTGGTCTTTGCTGAAAGTGGTAGTAAGATTGTAAATAAAGAATAGGGGCAGAGAGATGTAATTTACGAGTTTTGGCAATAATGCCCGGTTGTTTTCGTCTATCCAGCCCTTATAAGACATGTACCATCCGGAAAGGCCCATAAGAAGAAGAGTGATAACACCTTCTATTGCATGAAGGAAAACGGACATTAAAAAGCCTCCTCTAAAAATTTACGAATATCAAATTATCCTGTTATGCAGGCCAGCTGATAAGGTTAAACACAACGGGTAATAGGCTGCCCTGTTAATAACTAAACTGTTGCGAACAAACTAGTAATACCATCATATACAGTATAGCATAGCGATGCCAGACTGAATCCTCTGGTACTTGATTTATCGGCAAGCATAGGAATTTCACCAACTTTTTGGTTGTTGTAAAGTATATCTATTGAACCGACCTGATCACCGCTTTTTACAGGTGCTTCAAGATAGCGGGGAAGGTTTATCTTCATTGAATAGGCACTGCCAGTTTCGCCATTTATGAGAGGATAGGATATATCAGTTTGCGGAGTGACATTTATTTTGCCGATTTTTCCGCCATGTACATGGATGGATTGGATGAAATCAGATTTTTTATGGCTTGGCTGCATCTGAATATTTTTGAAACCATAAGCCAGAAGTTCCTGGGCTTCTGTAAATCTGTCCGGGCCGTCTTCTGTGTGCATGACAACAGCGATGAGTGTAACACCGTTATACGTTGCCGAAGCGGCAAGACAACCGCCGGCATCATCAGTGTAGCCTGTTTTGATACCATTGGCATAAGGATAATTCCATAACAGGCGGTTAGTGTTTTCAAAGACATTCTTTTTGTTAGGGGTTATCCAATGTATTTCTTTTTCTTTGGCGGCTACTATTTTACGAAAATCATTATTTTTATAAGCATAGGCAGCTATTTTGGCCATATCACGTGCCGTTGAATAATGGTTTGGATCAGGCAGACCGTTAGGATTGTTGAAATGCGTATTCACAGCACCTATTTCCTGTGCTTTTTTGTTCATGAGTGCTACAAAGGCAGGAGTTGTACTGCTTATTGCATCAGCGATTGCCACAGCAGCATCGTTGCCGGAAACGAGCATCATTCCCTGGCGCAGTTCATCCATACGCATGACATCACCTTTTTCCAGATAGAGAGAAGAGCCGTCTACATCTGCGGCTTCGTCTGATATATGTACAATGTCGTTAGGTTTACTCATTTCTATCGATAAAATGGCTGTCATCATTTTTGTCATACTGGCAGGATACCCCTGTGCATCAGCATTTTTTTCAAAAATAACACGGCCGGTTGAAGCTTCAATCAGTATTGCGGATGTGGCAGTCAGTCCATATTGGGGTGCCGCATCGGCGGAAAATTGCTGTGGTCCAACATCTTGGGCTGATGCGGATGAGAAAATTGCAATAGAAAAAACGGCTGCAAAAATTAAGTATCGTAAAAATCGCACGAAAATACTCCTTCAAATTTATTTCTGCAATTGGCCTAGAACAAACATTGTAGCACGGCTTTTGCAGCATAAATGGCCTTCGCTGTCAAAAACAGAGCATTCGCCGACAACTGTTTGTCTGCCATCGTGGATAATTTGTGTTGTTGCTGTAATAATATTGCCTTCTGGTACGGATCTCAATAAATTTATATTGAAGTCAAGAGTTACTACGCGTTTGTTAAGACTCAGGCAAGCTGCCCCTATTGCGGCGTCAGACAATGACATCAATACACCGCCATGGGTTATATTATATACATTTGTATGGCAGTGTTTGATGTTGAGACTGATAGAGACGCTGCCTTTGTCAATTTTATTTATAATTATTCCTAATTCTTTTGTAAAAGGATTGTCATCATAGAATGATTTAATGGCTTCTTCCAGTGTACAATTATTCAGATGAAAGTCGAATTTTGACATTAAATTTATTATTTTCCCCCAATAATATTAAAATATTTTAATATTATACACCATTGCAAATCAAAGCTCAATAAAAATTGAACGCAACAATAGCAAAATATAACAAATTTTGCATATGGTATTAATCGGTCATTTTCAGACCGCATTTTTCCATGAGTTTTTTTGCTTCTACGTATTGGGCAATCCCTTTGGCAACCAGCTTGGCATCCTTCATGGCCTTTACTACGGTAGCGGGGCCGTTTACCACATCTCCACCGGAGAATACACCGCTGCGCATGCTCATACCGTAAGGTATATCGCGTGTTTTTACATAGCCGGCTTTATCTACTTCGATACCTTTGGTAGAACCTATGATACGGCTGGCAGGTCTTTGGCCGATGGCAATAATAACCTTATTGGCAGGGAGAATGGTAGTTTTGTCTGTTGGCATTAACTCTTTTGTTTCACCGGGATCATCAATTACGCGGCAGAGTACACCTGTGACGAAATATTCACCAATTAATTCGACAGGGCTGCGCAGGGATATAAATTTTACGCCTTCTTCGCGTGCCATTGCTACTTCAGAGGCAAGAGCCGCTATATGGCTTTCCCGATCTCGGTTGATGATTGTAACGGAGGCAGCTTCCCGCCGGACAGCCGTACGGGCAGCATCAATGGCAGTATTACCGGCACCGATGATGACAACATTATCACCGTTATGGATAGGTACTTCTATAGGATCAATGCTTCCTTGGTTGGCTAGTTCGACCATCTGTAAAAAATAGGTAGCCTGTACTACACCGGGCAATTTTGTGCCGGGCAGAGGAAGAGATTTTGCCAATGCGTTGCCGGTGCCGATAAAAATAGCATCAAAACCCTGTTCAAATAAATTGTCGAGGGTAAGGTTGGGACCGATCATTGTATTAAGCCTAAATTTTACACCAAGATTTTCTATCTTTTTTACTTCACGGCGTACGACCTGTTTGGGCAGACGAAATTCTGGGATGCCGTACATTAAAACACCACCAGCTTCCTGCTGGGCATCAAATACTGTTACAGAAAATCCCATTTTGGCTAAATCCCCGGCGACAGTGAGGCCGGCAGGGCCTGAACCGATAACAGCGATCTGTCCACTTTTCTTTTCTTTGATGACGGCTGGTGTCAGGACGAGTTCGCCGTCCATATCAGCGATAAAGCGTTCGATTTTGCCGACTTTAATGCCTTTGTTTTGTTTGTTTAATATACAAGAGCCTTCGCATTGTTTTTCATGTGGACAGACGCGCCCGCACACTGCGGGGAGATTGCTGCGTTTAGCTATGATAGTACTGGCGGTGCCTAGGTTGCCGTGCGCCATTGCTTCTATAAAATCAGGAATTTCATTTTCGATTGGGCAACCCATACGGCAATGTGGTTTTGCGCAATGCAGGCAGCGTTTTGCTTCTATTATTGCTTCGCGAAGAGTAAAACCTGCCGGATCATATTCAATGAATCTTTCTAAATTTTCCAAAATCATCTTCCTTTGCGAATTTTTTTACTAAAATTACTTAATATTATAACATTTTTCTATTATTGATAAAAATAAAGATAAACTAAGCATGTATAAATATAAGTTATTATACATGCTCGGTTTATTCGCTCATTATTCGCTTAGGATAGATAAATTTTGGAAAACAAAAGTGAATACAGATCCTTCATTGGGGACACTGTTGACTTTGATATCAATACCGTGACGCATGGCTATTTGTTTAGCGATAGCAAGCCCCAGGCCGGTGCCTTTCTTGTTGCGTTCATTGTCTACTTTGTGAAAGCGGTCGAAGATATGTGGTAATATATCAGGACTTATACCACAGCCGTTGTCTGTTATTTTAAGCAGGGCCAGCTGGTCGTCAAGGCACAGTTGCAGCTTTATTTCACCGCCTGGTTCAGAGAATTTTATGGCATTATCCAAAACGACCATGATCATTTGCCGTAGTCGACCGTAATCGCCAGTCATTTCTGCGGGCGGCAGGGTCAGCTCAGTTAGAATATGAATATGTTTTGCTGCGGCAAATGGACGCATTGCCCGTGCGGCATCACTTATGAGGTCATTTAGGATAAATTTGGACATTTCAATTTTGAAATCAGGATTTTGCAACTTGGATAATTCCAGCATATCATTGACAAGACGTTCCAGATAAATGGTTTCGTTCAGCATTTGCTGGTGGTATTCTTTTTGCATGGTTTCATCTTTTATGACACCGCTGGTAAGTGCTTCTAAAGAAGCGCGTAAAACAGCTACCGGTGTTCTTAGTTCATGGGAAACATTGGCGGTAAAAATGCGTCTGGCCTTGTCCAAACGACCGCTTTCTTTAGCAGCCTCATCTAATTTTACAGCCATTTGGTCAAAGGAAGAGGCCAGTTCACCTATTTCATCTGATTGATGGATATTGGTTTTAATATTGTATTTACCATCAGCAATGGCGAGCACCATTTTCTTCATTTTTCGCAACGGCTCGGTACAATAATACGAAACGAGAAGTGAGGCGGGCAGGGCAATCATCATAGCAAAAAGGGAACTTATGATTAAAAGCCTGATGGCATAGTGGATGGAATTGTTCATTTCATTGATAGGCGAATGCATTGAAACTGCACCTACATAGCTGCCGTCAGCACCCTTTATCGGTGCCGCTGCTGTGGTGGCAGGGGTACCGAGAACACCGCTAAAGCTGTCCGCTACCACAATATTTCCTTGGAGGGCCTCATTTATAACGTCGACGCCACCCGGTGGCAATTCATTGTATTGCACTGGCCGGTGATGGCGGTTATTGCTTATTAAAAATTGATGGTTATCATTTATTATCCATATATCGGACATATCCATTCTGTTCAATAGTTTTATATAGTAAACAAGTGCCTTATAATAAGGAATTGCAGTATCGGACATATTTCTGCCCATATGCATGCCCATATGTTTGTTATGGGGATTTGGCGATGTATTATTGTTATCATCATTGTCATCTGATTTGGAGGAGTCTTGCTGTGCATCAGAGGTATCATTTTGGATGAAGAGACTGATGGTATTGGCTATCGTGCCTACTTTTTCCCGCAAGTCAGTGCGGCGTAATTCGACCGTTTGTTTATTGAAAAAAAAGTAAAAAAGCCATTAATTATAAGCATGAAAATGAAAAGAACCGCGGTAAAAAATGCAAATAATTTATAAACAATCTTATTCTTCATTTTCGGCAGTTTCAAATTTATACCCCACTCCCCAAACAGTTTTAATCATTTTACCATAAATGCTTTTGGCATTCAGCTTGGCGCGCAGCCGTTTGATATGTGAATCAACTGTTCGGGTATCACCAAAGTAATCATATCCCCAAATACTGTCAAGTAGATTATCGCGGGAAAAAACTTTACCATAATTGGAAGCAAGGAGCCATAAAAGCTCTATTTCTTTTTTGGTAAGCGATATATCCTTATCATCAACGGTGACAGTATAGCTGTCTAAATCAATTTGCAAACTATCATATTTTAGCATATTTTTTTGTCCGGCAGTGGTGTCCATACGACGCAGCACAGCTCTGACCCTGGCCATTACCTCCGCAGGGGAAAAGGTTTTACTATATAATCATCGGCACCGATGTCAAGTCCCATTATACGTTCAAAATCTTCACCGCGTGCTGTTATCATTATCACAGGAACATTTGATGTTTTTCTTATGTCCCGGCATACAGCGAAACCGTCTTTTTTAGGCATCATGATGTCGAGTAGAATAATATCGAGTTTTTCTTTATTAAAGAGAGAAGAAGCAGCTTCTCCGTCGGCAGCAAAGAAGACATTAAAGCCCTCTTGTTTTGCATATTCGCCAAGAACGACAGCTATTTGTTTGTTGTCCTCTGCTATGAGCATGTTTTTCATAATAAATCCTTCCTTTATACGTGAAACGACTGTTTTCCCCACTGCCATATAAGGTATTGCACCAATAAAAGGATGGGAGCAAGGGTAAGAATATCGGACAGTCAGTGTATAATTTTTTCAAATCAAGTTTAGAAAACCATTATTGAAAATTAAAGTTACATTATATTTTACTGCAATAAATTCTCATTTGGTACTTTTATAAGCTTATTTATGCTATATTATAGTAAATAAATTTGTTTTTTTTATGTTATAGAATATTTATTTATGCGATTAATTTAGAGGCGTTGGAACCTATAAAAACAGCAATTGGGCGAATTTACATAAATACAGAAATTTTGCCACAGATTTGTCATACTTTATTGATAATATATAATTGTTGTTAAGAAAAAAATTAAGATTGTAAAGAATGATCTATAAAATATTGAAGTTAAAAATCAATTGAATTTTAGGAGGGAAAAATAATTTTATGAAAAGTAAAAAGATGATCGTAGCAGTATGTGCTGCACTGGCAATTGGCATGGCATCTATCACGGCTTTTGCGGCAACAGCCAGAGAAACTGGCAGAGCAGGTATTGTGGCCGAACTGACAGACCGGAGTGTAAACAGCGTTTTACAGGAAAGCTACCAACAGAATAAATCGTTTGCACAGATTGCTGATGAAGCTGGGAAATTAAGTGATTTTCAAAAAATAGAATCAGTCCAGAAAAATAATTTTTTAAAACCAGCGGATTTACGCTGAGAATTAACATATAAAAATTCACTGCTAAAAATTTTTCAGGAATAAAAACACCCACAATGCTTGACAATTAGATGGAAATAAAATATTATATAGTTACTAAGATATACATTGTGAGGAGGAGTTCATTATGGCTATAATACATGCAGATAAAGAACTTTTTGATAAAATGATAGCGGATAAAAAGACTTTTTTGGTAGATTTTTTTGCAACATGGTGCGGTCCCTGCAAAATGCTGGGACGTGTTATCGAAAACATCGATAATAAAGGTGAATTACCTGTAGATATCGTTAAAGTTGATATTGATCAGGAACCTGAATTGGCACAAAAATATGATGTTAGTGTCGTTCCTACACTTTACTTTATTGCCAATGGAGAAGCCAAGGGAAATATGAGCGGCTTCGTGGCGGAAAATGTGCTTATGCCAAAATTGAAAGATTTGGCAGCGCAAAATGTTGAGTGATGCTATGGAAAACAGTAATATTTATGATATCGTAGTAGTTGGCGGCGGCCCGGCAGGTATGACTGCCGCTATCTATGCCAGCAGGGCAGGTTTGCGGACTGCTGTTTTAGAGGCTGACGCTCCAGGCGGAAAGCTTGTAAAAACCTTTGCTATTGAAAATTGGCCAGGTGTCAAATCAATAAATGGTGCTGATCTGGCTTGGTCTATGTATGAACAGACTACAGCTTTGGGGCCAGAATATATTTTCGCTGAAGCCGCTGACATAGAAGACCATGGTGCAGTGAAGACTGTATTGTGTAAAGATGGCAGCAGCTATAATACTCGTGTGGTAATAATAGCATCGGGAACGGTTGAAAGACTTATGCATATACCGGGTGAGCAGGAAATGATAGGTAAAGGTATCAGTTTCTGCGCCGTATGTGATTCGGCGTTCTATAAAAATGAAGATGTTATCATTGTCGGCGGTGGTAATTCTGCTCTGGAAGAATCTGTTTATCTTACAAGGGTTGTAAAGAAAATTACCATTGTCATCAGACGTGATGTTTTTCGTGCTGATGAAGTTATCCAGAAAAAAGTTTTGGCTAATGATAAGATAGAAGTTATTAGGAATAAACTTCCACAGGAAGTATTGATAAAGGATAATAAAGTAGCAGGACTCAAGGTCAAAGATGCCAAAACCGGTGAGCTTACCGATATTTATGCAAAAGGAATTTTTCCTTATATTGGTAATGATCCAGTTACACAGTTTGCCAAAAAACTTGGTATTACTGATGAAAATGGTTATATTTTGGCCGATGAAAATATGCAGACAAAGGTCAAGGGAATATATGGAGCCGGCGATGTTTGTAAGAAATTTTTGCGGCAGATTGTGACTGCGGTTAGCGATGGTGCTATTGCAGCACAGTCCGCGGGAAAATATATAGAGTCATTGCAGGAATCCTAAATATGTACTTGGCAATAAGGGTATAAAGAATAATTGTTTTGCAACCAAAAGCCCCGGTGATTTTTCACCGGGGCTTTTAGCTGCAAAAATATATGTTAATTATTATGGAGAGGAATATCGTAAAATATTCAATGGAAGATAGGCCACGCTGTCAGCAAACTGGACAGTATTCTTTATTAGTAAGGCCAAGCCGTTCCAACATTTGCATATCTTCGTGGATCGTTGTACCAGAGGTAGTCAGCATATTACCCGTAATGGAAGCGGAGGCACCGCCGATTAAAGCTGTTTCACCATTGCCAGGCAAGAGTTTGCGGCCGGCTGCAAGACGGATATTCGCTTCAGGATTGATAAAGCGGAAAAATGCTATGGTTCGCAAAACATCCTTGGCATTGAGTTGTGGTAGATTTTCTAGTGGTGTCCCTTTGATAGGCATAAGAGCATTTACAGGTATGGATTGGATACCGAGCTCAGCAAGGCTTACAGCCATGTCAAGTCTGTCTTCCCAAGATTCGCCCATACCGATTATACCGCCTGAGCAGACACAGAGTCCTTCTGCTTGGGCTATTTTGATAGTGCGGATTTTGTCATCGTAAGTATGGGTGGTGCAAATATGTGGGAAGAAACGCCGCGATGTTTCGATATTGTGATGATAGCTGCTGACACCCGCCTGATGGAGCAGATGAAATTGTTCGGCTGTGAGGAAACCATGTGAAGCACATAGATCTATATGCAATTCTTTATGCATTTGTTTATAAGTGTCAAGGATATGGGCAAAAGCTTTACCAGTAACGGTTCTTCCTGAAGTTACTATGGAGAAGCGATTTACGCCAGCCTGCTCATTTGCACGGGCGTTATCTATGATGGTGTCTTTGTCTAAGAGATCGTATTCTTCTATACCAGTATGATGGCAGCCTGCCTGCGCACAGTATTTGCAATCTTCACTGCAACGGCCGCTGCGCCCGTTTATTATAGTACATAGATCAATATGATTACCGCAAAAATGCTTTTGCAGTATTTGGGCATCATTTTGCAGTTCTTCAAGCGGTGCAGTAAGGAATACGGAAAAATCTTGGCCACGTTTTAGACGATATCCCTTAATAATCTTTTCTGTGAGTTCGGCAAGCAGTAAATTTGACATATATTCCCTCTCCTAAAAACAAATGGCAGTATTACAAACGTGCTGTCAGGATAATTTTGCCCGATAATGGGTTTTAAAAAAGCTTGTATGCATACAATTATATTTTAGATTGAAATATATGTCAACTTAATTATTTATATAGTTAACGATGAACTGCTATTTTAAATATTTTTAGAGGCAAGTGCATTTTGCAGGCGATGCAGGGCATCCTCTAGAACAGTTGTCGGGCAAGCGAGGTTGATCCTTTCAAAGCCTTCGCCTTCCTTGCCGAAAATATAACCTTCATCAAAGAAGATAAGAGCTTTTCGGGTCATAAAGAATTCCAAATCTTTTTTGTTCATGCCAAGGCTGCGGCAATTCCACCATTGTAAATATGTTCCTTCCAAGTTAGTAATTTTTATTTGGGGTATATTTTTTTCTATGAAATCGGCACAGAGTTTTTTATTTTGGCTAAGCAGGTTGATAAATTCGTCTAACCATGCTTCACATTTATTGTATGCTAGTTCACACGCCTTGTAGCCAAGTGCATTTAATGCGCCATAGCCGGCTTTAAGGGCAGTCTTAGTAAATTTATGCCGAATATCATCATTCTTGATGATGATATTGGATACTTGTAGTCCGGCAAGATTGAAGGTTTTGCTTGGTGCAGTGCAGATTAGGCAGTTATCAGCAGCTTCTGTGCTAAGGGTGGCCAAAGTGGTATGTTTAAAACCGGGCAGGATGATGTCGGAGTGTATTTCGTCAGCGACAAGTAAGACGTCATTTTTTAAACATATGTCGACGACTTTGCGCAGTTCTTCTTTTGTCCAGACTCTGCCTACCGGATTATGGGGACTGCATAAAATCAAGAGATGGGTTTGTTTGTCACGCGCTTTTTTTCCAGATCATCAAAGTCAATATGGTAAGTACCGTCATTATAAATTAACGGGTTTTCTATTACCTGGCGGTCGTTTTGCAGGATGGCGCGGTAAAAAGGATAGTATACGGGTGGCATAACAATAACGCCATCCCCTTCTTGGGTGAAAGCACGGACTGCATTAAAAATAGCCGGAACAACTCCCGGTGAGGAGATAATCCACTGTGGGTCTATTTTAAAATCATGGCGCCGCAGCATCCAGCTGCATACTGCCCGCAGGTAGTTGTCTGTGGGGATGGTGTAGCCGAGGATGTTCTGGGAAAGATACTCCTGCAGGCCGGTGACTATTTCCGGTGCGGTGGGCAGTTCCATATCCGCCACGGATAGAGGGATGATTGTGTCAGGAACCTGCGGATAGTTCTTTTTCATGGCTGCCCATTTTGCTGAGCCAGAATTTTTTCTGTCAGGACTAGTCGAAAAATCGTACATATAAGATACCTTCTTTGCTTAAATAATTTAGAAAATAGATATACCGGATTAGAGCTGCCCTTTATTAATAGGAAATGATTTGTTTTAGAAGCTTGCCTGGATAGAAATTCATTTATAATAGTTTACTATTTTTGGACGGCTTTTTCTATATGCTTGGCGGGATATAATTGTAATACTATTTAATTGTGGTAACGATAAGAAAAAAAATTATTTAATTTCATTTACAAATATTAAATGTGTTTTGTATGTTAAAAAACCCGCAAAACCACATTAATCACAATTAAATAAAAGATTAAATTAAAATAAGCACAAATATCATGTTAAATAATTATATACTTTATGTAAATTTATGCTGGTAATTTTTCATTCTATTCGGTATAATTTAAGAAGTGCAGTCTAACTGCTATAAATTCAATTTTTTTTAGATAAAAGGGGATATGACTCATGGAAAAAACATTAACTATCGAAAACAAAACAGGCTTGCATGCACGTCCTGCATCAATGTTTGTACAAACAGCAAACAAGTTTAAAGCTAAAATTAAATTAACAGCTAAAGGAAAGACCGTAGATGCTAAAAGCATTCTTATGATTATGAGCCTTGGCTTGCAACAAGGTACAGATGTTACCATTAGCGCTGAAGGTGAAGATGCACAGGCATCTCTTGATGCATTGACAGAACTTGTAAAATCTAAGTTCGGCGAAGATTAATATTTATCACAAAGCCCCAAGGAGGTCTATTGATGTCAAGTAAATTACGCGGTAAAGGTGTTATTGCCGGTATTGCCATAGCTAAAGCTCTAATTCTGGAACAAGATTTGGAAAAGTACATTGCTTTATACACTCCGGGGAATGCCGAAGCAGAAATAGGCAAAGTAAAGAAGGCAATTGGAGAAGTTGCTGACATTCTTGCAGAAAATGTGAAAACTCTCACAGATAAAAATATGTCTGAACAGGCTGGTATCATGGAAGCTCATCGTGTCATGGTACAGGATCCGATGTTTGAAGATAATGCAGTAGCTAAAGCCGGCGAATTAAAATCTGCACCGAGAGCAGTTTTGGCAGCATCCGAAGAATCAGCGGCAATGTTTGAAAACATGGAGGACTCTTACTTCCGTGAACGTGCTGTGGATATTCGTGATGTAGGAAAACGTGTTGTACGTCAGATTTTGGGGCTTAAAGGACCAGATATAGGTGAAGAACCAGTCATCTTATGCGGACATGAAATAGAACCATCAGTTATTGCTAATATTCCTACAGAACAGATTGCCGGTGTTCTTTTAGGACAGGGCAGCACGACCTGCCATGCGGTAATTATCGCAAAGGCTCGCGCTATTCCGACTGTTGTTGGTCTTGGCGATAAATTAAAAGAAATAAAAAGCGGTGCATCACTGGTCATTAACGGAGAAACCGGCGAAGTATACGTAGCTCCTACAGAACAGCAATTAATTGCTTTTAATGAACAGATAAAAGAACAAAACAGGCTCAAGGCGCATTATGCAGAGCTTACATCATTACCAGCGGAAACTACCGATGGCCATAAAGTCATGCTTGTAGCTAATATCAGTACACATCTTGATGTAGAAGCTGCTGTCAGTGGTTTTGGTGCTGAAGGTGTTGGCCTTTTCCGTTCCGAATTTCTATTCATGGGCAGAAGTGAAGCACCTGATGAAGAAATGCAATTCCAAGCTTATAAAGAAGCTGTCGAAAAATGTAAGGGTCAGTTATGCGTAATTCGTACGATGGATATTGGCGGAGATAAACCACTGCCGTATTTAAATATACCGAAGGAAGATAATCCTTTCTTAGGTTGGCGTGCGCTGCGTATCTGTTTGGCGCGCCGCGATATATTTATGCCACAGGTGAAGGCTATCCTGCGTGCTGGCGTATATGGCAAGGCGGCTATGATGCTGCCAATGGTAATCAGACTGAGCGAAGTCGATAAAGTAAAACAAATTATTGAAGAAGCAAAAGTATTGCTGACACAGGAAAATAAACCGTACTCTAATAGTGTACAGCTTGGCATAATGGTCGAAACACCAGCAGCTGCTGTCATGTCACCAATATTTGCTAAGCATGTTGATTTCTTCAGTATTGGTACGAATGACCTCATTCAGTACACTCTTGCTGTAGACCGCGTCAACAGTAATGTCAGCTATCTGTATGATCCTTTTAATCCTGGTGTACTTGCCCTTATTAAACGGACAATTGATTCTGCTAATAAGAACAAGATCTGGGCTGGAATGTGCGGTGAAATGGCAAGTGATCCTTGTGCAGCCGTTTTATTGATGGCTATGGGAATTACGGAACTTTCCATGAGTGCACCGTCCATACCGCGCGTAAAAGAACTTATCAGAAAAGTAAGCATGGTTGAAGCAAAGAAAGCTTTAGATAAAGTAATGTCGATGGAACATGCAGCCGATATAAAAGAATATCTGCATGAAAAGTTTAATGATAAGAAATAGTTTGTGTAAAACTGAGTGTCGAATATGAGTGAAGTGTCTGGGAAACCAGTTTACGGCAAAGAACAAAATGTTAAGATGGCTCTCATGCAGATGATTAATGAGGGCCAGGACCCGTATGAAATAATTCTTTATATGGCTGATTATCTTGAAAAAGTATCAGGGGAAAAAGGCTATAAGGAAAATGTACGGGAATGTCTGCATGCCGTTTACGGGATAGGCCTTAATGAAGAAAAACCTTTGAATGCTGCACTCGTACAAGTCCAGCAGCGTTGTAAAAAGCTGGAGGAAGCGATGGGCAGTATAGAGGTGGAAGATATCAAGAAGCGTATTTTATTCGCCATTGAGCATCATAAAAAATTTGCTGCCTTTCTTGAAGAAAAAATTAAAAAAGGTAAAAAATGAATATTGATAAATAGATAATGTATTTATTTAATCGATAATATGTCTATATATTCCTTGATAGATGTATATTGTGGCAAGTATAATAAATTGTCTTAAAATGACGTAATATTACAAAAATCCGGGTTTAAAACCCGGATTTTTGTAATATATGGTATAGTTAATTTTATAATACAGAAAAATAACAAGATATTAAAAGAAATAGGCAGGTGTATTGCGAATAAAAAGCGTATTAATATAATGTACAGTAAGAATTTATTAAGAAAGCTTATCTAACGAAAAGAAATACGGTATCAATTTTAATTATCAATTAATAATAGATTGCATTTTTCCTTATAAAAATTTATACTATAAAAATAGATGTAATATTTTATTTGATAGGGAGGATACAAGTATGGATGTCATTACACTGTCGCGATTGCAATTTGCGATAACTACTATTTATCATTTTTTATTTGTCCCGTTATCCTTGGGGTTGTCTTTGCTTGTTGCTATATTGTCGACAATATATTTGAAAAACGGAAATATTGTCTATAAGCGGCTGGCAAAATTGTTTGGCAAATTATTTATTATTTCTTTTGCCATGGGTGTTGTCACGGGTATTGTCCAGGAATTTCATTTTGGTATGAATTGGTCTGAATATTCCAGATTCATGGGCGATATTTTTGGTGCACCTTTAGCACTTGAAGCTTTATCTGCTTTTTTCCTGGAATCTGTTTTCCTGGGTGTATGGATTTTTGGAGAAGACAGGCTGCCTAAAAAGGTGCATTGCCTTTCTATATGGCTTGTAGCATTGGGAAGTAATTTGTCATCTTTTTGGATATTGGTAGCCAATTCCTTTATGCAGCATCCAGTAGGGTATGTTATTAACAACGGGCGTGCTGAAATGACGGATTTTTTTGCACTTATAACTAATCCATATGTTTTTGGGCAGTTCGCTCACGTCATGACGTCTGGTATTGTTACGGCAGGAATTTTGGTGGTAGCGGTAAGCGCTTATAAACTGCTCTGTGGCGAAAATGTAAAAATTTTTAAAACGGGTATAAGGGCAGGTGCCATATATGCGGCTATTGGTCTTTTTGCCGTCATGGGCAGTGGCCATCTGCACACGCAGTATATTGGCAGTGCGCAGCCGATGAAGTTATCGGCAATGGAAGCTTTATGGAATGATGCCGATCCTGCTCCATTTACATTGTATGCGACGATTAATACACAAAAGGAAGAAAATGAAAACGCTATCGAGATACCATATGCCTTGTCTTTTATGCTGCATAATTCACCAAATGGAGAAGTTAAGGGTATAAAAACGCTGCAAAATGATATCCAAAGAGAATACGGTTACGATGATTATGTTCCCCATGTGACGTTGTTATTCTGGAGTTTTAGAATAATGCTTGCTTGCGGTGGACTCATGCTCTTAATGATGCTTGTAACTTTATATATGAGTTTTACAAATCGTTTGTCAGAATATAACACTGTGTGGCTGCGCTTATTGGGACTCAGTATATTTTTGCCGTTTATTGCCAATACCGTAGGTTGGTATATAGCAGAAGGCGGCCGGCAGCCGTGGATGGTAACTGGCCTGCAAAAGGTTTCTGATGCTGTATCGCAAAACATAACATCAACGGAGGTCTGGATATCACTTATTGGTTTTACTGTGATTTACGCACTGCTGGCAGCTGCCGCATTGTTTGTCGCTGTTAAAATCGTTCGGCAGGATGTTACTGAAGGGAGCGGTTTATAATGGATTTACAAGTTGTCTGGTTTATTTTGGTGACTGTTTTATTTATCGGCTTCTTCTTTTTGGAAGGTTTTGATTACGGTGTGGGCATTCTTTTACCTTTTGCTGCTAAAACTGATGATGAACGCCGTATGTTTATAAATAGTATAGGTCCTGTTTGGGATGGTAATGAAGTTTGGATGATAACGGCAGGTGGCGCATTGTTTGCGGCTTTTCCACATGTTTATGCCACGATGTTCAGTATGCTTTATATGGCATTGTTTTTGATGCTCATGGGGCTTATCGTCCGTGGTGTAGCCTTTGAATTTCGGGGTAAACATGATACTGCCTGCTGGCATAATTTATGGGATTGGTTAATCTTTATCGGCAGCTTTCTTCCCGCTTTTTTATGGGGGGTAGCAGTTACAAATCTCATGAAGGGATTTATGATCAACAGTGACAAGATTTATATGGGAACTTTCTGGGATCTGCTTTCGCTGTACACTATTGTCGGTGGGATAACTTTTGTGCTTGTTTTTGCTTTTCACGGATTGACCTTTTTGTCGCTTAAAATTGATAAAAAATCACCTATTATGCCGCGCCTTCGTTTTGGGGGCACCTGCCTGGGTGGTACGGCAGCGATCTTTTATCTTTTCTGTGTAGCGTTGACAGGTATTTATACTGATGTCTATAAATCTTCGTCATGCCTCGGCTTGCTGCTTTTGGCTGCTGTGGTGTTTGTGTTGGCGATAATCGCACGGCGTCAGGATAGATGCGGCGCTGCTTTTATCGGTAGTGCGCTGGCTGTTGCTTTTACTACAATTGGAGTATTTGTGGGATTGTTCCCGAGAATACTCATCTCGACAATGAATCCTGAATGGAGCCTTACTATAACCAATGCTTCATCTTCACCGTATACACTTTCCATTATGACGGTAGCGGCACTCATTTTTGTACCGTTAATACTCATTTACCAAGGCTGGACTTATTGGATATTTAGAAAGCGTATAACGACTAATGATTTAAAACATTGATAGAGCGTTTTCTGCAATGAATAGATAAAATTCTCAGCTGACAAGGGCAGGTGATACTGCTGGCTAGTGCACTGGCCTTTTGTCATGGGAAGGAATACAAATTATGATTGATAAAAATTTGCTAAAACAATTGCGGCCTTACAGATATGGAGCGGCAGCGGTTGTTTTGCTGGATATTGTTTCCGCTGTTATTATTACAGCACGTTGTTATTGTCTGGCTGCCATTATTGATGATATGCTGTTTTCCCGTTTGGACAGGGAGGCAGCAGTGCCGCGACTGGCGCTGCTGCTTTTTCTTTTTTTACTTGAAGCAGCATTTAATTTAGGCGTGAGGTTTATAGCGCACAATGCTTCTATTGGAATACGGGAAAAAATACGCTGCACCTTTATTGACAGGTTAGTCAGTAGTAGTCCGTTTTCATCCGTGTACAATACGGATCTGCTGCAACTATTGACAAGGGGGATTGACTCTTTTGACCCGTATTTTGCTAAATTTCTTCCGCAATTAGTATTGACTGTAACACTGCTCTTTGTTGTTTTAATCGCTGCCTTTTATAATGATTGGGTATCAGGTATTATTTTTTTGGTGACATTGCCCTTAATTCCCTTTTTTATGATGCTGATAGGAAAACGGGCACAGTTGGAAAATAACAAACAATGGGCGGCATTGACGCATTTAAGCGAAGTCTTTTCAGAGCTTTTGGCGGGTATGGCTGTCATAAAAATTTATAATCAAGGTAAGGAACAGTTGAAAAATACTTTGCGGGCAGGCGAAGAATTTTCGCGGGCGGTGTTAAAAGTTTTGCGGATAGCTTTTTTATCTGCCTTTTTTTTGGAACTTATAGCGACTTTGAGTATAGCTGTAATCGCTGTTAATATAGGGTTGCGGCTATTGTACGGCCATGTCGGTTTTTTGCCGGTCTTTTTTGTTTTACTTTTGGCTCCAGAATTTTATAAACCGCTGCGGCAAACGGGCAGTATGTTTCATGATGCCATGGGGGCATTTACAAATGCGGAGAAAGTTTTTGCAGCGATTCAAAAGAAAAACACGGTTGGCGGAAACAGGTGTATTGATTTTACAAAAGCACCGCAGATAAGATTTTCTAAGGTTTATTTTCAGTATGCCAAACAGCGTGAAAATGCTTTAAACGGAGTGAATTTAAATTTTGCCGCAGGCAAAGTAACAGCTATAGTGGGACGCAGTGGGGCTGGTAAGTCAACAATTTTTTCGTTACTGTTGAGATTTATTTCACCGACAGCGGGTAATATATTTGTTGATGATATTGATGTTACGTCACTAGCAGAGAAGTTTTGGCATCGCAATATTGCATATGTGCCGCAACAGGCACATATATTTAATGCCACTTTGCGGGAAAATATCTGCATGGGAAAAACTGTGGACGACGAGAAAATAAATGGGGCAGTAGAAGCGGCAGGTTTGCAGGAGTTGGTTTCCTCTATGCCGCAAGGACTCAATACGCTTGTCGGTAACGGGGCACGTGGTTTAAGCGGTGGACAGATAAGACGGGTAGCGATGGCCAGGGCTTTTTTAGCAGAGGCTTCAATTTTGATGCTGGATGAACCGATGGAAGGACTGGATATAATGACTGAAAAAGTTGTCCAGGCTGGATTAAAAAAGATTGCCCAAAATAAAACGGTTATAATTATAGCGCACCGTTTGGCATCAATAAGAAATGCTGATGTTATTTATGTCCTGGAAAAAGGGACTGTGGTTGAATATGGGACGGATGCGTATTTGTGTAAAAATGGCGGCCTGTATTGTGAAATGCTTGCAAGTAGTACAGGAGGGCGGCAGCTATGAGAAAAAAAGGATGGCTTTTGCTGCGGCCGATACTGCCGTTTCTTTTACTTTCGGTATTCGTAGGCTTTTTGTGTAATATCAGTGTTGTTGGGCTTATGGCGGCTTCTGCCTATCTTGTTACCAGTGCGGCTTTGCATACACCGCTTTATGTTTTAGCGTTGGCGATAACTGGCGTGCGTGCCTGCGGTATTTGCCGGGCAGTTTTTCGTTATGCTGAACGGTATATTTCGCATAATGCGGCTTTTGCCGCATGGCGGGAATTGCGGCTTGAAATTTATAAAAATGTCATGGCGGCCTTGCCTTTTTCTGAAAAAATGACGCATAACGGCAATATATTTATGGCAGTTATAGAGGCGCTTGACGATCTACGTGATGCTGTCCTGCGGCTTTTTTTACCGCCATTGGGCGGATTGCTGCTGACAGTGGCGCTGTTTCTTTTTCTATTGCCTTATAATAAGATGGCGGCAGGTGTTTTTGCAGCAGCTTTCTTTATTATAGTTTTGCTGATACCGTTTATTTTTCGTCCACGCAAGAAAAAATTGCTGCCATCGTTGCAGGCAGAGGTGTATGAATTTATGGACGGTGCTGTTGATATGGCGGCCTTTGGCTATGCGGACAGACGGGCTGAACTGGCTTATGTCAGAATAAAGCAAATAGCCTTGGCGGAAAAGAAGATGTTTTATACCACGGCATTGGCAGAAACTTTTGCCCAATTTACTGCTGCTGGTGCAATAGTAATTATGCTGGGGATTTTTATAGAAATGCAGCCTGCACTGACAGCAGTAGAGACAGCCGTCTTACTTTTGGCTGTTATGGCTGCTTTTGAAGTGCTGGTACCGCTGGCGGGACTGGGCGGGCAATGGCGAAAAGCAGCTGATGCTTTCGGGCGGCTGGAAACTCTTTTGCAGAGCAGGAAAGATGAATTACCAGCGCCCTTGACGTTGACGCTGCCACAAGAAAATTTATTAACGGTAAATGACGTTTCTTTTGCCTATGCAAAGGAAAAAGCACTTTATGAAAAATTGACGTTTACCCTGCATAAGGGAGAAAAAGTAGCACTTATTGGCAGCAGTGGCAGTGGTAAAAGTACAATCGTCAATTTGCTGGTGAGATTACTAGTATATAACAGTGGTGCTATCTTTTGGCAGGAGCATGTTTATAATGAACTCTCGGCAGAAGATGTGAGAGAGAAGATAAGGACGGCACTGCAAGAGCAGTATGTTTTTGATACGACGATAAGGAAAAATTTTCAGATGCTTTATCCTCAAATAAGTGATGCAGAAATATATATGGCATTGCAGGCTGCCGGTTTAGGTGAATTTATTGCCCAGGTACCACAAAAATTGGCTACACGTACAGGCCGCGATGGCAGGTATTTGTCAGGTGGACAACGTAGGCGGCTGGTTATTGCTTTGGCACTTGCCCGCAAAACGCCATTACTCATTCTTGATGAACCGACGGCGGGACTTGATGCCCTATCAGCCGGTGAAATAATAAAAACAATAATGCACGTGTCTACAGATAGGACAGTTTTGGTAATAACGCATGATTTAAGCCGTATTGAAGAATTTGACAGGGTACTTATTCTTGATGATGGGAAAATAGCTGAAGCGGGAACCCCATCAGAACTGCAAAACCTGAATGGTTTATTCGCACAAATGCTGCGCTGTCGTAATGTTATTTAATCGAGCTGCTAATGCTGACAGCTTGACCAGGTAGTAGTTATCTATTATAATATGGGCGGCGCAGACGAATTCCCTTTAAGCGTAAGTATGGCAGCAAAGATTTATCTATAGGACGAAATTGCTTTTATAAATGATTAGGAAAGCAAATAGAAATTGGAGAACAAAAAGTATATGGAATTTAATAAAGTAAAGGTTTTGACCAGTATGGCAATGCTGATTGCGATATCATTGGTATTAGTAGCAGCGGTCACTTTTCCCGTCATTCCGGCAGCACCGTATTTGAAATATGATCCGGCGGATATCCCTATATTGCTTGGGACATTTTTGTTCGGTACACCGGCGGGGTTATTGCTGACGGCGATAACTGCCGTATTGCAGGGATTGCTAATAAGCACCGATGGTGGTCCAATTGGTATATTGATGCATTTTCTCGCTACAGGAAGTTTTGTTTTGGTTGCTGGTGTTATCTACCACCGCGGCAGGACGAAAAGGGCAGCTTGTGTTGCGCTTTTGCTGGGGACGGTGACAATGACAGTAGTCATGGTGGTTTTTAATTTGATTTTTACACCGCTTTTTCTGGGAGCACCGATGAAGAAAATAGTGGAAATGTTGTTGCCTGTTATAATTCCATTTAATTTATTGAAAGCAGGAATAAATTCTGTATTGACTTGGATAATTTATAAACCTGTGAGCAGATTTGTACATAAGGTTTAGTATTTATTTGTGAATAGACAGGGGTGCTGTGGTTGGCAGCAGATATCCCTGTTTTTTTATGGGCAAGAACAGCTAGGACAGATATGCTTTTGATTAGGCATAAATTTTATACAGAAAGGGGATATTGCTTGAATATAGACAAGTATAAGAAAAATTTAAAGACAGAAATAGTGGCAGGCGTAACATCTTTTTTTGCAATATCATATATTATTATAATAAATCCATTAATTTTGGCGGATGCAGGTATACCAGTCGATTTTAGTATTTTTGCAACGATCATTATATCAGTAATCGGCTGTTTACTGATTGGTTTTTGGGCTGATGCGCCACTTGTAATCACACCGGGAATGGGGGTTAATGCCCTCTTTACATATACGGTAGTAGGCAGCATGGGATTTAACTGGCGGGAGGCACTTGCTATATCTATGGCAGCAAGCATCATATTTGCCTTTGTAGCTTGTTCCCGATTGTCGGTATTTTTTGCGGATAATATACCTAAATCATTAAAATGCGGTATTACAGCAGGGATTGGTTTATTTTTAGTAGAAATAGGATTAGAGAAGGGCGGCCTGATCGTACGGGGAACAAATTCACTGGTAGCACTGGCACCCCTACAAAATGCGGCACTCTTGACAATTTTCGGTCTGCTGTTGAGCTTAGCCTTATATTTGCGGAAGGTAAACGGCTGTTTTTTTATCGCTATAGTTATAACAAGTATTATTGGGATTGTTATGGGGATGGATTCATCGCTGCCGGTAAATGTTGATCTTGGCAGACTGAGCGCATACGGTAGTGTCGTTTGGCAAATGGATTTTTCCGCCGTATTGAGTTTTCGCTTTTGGCTGGCAGTATTTTCTATGGCGATGCTTTTGATTTTTGATACTATGGGAATTTTGGAAGGATTATTACCCAATAAGGATAAATTTAAGAAATCTTTTGCGGGAACATCAATAATTTCAATCCTTTCCAGTATTTTTGGAACAAGTCCAGCCATTGCAGCTGCTGAAAGTGCGGCCGGCATCACCAGTGGTGGGCGCGGTGGTATGACTGCCATTACGGCGGGAATAATGTTCTTCCTTTCTTTATTCTTCGTTCCCTTTTTGGCCTATGTACCACAGGCAGCTGTCGCCCCGGTCATTATTATCACGGGGATGATAATGCTCAATCAGCTTAAAAATGTTGATTTTGCTGATTTCACAGAATGGTTTCCGGCTTTTATGATGGTGATTATGATACCGCTTTCAGGCAGTGTTTCAGCAGGGATGGCTTTTGGTTTTGTCCTTTTTCCACTGCTGAAAATTTTTGTTGGCAAAGCACGCCAGGTAAACTCGTTGATATATATATTGGGTTTTTTGTTTTTACTTGACTTGTTTTTTAATTCGTCTAAATAAGCTTTAGTGAATTTTTGGGGGCTAATATATGCCCTCGTATGTTTTGGAGGTATAAAAATGGCTATAAATAGAGTGTTTGTTATTGTACTTGACAGTTGTGGAATGGGAGCCGCGCCGGACGCAGGAGAATTCGGCGACCATGATTGCAACACGCTGCGTTCGATTGTTTCCTCAAAGGAATATTCCACACCAAATATGAAAAAGATAGGCCTTTTTAATATTGATGGCGTCGACTATGCAGAAAAAGAAGCTTTACCTCTTGGAGCATTTGCCCGTTTGCAGGAAAAATCGAGGGGAAAAGACACAACGATAGGCCATTGGGAAATAGCGGGAATAGTTTCCCCGGATGCTTTACCGACTTATCCAAATGGTTTTCCGGCAGACGTAATTGCAGAACTGGAAAGGGCTTTTGGCAGGAAAATACTTTGTAATAAACCTTATTCGGGAACGAAGGTAATTCACGATTATGGGCAAGAGCATGAAAAAACAGGAGCGTTGATAGTATATACGTCAGCAGACAGTGTTTTGCAAATCGCTGCACATGAAGATGTTGTGCCGTTGGAAAAATTGTATGAATATTGCCGTATTGCGCGTAAAATAATGCACGGAAATCATTCGGTAGGCAGAATTATAGCAAGGCCTTTTATCGGCAAATACCCAAACTATGAAAGAACACCGCACCGTCATGATTTTTCATTGCTGCCGCCAGCGGATACAATGCTTGATGTGTTACAAAAGAAAGGTTTTGCCACAATTTGTGTTGGCAAAATTTCAGATATTTTTGCAGGCCGTGGTGTAGGACAGTATATTCCAATCGAGGGCAATGAAGATGGAATGAAGAAAACGATAGCGATACTGGGGAAAGATTTTAAGGGATTGTGCTTTGTTAATTTAGTTGATTTTGATATGAAATATGGTCATCGCCGTGACGTCGACGGCTATGCTCGGGCAGCGACAGTCTTCGACAAACAGTTGGGCGAATTCATGGGAAAAATGCGTGCGGGAGATGTATTGATGATAACAGCTGACCATGGCTGTGATCCGAAAGCACCGGGGACAGACCATACAAGAGAATATGTGCCTTTGCTCATTTTGGGTAAAGCAATAAAAGCAGGTGTGAATCTCGGAACGCGGCCTACTTTTGCTGATATTGCGGCAACCGTAACAGATATATTTGGCGTTCATTTAAAAACGCAGGGGATGAGTATGGCGGATAAAATCTTGCTATAGTGTGGAGAAGGTAGCTGCTGGGAAAAGGCAAACTTTGTGGAGGTATGCTGATGCGAATATTCGATATCATTACAAAAAAGAAACACGGCTGTGCTTTAACGGATGCAGAAATAGAATATATGGTAGACGGTTTTGTGCAAAATGATATTGCTGATTATCAGATGGCGGCGATGCTCATGGCTATTTGGTTTAAGGGTATGAATGACCATGAACTTTTTGTTTTGACGCAAGCAATGGCAAGATCAGGAGATATGATTGATTTATCAGCAATTACAGGTAAAAAAGTGGACAAACACAGTACCGGCGGGGTTGGCGATAAGACTACGCTGGTAATTGCACCTATTGTTGCTGCCTGTGGTGGCAAGGTCGCTAAAATGTCAGGGCGTGGACTCGGACATACTGGCGGAACTATTGATAAATTGGAATCGATACCTAAAATGCGTACCTCCTTGCAACAGGCAGAGTTCTTTTCTATTGTAAATAAGATTGGCTTGGCAGTTATCGGCCAAACGGGAAATCTTGCTCCGGCTGATAAGAAAATATATGCACTGCGTGATGTAACCGCAACGGTTGATAGTATTCCTTTGATTGCGTCATCAATTATGAGTAAAAAACTTGCGGCTGGCAGCGATTGCATTTTGCTTGATGTCAAGACAGGCAGTGGTGCTTTTATGAAAACCTTGGATGAATCAATCCAGTTGGCACAGAAAATGGTGGCTATCGGTGAACAGGCGGGACGAAAGACATTGGCTTTGATTACGGATATGGATATTCCGCTCGGTGCAGCTGTAGGTAATTCACTGGAAGTTATTGAAGCAATTAATACTTTGCAGGGGAATGGGCCAAAAGATTTGACTAACATTTGTTTACAGCTGGCAGCTAATATGCTTTATTTATTAGATAAGGGCAGTATGCCGGAATGCTTGGCGATGGCGCAGAAAACAATAGAAGACGGCAGCGCTTTCACTAAGTTTGCCGCAATGGTTGAAGCCCAAGGCGGAGATACAGCTTTTGTTTATGATACCAGTAAGTTTGCCCGGGCACGCTACTGTAAAAGAATTTTGGCGGATGCAGATGGTTTTATCAGTAAGATGAATGCTGAAAAATGTGGCATTGCATCAGTTATGCTGGGAGCAGGACGTGAGGTCAAAGACGCGTCAATTGATTTTTCGGCAGGTATCATGATTCGTAAAAAATATGGTGAAGCTGTGAGAAAAGGGGATATACTGGCGGAGCTATTTACCTCTGAGGAAAAACGACTGGAGGAAGCGGCACTTGTATATAAAACAGCGATCATTATAAGTAAAACAAAACCCGTGCAAATCCCTTTGGTTTTTGCACGGGTAGAAAAGGATAAAGTAGAAAAATTTTAGGGGGGCTGCTGTATGGCGATGGCTGATACACTGCTGGAGGCTGCCAAAAAAGCTAGAGAATTTGCCTATAGTCCGTATTCAAAATTTAAGGTAGGCGCTGCCGTCTTGGCAAAAAGCGGCAGTATATATACGGGGTGTAATATTGAGAATGCATCTTACGGACTTACTAATTGTGCTGAGCGAACAGCTATATTTAAAGCCATTGCAGCGGGAGAAGTGAATCTCACAGCGCTGGCAGTGGTTGCTGATACAAAAGAACCAGTTTCGCCTTGTGGTGCTTGCCGGCAAGTAATGGCAGAATTTAAGATAAATAAGATTATTATGGGTAACTTGCAGGGAAAAATGAGAGAGGTAACATTGGCAGAGTTATTGCCATTTTCTTTTACTGATACTGATTTCACAGATAAACATAATGGATGATAAGACGGCTGACCGTGCAGTCAGCTAAAAAGGAGGGGTTTTGTGATTATAAAGCTTGAACAATATATCCTGGATAGATTGACTGCTACGGAGAAAAAAATTATTGATTATATCAATGCTAGTGATACGGAATTGAGTAAGATGTCGATTGTCGATATTGCTTTTGAAACATTTACTTCACCTTCTACAGTGTCGAGGGCAATTAGAAAATGTGGTATAAACGGATTCAATGAATTGCGATATTTGCTTATGAAACCGAATGATAATAAGAACATAGCCAGTGTCAACGAAATTATGAATAAATCTCTAGTAGAGGCAGCGCAGACGATTGAACGGGTATCTATTAATAAGCTACTGGAGATAATAAACACGATTATTAGTTATAAAAATAAGAAAATTTATGTATTTTCACGTGGCCCGACAGCAATGGTAGCAGCGGAATTTTGTTTTAAAATGGAATTACTTGATTATAATATAACGCATACAGATGATCCGAAAATAATTGAGCAGATAGCGAAAAATGCCGTTAAAAATAATCTATTTATAATGTTTTCGTTAAATGGACAGACTAGAGAATTGATAACTGCTGCAAAACTGATCAATAAAGTGGATGCTAAGCTGATAATATGCTGTTGTTATGATAAAAGCACTTTACTGCAATATGCTGACTATTATCTAATTGCATATAAGAGTAAGAATGTTTCAATTAAAGAATTTGAAGTTACATCGAGAATACCGTTATTTATATTATCGCGTATAATAATTGATTATTTGGTGGAACAAAAAAATACTTTGCTTTAACAAATATATTTATAAATGTATAAACCTTCCTGAAAATCTTTTCATGTAAACTTGGAAAGATTTTCTTTTTATTTTGTGCGATTATAAACGTATAAAAATAAATAATCTGATTTTTGGGAGGACTTATAAAAATGAATAAATTATTATCGACAAAACAAATGCTTTTAGATGCGCAAAAACATCATTACGCAGTTCCGGCATTTAATATTCACAATATGGAGACACTGCAAGTTGTCGCTGAAACTGCGGCGCAGATGAGGTCTCCGCTCATTATTGCTGCCACACCGTCTACAGTTTCTTATGCAGGCGCGGATTATCTTGTTGCGATGGCACGCGCAGCTGCACAAAATACAGATATTCCTATAGCATTGCATTTAGATCATCATGAAGATATCGAAACTATAAAAGAAGATATAGATACGGGATTTAGTTCATGTATGATAGACGCATCAAAATTACCTTTTGAAGAAAATATTAAGAAAGTGCAACAAGTGGTTACTTATGCACATAGATATGATGTGACAGTAGAGGCAGAATTGGGAAAACTTGTGGGAAAAGAAGATAACATTGTAGTTCGTGACGCTATTTATACTGATCCGGAGGATGCGGTAAAATTTGCTGCAGCTACAGGAATAGATTCACTCGCAGTAGCTATTGGGACAGCCCATGGTTTATACAAAGGAAAGCCAAAACTTGATTTTGATAGACTTCGTGTTATTCGGTCAAAGGTGGATATTCCACTCGTGTTGCATGGTGCTTCTGATGTGCCGGATGAAATGGTGAAACAGACAATTGAATTGGGTATTACTAAAGTAAATGTAGCTACTGACCTGAAGATACCATTCGCTGCTGCCGTAAAAGACTTTTTTAAAAACAATTTAGAGGAAAGTGATCCGCGTAAATATATGACACCAGGAAAAAATGCCATGCGGAAAATAGTAGAGCATAAAATCAACGTCTGCAATAGTGCAGGCAGGTATTGATTTGGGAGAGCAGCGGATGATTTATACTTTGACGATGAACCCTGCTATTGATTTTAATATTACGGGGAAAGATATTAAAAAAAATTTTGTTAATAGAACATGGAATCCAGTGTATACGCCAAACGGTAAAGGTGTAAATGTTTCTCTGGTGTTAAAGCATTTTGGTTATAAGTCTGTTGTGATGGGTTTCTTCGGGGGTTTTAGTGGTAAATATATCGTAGATGAATTAGAGCGTGCCAATATTGACGTACAGCCTGTATGGGTCGATGATGTGACCAGAATAAATATATTTTTGAATGATGGTAGTGATGAATATAAATTTGTCAATAAAGGGGCTTTTGTGTCATACCAAAATCAACAAGAATTATTGCAAAGGATACAAGCTCTTACTGACTGTGAATATTTATCCATAAGTGGCAGTCTGCCACCAGGAATAGATGAAGATTATTATGATGAAATTGCGCAGATCTGTCGAGAAAAAAATATAAAATTGATTTTAGATATAAGTTCGCCTCATTTAAAGGAATTACTTAAATATAAACCTTTTTTAATAAAACCTAATGATGACGAAGTCAAACAGATCTTTGGCTATGATGTAATTTCCGATGACACTGCGGTGGTGGCGCTGAAAGCTCTCACAAAACAAGGCGCTAGAAACGTTTTGCTGACGATGGGGAGTAAGGGTGCGTATTTTACAAATGGAAGAGATGTATATTTTTCTACTGCTCAGAAAATAAAATTGCTCAGTTCAGCATGTGCTGGAGATTCAGCTTTAGCAGCTTTTTTAAGCGAGTTTTTATATGAAGGGAGTATTGAAGAGGCCTTAAAAAAATCGGCAGCGACAGGAGCTAATGTTGCTGAGAGCAATGCGCTGGGAGAGATGGAGAAGGTAGAAGAGTATATGAATCATATACAAATTATAAAGAAAGGAAAAATAAAATGAAAAAATTATTAGCAGTTACAGGCTGCCCTACGGGAATTGCCCATACTTTTATGGCAGCAGAAGCCTTGCAAAGGGCAGCAGAAGCTAATGGCGTTCAAATGAAAGTAGAGACGAATGGCGCTGTAGGGGTTGAGAATGAATTAACAGCAAAAGAAATAGCAGAAGCAGACTGTATCATAATAGCGTGCGATAAAAATGTTGAAATGGAAAGATTTAATGGGAAGCCAATAATAGAGGTATCTGTGACAGACGGTATAGCCAAGGCGGACGCTTTAATAAAGAAAGCCATATCAGGAGGAGTTGCTGTCCGTGGTGAAGAAAAGAAAAAAAATTCTGAGATAACAGAGGAATTTTCTGGAGCACCATCTGTGGGACACGAAATATATAAACACCTAATGGCCGGTGTTTCCAATATGATTCCTTTCGTTGTTGCAGGTGGTATTTTAGTTGCTATATCTTTTTTATGGGGAATTTATTCTTTTGATCCTAATTCGGATCAATACAATGCTACTGCTGCTTTGCTTAAATCAGTCGGTGGAGCATCTATGGGATTAATGGTACCTATTTTGACGGCCTATATAGCAAATTCTATTGCTAATAGACCAGGACTTGTCGCTGGATTTGTTGCAGGGACTATTGCTCTGACAACTGGGTCAGGATTTATTGGTGGTATTATTGGCGGCTTTATGGCTGGCTATTTTGCCAAATGGATGGTTAAAATACTTTCAGGATTACCTAAAGAATTTGAGGGATTAAAATCAATTTTTCTCATACCATTGGTCACTGTAGCGGTTATTGGAACTATTATGGCTTTATTGGGCGACCCTGTTTCAGCGGTTAACAAATTTATGATGGATTTTTTGTCTAACCTGCAAAATTCGAATCCAATATTTCTCGGTATTGTAATTGGGTGTATGAGTGCGTTTGATATGGGGGGACCAGTTAACAAAGCAGCATATGTAACAGGAACGCTTTTGCTTGGACAAGGTAATTTTTATTTTATGGCTGGTGTTTCAGCAGCGTGTATTACACCACCTTTGGTCATTGCAATTGCAGTTACTATTTTTCCGAAAAAATTTACTAAGGATGAAAGAGCAGCAGGCTTTGTAAATTATATACTGGGATGCACACATATTACTGAAGGGGCGATACCATTTGCAGCAAAATCACCATTTAGAGTATTGCCAATATTGATGATGAGTTCATCCATATCGGCTGTGCTTACATATATGATGAAGGTACAAGTACCGGCACCTCACGGTGGTTTTTTGATATTGGCATTAGTAGATAAACCTTTGGTATGAGTGGCATGTATACTAGTAGGGTCAGTCATAGGTGCGTTAGTATACGGAATAACGAGAGGAAAACCGGAATAGGAGAATAAAATGAATTTATTTGACGAAAAAACAATAAATCTTACACTAAAGGCAAGAAACAAAGAAGAAGCTATAGATGAAATTATAAATATGTTGTTTGCAGATAATATAATTAATGATAAGGATAAATATAAAGAAGCTATTTTAAAAAGAGAAAAAGATGCCACAACAGGGATTGGTTTTGGTATAGCTATTCCACACGCTAAAACAGATGCTGTTAATAAATCCCGTGTTGCAGTGGCAATTTCTCGTGATGGGGTAGATTTCGATAGTGCAGATAATAATTTGGCAAATTTGATTTTTATGATAGCAGTTCCAGAAGATGCTAATGATGAACATTTGCGGATATTGGCAAAATTATCAAGAAAACTTATTAATCCAGTTTTTCGTGAACAGTTAATTACGGCAAAGGATAAACAGAGTATTTTGCAATATTTAGCCCAGATATAAAACCAAATATTATTAAATTGTAGCTATAAAATTAAAAGAGGCTGTTGAGCATAAATTGTAATATGCGTACAGGCTCTTTTTTTAGTGCGGTAATTTTATGTATTGCAAACAAAAAGTTTCCTAGCTGAGTAGAAATATACGAACTATGTTGATGGTCATATTTTTGGTATAGTAAAAATATAGATAAAGACATAATGCAAGGAGGAGTAAAATTGTTTCAAGAAAAAATTCCTGCACAAATGAAGGCATTGGTCGTAGAAGGACCACAAAAATTGATATATAAAGATGTACCGGTGCCTCGAATAAATGCAGATGAAGTTTTAGTTCGAGTGAAAGCTTGTGGTATATGTGGGTCAGATATTGCAAGAGTTAGAGATGGTGGGGTACATTTTTTCCCGATAATAGTAGGTCATGAATTTTCCGGCGTAGTGGTCCAAACAGGTAATAACGTAAAAAATGTTTCACTGGGAGATCATGTATCAGCAGCACCGTTACTGCCATGTGGTAGTTGTGAAAGTTGTTTAAGTGGACATCCGGCGATGTGTAATAGTTATTCTTTTATCGGTTCGCGGCAAAATGGGGCAATGGCTGAATATGTAGCGGTTCCCAGTAAGAATATTTTGCAATTGCCCAAAGATATGGAATTTGATAAAGCTGCATGTATCGAACCACTGACGGTAGCAATTCATGGAGTCGAAAGAGCTGGATTACTGAGGAGTGGAAGTAGTGCGGTGGTTTATGGCTGCGGAACAATTGGTGTGCTTACAGTGCAATGTTTACTGGCGAAAGGAATAAAAAAAATAATTGCAATAGATATTGATGAGCATAAACTGCAGTTAGTAAAAAATATGGGTGTTAATGATATTATTAATTCTAGCAAGATAGATGTTGAAAAGTATTTCCAAGAAGAAGGGAAAGCTGATTATGTTTATGAAACTGCCGGAGTTAATTCTTTACAGTCACAAATTTTGAAATTGGTCAAGAAAAATGGAAGAGTAGTATATATAGGGACAGCACAAAAAGATGTTACTATACCTGCAAAATCATTTGAGCTCATACTTCGGGGTGAATTAAATGTAACCGGTTCTTGGATGAGTTATTCTTCTCCGTTTCCAGGTAAGGAGTGGCGTGCTGCAATTGAGTATTTAAATTCAGAAATAGTAGATGTCAGTAAAATTATTACACATCGATTTCCACTCGAAGCAGGATATGAAGCATTTTTAACTATGCTTGATAAAGATAAAAGACCACTTAAAGTTATGTACTGCCTACCCAATTAATTGATGATAAAAGCTGATTGAGGGATATATGATGTTTACGCAGCGGCAACAAAAAATTTTGAGATTATTGGAAAAATATAAGAATATAACCAGCGACGAATTAGGAAGACTTATTGGCGTTTCTTCCAAAACGGTACGTATGGATATAAAAAAAATAATACCAACGCTTAAAAAAAATGTGGCACGAGTAAATATATCTACTCGTGTAGGATATAGTTTAGAAATAATAAATAGAGAGCTTTTCGTGCGATTATTGGACGAAAATCAAGGAAATGCGTTAGATGCCAGCGGTAGAGCAAAGTATATAATACACAAACTGCTTATTAATGCTTTGGAAAATAAAACAATATGCCAACAGGAATTAGCCGATGATCTTTATGTGGGGATATCAACATTAAAAATTAGCTTAAAAGATGTGGTTAAGAAATTAGCAAAATATAATTTGGCTATAATAACTTATAAAAATAAAGGTATGCGAATCAAAGGTAATGAGAATCAAATTAGATATTGTATTTCTGAATATGTTTTTAGAATGGAAGACAAAAATGATAAAACAGATGATCTCTATAAACAGTTGTTTAGTGATATAGATATCGCAATTATTAAAAATATAATTATAAAAGTTACTTCTTCTTATGAAATTATGTTTACAGATAGCTCCTTGAAAAATCTACTTGTTCATATTTTAATCACAATAAAGCGCACATTGTCCGGTTATAGTGCCTCATATACTTTGCAGGAAAGTACAAAAATAGAAAAATGTAAAGAATTTTTGGTGGCAAGATCAATATTTGTAGAAATATACAGACAACTGCAAATTGATATTGCGACCGATGAAATTTATTATCTGACACAGCATCTTATTGCTAGTAAAAAATATAATGATGTTAATGGGCAGTCATCTGGATATGCAGGAGAATTGGTACGTGCGATGTTGGAACGGGTATGCTTGGTTGCCGGAATGAATTTTACGCAGGATAAAAATTTAATAAGATGGCTTAAAGTACATTTGGAAGCGGTTATCCCGCGAATGAGATTTCGCATGAATATAAGAAATGAAATATTGGATGTTATAAAAAATGAATATCCATTAGCTTTTCAAATAGCTATAATCGCCAGTAAAGTTATAGAAGAACGTGAAAAAATTGTAGTGAATGAAAATGAAATTGGTTATATTGCTATACATTTTGGAGCAGCACTGACTCGCATGGATGCAAGAAACAATAACAGGAAAAAGGCATTAATAATTTGTGGTGGAGGAATAGGTACTGCAGTATTATTAAAGGCTAGGATTGAGGAGTATTTTAAAGACCTTATAACGATAGTAAAAACAGTACCGGGATATAAACTCAAAACAAAAGACTGTAATGATATTGATATAATTTTTACAACGATGCCTTTATCTTATATAAAGAACATAGATGATAGTCAAAGAGAAAAATTAATTTATGTACAAAATCTCTTAAATGATAAAGAAAGGACACTCATACAACAAAAATTTTTTAATCCTGCTGAAGTATATAAAACTAATATTGAAAAATTTTTTCGTGAGGATTGTTATAACATAGGAGGAAATTTTAAAGGGAAAAATGATGTTTTGGAATATTTAACAACACAATTAAAAAATAAAAAATTAATAGATGATTTAACTTGCCAATCAGTATTTGAAAGAGAGAATACATCACCTACAGAGATTAGTAATTTAGTGGCTGTTCCACATCCTATGGTTAATAATGCTACGGTTTCTTCTATTGCGGTATTGATTCTTGATAAACCTATTCTTTGGGTAGAAGAAAATGTACAGGTAATATTTTTAATAAGTATAGCCAAGCCTGAGTTTTGCTTGTGGGAACCGATATTTTTGAAATTATTTGAATATCTTGTTAAAGAAAATGGTGTGAAGGAGATGATAAGTGGACAGAGCTATACGGAGTTTATAAAAATAATTAAACAAAAATTCGATTAAAACAATCAGGGGGGCTGGTTTTATACATGCTCAAAGAAGAGTTTTTTAATGAAAAGATTATATGTCTTGATGTTGAAGCCAATAATAATGAAGAAGTTATGAAAAAATTAGGGCAAATGCTTATAAAAAATAAATATATAGATGCATCTTATGTACAAAGTGTTATTTTACGAGAAAAAAGTTTTCCTACAGGTTTGGCTTTAGCAAATACGGGAATTGCAATACCACACGCTACTCCTGAAAATAATGTATTTAAGAATGGGATGGCAGCTGTTCGTCTGAAGACTCCAGTTCAATTTAATTCTATGGAAGATCCTGAAAAAAAAATAGATGCTAATTTGGTATTCATGTTAGCTTTATCTGAAGTTGGAGAACATCTTGGTATATTAAAAAGGCTTTTTACTATGTTTCAGAATGAGGAGCTGGTAAAAAAATTACAAAAAAGCAATGATAAAGAAACTTTTTTTAAGGTATTAGCAAATAGTTTAATGGATAAGTGAGTTAGGTATTTAATTATAATAAAAGGAGTTAAAGTAAAATGAAAAAGATTATTGTGGCTTGCGGTGGTGCTGTAGCAACTTCAACTGTGGCAGCAGATGCAATTAAGGAATTATGCGAAAAAAATGGAATATCAGCTGAAGTCATCCAGATGCGTATTATTGAGATAGAAAATAATTTGGACGGGATTGATTTAGTAGTTACAACTATGAAGATAGTACCTAATTTTGATATACCATATGTCAATGGTATGCCGTTTTTAACTGGTATAAATAAAGAGGAAACGGAAAAAAGGATTTTATCGTATATAAAAGACTAAGAAAGGTGGAGGCGACATGGATTTCATTTTACAAATAGTTCAGTATTTTGTGAATTTAGGACCAGCAGTTATGCTACCAATTATTATTTTTATAGTATCCTTGATTTTAGGACAGTCATTTGGAAAGTCTATAAAAAGTGGTATTTCTATTGGGATAGGTTTTGTCGGCATTGGTCTTGTAATCGGATTAATGCTTAATAATTTAGCACCAGCTGCTAAAGCGATGTCTCAAAATTTTGGGATAAGTATGAGTTTAATTGATATTGGTTGGCCAGGTTCATCGCCGATGACGTGGGCAAGTAGAATAGCATTGGTAGCCATACCGGTGGCAATTATTGTAAATATTATAATGCTGGCGTTGAGGTTTACGCGTGTTGTAAATATTGATATATGGAATATTTGGCATTTCGCGTTTACTGGTGCCATTGTGGATATAGCAACAGGCAGCTATACTCTGGGAATAATTGCGGTAGCCGTGCATGCGGCATTTGCTTATAAAATTGGTGACTGGTTTGCTCCTGTTGTTGAAAATTACTTTGGTTTGGAAGGAATTGCAATGCCTCATGGTACGACTGGTTGGTTTGCACCAATTTCGGTTTTTGTAGATGGAATAATGGACAGAATACCAGTTGTTAGAGATATTGATATAAATCCTAAACATTTGAAAAATAAATTTGGTATTTTATGTGACCCGGCTGTTATGGGCGGAATAATGGGTGTTATTATAGGAATTTTGGCGGGCTACGATGTTCAGCAGATTTTGACATTAGGAATACAAATGGCAGCTGTAATCGTCTTAATGCCGGTAGTTGTCAAGTATATTATGGGAGGATTAATTCCCGTATCTGAAGTCGCAAGGACAAAATTGCAAAAGAAATTTAAGAACTCTAAATTTTATATTGGTTTAGATTGTGCACTGTTATTAGGAGATCCCGTCGTAGTTACAGCATCGCTTTTATTTATACCATTGACGATTCTTATAGCGGCCATTGTTCCAGGGAATCAAATACTGCCATTTGGTGATTTACCGACAATTGGTTTTTTTATAGCGATGGCAGTAGGGGTACACAAAGGCAATTTGTTTAGAACATTAATTACAGGATCAATTGTTATGTTTATGGCTATATGGATATCTAACCAGATGATTGGTTTTCATACAATTCTTGCGGCTAATGCAGGACAATTGACTAATTCGGCAGCTCGAGTAGCTTCTTTGGACCAAGGGGGAAGTCCTGTAACTTATATAATAACTCAAGTATTAGATATGACAAATGTTGCAGGTTTTGCAGCAATAGGGTTGTTTTATCTTATATGTGTAATTTGTACAATAGTTTGGTCTAAAAAACAGTATAAGATGCTTAATAATAAATGAGGCATCTTATAAATTTAAATGTAGTTTTGGAAGTTAAAGGCATGTACCGTAATTGTATATAATTTAGGAGAAATAAATGATTTTATCAACAAGAGAAATGTTACTGAAAGCACAAAAAGAACATTATGCTGTACCGGCATTCAATATTCATAATATGGAAACATTACAAGTAGTTGCACAAACAGCAGCAGAAATGAGATCACCTTTGATTATAGCAGCTACACCATCGACAGTGGGATATGCCGGTGCAGACTATATTGTAGCGATGGCACAGGTAGCTGCACAAAAAGCAAATATACCAATTGCAGTTCATCTTGATCATTTTGAAGATATAGAGCAAATAAAAAGGGCTATCGACGTTGGTGTTAAATCATGCATGATTGATGCATCTAAGTTACCTTTTACAGAAAATATAAATAAAACGGTAGCAACAGTGGCATATGCGCATCGTTATGATGCTGTTGTAGAAGCTGAATTAGGGAAACTTATTGGCATAGAAGATCAAGTGGTAGTCAGTTCTAAAGAGGCTGTTTATACTGAACCAGATGATGCAGTAGCTTTTGTTGCAGCCACGAAAATAGATTCTCTGGCAGTAGCTATTGGGACTGCGCATGGATTGTATAAAGGAGTACCTAAACTTGATTTTGCACGTTTGCAGAAGATTCGTGAGAAAGTGGATATTCCTTTAGTATTGCATGGTGCCTCCGATGTACCAGATGAAATGGTAGAAAAGGCTATAAGTTTAGGAATTTGCAAAGTTAATATAGCAACCGATTTAAAAATTCCTTTTTCCGCCGCCGTTAAAAAATATTTTGTGGAAAATCCGTCAGCAAATGATCCACGAAAATATATGACACCAGGGAAAGAAGCAATGAAGGCTGTGGTTAAACATAAAATAAAAGTCTGTGGTAGTGCTGATAGATATTGAAGATGGTGATAAATATTGATTTTAGTAATAAGCTTAAACTCATCAATGGACAAAATATATACTGTTAAGAACTTGCTTTACGGTGGTGTAGCACGTGCAGATAGTGTAAATAATACTGCCGGTGGAAAAGGGATACATGTAGCTAATGTAATAACAAATATAGGTGAAGAGTGTCTTTTAACCGGTTTTGTCGGTGGTAAAACAGGGGAGTTTATACAAAAGCGTCTCAATGAGAGAAAGATAGAACATGAATTTGTTTGCGTAGAGACTGAAACACGTACTTGTATTAATATAATGACACCTGACGGGAAACAAACAGAAATTTTAGAACCGGGATCTTTTATAGAACAGGCACAGCAGCAGCTTTTTTTAAGAAAATATAAGCAGCTTCTTCAAAGGGCAGAAGTAGTAGTTGCCTCAGGGAGTTTACCTGTTAATGTAAGTAGTGATTTTTACGGAGTGCTGGGAAGTTTTGCTAATGAGGCGGGTAAAAAGTTCTTATTAGATACAAGCGGAGATGCGTTGCAAAAAAGTATTTTTTGTAAACCGTATTTAGTTAAACCTAATTTAGCTGAAGCAGAAAAATTTACTGGGTGTTCAATAAAAGATGTATATACTGCGGCAAAGGCTGTTCACGCACTTCAGAGAAATGTCACTGTACCGGTTATATCTATGGGAAAAGACGGGGCTGTTATTAGTTATGAAAATAATGTATATCATGTGCTTCCACCACAGATTCCTTTGGTAAATGCTGTGGGGTCAGGGGATGCTTTTGTGGCAGGAATGGCGATAGGTTTTTATCGTAAAGATAGTATAGAAAATATAATTAGGCTTGCTTGCGCGTGTGGCACGGCCAATGCGATGGAGGCCGAAAGCGGGTGTGTAAAAAAAGCAAATGTTGAAAAGTTGTTGGAAAAAATTGTAATAAAAAAATTGAATATATAATATAGAGAAAATGAACGACTTTTCTAGAAAAATCATTTTTTATGCAAACCGTCAGACTGGTATGATAAATTAGTCTGGCGGTTTTTGGTGTATGATAAAACGAGTGAAAATAATTTCCAAGCCTATAAAGTTTGGAAATTATTTTTTTATTATACTTCCACAATATGTGGAAGTATAATGTCTAGGTTGTGATGAGTGATATAGATTATAATGAATTTAAAGGAAGGGAGGTGATCTATTTTGGTAATTGATACACAAAATAAACGTATAATAAAAATTCTAAAAATGTTTACGCATAATAATAATAATCAGAGTGTAAGTAGTGCCAATATTGCCGCTTTGTTAGGCGTCAGTTCAAAAACTATAAGAAATGACATTAAAGAATGCAATACTTTTTTAAAGAAGTATGGTGCTGTTTTTCTTGCAGAGCCAAGTGTCGGTTATGTATTGAAAATTAATGATGAAAAAAAATTCATGTCCTTCAAAAAGAGCCAATGTTTTAATGAATGTTCTGGTTGGAAAAAACAGAATATTATTCCTTCTGAATATAATGATCGTGTTTCTTTTATAATTAAAGAATTACTCATTAATGCCTTATATAGAAAAAGTATTACCGAAACAGAATTAGCAGATGAATTATACATTAGTTTGTCTACCTTGAAAAAATATATTAAAGATATTAAAAAGAGTCTATATAGATTTAATATTGAACTTGTTGCGGATAATACTGGTATTAGTTTGAAAGGGAAGGAAGAACGAATAAGGTATTGTATTTCTGAATATGTTTTTAATAGTAATGATTTGGTAGATCTAGAAAAAAATGCATTTTATAAGGAAATGTTTACTTCAATCAAAACAGATGATGTAAAAAAAATACTGTTTGATAATATTCAAAAATATAATATCCATTTGACGGACATTGCTTTTAAAAACTTGCTAGTACATATCATTATTACAATGAAGCGTGTCGGAAGTAAAAATACAACCGATTATGAAAAAGAAGAAATGGAGCTGTTGGAAAAGTCAATATATTTTGCTGCTGCCTATAATATTGTGACAGATATCTGCACAATATTGAATGTAGATATAAAAAATGAAGTTTATTACTTAACACAGCATTTTATTTCTAGTAAAAAATTGATGATTAATGATGATACAAATGGTAAAGATATACATAAAATTCTCGTTAAGCAAATAATACAAAAAATTAATGCCAAGATGGGAATAGATTTTTCTGAAGATAATGAACTTATTTCTGGATTGATAATTCATTTGGGGGCGGCAATAACACGATTAAGATTTAATATGAATATTCGCAATGAAATATTGGCTTCAATAAAAAAAGGGTGTCCCTTAGCGTTTGAAATGGCCATTGTTGCTGGAAACATACTAGAAATAAATGAAAAATTGCAAATGAATGAAAATGAGTTGGGCTTTTTAGCAATTCATTTTGGGGCAGCTTTAGAACGTAAAAAAATGTTTACGTGCCCACCAATCACCGCGATAATTGTTTGTGCTACAGGTCTTTCGACAGCAATGTTTGTAAAAAGTAAATTACAGCGTCGTTTTGGTAAGACTTTAAAAATCATTAAGGTTATTCCTTTATATGAACTGACAGAGCAATTGATTGATGGAGTGAATTTCATATTTACTACAGTACCAATAAGCAGTATAAAATCCACCAAGATCATTCAAGTAGAGCCAATTTTAACGGAAAATGACATGGATAAAATTGAAGAAAAGCTTATTAATGATGACAATGAAAATGCTGAAGATATATTTTTTCATGAAGATCTGTTCTTTCCAGCTTTACAAGCTGATGATAAATATGAAATCTTAGAAAAATTGACAACAGTCATGTTAAAAAAAGGCTATATTGATGAAAAAGTAAAAGCTTCTGTGTTCATTCGTGAAAAATTATCTTCTACGGAATTGGGTGGTCTGGTTGCCATACCGCATGCATTGGAAAATTATAGAGATCAGTCGATAGTTGCGGTAGCCGTATTGGTAAAACCAATTGTTTGGGATAAAGAAAAGGTTCAAGTAGTGTTTTTATTGAGCATACCCAAGAACAAATGTAAAAGCTGGGAGCCAATATTTGAACGATTATATAATTATTTCATAAGTGAATTTGGGGTAAATGACTTAATTAAAAATCCTACTTTTAATGTATTGATGGAGAAAATAAAACGGTAAACAAAAGAGAGGTTAATAATAATGCTGAAGGATCTGACTAATGAAAAATTGGTCTGCTTAAATATTGAGGCGCGTGACTGGAAAGAAGCAATTTATAAATCGGCAGAGCCTTTATTATTGGCCGGGAAAATAAAGAAGAGTTATATTGAGGCAATTATAAATACTATTGAAGAAACCGGGCCGTATATAGTAATCACAAAAAATGTAGCATTACCTCATGCAAGAGCCGAATACGGTGCAATAGAAAGTGCCATTGGTATTGCCACATTAAAAAAACCTGTATGTTTTGGAAGTGAAGAAAACGATCCAGTTAAGTATATATTTTGTTTGAGTGCCCATGATAATACAAGTCATTTAATGGCATTGGCTGATTTGACTGCTTTGCTGGAAAGAAAAGATTTTTATAAAATGTTGGATCAAGCACAATCAGCTAGTGAAATTATTAGTTATATTAATAATCTGTGATCATAAAAAGAAAGGTGATAAAAATGGAATTCAAAGGGTTAGTTGCATGTCGCGCAGGGGTCGGGTCAAGTTTAATGCTTAAGATTAAGTTAAATCAAGTGATAAGTGAACAAAAGCTGCCAATCAAAATAGAACATGGTTCACTTGATGCTATTGCTGGATTTAATGGTTCTCTAATTATTACATTAAGTGATGTAGCCAAAGAATTAGAGGTAAAGAAACTTCCTCAAGAAATTATTGGAATAAATAATATTATGGATAAAAAGGAAATATTAGAAAAATTAAAGACGTTTATAGCGAAAAATGGATAAATAAAATAATTTATGTTAATGGAGGAACAGTATGGATTTTTTAGTCAGTTTGTTGAGTAATCCAGCCATTCTCTTAGGGTTAGTAGCTTTTGTAGGTCTTCTTGCACAAAAGAAATCAGGAACAGAAGTAATTACGGGGTCAACAAAAACAGCTATAGGCTTTTTAATCTTTGGCATAGGCGCAGGGACTATGACATCGGCCCTACAACAATTTAATACAATGTTTCAGGCAGGATTTCATATAACAGGGGTTATTGCTTCGCCGGAGGCAGCTACAGCAATGGCTCAAAGTACGTATGGTTTTGTAACATCATCTATTCTCATTTTGGGCTTTATTATGAACTTAGTTTTTGCACGGTTAACACCTTTTAAAAATGTATTTTTTACTGGTGGACATAGCTTGTTTTTTGCGTGTGTGCTGGGATTACTTTTAAAATTTCATGGATTTAGTGATGGAATAGCAATTGCTATTGGTGGGATTCTTTTAGGCTTTTGCTCAGCTTTTTTGCCGCAACTATGTCAACCTTTTATGCGCAAAATGACAGGGCACGATGAACAAGCTATAGGCCATTTTAATATGCTGGCTTATGCACTATCGGGATATATAGGCAAAATATTTTTTTCGAAATGGGAAAAATACAGTACTGAAGATATTAAATTTCCTAAATGGTTATCCTTTTTCCGTGATTTCCTTATGGGATGCGCTACTGTAATGACCATATTGTTTTATGTTTCGGCATTGTTTGCAGGCCCAGCAGTAGTAGGAAAATTAGCAGGTTCTGTGCATTGGTTAGTATTTCCAGGAATATTGGCATTACAATTTACTGCTGGTATGTCAGTATTAATGACAGGCGTAAGAATGTTTTTAGGGGAAATAACAGCAGCTTTTGTAGCTATTTCTGAAAAATTTATTCCTGGCTCCAGACCAGCACTTGATGTTCCGACAGTATTTCCATATGCACCTACAGCCGTTATTGTTGGATTTATTTGTTCATATGCAGCAGGGTTAGTTGCGATTGCAGTCATGATAGTTTTTAAATTTTCTGTCGTTATTATTCCTGCCGCCCATATTTGCTTTTTTTCTGGGGGGACAGCTGGTGTTTTTGGTAATTCCTTCGGAGGTTGGCGGGGAGCAGTAATAGGTTCTTTTGTTGTAGGTTTGTTGTTGGCATTTTTACCGTGCGTTTTATATCCTTTATATGGTGAAATGGGTGTGCTTGGTTCTACCTTCCCAAATGTCGATTACAATATTGTAGGTATGATTTTGAATAGTGTCTTAAATATATTTCAATAATTGAATGGATAGAATTTACATTAATAAAGGAGTATGTGGTATGCAGTCTAATGAATATGATAATTTAAATATGCTTAATAAATATTTGAATACATCTATGAATGAGTTGCAAAGATTTGTGGACAAGTTAAATAAAGATGGGCTCCAAAAGGCATTGCAATTGATTTTGAAGGCAGAGTGCAACCATCATCGGATACATGTTACTGGGATTGGCAAACCGGCACATGTCGCAGGGTATATTGCTTCACTTTTTTCTTCAATAGGAACGCCAACTTATGAATTGAGTGGCATCGAAGCCGTTCATGGTTCATCCGGGCAGGTAATGCCAGGAGATGTTGTTATAGCGATAAGTAACAGTGGAGAAACAAAAGAATTGCAATACACGGTGCAAACATTAAAAAATAATGGGGCACAGATTATTGCGGTCACAGGAAATCCTTCTTCATGGCTGGCCACTGAATCAGAAATATGCCTTTTTGCTGGAGTGAACTATGAAGGGGATTCTTTGAATAAACCGCCAAGAACATCCATTTTGGCTGAAATAATTTTATTGCAATGTTTAAGTGTGATGTTGCAACAGGCAAAAAATCTAACGATTGATACGTATGTAAAATGGCATCCAGGTGGTGCAATAGGTAAATCTATAAATGAAACTAAGGTGAGAGTATGAAAAGCACGCTTTTAAATGGGATTATTTGTGCGATGGTAACTCCTTTTGATGATCAACAAAAAATTAATTTAGAAGCAACGAAAAATTTAATTGAACAATTACTACAAAATAAAATTAATGGTATTTTTATTTTAGGTACAAATGGTGAATTTCATGTTATGAGTAATGAAGAGAAGCTTTCTTTTGCTGATTTTGTTGTGCAGACGGTAAAGCATAAAGTGCCGGTTTTTGTTGGTACAGGAAGTAACAGCACTCAAGAAACTATTGAACTTTCACAAAAGATGGAGAAAATTGGTGTAGATGCGTTATCAATAATTACACCTTTTTTAGTACCTATAACACAGAATGAATTAGTTGAGCATTATAAAAGAATTGCCGCTAGTGTTTCTATACCAGTTATTTTATATAATATACCAAAAAATACAGGAATTAGTATAGCAGTGGAAAGTGTAACAAAATTGGCACAAGTCAAGAACATCATAGGTATAAAAGACAGCAGTGGTAATATAGATAACATTATAAATTATATACAGGTAACAAAGGAATATGATTTCTCAGTTCTCTCTGGATCGGATTCCTTGATATTAAAAGCATTAAAAGCAGGGGCAACAGGTGCTATCGCTTCAACAAGTAATTTATTGAGTAAGATTGATGTAGGTATATATAATGATTTTTGTATTGGTAATATGGAAGAAGCTGAAAAAAACAACAGTCAATTGAACAGTTGAGAGCTGTGCTTAAATTAGGGACAGTACCTTCTGTTATCAAGAGAGCAGTATCTTTAGCTGGTATTAATGTGGGACCTGCACGTTATCCCGTTGCTGATATAAGTGAAAATATTGATAAAGAAATTGTAAAGATGCTTGATAGTTATGGCATAAAACATGTCGGATAGAGGGTTGGCAATTATGCGATAAATGCAATTACCAACTTAGGTGTATATTCTTTAGAAAGCAGGGGGAGGACCATGTGGAAAAAAGCGGCAGCTTTGCAAATGATTTCGGACACGGGAATGATGGTTATTATACGTACTGATGAAGAAGAGGAAGCATATTTAATTGCAAAAGCGGTGATAGAAGGTGGGGCACGCGCGTTAGAGTTTCCTTATGCTGTTCCCGGAGCGTTGCGTATTGTACAGAGGCTAACGCATGAATATAGTAATATATTAATTGGTGTGGGGACTGTCTTAGATAGTGAACACGCTGCTGCCGCACTTCTTGCCGGAGCAAATATGTTGGTCAGTTCAAGTTTTTCTCCTTCAATGTTAAAAATGGCACATCAATATCAAGCAGTGACGGTATGTGGTGCTATGTCACCAACTGAAATAGATGCAGCTATGGCAGTGGGTACTGATATGGTAAAATTATTTCCGGCCGATTTTTTCGGACCGCAGTATATAAAAACTGTTCACGCACCTATGCCATATGCGCCTATTGTGCCGTTTGGTGGGGTGACAATAGAGAATGTTGGTGAATGGTTTGCTGCAGGAGCTGTTGCTGTAGGTGTCGGTAGTTATATAACAAAAGCCCACAAAAAAGATGGCAATTACGATCATGTTGTAGAAGCTACTAGCAAATTTATAAAAAGAATCAAAGATATTAGATGACTTTGCCCTTTTGCATACAGAAGGATGTAAACATAAAGAAATACCCTCTGGATAGACTGTAAATGTAGTGCCCCCATAAGTTAAACTAATTCTAGGTCTAACTTATGGGGGCCAGTACAAAATGTCTATTCCATAGGGTATTTTTCTGACGGAGATTTATTAAAGGTCTTATTAGTAAATAAATATATTTGCAAATTTGTTTAGTTGCCAACTTTGCGATCTATTCAAAATGATATAGATACATATTTTAGATAGGATAATCTAAACCCATAAGATAAAAATTTGGTGCTGCTTATATTCGGCAGTTAATTATTAAAAGATATTACTGCTTTGTCATGTCTATGTATAAAAGTTCAATGCCGTTTTTGTTGCTTTGATTACGGGTGTAAGTTTTGTCCCGTGTATTTGTCCAGTGTTCATGGGTGCCGAGATTTTTTACAGCATGGCCTGTTCCATCATAATAAGTGACACCGGATGGCGCAGCTGCTATTTGGCCTGCTTCATGCAAATAACTTTCTATTTCTGGGTGATGGCGAATGGCACCATTTTCACTGAGAATAGTCGGTTCATTCATCAGCAAATCCGCGCCGACGGAGTCGATCGCCACGGGGTCTTGCGAGACAAAGATGCTGGCCGTGTAATTATTATCAAAAGGTGGTTGCTGCCATTTCGTATTTTCACCAGTGACAGCTGCTTCTTCGCTGGGGGCAGATATTAAAGCGTCCAGCATGTACAGAATAGTTTTGCCACCGAGCTGTTTGTTAGCCATCAAATCAACTAAAGGAGTATATGTGTCCATCTTTTTATCTGTCATAAAAGGATGAAGATTAGCACCGACAGGAGGGCGGACATAATTATCGTTTATAAATGAACCAAAATTATTTTTGGCACAAAGGGATATTCCCCAGCTGTGTCCTTTTAGATTGGCTAAATTGATAATATACGAGGCTTCGGTTACAACGGTGGGAAGGTAGCTGACTACATCGCTGCCGTCAAATTGCTGTGACCAGACTATTGGTGCGGTCTTATCAGCTACGGCAGTATCTCTGCCTACAAAATTTACACCGTTAAGCTTTCCTTCGGTGCACATAGCAACCATGTATTTAGGAAATAAGCGTGAGACATCATAGACTGTGATATCTTCTGGACGGACACCGGCATCATCAATTAAGGAGGTCAGGACTGTTTTGAGAAGAACCGGATTAGCATAGCTGACTTGAGTTTCTCCTGAACTATCTTCACTGTATTCTGAGGTGCCGTTAAGATTTACTTTTATGGCTATTTTTTGCCCAGGAATATATCCGGTTTGGTTGCCTTGCGCTTCATTATGTTTGGTAAAAAGCATATTCCAGCCGTTGGCAGCAGTATCGGTGCCAGTGAGTGACATAATGTTTTGGCGTACCATTTGGCCGATTATTTTTTCGTCAAAATGGTCGGGGTTCCACCAATAGCCCTTGCCATCCCATGCTACACTGGCCGGATCATGTGTCCAGACTACGCGCCCTGGATATATGCCTACACCTGTACCATATGGCTGGTGGAAAGGAAATTCTGATTGCTGGTCATGATAAATGATATCTTGGAAGGCACCGCTGGCTGTGTTGAAGACATCAGCCAATTTTGTTCTTGTCGGTGGTGATATGAGAAAACTTAATTTTTCTTTTCCTGCGGCCAGATTAACATTGGTTAATATTAAATACAGTAGCAATGTGACAGGTATAAATATTAAAAGTATTTTTAGCAAAATTATCGCCTCGAATTTTATACAATAAAATAATAACTAAAATATTACCTTTTCCCTGACAGATTAAGCTAAACAAACGGTAATAGCTGTCCATAGCCAGTCATTCTTCATTTTCAAATATGGTTTAGTTCAATTAACTAAAGGCTTGAGAAAAGCAGAGTACACCTGCTTTTTCAAGCCTTTATATTTTCAATAAAATTATCGTTGTATTGTTATAATATGCTACTGGATATTAAGTGTAAATTTTTCTTCAATTTCTAAGGCGATTTATGAGTTGCTGCCTTGGGCAGTTGTCGTATCCGAACCTGCAGGCGGAACGGAGTTATCAGAAGTATCTTCAGATGAAGAATTTGACTGATTAACTGTCTGGGCGGCAGAAATGAGATTATTGTTTGCCGAAGTGTTATTTGCGGCTACACCATAAAGGGATACATCTGATTTTGTTTGGATAAACAGTTCAGTTCCTGCTGGTAAATTAATATTTTTCCCTTTAACAAAAATGCCGCCGACAATTCCTATCGGCCCGAGTAATGCTATGCCTGCGATACTGGCACCTGCGGCCATGGCTTCTGACTTCATTTCTTCTTTGGCTTTTTCACCTAAGGTAGTATCTACCATAGTGCCGTCAAATGCCTGCGTCTGACTAAAATCAATGTCGACTTTACCATCGCGGCCAAAATTCCTTGCATCCTGTACGCTTGTTACATGTCCTTCACCAGCACCGCCGGCAGCAAAGACTAGATTGCCATCATCGACAACATCTTCGGCAACCTGGTATTTTACTGTGTCACCGGCCTTCATTGTTTCAGAATTAACTGGTGTGACAAGTTTAATTTTTATCAAGGTATTAGCAGGTACCAAGGTATGCGAAAGCGGAATGGACTGCTGGGAGGTGCCAAAGGCTACACTGCCGAGCGCCAGCATACGGCTGTAGAAAGTACCTTCTTTTGGTTTGCCATAAAGTGTAGTTTCAAGATCAGACAGGCGCTGGCCGATAGAATGCATTGATACCTGATGCATCAATGTCCATTCTATGCCATTCATCTGTGCAATGGCTGATGGGGCATAGGTGTTGTCAAATATTTGGCTGTAGATATTATCTACACGTACAGCAAGGCTGCTGGTTTTATGCGTTCCATAGTAATCGCGTTCCAGTTTATTAATTCTATCGATTATGGCACCAGTCTGCGGTGTGCCATAGACTGCTTTTTCGGTATTGGCAAGTTTATCTTGCAGTGCGTTGCTGTTTACAGTATCACTTGTAGAGGCAAGCGAAGTTCCTGTCGTTATAGTTGCCGCGTCAGCAAAAGCGACGGATGTAGTGGAAACAGTAAGGGCAACGCATAATGAAACGGATAAAGCTTTAAAACCATTCTGGGAAAATTTTTTCATATTGTATCCCCTTTCCGGAATATAGCGAGGTATTTGTTTACGACATAGGAACAGGCTGGTGATTTTTAAAATACACAGGTGTTAGACCGCACCTTTTTAAAAATTGTTCAGCTTCTGCGAGTTTATAACCAATAGCATCAATAGTATGCGCATCTGAACCTATTGTTGCATAGCGGCCGCCCATTTCATGATAGCGCTTGTAAATGGGAGCGAGCGCAGTAATATTTTCTTTGTTAGTAAATCGTCTAGTGTTGATTTCAGGAACGACATTGTTGGTTAATGCAGTTTGCCATATCTTATCTATATACGGAGCAAATTCATCATAACGAAGCTGTGTGTCTTCATATGGTGCTTTGCGGCAGATGTAGTCAATATGGCCTAAAACATCACCAAAAGGATGTATTGCCAACATATCGGCTATATTTTGTAAATATATACGGTATGCCTCATTTTTGCATTTGCTTTGATAGTATTCGGGATAATAGATGTCGAAACCTTCTATAATATGTTGCGACACGATGACCATATCAAAAGGTGCCTTTTGGGTAAAATGCTCACTGCGTGAAGCTGTCTGCTGCTGCATACCGACTTCAACGCCGAGTAAAAGGTTGTCGGAATCACGGTATTGCTGGTAGCGGGCAAAATATTCATCAGTGTCAAATTCATACAGATCATCGCCCGGAAAATCAAAATCGATATGTTCAGTCGTGATAAGGCCGATGCCCATTGCCTGGGTTATTTTTAGGGCATCTTCAAGTTTCATAACAGAGTCAGCCGAAAATTCTGTGTGAGAATGGCAGTCAAATAAAATAATGCTCACTTCCTTCTAAAAAATATGGAGGCAACAGTGATTAATGTTTAGCCGCTAAGGCTTCTTTAAGTGCTTTGGAAAGCTGGTCAGGACATGAAGTAGCGCGCGGGCCACATTTTATGCCGCTGAAACGGGTGATTACATCGTTGGCATCCATACCACGGGTAATATTAGCAATACCCTGTAGATTACCATTGCAGCCACCGGTAAAGGCAATATTTTTGATGATAGTACCGTCCAATTCTATATTTATTTGGCTGGAACAGGTACCAGTCGTTTTATAAGTATAGCTGCTCATAGTTCTCTCTCCAATTGTCATAAAATTATTTAATGCTATTTTATGCAAATAAGCATATATATTTTCTCTCTTTCTAGCATTATACATGTCATTATAGCAAAATTTGTCAGCTTTTTGTAGAGTGGTAGAGAAAAACGTTGTGCAGACACGATACTTGGATTGTAGAAAGCCATATATTGGTGATGGTTTAGGATGAGCACATATAGTATAATAATATAAATATGTTATTTTGTAATAAGGAATGGTTTCGTTTAAGCTCTTGTAAATTTCTTATAAATATAGGACAATATAGGTTAAATGAATTATATAATGCGGTTTTTATGTTGTAACTGCCGAAATAAAAAAGTTATTGGGTAAGATTATGAGAGCCGCAGTTAAAATATAAAATAACCGTTTGAGGAGAAGAGTATTTTGAAAATAGCGATGATTGGCACGGGTTATGTAGGACTTGTTACAGGAACCTGTTTTGCAGAAACTGGCAATGATGTTATTTGCGTTGATGTCAATGAAAAGAAAATAAGTGAATTGACTGCGGGTCATATTCCGATATATGAGCCAAATCTTTCTGATATGGTAAAAAATAATTATGCGCGGGGAAATCTGGCCTTTACTACTGACATCAAGGAAGCTCTCAACAAAGCAAATATTTGTTTTATTGCTGTGGGAACACCTATGGGAGAGGATGGCAGTGCTGATCTGCAATATGTATTGGCTGCCGCGCACGAAATAGGCAGATATATGTCACATGATATGTATGTAGTAGATAAGTCTACGGTACCAGTAGGAACGGGAGAAAGAGTCAGGGCTGCTATTGCGGAAGAACTTAAAAAACGGGGCAGCACGCTTAAATTTGATATTATATCAAATCCAGAATTTTTGAAGGAAGGAAATGCCTGCGCTGATTTTATGACACCGGATAGAGTTATAATCGGTTCAGAAAATCCCGCTTCTATCGATGTAATGAAGGAACTGTACGAACCTTTTATACGTTCTCGGGAAGTCTTTATAATTATGGATGTAAAAAGTGCTGAACTGGCTAAATATGCGGCTAATGCCATGCTGGCAACGAAGATATCTTTTATCAATGAATTGGCTAATATTGCTGAACGCGTTGGTGCTGACATAAATAAAGTACGCCATGGCATAGGCAGTGATAGACGGATTGGCTACAGCTTTATTAATCCGGGCTGCGGCTATGGCGGCAGCTGTTTCCCTAAAGATGTACAGGCGCTGATCAAAACGAGTAGTGATTACGGTTATGAAGCAAGACTTTTGCAGGCTGTGGAAGCAGTTAATGCCAGGCAGAAAAAAATTCTTGGCAAAAAAATCGTAAACGTCTTTGGCGACGATTTAACAGGAAAGGTTTTTGCTGTATGGGGACTAGCTTTTAAACCGGGGACAGATGATATGCGTGAAGCTCCTTCTATATCGCTTATACGGGAACTGACTTCCCGTGGAGCGAAAATAAAGGCATATGATCCGAAAGCGGTTGGTACGGCACGTGGATTTTATTTGAAAGATATTGATGCTATTACGTACACGGAAAACAAATATGCTGCACTTGAACAGGCCGATGCGCTTATTTTGGTGACAGAATGGAAAGAGTTCCAAAGTCCTGATTTTATGGAAATCCAAAAAAGACTACGGGGCAAATATATTTTTGATGGGCGCAACCAATATAAAGTAAAAACTCTCGAAAAATTTGGTTTGTCTTATATACAGATGGGTGTCAGGGTAGAATAAGGCACAAACGGAAAAATACACTACTGTTTATAGGTCAAAATTTACTGTAGGGAGATTTTAGAAAATATGGATGTAAAAGAAACAAAGTTAAAAGATGTTTATCTAATTGAACCTAAGGTTTTTGGTGATAATCGCGGTTGGTTTATGGAAACTTATTCTTATAGAGTGCTGGCAAAATATGGTATAAATGCCCAGTTTGTGCAGGACAACCAATCCTATTCAGCACCTAAAGGCACATTGCGCGGCCTGCATTTTCAGAATCCACCGATGACGCAGGCTAAATTGGTGCGTTGTACACGTGGAGCAATGATGGATATTGCGGTTGATATACGGAAGGGTTCGCCTACTTATAAAAAGTGGATTGCCGTAGAATTGTCTGGAGAAAATAAACGGCAGCTTTATGTACCGCGGGGATTTGCACATGGTTTTATAACCATAAGTGACGATGTAGAGGTACAGTATAAGGCAGATAATTATTATGCACCTGAGACCGAGGGCAGTATTATCTACGATGATCCAGATATTGGCATTACATGGGAAGATTGGCACCATGGGAAATATACCTTTTCTGCCAAAGATAGGAAGGCACCGTATTTTAAGGATTTTGAAACACCGTTTGTTTATGGAGAGTATTGAAGACCGATAAAAAATGGACAGGAGGAAATGCGTTGTCAGTAGCGGTAAAAGTGCCAGGAGCATGCGGTGAGTTGGTACAAGGCGTCATCGATGGCACGCCCTTTCTCGTTACCTGTCCCATCAATATGTGGTCGACAGCGACTGCGTTTATTAAACCAAATGAAGCTGGAACTGTTTTGCAGGAAAAGGCGGCATATGCTCTGCAAAAATTATGTGCCCAGTTGTCGATTGACAAGAAAAATATTACGATCGGGCTGTCTACACAGTTATTGAAAAGTAAGGGAATGTCTTCCAGCAGTGCAGATATAGCAGCTGTTTGCAAGGCAGCGGCACTTTCCCAGAAAAAAATATTGACTGAAGCGCAGACAGCTAGGCTGGCAGCAGGCATAGAACCGACTGATGGTGTCTTTTGCAGAGGTATAGTGAAATTTAACCATATCACAGGAGAAATATTGGCCTATTTGGGAGATCCGCCTCCCTTAAAAATTTTAGTGTTCGATTGTGGCGGAAAAGTCGACACTGTCGTTTTCAACCAACGTGGTGAGCTGCCACACCTTAATGAGCAAAAGCAGTGCCAGGTGAAAAAGGCGCTTGCCTTAGTTGAGTATGGCATCAAAAATAAAGATGTAGAAGCTATTGGCGAAGGGGCTACAATAAGCGCTGTAGCCAACCAGTCTATTTTATATAAAGAAGATTTGGCTGATATTATCGAAATTGTAAAGGCATATAAAGGACAAGGTGTAAATGTAGCACATAGCGGCACATTGATTGGGGCCATCTTTACTGCGCAGGAAAACATAGAAGTATTGTATGGTTGTATTAAGGCAATCAAAGAGCGTTGTCCATATACAAAATATTTATTTGCTACGGAACTGGTGTCCGGCGGTTTTTTCGATAATATGGGCAAAAGGATAAATTAGGGAAAGGGGAACCTGTTACATAATGGATAAGTTTGAGCATGGCGGCGCCGTCAATGAAATAAGTACGGCGGTCGGGGGAAAGAAGCTAGTCGATTTTAGTGCAAATATCAATCCCATGGGACTCGGTAAAATGGCAAGACAAGCCATAGAAGAAAACATTGAAAATATAATACATTATCCTGATGTCGATATGATAACCCTTAAAACAGAAATAGCACAGCTATATGGTATAGATGCTGATAGTATAATAGTTGGAAATGGAGCGGTGGAACTATTATATATTTTATGCCGTGTACTTGAGCCGAAAAATGTATTATTGCTTGCACCAACTTTTAGTGAATATGAAAGGGCGGCAAAAAGTGTCAACGCCAAGATAAATTATTTCTTTTTGCGGGAACGCAACGATTTTGAACCGCAGTTGCAGCAATTGATTATTTCAATAAAAAATAATAATCTTTTATTTCTTTGTAACCCTAATAATCCGACAGGGACACTGTTTTCCGTACAGGATTTAACACTTATCATCGAACATGCCGAAGCAAATGGTTGCTTTGTAGTTGTTGACGAATCCTTCATGGACTTCATCAGTGATAATGAGAAGTTTTCGGTCAATCCGTTGTTGAAAACATGTCATAATTTACTTATTGTGCATTCGTTGACAAAATTCTTTGCTTTGCCGGGATTGCGCTTAGGTTTTGCGGCGTGCCCTGATAAAGAAGTGATAAAAAGAATGTACTTGAGTAAAGATCCTTGGAATGTCAATTGTCTGGCGCAGAGCGCAGGGGTAGCAGCTTTGGCCGATAAGACATATCAGCGGCGGAGCCGTAGCTATATGCATAGCGAAATAAATTACCTGTATGATGAACTCAGTCAGATAAAAGCGATAAAAGTTTATAAACCGATTGTTAATTATATGCTTATCAACATCCATAATACTAAAATGACTTCAACGCAATTTTGCGCGAAAATGCTGGAGCACAATATTCTGGTGCGGGATTGTGCGAACTATCCTGGTTTGTCCAACGATTTTATACGCATTGCCGTAAAAAAAAGAGAAGAAAATGATCTTTTGCTGGATGCCTTTGAGCAGATTATAAAGTGAATTATGTTGGAATGGCAGTATTAGTTTTCGCCTTTTTTCTTTGCAAAGTTATTATTTAAAGATAAAAGGTGGAGCCTGCCTATAGCACATAAAATTTACTATGGATAGTCGGTTTTTATTAAAAATATTGAATTGACATAATTTAGCAAAAAGTGATATGCTGTATGTAACAAAGAAAAGGTTTACAATATATGGCATGGAGGTATAATGATGGCTATTGAAAAATGTTCATTTGGTCGTACCACGGACGGCAGGGCAGCAGAACTGTATACGATGAAAAATAAAAATGGTATGGAAGTGTCTATATCTACGTTTGGTGGTGCTGTACAAAAAATACTTATACCGACAAAAAAAGGAAATATAGACGTAGTTTTGGGGTATGATGATGTTTCCGGTTATGAAAAACAGGATACATATATAGGATCACTGATAGGCAGAGTGGGCAACCGCATTGCAAAAGGTCGCTTTATTTTAAACGGAAAAGAATACAAGCTGTATATAAATAATGGTAACAACCATTTGCACGGTGGCAAGGTCGGTTTTGATAAAAAGATTTGGACTACCCAGGCGGAAAATGATAATGAAATAAAACTTTCATACATAAGCCAGGATGGAGAAGAAGGTTATCCGGGTGAATTGTCTGTCTGCGTAAGTTATAAATTAGTAGGCTGCAATACACTGATAATCGATTATAGGGCACATACAACGAAGGATACACTTTGCAATCTTACAAACCACAGCTATTTCAATTTGTCTGGATATGCAAGTGGTAACGTAGGTGAACAAACTGTGCAGTTGTTTGCGGAAGAATATACTAGCGCAGATAGAGAATCTATACCACATGGGGAAATTTTACCAGTCAAGGGCACACCATTGGATTTGCGTGAAGCAAAGCCTATGAAGGCAGGCTGGGATGCTGATTTTGAAACAATTAAGGATGCAGGCGGTTATGACCACAATTTCGTAGTGCCTGAATATAATGGCAATCTGAAAAAAATTGCCAAGGCACATAGCGATAAAACAGGCATAAACATGACAGTATTTACCACTTTACCGGGTTTCCAATTTTATACAGGGAATTATCTTGATCCAAAAGTAAAAGGGAAAAATAATACACCGCTGGAAAGACGTTCGGGCTATTGTTTTGAAAGCCAGTATTTCCCTAATGCGATAAACGTATCGTCCTTTGTTACACCAATACTTAGAGCGGGAAATGTATATAGAGCTACCACCGCCTATCATTTTGATGTAGAGTAAAGTTAAAGTATAAATAATAAAGCTAAGAGCCAGCTGTTTTGAGCTGGCTCTTAGCTTTATTTATTTTAATGGAAAAGCAAGAAATTATTTTATGGACTATGCAGAGAATGAATGAGCTTGTAAAAAATCTTTTAAAGCTTTTAAGACAATTTCGGGTTGTTCTTCAGGAACGAAATGGCCGCACTCAGGTACACCGAAGCCAGTAACATTTTTAGCGTGTTTTTGCCAGTTTGCCAAAACGTCCCAAATCTTGCCGACAACGCCGTCTTTCCCCCAAAGTACTAACAAAGGCGTTTGGATGATGGTGTCTTTATCAACCAGATCATATTTTAGATCAATAGTAGCTGATGCCCGATAATCTTCACTGATACCATGCACAGTCATGGGATTGGAAAAACAGTTGATGTATTCCTGCAATACATCTTCAGAGAAATTATTTCTAGCCTTGGGGCCAATTTTTAATTGTAGATTGAAACGGATAAAAAAGTCTGCATTTCCGGCCAACAATTTTTCAGGCAAGCCGTTATTTTGGATATAAAAAAACCAATGCCAGTATTTGGTGGCAAATTCTTGGTTTGTATCATGGTACATATCATATGTGGGAAGAATATCCATTAAGGTGCAGCTGGTTACCTTTTCCGGATGGTCTAAAATTAACCGGTGACAGACGCGTGCCCCTCTGTCATGACCAACTAAATGAAATTTGTTAAAACCAAGTTTTGCCATAACTAGGATGGCATCATTGGCCATTGTCCGCTTGGAATAATTGGAATGATCAGCTAATCCTCGCGGTTTTGTGCTGAAACCGTAACCGCGGAGGTCTATTAACACCACCGTGTATTGAGTTGTAAGTTTGGGGGCAACAAAGCGCCATGTCAGATAATTTTCGGGATGTCCGTGCAGAAATAAAATCGCTTCTTTGCCACAGCCACCAATGAGTGTGTTAATTTTTACATTTTCACCAACATCAATTAATTTATTGCTAAAGCCAGGAAAATATTTTTGGGCTAACATAAGATCCTCTCCTACATAATATGAATATGAAAATAGAAAGCACACAATTTATTTTGTTTGTAAAGTCTTTTTTTCTTTTTGCATTTTTAAGATCATTGCTTTAATGCCGCCGCTTTGTAAAATGTTCATTATATAATCATTCATTGGTTCAGCATAGGCTATTTTTCCAGTGTTCAAATTTTTGATTTCACCAGAGGTAAAATTGATGCTTATTTGGTCACCACTATTAATCAGCGCATGTATTCCTTTACAAGTAATTGCCGGTAAACCTAAATTTATGGCATTACGGAAAAATATACGGGCAAATGATTCGGCTAAAATAGCACTGGTACCAATTCCCTTTAAAGTTATGGCCGCATGTTCACGTGAGGAACCGCAGCCAAAATTTTTACCGCCGACAATTATATCACCGGGTTTAAATTTATCTACTAGGTCAGGAATTTCACTACCGCTCATAGCATGCTTTTTGATATCGGCTATTTCGGTAAGTTCAACGAATTTACCGGGGTAAATTTGGTCAGTATCTATATTGTTTCCGAAAACAAAAGCAGTTCCCTGTACAATTTTTTTCATGAACATAGCCCTCTTTCAAAGAATTTTTGGGGTGATGTGATTTCACCGTAAAGCGCAGCAGTTGCTACTGAGGCTGGTGAAGCAAGATAAATCCGCCCTTTAAGGTTTCCCATGCGTCCGGGAAAGTTGCGGTTTGTTGAAGAAATACAGACTTCATCAGCAGCGATAAGCCCCTGGTGGATACCGAGACAGGCTGCGCATCCTGGCGTTGCAAGGGTTGCGCCTGCAGCAATTAATGTTTGGATGTATTTTTTTTCTATGCATTTTTCTAATACGGAACGTGAAGCTGGTACTAAGATCATACGTGTACCGTTGTGCACCTTTTTGCCTTCCAGTATTTTAGCAGCAATGGCAAAATCTTCTACACGGCCGCCAGTACAAGAACCAAGGTATGCCTGATCTACATGCAGACCTGCGAACTTATTAATATTATCTACGTTGTCGACACTGAATGGTGCAGCGATTTGCGGGCCGATGTTGGTTACATCATATGTAAGGTCTGCGGTATATTTATAATCTTCGTCAGTATGGTAAATCGTATAGTTATGAACGCCATGTTTTTGGAGAAAATCAGTAGTAATTTTATCTGGCTGGATATAGCTCGTTTTTGCACCTAGTTCAGTAGTCATATTGCACAATGCCATGCGTTCGGATATGTTGAAATCCTTGAGTATAGGGCCGCAAAACTCAATCGCTTTATAAACACCATAATCTGCTTTGAGATCACCAATAATATGCAAAATTACATCCTTGGCGTAAACGCCCTTTTGCAGTTTACCGATGAGATTGATGCGAATTATTTCAGGAACTTTGAACCAGAGTTTGCCCGTTACAAGGATAGTGGCAAGATCAGTAGCACCGACACCTGTGCCAAATGCACCAAATGCACCGTGCGTAGTCGTATGCGAGTCCGTAATAACAATAATTTCACCGGGGTGTGAGAAACCATAGTCAGCCATGAGTTGGTGGCATACCCCTTCATTGATGTCCATGAGTTTTTTTATTCCCTGTGCTTTGGCAAATTCTCTAAATTTTTTGTGGTTATCTGCTTGCTTTTCTGTTGCACAGGGGGCGTAATGGTCGAAAAAAAGAATAATTTTTTTGTTATCGAAAACTGTTTCACCACCCATTTCCCCAAATGATTTAACTGTTTGGTAATAAAGGTCGTTAATTCCGGCGATATCAATAGTACAGTTGATAAATTCACCGGCATGAACAGTTGCTTTACCAGCTTTTTTTGCTAATAATTTTTCAATGGCATGCATGCTGACCACTCTTTTCTTATATTTGAAAATTATCTTACTCTTTTGTCATTGATTTTAGATTAAAATAATTATAAAATCAATTTTATATATTATATAAAGGTATAAAAACATTTTATAATTATTCAAATAAGGAGTTTCTATGCAACCGGAAATGATTTATATATATGAAGTTTATCGAACAGGTAGTTTTTCTAAAGCAGCAGCTAATCTTTATCTGTCGCAGCCGGCTTTGAGTATTGCGGTGAAAAAAGTGGAAAAAGAGATCGGTATGCCCCTTTTTGACCGAAGCCATCAACCCTTGCAGTTAACTGAAGCCGGTAGAATTTATATTAAAAAAATTCTTAAAATAAAATTATTGGAAGGCGATATGGCAAATGAACTGCAAGATATTGCCAATCTTGCTACGGGTGAATTACATATCGGCGGTACACAATATTTTAACTCTTATGTTATGCCGGCAATTATAAAAAAATATATACATTATTATCCCCATATCAACATTTCTTTGTTGGAGGATAATTCCGGATTGCTTGATGATAAGCTGGCGGACGGTTCAGTTGATATTATGTTTCACTGCGGCAAATTTGATGAAAAATCTTTTGCAGGGGCAAAGATATTTGAAGATCATCTGCTTTTGGCCGTGCATAAGGAATTACTCAAGGATAAGGAGATAGCAATACAAGGATTGACGGCCGGACAAGTGCAAAAAAATGAGTTTGAGGAAAAAGATTGTCCAATTGTGCCATTAAAAATTTTTGCTGCTATGCCCTTTTTGATTTTGACCAAAAGTAATAATTTGCGGGAACGAGCACTAAATATTTGTCGATCTGCTGGTTTTACGCCTAAAGTCCGTTTTTATGTTGAGCAGTTGGAAACGTCCTATCATCTCGCCTGCCACGGACTCGGTGCGGCATTTGTAAGTGATCGGATGGTTAAGGAACATTCACCGCAGGATATGCTTTATTATAAATTAACAAACGAGGAAGCCGATCGCTGCTTTCAGGCAATTACCCGAAAAAATGGTTATATGTCACATGCAATGCGGCGTTTTATTGAATTGGCACGTACTATTTGGCTGTAGTAAGTACGAATGCAATTTGAAAAGGGCAGGTAGGTGTATTAACTTATTATAATAAGTCGTATTAATGGCAGCTAAGAGGATATGTAATTAAAGATATTTACCAGCGTATTTTCAATAAAGGGGTGCAGGTTTGGTTTTTATGGTACCTGTCTAAGCGATATATAACTGCCGAAAGGTTTACAATATGTTAAAATATAAAAATACACTATAATAATTTTAAGGAGCAGGTTATGAAAATATTAGTTACCGGTGGAGCTGGCTTTATTGGCAGCAATTTTGTTTATTATCAATTGGCTAAACATAGTGATGAAATAATATGTCTTGATTTGCTAACTTATGCAGGCAATTTATCAACATTGGCAGAGGCTTTGCAAAATAAAAAATTTAAATTTATCAAGGGCGATATAGCGGATAGAAAATTTGTTTATGGGCTTTTTGCGACAGAAAAGCCGGATGTTGTTGTCAACTTTGCGGCGGAAAGCCATGTCGACAGGTCGATTGAATTTCCGGAAGTTTTTTTGCGCACCAATATAATGGGCACAAACGTTTTATTGGATGCCTGCCGTAAATACGGTATAAAGCGTTACCACCAAGTTTCTACAGATGAAGTTTACGGCGATTTGCCGCTTGATGCTGTTGATAATTTTTTTACCGAAACCACACCCCTTCACACCTCAAGTCCGTATTCGGCATCTAAAGCATCTGCTGACCTGCTGGTACAAGCTTATTATCGTACCTATGCACTGCCGGTGACTATTTCACGCTGTTCAAATAATTACGGGCCTTATCATTTCCCTGAAAAACTTATTCCTTTGATGATTATTAATGCATTAAACAATAAAGCACTGCCTGTTTACGGCAAAGGCGAAAATGTACGTGACTGGCTTTATGTGCAGGATCATTGTGAAGCTATTGACCTCATTATCAGAAAAGGGACGGAGGGAGAGGTTTATAACATAGGCGGGCATAATGAAAGAACAAATTTAGAAGTTGTCAAAACTATTCTAAAAGAATTAGGCAAACCACAAGAGTTGATCAAATTCGTTACAGACCGGCCGGGACATGATAAACGGTATGCCATTGATCCCTCCAAGATAAAAAAGGCATTGGGCTGGCAACCACAGACTTCCTTTGATGCGGGTATAAAGAAAACTGTAAAATGGTATTTGCAGCACCGGCAATGGTGGGAAGATATAATAAATGGTTCATATCAGGACTATTACAATAAAATGTATGGTAATAGGTAAACAACTGCATAATATTGATGATATATGCAGTTATATGGGCGGGCTTGTTCACTACTATGGTATGTTATGCATAGAAAGCAGGAAAAAACACTATTATGTGATTTTTTTTACAAAATTAGAGGAAATACTATTGCTTTTAGAGAAGTAATCCCTACTTATGAATAATAGTTATTCATTTGTAAAAGTAATGGTTAATTGGAATGTCACCAGAGAAATTTATTTCTTTGGCAGCTGTTACGTTACTATGGAAATTTTTCGTAACCGATTGGATGATTTTTATGACAGTAGAAAAATTTAACCTTCCTAAAAAAGTATTAAAAGGTTGGCAGGAAATTTTAAATTTAGTGGTAAGTATGGCACATACCCGGGCCGCGCTCATTATGCATTTAGAAAATGACTATTTGGAAACGTTTTTAGCCAGCGAGAATAAGGGTAATCCTTATAATGTCGGCGAGGCATCGTATTTCTTTAATTCAGGACTTTATTGTGAAAGAGTTATAGAGAAACAATCCATGCTGCTTGTAGCTAATGCAAGAAAATCTGTGGAATGGGAACATAATCCGGATATGAAGCTTGGAATGGTGTCTTATCTGGGATTTCCAATAAGATTACCTGATGGTAAGCCATTCGGGACAATATGTTTACTGGATGATAAGGAAAATGCTTTTTCTCCGGATATTATTAATTTTATGAAGCAGATGCGCAATTTAGTTGAAAATAACCTGCTGGTGGAAGAACAGATTTATGTGGAACGTGATTTACTTCGCAAATTGCGCAATAGTGAGAGAAAGTATAAGCTAATTGCAGAAAATACGCTGGACATTATTTCAACGGTAAATTTGAAGGGTGAACTGACCTATATTAGTCCGTCAATACAGAAGCACACTGGGTATACACCGGCGGAATATGTTAAATTACCAGTGACAAAGATGTTTACGCAAGCATCATGCAAGCTATTAGAAAAATATTTTACTAAAGTGCGTGAGGATGTCGCCCAAGGAAAGAAAGTAGGTACTTTCCAAGAAGAATTAAGGGGTATCTGTAAGGACGGTTCAGTCGATTGCGTGGAAATGGTTTTGAGCGGTATACATAATAATGTCGAAGGTGAGCCTATTGAATTGGTTGGGGTTACACGCGATGTGACAGAACGCAGGAAACTGGAAGATAAGGTTTTTCATTTGGCAATGCACGATGCCCTGACTGATTTACCCAATATGAGATTTGCCAATGAGTTTTTAGGCCAGGCTATCCAAAAGGCAGTAAAGCATGGTACGAAAATAGGGATTATGTTCATTGACCTCAACCGTTTTAAACCAATTAATGATACTTACGGGCACCGTACCGGCGATTTACTTTTGGGACATGCGGCTGAAATGATAAAGGCTGTTTTGCCCGCAGACGCTATTGCCGCGAGGATAGGTGGGGATGAATTTTTGGTTATCGCCAGTAATATAAACTGTAAGGATGAAGTTGCGCGGTTGGCTGAAAAGATAATTAAAAATCTCGTGAATCCGTTTTTGTATAAAAAGGAAAAGATAGTTGTTGGCGCAAGTCTGGGTATAGCCATGTATCCGGATGATGGCAGGCAGGCTGCTGATCTGATAGATTTGGCTGATGATGCAATGTATAATGCCAAGAAATGCGGCGATGATAAATACATGTTTGTTTCATAAAATAAATGCTTTTTGTATAGGGGCTTTTTAACGAAAAGCTATGTATTAAAAATGAAAAGATGATTTTTGCGGTGTTTGCAGAAGTCATCTTTTTGTTTTATTATATATGGCAACCGTGGGGGGGAATGTATATATTTATCGGAAGAGGAATAAAATGGATAAATTGTTTTATGACACAAATTTGTAACAAATAGATAAGAGGATGGTAATATAATATAAAACGTATAGCTTAAAATTTAAGTGATTTATTTTACTACATAGGTACAGTGATTAGATTTTTATATGAATAATACGAGCAAAAATAGAATGGATGCTATGTTTACCATGCCGCTTAATTTTATAACTTGGCATAATATAAGGACAGCTGCGAATATATGAATATGATAAATTCTTTAGTGTAGTTTCACCGAGGGGGAACCTTAGCGGTTTTTGTTTTAGAATAAAATGACAAAAGGCGGAAAATGGGAATGCAATTGGGAAACACAGTAAATACAAAGAAGAAACGGCTCTTTTTTATTGGCATAGGTATGGTGGTATGTATAATTCTTATAGGTATATATCATTTGTTCTATCAAAAACAAGCGCAAAGTGAGAAAAAGCTTGTTACGGCAGTACATAGTGTAGAAGTGGAGAAAAAAGACCTAATTAAAAATATTTCACTTGTAGGCCAGATGGTGCCTAAGGCACAGGTCGATATTGCAGCAAAATATCAGGGGAAAGTAGTAGCTGTCAATGCGGCGCTCGGCCAAAATGTTTCAGCGGGACAAGTAGTAATTGAAGAAGATGTTGATGATGCGGCGCTGGCAGTCTCTGCAGACCAGCATGCATATAATCAGGCTGTCGCTGACGCAAAAACAACTGAAGTGCAGTTAAATGCGAATTATGATAAGGCAAAGGCCGATTATGATAAAGCGCTGATGACGTATCAGCGGGATAAACGGGTTTATGATGTGGGCGGAATTTCTGCTGATGATATGGATGCAGCACAGCAGCAGATGGATGATGCGCAGGCAACTTTGGCGGCCATCGAAAACCAGATGGACGGAGGAACGGCATCATCTGTTATATCCGCACAGGAAAACATGGCTAAGGCGAAGAGTTCCCTGGCAGCGGCACGAAAACAGGAAAATGATATGTACCTGACTTCATCAACAGACGGGATCATAGGCTATAGACAAGTGGAAGCAGGCGATATGGTAACAGCCGGACAGAAGCTAATGAGCGTGTATGATAACAGCATGATGTATGTCGATTATCAAGTTTCAGAACAAGATTTGCCGGCTTTTTCGCTCGGTACACCATTGACGGTAGATGTTGAATCGTTGAGTAAAAGCTTTGAAGGAAATATCATTTATATAAGCCCGACAATTGATACAACGACAATGACATATGTGCTGCGGGTAGCCTTAGATAATTCTGACGGTGTATTGAAAGGCGGGATGTTTGCGCGTGCGGCTGTGCAAAGTGTACTGCGCAGTGACGTAATAACGATACCCCAAACAGCATTACTTGCCAAAGATGGCAAGAATTATGTTTTTGTCATCAATGACGATGATACGGTAACGCGTAAAGAAGTTTCAGTTGGGGCATCAGGTGACGATGACGTTGAAATTCTCAGCGGTCTTTCGGAGGGAGAAAAAATAGCAACGGACAATTTGTCCCGGCTGAGAGATGGTCTGAAAATAAATCCTTTGGCTGACGGGAGCGATGCATCATGAACATCACCCGGTATTGTATCAAAAAGCCTATAGGTATATCGATGATCGTGTTGTTCTTTGTTGTACTGGGGCTTTTTAGTTTTTACCGTATTGGGGTAGAATTGTTGCCGGCAATCAATATCCCTTATGTGACAGTGACGGTTGATTATCCTGGAGCCGATTCGGCAGAAATAGAGCAGGATGTCATAAAGCCACTGGAAAATTCATTATCGTCCTTAACCAATTTGAAACACATGACAGCTGTGGCCAGACCGGAAAAGGCACAGATAACCTTGGAATTCCAGTTTTGGACAAATATTGATGCGGCTGCGATTGATACCAACCAGTATGTTAACGCCGCACTCAATAAACTACCAGACGGTATTCAGACACCGACAGTGCTGAAAAGAGATGTTGACGCACTGCCAATTTTGGAAATCTCCGTGCTGTCTGATAAACCGCTCGGTGAGGTTTATACTGTTGCCAATGATACTTTTATAGAACGGCTGCAACGGGCGGGGGGCGTTTCTGATGTCCAGCTCGGTGGCGGGCGTGATAAAGAAATTGCGGTCAATGTCGATAAGGATAAACTGACATATTTTAATTTGTCGCTTTCACAGATTGTTTCCCGCATTAAACAGGAAAATGTTTTGACACCGGCAGGCTCTGTGTTTGGCTCGAACTCGGAAACCAATGTCCGTTTGACGGCGCAGTTTAAGTCGCCGGCAGAAATTTCCTCCATACATGTGAATAACAGTAAGGGGGTAGCTATCCCGCTGTCGAGTATTGCCGATGTGCAGGAGCAAGACCAAAGGGTTACAAGGTACGCGAGAACTAATGGGCAGGATACTGTGTCATTGTCTGTGTATAAGAACAGTGATGCGAATCTTGTAGATACTTCTAAGGCTGTTTTAGAGCAGTTGGACTCACTGCGCAAGGATTATCCTGATTATCAGTTCGTGGTAATTACAAATTCGTCTACTTATGTTGAAGATGCATTGCACAACACGTTAGAGGCACTGATCGAAGGACTTTTTACTACGGGTTTGGTACTATTTTTGTTTCTGCGTGGCTGGCGGTCTACTGTTGCGGTACTCATTGCCATACCTACATCGCTGATAACGACATTTTTCATGATGTATATAGCCGGATTTACCTTTAATATGTTGTCACTCATGGGGATGTCATTGTGTGTTGGTATATTGGTCGATGACTCCATTGTTGTCTTAGAAAATATACACAGGCATTTGGCAAAAGGGAAGAGTGCAGCACAAGCGGCTGAAGACGGAAGAAATGAAATAGGGACTGCGGCTATAGCAATCACTTTATGTGATGTCGTAGTATTTATGCCGATTGCTTTTATGAACGGTATGACAGGGCAGTTCTTTCGGCAGTTCGGTTTGACAATAGTTTTTGCTACGCTTTGTTCATTGGCAGTTTCTTTTACGCTGACACCAATGCTGGCATCACAGTTTTATAAGAATGGATTGGGCACGCCCCATAAGGGTAAACTCTGGGATTTTTTGGACAACTTGGGCAATAAGGTCATTTTATATTATGATAAAATCCTAAACTGGAGCTTTTTTCACACAAAGAAGATTACAGCGTCAGTTGTCGTACTGCTTTTATTGTCGATAAGTCTTTATTATCCATTGGGGATTATCGGCGGGGAATATATGCCAAAAACAGATGAAGGCTCATTCCGGATTATGATGCAGTTTCCGGTGGGGCAGAATATTGATGCGACAAATGATAAGGTTAGGGAAGTGGAAGAGTATCTGCTGCAACAGCCTGAAGTAAAAAAATTATTTGTCGAGTGTCGGTAAACCTGCTGGTAACTACGGTGGAATCAGTGTGCAGCTGGTTGATAAAAGTCAGCGAGAGAGCATATGGCAGATTACTGACCGTGTCCGTACTTATTTGCGGAAACAATTTCCTGACGCGTCTGTGCAGGTTAATGAAACTGAAAGCTCTATGCCGGGTGTTTCCGGTGGTACGGGGACAGGAAACTCCGCAGGCAATACAGCACCTGTGCAGATAGAAATCAGTGGCAATAATTTGGATGACACGGTAGCAGCTTCATATAAAATACAGGATGTCTTAAACAATACTGCCGGCATTAAGGATGTGCGCAGTTCTTACACTGAAGGGGCTCCAGAACTGCGGCTCATAGTTGACCGTGATAAATTACGGTTTTATAATACCACTGCCAATGATATCCAGGATGTATTTTCTGGGGCTATTGCAGGGTCGTTGGCAGGTTATTTAGTAAATGATCCTAATAATGACCATCAGGATACTGATATATATGTACGGTTAAAAGACAGTGACGGTTTCAAGGCTTCCGATATACGTTCTATTCCGGTCAGTACAAATTCGGGACTTATCAGGCTGGGTGATGTCGCGGATGTAAAGCCTGATGTGGGACCGGTAATGCTCAGACGTGTTGATAAGCGTGAAGCGATAAATATATCGGCTAATGTAGATGACAGTCGTTCATTGCAGGATATACTTTCGCAGATTTCGGAAAATTTGTCAGCACAAGATCTGGGCAACAATGTTTCGTACCGCTTTACGGGGCAGGCTGACAATATGCGGGACACCTTTATGGAAATGGGACAGGCAATCCTTCTTTCCTTGCTTTTGGTCTACATCTTATTGGCAGTTCTGTATGAGTCCTTGTCCACACCGTTCATAAGAATGCTGTCCTTACCATTTGGGTTGATCGGCTCGTTTTTCTTCTTAGCTATGACGAGAAATACGATCAATCTGTATTCATTACTGGGGATTCTTGTTATGGATGGATTAGTGGCTAAAAATGGGACTTTGCTGCTTGACTATACACTTACCCTCATGCAGAGGGGGATGGGCGCCAAGGAAGCAGTAATAGAAGCTGCCAAGACCAGAATAAAGCCAATCTTTATGACCTCCATAACTATGATAACAGGTATGCTGCCTACAGCATTGGCGATAACTCCGGGCTCAGAAAGCAGGGTCAGTATGGCCTGGGTCGTAATAGGCGGGCTGTTGTCTTCGACATTTTTCACATTGGTAGCTATTCCGTTGATATTTGTTTATTTTGCGCATTTACATCCTTCCCTGAAGTTTATTCCCAAACTCTGGCGAAAACTTGCAGGAGATAGGAAACATTGATATAAAGATTACTTTCAATAAAACTCCCCCCATAAATCAGCTTTTAACGCTAATTTATGGAGGGAGTTTTTATTTTCTATGTTTTTTTTATTAATCTAGGTGGCTGCTAGGTAGAATGGGAAACCGCATGGGCAAATTTTTTATTAGCCTTTTTGTAGACATATTCATGTACCCCCAGCACATTGATAAACAACAGGAAGCTAGTGGAAAAGAATAAAGTTCTTATGCCAAAGTGGGCAGCTATCTGCCCGCCGAAAACGGAACCGCAGAAGACACCGAGAAATTGGGCTGTCTGATTGTAGCTGAACATGCGGCCTGCTATTGCTGAGGGAATATTTTGCTTTAGGATAGTATTTATTGAAGGCAGCATTGCTCCTGTAGCTATTCCTACGAGAAAGCGCAGGCCCATAAGCTGCCATTCATTTTTGACGAATGCCTGCGGTATGAATAATATTGTCGCGCAGATAAGTGCCATGAGAATTACCTTATGCGCGCCGACGTGGTCAGATAGTCTGCCGAGCCAAGGCGCTGCAAGTATGCTGGAGAATCCGGACGAGGCAAATACCAGGCCGGAGATAAAAGCGAGATGGTCTGTATGTACTGATAGAGTAGACACGTAGACTGTTATGACAGGTTCTATGGAAAAAAGTGCCATTTGGACGATAAAAGTAGTGACAAACATGCCGACAATTAAGGATTTATCATTTAGGGATTGCCAAATCGCCGAAAAAGACATAAGACTTTTTTCTGAAGGGGTAAAATTTTCGTGGACGAAGAATAATGTCAGGAAAAAGGCAATCAGCAATAAGAATCCCATTACAAGAAAAATATAGCGTACACCTAATATTTCAACAAGATAGCCGCCGATCAACGGTCCTAAAAGCATTCCGCTGACGGCACCGGTCGACAGTGTCCCCAATGCCCAGCCTGCTTTATCCTTTGGTGCCTGGGTGGCGATCAATGTTATAGAACCGGAGTTGTAACCGGAGATGGTGCCCATGATAACACGCAGGGCAATTAGCTGATATACTGAATGGGCTAAGCTGATACTGCCCACGACTATGGACATGCCTAAACTTGCCCGCAGCAGCATCGGTTTTCTGCCATATTTATCGGCTAACTTTCCCCAAAATGGAGAAAAGAAGGCCATAACAAAGGTTGTGCTGCCAAAGGCGATACCTGACCATACTTCGATGGCGGATAGATCGTTGATACCCAGTTCTTGGATATAAAGGGGCAGTATGGGCGCAACCTGGCTTAAGGCTGACGACGTAGCAAAGGAGCCGAGCCAGCAAATTAATAAATTTCGTTTCCAATTTTCCATGTTAGCACCTGCTTAAATTATTCTTTTTCGATAGCTTCAATACCATAGATAAATGTCTGCACCAATAAGAGATAGCTGTCCTCTTTGTCTATGGGCTGGCGAAACCATCCCGAGGCTTCTAAAGATGCGAAACCATGCATGATACTGCGCAAGCCTCGTACGGCATGGGTAAGATATTCGCCGCGCAGCTGGTATTGGGAGAGAACCTTGAATAAAATATCCATAAGCTCTCGTGTGGCGGCTCTAAAATTTTCGTTGTCCTTACATTCCCAGGCAAGTGAGATAATGGCCTGATACTGCCCAGGAAATGTGTGGGCAAACTGCCTATAAGCTTTAGCCACTTCCAAGACCGCTTCATCACGGGATTTTCCCACAGCCGCGTGCATTAGATATTGTTTTAAATGTGAATTTGCCAAAATGACCAGTTCACACTTTAGATGAAATAAGTTGTCAATATGATTATAAAGAGATTGTTTTTTTATATTGAGTTTTGTTGCCACATGCGTCAATGTCACAGCGTCAAGGCCATTTTCGTCGGCTATCTTTGCCGCTGTTTCGATGATCATACTGGTATTGAGCTTTCCGCGCATTATAAATCACTCCTAAACTGACCAGATACATTTTAAAACTTACACTGTCAGTTGTCAACAAGACATTACCATGAAAAAGAAAAACCCCACTAAGAAGACAGAAAAATTAATACATATAGATACATTTTCTGTTCTTCTTGTGAGGTTATCGAGTTATATACCTAAAAATTATGTGCTTATGAAAAAGTATAGAAATTTATTTAAGGGCTATGGTTTCTATTTCAATCAACATATCTTTGGGCAGGCGTGCGACTTCTACACAAGAGCGTGCAGGGCAGACACCTTTGAAATACTGGCCGTAAATTTCGTTGACTTTGGCAAAATCGTTCATGTCTTTGATAAAGACAGTAGTTTTTATCACTTTAGCCATTGATGAACCGGCTTCTTCCAGTACGGCTTTGAGGTTTTCAAGTACCTGTTTGGTTTGGGCTTCAATGCCTTGCGCTGTTTTGCCTGTTTCCGGGATAATTGCTATTTGGCCGGAGGTGAAGATCAGTTTATCACAAATGGCTATGGCCTGTGAATATGGACCTAAAGCAGCTGGTGCTTTAGCAGTATGGATTTCTTGTTGCATAGTATAATCTCCTTTTTATTTAGGTAATATATAATTAATGTGCGTTTTTTATTGACGTGCAGCCCAATGGCATAATGCACCCGTATATTGGTTGAGCTTAAAGGATTCAGCCACCGCTTTTTGCATAAAAGTCTGGGTGGTCTTAAAAGCGTCATGGACGGTAAACCCTTTGGCTAAGCAGGCTGTCATTGCGGCAGAAAAACTGCAACCGGCACCGCTGTTGTAAACACCGGTTAATTTCGGCTTTTCTTCGATCAGGAAATCTTTACCATCGAAAAGGACATCTGTCATTTTGTCAGACGTAAACCGGCTGCCTGATTTTATGACGACATTTTTAGCGCCGAGTTTATGTATATTGATACACGCCTGTTTTATATCATCAACGTTTTCTATTTTTTCCATGTCAGCAAGGTAGGCGGCTTCGATAGTATTTGGTGTGATGACGTCAGCGTATTTGACCAATTTTGTTTTTATTGCGGCAGCCGCTTCAGGTACCATTATGGCATCAATACCTTTACATACCATAACAGGATCAATAACAATGTTTTTGAATTTGTATTTTTTAATGGAATCTACTACTAATTCAACAAGTGCCGCTGAGCCGAGCATTCCCGTTTTGATGGCATCAGCACCTATGCTGCCGCCAACAGTGGCTATCTGGCGTTCAACGGTCGTAATGTCAATCGGAAATATGTCGTGTGCCCAGTTTTTCGGCGACTGTGCTACTATGACAGTGAGTACCGCCATTCCGTAGACGCCTATTTCTTCAAAACTTTTCAGATCTGCTTCCATACCGGCACTTCCCGAAGTATCCGAACCAGCAATAGTCAGTGCTTTAAATTTTTCTGCCATAGAAATCACCCTCATCAGTCAGTATTATCCGCTCTTATGCGGTATGAATAAAATTATAGAGAGCACAGCATAAAAAGTCAATTCTTTACTATGGTGTAAAACTTGACATAGTAAAGAATAAAATTTATAATATTTATGTTCGGGACGTGGCTCAGCTTGGTAGAGCACTACCTTGGGGTGGTAGGGGTCGTGGGTTCAAATCCCGCCGTTCCGACCATAATGGAAAAATAGCGGCAAGGCGCGGTTTTGTATGCACCTTGTGATCATCAGTAGATGATATTTATTGAAAGCTGGAAATCAATTTTATGGAATTTGGTTTCTGGTTTTTTTGTGTATATTATTTCTGGTAATAAACTATAATATCATAGTAATCTCTTATAGTTTGTTATATAATAAAATAATGAATGTTATTCGTAAATAAAAGAGGTGTGCTATTTGTATCCAGTAAATTTAATTCTTGATGATAAACCTTGTCTCGTCATTGGTGGCGGTGAAGTTGCCTATCGAAAAATCCAAGGGTTGCTGGCGGCTTCTGCTAAAATAACCGTTATTGCCCCTGAACTGCTTGAAAAGCTTTCTGCCATGCATGAGAAGGGGCTTTTTTCCTGGCTTAAAAAACCGTATAAACAAGGCGATATAAAAGGTTTCTTTTTGGCTGTATGCGCAACTGACGATGAAAATATAAACAAGCTGGCTGCGGCAGAAGCAAGAAAAGAGCATATTTTAATAAATGTTGTGGATAGGCTTTCTTTATGCGATTTTGCCATGCCGGCGGTTATCAGACGGGGCGATTTACTGGTGACATCTTCGACAAACGGTAAAAGTCCGGCCATGGCCAGAGAAATACGCCGCGAGTTGGAAAAATTCCTCGACACGGGTTATGCGCCTTTTATTGAAAAGATGGCTGTTTTACGGCAGGAAGCAATGCAGGTGATACCGACATTTCGTCAAAGAGAGGAATTTTGGCGGAGCACGCTTGATGAGAATATATTGAAGATGGTTCGCGAAGGTAAGGTAAAAGAAGCGGAGGGTAAGATTCGTAATGCAATTAGCAGTTTTGGGACTTAATCAGAAAACAGCACCTGTTGATATACGCGAAAAATTTTCTATCAGTCAGGAAAGCGTAGTTGACGGGCTTCACCATATAGATGATTATGGGGCTATGCTGGAAGCAGTAATTTTGTCTACGTGTAACCGTAGTGAAATATATGCTGTTCTGGATGATGATGACGATGGCAAGGAAGTATTGAAACAGTTCCTCTTTGATTTGACAGGGAACAAGGATGATATAGACCGTTATTTATATTATTATCATGATTGTGACTGCATCGAACATTTGTTTCAGGTAGCAGCCAGTCTCGATTCCCTCGTTGTCGGTGAAGGACAAATATTAAGCCAAGTAAAAAAGGCTTATGCTGTGGCCAGGGAAAATTCAGCGACGAGCACAGTCCTCAACACTCTGTTCCATCATGCGATAACGACTGGGAAAAGAGTGCGTACAGAAACGCATATAGCATATAATGCCGTATCAGTCAGCTATGCTGCCGTCAAGCTTGCCCAAACCGTATTCAATGGAAGCTTGGCCAATTCTTCTGCCCTTATTTACGGCGCGGGAGAAACAGCGGAACTGACGGCTAAAAATCTATTGGGCAAGGGAATTAAAAAAATATACATAGCTAATAGGCATATTGAAAAGGCACGGCTGCTGGCAGAAAAGTTTGACGGCAAAGCGGTGCCATTTGATAAGGCCTTTACTAATGCTGAAGGGATAGACATAGTTGTAACCTCCACGGGAGCACCGCATTATGTGGTAAAGCCATGGGAAACACAGCAGTTTATGGCTCGTCGCCAGGGTAGGCCGTTAGTATTTATTGATATAGCGGTACCGCGTGATGTCGACCCGGATGTTGCTAATATAAAAGGTGTGCTTCTATATAATATAGATGATTTAAAAGCTGTCGTAGAAGATAATATAAAGCGTCGCGGCGAAGAAGCAAAGGTTGCCGAAAAAATAATTGCGGAAGAAGTCAATGAACTTGTGGAACGTTTCCGGTATTTATCATTCCGTCCGGTCATGGTTCTTTTGACGGATAAGGCAGATCGTATACGGCGGCGTGAAGTGAAACGGGCTATGAATAAGTTGGAAAATGTTACCCCGGCACAGGAACGTGTGCTGGAAAATATGTCTAAAATGATAGTGCGCAAGCTTCTCCGCGAACCGATGACAAAGCTGAACAGCTCGGCTGGAACAGCGCAGGAAGAATTCTATATAGAAGCCATGAAAAAATTATTCAAGCTGGATATGCTGAAGGAGAATAAGGGTGAAAAACAAAATCATTATCGGTACGCGCAGCAGTAAACTGGCCTTATGGCAGGCGGAATACATTGCCGATTGCATTCGCCAGAAGTATCCGGAAAAAACCGTGGAGCTTTTGCATGTTACGACAAAAGGGGATAAGGTTCTTGACGTACCGTTGGCAAAAATAGGTGGAAAAGGCCTTTTTACCAAAGAAATAGAAACGGCTATGCTGGAAAATAAGATTGATATAGCTGTACACAGTCTCAAGGATATGCCGACACAGCTGCCGGACGGGCTTAGTTTAGCTGTTGTGACAAAACGGGCTGATCCATATGATGCCTTTGTCAGTATTAAATATGATAGTTTTGCTGCCCTGCCCAAAGGAGCAAAGGTCGGCACCTCAAGCCTACGGCGCAAGGCACAGCTGCTGCATGCGAGACCTGACCTGCAAATACAAAATCTGCGCGGCAATGTCAATACGAGATTGGAAAAGCTGGAACAGGGACAATTTGATGCGATTATATTGGCGGCAGCAGGACTGAAAAGATTAGGCTTTGGTGCGAGGATAAGAGAAATACTACCGAAAAGTCTTTGCTTGCCGGCAGTAGGACAAGGCATTCTAGCTATTGAAGCACGTACTGGTGATAAAGAAATGTTTAGTCTTTTGCAATTTTTGCATGATGAAGGGGCATGGCAGGCAGCGCTTGCAGAAAGAGCCTTTTTAAGCAGGGTAGAGGGCGGCTGTCAGGTGCCGGTCGGTGTGCATGCTGTTACTGATAAGGATGTACTCACTGTAGAAGCCGTAATTGCTTCCCTGGACGGAACCCAATTACTTTATGATAAAGAAACAGGACCCGTTTCTTCTGCAACTGAACTCGGCAGGAAGGCAGCAGAAAAGCTGCTGGATGAAGGCGGTTTGGCGATTATGCAGGAAATAGGGCTTTTAAAGGATTGACAAGGCTTTTTTATAAGTCTTGTTTTTACATATTTTTTGAAATAATAATATTGATAGCACTGCGGAGGGAAAAATGGCAGGAATCGTTTATCTTATAGGCGCCGGACCGGGAGATGCAGGTCTTTTGACAATCAAGGGAGCAGCGTGTATAAAAAAAGCTGATGTAATAGTTTACGATTATTTAGCGGATAAAAAACTGCTTGCTTATGCGGCGGATAAGGCAGAACTTATTTATGTAGGAAAACAGGCCGATAAGCACACAATGCGGCAGGAAGAAATAAATCAGCTGTTAGTGGATAAGGCTAAAATGGGCAAGACAGTAGCCAGACTAAAAGGCGGCGATCCTTTCGTATTTGGCCGGGGCGGGGAAGAAGCCTTAGCACTCAGACAAAATGGACTGCAATTTGAAATTGTGCCTGGTGTTACTTCAGCTATTTCAGCGGCTGCTTATGCGGGAATACCGGTGACGCACCGCAAGATAGCGGCATCTTTTGCTGTCGTTACCGGGCATGAAGATCCAACGCGGCAGGAGTCCGGGATAAATTGGCAAAATTTAGCAGTGGGAATAGACACATTAGTCTTCTTGATGGGTGTCGGTAATTTGCCTTATATAACTAAGCAGCTTATCGCAAACGGCAGAGAGCCGAAAACACCAGCTGCCCTTGTCAGATGGGGAACTAAGCCGCAGCAGGAAGTGCTCGTGACAACTGTGGAAAATGCCGCAGCCGATGTGAAAAAATACGGTCTTAAACCGCCGGCTGTCTTTGTTGTGGGGAATGTTGTCAAACTGCGAGACTCATTGAGATGGTTTGATAATAAGGAATTATTCGGCAGGCAGATACTTATCACGAGGGCGAGAAACCAGGCATCAAAACTCACAGCAGGGTTGGAACAGCTTGGCGCGTCCTGCATAGAAGCACCGGTTATCAGTATTGAAAAACCTGATGATGCGTTTGCGGGATTAGATAATGCCATTGAAAATATCGGTGCATATGAATGGATTATATTTACTAGTGCAAATGGCGTAAGTAAATTTTTTGAACGTCTAGCAAATAAGAAACTTGATACCCGCGCTTTGGGCAATATGCGTATTGCGGCCATTGGCAGCAGTACGGCAAAGGTTCTTTGCCGGTATGGTGTTAGGGCTGACCTTGTGCCGCATGAATTTTGTGCGGAAGGCATACTGGCCGAAATGGGAACGCAGGTCAAAAGAGAAACAAAAATTCTTCTGCCCAGAGCAAAAGAAGCAAGGTCTGTTTTACCGGATGAACTAAAAAAGGCAGGCGCGCAGGTAGATATAGTGCAGTGCTATAAGACAGTAACCGCGGACTTTGACTACGAAGCTGTAGCGGCGAAGCTGGCAGCCGGGGAAATAAATATTGTCACGTTTACAAGCTCCTCTACCGTAACAAATCTGCTCAAGCTGCTTGGCAATAAAAAAGAATTATTGGCCGGCACAGTGGTGGCCTGCATTGGCCCGATTACAGCAGAAACGTGTCGGAAAAACGGGATAAATCCTACGATTATTGCCAAAAAGTATACTATTGTGGGGCTTATAAGCGCTATCCGTGATTTTTATAAGCAAGTTAATTAAATTGACAAGCAAACTGTGCGTTGCTATAATGGAAAAATATTATATTATTGTAATAATCTGGTAAATTATTTAAGGGGATGGATGCAGTTTATGAGAGTGACAAAAAAGATTGCAGCTATAATCACTGTGTGTATACTGACTGTTGGTACCGCTTTGATAGCAGGCTGTGGCGCTTCCTCAGGGAATTCGGATAAGAAGGTTTTGCGTGTGGGTATGGAATGCGCATATGCACCGTTTAACTGGGCGCAAAATGATGATTCTAATGGGGCAGTGAAAATAACTGATGCTGACCAGTATGCTATGGGCTATGATGTTTTGATGGCAAAGAAGATTGCAGAAGGTATGGGCTACACGCTGGAAATCCACAAAATGGAATGGGATGGGCTTATCCCAGCTGTCAATACAGGTAAAATTGATGTTGTGCTAGCTGGTATGAGTATAACCGACAAGCGCAAGCAGACAGTGGACTTTTCCGATGTTTATTATAATGCGTCAATTGTCGCTCTCGTGAAAAAGGACGGTAAATATGCTGACGCCAAGAGCGTAACAGATTTAAATGGAGCTGTCGCAACATCCCAGCTCAATACAGTATGGTATGACTTAATCGACCAGATTCCAAATGCGAATAAACAACCGGCAATTGATAATGTGCCGGGAATGGTAGTGGCTCTGACTTCCGGTAAAGTGGAAGTACTGGTATTGGATAAACCTACCGCTATGGCGGCAGCGTATGCCAATCCTGACCTCAAGATGCTTGACTTCCAAGGTGACGGAGCCTTTAAGGCATCACCGGAAGATGTCCAAATGGGCATAGCCGTAAAGAAGGGCAACAGTGACTTGTTAAAGAAAATCAATGAACAGCTTGCTAACATCAGTGAAGACGATCGTTCTAAAATGATGGAAGAAGCGATCAAAGATCAGCCTTTGTCAAAATAAATATTTCAGTTTTAAATAGAAAATCTGGGGAGATGGTTTGCTTATCTCCTCAGATTTTTTTATGGTTTAATTGTTGTAAACATAGTATAATATGTTTAGTTTTTTTATAGACAAATGTAATATTTATTTAAAGGAGTGGTTTGATGGCAGCAGATATGCCGACAACTTTTTTCGGCTGGGTTGTATTCATCATTAATCAGTACGGTAGCGCTTTGTTGCAAGGCGCAGGCGTCACTTTAATGCTTGCTATAGTGGGCACGCTCATTGGGTGCATTATTGGTCTTTTAGTGGGCATTGTGCAGACCGTTCCAGTGACGGAAAGGACAAATACCGGGCTTAAGATATTAAATAAAATTGTTCAGTTTATTTTTGCGGCTTATGTGGAAATTTTCCGCGGCACACCTATGATCGTACAGGCAATGGTTGTTTATTATGGCTCTATGGCTGTTTTTGACATTGACATGTCAGCGATGTTGGCTGGTTTTCTGGTGGTTTCTGTAAATACGGGAGCATATATGGCAGAAACAGTGCGCGGTGGTATTATTTCCATTGATAAAGGGCAGACAGAGGCCGCTATGGCCATAGGCATGAATCATTTTCAGACGATGTACACTGTAGTTTTACCGCAGGCGCTTAAAAATATAATGCCTCAGATCGGCAATAATCTTATAATCAATATAAAAGATACATCTGTTCTGAATGTTATTTCTGTTACCGAACTTTATTTTGCTTCAAAATCTGCGGCTGGTGTATATTATCGTTATTTTGAAGTCTTTTTTGTTACGTGCGTGATCTATTTTATTATGACTTTTGCTGCTTCCCGGCTTTTGCGTTACTTTGAAAAAAGAATGGCGGGTTCGGCAGATTATCAGCTGGTTGGCGACCCTATGGCTGATCCGACGGGCATATTCCCCAACAATACGAAAATGGGAGGGAAATAAGATTGGCTACGGCAAAGAAACAGCCTATTTTAGAAGTAAAACATTTGGTGAAATATTTCGGTGAACGTGAGATATTAAAAGACATAGACTTTACAGTGGAACAGGGAAATGTAATCAGCGTAATCGGGGCATCTGGTTCGGGAAAATCGACAATGCTGCGCTGTATTAATCTTCTGGAGATGCCTACGTCCGGTGAGATCGTTTTCGAGGGGAAAAACATCCTTGACTTGAGCAATAATATTGCGCTATACAGGACAAAAGTGGGAATGGTTTTCCAATCGTTTAATTTATTCAGCAATATGACAGTATTGCAAAATTGTATGGCGAGTCCTGTTACCGTTTTGAAGCGGAAAAAAGAAGAAGCCAGACAGATAGCCATGAAATATCTGGAAAAAGTCGGGATGGAACAATATATAAACGCGCGGCCTGACCAATTGTCAGGTGGACAAAAACAGCGTGTGGCTATAGCTCGGGCATTGGCTATCAAGCCGCAGATACTCTTGTTTGATGAACCTACGTCGGCACTTGACCCGCAGATGGTAGGTGAAGTTTTAGGTGTAATGCGTGAGCTTGCTGAAGAAGGGCTTACCATGATAATTGTGACGCATGAAATGGCTTTTGCCAGAGACGTATCAACACGTGTCATTTACATGGCTGACGGAGTTATTGTCGAAGATGGCACTCCGCAAGAAGTTTTTGGCAATCCGAAAAATGAAAAGACGAAGGATTTTTTGGCGCGTTTTACACAGAATGCATAAATAGCTGCAAAATGACCGCTTTATCCGTTGATGTGGCCTTATTTTTATTAGAGAAAGTAATAAAATAATTGTTAAATAAATAACATTATATGCTATAATATGAATCAGGTTCAACATTTGGGAAGAAGAGGTGACAAAGAGAGCTGTGCTCTCTCTATACTTATGAATGAAAGTAAATTTCCGCAGAAATTGCGGCCGCGTCGTATGCGTATATCTCCCGCTGTCCGTTCTATGGTCAGGGAAACAGAAATTACCGCTAAGGATTTTATTTATCCTATATTTGTTGTCGCAGGTAAAAACGTCAGTGAAGAAATACCAAGTATGCCGAATTGTTATCGTATCTCTGTAGATAATGCCGTAAAGCTGGCAAAAGAATTGTGGGCACTGGGCATTCCGGCAGTAGAGGTTTTTGGCCTACCGGAATATAAAGATGAAATAGGTTCGTCAGCATGGGATATGAAGAGCCCTGTACAATGTGCAATGGCTGCTATAAAGCAGGCTGTTCCGGAAATGGTAATCGTGGGCGACGTATGCCTTTGTCAATATACTTCACATGGCCATTGTGGTAAGCTTTGCGGTCATTATGTAGATAATGATGCTACGCTGGAACTTTTGCAGAAGGTGGCTGTAAGCCAGGCAAAAGCAGGCGCTGATATTATAGCTCCGTCTGATATGATGGATGGCAGAGTGGCTGCAATTCGCCAGGCACTTGATGATGAAGGATATATTAACACGTCCATTATGTCATATGCGGTCAAATATGCTTCGGCTTATTATGGTCCCTTTAGGGATGCAGCTGATTCGGCACCATCTTTTGGCGACCGGCGTTCTTACCAGATGGATCCCGCAAATGCGCGTGAAGCCATAAAAGAAGTTGATCTGGATTTAGATGAAGGCGCGGATATGATCATAGTTAAACCGGCCTTATCATACCTTGATATAGTAAGACGTGTCAGGGAACATATTAATTTACCGCTTATTACATATAACGTAAGCGGAGAATACGCAATGGTAAAAGCAGCTGCTAAAAACGGCTGGATCGATGAAAAGCGCATTGTGCTCGAAACATTGACAAGTATGAAACGTGCTGGTGCAGACAGCATTATTACATATCATGCCATCGATGCGGTAAAATGGTTAAGAGAAAGTAAATAAGAATATTTTTCTATAAGAAGATGCACAAATCAAAGCAGCAGTTAGTAGAATTGATTTGTGCATTTTTTATATATAAAATGGTAGTTGTAATAGTTGTTCCAAGCGGGATGAGTAAAATATTTTAGGGGAGAAGATTATGAGCAAAAAAAATATAAAGATGATTGCCCTCGATATGGATGGAACCTTGTTAAATGATGCTGGCTCCGTACCGCAAGCAAATGTTCAGGCATTGGGGCAAGCACTTGCTAAGGGGATTAAGATCATCTTGGTGTCGGCAAGGCCTGCCTGTGCAATGCTACCGTATTATCAACAGCTGCATCTTGCCGATATGCCTATGGCGGCTTTATGTGGAGCATATATTGTACACCACGGCATGGCAATACAGGAAAAAACGATTCCTGCGGTTGTCTGTGGCAAAATCTTAAGTCTTTTTGATATGGAACGGGATTATATTAAAGCATATGGGAAGAACAGCCTGTACGTAAATCGAATTACCGACGAAACGATAAAATACGCGGAAAATTTTAATGTCCCTTATAAAAAAGTTGACTTCTTAGCAGCTTCCCCTGATAAAATATGCAGAATATATATACCGGGGATTTTACAGAAACAGGCCAAGCTGGCAGCTATACAGGCTGTGGGAATGAATCATGCCAACTTGTTGGAAAGCGGCATTGAAATAATGCCGGAGGGGATAAACAAGGGCAGTGCGGTTGAGTTCTTGTGCAAAAGGTATGGCTTTTCGGCGGAAAATGTTATGGCGGCCGGTAATGAAGGCAGTGATGTTTCTATGGTTTCGGCTGCGGGAGTGGGTGTTGCTGTCGGTAACGCAATAGCATCACTGCAAAAAATAGCTGATGTAGTTGTCGCCTCAAATAATGAGGCCGGTGTGGCAGAAGCAGTACAGCGGTATTGTTTGTGAGGATAAGGCTTTTCCGGTAAATGTTTGATGGCTGTATTGGCGGTTTAATTAATGCGAGAATATCCCAATTATTATTGTAATTTATATATATCTTTGCTAAAAACATTGACTATTACATCAATGTCATACTTTATAATGTATTTGAGGAGGAAGTAATCTTGTTGATCAAAGAATTGTCCCGCCAGACAGGTGCGAGTGTTCGCTCGTTGCGCTATTATGAGCAAAAAAAGTTGCTTTCGTCACGGCGTCTTCCTAACGGTTATCGCGATTATGATGATACAGCGGTAACAATAGTGAAAACTATACAATTCTATTTATCTTTAGGATTAAATACGGATGAAATCGCGGACATTTCTGATTGCCCGGCATTTTTGCAGAATAAACCGCTTTGCCCGATGGCCTATAAAATTTATAAAGATAAACTGAAAAAGATTGATGGACAGCTTCTGTTGATGAATAAGATTAGGACACGCCTCCGCAAAAAGATTAAATCGTTTGAAAAAAGCGAAGGGGATAAGATAGATGATTATTGACAGCCACGAGCACCTTATCGTGCCAGAAAAGAAACAGTTGGCATTAATGGAAGAAGCAGGGGTGGATTTTACAATTTTGTTTTCGACAATTATCCATCCTGAAACAGCACAAGATTTGACGACGCTTACACAGGAATTGCAACCGTTATACGATATTTTTACGGGTAAAAGGAATCCTGTTGAGGCAAGAAAACATTCCCTGGAGGAATTGAAACAGGTTGTCGACAAATATCCACAAAAATATAAAGCTTTTGGCTGTATACCACTTGGTTTATCCGTAGAAGAAAACAATGAATGGATAGAAAAGTATATTATAAAAAATAAATTTATTGGCTTAGGGGAAATAGTTCCTAAGACAGGAGAAGTAAAACAACTAAGAACAATTTTTTCCTCCGCAGAAGAATTTGGGCGGTTGCCGTTATGGGTGCATACTTTTGAACCGGTAAAATTCACAGATATAAAGGAATTGCTGGAATTGGCGGTAGAATACACAAAAATACCTGTTATCATCGGCCATCTGGGTGGAGTGCATTGGCTGGATACGATAAAAGCAGTGCGGGATATTCCTAATGTATATCTTGATCTATCGGCATCATTTACGACAATGGCACCTTATTACGCAGTTAAAGAATATCCGCTTAGAACGGTTTTCGCTTCTGATGCACCATATATGACGCCACGGGCAGCGCGGCTGATATTAGAAGAAGCAATACAGGACAGCGGTATACGCCGGCGTGTTATGGGCGAAAATATTGCGGAACTTTTGCAATTATAGATTAACATTGGTTTCACGGCTGATTTTTGAATGGTGCGGGCAATCTTTATTTTGAATTAATACGGGCGGAATGTTATAATATTGGCAGTGTTTGGTATAGTAATAAAGCAAAGAAAGTTGGGGAATATATGCTTCATTTAGATAAATCACAAGCTGCTTTTAGAGAAGCGAAAACGCTGATGCCGGGCGGCGTAAACAGTCCCGTACGTTCCTATAAAAATGTGGATTGTGATCCACCATTTATTGATCATGCTAAAGGCAGTAAAATATATGATATAGACGGAAATGAATATATTGATTATGTAGGCTCATGGGGACCAATGGTAGTAGGTCATGCACATCCTCAGGTGGTAATTGCACTGCAAAAAGCTGTAGAAAAGGGTACGAGTTACGGTGCACCGACTGTATTAGAAAGTGATCTGGCTAAGCTTGTCATGAGTGTATATCCCTCAATAGAAAAAATACGTATGGTAAATTCGGGCACTGAAGCGACAATGAGTGCTCTTCGTGTAGCCAGAGGTTATACAGGACGGGATAAAATTGTTAAATTTATAGGCTGCTACCATGGGCATGGAGATAGTCTTTTGGTAAAAGCGGGTTCTGGTGCAGCCACGTTTGGCGTGCCAGACAGCCCGGGAGTGACGAAGGGAACAGCGCAAGATACAATTACAGTGCCGTATAACGATAGTGCGGCAGTAACAAAGGTGCTGGAAGAACAAGGCGATGAGATTGCCGCAGTGATAGTGGAACCAGTAGCTGGCAATATGGGGTTGGTGCTGCCAAAACAAGGATATCTGCGTACACTGCGTGAGTTGACACAGAAACATGGCATTGTTTTGATCTTCGATGAAGTTATGTGTGGATTCCGTGCTTCCTTGGGTGGTGCCCAAGCCGCTTATGGAATAGTTCCCGATATGACCTGCCTTGGTAAAATAATCGGCGGCGGGCTGCCGGTTGCAGCATATGGCGGGAAAAGAGAAATAATGGATATGGTCGCACCAGAAGGCCCTGTGTATCAAGCAGGAACTTTGAGTGGCAATCCATTGGCCATGACAGCAGGGATTGTCACTTTATCACTGCTTACCGCTGATCCTGAGGACGGACAGCCGGATTATAGCCGGGTGCTCACGCTGAAGACAAAAAAATTATTGCTCAGTATGCAGGCCTCAGCAAAAGAAGCTGGTGTGAAGATACAGGCTCACCAGGCTGGTTCAATGTTTGGCATATTCTTTAATGATAAGGATGTTTATGATTATGAAACATCGGCAGCTTCTGATCAGGAAGCATTTAAAGTGTATTTTAAGTCTATGCTGGAACAAGGAATATATATAGCACCATCACAATTTGAAACATTGTTCATGAGTGGTGCACACAGTGATGAGGATATAGAGAAAACAGAAGCTGCTGCCCGCAACGCATTTAAGGCCGTAGCACAGTTTAAAAATAAATAAGTAAATATAAAATATACACTTCAGTTCAGGCGTGAGGAAAAGCGAGGCTGGAGTGTATTTTTGTGCCTTGGTTACTGCTGGCGTTGAAAGCAGTAAAAAGCAATGTTGCTTGTAAAAACATTTTGATTGACAAAAAACCGCCCTTATATTTATAAGGACGGCTTTTTGATATGAAATGAGAACTGTAAACAATAGCTCATGTCGCTTGCAGTGTTTATTATTTTAAATTTATTCGGCTTTGTTGCCAGTACGGTACATTTTTATCGGTTCAGGATTGGCAGTGAGTTCCCAAATTCCGCACGGGCAAACACCAGCACAGATACCGCAGCCGATACATTTATTACCATCGGATTTATATTCGATGATTCCCATACCGTGATCTATGCGGTCAATGGCTTTTTCCGGACAAGAGTCAAGACAGGTCTTGCAGTCACGGCAAGTACCGCAGCTCACGCAGCGATCTACATCACCGATTGGTTCGGGCAGGTCAGTGTGATGGTATTTTTCAAAATATTCCTTGTCGAGGGTGTCTGCACTGACTTCTTTCTTTTCAGGGAAGGTAGGAACATCTTTGTGCAATACATACGCATCAGCATAATAGGCGGCCTTATTGCCGGAGCCAATAGCATCTACTAGTCGACCGGGTTTTATTACGTCACCGGCGGCAAATACACCATCGAGAATAGCATTGTCTTTTCCGGGGACAAGCCAATCACGGAATTTCTTTATACTGTCATTTTGCGGCAGATAATCTAAGATAGGGGCTTCACCGATAGAAACAATAACCATATCTCCTTCGATGAACCGTCCGTTATTATCATAGATGCCATCATCGGTTATCTTTGCTGTCATGAACGGCCATACAAGCTTACCACCCATTTGTTCGATGTGGTCGATTTCGTTTTGGAACGCGGCAGGTTTTTGGACATCTATACAGGTTACTTTTTCAGCACCCATGTCATAAGCACCACGGGCAGTATCCATACCGGAGTTACCACAACCGATGACGATGACGTTTTTACCGACATGTGGATGTTCACCACGATTTATGGCTTTGAGAAAAGTCAGGCCCATGGTTAATTTTTCGGCACCTTCCCAAGGGAAGAATCTTGATTTGTGTCCACCAGTAGCTACGATTACCGCATCATTTTCTTTTTTGATAGAAGCAAATTTAGCGGTATCTACTTTGTATTTAGGAACAAATTTTACACCGGCATCTTCAATGCGTTTTAATTCTGCCTGCAATAATTCATGGGGCAGACGTGCACGTGGAATAACTTGTTCGAGTTTACCGCCGATATGGTCATCGTCGTCATAAACCGTTACATCGTGGCCACGCTGTATAAGCTGCCATGCTGCGGCCAATCCGGCTACACCACCGCCGAGGACAGCTATTTTTTTACCCGTTTTTGTTGCTGGCATGTCGAGCTTGGCATATACAGATTGAAAGCCCAAAGGCCCTATTTGTACAGCTTGGTCAATTTTAGCGCGGGTACATGCATCCATACATGGATTAGGACAGACAGAAGCGCATACAGAACCAGGAAACGGAGTATATTCCAGAATAAGCTTAACGGCTTCTTCCTGTTTATCAGTACGCAGCAGTTTATATCTGAGCTGGGTGGGAATATGTGCCGGACAGGCAAATTCACACGGAGCCGCGTATTTAGCATTGTTCCATACGGGTACGCGTTGCCGGTAAAGCCCTTTTTCCACCAGATTTTTAACTGCAAAATCATCTACGGCTACATCGCTGAACAGGCCGCCTTTTATCCATTCCTTCTGACGGAAGGAGCGCATGTCAACGTGTTTTATATTTGTATGTTGTTTTTCTTCAAAGGACAGGGGGCGTAGTTTATGCCATTGGCTCCAATCAGAAAGTTCGTCGTGCAGTTCTTCTTTTTCTACAGCTTTTAGGAATTCATCCATTCCACCGGAGAGAAAGGCGATATCGCTGGCATCGAGGTCTTCAAGCAGGATATCTGCGGGATGGTTGTGGGCACGGCCGCGGAAGTATACTGTACCGCCAACCATGCCAACGCACGGACGTTCACCGAGCACAGAATCAAATTCTTCGCTATCGAAGCCACAAACGACAGCACGTCCACCGCCCATAAATTCAAAAGCGAAACTGCCGACGTTTTTCAATATCCAGAGCTGAGGTTCTTCATAAAGCGGATCATGTTTCATCAAAGAACCAGTACGTGTACCGCCGCGGCCGCCAATGTATATTTTACCGCCGGCAGAACAATGGCCGGCAGTGTCACCAGCGTCACCTTTTACGATTATTTTGCCGCCGGCATTAAGCCAGCCTACGTCTGCTGCCACTGAACCGTCAGCAACGATTTCTGTATTATTGAGGCACATTGAACCCAGGCGCTGACCTGCATTAGTAACGTGGAAGTGAAGGGTTTTTCCTTCTGGGTGCCATAACGGGCCGCCAATGTCATGCTGACCGGAAGCCGTTATATCAAACTCGGTTTCACCGTTGGCTACAGCAGCACTGACGGTGAGCAGTAAATCCTGTGTGGACATGCGGTCATGTCCTTTCAGTGTATCTATCTTAAGCATATTAAACGGTTCCTTTCTCAGCATACATATTGAAGACCTAATTGTTCAGCAATGGCTTTGTCAGTGGAGACCAAAGCGTCGCTGCGACCTACCGGTAGAGTGCTGTTACCGATAGGAGCCATTAATTTACGAAGTTCTTTATCAAAAGTGAGTACATAATCTACTATTTTTTGGGCGCCGCGATCGACATCAAGGCGTTTAACAAGACGCGGATCCTGTGTGCAGATGCCGGTAGGGCATTTGCCAGTATTGCAGGCATTGCAGCGGCCTTCTTCGTTGCCTACGCAGCCTAACAGCTGAATGAGCATTTTACCGACGAATACACCGTTGGCGCCAAGGCAGATCATTTTGAAAGCATCTGCTGCAGCATTGCCTGTCATACCGATACCACCGCCGCCGTAGAGGGGAATCTGTCCTTGCAGGCCTTGCTTTACTGCGGCAAGATAACAGTCGCGGATTTTGGATACGATAGGATGGCCTGTATGGTCAAGCGAGATTTCATTAGCAGCGCCTGTGCCGCCTTGGATACCATCGATGAAAAAGCCGCCGCAGATCTTGTACGGGTCACGCAGCAAATTATTATAAACTGATACAGATGTGGCTGAAGCAGCGCATTTTATGGCAACAGGAACCCTGAAACCAAACGCGGCATTAAGGGATAAATGCATTTTCTGTACAGATTCTTCTATTGAATAGAGGCCTTGGTGATTAGGCGGTGAGGAAAGTGTAGCTTTAGGCACACCACGGATGGCTTGGACATGTTCCGCTACTTTAGCGGCCTGCAACAGACCACCATCACCAGGTTTTGCGCCTTGGCCAATTTTAATGAGGACACCGGCAGGATCTGCTTTCATGCGCGGCATAGCTTTTATTATTCTATTCCAGCCAAAATGCCCGGAGGCAATTTGTAATATCATATATTTGAGTTGTTCTGATTCAAGCAGTCTACTGGGCATACCGCCTTCACCGGAACTCATGCGTACGGGTAAGCCGCACTTTTCGTTTAGGTAGGCTACTGCCATGGACACAGCTTCCCATGCACGCGTGGATAAAGCACCGATTGACATATCAGAGAAAATCAATGGGTATATCGAACGGACTGGCGGTGCTTTATGAACCATGACCAGTTTGCCGTCTTTTAAGCTAAAAGGCAGTTCTGTGGCAGGTAAAACACGGCCGAACGGTGAACGAATATCAAACGTATGTCTGATCGAATCAAGCGATGGGTCAGTCATCTGGCTGATACGGCCGACGATTATATGGTCAAGCGTTCTTTGTGCGTTTAAGTTTGTTCTGCCACCACGTTTTATCGGTCCAGCATCACGTGAGAGTAATGTCTGGCGACTGTCAAGGTTCCTTACCGGGCGGATAGCATTGTTGGGGCATACCTTCGCACACATGCCGCAGCCAATACAGGCATTAGCGATGGTGTTGACCTGCTTGATAACGGGAATAGTTCTGTGCGTACGGCGTGGATTAGGTTTTATATCATCTGAAAAAGTTTTATCAACGCGGATAACGCCGGCTTTGATTGCACCGATTGTGCAGGTAGAGATGCAGCTGCCGCACATTGTACAGCGTTCCATAATGTGCTCTATATTCCATTTTAGATCAGCTTTGCAGATGTCTTGTGATTTTACTGCTTCCATCTTTGCACCTCCAGGTCGTTATCAATAACAACGACTTCTCGTTCATTGGGATAAATATCTTTGGACATATCGCGATCCGGCATAATTTCATTTAAACCGCATACTTCGGAAGAAATTGCCACGGTGTCATCGGTTTGTCCTACAACTACAGGACGGAGTTTTTTGGAGTCGCAGCAGGTTAGCATACGTCCGTCCGGTAAATTAGCAATAATAGTATTTGGGCCGTTTATTTCCAAATTGGCAAGGGACTGTCTGATTGCCTTGAGCACATCTTTATCTTCACGCTGGTCTATTTCAGCAAATGGCAGCGGAGTTATGACATGCTTGTAATATTTTATAGGCCATTTTAATTCATGCAATACATAATGCAGTGTATAGAGGAAGTTCTGCGAATCGGATTCAAAACCTACATAGCCTCTATGCAGAGATTTTTGGAATTCTTTATTTTTAGTATAGAAGGTGTTTTCACCGTTTGCGCAAAGTGTGTAGCCTTGTAAGAAAAACGGATGCGCTGCATAGCGAACGATATCGTAATTGGTATTTTGGCGGCATTGGACAACGATGCTTTTGGCCATCAGGCAGCCATTATCATCCCAAAGGCGAAAATACGTCGCAATATCACGAGGATCACCTATTTCTTTTAATGTTAAGACGTCAGGCCAGAAAGAATAAACATAGCCTTCACCAGCTGCTTCCAATATTTCACGGAGTTTAAGCCGCACATTAAGCAGCAGTTCTTCTTTTTCGGACATAGGCTTATCACGATAGTATTCAGGATAATCATAGTTGCGGAAGATGTAATACGGCATAGCCTTTATATCAAGTCCCGGTTGATTATTGGGGACAGGAATCCATTCGGCTACCTGTTCAAAATTATGGCTGTCCATGAAATCTTCGACCATCTGTGCGCCACGCTGTGTGCAGGCGAGCGATAATAGCGGCTTATCCTTATACGGAGTAAAAATACCGTACAAATCCTGCATAACCATTGCAAAGCCTGAATTATCATGGCCTTCTTGTTGCGGCAGCATGAGATACAAAGCCTTTGATGGACTAAATGCCACTTTACTTTTTATTGAACCAATTCTACACATTATTGTTCGCCCCCAAAATAATACACGATAACAACATCATAAATAAAACGATTAAATTTATAGACTAAAAAATCATATATTGGTTATTTGCCAATATATGATGCGTCAGCAACAGTGCTGAGTAGTCTAGCAAAAATGATAAGGTATAATTCCACTCTAAAAAAACATCTATGATAATATAATTATATAGAACAATTGTACTTAAGAAATAGACGCATATATAATTATATTAATGTATGCTTATACTGTCAATAAAAAAATTCTATTTTTATACTAAAATATTGTATTCTTTAGCCAAAAAATAAAAAAAGGGATTTGGGATTTATTTAAAAATATGCATAAAATACAGGAACCGTATTTTTATTCATCATAATAATAAAATGTGATAAAATGCACATAATGTATAATTGTAATTATAATAATGGTTTATAAGAACTCTTCCTAATATTTATTTGAAATATGTACTGTATTGTATTGCAGTATACATAATACTTATAGAAAAATAAAAAATATCCACGAATTTTATAACAATCCGTGGATATTAGTAATCTATAGATGGAAATTAAATTTTTTAGAAGTAACTAGCCGGGTTGACAGGTCTGTCATTTACACGAACTTCATAATGTACATGCGGTCCTGTACTGAATCCGGTACTGCCTACATAGGCGATTACCTGGCCGCGTTTTACATGCTGGCCTGCTGAAACGACAACACTGGAGGCATGTCCGTAGCGAGTGACTATGCCATTACCATGATCTATATCAACCATATTGCCATAACCACCGGAGTTCCAACCAGCAGTAGTTACGACACCATCGGCGGTAGCCCTGATCGGAGAGCCGTAATCAACGGCAATATCAACACCAGGATGGAAGTCAGTGCCATTCCACCTAAAGCCGTATGGTGAACTTATTGGCCCATTTACTGGCATACCAAGTGGGGTTGTAATCGATTTTTCAGATATAAAGGACTGCTGTTTGCGCTGTGTTACAAGAGCCTGGCGCAGATTTTCTATATTTTCCTGATGGATGGCAACGCGTTTTTCTAAATTGTCCAGCACTTCGGCAAGATTTTGGACATCTGGTGCTATAACAGGGCCGCCTTGACCACCGTTAGCATCAGCATTTTGGCCGGCAGAGGAATCATCTGTGGTTTGGGCGTCAACATTAGAAAGAGATTTCAATTCTTTTTCAGCAGCATTTAATTTATCGAGGCTATCTTGCAGCTGCGTTGCCTTTTGCGCTAACTCAGTCAGCTTTTCCTGCTGGATGGCATTGGCATTTTGCAGGTCTTCAATGGTTTGCTTGTCTACTTTATTAGAAAAGAAGGTATAACCGGCAAAACAGAAGACGGCAATCAAGAGCAGGGCGCTTACTATAAGAGACACTATCCCGTATTTGAAAAGTTTGGATGTCAGGTGGATATTACGCACTGTTCCACCATTACCGGGGATTAGTTTAATTGTATAGTCATAGTTATGACCTTTTTTTTCGCTTGGCATTAAAAGTCCTCCATGCATCAATACGTTTCATTGCAACTGTCAATAAAGACGTTCATAAGTATAGCACAAAAATATCTATACGACAAATTCGGGCAATACGGTTAAGGGACAAGGAACAGAGCTTCATTCCCTTATAACGATTTGGCCGATTTGTGGCTGGGCATCGTTTTGCAGTTGGCCGACAGAGGCATTGCCCTCGACACGGATAATTTTTAAAGTGCCTATTTTTTTTCTTTGGTATGTAATTGTTTTGCCTGTATCAGGATCAATGACGGCGGCTCCTGTTTCATATATGGTGAAAATATCACCTGTTTTGATACCGGACTGACTGCCGATATTGATATAAACTTCTTTGTCATTTACAGCAGCTATTTTGGCGTATACGGGATAACTGCGGTTTAGCTGGAGCATTATTTTGTCCAGGGCATCTTCAACCGCATTTGTATAATCGGCTTTACCGCCTAAACCGTTTATTTTGATATTTTGGTCTATTCCGTCAGCATTGGCAGAATAGACGACCTGCCCAGTAAAGCTGCTGATGATTTTTATGTTTAAGCGAACTTTGGCTTCATATTGCTGGGCGAAAACAACAGTGTTTTTATCCATGGAGGCCGAATCGATACGGCCGATAATAATATAATCGGCTTTGGTTATATGCCCTGTTTCAAGCGCAGTAGTGATATCTGCTGTTGAAGCATTGTAATTGGCTTTCTTTACAGCTGCAGCCGTGGCTGTACCGTCGACAAGAGTGAAGATAGATTCACTGGCAAGTCGGGCAGTCAGCATGTCGTCGGCTGTTGGACCAAGACGTTTGCCCGAGGCATCGCTAAAAGGCAAAAGTATAGCGGTGCCACTCTGGGCGAAAGACAACGCTGGAAATAAAGCTGTGGAAAAAAATACTAAGAAAAAAAGCAAAGTAATTCTACGGTAAAATTGTGCTGAAAAAGTCTTTACCGGTATGGCGCTAATCATCATAAATACCTTTTAATAAAGTTTCCTTGCGCAGGGAAAGGCATTCGCAATTTCTGTCAGCGGCAAGGGAACGAATTGTGTCCAAAATGATATTGCCTATCATAGCGGCGTCATCGTAAAAAATATTTTCCAGTTCTTCATGCGACCAGGATTTTCTGATACCTTCGCCGTAATTTACGACATAGTAAAGACCGGCATAGCAGGCGCCTATTTCACGGGCAAGATAAACTTCTGGGCAGATACTTTGCCCAACGATATCGGCATGGCCGTTCATCATGGCTATTTCGGCAGGGCTTTCAAAATGGCGCCCATCCGTATTGGCATAAGTACCGCGGGTAAAAATTCTTCCGTGGAAATGTTTTTTTGTCGTGTCGATAAGTGCTTTGCGCATTTGCGGGCAAAGCGGATCACGCATGACGAGTAGATATTTCCCTTCGAGCCCTACATCTTTTCGTACCGACAGGTCTAAATAATCGTCAGGAATCAGAAAATCGCGTGTATCGAGCAGTTTATTGACTGTCCCTACGCCGCCTTCTGATATAATCCTTTTTACACCGGCTTCGCGGAAGGTCCAAAAAAGCTGGCGTGAAGCGTCTGAGCGGCTTACACCACTGCGCCAGGCATGCATTTTGCAGGTCAGCACCCTTTTACCGGCGACTTCAAAAAGGCGGAGTTCAGATGTTTTTCCGTAAGGAGTATCAAAGACAAGATGGTCAGCAAGAATTTTGACATCGGCAGCATCTGCCTTGGCAGGAAAATTACTGGATAAGGTGCCGGAACCGCCTATTACGGCAAATTCTGCTTTGGGAATATTTTGTTCAGTCAAATGTATTACCTCCGATCGAATATAAATGAAATTATTTGCAGTAGCGGATGATATTGTAGGCAGTATCGCGTTGTGCCGGGATGCTGCCAGTCTTTTTGATAATGTCGGTCATGGTATTTACCGACATATGATGTGAGGTGCCAGCGGCACGCACGACATTTTCTTCCAACATAATACTGCCGAGGTCGTCAGCACCAAAAGCCAGCGTCAACTGGCCAATATTTTTTCCTTGTGTGACCCACGAACCTTGCATGTGGCTGATATTATCAAAATAAAGGCGTGCGGTTGCCAAGGTTTTAAGATATTCCCAGGAAGAGAGCTTTTCACCGCCTATTTTTGTATGGCCAGGTTGAAAAGTCCACATAATAAAAGCCCGGAATCCACCTGTTTCATCTTGCAGCATACGTATTTTGCGCATGTGTTCGATGCGTTCTTCCACAGTTTCACCGAGTCCCAATACCATCGTAGCTGTTGTCTTCATACCTATTTTATGGGCGCAGCGCATTATATTGAGCCAGTCAGCGGTCATCAGTTTCTTCGGGCTGACGATGCGCCGCACTCTGTCGACAAGGATTTCCGCACCGCCGCCGGGCAGGGAAGATAAGCCGGCAGCCTGAAGCCGTTTCAATACTTCGGTAACGGAATAACCTGTGATTTTGCTAAAATGAAGAATTTCAGTAGCAGTGAAGGAATGGATTGTGATATCAAATTTTTTTTTGATAGTGGTCAGCATATCAATATAGTAATCGAAACCCATATCGGGGTGCAAGCCGCCTTGCAGCATTATCTGCGTACCACCGGCATCGACTGTTTCCTGTACCTTTTGCAGGATATCATCCATAGATAGCAGATAGGCACCCTTGTCACCTGGACGGCGGTAAAAAGCACAAAAATTACATTCATTTACGCAGATATTTGTATAATTTATATTTCTGTCAATAATAAAAGTCACTATATTACCCGGATGCAGCTGCCTGCGGACTTTGTCCGCCTGCTGTCCCAACGTCAGTATGTCACCGTTTTTGAGCAGGAAAACAGCTTTTTCGTCAGTCAATCGTTCCATTTTTTACTCCTATGTATATTTGCTTTGTGGAAAGCAGCCGTTAAAGTGAGACCGGCTGCTTTACTGGGTTGTATAAAGAATCACGTTCTACGGGACAATAACCGGCCTGTACGATCATTTTGCTCAAATGCGCTCTCGTCATGAGGCTGCCAGTTTTGGCACCTGCCGCATGGATAATTTTTTCTTCACCAACTGTTCCGTCAAGGTCATCAGCGCCGAAAGCAAGGGCAAGCTGGGCAATCTCTTCGCTGAGCATTATCCAGAAAGCCTTGATATGGTCTATGTTGTCGAGAACAAGACGCGATATGGCGATAAATTTGAGATTTTCCCAAGCAGTCAACGGTTTTATTGGATAAAGTTCGGCCAGTTTGGTATTTTGCGGATAAAAGGGAAAGGAAACAAAAGCGCCGAATCCACCTGTTTCATCTTGGATGGCACGCAGTTTAAACAGGTGGGCCAGCCGCTGTTCGAGCGTTTCTATATGGCCGTAAAGAATGGAAGCGTTGGTCGGTATTCCCATACGGTGTGCTGTTTTTACGGTTTCTACCCATTCGGCGGTGGAGGCCTTGTCAGGGCATATTATTTGCCGAATATGGTCATCAAGGATTTCTGCGCCGCCACCGGGAAGAGAAGACAGCCCGGCTGTTTTTAAGCATTGCAGGACTTCTTTGATGGATTTCCCGCTTATTTTGGCAAAATGAACTATTTCGACAGGAGTAAATGCCTGGATATGTACGTCGGGCAACAATTTCCTGACTGTGTGCAGAACATCAAGGTAATAAGAAAACTCCACATCAGGGCATAAAGAACTGACAATATGTATTTCAGTAAGAGCAGGTGCTTCCTGCACAGCCCTCTTTATTATTTCAGTAATTTTTTCGAGCGAAAGAATATAACCGCGGTTATCTCCTTCTTTTACAGAAAAAGCACAAAGCGGGCAAGAGGCTGTGCAAGTATTGCTTAAATTCAAATGCCGGTTGATATTATAATAGACATTTTTACCGCTGTGCCGTTCTTTGGCGGCTCTTGCCCATTGGCCGAGTTCCAGCAAAGAGGCATTTTGGTAGAGCAGTAATGCGTCTTCTAAGGATAAGCGGGAACCTGTGCGCGCTTTTTGCCGAGCTTTAATTAGTTCATCCATAATACAACCTCACTTATCTTAAAATGTCCGTATGACATTGGAATTACAATCACATTCAGCTGGAATCCTACCGGTTTCTTTTATGGCGGCAATAAGCGTATTTTTAGAAAGGGACTTTTGGGAATGGACACCTGCCGCATGCATTATTTTTTCACCGCCGACAGTACCGTCTATGTCATTGGCGCCAAAACCCAAAGCCAGCATTGCTATAGGCAGTGTGAGCATAACCCAGTAAGCTTTGATGTTGTGGACATTATCGAGCATGAGCCGGCTGATGGCCATTGTTTTTAGGTCATCCCAAACGCTTGTTCTGGTAATAGAGTCTTCCAGCGCGGTGTTTTTGGGTTGGAAAGGAAAACAGATAAATGTTTGCAGGCCGCCTGTTTCGTCCTGTAAAGCACGAAGTGTCAACAGATGGTTTATCCTCTGTTCTTTGGTTTCTATATGTCCGTAAAGCATACTGGCATTTGTTTTTATGCCGAGCTTGTGTGCTGTACGTGCCACTTCCAGCCATTCAGCACTGGTTGCTTTGTTAGGGCAGAGTTTCTGCCGGATGCTGTCATCAAGGATTTCTGCGCCGCCTCCGGGCATAGCTTCAAGACCGGCCGCGATCAGTTCCCGCAGGACAGTTTCTATTGATTTCCCGCTTATTTTTACAAAATGCATTATTTCAACGCCGGTAAAACCTTTTAAATGGAGCGTGGGAAATGTTTTTTTGATGGTTTTAATAATATCAAGGTAATGTTCATACGGCCAGTCAGGATGCAATCCACTGACTATATGCAGATTTCGCATGTCCGGGTCTTCAGCGGCTTTGGCAATTCTATCCAAAATGGACTGCTTTGTGAGTTCATAGGCTTTATCGCTTGTGCGTTTACAACCGAATGCACAAAATTTACATTGGCCTATGCATATATTGGTTAGATTTACATGCAGGTTTACATTATAGTACACAAAATCGCCACTGATTCTTTTCCGTACAGTGTCAGCCATCTGGCCTATCCTGGCTAAATCATTTGATGCGTAAAGGGCCATGCCGTCTTCTTTGGAAAGGCGTTGCCCTTTTTGTATTTTTTCTTCTATTTTGTCTAAAGTGGTATCCAAAATCTATTGCTCCTCTAAAGTTTGCTGAAATATGGGAAGGGTGTGTTGTCTCCTGCATTGGTACTTATCGCGTTGAACATACACAAAAATTATACACTACAACAGATTATACTACAAAGTATATGACGAGAAAACACATATAAACTGAATAACGTATTGCTTTACGTTTAGCGGCATAATCTTATTAGTAAATCTTCGAATAAGACAGGTGTGGACTGTCCTGTTTTAAGCCGATAATCGGCATCGGCAAGATTGCTGACTGCCTGCCGCAATGTCTGGAGATCAAACTGCTTTGCCTGGGCGATAAGTTTTTTTGCTATAAAGGGAACGACACCAATTTTTTTTGCTATTGCACGCGGGTCAAGACCTTGCGTTAAATAAAACTTTATTTTCCAAAGCTGATGTACATGGCGCGTGAGAATAATGAGGATGCTGATAGGGTGGACACCGTTTTTCAATTGTTTTTCTAAAAGATATAAAGCTTTTTTAATATTTTTATTTCCGGCTGCTTCTGCCAGGGCAAATGCGGATATTTCGGGAAGGCCTGATAATATGTTGATGAGGTCATTTTTCCGTATGTCCCGCCTGTCCGTGAATAAAGCCAGTTTGTCGAGCTCTTTATCCAAGAAACCAAGAGAGACCTGTTGCATGATACTTATTGTAGCTAAAAGATAATTATAAGCTTCAGTATCAGGTGTTTTTCCTATTTCCCTAAATTTATTTTTTAACCATTCGTCAATATTATATGCCCTTATAGGGTCAGCTTCGAGTACCAATCCGTATTTTTCAAAAGCTTTGTAAAGCTTACGCCGTTTATCGGCTTTTTCGCTGGTCTCTAGTATAAGCGTGGTAAAATCAGGCATATTAGCCAGTAAATTGATGAAAAGTGTTTCGCGTTTGTCGGCAGATTTGCTTTTTCTTTCCTTGAAAAGGCTGTCATTACGTATATGGACGATATTTTTATCGCAGAAAAAGGGCATGGTTGAACATATTTCGATAATATCATTTACGGATGCTGTATCGTCCAGTTTCGTTATATCAGTTTGCTTACCATCGGGAAAAAGTTTTGCGGTTAAGGTTTTTAAAAATTTGTCCGCTAGGTATTTTTCTTCGCCAGTGATGAGATAAAGTCTTTTCAGGTCATTTTTTCGCAATGTTGCCATCGCTTCACCGTATTGCAAAAAAATCCCCCGTTTCAGTTATTATAAGGAACTACGGTACATTTTTGGCCGTCGGTATAAAAGACAACAGCGCCGTTTTTGTCTGTCCTGTAAACTGATGTTTTTAGAGCGGCAAGCCTGGTCAGTACACCATCGTCAGGATGACCGTAGCTATTGTCGGCACCAACTGAAATAACTGCCCAGCGTGGCCGAGCTTTTAGGAGAAATGCCTCTGATGAGGAGGTTTTCGAGCCGTGGTGCGCTACTTTTAGCACTGTACAGGCAACGTCACTGCCGTGCTTTTTTAATAATTCACTTTCCTTTTCTGCCGGTAAGTCGCCGGTGAATAGGACACTGAAATTTTTATATACTATTTTTATAACAACGGAAGTTTCATTATTGTCCGCAGGATTAACAATAGGAGCGGCATAAAGAACAATAAATTTTACGCCGTCGAGTGTAAAGGTCTGGTTCTCCGTTACTGCGGTCGTCTTCTCCATTATATCGCTTTGTGGTGAAATATGCCATATACTTGCATACTCACTGCGGCTTTCATGGCCGGTGAGTATTTTGGTAATAGGAATTCGTTTGCTGATGCCGCTTGTTCCGCCAGCATGGTCAGCATGGGCATGGCTTAAGAAGATACCGTCGAGGGCAGTTACACCATAATGATATAGGTAAGGAACATCGACGTTTTTGCCTATATCGTAATCGCTGTCACGGATGCCGCCTGTGTCTATCATCACAGCTTTTTGATGGGGCGTTATGACCAGTGCGGCATCACCCTGGCCGACATCAATGAAGTGTACAGCTAGGTCGTGTTCCTGAAAATTATCATAGAGTAAAGCTGTTATGGATAAGCATAGAAATATAATACAGGTATAGCGATGTACTTGCAATGTTTGTTTGCAAAAACGAAACCAGCGGTCGTTTAAAATAATAAACCAGCAGAGGTAATAAAAGATACTGCCGGGGATCGTAAGATAAGGCAGATAAATAGAGCTGCCTGGCAGCTTGGCTAGGAGCTGCGTTATTTCGTAGACTAATCCTAATAACAAACTGCAAAAGACAAAAATAACAGAAGCCAAAAAGGGAAGCAGCATACTTATGAGAACGGCTGCCAATGCCGCAATTATAATTATCTCGACAAGAGGAACGGCGATTATATTGGCTGCCAGTGAGCTTAAGGAAATGCTGTGGAAATACCATGATAGGAAGGGCAGGCAAAAAAATTGCGCGCCTAGGGTTATTGAGGAGGGCACAGCTAAAAAACGGGGAAGAAAAGAAAGCTTTTGGGAGAAAAAGGAGGCTGTATATAAAAGGCCGGCGGTAGCGGCGAAAGATAGTTGGAAACTGATATTGAAGATGAGTAGTGGCGCTATGAGCAGCATGAAAATACCAACGAGGGAAAGTAAGTAACGGGCTTGGCTTTCCCTACCGGCGGCAAACGCCATATAAGAAAGCATTCCCATTGCAGCTGAACGGATGACGGGCGGAGTTAAACCACAAAAGATGGCATAGATGCCTATACAAACCGTCAAGATAAAAATCGTCATTTGGCGGCGCAGGTGCAGAAAACGGCCGAGCATAATGATTGTTCCGGCGAGAAGCGTTATATGGGAACCGGAAACGGACAATATATGGACTATTCCTGTCGTGGTAAAGGTGTCGAGCAGATCAGGGTCAATACCAACATAGCCACCGAAAAGCATAGCAAAAACAGCAGCGGCATCAGCAGCGGGCATCACCTTTTCCATTGATGCTTTGACGGCAGAGCGCAGCTGTCCTATTTTTTTCAGCAGGCGCATATCATTTGGCCGGGAGTCGATAGTAATTTCAGTTTTACCAGCTGCCATATAGGCATGGATACCGTTGATTTTGGCTTGTAAAGTATTATCTATGCGGCCGGGATTTTTATAGGAACTGATTTTACGTATTTTGCCAGAAGCGGTTATTTGGTCACCTGCTTGGGCGGAGGAGGGAGCCTTTTGGCGCGTGTAAAGGTAATAACCACCGCTGACAGGTGGCAAAGCTGAAAGCTCATAACGCATGTGCAGGAAACTGCCATCATTTTTTAAAATGGTGGGCTGATTCTGCAAGACTCCTGTGATTTTTTTGGTTTGTCCTGCCAGGTTGCCGATATTGTTGGGTGGCAGCTCAGTATCGAATGCATAACGGCAGTTGCCGAGAGATAAAAACAATAAGCCTAAGATTAAAAAAGTATAGCTGGATTTTTTTCGGGCAGCACAAATGCCCGCTATAAAAAAGAGGACAGAGGCAATAGCGGTAATAGAAATGGGAATAGGCAGCATACTAGCGGTAATTATTCCTAAAGAAAGGCATAATAAGAGAAAATTTAACATATAAAGCGGATGCTGTCCGTATCTCATAATGTTATCTTATCCTTTAATGTATTAAACTTAGCATTACCGATACCACGTACCTTTTTTAAATCGTCTAGTGATTGGAACAAGCCTTCCGTTTGTCTGTATTCCATAATTCGTTTAGCCATGGCTGGACCTACTCCGGGCAGCTTATCTAGCTCGCTTTCATCAGCATAATTAATATTGATTTTATCTGACTGTTTGTCAGCGTGGGCAGAGGAAGTAGCATCGGCACTATTTTTGGCTGGAATTTTTATTTGCGTGCCATCTGTTATTTTCATGGCTAGGTTTATGTTTTCCGGATCTGCTGATTCACTCATTCCGCCGCATTTGTTTATCGCATCAATGACGCGGGCCCCTTCGGCAAGTTCAATAACACCGGGATTATTTACGGCGCCTGTTACATAGACAACGATTTTCCCGTTGCTCTTTTCTACGGGGGAGTTGCTTTCAGTCGCAGCAGCCTGGGAGGTGTCCTCCAAGGTGACACTTTGCTGGGAATAGTTCTTGTAGGTGATCACACCGCAAATAAGTCCGGTGATGACCAAGATAACGAGAAGTCGCTTTTTAAACATCGGCATAAAAATTCCCCTTAATAATTCCCCTTAATAATATTCACAATATATAGAAAATTAAGATTAAAATAATGAGACCATAATGACTACATTCGCAACATGGTTTGGCTGTATGCAAAGCTGCCAGGCAGAAAAATAAAAAAGGTGATTGCCCAAAAAGGCAAAGACAATTCTGCAAGGCGGCAAGCAATATTGGAACGATAACAGCCCTAGGAAAAATATATTTTACGTATTTCAGCGATAATTATATCAAGATTGTTCGGTCTGAGACGCAGATTATAACCGATAAACAAGGGCAAAGTAGGAAAGCGGGGCATTATTTTTACCTTTATAAGACCTTTTATGCGATAAAAAAAGATGTTATAACTTTTGCAACGGTTATCGAAATGCTTCATTATATAGTCGACGGATATCTGGATGAAATCAGCCATGGTATCGAGTTCACTATTGTTTTCAGTCAGTATATTAAGTTCGCAGAAACCCAAGCGGGGAGAAGTAGACACATTAAATTCCACAGCGCCTTTTTTGATGATGGGCATACCAAAAAAATCACTTTCATCGTATAATGAATCGTTATCTATATCTTCTAGGCCGATTATCTGCATATGCGGATGACGCATTGTCCCGCCTGAAAGCGGGCCATAGTTTTTAAAAAAAAGCACAGATTTGTATTTACCGGAATCAAGCATAGAAAACCAATGGTCAACACCAAAGTGGATTAGGTCATGCATATGCTTATGGTTGTAATCAGGCATATCACTGCCGCAATAACGTGTTTCGAGCAGGACGGTCTGGAAGGAATGCTCGAGGACATTGTATTTATTTTCCAATAAAGTCATTTCACCGCAGGTAGCAATTATATGTTCAAGATGTTTATATTCACAGAAAGGGCATGAAGCATCTTTATTAATGATTGTTTCGGGTTTGTTCCTGCCGATTTTAGTATTGAAGCCGATAATATTCTTTCTCATTGTGTATCCTTCGGGTTATTATTTTAAAGATAATGATTAATGCATGTTTAAGCTTGAAACTGGAAATTATGCTGGCGCAGTCTGAAGATAAATGCTATAATTTTTTAAGTCAACAGATAATACGGAGACTATCTGGCCAAATCCCTTCACTGGTCGATACTTAACAGGTGTATAAAACAAGTTGTTGGCTGGATTTGTTTTGCCTATGCCATTTTTAAAATGGCATTATAAGATGCTAAATAATAAATTCTTTACTATTTAGTATATTATATATAATTTTGCTCAAAAAGAAAATAAAAGTTTTGTTTAAAATGAAGCAGGTGCTGATTATAAATACTCAAACTACTACTGAAAAAAACGCCGATAGGAACACATCATTCTTAAAAGGCACGCTTATCTTGACAGTAGCCGGCATTGTCGTTAAAGTCATTGGTTCGCTTAACTGGATTTTTGTTTCGCGTGTTCTGGGCGGTGAAGGGATAGGCCTTTATCAGATGGCGTTTCCTATATATTTTTTGGCGTTTAATATTTCTACGGCGGGAGTGCCTATCGCAATATCCATAATAACCGCTGAACATATTGCCTTAAAAGATATATGGGGAGCAAAACGAATTTTTCATATATCAATGACGCTCATGTTTTTTACAGGGATACTGTGCAGTTTGCTCACGTATTTTGGTGCGCAGTGGCTTATCGACTGGCAGTTTATTCGTGATCCGCGAGCCTATTATGCTGTTATTGCGTTGGCACCGGCAATATTTTTTGTTACTATTCTAGCAAGTTCGCGCGGCTATTTACAGGGCTGGCAGCGAATGACACCGACAGGCGTGTCGCAGATAGTTGAACAGATTTTCCGGGTCATAACGATGATTTTATTTGCCCAGTTGTTATTGCCGTATGGACTGGAATTTGCCGCTGCCGGCGCTAGTTTGGGTGCCTTGGCAGGAGCTGTGGCTGGTTTATTGGTGCTTATTTATTTCCACTGGCAGCTCAACAAGGATATAAGCAGGACTTATGGTGACCATTTGGAACCACCACCCAATGAGAAGCGGGAAACTGTCTATTATATAATGAAAAGAATTTTCAAGCTGTCACTGCCAGTGTCAGCTACTAGTATAATGCTGCCTATAGTGGCTAACCTGGATTTGATGATCGTACCGCAACGGCTTGAAGTAGCGGGATATTCTGTCAATGAGGCAACCAAGCTATTCGGTTATTTGACAGGAATGGCAGTACCGCTTGTGAACCTGGCGACGATTTTGACCGCTGCCTTGGCTGTAAGCATTGTTCCGGCAATATCGAAGGCACGTACCTTAAAGGATTATGATAGCTGCTTTAGCCAGACCGCAGCCGCCATACGTATTTCTAACTTTATTTGTTTTCCGGCGTTTGTCATTGTCTTGGTTTTGGCCGTACCGATTGCCAGCCTTATTTATAATGCCCCTGGCGCTGGTCCTGCCGTATGGGTTTCTGCTTTTTCTATCGTATTGTTGGGACTGCACCAGATAACTACTGCTGTATTGCAGGGACTTGGTCATCCTACGGTACCGATGGTTAATATGATCATTGCAGCCATTGCTAAAGTAATTTTGAATTGGATACTTACAGCGCAGCCTTCACTCGGTATTATGGGGGCAGCATGGGCTACAGCCGCAGATATAGGCATCGCGGCAATCATTAATTTATACTTCCTGCATCGGTATATCGGTTATAAAATGGAAGTAAAGCAAATATTGAAGAACATGATTGCAGCAGCCATCATGGCGTTGGCTTTGTATTTCTCTTATTATGTGATTTTGCTTGAACTGGGCAGTAGCGCTGTTGCTACGCTTGGTGCAGTTCTGGTAGGTACAGTAGTATATATTGCTATCCTTATCGTGGTAAAAGGAATCCTGGAACAAGATATGGCGGCTATTCCCGTCATGGGTAAGTTTGCTATAAAGGGACTTCGTAAAATCGGTGTGTTTAAAGAAATCTCGCAGGAGTAGTAAATATGAAAAAGTTCGTACTTGCATATAATCCGGTATCGGGAGCGGCGATGTTCAGGAAAAAGCTTGACCGTCTGGTCGCTATGTTTCAGGAACGTTACTGCATACTCGTGCCTTATCGCACCAGTCCGTTGAATATGGATTTTGCCAGCTTTGTGAAAGCCGTTATGCCATCAGGTATTATCATTGCCGGCGGTGACGGAACGTTAAATGCAATAGTTAATATTATGCTGAAAAATAATATTAAAGTGCCGATTGCTATCATACCAAGTGGCACATCTAATGATTTTGCTTCCTGCTTGACATTAGGGACGAATGGTTTTGCCGGCTATATTGATTCAATAGTAGACGGCAGGACGACCACTATTGATGTCGGCAAAGTAGGTGATAAATATTTTATTAACGTTGCCAGTGCCGGTATGCTTACTTCGGTGGCGCATGATGTTGACAGGCGGCTCAAGAGCACTTTTGGCAAGTTGGCATATTATTTGCGCGGGATTGGTGAACTGCCAAGGTTTAGGGCGCTGAACATGATGGTGGAAGCAGATGGGAAGGCGAGGCAGGTAAGCGCTTTTTTCGTTCTGATCGTAAACAGCAGTGTGGTAGCAGGCTTGAAAAATATTTCGGTAAAGGCAAAGCTTGATGATGGACAGCTGGACTTGGTAATGCTGAAACAGTGCAATATACCGGAATTAGTTGCTTTTACGGCGGAAACAGTAGCTGGTAAAGATATGATCAATAATAAAAACGTAGAATATATTCAGGCAGCTTCCTTTAAAATCGATTGCGATGAAGATGTGCAGAGCGATATTGATGGAGAACCGGGGCCAAAATTGCCGCTGGAAGTGAAAGCTGTGCCGGCAGCTATTGAAGTTTACATAAAGTAACAGTAGCTATGGCGGGGCAAGCTATATGTGTATAAGAGCCTGCCTGCGAAAATAAAAATAATACAGATGTTTTGCTGCATATATAAAAAGTCTCATGGATTTACTAATATCCATGAGACTTTTTGCGTAGAAAAATTTGTATTTTTTACATATAGTATAAGCCGGAGCGTATAGCTATGCGCATATCATTATCTACTTTTTCTTGTGACCAGTTATTAGTAGGAGCTTCTTCCTGCTTATTTTCGTTCGTATTTGCAGGGGTTCCCTTTTGGGCGAGCAATGCTGCATCGGCTTCTGATTTAGTGTAATGGTATTTGGAAAAATGCACTTTTATGAAGCGTGTATCTATATTACCAGTACGGAAATAATCATTGCGCAATATTTTTTTATGCAGAGGAATAGTGGTCTTGATACCTTCAATGGTGAATTCATCAAGGGCACGCTGCATGATTTTTATAGCATCGCCGCGGGTGTGGCCGTGGACTATAATTTTGGCAATCATTGAATCATAATAAGGTGAGATACTCAGTCCTGCGCAGACACCACTGTCAACACGTACTCTTGGACCGCCCGGTTCAATGAAGAAGTTTACTTTTCCCGGCGAGGGCAGGAAATTATTGTCAGGGTCTTCCGCGTTTATGCGGCATTCTATGGCATGACCGGTAAATTTGATATCTTCCTGGCTCATATTGAGTGGTTCACCGGCAGCTATGCGGATTTGTGTTTTAACTAAATCAATACCCGTCACCGCTTCTGTGATAGCGTGTTCGACTTGGATACGGGGATTGATTTCCATGAAGTAAAAGTCATTGTCACGCAGATTGAGCAGGAATTCCACAGTGCCTATGTTACTGTAATGGACACTTTTGGCTGCCTTTATAGCAAGATCACCTACGCGTTTTCGCATATCTGGTGTAAGGGCTACAGACGGGGATTCTTCCAATAGTTTTTGGTTGCGCCGTTGTAGTGAACATTCTCTTTCACCAAGTTGCAGCACAGTGCCATAGTTGTCGGCGACGATCTGTACTTCTATATGGCGTGAATGGTCGATATAGTGTTCAAAATAATATTTTATATTTTTGAGGTCAGTTATATGCAGTATCTTTTTGAGGTCATCTTCGCTGTTGGCAACGATCATACCTTTGCCACCGCCACCGGAAACTGGTTTTAAAATAATTGGGTAACCTACATCATGGGCTTTGCGGAGCGCATCCTCTTCGTCTATGAGCGGGTCACTGCCCCTGGACATAGGAATACCGGAAGGAACCATTGCGGCACGGGCGATATCTTTGTCGCCTACCTGACGGATAGTAGAATAATGCGGCCCTATCCAGGTCATGCCTGCTTTGGTAACACGTTCTGCAAAGTCGGCGTCTTCTGACAAAAAACCATAACCAGGATGTACAGCATCAGCTTCTGTATCGAGGGCGGCCTGCATCAGTGCGTCGTAGTTCAGGTAGGATAAGGCGGCATCTGCTGGACCAATATTATATGCCAGATCGGCTAATTTTACGTGCATTGAATCTTTATCCTCGTCGGAGTAGACGGCAACGGACTGAATGCCCATTTCCTTGCAAGCACGAATAATACGGACGGCGATTTCGCCACGATTAGCGATTAAAATGCGTTTAAACAAAAATATCACTCCTATTTACGTAGTTTTACACTTTGTGAAAAACAAAACTTAATCAGCCAGCCCTGTCCTCAAAGTAAAATTTGCATGACAGTCAATGGTCATAACCCCATACACTGTGGTATAAAAAGCGGCAGTGTTGTATATATTGCCAGTTGCCCGCAACCATCTGCAAGGGTATGAAACAGCCGGCATCCATAAATAAGACCTAAATTTTCTATATTGATGGTAAATTAAATCTTTATGAAACAACACTATTTTATAACAATGGTAATTATAAGTCAAGTTAATAGTACCATTAATGGTATTAAGGCTGGGACAGGATATTTTTATTCGCACAAATAGAAAATATCTAAGCTAAATTATACCATTATTCACGGTAGAATGGTGAAAAAAGTTGGGAAAACACTACTGGGCATCTGCGCTGAATTTTATGCCGGCACCTATTCGCAGCTTGGTCATGACCTGCATTACCACGTGGCTGTGTTTTAATAATTTGCGGCAGGCGGCCAGATCATTTTTTTTATAAATTGCAGCGAAGGCAGCGAATTCATTTACCATGCGGTTATCATATTTTTCCCCATCAAAGTTTTCGATATTGTCTGCTGTTTTTAAAATTACGTTGCGGCAGACATTGGGTGTGCTATTCAGGTGAATGTAGCCCTTTTCACCCTCTAAGATGACACCGCTGATACTTTCAGAATCCTTGGCGGCGCTGCATACTGCTACCGTGCCGTCATAGGTGAGAATAGCGGCACCTGAAGTATCTATACCATTAGCGGCGATGTTGGCATAATATCTTGCGTCGTTTGGTGTTCCTAGAAGCCCCATAACAAAATGCAGGTTATAAACATTGAGGTCGTACAGGCAGCCACCAGAAAGGGAAGGATCAAAAGCAGGCAGGACTATTCCCTGCAAAAATTTGTCATAACGACTGGAATATTGAAAATAATTGGCCTGGACGATGCGTAAGCGGCCGATAGCTGGCAAATGGCGCTGGATGAACGCATAGTTGGGAGAGTGCAGCAGTGTTATTGCTTCAAAAAGAAACAGCTGTTTTTCCGTAGCTATGGATGTCAGTTCATCTAATTCCTTAATATGGGAAGTGATTGGTTTTTCGCAGATCACATTTTTTCCGGCAAGGAGCGCACGCTTGGCGTAATTAAAATGCATGCTGTTGATAATGCCGACATAAATAAAATCAATGTGGTCATTTTTGAGCATAGCGTCATAATCCGTATATACCTGGGGAATCCCGTAAGCGTCAGCCAGTTTGCGGGCTTTTGCCTCACTTGCGGGACGCCCGCAGATAGCTGCGACATGAACAGCAGACAAAGTCTTTAGAGCATCAAGGCATGTCTTGACGATACCACCTGTACCTGCTATTGCCAATTCCAAAACCAATCACCCTCCTTAAAAAATTATAATGCGCAGTAATAATTTCTGTAGTATGTTTATATATGAAAAGTATATATAAATCCGCTATTATTTACAATGAGTGTAAAAAAAATACAAAATACAAAGGCGATACAAGAGAATGGCGCAGCATTCTCAAAATATGCAGTGAATGGTATAATAAGTGAGATAAATCAACGGTTTGCGGTGGATGTGCCGGGCAAATATAAAGGAGCAGAAAAGATGGCATGGACTAAAGAACAGGAAGAGGCTATAAAGACAAGAGGGAAAAATATTCTTGTGGCCGCAGCTGCCGGATCAGGGAAAACAGCAGTATTGGTTGAACGGATAATCAGGCTTGTGTTAGATGATGGTATAGATATAAATGAGATACTGGTAGTCACCTTTACCAATGCGGCTGCGGCTGAAATGCGTGAACGCATTGGCCGGCGCCTTGAAGAACAACTGACGGCGGCAGCTGAGCAAAAACAGTTGGCCATGATGAAAAAACTTGAGCGGCAGCTGGTACTGCTCAACGCCTCATCCATATCAACACTGCATTCTTTTTGCCAAAGTATTGTGCGCCGCTATTTTCATGAAATAAATGTAGACCCTAAGTTTCGGCTTGCTGGAGAGCAGGAAATAAACCTGCTTAGGCAGGATGTGCTGGCAGCGTTGGTCGAAGAGCAGTATGAGACTGAGAATAACGAATTATTTCTGCATTTTGTTGATTCGTATGGCAGTGAACGGGGCGATGAAGCTGTATACGAAATAATAATGTCCCTTTATGGATATGCGATGAGCCAGCCTTTTCCAGAGCAATGGCTGCACCAGCTGGCCCAATATTTTTGCTTGCCGGAAAGCGGCAGTATGGATGATACGGAATGGGCGGCAATATTAAAGGATGAGTTAACGCAGGCACTTGATGAGTGTATGGCGATAAACGCAGCAATGGAAGAAACTGCTTCACAATGCGGCTATGAGATAAAGGCGATACAAAATGACCTTGAACTGCTAAACTCCATAGGTGGTGAGCTGCTTTCGGGCTGGTCAGAACTGTATGCGGTGATGAATGGCCTGCATTTTACTGTCATGCGTTTACCGGCAGATGTTCCAGAGCAGCTTAAGGATTATTTAAAAAATGCCCGTCAAAAAATAAAGGACGTAATAGGCGGCATCGTCACTGATTTTTTCCAGATGCCACCAGAAAAGCTGTTTAGGGATCTGCACCTGCAAAAAGAAAATGTGGAATTTATTTGCAATTTAACAGAGCAGTTTTTAATCGCTTTTAGTAAAGCTAAGCATGATAGGGTTATTGCTGACTTTAATGATTTGGAGCATTTTGCGTTGCAGGTTCTTGCCACCGAGGGATCTACGGCACAGCAGCTTATACCGACAGAAACGGCTGGCCGTATAAGTGAAAAATACAAAGAAATAATGGTAGACGAATATCAAGATACAAATGGCGTGCAGGAAGCGATTATTACCCTCATTGCCGGAAATAAAACAGATAAATTTCTGGTCGGTGATGTTAAGCAGAGTATTTATCGCTTTCGTCTGGCCGAACCGGCGCTTTTTATGGAAAAATACCGCAATTATCCACGGCAGCAAGAGTGTTGCCAACGCATTGACCTTGCTAAAAATTTTCGCAGTAAGGCTAATATTTTACAGGCAGTTAATTTCATTTTTGCCCAAACGATGACTGCAAAAGCGGCAGAAGTGGAATACGGCGAAAAAGAAGCATTGGCCTGTGGGCTTTCTTTTCCAGAGCAGGAAGAGGCAATAGATGATACCGTAGAACTGATCTTACTCGATAAGGGCGGTACGGCAGGGCATAATTCGCCTGGACCTGACAGTGAGGAAGAAAATGAAGTGGAGCTTACTGGTTTTTCGGCTGAGGCGGATTGTATTGCCAAGCGCATAAAAAAATTAATGAATGAGGGAAAACAGGTTTTTGATAAGCAAAGCGGCAGCTATAGGCCGTTGACTTATCGCGATATAGTTATTCTGCTGCGTTCTGCTGCGGGGAAAGCAGCTTTATTATTAGAAGCCTTGCGCGACAATAATATTCCTTCTTATGCGGCGTTAAGCAGTGGCTATTTCGCTGAAACAGAAATAAGGACGATGCTGGCTTTATTACAGGTTATTGATAACCCGCGGCAGGATATACCACTTGCGGCTGTGCTCTATTCACCCATGCTGAATTTCAGCACGGAGGAATTGGCGCAGATACGGCTCAATGATATGGCGGGGGATTTGTTTGATGCGCTGCTGCAAACAGGTACACCGGACAGTGAAGCTGCAGGAACATTGAAGGATAAAGTTGTAAATTTCTTACAGCAGCTTAACCGTTGGCGCACGTTAGCCAGACAATTGAGCGTACCGGAACTGATATGGCGGCTTTACGATGAAACCGGCTATTATGATTACTGTGGAGGAATGCCGGGAGGTGTATTGCGGCAGGCTAATTTGCGAATGCTGTATGATCGTGCCGCTGCCTATGAAGAAACGGATTACCGCGGGCTTTTTCGCTTTTTGCGCTTTGTGGGTAAGATACAAAAGAGTGGGAATGATTTATCCGTGGCCAGGACATTGGGTGAAAATGAAGATGTTGTCAGGGTAATGACGATTCACAAGAGCAAGGGGCTGGAATTTCCGGTAGTGATAATTGCTGATTTGGGTAAACAAATAAATCTTGCAGACAGCAGGCAGGCTTTGCTCATTCATAAAAAATACGGCCTTGGCCCATATGTGTATAACTTGCAATACAATGTACGTTATCCTACTATAGCCAGACAGGCTATAGCCAGACAAATCGTAAAAGAAAGTAAGGCTGAAGAACTGCGTGTCCTTTACGTGGGAATGACAAGGGCAAGAGATAAATTGATATTGACTGGTACGGTAAAAAATTTGCCCCAGAAAGCGGCAGCATGGTGCCAAGCCGTAGGCAGTCTTACAAGCGTAGTGTTACCCCCCTATCAGGTGTTAAACGCGAAAACTTATCTGGATTGGATTTGCCCAGCGTTGGTACGGCATCAGGACGGGGCGATACTTCATGAGCTCAGTGGAGGCAGTAAAAAAGCATCGCTTGCCTTACCGTATAGTGATTCAGTATGGAAAATAGAAATAGAAAACAATATGGTAGCTGTGGCGAAGGAAAAGGAAGTTGAAATGTCAGATGTGTTTGCCGCGATAAAAAAACATCAGCCGCTTGCCAGTACACCTGCCAAAGAATGGGTGGAAAAACGTTTAGGCTGGCATTATACACAGGCTTTCAATGCGCAAATACCTTCCAAATTGTCAGTAACAGAAATAAAACGCCGGTTTGAGCCAGAGCCGGATACAGCAAATATATTTTCTGCCAATGAATATGTGCGGCCTCGTTTCTTGCAGGAAAAAACGGTAATGACAGGTATGGAATACGGCACATTGATGCATAGCGTCATGCAGCATTTAGATCTGCAAGGTGATCTCAGCGATGCTGGAATAAAGAAACAATTAACGCAAATGGCAGAAGAAGAAATCATCGCCGTAGAGCAGGTTAGCCGCGTCAATAGGCATTCTATACGCAGCTTTTTCCGTTCTCCGTTGGGAGAAAGACTGCTGATAGCAAAAGAAGTACGGCGGGAAATGCAGTTTTCGAGAATGCTGGAAGCTGACCGGTTTTATGATGATGCACGGCCGGGAACGCAGATCTTCATCCAAGGGGTGATCGATTTGTTGTTTAGTGAAAAAAATGGACTGGTATTGGTTGACTATAAAACTGATAATTGCCGCGGTACAGAAGCTGTGGAAAAATACCGAATGCAGGTAGAGCTTTACAGTGAGGCCGTTGAAGCTATTTTAAGGCAGTCTGTTAAGGAAAAATACCTGTACCTTTTCCATAGCGGGGAAGTAGTGCGTGTAAAATAAAAAAGCCCGTCTGCAAAAATACCGTTTCCCAAAGCTAGGTGAAAAGTTAACTTTTAGAAACGGCAGTGAAGATTGCAGACGGCTTTTTATGATTTTATGTAATGGAAAGGCATAAAGAAAAAGAAGTCTATGTTATGATCAATCAAGCTTGCTTGTGCAATGTGGGCAGCGCAAAGCATCATCAGCAATATTTTCTTTGCAGAAGGGGCATATACGCGCCTTTTTTTCTTCCTGTGGTTTGGAGGAAAAGCGGTTAATTTGTTTGACTATGATAAAAACGGCAAACGTGACGATTAAAAAATCTATAAATGTATTTAAAAACGCACCATAAGCAATGACGGGAATATTGGCGTCACTGGCTTGCTGCAGCGTGTCCACAGGGGTGCTGCTGAGGTTGATAAAAAGGTTGGAGAAGTCGATACCACCCAGCAGTTTACCGAGCGGTGGCATGATGATAAAATTAACCAGCGAGTTGACAATTTTAGTGAAAGCGGAACCGATAATAATACCGACGGCTAAATCAATAACGTTACCACGCATGGCAAAGGCTTTAAATTCTTTAAAAAAATTATTTTTTTTCATAAGAGAACTCCTTTTGTTAATAATGGCTAATTAGTTGACTATAATTGATGAAGATAGCATATAAAATATATATTTGTCAAATTCTTCTGTAGGCATAAAAAATCCCGAAACACTGGCTGTATTTGTTGTTTCGGGATTTTTGCACCATGTAATATTAGGCTTTGTTTAAATAGTCGCAGGCAAATTGCGCATATAAAGCCGCACCGCGTTTTAAAATAGTTTCATCTACGGTAAATTTATTGCTGTGGTTTGTTTCAGTAATGTGTTTTTCTTTATTGCGAGCACCGATAAAAGCATGTACACCGGGAATTTTTTCCATAAAAAGGGAAAAATCCTCGCTGCTCATTGTTTTGGGCATACTGCCCAAGATTTCATTCCCATAAAGAAGAGTGGCAGCATGTCTTGCTAAGGTGGTGAGTGCAGGCTGGTCGTTGACAACGGGACCAACATGGTAAGTATAATCAAGCTGAGCCGTACAGTTGAAATCTTGTGCCGTATTAGCAGCGACTCTCTTGAGCATTGCCTCGATAGACATGCGTAACTGTGGTGAGTGTGTTCTCACGGTACCGGTCAGCTCTACCTTATCAGCTATTATGTTATAAAATTGTCCGCCCTCGATCTTACCGATAGTTATGACTAGTGGAATCAAAGGATCACTTAGACGCGAAACGATAGACTGTATTGCTACGACAGTGTATGATGCGGCGACAATAGCGTCGGCACCTTTATGGGGGGCTGCTCCGTGGGCAGCTTTGCCATTAATCGTTATTTTGAAATTGTCACAGCTGGCCATGCGGCTGCCAGCTTCGATGCTTATGTACGGGGCATCAAAATCACCCCATACATGCATTGCGAAAATGGCGTTGACATCCGCACAAAAATTATTTTTAACATAAAAGTCAGCGCCGTGGCTGACTTCTTCTCCTGCTTGGAATAACAGCTTTACTCTGCCAGAGAAAGCGTCGGTGTGGCTGCTGAGCAGTTTTGCCGCGCCTAAAAGCATGGCTATGTGGCAGTCGTGTCCGCAAGCGTGCATGACACCAGACACCTCACTGGCAAAAGGAAGAGAGGTACATTCTGTGATTGGCAGCGCATCAATGTCAGCCCGAAGTGCTACTGTTTTTTTCTTTTTGCTGGAGGCAGTTCCGTCTATATAACAGTATAGTCCCGGATGATTGTCGTAGCATATGGGGGCAAGCCCCATTTTACACAGTTCATCTTTTATTTTGGCAGTGGTTTTTACCTCTTTTAAAGAAAGCTCAGGGTGCTGGTGGAAATAGCGGCGCATGGTGATAATATATGTTTCGCTGTCGGCAGCAGCTTTTTGAAAATTCATTTAAGGTTGTCAGCCTCCTTCGCTTGGGGCTGGTCATCTGCAGCAAGCGGTGTAAGGATGACTTTTATATGGTCGTTTTCACTGATGGCTGTGGTAAATTCGGCGGGAAGGCCGTTCTTTAGTATTTGAAAAGTCACTTTGCTGTCTGGCTTAGGCGGTGTAAAATTGGCAGCAAGCAGTACGTCACCAATCATGGCCTGGGACTGACGCCCTGCTGTGCAGATGATATCGTCACCGTCATTGAGTAGGTAGTCTGTGGAAACGCTGTTGCCATTGGCCGTGATCATCGATGACGATGAAGTGTGGACAATGCAGGGTTCATCGTTGAAGAGCACCGTTATATCAACGGAGACCGACATATCTTTTAGCAGTTTTTTTAACGCGATACGGGCAGGTTCAATAAAATCTATTTCATCATTTTCATGAATTGTATCGGAAAGATAAGCTTCTTTGCGGTTTAGCTTTATCTGTGAAGTGGTCTCACAGGTTTTTTGCATGCCATTGAGTGTATAGTGATAAACAATATTTTTTATATTATAATTGGCGGTTGCTAATGCGTCGGCAACAGTAAGTGCGTCCGGAATGGTTATTTCATCTTTATCATTAAGCAAGGTGTTTTTATCATGGCAGGGTATGCCGTTTATCAAGGGAAACTGCTCTACGGTGACAAGCTCGTCGTTTATATAAATGGTTACGGATTTTTCATTGGGCATTATATCGCGTAAATGTATTGCCGGTGCAGCACCGTCAGTGCCATTCTCTATTGTAATATGACTTTTTTCAGGGACAATATCACTTAGGGAGGCATCTTTTCCGTTCAACTTTAGTTTGGCCAGTGTCCCCATGCTGCCACTGAGAATTTTGGTTTTTCCATTTATGTTTACCATTATACCAAGGCCGGGTTTGCCGTTGTATTTATGCAGATTGATGCCTGCATTTAAGAGGACGTCGGCTACAGTAAGTTCTTTGAAATTGAACATATGGTATTCTTTGCCATTTACATACATTGAGATGAGACTAAGCGTTTGCATGGAAGCTGTTTTTAATATCCCCAGCGGTGTTACCGCATCAGGGGTTTTGAGGACATCAGGAATATCAGTGATATCATCTACTTTGTCGGGCATTCTGACAGCCACACGGGGGATGGGCAGGTCTAGCTTTTTGGCTACTTCTTCGGCGAGATGGGGAGTCAGGGAGCCGCCGCCTACAAGCATGACAGCTTGCGGAGGAGCGTCATTGAGTGTCAATATCTGATTGGCTATAGCCTGTGCTAGCTCAGTGATATTGTTGATGACAGCGGCAATGATTTCTTTCTTCGCAAGGGAATAATCCATGCCTAAGATATCACAGAAATTTATTTTTTCATCTGTGCCTGAAGCTAATTTTCTTTTGACATCTTCAGCGACATTAAAGTCCAGTAAATAATATTTGGAAATTGCTTCAGTTATTTCATCACCGGCCATCGGTACCATGCCGTAAGCAATGACAGAACCGTCTTTAGTTATCGCTACATCTGAGGTGCCGGCACCGATATCGACCAGAGCCAAATTCAAATGGCGCATTGTTGTAGGAATCAGGACACTTATAGCGGCGATAGGTTCGAGTGTCAAGGCCTGCATTTCAAGGCCTGCCGTATTAAGCGCCGACTGCATGGAGTCGACTACCTGGCGGGGCAGAAAAGTAGCAATGACATTGGCAGATATTTTGCGGCCGCGCTGTCCGATCAGGCTTTTTATTTTTGTGCCGTCAAGCAGATAATATACAGTGCTGTAACCAACGCAATAATAAAGCGATGTATCCTTGACAATATTTGAGGCTGCTAAGTTTTTTTGCGCCGTTTGGACGGCTATAAAGTCAAGATGTTTTTGTTGCTCAGGAGAAATGATCCCATCCACTTCCATTTGCGCTTCAGCTGTCATAGTGTAAAGGGCGCGTCCCGCTGCTGCTACGGAAACTTTTTTTAAAGGACCGGTTTTTTCTTCGAGTTTTTCTTTTACAGCAGAGATAATTTGTGCTACCTGGGGGACATCATGTATTTGCCCGTCCAGCATGGAACGGGTCTTATGTTCGAGTCGTTCTGTATCAATTATTCTGGCACTATTGGGTCCTTTCTCTGCTACGATACCGATAACGCTTCTGGTACCTATATCAAGGGCAAAGATAAGGTCAGGCTGCTGTTGCTGTTCTGTAGAAGAAATGATATCTGTTGGGTACTGTGCAGATGTGGAGGTTTTCTGTATTTCCATAATATTGCCACGAAAAATCGTGAATTGCCACCTCTTTATATAAAATATTGAAAATAAAATTATGTTTTTTAGTTCGGTAAAGTAAATATATAGTAGTTTGCAAATACCAATAAGAATAAAGATTTTTCTAAAATAAAGGCTATTCATTATTATAGCATAATAGTTTCTTAAAATATAATATGAAAATGCATTGGTTCGCATATAGTATGAATTGTAAAATAAATGTTTTTATTTGAAAAGAAAAACGGTGTTGATTCTTGCGGTACTGGTGAGATGCCGTTTATCATTGTAATTTGCTATATAATCGAGTAGAATTAAAGCAATACTAAACGGAGGCGATATTTATGGGCGAAAATAAAGAAATCATCACTGGCAGTGATTTTAAGCGGATGATTGCCGGTGCTTACAGTGCCTTTTTGCTGGAATATGAAAATATAAATAGTCTGGATGGGACTTCGCTCGCTGACCAAAACTGCCCCGGGACAAATATGCTTAGAACTATGGGCTCAGCAGCTATGGCGATAAGAGATATCAGTAATGACAGCATCGGTGCGATCGCTTGTTCGGTAAGTAATTGCGCGGTGCTCGGTGCACGGGGAAACTCAGGTGTACTTTTAGCGCAGATTTTTCGGGGAATTGCCAAAGGATTGGCAGGAAAGTATGATGTTGATTCTTCTGTATTTGGTAAGGCCTTCCAATATGGCATCCTTTATGCGCATCGTACTTCGCTTGAAAAAGTGGAACGTTCGATCATAGTTACGGCAAAGACTGTAGCTAAGGGTGCTTATAAAGCGGTACGGGCTAACCGGCCTATTTCAGAAATATTGACTGCGGCAATAACGGCAGGAGAAAATGCCTTAAAAAATATTGAGAAAAAGAATGGGCGTATTGATGCGGGCGCGAAAGCTTTGATGGTGTTGCTGGAAGGCTGTCGGTCAGGTCTGGACGGCAATTTTGTATCACCTGTTTTGGTCTTTTCGGCGGGTACAAAGACATCGCATACGGTTCCTGAGCCAGAAAATGATATAGTGCGGCCGTATTGTGTGCAGTTGACGATTTATAATTGCAAGGCAGCAGTGGCTGATATAAAGAAAATATTAGTAAAATATGGAAATATGGTTGTTATCGAAAAGAAGATGCATGATGTGATGATTCATCTGCATATGGAACGTCCTGGTTTGCTTATCGAACAGATAACAGGATGGGGTAATTCTTATGATATGCATGTGGATAATATGGCTGATTTGCATAAAGCTTTTATCTCGGGACGGCCTCTTAAAAAATTAAGTGTTTTAGCTGTAGCTGCCGATGAAAAAACAGGTACGGAGCTTCAGGAACATGATGCATTTGTTATAATGGCCGATACGAAGAAGAATGGATTGGCTGTCGGCAATTTAGTTAATACGGTTCATAGTGATGTGGCGGAAAAGTACATATTTTTGCCTAATGATGTCAATATGAATCTCATGATGTACCAGGCGAAGCGTCTTTTGGGTAAACGTGTAGAGGTAGTCTACAGCAATAATACGGAAGAACAGATCGCTGCGTTAAAAGCGTATGATGAAAGACTATCATTAGAAGAAAATGCAAAAAAAATGGCCGATGCATTGATTCGTTTTCGCCAGTTAAAGGTATGAACGAAGAGAAAGTTTATGTATAAAGAATCGTTTTAAATGAGAAAAAATGTATAAAAAAACATAAAAAATACGAAAAGCCAATTTTAGTATAGAATTAGACTTATCCACAAGATTATATTGTGGTTGAAAAATAATGGACACTATATTTAGTGCCCATTATTTTCTTATATAAGCGATAAATCCTTATGTAGTAAGGGATTTTTATAAATGGTAATAAAATGGTTCTTGTGGATAGAATTTTATAGGGTGTGGATTAAGTGAATTAATATGTGGATAAAAGAGCTTTTTGTTATGCAAGATTGCAAAGTTATCCACAGAAATAACAACTATGTGGATAACTTTGTGCATAAGTATTTTACTATAAAATATGTATTTTTATACATGAAATATTAGCCAGATTATTTTTATGAAGCTTTTGAGTAACCGAAAGTAAGAAAGTTATTTATGTCATTTGCTTGTGTGGGAAAATGCTATTTGTTATAATTGGTTCTAGGCTCATTGAAGTATCATTAGAAAAGACAGGATAAAAAGCGGAAGGATTATACTGTAAATAAAAGTCAGGAGCGTTTTTATGACTGATGAAGTAAGAGACAAACTTCAAAAGCGTATTGAAGAATTAAAACGGCGGATGAATTATGATGCCAATGATTTAGATTACGAAACACATTTGCATATGATGCGTGACCTGCAAAGAATACTAGATAGCAGTAAAAGTGTGAACTGAGAGAGAATATTAGCAATAGACTGTGTAAAAAGGAGATAAACTATGTCTGAGAGAATAAGTCTGCAGGAGATACTTAGGGAAAATGGTGTCCCGCAGATAAAGCTGGATATGCATGCAACGAAAGAAGAATGCCTGCAACTGCGTGAAAAGCTGATGGCTATACGTGATTTGAGCCATGGCGCAGAACAGGGATATTTGGACGTGAGCTGCAAGGTATATATTGATGTTGATGATATAGATCGTTATCTTTCGGGGGAATTGGATACACTGGCAGAAGTGTACGCTTTTCCGGAAGATATAAAGGCGTATAGAGGATGATGCATAAAATTAGAAAAGAGGCGATGGAAATGAATATGAAAAAAATTCTTATATTATTTGTGGTCGGTATGATGGTTTTGGGGAATGTTTCTTTTGCAGCGAAAGGCGGTTCAAGGATGCCAGCAGCAAAAGCGCCGGCTGCTGTTACAAGGCCTGCTCCGGCAGCACCTTCGCAGAGTGCCGCTGGTACGGCACGGGAATATAAACCGTCCCAAAATGCATCGTCAGCAAAGAGTACACCTTCCCAAAATACAACGACTGCCCAGAAAAGCAATAATACTTCTTCACCGTGGGGAAGTATGTTTAGAAATGTAGGGTTGCTGGCTGGCGGTATGTTTTTAGGAGGCATGTTAGCCAATTTGTTTGGTATGGGTGGCGGCCTTATGAGTAATTTGCTGGGAATAGTTGCGAATGTGTTTATTTTCGCAGTAATCCTCATGCTGGTCATGACCTTATGGAGAAAAGTGATGGGTTCTAAGAAGACTGAGACGAAGAATAATATAAGCTATGAAGACCGGGAAAAAGAACCTAAGATAATAGATATAAAACCATCTGCGCCTAATTCGTACGAAAAACGGTCTAAGGCCGATGAATATCGCAAAAAATGATTTTGTTCCTGCAATTTAGGGAAATCATGCAAAAAGTATATGGTACGAAGGATGTTGTATCTATAAATTTTACTTGTCCATGATTTCCTTAGGAGGTAAATACTTATGCAGCCACGTGTGGGGCATATAAATTTTCTTAATTGTCAGCCGCTTACTTATAGTTTATTACAGTGCGGCTATCACAAGGGTATATCCTTGATAATGGGAGTACCTTCGGTTTTGAATGATGCCATGGAAAAAGGGCAGCTGCAAGTAAGTCCTATGTCATCAATCGCTTTTACCCGAATAAGTGAGCGCCTATTGATGCTGCCTAATTTGGGCATTGTCGCTGACGGCAATGTGTTAAGTATTATTTTGGCATCCAAGCGGCCAATTGACGCGTTAGACGGTGAAAAGATCTTATTGACCGCGCAATCAGCGACATCGCATTGCCTTTTAAAGATAATTTTGCGTAAAGCGTATAATTGTACGCCCTTGTATCAGATAGAGCAGCTTGATCCGTATCATGCTTTGGTAGGAGAGGAAACGGCGGCTTTATTTATTGGTGATGATGCTTTGTATATTAATCACAACAGGCAAGCAGGCGTATATTATTATGATCTGGGCAATGAGTGGAAAAAGTTGACGGGAATGCCTATGGTATATGCCGTATGGGCGGCAACAAGACAGTTCGCTGCCGCTTTTCCTGAACAGCTGCAAACTGTTTATAAACGTTTGCGTGGCGGATTTGATAATGGTAATGCAGCCAAAGAGCAGGTAGTAGATATGGTAGTAGGCAAAAAAGCGTTTTCCAGACAACAGCTTCTGGATTATTTTGATGTAATCACATATGATGTGCACGAAAAGCAGCTGGCGGCGTTGAAATTGTTTTATACATTCGCTGCTGAATATGGACTTTTACCGTCAGTGCCCATTGTGAAAATGGCAAATGTATTATAGAATTATTTTGCCTGACAAGGATAGTATTGTTAATGAGGGATAATCATGGGTGAATATCTTATTTGTGATAAATGCAGGTATAATTCTTGTTCTAAATACGGCTATCCGTGTGCCAGCTGTAAACACACGAATTATTATAAATGTTTTACACCGGCGGTCAACGAATTTATCGGCCAGTGTCCTGTTTGTGGAACCCCTTTTGATGAAGGCGATATAAGCATTAGCAGGGATTTGAATATAGGGCCGTATAGTGTATTGAAGTGCCGATGCCATAATTCGGCATGCGGGCAGGTAAGTGTTTATAAGATTGGTACCTATATTGAACGGAAGAGAGAGTAATTTATTTATCCGTATTAGCGGGTATTAACGATATAATAAAAGCAGAATCGGCAAAAACCGGTTCTGCTTTTTATATTGTGTGACCAGAAGTATATGGGGAATTCCGGCATGTTTATTTTGCCGTAATAAAATGGTGATAATTTCTGGGGTCAAGAGCCATCCAGGCGATGCAACGGGCAAAAGGAGAGAGCCAGTCCAGACAGGTCCGATCCATTATGATTCCTGGTTCGACCCTGCTCACAAGATATGGCAGTGGTGGTTTCGGTACAACGTGTTTTTCTCCCAGAGAGCCATTAATTATATCTTCAAACAATTTATAGCTGGTATGGCTGTATCCGCATGTCATGAGCTGTGCCTTTGCCCATGCGGGATTTTCCATTTTTATGTAAATTTTAGTTACACCGCCATTGTTGGAGTAATCCGTGGTTATAATATAACTTTTACCAGCAAAATCAACTTTGGTACCATCGGACTGCATTGTTTTCGGAAACAGTTGAAAAATGCTGTTGTACATGCCGGTTTCGATATCTTTTTTTGTGTAAACATAAGTATTGCCGTCATTTAAGGTGATATGAGAAATGGATGAAAAAATACTGTCCCACATAATTGGACCTCCAAATGTTGTTTATACCCTTAGAGATGCGCTTTTCCTATGCTCTTTTTTATATAACGGTCAGTGGCGAAGTCGATCATTTCTTGCCAGGTAACGAATTTTGTGGTTTTAGCTACATAAACATTCATTTTTTCCTCGGGCAGGTCTTCAAAATCTTTTTGGCAGGAAATATTAAACCGGCCATTATTTAAAAATTGGCTAAAGTTCTTATAACGAGTATATTTTTTCATAAATGTTGTATCGAACACGTCATCAAAATCAAACTCTATTGGTGCTGGAAACTGCGGCAGTTTATAATAGCCGGAAAGCTTTACTTTCATGATAATCCCTCACTTATTAAAACCAGTAAAATAAATTAGCTTTATCTAGCATACCATATATTTGCTTGCATGGTCTAGTGTGCAAAGAATCTGTAAGAGATGATATATAAAATAAGACATTTCTAAAGAGGTACATTAGAAATGTCTTATAAATAAATTGTTAATTATATTTTAAATTTGCGTACAGCCTGACGTAATTCGTCTGCCATTTGGGAAAGTTTTTGGCTGGAAGAGGCAATTTCTTCAACAGAGGCTGATTGTTCCTGCGTTGCGGCAGAAATGTTCTGCGTTTCTTCAGAGGCCTTTTTACTTTCACCGTCTATTTCCTGTACAGCGGATACAACATTTTGGGCGTGCCCTGTTACTTCTTCGATGGAAGCAGAGATTTCACGGATTTGTTCTGTCATATCTTTGACCATATGGAGAATTTGTTTAAAGTTGCTGCCAGCACTGGAAACGACAGATGCACCAGTATCAACTTCGTTTTTGCTGTCGGCCATAAAGGTGACGGCATCATCGGTTTTGGCTTGTACCTGTCCGATGAGGTCAGTGATCTGTTTGGCGGCATCTTGGGATTGTTCTGCCAGTTTCCGGACTTCTTCGGCAACTACGGCAAAGCCTTTACCAGCTTCTCCTGCCCTTGCCGCTTCAATTGCTGCATTGAGTGCGAGCAGGTTGGTTTGGCCGGCAATACTGGATATGACATCGACAATTTGGCCGATTTGTTTGGATTTTTCTTCCAATTCACCAATAACAGATGCGGTGCTATTCGTTTTGTTTTCAATGATTTTCATTTGGTCTACGGCATGTGTAATAGCGCCTTCACCGTTGTTGGCTGTTTCGGCTGTTTTGTCAGCAGAACCTGATACGGTTTGGGTGTTTTCGGCTACCTGGTTTATTGCAGCGGAAATTTGTTTTACTAGATTGTCGGCAGAATTTGTGAGCTTAAGCTGGCGTTCAGCACCGTCAGCAACTTGTGTTACGGAGCCGGCTATCTGATTGGAAGCCTGCGCTGATTGTTCGGCACTAGCTGTCAATCCTGTCGAGGAGGTGGCCAGCTGTTCAGAAAGCGCGAGTAAATGGGATAAGAGGTTTTTGACACTGTTTTGCATGGAATCAACCGCTCGTGAAATTGCCCCAAATTCACTTTTGTCGTTCATGCTCTTGGGCGGGACAGGTGTAGAAAAGTCACCAGAGGCTAAAAGGTCAAGGAAATCAACGACATTAGTCATACGTGAAGAAATCTGCTTGGTAATAAGCCAGCCAAGTGAAAATGCCAAGATAATACCGATAATAATGATGGTTGAAAATGTTATGTTAGCAAAGGTAAAGTCTTTTTCATTCTGCGCGTTCATATCGTCAGCAGATTGGTTGATACTATCAGCTAACGCGGCTAATTCATTCATGAATTTGTCAGATACCGGTTTTCCCTGGGCCTTAAAAAGGGCATAGGCATCGCCATTTTGGCCTTGTTGTGCAAGTGTAAGTACAGTTTGTCTGACTGAACGGTACTTGGCTAAATCAGCTCTAATTTCCGTGAGCTGGGTTTTAGTCGTGTCACTCATAGGCATTTTTTCGAATTGTGCTAGGTTTTTATCGAAATTGTCTGCCCGTTTGTCGATATCGTTTCGTAATTCTGTTTCTTCTTGGTTATCGGTTGTCAATATTAAGGCTTGGATGTCCGACTCTATCTTATGAGCTTCTGACATGTTGCCATTGACAAGTTCAACTGCCATGAGTTTCTCTGCATACATCACGTGCATATTTGCATTTGTCTTGTTGAGAAAATAATAGCCGACACCGCCGACGCCAACAAGAGAAACAAGTACGATGCAGAGTAGTAAAACGAGTTTTTGTTTGACCTTAAGATCTTGAATAAAATTCAAAATATCGCCCCTTTTTTTGTAAAAATGTTATGTAAATGATACTAATGTAAAAATAATAGAAAATTATGATAAAAAAACTTTAGGTGTATTTGTACATTGTGTAAGTTCGTTATGCTTGAGGAAAATCCTCTATAAATAGTCAAATTTGCATGTAAATAATAAAAATAAAGAGAAGTTATAGAATGTATGTAGTTTAATGTTGTTGATAGATGATTTATTCTGTATAATAAAACGTTAAGGGCATTATGAAGATGCCACTATTTTTTAGCTGTGGAATCAAGACAGATGTATGTAATTATGGTAGATGGAGGAATATAAATTGAATTTTAAATGGATGAGGACAGTATGTGCCTTTTTATTGGTGTTTGTTTTTTTCGGCGGCAATACGATGGCGCAGGATTCTAATGGAACACTTGGCAGCGTTGACCCGGCGGCAATGCAGACGTACACAGAAGCGCTCCAAAATATGGATCAGCAAAATGCAAATAATGATGTGCAGTTATTGATAACTATGCCAATGGGGAAGCTGACACTGGAAGGGAATATTGAATATCAAAAAAACCCATTATTGGTTAAAAATGATATAAAGGCACAATTTCTTACTAAGGAAAACAAGGTGTTTCCTGTTTTTGCCACGACGCAATATATGCAGGCTGATGGTAATGGTTTGCTGATTTATTCATCAAATGGACAGCAAGGGAAAAAGAAAAAATGGTATTTGAGAAAAGTACCACTAACTGATCCTTTTAAGCAGAATTTATTGCTTTTACCTGCTAGTGAAGAATATTCACAGCATGTACAGAACCTGACAACAGCTGTCAAAGAAGTTTATGTTGAAAGTGAAGATGACAGTACGCAGCATCTTAGAGTTGTTTTTGATAATAAGAAATTATTTGATACTAATATAGCAGCTTTTTTTAGTGAAATGGACCCGACCTTGTCAGGTGCGGATAAAGCCGGAATGACAGAGGTTTTGAATAATTTGATTACGATGTTGCAAAACAGTAGTGATGTATCAGGGACAATAGATATAGATAAGAGTACGCATAAAATTGTAACAGCTGATTTTGATTTGAGTGATCAAATAAAGATTCTCGCCAGATCGGCATATACTTCTTTAATACCAACTCCGACACCATTTAAAAGTGATGATGAAGCAATTTTTACTGAAGATAATAAAGTTGCAAGTAAAGTTGCCGATAGTAAAGTAATAAATGCAACTGCGGATAATAATGTAGCAAATATAAATACAAATGATAAAGCAGCGAATGCAGTTGCAGATAGTAAAGTAGTAAATGCGAATGCCGATAATAAGGCAGCAAGTGCAGATGCAGATAATAAGGTTGCAGATAGTAAAGCGATAAATGCAACTGCGGATAATGATGCAGCAAATGCAGATGCAAAGAATAAAGCAGCAGGTACGGATGCAGAAAATGCATTGCTGAATAATAAGGAAGCCATAGAAAACCTGATAAATAATTCTACAGCACATATAATAATAAATGTGAAACCAGTAGATAATATCATGGATTTGGCCATTCCCCAAAATGTACGTGATTCCGCTGTAGAATTAAAGATGGGCGGAGCATTAAGCAAAGCAAAATAAAATAAATAAATGAATAAAAGGCAGCCGCTGAAAACGGCTGTCTTTTACTATTTTGCAGGAGAAGCGGAGACGCTGGTAAAATTTGCTATAAAAATTAAATTAATAATGGTAAAATATTACAGAGGTTTTTTATTTTAACCATATTCTATTCCCGGAGGGGTAGCCGATGCCTGACGAAAATTTGATAATAAAAGCTGTTCTGGATGAACTGCAGAAAGTTATTATTGGTAAAAAAGATGTGTTGGAGAAAATTTTGATGGCTATTTTAGCAGGAGGGCATATCCTCATAGATGATATACCAGGAGTGGGGAAGACCACCATCTCTATTGCTTTTGCTAAAGTATTAGGGTTGGCACAGAAGCGGTTGCAGTTTACACCGGATATACTCCCTTCTGATATTACGGGATTTTCGATGTATGACAGAAACAGAAATGAGTTTTGTTATGTAGAAGGCGCAGCAATGACAAATATTTTGCTGGCCGATGAAATCAACAGAACTTCACCGCGTACCCAGTCTGCCCTTTTGGAAGTAATGGAGGAAGGCAGTGTCACTGTGGATTCGGTCACTAGAAGTGTGCCGAAGCCTTTTATCGTTATTGCTACCCAAAATCCAGCCGGTTCTATAGGTACGCAGGAATTACCTGAATCGCAGGTAGACAGATTTTTGATAAGAATTTCAATAGGTTATCCTGAGGTCGAAGAGGAGATAGCTATTTTAAAAGGAATCCGTGAGAATCCGCTAAACAATATAAAAAGTATCCTTAATGCGGAAGAATTGCTTGCGCTGCAACAAAAGACAAAGCAAATATATGTGGACGACAGTATTTATGAATATATAGCAAAACTGGCTAAAGCCACAAGGCAGTCACCGGCAGTTATGCTCGGCATAAGTCCGCGTGGCAGCATTGCCGCTATACGGATGACACAGGCGCGGGCTATGCTCTATGGCAGAAATTATGCGCGCCCGGATGATGTCGTAGCTGTTTTGAAACCGGTTTTACAGCATCGTTTGATAATGGATAATAGGGCAAGCTTTGAACGCAATTCACTCGATAAAGTTTTTGCCGAAATAGTGCAGACTGTTCCATTGCCTAAAATTACGGAGCATTAATATGGCAACACGTTGGTTTATTTATATATTTGGACTTTCTTTCAGCATATCATTGTATATTTTATATACACAGTATGAAGCGTTCCTTTTGTTGGCACTGTTGCTGCTTATACCGATAATATCTTTATGTCTGCTTTTTATCGGACAAGGAGCGATGACGATAAAACTATTGCAAAGGCAATTTGTAGTAATGCGTGGCAAAACTGTAGAAATACCTGTTCTTTTGAAGAATCGTCTTCATTTGCCATTGGTAGATTTTACACTTAGCATGGGTGCAAAGGATACGAGCGGGAATTTTTATGCGAACCAGGAACTGTCCATTGACAGTTTTGTTTTGCATGTAGGCAAGCGGTACTGTGCATATCAGGCCATGCGTTGTGGGCGGACAGAGCTGCAGTTTGGCAACAGTGTTTTTTATGACCTTTTAAAGATGTTTACATATAAGAAAAAAATAAATTTGACGGCGGCGGTGTTTATAATGCCGAAATTTTATAAGGATTTTACAGCTGTTGGTAGGCAGGCAGCACAGATGGTGCAGCCTGCCGGTGAATTGCTTGGCATAAGGCCGTACCGTTATGGGGATATTGGCAGAAGCATCCATTGGAAAGTAAGTATTGCGCACGATGATATTTATGCAAAGGAATTTTATGTAGAAAATGAGACGGGACATACATTGCTATTGGATATACCCGCTGCTGCAAAGACACAAACCTGCAATGGGATATATGACACTTTTTATGCTGTGGGCGCATATCTCATAGGGCGGTATGGTTGTTTTAATTTTGCTTACCTGCTGCGGACGGGCCTTTGGGTTGAAGTACCGGTTACATCGATGCAGGCATTTGACCAGCAATTAATCGAATATATGCGTGCTGACCGGATAGAGGACACTCTGGTAAATTTACGGGGCTTAGCGGATACAAGAAAAACATATGAGAATAGTATATTTTATGTATCAACTGCCAATATGCAGGATATAGTAAAAACCATCGGCGGGCAGCTGGCTTCGCAGTTAACTGCTTTTACGGTGGGTAGTGATAGTGCTTCTGCAATAGGCGAAGCGGATGTCTTTATCAATGAAAATGATGTCGCTGGCAGTTTGGCTGCGGGAGTGTGGCAGTTATGAAATTTACAGGGAAATATTTGTCGTCTATTATTAGCATAATTTTACTAAATGCAGGCGTCTTGGCAGTGGCCAGCTGTATTTTATCTTATTCGACAATATCGCTGGACAGCAGAAACATATTGGCTTCCGTGCTGTTTTGTACCTTTATTTATATTTTCTTTCGCATTGCGGGAACAACTGGATGTTTGATTTTTCGTATCTTATTTTTCTTAGCGGCAGTGTATTTTATATATGAGTATAGGACAGAACTGTATTTGAGCTTGCTTTATACGGTAAATAGTTTTATAGATGTGTTGAAACAACCATATCATTTGAATATACAGGCATTTAAATTACCAGCTGCTGACGAATTGGGTTATGTGGTAGACGCACAGCCGGTATTATGGCTACTGTTGTTGGGGTTAGGCACGATATTCCAAATATTGATGAAAAGCACGAAAGGAGCAGCGCTGTTATTGGTGTTGACTGTTCCTGCCTGCTTGTTTGGCATCTATTTTAATGTGATGCCTGATCCATACAGCTTGACTGGTGTAGTTGCGTTTTGGCTTGTGCTTTTTATTCATATGAATGAAAAATATGATAAAAAAGTAGCAATGAGGGCACTTGTAATATGGGCTATTGTTTTGGTGGGAAGCGGCCTGATTCAGTATGCTGTACCCAAAGAGAATTATCGGCATCCTGATTTTATGCAGTTATTGCCACAATCAATAAGGGATTTTCTCAATGAATATCTTTCCCCAAATGGCGCAGCCTCAGCTTTAAACGATATACGCCATGGCATCAACGGACGCGGTGAGCTGGGAGATATAGACACCTTGAGGCAGACCGGCCGCAGAATAATGGAAGTGCAGACTTCATTACAGGTAAAGGATCGACTTTATCTGCGCAATTATTCGGGAGCAATATATAAAAATAATTCATGGAATGATCTGCCTGAAGATGTATATAAAAAATATGACAGGCTTTTTGCGGCATATTCACCAGGGGCATGGTATGACCAAAGTGTTATTATCTTTGAGGCCTTGGCGGGTGATGAAAAAGGCCGTAATAGATTGGCTTCGTCCATGCAGACGGGGGAACAGTATAATGAACTTTTCGGGCCGCGTCAGTTTAGGATAGCCAAGTTGTTTGTAGAAGATAATGAATATTTTTTCCCCTATAATACTGATATATCAAGTTCAAGTTTTAAATATGATAAAATTGCCCAGGATACAGGTGGTAAACTTTATAAAGCTACGGTTTATGGGCAGCCACCGCGTTATGATATGCTCGATTCCTTCCTCACTGACTATGGTTCCGAAAATAAATATTTAGCATATTATGTGCAGGCGGAAAGAGCTTATAGAGATTTTGTATATAATTATTATTTGCAGGTGCCTGCTGGTGTTTTAGATAATTTTGACACAAAATTCCCCGTCAGAAAAGTACGGACACATGCTGAACGGGAACAGCTGATAAGCAATTTGCAAAAGTATTTTCAGGAAAACTACCGTTATACGCTCTCACCTGGACGGTTACCCGCAGGCAAGGATTTTGTCAGCTATTTTCTGGATGAATCGCATGAAGGGTACTGTACCTATTTTGCTTCGGCGGCAGTTTTGATTTTGCGGCAGGCTGGGATACCGGCGCGTTATGTCGTTGGTTATTCTATACCGGAAAATACAGTGGCTGCTGGACAGGATTTAGGCAAAGATAATTACGGGAGACCCGTGAAGGATTTTACAGTTACGGATAAACAGGCTCATGCATGGGCAGAGATTTATGAAGATGGCTGGGGCTGGCGGCCGATAGATTTCACGCCGGGATATACAGGGGCTGCTTCACCACCGGCTACAAATCAGGAAAATACTTCACAGGAACATAAACAACAGGATAATAAGTATGAAACACCACCGGAAAAACCTGCCACAGCTGACACAAAGCCTCCAGTGCAGCAAAATGGGGGAAATACTTTTTCCTTAATAATATTTTTGGTTGTAGGTGGAATAGTTATTTTAGGATTCGTCTGGTGCAGATATTGTCGACGGAACATCGACAATATCTTGCGGGATGATTTTACTGCTGCAAATACGGCATTGCGTTTGCGGCAATTGTATGCTTATATGGAACGGCTGGCAAAGTATACAGGGCTGCGTCGTCCTTCTTATATGGATTATTTGGACTATGCCGGTTTTTTGCGGGAACATGAGAAAAAGTGGCAGAAAATTGCAGTTGAAGATTTTGTCAATATAGTGTTGCAAATGAGATTTAGCAGTGGCACAGTACCGGAAGAAAGAAAACTGACAGAGGCTGTGCAGATTGTTCGCAGGATGCGGGGCAGCCTTTATGATGGTTTGAATAGTTGGCAGAAATTATTATTCAGCTATATTTATAGGCTGTAAATTAGGTTGTACAGAGATGGTGATTTAATGAAGCGGTGTATAATGCATGTGGATATGGATGCTTTTTTTGCTTCTGTTGAACAGGCCGACAAACCACAATTGAGGGGAAAACCGATAATTGTCGGCGGAATCGGCACTCGTGGTGTCGTTTGTACTGCCTCTTATGAGGCGCGCAAATATGGCGTGCATTCTGCCATGTCAGGTGTAAAAGCGCATCAGTTGTGTCCGGAAGGAATTTTTTTGCCGGTTAGGCATGCGCGATATCGTGAGATTTCCAGCGTTATTTTTTCTATTTTTGCTGAGTTTTCACCGAAAGTGGAACCATTATCTATTGATGAAGCCTTTTTGGATATAACCGGAATGGAGATGCTGTATAGTACGCCGCAGGAATATGCCGTGAAGCTAAAAAAACGCATTTTTACACAGACTGGAGTCCATGCTTCGATCGGTATAGCACCAAATAAATTTCTAGCTAAATTAGCTTCTGATTTGCGAAAACCCGATGGCTTAGTCATAGTAAAAGAAGAGCAAAAAAAGGAATTTTTAGCAGAGCTGCCTATTAGTAAGCTGTGGGGAGTAGGAGCGAAGACAGCCCAGCGGCTGCAAATGGCTGGCTATTTCAAAATAGGTGATATAGCAGCTGCTGATAGAGCCGTTTTGCGATGTTTGCTTGGGACTAAAAATGCTATACATTTGTGGCAGATGGCTAATGGCATAGATGATAGAAAAGTCGAATGTGACCGTGACTTAAAATCAGTGGGCAACGAGGAAACCTATGAAGAGGATATCCAGGGGCAGGAAATAGTTCAAGAAAAATTTCTGGCTCTGGCGGAAACTGTCGGTTGGCGTTTGCGGGAAAAAGGTTTAAAGGCAAAGACAATAAGCATAAAAGTACGTACTGATAAATTTATTACTTATACGAGAAGCTGTACGTTGCCAGAAGGCGTCAACTTTGATAAGGTACTGTACGAATCGGCTATCAACTTGTTTAGGGCTTTGGCTTTCTCCGGTAAAATACGTTTGCTAGGCTTGACAGGAAGTAATTTTTCTATCATTGAAGAACAATCTTTATTTTGTGGTGATGGGAAACAAGAAAAGCTTTATAAAACGATTGATGGGATAAAGAAACGATTTGGTATGCAGTCTATTACTAAAGCGCAGCTGTTGAAAAAAAATAGGGATAAAGGGAAATAGGATAAAGTGTTTTGCCTATTGATTTGAAGGGATAGTAAAAACCGCCGGAAGTATTGTTTCCGGCGGTTTTTGCTATAGTACGTATTTTCTTAAAATATGAATAATAAATATAAAGATTGCCCAGATATCAGTATTTAACTAATAAAAAGATTTTTAAACATGGGAATTTAATAGAGTTTTTTGGTTCTTTTTAATATGGGCAATATACTTATTGCCCCATGCTTCTAATGAGTTTAGTACAGGTTTGAAATCATTACCAATGTCACTGAGTGAATATTCGACTCGAGGTGGAATCTGATTATAAACTTTCCTTTTTATAAGACCATTTCCTTCCAATAATCTAAGCTGTTTCGTAAGTGTAGCCTGTGATATTGGATTTAAAAGCTTCTCCAATTCATTAAAACGTAAGATCTTTCCATCAAGGAAATGCATGATTAAAAGTGACCATTTACCAGTTAAAAGCTTTTGCGATGTAAAGTATGGGCATTTTCCAAATGAATTTTGTTTGTCCAAGACACGTCCCCCCCGTCAGTGTACTTTATATATTAACTATTACAAATAACGTATGATACAAAAAATACGTTGCATATAAATGATACTGTAAATATATCGAAAAAGCAAGTTGGGGAAATGTTATATTGTAATACGATATTGTTTGATTTTATGGTTATTTAAAAATTTTTTAGAAAAAATTTAGAAAAATATTATTGATAAATAGCTTTTAGTGCCTATCGGGTACTAAGTTTTATAACAGAAACTACTTTACTTTCATGGCGTATGATAGTATTATAATCACATAAACAAAAAGTTATTAGATAACAAAATAAAAATTAACCAAATTAATTTACGAGTACAAAAAAAGAAAGGGTTGTTTATAATGAAAAAGAACATATTTGCTTTAACTGCTATTCTCTTCGGAGTCGCTTTTACAGGTGTCACTAATGCCAATCCGGTTCAGTCACCTTTAACCATAACAAATATGAGCAGTAGTGAAAAAGGAATTTACAGGGATGTAGTGGATAGTAATCCTACTTCTTATAGCAAACGGGAAGTCAATGGTCACGTGTATGAAAGCTGGGTTGATAATGCTACAGCTTATACAAAAGTAGATGGAAATTTGGTAAAGACATATCAGATAGATAATGGACAAGGAAAAAGAACCATTATTAATATGAGCAGCAATTTAAGATAAGATTGGTTTTAGCTGTAAGGATATTTACAAACATAATGTCATAGACAAGAAATTGTTTAGGCAACAATATAGAAATAACAAGATTAATTATTACTTAGAAAAAGAAAGGGTTGTTTATAATGAAAATAGTTATTTTGTGCAGCTTCATTTTGTTTGGGTAAAGATGTTTAACTTAATTGAGAAGCATCCGATCGCTGTCAATTTCATTGCCAGATGCTTTTTCAAACATTTCTAGAAGATCTTGGACTTCTAAATTCTTTTTTGCATCACCATTGACGTCAACGATGATTTTTCCGTTATACATCATTATCAGGCGATTGCCGAAGCGCAATGCGTCGCGCATATTATGTGTGATCATCAGAGTCGTTAATTTGCGGCTGCTGATAATATTGTCAGTTATAGCGAGAACTTTTTCAGCAGTTTTAGGGTCAAGTGCTGCGGTATGTTCGTCCAAAAGTAAAAGCTTCGGGTTGGCCATTGTGGCCATTAACAAAGTAAGCGCCTGTCTTTGGCCTCCGGACAATAAGCCTACTTTACTTTCAAGCCGGTCTTCCAAGCCGAGGTTGAGCGATTTTAAAAGCACACGGAAATTTTCCCGTTCGCTTTTGGGAGCACTCCAGCGGAATGACAAAGCTTTACCACGTCGCGAAGCTATGGCAAGGTTTTCTTCAATCATCATACCGGCAGCAGTGCCCATCATTGGGTCCTGAAAAACACGGCCGATGAATTTGGCACGCTTGTGTTCAGGCCATTTAGTAATGTCATTACCGTCAATTATTATTTTTCCGGTATCAACGATAAATGTACCGGCTATTGAATTCATCAATGTGGATTTTCCTGCACCGTTACCACCGATTACAGTTACGAAGTCACCGGGTAAAAGGTGCAGTGATACGTCATTTAAAGCGCTTTTTTCAGTTATTGTACCGGGATTAAAGGTTTTGGAAATATTTTCTACTCTGAGCATTACCTTGCCATCCTTCTTCTTTTATCATTGAGTTTAGCTTTGAACAGCGGCATTGAAAGAGCTAGTGTTACCAAAACTGCGGTAAAAAGCTTTAAGTCATTCGGCGGCATGCCTATTTGCAGAACTATCGCTATAACTATGCGATAGACTATTGAGCCGAGTACCACGGAGATAAGACAGTTCCTGAAGCTTTTAGTGCCGAACAGCACTTCGCCGATGATTACAGAGGCAAGACCGATAACGATGGTACCTACGCCCATGCCTACATCAGCAAAACCATTGCTTTGGGCCACTAGAGCACCAGAGACAGCAACCAGTCCGTTGCTCATTAATAGTCCCAGTATAATTGTCGTGTTGGTATTTACACCGTTGGCGCGGATCATGTGTTGGTTAAATCCGGTTGCACGGATAGCAGCACCAATTTCTGTGCCAAAAAACCAATAATTTATTATGCCTACTACCAATACTATGACAAAACCGACGAGCAGTACCATCATTTGATTGTCAAGCGGAATAGGAAATATCGTAAAAATTGTATCAAGCTGTAAAAGTGATAAATTGGCTTTGCCCATTATACGTAAATTGACAGAATAAAGAGCAATCATCGATAAAATACCGGCTAACAATGCAGGTATTTTTAGTTTCGTATGCAAAAAACCGGTGACGACACCGCTTAGCATACCAGCCACGCAAGCTATCAATATAGCAGTAATTGGATTATAACCTGCGGTCAAGAGTGCGGCTGCCACTGCACCGCCAAGAGGAAAGCTGCCTTCTACAGTAAGATCGGCAATGTCAAGGACACGGAACGTGAGATATACACCAATGGACATAACGGACCATAAAAGTCCTTGTGATATTGTAGGAATAATGAGATCCAAAGTAATTCTCCTATTGTAATTATTCTATAATGTCGGCACCCTGTAAAATACTATCCGGGATAGTGATACCAAGGGCTGCGGCATTTTTCTTGTTTATGGTTATTTTTAAATCTTTAGCTTCTTGAATAGGCATGTCTGCAGGTTTTGTTTTACCGTCCAGAATGTCAGCGGCCATATGTCCGGTCTGTACGCCTAATTTATAGTAGTCAATACCGTAGGTGGCAAGGCCGCCCTGTTTGACCATGTTTGGTTCAGCGCAGATGATCGGGATTTTGGCAGGGTCTGTAATAGCTGCAAGTGTAGGCATCGCTGAAGCGATTACATTGTCAGTTGGTTCATAGAATACATCAACTTTGCCTACAAGACTTTGCGCTGCCTGCTGTATATCATTTACAGTGGATACAGTAGCTGTTTCGACTTTTAAGCCTTTTGATTCAGCATATTTTGTCATTTGTTTTACTTGTATTTCTGAATTTATTTCACTGGAAGAATATATTGTCCCAATGGTTTTTGTATTAGGAAATAATTCTAAGAGCAAGTCAATTTGTTTTTCAATCGGGCCGTTATCGCTTGTACCTGTTACGTTAGCACCTGGTTTTTCATTGGAAGAAACCAGCTTGGCACTTTTATAATCAGTGATAGCGGTAGCTACTATTGGAATGTCCTTGGTTACATTGGCGACTGACTGAGCCGCAGGCGTAGCGATAGCACAGATTAGGTCATCTTTATCAGATACAAAACGCTGGGCAATGTTTTTCAGGTTGGATTGATCAGCTTGGGCATTTTGTTGGTCAATTGTAATATTTTCACCCTCTACATATCCGCGTTCTTTGAGACCAGCTATAAAGCCTTTGTTAGCAGCATCCAGGGCATTGTGCTCGACAAGCTGGACAACACCTATTTTGAAGTTCTTTTTGCCATCGGTGGAATTGTCAGCTTTTTGTGTACCGCAGCCAGCAATGATACCTGCGGTTAAAAGAGTAGTAAGTCCTAATGCAGCGAGTTTTAATTTTTTTCCTTTAAACATATAATAGCCGCACCTTTCTAAATTTTATCAATATAAATAAAGTCCTTATTTCAACTGAAACATTATCAGATAAAATAATCAATGCCTTTAATTATACAAGATTACAAGGCAAAAATCTACTATTGGATAGTTCCTTTCCACATAGGCAGGTAAATTGGACAAGGAGAAAAACCTCTTAAATAAAAACTTTTGAGAGGTTTATGATATAATATCAATTATTTATTAGTAAAATAAAGATTGTACTAAAAGTCGTACAGCAGTTACATGTTGATGGGGAAAAATATATTTATCCTTTATAGCAGCTTGCGCATATCCATGGGTAAGGGCACCGAAAGATCAAAATTTTTTCCGCTCATTGGATGGGTAAATATCAGTCTGGAAGCATGGAGAGCCTGACGGGAGATGAGTGCACAGTCGCCGCCGTATAAGTCATCACCTAAAAGGGGGTGCCCGTCAGCTGCCATATGCACACGTATTTGATGGGTACGGCCTGTATAAAGCTGCAGAGTGATGAGACTGCGCTCCGGCATAGTTTGTAAGACTTTATAACGGGTCAGTGCTGGTTGGCCGGCCGGTGTAACCATACGCTCGATAATGCTGCCCGGTTTACGGCCGATAGGCATGCAAAGCATAGCTTCTTTCGGTGCTGGGCAGCCACTGACTACAGCTTGGTAAAATCGGCATATTCTGCCGTGTGAGGCAGAAAGATAATACTGTATCTGCGGTTGTTTAGCAATGATGATGAGACCGGTCGTATTGCGGTCAAGGCGGTAAACAGGATGGCAGCCGGCTTGCTTATGTGTTTGCAAATAGTAACCGGCAACGATGTTTACCAATGTATCCTTATAGATTTTACTTGTCGGGTGGATCACCAGATCCGCAGGTTTGTTGATTATTAAAAGCCATTCGTCTTCATAAACGATATCAAGCGGTTTTTGGCAAGGGGTTATAGAAGATGAATTATCATTAAGGTCATAAGTGACGATATCACCTGCTTTGACAAAGGCATTGGCCGCACACACTGGATTGTCATTGATGCATATGTTTCCGTGCCATTTTATTTTTCGCCATAGATTGGTTGAGATTTTTCCATATGAGGCCAGAAAATAGCGGAGTTTTTGTTCTTTATGTCCAGCAGGAACAATAAATTTTATCATAAATGGTCTTTCTTTATAATTTGGTAAATGCTTATGAGAGCCAGGAAAAAGCCTATTATTATGCCGATGCAGGTTAGTACCGGCAGGGTTGCAAAATATACGTCAGCTTTATAACCGAAGAAGGCCATAAAACATATTATAAGAGCAAAACTGATGCCAAGTCCGCTGACACGGCCGAAGAGCTGTAATGTAGATCTTGTATTTTTGTTATTTTTTACAGACATAGTTATCACCCTCCACAATTTTAGCATACTTAAGTAATCTATGATATAATTAAGAAACGTATCAGGTTGGTATATGTATATAGGTTAATATTTGTTTGGGAGAGGGTAGGCTTATGCAGAAAAAAATAATACTTTTCATTTTTGGTTTGGTGTTGCTTTTTACAGCGTCTGTGTCTGCTGAAGAACAACCAGCAGCAACGGCTGCTGATGATAATTGGGTAGCGATAACACTGGGGCATGGTAATGATGATGTTTTTTATTTTGATAAGACATCACTGCATTATGATTTAGATGAAAAGGGAAACATAAATAAAGATATAGTCGATTATAAAGAAAGACAAGTCAATCGTGATACCAGTACGTTGGAAAACGGCTACTATAGTATTACGGATTGTAAAATTAATTTGAAAAATGGCTCGTTATTACTTGGCGAAGAAACCTTTTATAAAAGTAATGGGGAAAAGCGTTGGAGCGATACACCTAAATATCTTGTTTGGTATACGGTCAATCCCGGAACTGTTGGCTGGTCAAGATATTCCGCGGTAGCCCAGTATGTAGCTCAATTCCCAGATGCAGTTAAATCCGAATAAAGACAGGCCGCACTGAAACGATAATGAGTTGTCGTTTTAGTGCGGCTTATTTTTTTAGCTGGATTTGTATTTGGTGAATGCTGTTTTCAGCAGTTCTTGTTTTCAGCTAAGTAATAGGCTATCCGCAATGCTTCATGCTGTATTTTCCGTAAAGGTACATTTTGGGCAGCCGCAAGTTTTTGGCAATCGTCATATTCAGCAGAAATATTGCTGATTTTTCCTTTGTAACGGGCAATTTTACAATGTACGGAGCCATAGATAGTCGAAACAAGTTTTATTTCCCGGTCTAAAGCAATTCTGTTGATCTTGCTTACACGCATACCAAGCGTTGTAGTTTCGCTGAAGACGATATCACATAGAGCTGAGTAATCGTTCTCTTTAGCCAATACGGAAAGCATCTGTCCCGGGCGGTTCTTTTTCATCATGATCGGAGTGATCCAGACATCAAGCGCACCTGTTTTAAATAGTTTTTCAGAAGTGTAGCTGAAAAATTGAGGATTCATGTCATCAATATTGGCTTCGAGCAAGAGTAAATTGTCTACGACTGTATTTTCACAGGATTCCTTTATGTATACGCGTAATACGTTAGGGTGTGGCAGCTCCCAAGTGCCGGCACCATAAGCTATTTTGTCATAGAAAAAATTTTGCAGACCCGATTCTTCTTTTGCTAAGGTGGTTAGGATAGCCGCACCGGTTGGGGTGATTAATTCCTTTTCAGTGGAACCGTTTTTGAGTGTAAAGCCCTTCAGCAGTTCAGCTGTTGCCGGAGCAGGGATAGGTATTCGTCCATGGGCGCAGTCAATAAATCCTGTGCCCGTATGTAGATTACCGGCAAAAATGTCTTTCACATCGAGATATTCGAGGCATACAGCCGCACCGACGATATCTATGATCGCGTCTATTGCACCAACTTCATGAAAGTGGACGGTTTGTATATTGGTGCCGTGTATTTTGGCTTCCGCTTCGGCAAGGTTTTTAAATATAGCCAAAGCAGTGTCTTGGACGTTTTTGCTTAAAGCAGATTGGAGGATGATTTTTTGAATATCGGGTAGCGTGCGGTGCGTAATGTGTACGTTGCCAAGGCTGACATTGAAATAGACAGCATGGATACCATTTTTTTGTGTCTGTTCTATTGTTAAAAAATATTCATCGGGTAATTTTAACTTTTTTAACTGTTCTTCAAGATATTCTTGGGGCACGCCGGCATCAAGCAGGGCACCAATCAGCATATTGCCGCTTATACCGGAAAAACAATCAAGGTATATTGTTTTCATTAAATCAAATCACTCCAATAGAAAATTATTTTTGGTTTTTACGGTGGCGCAGATAAAGATACAAAATTGCCAGCACGATGATTGCTGATATTGCTATGCTGAACTCATGGCCGATAGCAAGCATTTGTTGCCAATTGTTGCCTAATGCTTTGCCTATGTAGATGATGAGCACGGTCCAAGGTAAAGTACCTGCGAAGGTGAAGATAATAAATTTTTTTATATCAATGCCGGCAAAACCTGCTGGTAGAGAAATAAAAGTACGAACAACAGGGAGCATGCGACTGAAAAAGACGGCTTTGACACCATATTTATCAAACCAGCGCTGTGCTGTGTCAATATGGGATTTTTTCATAAAAAAATATTTACCATATTTATTGATAAACGGGCGGCCTCCCCAATAACCTATATAAAAGGTAACGATAGAGCCTAGCATACCGCCTATTATTCCAGCGACAACGGCTTCAGCAAAATTAATCTGGCCAATAGATACCAAGTAACCGGCAAAACCCAAGATGAGTTCACTGGGAATCGGTATGCAGGCATTTTCTAAGGCCATTAATAAAGCAATTGCGAGATATCCCCATGTGGCAATAAATTCCAGAAAGAGTGTCGAGTATTGTTCCATTTAAACAAATCCTTTTACTATAAAATACTGATATTGTACCAAATAATTATATAATAACACAACTTACTAACAATTATACAGTATTTTATTGTGCAGCTCTAGTATAAAACTTTTTGTAAAATTATGCCGCTTATCAAAAGAGAGATTATGACAAGTATAAAGAGAGATTATGACAAGTATAAATAGAAGCAACTTTTATATGTTATAATACATTATAAAAATATTATTCAAGCAGGTATTGTCAGTGTAATGGGCTTTTAGTAAACCTTGCCGCGATATGATGATACTGGTGCTGATGAAAAAAAGGAGAGATAAAAATGTATATTAAAAGAACCCTTATAGCATTAGTCGTTTTTTTGCTGTCTTTGACTACTGCGGTTCAGACTACACAAGCTTTTAGTCTTGGCAGCATTTTAGGAGATGCGTTAAAGGTCGGTGGTATATCTGTTCTTGTCGATAAATTTGCGGTACCGCTCAATTCGGCAATAAACACTCTTTTGACGCAGCATGGTATGGGTACTTCCTATGCTACGAAGGTAGTGCCGATAATTTCCATTGGGGATGGATCTTATGTAGGCGCTGCACAGGTAACAGGGCCGCAGGATGGTATTAACCAGACGCAGGCTGTGTTGCAGCTTGAGGGGAATTTTAGTGACAGCAGATTCAGGTTGAAAGGACTTATTCCGGTAAATGCTAAGAGCGTAACTAATATTTCCCGTGTACAAGGCGTAGGCGTTTCAGCACAGATTGACGTAAAAATTTAAGAAAAATAAAATAAAAGTGCTGTAATTGTTGACAATAGAGATAATTAATTGTATCATAAATAACGACAAAATTTAATATCAGTGAAACAGGTGTCCATAAAGACTTAAAAGAGAAGTTGGTGTAAAGCCAACGCGGTCCCGCCACTGTAATGACGAGCTATTCTGTATGATGCCACTGTGACAGTTTACTGCATGGGAAGGCACAGAAGCGCGATGAGTCAGAGCCAGGAGAACTGCCTGTTTGTCGATCACCGTTACACGGTAAAACTTTACACCATAAGGCAGACTTATTGTTTGTTCTTAGGATAAGCTGCCTATATGGTTTTATTGTGTGGTACCTGCGAGCGATGGGTAGGTGGTATTTTCGGACATGTTTTTGAGATTTCGTCGGATTATACCCTTCATTGCAATTTATTGTATGAAGGGTTTTTTGTTTTGATGATATTTCCTGGAACGCGCATTTACCGAAGAAGTGATTGGCACTGAAAGTTTGTGGAATAATCAAAAATATAGGAGAGTGTTGTCAAGATGAAATTGAACTGGAAAAAAATGTTGGTCGCTTCGATGGCGTGTGCTACTTTGACAGGATTTATGGCTACTTCTTATGCAAGTTATAAGCTGAATCCAGAGGTTACTGATGCTACACCGGCACTTAAACAGGCTTCTGAAATAGGTGTTCGCACTTATAATAATCCACAGATGGCAAATGCACAGAATAAAGATGCTATACTCGTAATGAGTTTTGGTACTACTTTTAAAGACTCCCGCGAAAAGACGATCGAAAAAACAGTGCAGCAGATTCAGGCAGCTCATCCTGATACAAAAGTTGTTTTGTCCTTTACTTCACATATTATCATTGACAGAATTAAAGCAAAAGAAGGGGTCACAATTCCTACCCCGGAAGATGCTCTCAAGGATTTGAAAGCACAAGGGTATACCCGTGTGGCTATAGCGTCACTTGATGTTATTCCGGGTATGGAATATGCATATGATTCAGCCGTATATGATTTATATAAAAAAGATTTCAAAAAAATGACACTGGGAACATCTGCCATGTACTGGATGGGTCAGGAAAACCAGCGTGACGATATCAATGAATTTTTAAAGGCGTTTTCAACGCAGTTCCCGAAAGTGGCTGATGACGAAGCTGTTTTAGTCATGGCACATGGTACTCCTGATCCAAGTAACGCTTATTATGCAGTTATTCAGGATCGTATAGATTCTTTGAAGTTGAAAAATACTTACCTTTACACAGTAGAAGGTTGGCCAAATCTTGAAACGATAATTCCTGAATTAAAAGCAAAAGGAATTAAGAAAGTAACATTGATGCCAATGATGATGGTAGCTGGCGACCATGCTAATAACGATATGGCCGGAGACGATCCAGAATCACATAAGTCAATTCTGCAAAAAGAAGGATTTACGGTAGATACATATATTCATGGCCTTGGTGAAAATGAAGCCGTACGCGGTATTTTTGTAGAACGCGCAAATGAAGCGTGGGATGCGTTAGAAGCAAAATAATATAATATAATTCATAAAGAGTTGTTTGTTGATGAATTTTAAGAGACCTTATTCCGAAAGGCATTTTTGTTTTTCGGAATAAGGTTATCTGTATTGATAGGGGAGTCTTGCGCTTGGTGACAAGGGCTTTTCTTTAAGAAATATCTGCTTTGTCGCAATTAGGGTTTTAGGCGCTGGATAAAAAATTTTGCTTTTGCGAAAAATTTTCTGTATAATTTTAGATTGTGTATGTTAAGTATATTATATTTTTTTGAGGAGAATATTGATGACAGGTATTTTTTATGGTATAGGTGTTGGCCCGGGAGATCCAGAATTACTTACAATGAAAGCAATAAAAACATTGGAGAATGTTGATGTTATAATAGCCCCGAAAACAGAAAAAAAGGATGGCAGTGTTGCCTTGTCTATAGCCAGACCATATTTGAAAGCTACTGTCGAAATCGTCTATCAAGTTTTTCCGATGATAACGCATTTTGAAAAATCTCCTCAAAGCTGGCAGAAAAATAAAGAAGAAATATTGGCATTGCTAAACCAAGGGAAAAATGTGGCTTTTTTGACACTTGGTGACCCCATGTTTTACAGTACATATATTTATGTCCATCGGCTGCTTAAGGCTGAAGCAGTTGATATACGGACAATTCCGGGAATACCAGCTTTTTGCGCAATCGCTGGACGTTTGGAATATCCTCTTGTCGAAGGTAATGATATAATAAGCGTCATCCCAGCTACTGCCGACCCTGAAAAAATTAAAAAGGCATTAGCTGTTTCTGATAATGTGGTAATCATGAAGGTTTATAAGAATTTTGAAGAAATAGTGGCAGAGCTTAAAGCAAAAAAATTAGCGAAAAATGCAGTAATGGTAAGTCGCTGCGGCTTAGATGATGAAGAATGTATATATGACATTGAGCAGGTGAAAAAGGTTCCTAACTATTTATCAACTATTCTGTCACGGCGCAATAAATAGGATTTTGCTGTCGCCGATGGATAGTTAAGGAGGCTATATGAATGGGTAAGAAGGCACTTTGGGGCTTTTTGGTGTGCATGATGGCTGTCGTATTTATGGCAGGTTGCGGGGACACAGCTAAAGATGCAAAAACGGAGTCCTATTTGACGATAGAAGACGATGCGGGAAGAACTGTTACACTTGCTAAAAAACCTGAACGCATTGTTGCGCTGTCTACATCTTTTTTAGAACCATTGCACGAAGTAGATGCGACAGTGGTTGGCTGCCCATCTTCTAAAATGGGGATACCTGACTATTATAAAGATGTGGAAAAAGTTGGGGCTGTATATAATATTAATATAGAAAAAGTTGTTAGCTTACAGCCGGACCTTGTAATAGCAATGAAGGGCATGAATGATAAGTTCGTAGCAAATTTGGAAAGTAATAATATACCGGTTATCGTGCTCGATATGAAGAGCTATGACCAGGTAAAACATAGTTTGGATATCTTTTCCCAAATAACAGGGGAACAAGATAAGGCTAAAGGCATTATAGCGGCAATGGATAAAAAAATTGAAGATATAAAGGGAAAATTGCCTCAGGAAACAAAGCGGGTAGCTATATTGCACAGTACAGCGCAGGATGTTACTGTACAGCTTGATGATTCTATAGCAGGCTCGGTGGCGAAAATGCTGGGATTTGTCAATGTAGCCGCAGATACTAAGCCACTTGACAATAATCCGGATGCGGCACCGTACAGTCTTGAAGCATTGGTTAAAGAAGACCCTGATGTGATTTTTGTGACCAGTATGGGTGATATGCAGACCATAAAAAAGGCTATGCAGGATAATGTAGAAAATAATTCGGCATGGCAGACTTTGCGGGCGGTCAAAGAAAATCACGTTTATTATCTGCCGCAGAAACTATTCCTCTTAAATCCGGGAATGCATTATCCGGAAGCAGTGGAAACAATGGCTAAAGAATTATATCCGCAGCTTTTTACAGAAGATAAATAAAAAATCAATAAACACAAAAATGGCGCTTGCCGATGGCAGGCGCAATTTTTACATATGTAAGGTGCATATATGAAAGATATACATAATAAAGACATGGAACGTGCTTCTTCAAAACAGAAAATATTCATATTAGCAGGGCTGCTTATTTTGCTTATAATAAGTGTGGGAGTGGCTTTGGCACAAGGAGCCGTATATATTTCACCGCAAGAAATACAAGGGGCTTTAACAGGCAATACAGGAGCGAACAGCCAGATAATAATGAATATCCGGTTACCGCGCACAATTTTGACAGTGCTTGTGGGAATTAACCTGGCTACAGCGGGAGCAATACTACAGGCAGTCATGAAAAATCCTCTAGCTGACCCGCATATTATAGGTATTTCTTCTGGTGCTGGTATAGCGGGAATATTTATAATGATAGTATTACCGCAGTTTAGCTTTTTGATAACACCGGCTGCTTTTGTTGGAGCGATGCTTGCCGCTTTATGCATCTATATTTTAGCATGGAAAAATGGTATAAAGCCATTGAGGATTATCTTAGCAGGTGTAGCTGTTTCTTCTTTTATCGGTGCCGGTATATCTGCCTTGTTGATTTTATACAGTGATAGAGTCAATGGCGCACTAATGTGGATGGTAGGTGGTTTTGCGGCACGTTCGTGGATTCATGTGCAGCTGATATTGCCATATACAGTGTTTGGTGTTTTTTTTGTATTGCTCTTTACAAGACATTTAAATGTGCTTTTACTGGGGGATGAAATTGCCAGAGGTCTGGGAATGAACGTAGAGAAAACAAGAATTATCCTGACTGCTGCTGCGGCATTGTTGGCAGCAAGTGCTGTTTCTGTGGCAGGGCTACTGGGTTTTGTCGGGCTTATCGTGCCGCATACGGCAAGACTGATAATCGGCAGCGATTACCGATTTATGCTACCAGCGTCCGTTTTATTGGGCGGCTCTGTAGTCACTTTGAGCGATACTGTGGCCAGATGTGCCTTTGCGCCGATAGAATTACCGGTAGGCATTTTTATGGCTATCTTGGGCGTGCCGTTTTTCCTCTTTTTGCTGAGGAGGGAATTATAATGGCTGTATTAAAAACGGAAAATATCTGTGTTTCTTTTCAAGGTAAAAACGTATTAAAAAATATAAATATTAGTTTTCCAGAAGGAAAAATAACTGCTATTTTGGGACCGAATGGCTGCGGGAAATCTACATTACTAAAAGTTATGGCAGGTTTTCATAGAGACTATGCAGGAAATGTTTTTTTGGATGACAAGTCACTACGGGGAATTTCTGCTAAGCATATTGCCAGACGAATGGCTGTCCTGCCACAAACGGTCAGTGTGCCTGCTGATTTAAATGTCCATCAATTAGTAGCTTATGGAAGATTTCCTTACAGGAGTTTTTTTAAGAAAACGCAAAAAGAAGATCAAAAAATAATAGAATGGGCAATGGCGGAAACAGGGGTTGAATCTCTGGCAGACAGACAGTTGAACTCTTTGTCTGGTGGTGAACGGCAGCGGGCGTGGATTGCTATGGCTTTATGCCAACAGCCGGAAATATTGCTGCTGGATGAACCGACAACGTATCTGGATATTGCACACCAGCTTGAAATAATGCAGATTATAAAGATGCTGAACAAGCACAATAATATGACTGTGATTATGGTTTTGCATGATATAAACCATGCTCGCATTTACGCTGATAATACGGTGATTATAAAAGACCAAGAAGTTTTTGCAGAGGGAGATCCCCATAAAGTTTTATCGGTGGCCTTATTGGCTGAAGTGTTTAAAGTAAAAGCTCAAGTTTTTCAGAATAAAGAAAATTCCGCAGAGCAAATAATATTTCCTGTAGGATTGGCTAAATAAATATCTGCCTGCACTCATTGTGCAGGCAGATATTGTGGTTTCATATGAATATTTTAGTGCTAGAGAAAAAGTTGGTTGTCATTTCAGTGAAATTATTAGCACAGCTGCTGAAGCGATTGCATGATCTTTATATGCGGATAGTTAACGAATGCATCATACCCGGTTTCTCCGGTCAATACGGCTGCAAAAGCAACACCAGCAGCCTCAGCGGTTTTAGCATCTGTTATACTGTCCCCTATATAAACAGAGTGCGGTTTATCAGCATTTAATGCTGCCAGTGCCTGCCAAATTGGTTCCGGTGCGGGTTTTGGTTTTTGGGCGTTTTCTGTGCCAATTATTATGTCGATGAGATCGGCAATATTTTCTTTGTGCAGAGTCTGTAAGATACGGCGCCGTGTCTTATTGGAAACTATTCCTGTTTGGCAGCCAGATGCCTTTAGTTTTTTTAATATGGGCACAGTGGTTTCGTATAAATGAGTGTTCTCTGTCATGCAGGTATCAGAAAAAACACTGTATTGCTTTTGGAGACGATGGAGAACATTTGCATCTGTTTCACCGGTTAGAATACTTATGGCCTTAGGCATAGCAAGACCGATAGTATGTTTAATTTCTTTTTTTGTTTTTGTTGGATAATTATCTTCTGCCAAAAGTTTTTCGAAGCACATTACAATGCCTTTTTCGGAATTTGCCAGAGTATAATCGAAGTCAAAAAGATATGTTTTATATTGCATATACTGCTCCCCAGTTAGATGAAATTTTATCTTATAAATAAACTTTTGCAATTAGCTGATCTGATAAAACGTAAAATAGATAAATGAAGGTAATATTTGGAAATTGCTATATTGTGCCGATTATTTACATAAGATAAATTACATTTTATAATAATATTTCAAATTTAACAATTAAATTACTATACTGAATAGAAAAATTGTCTTCTTAAATTGCAATATCAAATTGAGTAATTTGTAAGTCCACTAACTAAAGCGACAAAAAATTTACATAAGCCTTAGAAAAATAGAATATACATAACCAGAGAAACTGGAAGTGCAATATAACATGTAGGGGATAAAGTATGGGCAAAAAAATTAGGAGACCTTAACCGAAAAGATGTAAATGAACTTTTGTGAGAAGGCAACTGATAGAATATAATAAAGTTCGCAAAAAGGAATAGGAAAAACCATCGGTAACTCCGAAAAAGATAAGTGACCAAACAAATCTAAAAGGAGTTGAAAACCGATGACTCATACCTATTCTAACCTACCTTTAGAAAAATGCTACTACAATTCATGACCGAAGATGATCCAATGCTTGCTATGCTCAAGTGGTTTTGTGAAAAGCTCATGGAAACTGAAGTGAATGCAAAAATTAATGCTGCTAAGTCGAAAAGAACCGATGAACGTTCAGGTTATCGGTCCGGTTATCGAGTACGCCGCTATGATACTCGTCTGGGGACCATGTACTTATTTGTTCCCAAACTAAGAAAAGGTGGCTATATTCCCTTTTTGTCATAGAGAAAAAACGCTCAGAAATGGCACTTTTACAGCTTATTCAAGAGGCCTATATTAATGGCGTTTCCACTCGTAAAATTGAAAAACTGGCAAAAAGTTTAGGAATTGATTCAATTTCTCGTGGCCAAGTGTCACAAATTACCAAAGAGCTAAATGCTCAGGTGGAGACCTTCAGAAACAGACCATTGCAGAAAGAATATTCAGTGTTATGGGTGGATGCTTTGTATGAGAAAATCCGTTATGATCACCGAGTGCAAAATATGGCAGTAGCTGTCGTAATTGGCCTGGATAAAAAGGGACACCGTGATGTGTTAGCCGTTGAACCGATGCAGGAAGAATCTGCCGATACCTATAAAGCTGTATTTGAAAAGTTAAAACAACGTGGTCTTGTGAATGCGTGGTTAGTTGTTTCCGATGCCCACAAAGGCTTGGTAAAAGCAATCAATGAGTCCTTTTTACAATGTGCATGGCAACGTTGTAAAGTTCATTTCATGCGAAATATCCTAGCATATATTCCGGCGAAGAAAAAAGAATGGTTTGCAGGACGGTTAAAACAAATCTGGTTACAGCCTGATTATAACAGTGCTAAAACGTATGCCCATTCTTTCATAGAATCTACTGAAAAATCCTATCCGGAAGCGACAGAGGTTCTAGAAGATGGCCTAGAAGACTCATTGCAGTTTTATAGTTTTGCACCAATAGATTTCCGTAAAATTGCTTCTACCAATATGCTTGAGCGGCTCAATCGGGAAATTCGCCGACGGACAACCGTTGTAGGGATTTTCCCCAGTATGGATTCTTATATTCGACTAGTTGTAACATATCTGATCGAATATAGTGAAGACTGGTCAATGAGTCATTGCTATATTAATCCAAATACACTGCAACAGGTTAAAGAAAAAAGACAAAAATCGGTTGCTTAATTGCTTCGGGGTTACCTTAGATTTTGCGAACTACTATTGACATTAGCAGGCAACTGAAATTAGCAAAAGTAAAAGAGATAACTTTCTTATAAACCTATAATTTGATAAATATATAATGTAAAAGGAAGTATGCAGTTCGTCTTAACAGCGAACTACATACTTCCTTTTATTTATTATACCCAGCAGCCTTTAAAAGATTCCAGATATTTTCTAGATAATTATTTTGAAAATCACTGTTTGCTACTTCTGTATCAATATTATTATTTAAATTATTTTGCATAGTTTGCGCAGCAGTTTTATCACCTTTGTTATCTAATGCACTTACGACCTCATTCATATTATGATATTTACCATTAATAACATTTTTCCAAATATCATCATCCTGACGATTATTACTCATAAAATCAACTAACTGATTGCTAAGTGTTACAAGATTTTTATTATATGAAAAAGCCACAGAGTAATCACCAGATTCTTTAATATCATTGATTTTATAATAACGGCTGTTAACATTACCTATTACGGATTTACCAGTAACCTTATCCATATCTTTTAAAAATTTATACATGTTATTTGTATAATTGAAACATGATTTTGCACTATAAAAATTCCATTCAGTAGATTTTGCAAATAATTTATTATAATGCTCCTTATCGGTATTAGTTTCCTCAAACAATGCTTTGATTTCTTGATAAGCAGTACCATCAAGAGGATCAACACTAGGATCTAAAGCTAAATTGGTTTTAGGATCCTCATGTCCAAGATAAGCTAATGTAGCATATATATATGAGTTTCCCTCACCAATACCAAAAAAAGACTGTGTATCTGCATATTTAAAATCGCCTAAAGAATCAAGAGTCGGAAATTCTTTATTTTTAGATTCTGTAATCTCGTGCGTTTCTAGAAATTTCTTAATACTATCATTTAATTTTTGCATCTCGTCATCAGATAATGTTCTAGGTGTTAAATCTAATAGGTAGGGGGGAGAAGTTTCCGTTTTATCATTTGTAGTATTTGTTTTATTACTAGCAGGACTTACTACTGGATTAGTAGCTTTTATAGCATTTGTTGTATTGTTTGCCATCATGGCTAGGGCACACTCCTTTGCTATTATAAAAATATTCATATTAATGATATAACTTTTTAAAAGTAATTACAATAATCAAAAAAAGTAGTCTATTATAATAGATTTCCTTTTTTCTGATATACTATACTTTGTATTTATTAATACCAGAATTAATAGCTTGAGCAAGAGTATCTTGAAAATTAGTTAAAATGGCAGCATCATTTTTCTGATCAATAAAACCAAGTTCAATTAAAACAGCCGGCATATTTGTATAACGTAGCACGGCTAAATCACTACGGGGCTTAACTCCTCGATTAGGAAAAGTGGTATCGACAGATTGTATTGCAGTAATCAGATTAGATTGAATATTATTGGCCAAATATAATCCTTTAGTTGAATCAGGATATATTAAAGTTTCACTGCCACGAGCTTTACTGTTAAAACTATTGCAATGAATAGATACAAAAATATCTGCCGGCCATGAATTAGCCGCATAAGTGATATTTGGTTGCGAGGGAGATTCACCACATAAATTATTACTTTGTAATAAGCGTACATCATAGTTATTTTGCAGTAGAAGATTACGAATTTTATTACCGATAGATAAAGCAATATCACATTCACGTAAATTAAGACTTAAATTACAGGCACCGGGATCGGGATTACCATTGGGAGAATGACCGGGGTTTAAAAAGATATTCATAATTAATAAAACCTCATTTCTATAAAGTGCATAAATACCTTATCTGGTTTATTAATTGTTTTTGTTAAACTTACATTTTAGATAATATAGTCCTAAAGGAATTACTACAGCAATAATAATGACTGCAATAACTATGGAAAAAAGTAAATAATCGTTATTAGTCTTGTTTATTATTGCGGACAGTATTGCTACTATATTTTCCATATAGATCACCACCTGAATATTTATATAATTCATCTAAAAATTTGCAAATTTATATCTCTTTATACATTTAGGAGGTATGAATTATGAAAAGGAATTTAGAGGAATTAATAACGTTAGCGCACCATAAGAATCAAACTGCAATGAATGAAATAATTTCTATTTTTTCAGCGCAGTTACAAAGCTATAAGTACAAACTAAACGGAGAAGATACTTCGCAAGATTTAAAATTACTAATAATAGAAATAGTAAATAAAATAGACCTTGAGAAGTTTTACGGAAAAACAGATAAGGTATTTATGGCCTATATATCAAAGAGTTTATTACATGAAAAATTTAAGCTTTATAAGAGAAATAAAGAAAAAAAAGAGAATGAAGAATATTTTTCTGAAAGGTATGAAGTCCCATATAATAAAAATGACTATAGTAATATTTTGTTAAAGTATTCTTTAGATTATTTAAGCAACGAAGAAATGTCAGTAATTTATTACATATATTTTATTGGATATACAGTAAAAATGGTTTCAATAAAAAGTCATTTAAGTATTTATAGAATATATGCTATAAGAAAAAGAGCATTAAAAAAGATTAAGGAGCAAACGTATACTCATTTAAAAAAAGAAAGATAATTGATAATCTTATAAAAAAATAAAATTATTACGAAAAAAAGGAAAATACTATGTATATATATAAAATATATATACATAGTATTTTTATTAACAAAGGAGTGTTTTTATATGTCGATGATAAATCGAAGTCAAGGAAGTATATTTAGTATTGCCGGAAAAGCTTTAAGTTCACCTAATAGTATATTAAAGGCAAAGTCATCACTTGCACAAAACAAGCAGCAGGCCGACTATAAAGTGGATGTTGATATCAAGGGAGATACTGTAAAAGATAAATTATTTAGAAAACGTGTACAGCTATTAGAAGAAAGCAATAAAAAGAATCATATTGTAAAAACTACTAATGTGGATACTTTATCGGCCGGTTCAAGTGCTGATACTCCATTGATTAATAATGCTGATATTTCATTGTTAATGGAAATACTAAAAAAAAGCAGCAGTACAGAGAATACTGCCGGCACGCAATCTAATTATTATGATGATAATTTACAGGCACTAAGTGATTATCTAAATTCTACCGATAAACCAATAATCGATATTACAGCTAAAGGACAAAAACCGACAGAAGAAGCTGTTGCTTTTTCAACGACAATAGGCGGAAAAAACGTAATACTGCGTTATGATAAATCAACACTCACTACTAATGAATCCAATTTGGCATTTACTGCCAATGGTATTGATGCTAAGGTATTAATAGAGTTAGGGGGGAAAGCACCGGCAGAGAATGATATGATTAGTAGTGTAAATAATGCTTTTAAAGAATTAGGTAACCGAATGTCAGAATTTAAAGCAATGGAATTAAATGGACAACTAGGTACAGGTTGTGCTAGTGAAATTTTAGAGATTCATTTAAATAATATTGCGGTAGCTATAAATGGCTATAATAAATATTATGATGATAAATCTGTTTTTGATACAATAATAGATGGATTACAAATGGCAAAACAATCTTTATTTAATGATTCGGTTGTAAAAAATGATTCTAAAAAAATGTCGGTAGTAGGAACAACAAAATTAATTGACTATATTACAGATATGTTTAAAAAAGGAAAAAATGGAACACTTCTTAGCGAAAGTAATTATTGGGATGACTCTAATACTATATTAAGTAGTGAGTTTGGTGGTGATAGTGGTGGTTCATTGGTAACAGTTGATGATAAATTATTATCATGGAAATATATTGAATATAAAAAGCGTTTTATGGCTGAATTAGGCAATCAGACACCTGATGAAAAAAATAATATATTACTAAAAAGTTTACAAGATACTAATGGAAAGGTTGACTATGTTAAATGGTTTAAAAGTTTACTGACACCATTTAAGGATGCTTATCATAAATAAAAAAAATGCTGTTGCACAGTCTTGTGTGCAACAGCATTTTTTTTATTTATGACTAGATTATTTTTGGGTAAAAGTATGAGTGCCGTTACCAGATACACCTGCTCTATCTTTCATACTACCGTAAAAGAAATTAGGAGCATACATATCGACTACCTTCATTTGGTCAACATCAAAAATAAATTGAATTATACTAGAGGCTTCAGTTCTCCAAACACCTGTATAGTAAGGTGTGCCATATTGATCGGTGCCACCGGAGTAAGTATGATCAGGTTGACCATAACCAGCTGGGTAATCATGGTAGAATTTTTTTCTAAGCTGCCAAAAATATAAAGCGTTATTAGCTGTACATATTAGGGCATTACTAACATTAATAAGATCAGAGGTATAGGTGCCAACACCTAAATTTTTAAGGCTAAATTGAGTATTGATTTCGCCTAGACCGCCGCACTGATAACCAGGCATGGAAGCACGACCAGTAGAAAAATCAATAAACTGAGGATCAAATTCTTTACGGTCTACAGTTAAGGCATTACGTTTAAGATCTTTTACAGCACCCGGTTCTAAAAATTCAATAAGCTGTTTTCCAGATGTAGAAAGCATAGCGGTGTATTTGCTTGTATCAATTACATCAGAAGGCATTAAAATTAATGAGAAGTTATATTTTACCGTAGGATCTACTTTGCCATCAATAGATACAATTTTAAGATAATAGCCGCCAGGTGCTACATTAGGGAAGTTTGTTGTCTTATTTTGATCAAGAGTAGTAATTAAGTTCTGGCTACTGGACAATATCTGTACCTGATATTTTAAGTCAATGGATGGAACGGTAAGCTGCAATTGATAATTGCCTGTTTCTTTGACAAGCCACAAGCGGCAGTCCTGATCAAGGCTGTTATCTAAGGTACCGATTATTTCGCTATTTATTGGCATTTCTTTAGCCATAGACATACTATCATCGCCTTCGGCTTCATCCCATGTATCGCTGGTACGAGCCATGATCTGAAAATTATTGGCAGCAGTGCAGGCATAAGAATTAACGGAAATAAAATAAATACCTGCGGGAGCAACATAGCTTAAAAGTTCATACATACCGGCTTTGTTTCTTGACTGTGCTACAACGGTAACAGATCCGTTAGTCTGGTCGAATTTATATAAGAATAAATCGTTATCGACAGTAGTATCGGCAACAGGAGCCATATAAAGTGTTAATTTTTTTTCGGCAGGTAGCTGAAAAGCATACCAGCGTTGATCACCTTTTGCGGTAATTGAGTCAGTATAGAGGGTATTAAAGTTTATAGCATAAGCACCATTAGGTGTACTGTTTGGAGCAACCGCAGTAGCAGTGGCATTGGTTGATAATTTCATAGAGCCTAAAGAGTTAGCTAACATAGATTTTGGCATTGGCATAATAACTTTTCTTTCTGCTGCACTATCTACCAGTTTACTGGTTTCAACGAAAGATTCTTTATTTTTGATTAAATTACTAATCAACTTTTCTGTATTATCGGTGGAATTTAGAATATCTGCATATTCGCCTTCCTGTTGTGTCTGCATAACTTCTTTAATTGATTCTTTGGGGCCAAAAACTTTTTTGGTATCAAAATCCATTTTTACATTTTGGGGAATTTTAAATTCTTTTGACATTTTAATCACCTTTTATATTAAATTTTATAGAATAAATTTGTTGTGAGCTCCCAATAAATTTGTCCTATATTTAATAAAGAGCATACAAGCTTTATTTTTTAAGCCCTTTTATAAAAAAATAAAATTATTACAAAAAAGGGAAACGGTATATATTTACCTAAAATATATACCGTACATTATGTGTTTTTTTTAACAAAGGAGTGTTTTTATATGTCGATGATAAATCGAAGTCAAGGAAGTATCTTTAGTATTGCCGGAAAGGCTTTAAGTTCACCTAATAGTATATTAAAGGCAAAGTCACCGTTTACAAAAAATCAACAACAGGTCGATTATAAATTGGATATTGATGTCAAAGGTGACACAGTAAAAGATAAATTATTTAGAAAACGCGTACAACTTTTAGAAGAAAGTGCTAAAAATCCAAATATTTTAAAAGAAACAGGTATGGGGGATTTACTAACCAGCTCAAAAAATGATACACCATTACTTAAAAATAGAAGTGATGATGTTTCAGCATTAATAGACCTAATAAAAAAAAATAAAGATGCAATTGACGATGCATATTTTAAAAAGGATACTGTAGATGCTAATGGGATAGCTTTTATAAATTCTGATGGTGAACAAATTAAAAATGTTGCCAATAATGGGCAACAAAATGTTCAAGATGCAATTGTTAATCCTTTAATAATAGGAAATAATGACTTATCGGTAACACAACTTAGTAAACCAGCAACTGTCGGTGCCAGTATACCAGATCCTAAACTAAATCAGGATATTACTGGTGATATTATTTCTAGATTAGAGGGTAAAAATAATTTTGAAAAATATATTATTACAGATATAAATAATACTTTTACTGAGCTTGCTAGAAAATTATCTGAGTATAAAAATATAGAACAAAATGGTGGTTTAGGACTGGGGGCAGCCTCTTCCAATTTGAATCTAGGATTAAGTTGGATTGCTAAAGATATAAATGGTTATAATGAAAATTATAATGATCCATCTTTTTTTGATACAGTAATAGACAGTTTACAAGCAGCAAAAAAATCTTTATTTACCGACCCAGAAGTTACAAATGATGCAAAAAAAATGTCAGTAGTAGGAACAAGTACATTAATTGACTATATTACGGATATGTTTAAACGAGGCAAAGAGGGGACAGCTCTTAGTGAAGGTAATTATTGGGATGATGCGTACAATATATTATCCAGCGAATTTGGCGGTGATAATGGTGGTTCCTTAATAACTGTTGATGATAAATCATTATCTTGGAAATACGAAGAATATAAAAAAAGACTTACAGCAGAATTGGATAATAAATCACACTTAAATAATTATGATGTACTAATTAGTGACTTACAAACTACGAAGGAAAATAATAATTCTAGTGGATATTTAAAAAATTTAACTGAAATGTTATATCAATAGTAAATAATAAAAAATAGAAACAATTATAATCATTTTAAGAGAGTGATTATAATTGTTTCTATTAAAAAATTAAAAATTTTTATTGCAGAGTATTTTTCATTTTATTCTCCAAGATATTATCTATTTGTTGTTGAATGGTTTGGATGCTTTTTTCTAAAGTATTTATTATTTCAGCTTTAGCTGCTCGGTTTAATCCATTAGATTTTAATTCGTGTAATTGTTTAGTAAGGGCTGATAATCTTTTTCTTAATGCACTTATTTGATTTGAGGAAGGATCAGATTTTTTATCATCAGTTTTATTATCATTACTATTAACAGTAATTGTAGAAAAATCTCTATCCATTGGATATTTTTGTAAGTTTTCGTATTCAGTAGCAGCATTTTTATAAGCATTATTTAAATCTCCTTTTGAATATTTAAAGGAAATATCATCACTACCAAATAATGTTTTTCTTATTTGGGGATATATAGTTCCTCCTTCTCCAGGTTGATATCCCACTGTAACATCCCATAATTCTCCATTGTCCTTATAATAACTACTAATGGTACCATTGATACACAATTGAGTTTTGAAATCTTCCGCAACTTGACTGTAACCATTTTCTTGTAACGCATTTATTACTTCATCATCGCTGTTATAGTCACCCTGAACTAAATTAATCCATATAGACTCAGCTTCTTTATGGTCGGACATAAAAGTTAAATCTTTGCCACCTAATGTAACAAGTGTATTATTATAACTAAAATTAGTTGCACGTAAGGTAAAATCTGTGTGCTCAGTTAAATTTTGATAATAATTTTCTACATCTGCCTGGGAAAAATCAACAGTGGTATTTTTACTATCAATTGTTACAAAAACTCCAGCCTTATTTTGTAATTCATCGGCCATATTTTTAATTTTTTGATAGGCTTCATCAGAATAGTTACCAGCATTTATAGTAGCTTGTGCTCGTTCATCAGATACTTTATTATTAGAAAAGGCTGCTATTGCTGCATACTCAAGATTATATTCCTTAAAAACTTCTTTTCCACCTTTTTGGATATTAGCAGCTGCATTATAATATTTGGCTAATGTTTTTTCAGCTTCAGGTTTTAGTTTAATAGGATCTAATGTACGACCATCGTAAAAAGAGCGACCTGCAATTGCATCTCCGCTTTCCATAATTGCGTGCATCGTATAACTTATGTTATTTTCGGGGATATTATCAAGTGTAATTTTGGAAATATCAATATTGTTTATTCCTTTTTCGATATTTTTGCTAAAATTAGGATTTTTTAATAATTTCTCCAGTCGATTTTGAATATTAACATCTACTCTATAAGCTAAGGTGTTCATTGATGTGTCCAATGCAGTTGATTGAGTGTTTTTATTTTGTATGGACACTGTTCGATTTTTTGATATCATAGAATTTTTTATCATCATTGACATAAAGATCCCTCCTTGAATATATAGTTATTTATACATATAAGGAAGGGTTTCCTTTAATAATTTAATAAGAATTTTATTTAAACCTCATATGATTGCCTAAATAAAGATCTGCTAGATATAGAATTAAATAAGTTTAATGCTATTAAATTTGCAGGCAGTATATAGACTTTTATTATTTTCTTAACGGAGAGGTAACAAGGGTTTTAACAATATATTCATGTTTATTATATAAAATACTACCGATAGTAATGTCAATGGTAGGCGAAGATAAATATATCGACTATATCAATAAAAATGTAAAAGCAGGAAGAAGTTATAATAAATGTTTTTGCGAATTAATATTAAAAAAGCAGGCATAGTATTGTCACTGTATATACTCCTAATATATAATATATATTAAAAGATTGACGTTTAAAGCTGTCTAATATAGTCAGCTTATTTTTATGCCTTTTATGCTATTTGATTTTTGGCTTGGAAAATGAAATGCGGCAATTAATAAAAATTGCTCATAAGATTACTGGCAAAAATTTTTAAAACTGCAACTACAGACAGAGAAAAAGAGTTTTTTACACGAGGGGTCGTACTTGGCCTGACAGTTCACTATTGGAGAGGCATCAGAAGATAAATTGATGGAGAAGGTTATTGTCATATGGAAATGAAGAGATATTTTGAAACAGAAATAACACGAAAAAGTGCACGCGATTTTTTGCGTTATATAGGCCCCGGTATATTGATAACAGTTGGTTTTATAGATCCGGGAAATTGGGCATCGAATTTAGCGGCAGGATCAGAATATGGATATGCCTTACTATGGATGGTGACGTTATCTACAATTATGCTTATAATTTTACAACACAATGCTGCACATCTTGGTATTGCGAGTGGGCTTTGTATATCAGAGGCAGCGCGATATCATTTGCCGAAGCCTGTTTCTGGATTTTTATTGCTTTCTGCTATGGGCGCGGCAGTATCAACTGCTTTAGCCGAGATTTTAGGCGGCGCTATTGCTTTACAGCTGTTATTCAATATACCTATTATGTATGGGGCAGTTTTGATGGCAGTTTTTTGTTTGGTATTATTAAAATCCAATTCGTATCATAAAATGGAGAAGATTATTATTGGTTTTGTATCAATAATCGGTCTATCTTTTATTGCAGAAGTCTATTTAGTGCCAATAGAATGGACTAAAGCTGCAGCCGGCTGGGTTGTACCTTCTTTACCGCATGGTTCACTGGTAGTTGTTATGAGTGTTTTAGGGGCAGTTGTAATGCCGCATAATCTTTTTCTGCATTCAGAAATAATTCAAAGCAGACAATGGAATTTGGAAAGTGCGAAAGTTATTGAACGGCAATTAAAATATGAATTTATAGATACCTTGTTTTCGATGGGAATCGGCTGGGCGATAAATAGCGCAATGATATTAATAGCAGCCAGTGTTTTTTTCGCGCAAAATATTGTAATAGATGATTTGGCACAGGCAGTAAGTATGTTACAGCCCTTATTAGGAAATTCGGCAGCAATTTTGTTTGCAACAGCACTCCTGTTTGCAGGATTGTCTTCGACTATGACGGCGGGGATGGCTGGCGGAAGTATTTTTGCGGGGCTATTTAAAGAGTCATATGATATAGAAGATAAGCACTCCTGGCATGGCGTTCTGCTGACATACGGTTTTGCTATTATGATAATATTTTTTATCAGCAAGCCGTTTGACGGTTTAATTTATTCACAAATGGTGCTTAGTATGCAATTGCCATTTACGATATTTTTGCAAATATATTTAACTTCCTCAGAAAAAATCATGGGAAAGTATGCTAACAGCATGAAACAGAAGATAATGCTGTGGATAATAGGCATAATTGTCACGGGGCTTAACGTTATGCTTTTACGGGAAATGTTTAATTTGTAATAATAAGTAAAATGTAATATTATAACTTTGTAAACAGTGTAAAAAACGTTAACAAAGCAGGTTTGAAAACATTATAAAAGTTATTCACAATTTTATCCACATATTATGCATAACTGTGGATAACTTTTATATACAGACACAGGAATGCAAGAAAAGGCTATGGATAAGGAGATGGTTTTATGCCGACAGAATGGGAGGCGTGTATGCGTCTCGTATTATCAGCAGTACTGGGAGGAATTATCGGTTACGAGCGTCAGTATAAGCATAAGTCGGCTGGTCTGCGGACAAACATCTTAGTTTGTGTTGGTTCATGCTTGATAATGCTTTTATCACAGATGATATACACAAATGTTGAGGGCAAAACAAATGCCGATCCTGCCAGACTTGCAGCGCAAGTTGTTAGCGGAATCGGCTTCTTGGGAGCAGGCGCCATAATAAAAGAAGGCGTCAATATTATAGGGCTGACGACAGCGGCGTGTATCTGGGTAGTTTCAGGAGTCGGACTGGCTATCGGTGCCGGTTATTATACTGGTGCGTTTATAACAGCTGCGATAGTTTTCACTGTTTTGACTACGTTGTCGCATATGGATAGCTGGATAAAGCATGATAGTTATACTGTGGTCATAATTACTGAAGACGTTGCCGGACAAGTATTTCGCATTTATAAATGTCTGCAAGTAAGTGGAATAACTATCAGGGGGGTACAACTGGTAGAACTGCCCAATCATATGCTGCGCCTAGAACTTATCGTGCACGGGGCAAGGAGTATTACTAGTAAAGAGCTCAATATCAGTTTGTCGGCATTGGATAAGGTAATAAGTGTAGATATATTTTAAATTATTCTGACCGGTAACCCCATTTATGCTTAAAATGCTTGCTTTTCTGGTTCATAAACAGGAATGGGGTCTTTACCGTATTTGTTTTCACCAGAGGTGCCTTTGATTAGTAAAAGATATAAATTTGCACATACCATCCAAACAAATGTAACGATGGTGATTAGAAGTAGAAGAATATTGTCACCAGTGGAAATGATATTGTCGCTAAATGAGGGTAAGACACATGTGAGAAGATAATAAGGGGCTTCCGTGAGAAGCACATAAAAGCCGCTGTGACTTAAATCATGCCAGCGGCGTATTTTCCAGAATAAAAGTATTAAGGTAACAGCTATACTTGCAAAGAAAAAGACATTTGCAACTAATAGCAGAAAAGTGATAAAGGAAATTCCTACAGTTATATCAGAAATATCAACGGCCAATTGGAATATGACACCGATGCCCGCAAAGAAAATAAGGGCAACAGTTAAAATGGCAATTGCTAATATGCATATGCTAATCAAACCAATATTGCGCAGAAAATAGCGCAGTCGGTTAAGGCGTCCCTCCCAGGAAAAAATTTGCTCAAAAAGAGTAGCGGGATAGGATGTGTTTATGGGTTCTTGTAAATGATAACCAGGTGTTGCCAGCAGGGCGGAATCACTGAGTTTGTTAACGGGAATGCCATATTTATTTATGCTTTCACTGCCTTTTTTTAGACATAAATATAGAAAGAAAATAATATTGGCAAAAGGTACTGCGTATAAAAGCAACAACCGGTAGTCTTTTTCTAAATCATAAAGTCGGCTGATACTTAGACAAATCGAAGCTGCAAAAAAGAGAATACTCCAAGAGAAAAAGGAGTTTAAATAATTGGCTAAAATAAAGCCTAGGCCGATAGAGTATCCTTTATCGGGGGGCAACACGGTAGTCAATACATCTGTGGCGGAGTTGGGAATGGTACCTCCCATGTGAAACCAAGACGATACAAATGATGGTAAGGTAAAGGGAAGTGCCAGAGCGGCAAGAAGGAGGCACCCCGCAAAAAGATAAACGTGGGCGAGGATGAAACGGCTGCGGTTTAAGCGATACTGCATTGATAGATATATTTTTATATTAGTTGTAATAAAGTTTTTCAAGATAATGAAGCACTCCTTTCTTGAATGGGAAGATAGGATAGAACTGTTTATTTGAGGAGATCAGCTGTTTCGGCATGTGCGGCAGTTACTAGATCAGCTGGTGCAAGCAGTATTTGTTCACCGCGCATACCGGCACTTATTGCTATCTGGGGCCATTTAAAGGCGGTCTTATCTAAATAAACAGGATAATTCTTTTTTGCGCCCAAGGGGGAGCAACCACCTCTGATATAACCAGTGAGTCCTTGTATTTCTTTCATATGCACCATTTCGGCACGCTTATTTCCACTAATAGCGGCTAGCTTTTTTAGATCCAGTTCATCATCACCGGGGATACAGGCCATGAGGACACCAGTCTTATCGCCGCGGGCAACTAGTGTTTTAAAAATTGTTTTTATATTCATATTTACTTTAGCCGCAACGTTGACTGCGCTTAGGTCGTCAGGGTCAACTTTATAGGCTTTGATTTCATAAGATATTTTCAAACGATCTAATATACGGGCAGCATTTGTCTTTTTCATTTTCCTAGGAAGTCCTTTCTAAAAAATAGTAGTTTATTCTTAAGAATTGTACATGGTTATTATAACTTAATTGTCTATAGATAACAAAATTAAGCGATAAAGATGGCAGTAAGCAAAAAAATACCACTTTTTTATTGAAGTTAAAATAGGTCTTACTTATGCTGCTACAACAGCGCAAAAGCCTGTAATGACGGGCACTTATGGGTGCTATAACGGAAACAGAAAAGATGGTGATATGAAAAAAATAAGTAAAAAGGGATAAAAAAGTAGAAAAAGGGATTGACAATAAGGCTGAGGTTAGATATAATAATTCCTGCGCTCAAGAGAGCGGCCAACAAAAAAGACCAAGAAAAAAAGTTGTTGACAAACGAAGCAGCGTGTGATAATATATACAAGCTGACTCGTTGAGGCAGGCACCTTGAAAACTGAACAATACATCATATGTTTTGAAACATACCGGATGTGCGGTTTAAATATAAACCTGAAAC
>NZ_SMAA01000002.1 GCF_004341685.1 Pectinatus cerevisiiphilus
TCTTCTCAGTTGTTCCTAGAAAACACGGAAAAGAAGTGGGTCGCATGCTCAAAGCAATTCATGCCCAAGAAGACAAAGCCGCTGCTTTAGAAAAGGCCGAACTCGTAGCTAAAAAGCTACGTATGATGAAACTGAAGAAAACGGCAGATAAACTACTGGATGAGATTGCTGAGACACTGACATATATGGATTTTCCAGAAGAACACTGGAAGAAAATCCGTACCAACAATGCTATTGAACGGCTCAACCGAGAAATACGACGCCGTACTCGCGTCATTGGCACTTTCCCTGATGGAGAAAGCGCATTAATGCTTGTTTGTGCTAGGCTTCGCCATGTAGTAAGCACTCAATGGGGTGCGAAAAAATATATGGATATGAAGCATCTGTATGAATGCGGTACCGAGACAATTCTTGGCTAACTTTAGTAGCAATGAGGTCTATGATTTTGCGAAAGAATATTGACAGTACCTGGAAAAATTGAAGTGTTTACAATAGTGAAAAAATTATTAATAATTTTTTCATTCTATATTTACATCTCAATGAATAAGTTGTATTATATATATAAAGTTGTATGATGTTTATAAACAAGTATGACGAATTGGAGTGAGTATAAGGAGGTGTACTGTTTTCGATGAATTTAATTGAGACTTCACAAGCGATAAAAGAAGGTCGCACTTCACTTGGACTTGAACTGGGGTCTACGCAGATCAAGTCGGTACTAATTACAGATGATTTTGAAACAATAGCTTCAGGGAGCTATGTGTGGGAAAACCAATATAAAGATGGTATATGGACATATCCCTTGGAGCAGGTTTGGGACGGAATCAGAGAAAGTTATAAGCACTTAGCGGCTGATGTTTTTAGTAAATACCATCAACCTTTGGTGAAGATAGGTGCTATTGGTGTCAGTGCTATGATGCATGGATATCTGACTTTTTCTAAAAATGGGAAATTACTGACGCCTTTTAGAACATGGCGTAATAACATGACTGAAGCTGCTACAGATGAACTGACAGAGTTATTTGGCTTTAATATTCCACAGCGGTGGTGTATTGCCCATTTGTACCAAGCAATACTAAACAATGAAGAACATGTCGCTAAAATAGATTTTATGACTACTTTGGCCGGTTATGTGCATTGGCAGCTTTCAGGTGAAAAAGTTATTGGTATAGGGGATGCATCAGGTGCTTTTCCGATTGATGAACAGGCAGGCAATTATAATGCTGAATTTATGAACCTGTTTAGTAATATGGAAAAGGTGAAACCGTACCCGTGGGATATTCGTGCAATACTTCCTAAAGTATTAAAGGCAGGTCAGCCAGCGGGAACGCTGACGAAGGAAGGCGCTGCTATGCTGGACGCGAAAGGCATACTTGCAAGTGGCAGCATAATGGCACCACCGGAAGGTGATGCTGGTACAGGTATGGTCGCGACCAATAGTGTGCGTAAAAGAACAGGCAATGTTTCAGTAGGAACTTCAGCTTTCTCAATGGTCGTTTTAGATAAACCGCTGAGAAAAGTTCACCGTGATATTGATGTAGTAATGACACCTGACGGTTCTCCAGTAGCGATGGTCCATACTAATAACTGTTCGTCGGATATCAATGCCTGGGCAGAAATTTTTAAACAGTTTGCAGGTAGATTGGGAATTGATTTGCAGCCTGATAAATTGTATGAAGCTTTATTCCTTGTGGCTGTGAAAGCTGAACCGGATGCGGGTGGCCTTGTTAATTATAGTTATTTATCTGGTGAAAATATAACTAAAATGCCATCTGGCAGACCTTTGTTTGTCAGAACTGCCAATTGCAAGTTTAATTTAGACAATTTCGTATTATCACAGCTTTATGCTGCTTTTGCGCCATTGAAGATTGGTATGGATATTTTGATGAATGAAGAACATATCGAAACTGAGGTGCTTATTGCGCAAGGTGGTTTATTTAAAACACCTGTGATCGCGCAACAGATACTGGCTAATGCGCTTAATACACCGATTACGGTTATGAAAACGGCAAGTCAGGGAGGCCCATGGGGAATGGCTGTCTTGGCGGCATATGTAAGAGAAAAAGATAGCGGTTTAAGCTTGGATGATTTTTTAGATCAGAAAGTTTTTGAAAAACCGGAAACACTGACATTGAATCCTGAACCGATAGGTGTTGAAGGCTGTGAAAAATATATTAAGCTTTATCAGTCTGGATTGCCTGTAGAAAAAACGGCAATTGATATGCTTGTAGAAAAAAATAGTAACGGTAGGTTTTTGGGTGGTTATTTAAACGGTATTTAATCTGTTTTATAGTGAAGAATATGCTGTAAAAAATACCGTTTTATAAAATAATAAATTGAAAATTTACAAATTAAGAAATATTTATTTAAACAATATTGTATATTTAAGGGAGTAATGAAAAATGTTATCGATTCCAGAATATGAATTTTGGTTTGTTACAGGCAGCCAGTTCTTGTATGGTGAAGAACAATTGAAACAGGTGGCTGAAGATGCAAAGGATGTAGTAAAAAAACTAAATGATAGTGGTAAATTACCGTATAAAATAGTTTTTAAAGATGTTATGACGACTGCTGATGGAATCACAAAATTTATGAAAGAAGTAAATTATAATGATAAAGTGGCAGGCGTAATCACTTGGATGCATACTTTTTCACCAGCCAAAAATTGGATTCGTGGCACTAAATTATTACAAAAACCATTATTGCATTTAGCTACTCAGTATTTGAATAAAATCCCTTATGCTACTATTGACTTTGATTATATGAATTTAAACCAAAGTGCACATGGTGATCGTGAATATGGTTATATTAATGCCCGGTTGCATTTAAATAATAAAATAGTTTACGGTTATTGGGGCGATGCGGATGTGCAGGATGAAATCGCTCGTTGGGAAGATGTAGCTGTTGCTTATGATGAAAGCTTTAAAATTAAAATATGTCGTTTTGGCGATACTATGCGTAATGTTGCTGTTACTGAACTTGATAAAGTAGAAGCACAGATAGTATTGGGTTGGACAATTGATTATTACGGCGTTGGTGACTTGGTGGAAGAATTGGAAAAAGTCACTGAAGCAGATATCGATAAAGAATACAAAGAACTGCAAAAAAATTATACATTGGTTCAGGGAAACAATGATGCAAGCAAATTTGAACATTCAGTACGCGGCCAGTTGAAAGAATATATTGGCATTAAAAGATTTTTGGAACGCGGTGGTTATACAGCCTTTACTACTAACTTTGAAGATTTGCACGGGCTCACACAGTTACCTGGACTGGCAACTCAGCTGCTGATGCGCGACGGATATGGATTTGGTGCTGAAGGTGATGCTAAATCAGCTGGCCTAAGCAGACTGATGAAAATTATGGCACATAATAAGAAAACTGCTTTTATGGAAGACTATACACTTGATTTACGTAAGGGTCATGAAGCTATTTTGGGTGCGCATATGCTGGAAGTTGATCCGTCTATTGCCAGTGAAAAACCACGCGTTGAAGTGCATCCACTTGATATCGGTGGTAAAGAAGATCCGGCAAGGCTTGTATTTACTGGATCAGAAGGCGATGCTATCGATGTGACACTTTCTCATTTTGCTGACGGATTCCAATTGTTGAGCTATCCTGTAAATGGTAATAAACCAGAAGCGGAAACACCACATTTACCAGTAGCTAAACAATTATGGACACCTAAAGTAGGCTTGAGAAAAGGTTCGATTAAATGGATTGAAAATGGTGGCGGACATCATTCTGTTTTCTCATTTGCTTTGACAGAAGAACAAATAAATGATTTAGCTAAAATGTTTGGTATAAAATCAATTGCAATTGAATAAAAACATTATATTACCATAAATATGAATTGATGGTCAGTTTAAATGTAGATAGCGGCATTTATGGTAATGCTAGCAATCAGTTCGTCATTGTAGGATGCATTAGGGATATTTTTTACTTATATAAAGCTTGAAATATCCCTAATGTTTTAAAATGACTTCTTATCTAAGTGGAGAGGTGTAAAATTTTGGAAGAGAAAAAGATATCAAGCAGTTATATTTATTTTTTTGGGGCATTTGGTGGGATTCTCTTTGGTTATGATATTGGTGTTATGACCGGAGCCTTGCCTTTTTTGACATATGATTGGCAGCTTACCGATGCGTCAACTGTAGGCTGGATAACTTCTGCTGTTATGTTCGGGGCAATTTTTGGTGGAGCTTTAGCAGGGCAGTTAGCCGATAAACTGGGACGACGCAGAATGATTTTATTATCGGCAGTATTATTTGCCATTTTTGCATTGTTATCAGGTGTAGCTCCTGATAATGGACAGACCTATATGATAATAATTCGTACATTTTTAGGTTTAGGCGTTGGTGCAGCTTCTGCTTTGGTACCGGCCTATATTTCGGAATTGGCACCGGCGCGGCTGCGTGGTCGTCTTTCTGGGATTAACCAGACGATGATTGTTTCAGGGATGTTGATCTCATATGTTATAGACTTTTTACTAAAGGATCTGCCAGGGGAAATGTCATGGCGCTTGATGCTGGGATTTGCATGCCTGCCAGCTATAGTTTTGTTCTTGGGCGTTTTGCGTTTGCCAGAATCGCCACGCTATCTTATAAAAAATGGGCATTATGATGAAGCTCGCAAAGTATTGAGTTATGTTCGGCCGGAAAATGAAATTGATGCTGAACTAAAAGATATACAGGAAACTGCAGAAAAAGAAAATCGTGCAGAACATCAGACTAGCTGGGGCAGTCTGTTGAGCAGTAAATATCGTTATTTGATCATTGCTGGTGTCGGAGTTGCCGCGTTTCAACAATTTCAGGGCGCTAATGCTATTTTCTACTATATTCCATTAATTGTAGAAAAGGCAACTGGTAGTGCGGCTACCAATGAACTGATGTGGCCTATTATCCAAGGTGTAATTCTTGTTTTAGGTTCATTAGTATATATTTGGATCGCGGAAAAATTCAATAGACGTACACTTTTAATGGTTGCTGGTTTTGTTATGGGACTGTCGTTTATTTTACCAGCAATTATAAATTGGCTTGTACCTGGTACGAGTCCAATGATGATCGTATTTTTCTTGTGTATTTATGTTGCGTTCTACTCTGCAACATGGGCACCAATAACATGGGTTCTTGTCGGGGAAATATTTCCTTTGGCGGTTCGTGGCCGTGCAGCAGGGGTGGCATCTTCTTTTAACTGGATCGGTTCATGGCTCGTTGGACTGTTATTCCCTATCATGACTGCGGCTATGTCACAGGAAGCAGTATTTGCTATTTTTGGCATCATCTGTATGCTGGGTGTGTTGTTTGTAAAAATGCGTGTTCCGGAAACTCGTGGTCGCACATTGGAAGCAATAGAAGCGCAGGAAACAGATAAATAAACCGTTATCTTAGCATCGAAAAGAATTAAATAATGTTGTATATGATACCGAAGCAGGAAGGTCTTAGCTGCTTCGGTATTTTTTTCTAAATATTTGAACCTTGGATAATTATATGATAATATAATTATTACTTTAAGCATTCGCCAACATTGATGCTGACTTTGTGTACTCTAATACTATATAGAATATATATATTGATATCTGTGGTGTAATATCTTGCAAAAGGAGAAAAGCAATATGAAAATAGTTTTATCACCTTCAATTTTGTCGGCTGATTTTTCCTGCCTGGCCGATGATGTACAAAGATTGGAAAAGAGTGGGATTGAGGATATACATCTTGATATTATGGATGGGCATTTTGTTGATAATATCACTTTTGGAACCGGTACAATTAAATCCTTGCGTCCTCATACGAAAACAAATTTTGATGCACATCTAATGGTGACAAAGCCTGACGCACTTTTAGCGGGACTGGCTGATGCTGGTGTGAATAGCGTTACTGTCCATAAAGAAGCATGTGTCCATTTATATCATACCTTGGAAACTATTAAAAAACTGGGCATGGACGGTGGGGTAGTGCTGAATCCGGCTACTGATTATGAATCACTGAAATATGTGGCGCGGGATGGATTACTTAAAAAAGTTTTGGTAATGTCTGTCGAACCCGGTTTTGGTGGACAAGCATATTTGCCAATGAGTACGAAAAAAATAGCAGATTTGGCAGAGTGGAGAGATAAAAATAAATTCGAATTTGTTATACAGGTTGATGGTGGCATAAATATACATAATATAAAAACAGTTATTGAAGCAGGAGCAACAGATATTGTTATTGGTTCCGCTATGTTTAAGGAGCGTCAAATCGAGGATAATGTTGCAACCTTTCGTAAGGCAATTGAAATATTTTAAAAAAATAACGTAGATAAAAGCTATGTTGTAAATAAGTTACCCCCTATAAGTTGGATTTTAGATCCAAACTTATAGGGGGTATTTTAGAAAAAAATATGTTTTTGGGAAGATTAATGGTGTAGTTATTATAATATGAAAATAAAGATGGTGTATAAGAATAATACACTATTATAATGGTATAAGAATAATCATTACTGTTATGATAATGATTTAATATTGCCAGATATATGCGGAAATTACTTTTTGTGTATCAGAAAATTTTCCGTATTTCTGGAAAACATTTCATCTATGACAGTAAATAAAAATTTGTTAGAATGAATTTAGGTTAGGGAGTGACTAAAATGGTCAAGCTGAAAAAACGTAGTAAGCGAATTTTTGAACTATTAAAAAATTATCCTAATGGAATAACAGGCGAACAGATGGCAAAACAGTTAGGCGTTTCCTCAAGGACTATCAGATCAGATATAAAATTTTTGCAGGAATTGCTTGAACCACATGATGTTAATATTATTGCTATACCAAATAGAGGTTATCATATTAATAATATAGAAAATGTGGGGCAGCTTGAAGATGAACTATCTAGACAGGATAATATTAATTTTGAAACTTCAGAAGAAAGAATTAATTGTATAATAGCAAAATTATTAGAAAATACTTTTTCAGAAAAACCTATAACCCAAATGGATTTAGCGGATATGTTGTTTGTCAGTGTATCTACGTTGAAAGCACATTTATGTGATGCAAAGAAGATACTTGGTAAGTATGATTTGAAAATTGTGCAGTATAAAGGGAAAGGAATGATTATTGACGGTGAAGAGATAAAAATTCGTTATTGTATGGCAGAATTTATAAACAAGCATAATTTTAAACCATTTTATCAGAAAATATTGCCTAACACAGACATGGTAAAGATAGATAAAATAATCAAAAAAATTTTGAATCAAAGAAAACTACAATTGGCTGATGATGCAAAAGAAAATTTATGTGCACATACAGCTATAGCTGTCCAACGGTCAAAATATAATAAAACTGTTTTATATTCAGCGAGTCTTGCACAGAAAATAAGCAATACTTTCGAATATGATGTGGCTAAAGATATTGTTGCTGAAATTTATGAACAAGATGGGATAGATTTATCATATGCAGAAATTTATTATATTGCTCAATGCCTTTTAGCTAGTAAGAAAGTTTTTGATATGGGAGAATCAGCAGATAAAGTCCATGTGAAGGAATTGGTAGATGTCATTTTAAGAGAAATTAATGAAAAGATGGTAATTGATTTTACTAATGATGAATATCTGCGTGATGGTTTAATGTTGCACTTGAATATAGCCTTGACCAGAATAGAATTCCATATGATTATTCGTAATGAACTTTTGGATACTATAAAAAATGATTATCCATTAGCATTTCAAATGGGCGTTATAGCTGGAAAAATCGTTGAAAAATATGACAATATTAAGATCAATGAAAATGAAATAGGCTATATTGCGTTACATTTTGGAGCGGCAATAAGCCGTAATGGTATCAAAGAAAATATAAAAGCAAAAAATGTTGTTATTGTTTGTTCAGCTGGACTTGGTATGTCAGTGTTACTTAAGGCGAAAATAGAAGAACATTTTAATAATAGACTGAACATAATGAAAATTATACCTGGGTATGAAGTGGATAATTCTATAATGGATAATACAGATTTTGTGTTTACCACAGTTCCTTTAAAAGGAATCCACTCAGATAAAGTGATAATGATAAATCATATGCTAAAGGAAGAAGATATTGTAAAAATAGAGAACAAAGTTTTTCGAGAAAATAAAACAGAAAAAATTGAGATTGAAACGTTTTTTTCTAAAACAAATTTTTATATAAATAAGAATTTTGAAGGAAAAAACGAATGCCTCCATTTTTTGACAGATCAAGCGATAAAAAAAGGTTTGATGACAAGTAAAATAAAAGAATTAGTTTTTGAAAGGGAAGAAATGGCGTCAACAGCTATAGGGGATTTGGCTGCTATTCCTCATCCTATGTATAACGAAGATAATAAATCCTTTGTATCTTGTCTTATTTTGGATAAGGCTATCATGTGGGAGGATCTTCCTGTTCAAGTTATATTTTTGCTCAATATTGGTAAAAATAATGCAAATCTTTGGGAAACAATGTTTTTGAAACTTTACAACTATATTAAATTGAAAAATGGTATAAATTCTATGCTGGAAAATAAATCATATGATTTATTTTTAAGAGAATTTATGGAAATGTTTTAGATGCTTATTAATTAAGTATTTAAATATTGATGGAAATATAAAGAAACTTTTGCAACAAATATAAATTGAATATATTTGGGGAATGTAATTTTTAGTGATATCCAAAATAGAGATAGAATTTTAACTAAGAGTAAGTGTATGACAAATAAAAATATTGTTTGCTGAATACTATATAGAAACAATAGGGGGATACTTGTATGAGCGCAATAGCATTAGATGAAGAATTAATTTTATTAAATCTTGATGGGAAAGATAAATTGGAAGTAATTTCTAAAATGGCGAATAACTTACAAAAACTTGGATATGTAAAAGAATCCTATAAAGATGCAATTATCGCGCGTGAAAAAGTTTTTGCCACAGGATTACCGACATCGCCATATGGAGTAGCAATCCCTCATACTGATATTGAACATGTGAATAAACCGGCTATTTGTGTAGCATGTCTTTCTCAACCCGTAGATTTTGTGATAATGGGTGAGAAGAATGAAGAAGTTCCTGTCAGAATAATTTTTATGCTGGCGATGAAGGAACAACATGCACAACTTGGAATGTTACAAAAATTGATGAAAATATTACAAGAGAAGGGTGCTTTAGAAAAGATAATAAAAGCGCATGACTCTGTAGATATTAAAGATTTCATACGTAAAAGATTAGAATTATAAAAGGGAGCGTTTATTATGCAAAAAGAAAAATTAGTTTTAGTCGCGTGCGGCACAGGTATTGCAACATCTACAGTTGTTTGTAAAAAAGTAGAGGAGTTGCTCGATAAGAATCATGTTAAAGCAAAGGTAATACAATGCAAGATTGCTGAAGTAGGTAGCTATGAAGATCAGGCTACAGTGTTAGTTACAACTACTATACCACCAAGAGAATATAAAATACCGGTAGTAAAAGCTTTAAATTATTTAACCAATATGAATACCGAAAAGACAGATAAGGAAATATTGGATGCATTAAAGTAAAAAATTCCCCCTCAGTTAAAGTCACATCTAGAAAAATTGTTAAATAAAACAAAATATAAATAAATATATGATATTTCACAATTATTCTATCGTTGAATTTTGTAATGTAATTTTATGTTTCAGGAGGAGATTAAAATGATTTTAGAAGTAGTTCAATTTATTTTAGGATTGGGGCCAACGGTAATGCTACCAATTGTTATCACTATTATTGGTATGGCATTCGGGCAAGGGTTTAAAAAAGCATTTCGATCAGGTGTAACAATAGGTGTAGGTTTTGTTGGTATTAACCTTGTTATTGGTTTATTAACTTCCAATTTAGGTGATGCTACACATCAAATGGTTACGCGTTACGGATTAGCTTTGAATATTATTGACGTTGGTTGGCCTGCTGCGGCAGCTATGACATGGGCTTCACCAGTGGCTGCATTTATGATACCAATTTGTATGGTTGTTAATATCATCATGTTGGTCACAAAAGCAACAAATGTTGTTGATATTGATATTTGGAATTATTGGCATTTTGCAGCGGCTTCAGCAACTGTATTTGTATTAACTGGAGGAAACTGGGGATTTGCTATTTTAGCTGGTATTATTTATGAAATTGCAGTTTTGAAAATTGCTGACTGGACTGCTCCTATTGTTAAAAATTATTTTGGGATGGAGGGCCTTTCGTTCCCAACAGGATCAACTTGCGCCCAAGGTCTTATAGGTATTCCTATTGTAAAATTAATTAGTAAAATTCCTGGTATTAAAAATTTACAGGCAGATCCAGATACTATTCAGAAACGTTTTGGTATTTTTGGTGAACCTCTTATGATGGGTTTAATATTGGGAATTTTACTTGGAATTCTTGCTGGGTATCCGGTGGGGAAAATACTCCAAATTGGGATTATAATGGCGGGCGTTATGTTCTTAATGCCTCGCATGGTTAAAATCCTTATGGAAGGGTTAATTCCTATATCAGAGTCAGTTAAAGAATATCTTCAAAAGAAAAATTTTGGTAAAGATAGAGAATTGACTATCGGTCTTGATGCAGCGGTTGCTGTAGGACATCCTGCAGTTATTGCTACTGCTCTTGTATTAGTACCATGTACCTTGTTTTTATCTGTAGTGATTCCTGGAAATAATGTATTACCTTTTGGTGATTTGGCAACAATTTGTTTTTATGTAGCATTTATTGTAGGTGCAGCGAAAGGTAATATTGTTCATTCTGTTTTAGCAGGAATCGTTGTTATGGGGTTAGCTCTTTTGATGGCAACGAATATTGCTCAATTCCATACATCTATGGCTGTTGCGGCAAATTTCCAAATGCCGGAAAATACGACAATGATTTCAAGTCTTGATCTTGGTGGTAATTTCTTAAACTGGATTGTCATTAAAATATTTCAATTTATTTAAGTTCATTTAAGTTTACTTTCAACATAACAGAGCCATAAGTCTGGTGCTTGTGATGCTGGTATATTTGATATATTTATGTTTTAAAGGAGATATCGTTTTATGAAAGCTTTGGTAAAAACACAACCGGGTGGCGGCCACTTTGAGCTTATTGATAAAGAAGAACCAATAGCAGGCATAGGGCAAGTGAAGATACAAGTCGAATATGCGGGTGTATGCGGTAGTGATGTTCATACATTTGAAGGACATTATAATTATGATGCCACTGATCTAATATTGGGGCATGAATTTGCTGGGGTAATAACTGAAGTAGGTGAAGGTGTAACCGGTTTTAAAATTGGTGATAGAGTAACGTCCGAAACCACTTTTGAAATATGTGGAAAGTGTAGATATTGTAAAGAAAAACAATACAATCTTTGTTCTACGCGAAAAGGAATTGGTACACAACAAAATGGCGCATTTACAAAATATGTAATTGCACGTGCTGCAAGTGTACATCGGTTACCCCAAAGTGTGAGTTGCAGAGATGCTTCTATAACGGAAGCTGCTGCATGTGCTTATCATGGAGTCAGTAGGGCAAAGATAAATAAGGACGATATTGTATTAGTACTGGGACCAGGACCTATAGGGCTTTTAGTGGCACAAATAGTAAAATCATATGATGGTATCGTTGTAATGACAGGGCTTACTAAAGATAAAGAACGACTTGATGCTGCTAAAGAAAAATTTGCTATAGATTATATCGTTGATGTGCAGACAGAGAATACAGCAGAGTTAGTAAAAAAACTTACTGATGGATATGGTGCTGATGTTTGCTTTGATTGTACTGGAGCAGTTCCTTCAATGCAATTGGGTATGGATTTGTTGCGTAAACAAGGTCAATACGTTCAGGTAGGTTTATTTGCAAAAAATGTAGTAGATGTAGATTTTTCCAAAATAATTCAGAAAGAATTATATGTAACGGGAACAAGAAGTCAGAATACACATGATTGGGAACCTACTTTAGCTTTAATGAGCAAAGGGGCTATTAATGCAGCTAAGATGATAACAAATGAACTTGGCATAAATGAATGGGATAAAGCATATCATCTCATAAAAAGTGGTGAGGCAATTAAGGTCATTTTTAAACCTATTGACTAAAAACTAATCTGAGTATAAAAATGAATGGGGTGTTTAGTATGGGGACAACTATAGTAATCGGAAGCGATCATGCTGGTTTTAGGATGAAAGAATTTATTATAAAGAAACTAGAAGAAGCAGGCTATACTGTTGAAGATAAAGGAACCCATAATGAAACATCCGTAGATGCGGGGGTATATGCAGTGGCTGTTGGTGAAGCAGTCGCTGCAGATCCGCAGCAGAAGCGGGGAATTTTAATTTGTGGGACGGGAATTGGAATGTCAATGATGGCTAATAAAGTGAAAGGTATACGGGCGTCACTTGTTACTGATCTTTTCTCGGCTAAAATGACAAGAGCCCATAATGATGCGAATGTACTGTGCATGGGAGCAAGGATAATAGCACCTTATATGGCTTGGGAGTTTACTCAAACATGGCTTAATACAAAACATCTTGGTGGTAAATATGCTAAAAGAGTACAAGCCATGATGGATTATGAAAAGCAACATTAAAAATATAGCTTAGGTAATATGTAAATATTAATAAATACTAATAAATGAATTTTATAATAGCAGGAGAAGCAAATGAAAATAAATTTACCTATGCCAGCAATATCAGCATCTGTTTCTTGTATGGATTTAGGACATATGCATGAGGACATAAAAGCTGTTGAAAACAGTACAGTTTCTTTTTTCCATTATGATGTTGTTGATGGGAAATTTAACAAATGTTATATATTAGGTGATTTGCTTTGCCAGTATTTAAAAAATAATACTAAATTACCAGTAGAAGTGCATTTGGCAGTGTATGATGTAGAACCGTATATTAATGTTTTTGCGGCTAAGGGTGCAGATTATATAGCGGTGCATTATGAAGCTATGCAAGGACAAAATCCACATAAGATTTTTTCTAAAATACGAGCATTAGGAGCGGAACCAGTGTTGGCATATAAGGCTGATACTGCACCACAAACTGATTTTATTGAGCTGGCTAAAAATGTTGCATGGATACTAAAACTTACAGTCAATCCTGGTTTTTCTGGACAAAAAATAAAACAAGATGCAATTAAGCATATAAAAATGATGTATAGTATGCTTAAATCTGCTAACATAGATACACGAATTCAAGCGGATGGTAATGTCAATGCATCAACAGCAGGGATGTTGGCTGAAGCGGGGGCAACTATATTTACAGGGGGCACATCTGGATTATTTTTACGGGAAAGAAGTATACAAGAAAATATAGAAAAAATGTTAGTACCTATACACACAGTGCTGTCACAAAATTGATAATATTAGAACTTAATTGATTATGTAGTATAAGTTTTGCTGAAAATTTTTTAAGAAGATGAAAACGAGGATTTATTATGAAAGCATTATGTCTGCACGGAAAGCATGATATTCGTTTTGAAGATATAGCGGAACCTCAGATAGAGCATGATAATGACATAAAGATAAAAATAAAAGCAGCAGGGATATGCGGCTCAGATATTCATCGTTATGCGCAACTAGGACCATATGTAAAAGGAATGACATGGGGACATGAATTTGCTGGACAAATAGTGGCTGTTGGTAAAGCTGTTAAACATTATAAAAAAGGGCAAAAAGTTACAGCCTGTCCTGCATTATATTGTGGGATATGTGATTCGTGTAAAAAAGGGAAATATGCACAATGTGAGAAACTTTCTGTCATAGGTGCGTATCGGCAAGGCGCTTTTGCTGAATATATTGTTTTACCAGAAGAAAATGTAGTTGCACTTTCAGATACAGTAGCTTATGATGAGGCTGCAATTATAGAACCATCTTGTGTGGCTGTGCATGGTTTATATAATGCAGGAGGTATACAGGCAGGAGATGTAGTTTGCTGTACTAGGGTGTGGAACAGTGGGGGCTATGGCACTGCAATGGGCAATAATATCAGGAGCAAAACGGGTAATAGCTATAGATATAAATCAAGCTCGTTTGCAAACTGCACTTAAACTTGGAGCAGATAATATTATAAATGCAGTGGGAAAAGATCCCTATGAAGCAGTTTATGAGTTGACTAAAGGTAAGGGTGTGGATATCGCTGTAGAAGCAGCAGGAACGGTTGAAACATCTGCGCAAGTGCTAGCTTTACCAGAAAAAGGGGGAAAGGTAGTTTATCTGGGAATACCATATAATGATGTCAATATAAATCGCTTTCGTTTTGAAAGAATAGTGCGCAATGAACTTTCTATATTTGGTACGTGGAATGCCATATCAGGACCTTTTCCAGGGAAAGAATGGAAAACTTGTGTACATTTTCTAGAAAAGAAAATTTTAAAAACAACACCTTTGATAGATAGAGAAATACCTTTAGCAAAAGGACCAGAAGCTTTTGAAGATGCTGTAAATGGCAAGGTTACTGGGAAGGTTATATTTTGTCCGTAAGATATCAATTATTGGTGAAAATATATAAGGAGTATTTGTATGGTAAACTGGAGCGAACATCTTAATAAAAAAATAAGCTGTAAATGTGGACATGACCATGAATGTGATATTGCTCATGTTGATATAGGATATAATGTAATAGAAAAATTGACCGAATATGTTAAGGTAGAAAAACACAAAAGTATATGCATAATAGCTGATAAAAATACAATAAAAGTCGCTGGTAAAAAAGTATATGAAGCCTTGAAAAAAGCTGGAGTTGATTATTCAGAATTTGTTTTTCAGGATGATGAGTTAATTCCTAATGAATTCAATATAGGTAGAATATTTACGCATATACCATATGATTGTGATTTTATAATAGCTGTTGGTTCGGGTGTAATCAATGATATGACACGTTTTGTTTCACAAAAATTGAAATGTCCGTATATTATTATAGCAACAGCACCATCAATGGATGGCTATGCATCTGCGGTATCACCGCTTATTGTTGATGATATGAAGCAAACATATGAAAAACTCGGCTTTCCTTGGGCTATTATAGGAGATGTTGATATTTTAAAGAATGCACCAGAGCATATGATAACATCAGGAACTGGTGACGTTTTTGGTAAATATGTTTGTCTGGTGGAATGGAAATTCTCCCATATTGTCAATGATGAATATTATTGCCCGAGTATTGTGGAAATAATGTATAATGCTGTTAATAAGACAGCTAAAGCTGCGGATAATGGTATAGCGCAAAGAGATCCAGAAGCAATTATTTCAGTCATGGAAGGTTTGGTATGGGCAGGTACAGGAATAAGCTATTGTGGTAATTCCCGCCCAGCATCAGGGTGTGAACATCAAATGGCACATTTTTGGGAAATGATGTTTCTCCAAAAAGGACATCATGATATTTTACATGGAACATTAGTCGGTATTGCTACGATTGCTGCCTTATATATATATAAAGAGGCAATGGCCTTATTGCAGCATGAAACCGATTTTACGAAAAAACCATTTGATAAAGCCGTTTGGGAAAATAAAATAAAAGAAGTATATGGACCAGCTGCGGATGGTGTATTAAAGTTAGAAAAAACGGTAAATAAAAATAGAGATGATAAATCTGCATATCGTATGAAAAACGTTCTTGCACATAAGGCAGAAATAATAGAAATAAGTAAAGCATTACCTGATGTAAATGTAATGATAAAACGTATGCAAAAAATTCATGAACCATATTTGCCACAACATGTAGGCATTTCTCATGAACTACTTAGAAATGCCTTGGTTTATGCGAAAGAACTACGTAATCGATATGGTGTTCTTCAGATGTTATTTGATTGTGGGAAATTAGAAGAAGTGGCTGATAAGGTTTGTACACAATTAGAACAAATGTCTTGATTGTAGGTACAAAAAATTTTTTATAAAGTGAAAAGTTATTGATATGCAAACTATCCCCTTATGTTAGAGTTTAAGGCTAACACAAGGGGATAATTTTATATAAGAGTATACTTCAAATGAAATGGAAGTTATAAAAATACTCTTAGTCAGTAGTTGTAGGGGAAAACAAAGCCGGGTTATATTAATATTTGACTATCATTTAAAAAACTATATTTATATGGAGAGTTAATTTGAATAATACATATCGAGAACCTTATTTATAGCTTTAGCCACACCGTCATTATCACAATCATCAGTGACAAAAGAAGCAGCGGCTTTTGCTGCTGGTATGGCATTGGCCGTTGCAGCAGAAATACCTGCATATTTTAACATAGCAACGTCATTATCACCATCACCCAATACAAATATTTCATCCTTGGGTATATGCAGATAATTGGCAAGGCATTTTAAGCCAACAGCCTTATTAATGCCAGGAGGAGTAACATCAATAGTATAACCGGTGTTTTGTTGTAATTTTATGCTCTTGGCAAAATGTTCCTGCAAATATTTAATTATATCCGCGGGTAATTTAGTGTTACTGCGCAAAACTATTTGAGTAACGTTTTTAGTATAGGCTTTATAATTGTCGCCTACTTCCGTAACCTTAAAATTATCTATAGTATGGTAGCCGGAAAACATGTCCCAAGAAAAATGGGGGGTGAACCGTCCTGTCCCTATATACCAACTGCAATATACATGGTTTTCAATAAGAAAGGATAAGATCGCCGCAGTGGCTTCATTGTCAATATAATTTTCAGATATTAATTTATCTGTATAAGCATCACGGACCATTGCGCCGTTACAGGAAATGACAGGTACCTGCGCGCCTATTAGTTTACCAAAAAAAGCGGCGGCGAAATGCATTCGACCTGTCGCAATAGAAATATCAATGCCATGTTCACGGGCGGCATGGAAAGCTTTGATGTTGGTTTCACTTACTAATTTTTTCCCGTTTAATAATGTTCCGTCAAGATCGGTAACAATTAATTTTATTGGCATAATAAGATTTCATTCCTTTAAATTTTCTTAAAATACATATATAAACATGTTTGAGGTATAAACGTAATTTTTATGCTGTTATCTGCGGTTATTATAACTTATTTAATTGGTAAAATAAATAGGAAATATTTGCTCTGATACAGTATAATATATATTATACTATAGATGAATAAAAAGGCCGGTGGCATATTATGACCGGTAGTGTTGTTGATATCAGAAATATTATAATACTGGATGGATGAGGTTATGAAAAAAATTTTAACGATAGCCGGTTCTGATTGCAGCGGTGGAGCAGGTATTCAAGCAGATATAAAAACAATAACTACACATAGAATGTATGCTATGAGCGTCATAACCGCTTTGACCGCCCAAAATACTATTGGAGTGAGTGGCATTATGGAAGTCGATGCTGACTTTGTGGCTATGCAGATGGATGCGGTATTTTCTGACATATATCCCGATGCGGTAAAAATAGGGATGGTTGCCAATAGTGATATTATAAAAATAATCGCTAAGAAACTGGTGCAGTATAATGCAAAAAATATAGTAGTAGATCCTGTAATGGTTTCCACTTCGGGCAGCCGTCTTTTGGGCGAAGAAGCCGTGACAGCATTGAGGGAAGAGTTGCTGCCAATAGCTGCTCTTATAACCCCTAATATACCTGAAACTAAAATGTTATGCGGTATAGAGCCAACTTCTGAAGAAGAAATGGAACAGGCTGCAAAGAAAATTTTTACGCAAGTTTACCAAAATAACGGGCGTGATGGTGCGGTATTGGTAAAAGGCGGCCATTTAATAGACAGCGCTGTTGATGTATTGCGGGATCAATCGGTTACTTATGTGTACCATGGGTACAAAATAGATAACCAGAACACACATGGAACAGGATGCACGCTCTCTTCAGCTATAGCGTGTAATTTAGCAAACGGGTTAAATGTGTACGAAAGTGTAAAATATGCGAAAAAATATATAAACTTAGCATTGCAGGCTAAGATGAACTTGGGCGCAGGCAGTGGACCGTTAAATCACATGGCAGCTAATACGTGGATTTCAAAAGAAATTTTAGATTGAGTTCTTATTATTGAAATGGACGGTAACAATATGGTGCTGAAAAATATGTTAAAACGCGATAAATATGGCTATATAAGTTCGTCTATGCGGTTGCGCCAGATGCTGTCAGTATTACGTAAATATGATGCGGTACGCGGCATGAACCCAGTGCGCATGAGACTTATCCTTGAAGCACTGGGACCAACCTTTGTGAAATTAGGGCAGGTCATATCAATGCGTCCTGACTTTTTGCCTAATGAATATATATATGAATTGAGCAAACTAAGGACGAGAGCAAACCCGCTTCCCTTTGAAGTTATAAAAGAAGTAATTGAAAAAGAATATGCACAAAAATGGAGCAATGTTTTTAAACAGATTGATGAAAATGCATTGGGATCGGCCTCAATAGCGCAGGTTCATCGTGCTGTATTGAAAACAGGAGAAAAAGTCGTCATCAAAGTGCAAAGGCCAGGAATCTATGACATCATGACGCAGGATATCATGTTGCTCAAAAGGACAGTAGCCTTGCTGCAAATCTTTAGTAAATCACGTGATGTAGTGGATTTTACGGCGGTAGTTGATGAAATGTGGACAATTACCAAACAGGAAATGGATTTTATGATGGAGGCTGACCACATTGATGAATTTCGGCACCTGAACAGTGACGACACACATGTAGAATGTCCGCATGTCTATAGAAAATTGACTACGGCACGGATTCTTGTCATGGAGTATGTAGACGGGATACGCATTGATGAAATTGATAAATTAAAACAAGCCGGTTATAATGTAGAAACTTTAGGCCGTAATCTTGCTAAAAATTATATAAAACAGATTATAAAAGATGGATATTTCCATGCAGATCCGCATTCTGGCAATGTTTGGGTACGCGATGGAAAGATTGTTTGGCTAGATTTGGGGATGATGGGGCGGCTTTCGCAACAGGAAAGAAATGCATTAAAAAAAGCTATTTATGCGTTAGTACATAATGATACTTTTTCGATGAAATCAGCTATACTATCGTTAGGTATACCAAAAGGACGAATAGACCATATAAAATTATATGAAGATATAGATACCTTGATGCTGCGATATAGTGACCTGCGCTTTGAGGAACTTAATCTTGGCAGGTTGTCACATGACATAATAGCTGTTTTACGTCGACATAATATGGGAATTATACCGGGACTAAGCATGTTTGCAAGAGGTATTATGACTATTGATGGAATTATGCAGATTACTTGTCCTAATATAAATTTTGTAGATATACTTAAAGAACGGATGCAAAGTGATTTTTCTAAAGACTTCAACTGGCATAATGAATTGAAGAAAATGCGGCAGGAAGGGTATTCCTTGTTGTATCGTTCTATGCAGCTGCCTGAACAGATTTCAGATATGATCAAAATGACAATGAGTGGGCAGACAAAGGTAAATCTGGATCTTACAGGTTCTGAGGAACCATTGAAACGCATAGATAAAATGATAAATAAGCTTATTATTGGGATAATAAGTTCGGCACTTTTATTGGGTTCATCTATAATTTGCACGACTAATATGACACCCAAATTTTTGGAAATCCCGTTCTTAGGAATTTTAGGGTATCTGGCGGCACTTATTTTGTGTGCCCGACTATTGATAAGTATTTGGCGACATCGATAGTTACCTATTATGATGATTAATTGGTTTTAATTTTAATTAAAATAGATTGACGAATCTTCACTGGAGATAAAAAGATAATCATAATTTGCAGAGTATAATAATATTAGGTAACTTTTTGCATAGTTTTAGGGAGGGAATTTATTTGCGTGGAATACGCGGTGCAATAACTGTGGAAAAAAATGACAGCACAGAAGTTTGTAATGCAGTACAGGAAATGCTGAAAGAAATTATGTCTAAAAATGAACTTGCTACAAGCGATATAGGGGCTGCTATTTTTTCGGCAACAAATGATATAAATGCCATTTTTCCGGCAGCAGCGGCACGGAAAATGGAAGGTTGGGATTTAGTACCACTCTTTGATGCACAACAGCTGGAGATAGAAGGCAGTATTACCAAATGCGTCAGGGTATTGCTTTTGGTGGATACTGATAAACCCCAGAAGGAAATAAAACATATTTATTTGCGTCGGGCTAAGATGCTTAGACCGGATATAAAATAAGATTTAGTGTGAACCACTTTGAAGAGGATGAGCTTATTCAAAGTGGTTTTTTTATTTGTCTTTAATGATTGGTTGAAGTTCATTTATTTAATATAAATAAAGTTAATAAATAGTATTGCAATTATCATACTAGCATGGTAGTATACTTTATATAGAGATAAACTTTATAAATTATAAAATTATTAGTGAAATTGTTTGAATTTTTGATTTAATTGCAAAAAAATATAAATGGGGGTATAAAAATGCGATTTACTTTTCGGTGGTATGGAGAAAAGGACGATCAAATAACGTTGCAGCAAATTGGGCAAATACCGGGAATGGATGGTATCGTTGGAGCATTATTTGATATTCCTGTAGGGGAAGTATGGCCGCTTGAACCGTTGCTGAAAATGAAACAACAGGCCGAAAAAAATAATTTGTATTTTAAGGATATTGAAAGTATTAATGTACATGAAGATATAAAGTTAGGTTTACCGAGTCGAGACAAATATATAGAAAATTATATCATATCGTTACGAAATGCAGCAAAAGCCGGTGTAGAGGTTGTTTGTTATAATTTTATGCCGGTATTTGATTGGACACGCACCGATTTGGCGAAACCTTTATATGATGGTTCTACAGCCTTAGCATACGATTATCACCTTATTGCCGGTAAAAAACCACAAGATATGGTAAAGTCGATTTTAGGAAATAGCAATGGTTTTGTTTTACCTGGTTGGGAACCGGAACGTTTAGGAGAATTGACTGAATTATTTAAGCAGTATGATGGAATGGAGGAAGATGACCTAAGAAATAATCTGGAATATTTCTTGCGTGCTGTTATACCAGAAGCTGAAAAATGCGGGATAAAAATGGCAATACATCCTGATGATCCGCCTATTTCTGTTTTTGGTTTACCACGTATTGTCAAAAATGAAAAAGATTTGGATAAAATTGCCGATATGGTAGACAGTGAAAGTAATGGTTTTACTATTTGTACAGGTTCACTTGGTTCAAATCTTAAAAATGATATTCCGCATATTATACGTAAGCTTGGCAAGAAAAAGCGTGTTGCTTTTATGCACGTACGTAATGTACAAGTACATGAACCTTGGGTATTCAATGAAGTCGCCCATAAATCGAAAGAGGGATCTTTAGATATATTTGAAATTATGAAGGCTATATATGATATAGATTTTGATGGACCAATACGGCCTGACCATGGCCGCATGATTTGGAATGAAAAAGGGCGGCCTGGATATGGGTTGTTCGACAGAGCTCTTGGTGCAAATTATTTATGTGGTTTGTGGGATGCAATTAACCGTATATATGGTAAGAAATAAAGGAGGATTTGTATGCTGCGGTTGAATCGGGAAAATATAGCTTCAAATAAAATGCAATGGCATGAAGCGGGTATAAAGACATATAGTTTTTCTGATGCTGAAGTTATCAGGAAAACAAAAATGAAACCACAATGGCTGCATTTTGGGGGAGGAAATATATTTCGTGCATTTATAGCCCGCTTACAGCAGGAATTACTGGAAAAATCACTGGTATCGACAGGGATTATAGTAGCAACAACACATAATAAGGAAGTGATAACTAAATTATATCGACCTTATGATAATTTGAGTGTAGCAGTTACTATGCACGCAGATGGAACATTTACGAAAGAGGTTATCGGCGATATAACTGAATCGCTTATTTGTGATGCAAAAGAAAAGAAAGATTGGCAGCGTATGCAGGAGATTTTTACTGCACCCTCATTACAAATGGTCAGCTTTACCATTACCGAGAAAGCTTATAAATTAAAGGATTATAATGAAGCTTATTTTCCCGCGGTAGTTGAGGATATGAAAAACGGACCAGAAAATGTAAGCAGCCCGATGGGGTGCGTTACTTCTTTGTTATATTCACGCTATAAGGCTGGTGGTCAACCGGTAGCTCTTCTGAGCATGGATAATTGTTCACATAATGGTGACAAGCTGAAGGAAGCAGTAACAACTTTTGCTGAAAGCTGGATAAAAAATAATTTCCTTGATCCAGATTTTTTAGTATATATACAGAATGAAAATAGAGTAACGTTTCCTTGGAGCATGATTGATAAAATAACGCCGCAACCTTCTGCAAGAGTACGGCAGGATTTGCAAAAATGTGGTTTTCAGGATGCTGACCTAATTTCTACAGGGAAAAGTGAATCATCTTTGTTTGTAAATGCGGAAAAAACGGAATATCTTGTCATAGAAGATAAATTTCCCAACGGGCGTCCACCGTTAGAAAAAACAGGCGTTATCTTTGTAGATAGAGCTACAGTTGATAAGGTTGAACACATGAAAGTGTGTACCTGCCTTAATCCATTGCATACAACATTGGCGGTATATGGTTGCTTACTGGGGTATAAATCAATTGCGGACGAAATGAAGGATGCTGAACTTAAAAAACTTATTCAACTTATAGGGTATCAGGAAGGGTTGCCTGTTGTTGTAAATCCGAAAGTTTTAGATCCTAAGAAATTTATTGATGAAGTTATCGAAGAACGTTTTAGTAATCCTAATATACCTGATACACCGCAGCGTATAGCTTCGGATACATCGCAAAAGGTGGGTATCCGTTTTGGAGAAACAATAAAAGCTTATGGAGAAAATGCACGTAAACTAAAATATATACCACTGGCTATAGCAGGATGGTGTCGATACTTACTGGGGGTTGATGATAATGGGCATTCTTTTGTACCTAGTCCAGATCCGATGCTTGTATATTTGCAAAAAAATTTAACGAATATAAAATTGGGAGAACCTGCTACAGCAACTGGTAAATTAACAGAAATTTTGTCAAATAAAAATATTTTTGGCAGTAATCTTTATGAAGTTGGTTTAGGGCAAAAAGTGGAAGGTTATTTTAGTGAACTTATTGCAGGCGAAGGCGCGGTTAGAAATGTTTTGAAAAAATATGTTTAGTAAAGTTTGATTGGACAGGGTGTAATATAATCTGGTTCAAATATAGATGTTTATATATTGTGAGTATAATTATCTACTTAGGTACGTTAAATGTATTGTGAAAATTGTATGCAGCGATAGGAGGCAAAAATAATGTCGTTATTAAATGAAGATTTTTTATTGACAAGTACTGTGGCTAAGGAACTGTATCATAATTATGCTGAAAAAATGCCTATTATTGATTATCATTGCCATCTTAATCCCAAAGATATTTATGAAAATAAAAATTATCCTAATTTAACACGTATTTGGTTAAATGATGGATTATTTGGCGATCATTATAAATGGCGTTTGGAGAGAGCCAATGGGGTACCTGAAGATTTGATTACAGGTGATGGCGATGAGTATGAGAAGCTTTTAGCTTGGGCTGCGACTATTGAGAAAGCAATTGGCAATCCACTTTATGAATGGACAAATCTTGAATTAAAACGTTTCTTTAATATTGATGAGGCTTTTACTGTTAAAAATGCACCCAGTATATGGAAAAAAGCTAATGCTATGTTAGCAACTGGAGATTTTAAACCGCGAAATATTATAAAGAATGCGAATGTAAAAGTAATATGTACTACAGATGACCCCGCTTCAGATTTATATTATCATAAACTTTTGGCGCAAGAAGAGAAAAACTTTAAAGTCGTTCCAGCCATGCGGCCAGATCAATTATTAAACATTAATCATGGTGATTATAAAGGATATTTAGCTAAGCTGAGCACGGTTTCAGGAATAGCAATAGCTGATTTTGATTCCTTGGAAAAAGCCATAGAACAAAGAATTGTTTTTTTTGAATCATTAGGGGCCCGTTTGTCAGATCATGGTTTGAATAGTTATCATTATAAAAAAATAAATAAGGCAGAGCTTGATAAGATTATAGTGAAAGCATGCAATAATAATGCGGAATTAACTGACAAAGAAATTGCGGGGTACCAAACAGCATTATTAAAAGTGCTGATGAAATTGAATAAAAAATATGGATGGACAATGCAGTTTCATATTAATGTAATGCGAAATGCTAATCAATTAATGTTTCAGAAATTAGGTCCAGATACAGGATTTGATTCTATTGGTTCACAAGAAGATATAGCAGAAGAAGTAATAAAATTAATAAATGATGGTTTTAAAGATAATAACATACCACAAATAATACTTTATTCTACAAATCCTAATGATTGGATGAAATTAGCAACTGGTATGCAGAATTTTCAGGGAGGGTGCATCCAAAGATTGCAACTTGGCTGCGCATGGTGGTTTAATGACACACGCGAAGGAATGCGTAATCAGTTACAGATTATGGCACAGCAAAGCTTGTTAGGAAATTTTGTTGGAATGCTTACTGATTCGAGAAGTTTTCTCTCATACTCACGACATGAATATTTTCGGCGGGTCTTGTGTGATTTAGTAGGAGAATGGGTAAACAGAGGACAGGTGATAGATGATTGCGATTATTTAGGAAGCATTATTAAAGACATATCCTATAATAATGCATATAAATATTTCCATTTTTTTGATTAATATAATAATTGAAAGAAGTGAGAAAAATGAAGAAAGAGAATAACTGGGTATATCAAGCAAAACCTATAAACATAAGAAGAGGAATAGCTTATGGGTTAACTGATTTAATGGGTGGTGGATGGAATAATATTGTTTCAGGGGTCATTTTTGCATTTGTACTTAGTCAAGGAATTGGTCCTATACTTGCAGGTGCCATTACAGGAATAGGCAGGATTTTCGATGCTTTATTTTCGTTGTTCTTTGGCAGTATTACAGATAATTTTTATAGGACTAAATTGGGAAAACGCTTTGGTAGACGCCATTTTTTCATTTTGCTCGGAGGAATTATATTCGCTTTAATTTTTCCAGCATTCTGGATTAGATATGATGATTGGCGTTATTATCTAATTGTTTACATCGTAATTGAACTGGCGATTGCCATGATTCTTATTTCATGGGAAACGTTACCGACAGAAATGACTAATGACTATAAATTAAGAACGATTCTATCTGGTTCGCGAATGTTTATCTCGGCAACAGGTACAGCTATTGTTTTCATTGTTTTGGCAATACTGAAACATACGCAAAATCCAGATGCTTATTTGGTAACAGGTATTATTTGGACAATTATTTTTGTTGTTGCTATTTTTATATCGTATAGAAGTACTTGGGAAAGACCGCTTACTCCTGAATTTATTAAAGAGCTGGAAAATCGGCCTAAATTAACAATGGGGCAATTTATAAAACAGATGGTTGTTGACTTTTTTTCTACTTTTAAAAATAAGGCATTTCGTCAACACCTTTTCATTTATTTATTATCCTTTACAGGAAAAGATTTTTATTCGACTATGTTACCAGTATTTATTTTATCCTGTGTACAAGGCGTTGGAAGTGATCTGCCATGGACACTGCAGGCTTTATCTATATTTGGTATTTTGTCGACGTTAGCGGCTACTAAATTAATGATTACACGTGGACCGCGATACCTTTACGTTATGAGCTATACGACAATTATCATTACGATGATAGGCTATGTTTTAGTTTGGTTTATGGATATTTCTAATCCAGTTGAGATTTTGATCGTCATTTCAGTTTTTTATCAGTTGGCACGTGGAATTTTAGAATTTACACCATGGAATGTATTTCCTTTTATTCCTGACGTGGACAGGATTATGACGCGTGGCGATCGTGCAGGCATTTATGCTGCAGTTATGACTTTTTTCCGCAAATCAACAGGTGCAGTTGCATCCTGGGCTGCTGGCATTTTATTGGCAATGGTTGGTTTTGATTCTAAAACAATGCTTAATTTTGCATCGACCCCGCATGGAGTGCAAGTGGGTATATCGTTAATATTTTTTGTTGGACCAGTTGTTTTAATCTTGGTAGCATTAATTCTTTCCAGAAAATTTAAATTAAATAAACATACACATGAAATTCTTAAAAATGAATTGGCTCGTCTTGACGAAGGTGGCAGTAAAAAAGATGTGTCACCTGAAGCAAAGGAAGTAGCCGAAGAATTAACTGGTTGGTCATATGATAAGTTGTGGCCTAGTAAAGCTCGTATATAATGAAATAAAAATTGAGAAGATATAAATGAATATTCAAAAAATCCCGAAGATGTTTTATTTAAAATGATTTTCGGGATTTTTTGGATTTCATTATGAAGAAATTAAATAATTGGATAGAAAAATCTGTAAAAAATTTTAATATGATAAAATAAAATTATTGCTTAAAGAAACAGTAAAGGAACGTATAGGATAAAATTTTTGATTGGCGTGTATAAACATATACCATATTCGTGTAATATGTTTAATAAACTTGACTAAATTGAAAGCAATCATATAATATGTTCTAGAGAGTAAGTGCGAATAACGACATATAACGTAGTAAAATATAGTTTTAGGACTTGGAAATAATACATATTAATGGAGTAATTTAATGATAGATTTGACAATATCAAAAGCAGAAGGAAAAGAATCAGTTAGGGAATATGCATATCGTATTTTAAGAGAGAACATATTGAATTTAACATTGCTGCCGGGGACTGCTATATCAGAACAGGAAATTTCTGATACTTTGGCAATAAGCCGTACTCCTGTACGGGAAGCGTTTATCCGCTTGGCACAGGAAAGTCTGTTGGAAATACGGCCACAGCGCGGTTCATATGTTTCCAAGATTGATACAGGACAAATTGCGGAATTCCGTTTTTTACGTGTTACAATGGAGCAGGCCGTTGTTCGGTTGGCATGCAGGCATTTTCCCGATGAATTCAAGGAAAAGTTGTCTGACTGCCTAGAAAAACAGTGCTTTTGCGTAAAGCGTAGAAACTATGAGCAGTTCTTCAAGCTTGATAATATGATGCATGATATTATATTTACAGGCTGTGAAAAACCGCATATATGGAAAATTATCCAGGAAGCAAATTTGAATTATATTCGGGCCCGCGTGATTGATTTGTCCTTTAAACAAGACGAGATAGAAGTTTTATTCAGTCAACATAGCGATATTGTCAAAGCTATAATGGAATCAGATGAAAAGTTGGGATATGCTACGATAACTAAACATGTCAATAAAGTCATAAGCGATGTTGATGAATTGCAGAGAAAGTATACAGAGCTTTTTAAATAAAAAAGGTGCGTTTATTATAGTGTTGTTAATAAACGCACCTTCTTTGTTCTATTGTCGTAGGACGTGTAGTAAAATATCGCCATTTTGTCTCAACCAAAGTCGATGGTTTTTGAATAACGGATCATATTGTTCAACTACCTGCCAAAATTTTGCTGAGTGGTTCATTTGCAGTAAGTGGGCAGCTTCATGGATTACAAGATAATCAATGATGGGAATGGGTGCCATCATAATACGCCAATTATAATTTATATTATGGCGGCTAGAGCAGCTCCCCCAGCGGCTCCTTTGGTCACGTATGGATATGCGGGCAACGGTTACCTGCATTTTATTTGCCCAAAACGAAGTTCTTTGGGAAAGGTAAAGTTTTGCTTGTTCTTTATACCAAGGAATAAAAATATCCTTTAAAGGCAGGAAGAGATCATTTTGGCAATTGACAATAATTTTTTTCTCGCAGATTTTTACAGAAGGAAGGGTATCTGCAAAACGACGTTCTATATAGAAGGTTTCACCTTTATAGACTATGTAATTATCATTGATAGGGGCATCGTGTGAAAGTTTTTCATAAGCTTGGTCTTTTTTCGTTATCCAGTTGGCATAACGATGCAGAATTTTGTAGGTTTCTTCGGTAGAAATTCCTGGCGGGGTTTTTATCAAAATATTGCCACGTGTTTTTAGCGCTATTGATATTGTCTTCCTTTTTTGACGCTCCTGAGTGAATGCAAATAATTTATTACCTATTTGTATATAAGGCATACTGGATATCACCTTTTCAATGAAATTATTATCGATAGTACGATTTATTTTAAATATATGTAATTTATTAGAAACCTTATGACATTATAATAAAGTTGTTTTTTATTTTTGACAATATGCTATAATAATATTATATAATTATATTGGTAATATTATCTTTAAATAAGCCGTGCATATTTGTTTGGAAGACACAATGGAAGGCTGAATAGATTTTACTCATGGGGGGTAAGACTTGTGAATTATGTCATATTAGGCGCTGGCGGGACGGGTGGCTGCATAGGCGGATTTTTAGCTGCGGCAGGTAAAAATGTTGTATTTATTGCCCGTGGTCGTCATTTACAGGCAATGCAAGAAAAAGGGTTGACCATACATTCAGACAAAAAAGGCGAAATGCACTTAAAAAATATAAAGGCAATGGGTACTGACGAATATAAAAGCAAAGCCGATGTTATTTTTGTGAGTGTTAAAGGCTATTCGCTTGATGATATCGTTCCGTTTTTGAAAAAAGCGGCGGACAGACATACTATTATTATTCCAATATTGAATATTTTTGGAACAGGAAAAGCTCTGGCTGAAAAATTACCGGGGAAAAATGTCTTGGAAGGATGCATTTACATTGTGGCTTGGATCTCTGCACCAGGAGAAATAACACAAAGAAGTGATATCTTTCGAGTTGTTTATGGAACGCGCGGAGAAACTGCACTGCGTCCTCAACTTGACCAGATTGCTGCTGATCTATTATCTGCCGGTATCGCACCTGTTGTTTCGCAGAATATAGCTGAAGATACATATAGAAAGTTTACATTTGTTTCGCCGATGGCAGCAGTAGGTGCTTATTACGATATTACGGCGCAGGCAATGCAAAAACAGGGAGAAAAACGTGATGCTTTTGCGGCTGCGGTAAAAGAAGTAATCGAAGTGGGCAAGGCAATGGGTTTGAATTTGGACAGTGGACTTTTTGACAAAAATTTAGCTATTATGGATGCGCTTACACCAGAGACAACGGCATCTATGCAGAAAGATTTGAAAAAGGGCGGTAAATCGGAACTAGATGGTTTGGTCTTTGAAGTTGTGCGTATGGCCGAAAAATTTGGTGTTGCCGTTCCCATTTATACCCAAATCGCCAAAAAGTTTGGTTTTGAAAAGTGAATAATTGAGAAGTGTGGCTGGCATACGCGGTCACATTTTCTTTTTACTGAGTGAAAAGATAGATGCATTATAAGAAATCTGCTGAAGTATTATGGCTGGCAGGAGGAAAACAAGCAAGTGGATATAGTAATTTTATTTGTGATCGGTATAGGCGTTGGCGCTTTTGGCACTCTTGTAGGCATAGGCGGCGGTCTTATAATGATTCCTCTTTTTGTGTTGGTAATGACAGGCAGGGCAGATGCTCCGCCTAGTTTTTTCAACACCTTTCATACGGTATCTCAGGCAGTTGGGACGTCGCTGTTTGGCGTATTTTTGAATACCTTTTCAGGTACAGTGGCTTATATCCGGCAAAAAAAAGTTTATTTTGATGCTGCACTGCCCTTTGCTGTGGCAACTTTACCGGGAGCGTTTATTGGCAGCTATGTAGATGAGTATTTTACAGGAAATGCTTTTAATATCCTTTTTGGCGCGATGCTCATGGTTTTATCAGTGGTAATGTATTGGAAATCATCAGCGGCAAAGGCTAAAGCAGAATATTTTAACCAGCAGGATTTTAAATATTCTAAAAAAATTGGTATCTTTATAAGTATATTTGTAGGATTTTTGTCTAGCATACTGGGAATTGGTGGTGGTGTCGTACATGTGCCCTTGATGATATATGTACTATCTTTTCCGCCGCATGTTGCTACGGCTACATCTCATTTTATATTGGCGGTCTCCTCCTTCGCAGGAACTGTGTCCCATGTACTGTTGGGGCATGTTGTTTGGAAACCAGCTATTGCTATTGGCGGGGGAGCCGCAGTTGGCGCACAGCTGGGAGCTGTAATTTCACGAAAGACAAAACCGCGGATAATCGTTATTTTACTTTCTGTAGTGATGTGTGCACTCGGTTTAAAATTAATTTTTATGGCTGGCATTAAATGAACATATTAAAAAATCAATGATATAAAATAGGCATAAAACGCTTTCAAAACGTTTTATGCCTATTCTTGTTTGTAAAAAAATATCAGCCTATTTTACGATTGGCTTTGGCTTGACATTCCGGACAGACACCGTAGAAATAGAATTGTTGGCCGGAAAGATCATAGGAAGTGCGTTGGGCGACATCCTTTATGGCTGGAGTGAAATCAAAATCCATAATATCTTCTACCTTATTGCAAACTGTGCAGCGTATATGAGAATGTGATTTAACAACAGCATCATAACGTAGACTGTCTTCACCAACATTGATAATCTGAATGAGATTGATCTCTTTTAATATGTCGATGGTTTTGTAAATGGTAGCCAAGCTCATGGTTGGGTAATAGGGCTGTAACTTGTTGAAGATCATTTCAGCGTTAGGGTGTGCCTTGGTATTGCATAGCACATTGTATATAGCCAGACGTTGCGGTGTTACTTTAAATCCTTTTTTACGTAACAACGCAGTAACTTTTTTTGCATCCATCATGATGTCCATGCGTCCTTTCATAAATATTGAAATTCATTATTAATAAACCTATATTATGTTAATATTCTAATCAAAAGGGAATAGGATGTCAATATCTATAGATAAAATTTTATATTAGATAATAATTATCCACAAAAAAGATGAAACAAATTTGCTTTATAATAATTATATTTATTGGAAAATAATAATTAATTATATATGATAACAACAACCTTTAATAAAAAAATTGACAAATTTTTAAAAAAATGATATCCTATATATCGTTGCCAATAGAAGATGTATATTGAGAGCATTTGGAGAGTTGTCCGAGTGGTTGAAGGAGCACGCCTGGAAAGCGTGTGTGCGGGAAACTGTACCGAGGGTTCGAATCCCTCACTCTCCGCCATACTTAGAAATGTAGAGCCTGCATGCTATGCGGGCTTTTTTAGTTTATAAATTTATAGTGCCATCACTTCAACTCATGACGCCATTATATTTTTTTATTGCAGATTCTAGATGATAATGATATACTAAATCTACCGAAACTGAATAGATGTTTTTGTGCAAGGGAGCCCGCTAACAAAGCAGTAATATGTTATAGCTATTACTGTTTTGTTAGCGGGCTTTTGTTTTCGGAAAATATATGGGGAGTGAAGATTATGTTAAAGGGCAGGCTTTTGAAAACTGTTGCATTATCTGGTGCATTGATTTTTGCCATTTTGGGAACAGGCTGCGGAGCAGGAAGTTCTGATACAATTAAAATCGGCGGGGATCTTGAATTGACAGGAAATAATGCATCTTATGGCACTTCGACGGCAAATGGTGCACAGCTGGCATTTGATGAAATAAATGCTGCTGGTGGTATTGACGGCAAAAAAATTGAATTTATAAAAGCTGATAATAAATCAGAACCTGCAGAGGCTGCAAATGCAATTACGAAATTGATATCGTCTAATAAAGTATCTGTTGTCCTGGGGGCATGTACATCATCAAATACGATGGCAATAACACAGATTGCTGATGCCAGTAAGGTGCCATTGGTAAGTTCTTTTTCCACTAATCCTAAAGTGACAGTTACGGATGATGGTAAAGTAAATCCGTATATTTATCGTGTCTGCTTTATTGATCCCTTTCAGGGTACAGTAATGGGGAATTTCGCCACAAATACATTGAAAGTAAAAAAAGTAGCGGTATACATAGATAATAGTTCTGATTATTCCAAGGGGTTGGCTCATTTCTTCGAAGAAAGCTTTGTCAAGAATGGTGGCCAGATAGTTGATGAAGAAGCTTATTTGCAAAAAGATAATGATTTTAAAGCTACACTGACTAAAATTGCTGCGTCAAATCCAGATATGATTTATATTCCTGGTTATTACGAAGAAGTTGGCAAAATAATAAAGCAGGCGCGTGATCTTGGTATAACCGTGCCAATAACAGGTGGTGATGGCTGGGACAGCAGTAAATTAGTTGATATCGCAGGACCAGATGCACTAAATAATACTTATTTTACTAACCATTATTCAGTACAGAATAAGACACCGGAAACCGATAAATTCCTTAATGCTTATAAGGATAAATACGGGCAGGACCCTGATGCGGCAGCCGTCCTCGGTTATGATGCAGCTACCATGATCATTGATGCCATAAAACGGGCAGGCAGTACTGAACCGGAAAAAATTAATACGGCTTTGGCGGTCACGAAGGATTTGCAACTAGTTTCTGGTAAAATTACTATAGACGAAGAACATAATCCTGTAAAACAAGCTGTGATAATAGAATTCAAGGATGGTAAGCAGACCTTTAAACAGGCAGTAGAACCAGAATAAATAGTAGATTGAAACCTTAATAAATATATTTAGCAGGTGTATGTGAATGTTTTAGTGAAATAGATTCTCAGGGGATAACCTGGGGATTTATTTTACAATATAGCTGAAACACTGTATTGATAATCTTTATCAGTTATGATATATTATACATAGAGTTAGTGATAAAAATTCTTTGGAAAGCAATGGAACTTTATCCATTCATATAACGGAACCATAACTGTTAGATGATGATATTGAATATTATGGAAAATTTATTATAAGGGAGCTGGACGTATAATGATGTTGGATGAATTGAAGATTAAAGAAGTAATCGGTAGGGAAATTATTGATTCTCGTGGTAACCCAACTGTTGAAGCAGAAGTCGTTTTAAATGGAGGAGGCTTCGGCCGGGCAGCATCTCCTAGCGGCGCGTCCACAGGTGAGTTTGAAGCTCTGGAACTTCGTGATGGCGATAAGAACCGTTTCCTTGGTAAAGGTGTCACTAAAGCTGTACAAAATATAAATACTATTATAAATGCTGCGGTAAAAGGATTGGATGCTTCCGATGTATATGCAGTTGACAGGGCAATGTTTAAAGCTGATGGTACTCCAGGTAAATCAAAGCTTGGTGCCAATGCGGTCTTGGCAGTATCTATTGCCAGTGCTAAAGCAGCTGCATCTGCTTTACAAATTCCGTTATACCGTTTCTTTGGCGGCATATCTGGAAATAGATTACCGGTACCTATGATGAATATATTAAATGGTGGGGTACATGCTACTAATACTGTAGATATACAGGAATTTATGATCATGCCAGTTGGCGCACCTTCATTTAAGGAAGGGTTGCGTTGGTGTACAGAAGTATTCCATACCTTGCAGAAAATCTTAAAGGGTAAAGGGCTTGCTACTTCCGTAGGTGATGAAGGTGGTTTTGCACCTAATCTTTCCACGAATGAAGAAGTTTTGGACCTCATTCTTGAAGCTGTACAAGAAGCTGGTTATAAACCTAAAAAAGATTTTATGCTCGCACTTGACCCTGCTTCCAGTGAATGGAAGGGCAGCAAAAAGGGTGAATATTTCCTGCCGAAATCAGGTAGAAAATTTACGAGCGAAGAATTAATTGATTATTGGGCAGACCTTTGTGAAAAGTACCCGATAGTATCACTGGAAGATGGGCTGGATGAAGAAGACTGGGATGGTTGGCGTAAGCTTACCGAAAGACTTGGTAAAAAGGTTCAGCTTGTAGGTGATGATTTATTTGTAACGAATACACAGCGCTTAGCTAAAGGTATCCATAATGGTTGTGCGAATTCCATTTTGATTAAACTCAACCAGATCGGTTCTGTATCAGAAACGCTTGAAGCAATAAAGATGGCACAGAAAGCTGGCTATACAGCCGTTACTTCACATCGTTCTGGTGAAACAGAAGATACTACCATTGCAGATTTGGCCGTAGCACTTAATACCTGCCAGATAAAGACTGGGGCACCAAGCCGCAGCGAACGTGTAGCAAAATACAACCAGCTGTTAAGAATTGAAGAACAATTGGGTGAAAGTGCAGTTTATCCTGGTATAGCAGCATTTAACCAATGCCACGATATTTGAGTTAAACTGAATCATCGTATTGCATAAAGAAGGCTCCTTGGGTTTATCATAGAATAAACCCAAGGAGCCTTTTTGTATAGCTGAGTGTTACTGATTTTATGTTCATTTATGGGAACTTTTTTTATGGGAAAGTTTATACCAAAGCATTGGTATTATCATCATTGGCAATCCTGTATATAAAGCTGAACGAAGGTCTTTTGTAAAAACCATCACAGCAAGGCAGAGTAACTGCACAAAAATGCCAAAAAGAGTGACATAAGGAAAAAACGGAGTTTTATATTTCAAAGTGTCTACAAGATGTGCTCTTTCTAATTTCCTGCGAAAATTGTATTGGCTCCAACAAATGGATATCCACGCCATTGCGCCTGTAAAACCTGATACGGCTAGTAAATAGGTATAAGCGAGTGAACTGCTGTCATAAGTATAAAGTAAAATAATGAGCCAGCAGCCAATGATTGAAACGAGAATAGAATTTTGCGGCATACCCTGTGAATTTAAACGGCCAAGCCATTTGGGTGCCATGTTAAGTCGGGCCAGAGCCTGTAAGGCGCGTCCACTACCATAGAGCCCAGAATTGGAGCAGGAGATAGCTGCGGTCAAAACAACGAAGGCAAAACAGGAGGCTAGTTGATTTAAACCATATTCTTGTAAGGCAGCAGCGAAAGGACTTTCTGTAAGTCCCGCATGATCCCATGGCAGGATGGAGATGAGCAGCGAAACAGGAATGATATAAAGGGCAATGATGCGCCAGCTTACATTTCTAACAGCAATAGGGATGCTTTTTTCCGGATTTTTGCATTCGCCGGCAGCGAGTCCTATTATTTCAGAGCCTTGGAAATTTACAAGAATGATAACCATAGTTATCAGAATGGAATCATAACCATTAGGGGCAAAGCCGCCATGGTTCAATAAAATACTGGTTCCTATATAATGGCCACCGATAAGACCGGTACAAAGTGCAATAGCGGTGCAGCTAAATATTATTAACGCGACAATTTTTATAAGGGAAAGCCAGAATTCGCTTTCGCCAAATTTACCGACGCTGAGAAGATTGATTAACGTTATTATAAAGCCAAAAATTATTGCCCAGCCGACTTGGCCGATTTGGGGAATAAAATTATTCATAATTATTCCGGCGGCAATCATTTCAGACGGGACATAAGCAATCCAATTCAACCAATATGCCCAGCCAACACCACAGGCCCAAGTGGGGGAGATAAATTCGTTCGTATAATTGACAAATGAACCAGATATCGGCTTGGCAACAGCCAGTTCTGCCAGGCAGAGCATAACACAAAAGACAATGAGCCCGCCTAAAAGATACGCTAAAATAGCAGCCGGCCCGGCTTTTTCAAGAATATAACCTGTACCCAAAAAATAACCGCTGCCTATGATGCCGCCGAGCGATATCAATTGTAAATGCCTGTTCTTCAGGCTGCGATGCATATGGTTGTCCACTATCAATAACACGACCCTTTCGTGAAGTTAAATTCAACATATATTATTAGGCACAATTGAGATAATACTACAAAAAGAAATAATTTACCACATAAAAAATAAAAATATGAATACGTTATACAGAAATGTAAAAATTGACTTATAATATATTACAGCATTCAATAGAATGTTGCAGAAGGTGTGGATGGATAAGAACTGTTGACTGGACAACCTGTTATGACAGGAAATTTGGGGCGATGTATGTAATTATGGAGGAAAATAAAGTATTAAATGTTGATAAAATATAAAACGCTGCAAGATACGGCAGCTGCTGAATATGTGATAAATAAATCCAAGTTTATAGTAAATGCTAAAAGAACTGAAACAGAAGACGCTGCCACGGACTATATCGTTTCAATGAAAAAAAAGTATTGGGATGCTACGCATAATTGTTCAGCTTATGTACTGGGGGATAAGGCTGGACTAAAAAAAGCTGATGATGATGGAGAACCATCTGGAACGGCCGGAAGACCAATTCTGGATGGTTTAGTGAAAAATGAGCTTTCTGATTTAACTGTAGTAGTCACCCGCTATTTTGGCGGTATAAAATTGGGGGCTGGTGGGCTGATACGTGCATATGGGCATGGTGCATCGTTGGTTTTGGCAAAGGCTGTAATAGTGGAAAGACTTCCCTGCGAAAAAGTGGAATTGCAATTTGCTTATAATTTTATGGGAAATATTGAAAGTTATTTACATAAAAAGGATGTCAATATTTTACAAAAAGAATTTACGGATATGGTAAAGTTTACGGTATTGATAGATGCGGTAGTAAGTGGGCAAATAGTGGATACTGTGACGGATATTACTGCCGGCTCTTGCGCTATAAATAGTCTGGGACAAGTTTATTATGATGTTCCATTGAGTTGATTTTATAATAATTTGTGGCAAAAAAATAATGGCTATCTCCTAAAAAGAGACGGCCATTATTTATAAAAGTAACTTAGTCTTTATAAGCAGCTACAATTTCACCAAAATAAAGGGTGTGCCAATCGTTGTCACCATACCATCTATCGGTAACAGCGGCAGAAAGATTCTTCGGCAGCATATCCTGCTGATAAACTACCTTACATTCAAAATGCATTCCCGCAGAGGCTATTACAGGTGTATCCAGTTTTTGGCTCTTTTGGGCAGTTAGTGAAGCAGTCGCAAATTTATCAATATCACGGCCGGATTTTGTGCCACATATAGCCAGCGCTGCACGCATGTCATGCGTAGGCACGCTTACTGTAAATTCGTGGCTTTTTTCGAGGAATGACCATGTAAAACGAGATTTTCTCACCATTGCCATGAAAACAGGACCACCCCAAATGAAACCGATACTTCCCCAGCCGATAGTCATTGTATTTATTTTACCATCTAACTTTGTAGTCAGAAAAGCACCTTGCTTTAAAGTTTCTATCACCTGTTCAGAAACAGATAATGGATCAATTACCTTCATGCAAAAACCTCCTTTAAACATTTTGGCATTAATAGCAAAAACAGAGCTTATTTATTGGCAGTACGGAACTGTTCCATAAAGTCGGTAAGGCATTTTACACCTTCATATGGCATAGCATTATATATAGAAGCACGCAGACCGCCAACAGAGCGATGGCCTTTCACGCCGCAGAGTTTATGTTCCTTGGCTTCGGCGATAAATTTTGCTTCAAGTTCTTCTGTAGGTAAACGGAAAGTGACATTCATAAAGGAACGGCTGTCTTTTTCGGCATGTCCTTTATAAAAACCATTGCTATTGTCGATGGCGTCATACAATAAAGCGGCTTTTTTAGCATTGCGTTCAGCTAAAACAGACAGTCCGCCTTGTTTTTTCAACCAAGCGGCAACCTTGCCAACCATGTAAATACAAAAGGCAGGCGGTGTGTTATAGAGAGAATTCTTTTTACTGTATGTATTGTAGCGCAGCATTGTGGGAAGGTTTTCAGGACTATTTTCAATGAATGATTTTCTGGCAACAACAATAGTTACTCCGGCAGGACCGAGATTCTTTTGGGCACCAGCGTAAATAAAGGAAAATTTATTGAAGTCAAGAGGACGGGAAAGCATATCAGAAGACATATCAGCTATCAAAGGTATGCCGTTTGTGTCAGGAATATAATGATATTCTGTACCATAAATGGTATTGTTATAACAGATGTGCAAATAGGCGGCATTAGGATCTATTTTAAGATCACCTTGTTTGGGTACATTGCGGAAGTCATTTTCCTTACTGGAAGCGGCAACAGTACCAACACCTTGGATTTCTGCTTCTTTATAAGCTTTGCTTGCAAAACTGCCAGAAAGAACATAGTTCCCTTTTTTGCCATTGATGGCAAAATTCATTGGCACCATAGCAAATTGCAGACTAGCACCGCCTTGAATAAACAATACGTCGTAGTCATCGCCAAGTCCCATTAATTCTTTGATGTCTGCTTTAGCCTTGTTATGGACTGCATCATATTCCTTGGAACGATGGCTGATTTCCATAATGGACATACCGCTGCCACTGAAATTAAGCAATTCTGCTTGAGTTTCTTTCAAAACTTCCAAAGGAAGGGTGGCAGGACCAGGATTAAAATTATATACACGATTTGCTTCCACTATAAAACCTCCAAAATAATTGCAAATTGCGTTCTCAGAAAACTAAAAGTTAAAATTCGCGCATTTATCATTACATAATTTTACGCTAAATCAGTAATATCGTCAAGCAAAAGACAACACTGTACTATGCTGAATATATATTATATAAATATAAAGCGTACATGAGTCGCATTTTACTAAAAAAGATATTATAATAAAATATAATTGTTGCAAAAGGAGCGTATCATGAGAGAAAAAAATGAAGTAGAAAATATTACTTTACTTGGTAAGAAAAATGTAAAGTATAATTATGACTATTGTCCTGAAATTCTGGAAACATTTGTAAATAAGCATCCTGATCGGGACTACTGGGTAAAATTTAATTGCCCGGAATTTACCAGCCTGTGTCCAATAACAGGTCAGCCTGATTTTGCCACTATTTATATTTCCTATATTCCAGATAAAATAATGGTCGAAAGTAAATCCCTAAAACTTTATCTGGTAAGTTTTAGAAATCATGGTGATTTCCATGAAGATGTGGTTAATATAATCATGGATGACTTGATAAAATTGATGCAGCCTCGCTATATAGAAATATGGGGAAAGTTTTTACCACGGGGAGGCATCTCAATTGATCCATACGTCAATTATGGGCGGCCAAACACAAAATACGAAAAAATAGCACAGCAGCGTTTTGTCCAGCATGATATGGCTGGTATGGATAAAATTGATAACAGATGAAAAATGCGTCCATCCTTTCAGATAACGCATTTATTCTGTCAATATTATTTACAGTTATTTGTTTGCTATTTTATGCATAGGATAATTGCTTATTTAGGATTATATTCAATTATCGTCGTATTATTTTTACGACGTTCTTCATTGAGGTCTAAAACTGTATTATCGTCTATTCTTATGATTGGCAAAGATAAATAGTCGGCAGGATAATAGACAATGCGGCCACGGCGGCCATCATTTAAGCCCACTATTGAGCCTAAGAAAGAATTTTGGATGTTGGCTATAAAAGGAACGCATATTTGGGCGTCAAGAGAAGAAAACATGCTTTTGGCAATTAATTCAACGGCATCAAACGGTGTATGCTTGATTTCGCCCTCCCGTTCAGTGGTGATGTTGTCATAACGGTCGGCAACTGCCACAATGCGTGCATATTCATCAATATCTTTACCACTTACGCCAAAAGGTTCACCAGTGCCGTCCATCGCTTCGTGATGTTGCAGAGCGGACGCACGTACTCCCTCAGAAATCCCCGGTCTGTCAGATAGTATTTTTTGGCCGTTAATAGTATGCTGTATGTAAAGTTCATAATCGTCTGGCTTTAAGGTCTCAGGATTGCGGTTTACTATTTTTTCAGGCAGCATGGTTTTGCCGATATCATGTAGAAAACCAGCTAAAATGAGGTCGTTGATTTTATTTTCACTAAAACGCAGCCATTTGCCGATAACTCCGGATAATATTGAAACGCGCACTGAATGGTGACAGACATTGTCGCTGATATTACTTAAAGTATATAGAAAATCAATGACGCCACTTTCTTTAACAGTGGGCAGTAATGAGTTTTTTACCTTTTCACCAGTTTCTTCTATCGATATGTCTTTTTTCTTACCGAGACTTGTGAAGAGTTCATTTGCTTCTAAAACGACATCATTGTATTTTTTTACAAAGGCATTTTCCTTGTTGAACATGATCTCGACAATCTGGTAATTGCTGCTTAGTTCAAAGTCATCTTTTATGTATGCGAAAGGGGTATTTAAAAATTTTAGTCTGGTTATATGTGCCTGAGTCAGCATAGTACCCGAGGATAGGATAACGACCATCTTATCATTGATAATTGTGCGCCCCAAAATCATACCAGGCGTAAGTTTGTCAATGCTTAGCTTTTTCACATGTAGACCTCCTTGTAGATATTCCTTATTGTAGATGTATATGATATATATTCTTTAAATAACTGATAAATCCTACCTTAGAGAAAGTAAATCTTTTGCAAGTGTTAAAAATTAAAGAATGGAGGCACCAAAATGTTACAGGTGTATACGGGAAATGGCAAAGGTAAGACTACTGCAGCCATTGGTTTATCTATACGTGCAATCGGTGCAGGTATGAAAGTTTATTTCGCCCAATTTATGAAAAGTCTTGCCTACAGTGAGCAGAAAATTCTTCAAGATCTTTCACCGCGGATCACGTTAAGGACCAGCGGAAAACCATATTTTATCGCTGAAGAAGGAATGATTGATAAGGAAAAGCTCAAGGCTTGGGGAGATGATGTGGTGGTATTTCCTAAAGGTAAACCACCAGCAGCATATAAGGCTATGATTGAGGAAGGTGTTACTGAGGCAAAGCGGGCAGCAGTTTCCGGAAAATATAATGTCATAGTCCTCGATGAAATAAATGTTGCCTTGTTTTTTGGGTTAATAGGCAGAGCTCAGGTTGAGGATCTCCTAAATAGTGTCGCAACTGATACGGAAGTGGTCTGCACGGGAAGAAATGCACCCGAGTGGTTGATAGAAAGAGCCGATTTAGTGACTGAGATGAAATTGATAAAGCATTATTATGATAAAGGCGTTATGGGTAGAAAAGGAATAGAAGACTGAAAAAAGGCACCGCTGTGGATATGATCTGTATCCTTTGGAAAGAGCAATTAAAAAAAGGCTATGTATTATTAAGATGATTTCTGTATTGAACAGGAGTCATCTTTTTTTTAATTCCATTGGTATCTAAAAGTGGAACGTTTGCTTATTTTTTAATATAATAAAATTCTATTCCCCAAAGTGTTGAAAAATAAAAGTTTGGGGAATAGAATAAGGAGAGAGGTGATGGAACGTGATTCTGATTTCAATCTCTTTATTTATTACATTTTCTCCATTATACAGAGAAGTACCCTATAGAGATAGACTCTTTTTTCATTGTCTACTCTATAGGGTACTTTTTAATAATTATCCACAGTGGTACCTTTTAGATTAATGTTGCTTTTAATTCGTCAGCCAGTTTTAAATTGTTATATAAAACTGCCTCTATAGGAGTAAGCTCAGCAGTATTGGAAGCTATGGAAAAGGCCGAGATCAATTTACCGCTCGGGGCATCGTAGACAGTATAAGTTGTAGATACATAGAAACTATTTTGTACGTATTTCTGCCGTGAAATAGTTATGTCCGTATTGACTATATATTTAATGTTGCTGTCAGTAGGTGAGGCATTGGTAGAATCGCTCCAAACAGTACCATCAATATAATGGGAAATATCATCCTTTAAAACAGCATAAATATAAAAATCAATATTTTCATTGCTTTGTCCAGCTTCAAGCTGGCAAACCGGTTTCGTAAAGAGAACTTTTCCATCACTGGCAGGCGGTTCGACAGTGTCTTTGCTTTCATCGTAGTATCTGCGCAAGCTGGCATCAACATACAAAAGAATTTTGTGACTAAGTTTATCATCATAAGACGGCACTGTAGAATATTTTATTTCTTTGCCAAATTGTTGGTAGTTAGGATTGAGGAGCTGCACAAGGTTACGGACAGGATCACCCGCTAATATTATTCTTGATAAATTGATAGACGGGCCGTAGGTTTTGGCAAAGGCCTCGTTACCAACGACAGGCGCACCGAAGGTGACTACACTTATTTGGGCGGGGTCAACACCGATGCTGTTGAGCCTGGCAGCAGTGAGTACAACAACAGCACCGCCGAGACTGTGCCCTGTGATATACAAGTGCGCATGCGGATCGTTGTGCAGGATAGAAACAAGCTTTTCACCTATTGTTTGACCGTCATCACCTTTTTTAGTAAAGAAGGCCGTTTGCACATACTGGTTAAAGCCGCTGTGTACCATTGGCATTTGGGCATTGGTGGGTTGGGCAAGATAAGCGTCAAATCCTTCAGGTGTATTGCCGCCGAAAGGGACAAGCGAGATTTTCATATCACTGGAGACATCATTTAAATCGTTGGTTCCACGCACAGAAAGCAGATAAGAACTTTCACCCGGTACAAAGTTGTCATTATGCGCAATAAAAAAATTTGCGGCTGGATTTTCTACATTATCGTTAAACGAATTAAAATCCCAACCATACGAAGTCAAGGTATCACGTGCTAGTTCGCCATATTTGTCATTATAGGCTGTCATGGACATCAGTGAACAAATGTATTGGATTTTTGCGTCATAATTTGCTTGGGCATAAACAGGCAGCAGACTAAAAAAGATCAAAAGGCAAACGGAGATGGATATTCTAAAAAAATTTTTCCGCATAACTTCCCCTTAAAATAAAATTGCCAAAATGGTTTTGTATAAACCCTTAAAAATTTCTTAATTAATATTCTCAGACTATTTTACCATAAAATTAAATTTGCTGAAATATTTTAGTTGTAAGAGAGAGAAAGTAGTATTATAATAAACATGTGAACAGATAATCATATGTTTATATTGCGAGGGGGTTACTGCGTTGGACGGAAGTGAAAGAATAGAAAAGGATAGTTCCTGTCTGGTTGAGGACACATGCGGCTGTTCTTGCTGTCACAATGAAGGGGCAGAGGAAGAAGAGGATGAAGGCGTATGGTATAAAAGCAGTGAATTTTATGAGATCCTTATTGGCGCTGTCCTTTTTGCGGCAGCACAGCTAATATCCTTGTATATGCCTGCGTACCAGCTGCCTTTATTAATTATTTCTTATCTTATTTTAGGTAAAGAGGTACTTTTGAATGCTGGCCGAAATATTTTAAAGGGGCATGTATTTGATGAAAATTTCCTAATGAGTATAGCGACTCTTGGTGCTTTTGCTATTGCTGAGTATCCTGAAGCAGCGGGTGTAATGCTTTTTTTCCGAATCGGTGAATTTTTTGAAGAAAGAGCTGCCAATAAAAGCCGTAGACAAATAATAGAAGCCATTGATATGCGTCCGGAAACAGTCCTGCTGGTCAATGAACAGGATGAACCTGTTGCTATTCCTGCAAATCAGGCGGTTGTTGGCAATATTATAATAGTGCGGCCGGGAGATCGCATACCACTTGACGGGACAGTACTTGAGGGAACAAGTCAGATTGATTCTTCCCCCCTTACCGGCGAAGCTGTGCCGATCACTGTTTCGGAAAAAGAAAGTGTTTTGTCAGGATGTATAAATAAAACTGGTGTCTTAAAAATAAGGGTAGAAAAAATATTAGATGAATCAATGGTATCGAGAGTTTTGGCATCTGTACAAAGTGCCGCTGCAAATAAACCTCGCATCCAACGCTTTATTTCGCGTTTCGCAGGAGTTTATACGCCAATAGTTGTCATAGTGGCATTGCTAATAGCCGTGGTCCCCTCGTTATTCACAGGCCAGTGGCATAATTATATATATATTGCGCTTACTTTCTTAGTAATAAGTTGTCCATGTGCTTTAGTTTTAAGTGTTCCCTTGGCGTTTTTTGCAGGGATAGGTAATGCATCACGGCATGGCATTTTATTTAAGGATGGGGCGGCGATAGAAGCTTTGACACAAATCAAGGCGGCTGCATTGGATAAGACAGGAACGATAACACATGGTGTTTTTGATGTACAGAAAATTAAAACCCATAATGGATTTACGGAAAATATAATACTGCAACTTTGCGCAGCCGTGGAAAATGCGTCTACACATCCGTTGGCAGTAAGTATAGTAAGACAAGCGAAAGAAAAAACGCTGAAAATTTTACCGGCAGTTGATGTAGAGGAAGTTCCAGGTAAAGGTGTTAAAGCGTATGTTGAAAATAAAAAAGTACTCTGTGGTAATGCTGTTTTTATGCAGGACTATGATATTCAAATAAATGATGCGGCAGAAAAGACGGCAGTATATTTAGCTGTTGATAATAAATATGCAGGTTGTATCATACTAGGAGATCAGATAAAAGATGATGCAGTCAGTGCTATTGCCGGTTTGAAAAAGCAAGGCATCAGCGTAGCTATGCTTACGGGTGATTCCAGTGAAGGCGCCGCAGCAGTAGCTGATAAAACAGGAATAGATATGGTTCACGCAAAACTTTTACCGGATGAAAAACTTAGCACCATGCAAAAAATACGTGCGGAAAAAGGAAAAATACTATTTGTCGGAGACGGCATTAACGATGCACCTGTTTTAGCCAATGCAGACGTCGGTGCTGCTATGGGCTCTGGGGCTGATGCGGCGATAGAAGCTGCTGACGTCGTTTTCATGACATCTCGTGTAGATGCCATCCCCTATGCACTGCGCTTAGCTAAGACAACACGTGCTATCGCGGTTCAAAATGTCGTGTTTGCCTTAACTATAAAAATATTGATAATGATAGGCAGCTTTTTAGGCTATGCTTCTTTGTGGAGTGCTGTTTTTGCGGATACAGGCGTTGCCATTATCTGTGTTTTGAATGCTGTACGCATTTTATATAGTGACCATACTACGTGATTTTTATAAAATTTATTTTGTGGAAAAAGAGATGGGATAAATATTTTATCAGCCTATCTCTTTTTTTGCGTTAAAAAAATACAGATTAGATTGCGTTTAAATTGGAATATATAGCATAATGTAGCAATTTTATTTGTAATTTTTAATGAAGGTTTTTTCTGTGCAATTTCATTGACAACTAGAAAATAAGTGTTATATTATATTGTTATGGGCGGTAATGATAATTATTCTCCTTATCATTACTACTACAATTCTAAAGATGCTGACTTAACTGATAATATTTTTGCGGGCAGTCACTCCTGGCGATTGTTTGTTAATCTTCATTGAACATAGTAATTATGAGAAAGGAGGTTAACCCAATGTCTGTAGCGGAGACCTGTTATATTGAGTCTAAATGCGGGATGGGTACCTTCCTACGCGTTATGAGTTTTACAAAAGAAAATGAGCATTCGTTTACCCCTATATGGGAAGTTTTTGAAAATGTCGAACGGCTTTGCAGCCGTTTCAGCAGTGATAGCCAGCTTTCCTTGATCAATAAAATGGCTGGACAAGAACGAGTGCAGGTTGATGAAAAGCTGGCAAAGATTTTGCTTGCGGCGCAGCGGATATCAGCTTTTACTGATGGAGCTTTTGATGCTACAGTAGGGGCTGTCACCTCTTTGTGGTCGATGAAACCGCATGATGTCAAGATACCAACAGAAATAGAACAAAAGGCGGCAGAGTCTTTGGTCAATTACCGGTGGTTTGATATTAAAGGGCGAGATGCTTTCTTGGCAAAAGAAAAGATGAAACTTGATCTTGGCGGTATTGCTAAAGAATTTGCGCTCCATGAAGCGGCAGAAACGGCAACAAAAATAGGTGTTGGCTCCGCCATAATAGACGCAGGTGGTGATGTGTGCACTATTGGCGCTAAACCGAACAATAGGCCATGGCGCATTGGCATCCAACATCCAAGACGTGCCAAGACTTTGTTGGCAAGTGTAGTCTTGCAAAATTGGGACACAGTGGAAACATCAGGTGACTATCAACGCTTTATAAAAGATGGTGACAAGGTGTACAGCCATATTTTCTCTGTCAGACAGGCAGATGTGTCTGAGAAATTGATCAGTGCAACTTTGATTTACCGGCGGCAGCATGAGCTTTTACCAATAAATGGCGCAGCTTTTATTGCCAGCGGTCTTGCGAAAAGCAAAGCTTTTTTAGAGATGCTCCCCAATGTTGAGGCAATATTGGTTACAGATGCAATGCAGGTATTTATAACAGAAGGACTGAGAGGATATATTCACATCCTGCCGCATCAGATGAGGCATCAAACTTTTATTTTTAACAGGAGGGCATGTTGATTTGAGTAGTGTAGAACTTTTTAGCAAGGGCGGTCCTGTAATGTATGTGTTATTGCTGTGCTCGTTATGTGTGGCAGCAATAGCAATCGACCGATTTATTTTTTATCGACGGGCGCAAAAAGGAATAAGCCCTTTTTTAGAGTCACTGCCGGAAATAACGAAAAAACCGTTGGATAATGCTGTGGAAACATGTGAAAAGGAAACAAACGCAGCAGGTTTTATTGCTACGACGGGCTTGAAAGCAGCTGAAGAAAGTACCGATGTGAAACTTGCACTCGATACTGCTTATGCTTCTGCTGCTATGCAGTTGCGGGCAAGATTAAATTATCTTTCGATGATTGTTACGTTATCACCTCTTTTGGGGTTGTTGGGAACAATCTCCGGTATGATCCAGTCATTTAGTATTTTCAGCTTGCAGGCAGGACAACCGCTGGCTATCACCGGTGGCATAGGCGAAGCACTAATCGCTACAGCTACAGGTTTATGTGTAGCTATTTTTGCACTTTTAGTACATACGTATTTTGCCCAGCAGCTGGATAAGATACTTAATGATCTGGACCGTGCGGCATCTATTGTACTGTCTTCTGTTTATAAAGGAAATGAGGGACAAGCAGATGCGACGTGATTTTCGTATTACAGAGGAACCGAAAGTTGTTATAATTCCAATGATTGACATAATGCTTTTCTTATTGGTCTTTTTTATGATAAGTACAATTTATATGGTTCAACTCAATACGATGACAGTTAATTTACCAGCAGCTGCCGCAGCACAAAGAGAAACAAAACCTAATCTAGTATCAATAACTGTGACCGATAAGGGTGACGTAGTATATGATAAAGACCAAACCCCTGTGGATAATCTGGCACAGAGAGTACAGCAATCATTGACGGAGGATACAGATACGGTATTTGTCCTGCGTGGAGATAGAAACGCTGCTTATGAAGGTATTGCTTCCGTATTAGACGTATTGAAGCAGTCAGGAGCGCGTCATGTATCCATTGCAACTGAAATCAAGGGGAGGTAACAGCTTTGCAATATCCTACTCATTGGCGGATGGCATTTTTGCTGGCACTTTTCTTTCATTTGGGTGTTTGGCTGGCAGGTAGTTTCATCTTGCCGCATTTACATGCGGAAGCACTACCGCCTGAAGAAACGCAGGCTCTTGAATGGGATACTGTCGATGAAGATGATGAACCGCCTGGACCGATAGAGGAAGAAAAAGAACCAACCCCTTCCGTACCACAAGAACAGAATGCTGCACCGGCAGCAACATCTGAACAGGAAACCCCAGAAGAAGATACAACACCTATAATAGCTGAAGAAGACGAACCTGCTACGGCAGAGCTCATCAAAGAAGCGGCGGGTGATCCTTCTAAAAGCGATAAGATAGTGATTGTCAGTAAAGCAATTAGTGGCGGCGGTGGTGGACAATCAGTACAGATGGGACAGCCCCCTATATTGATAGATGATTTTTATCCACCGGTTAACATTGTGAGTTTTAAAGGCCGTGTCAGTGTTTATGCCACGATTGACAAGACTGGCAAAATCGTGAAAACGAGGATAGCAGTAACTTCCGGCAGCCCCAGTGTGGATCAGATTGCAATGGATTCCGCACGCCGGTGGACATTTAAACCGGCACTGGACCAAAACGGCATGCCGATGGAATGCACGAAGATCATTTCGATTCCATTTAATATGCCCGTGCGGAAATAATTTTTTTTTGCAATCTTAATGATAATAATAATAATAATCAATACTGAAAGGACATGCATAAATGAAAAAAGTCATTATGCTCCTGGCGATGCTGATAGTTTTTTCTGTGGTATTACCGGCACAGGCTGCGCCGAAATGGGAGCAGGTCGGTCAGCATATTACACAGGCTATGGGAGCGGCTCTTGATATTTACAATTCTGGTGACAATGAGGGAGCAAAGAATGCTGTCAATGATATCTACTACGGCATTTATGAAAAAGATGGTTTGGAAACGGCTATTCGTAACACCGTAGCAGCTAAAAATGCCAATTTGACAGAATATCAGTTCAGTAAATTAAAGAAACTTATGACACAGGGGGCTGACAGTGCCCAAGTAAAAGAAGCAGCAGATACTTTGCTCAAAATGATTGATGGTGACGTACAGAGCCTTCAAGGTTCACATGCCGCGCAAGGCGGTTGGGCTTCTTTTTGGCCAGCTTTTATAATCCTTTTACGTGAAGGTATTGAAGCCATTTTGGTTTTAGCAGCTATTATAGCTTATCTTTGTAAATCGGGCAATGAAAAGTATTTGAGCTATGTTTATAACTATTCAATAGCAGCAATCATTGCCAGTTTCATTACAGCATATATTTTCAATTCGATTGCCCAGGAGTTCGGCGCTGGTGCCAATCAGGAAATAGTAGAAGGTGTTACTGTCCTGATTGCTGTGGTGGTTTTGCTTTCTGTCAGCCTTTGGATGGGTGGTAAGTCCAATGCCAAGGTGTGGGAAGCATATATACAGAAAATGGTAAAGACTTCCATGTCAACAGGCCGTGCGAGAACTCTTGGATTTGCGGCATTTCTGGCCGTGTATCGTGAAGGTGCTGAAGTAGTGCTCTTTTATCAAGCTTTGTTCAACAATGCCGCTGGTGATGTTGAAATGATATGGCTTGGTTTTGCAGCGGCTTGTGTGGCGTTGGCCATAATATTCACACTGATTCGTGTAGGTGCGCTGCGCATACCTTTACGTCCGTTCTTTATTGGTACAAGTATTTTTATGTATATATTAGCCGTAAGCTTTGCCGGCAGCGGCATCGAAGAATTACAGGAAGGAGGTCTCATCAGTATTACGCCTATTGAAGGGATTCCTATGCCAAATATAGACATATTAGGTATATATCCAACATATGAAACAATGGCGATACAGGTGATTCTAGTGATTGCTGCGATTGTGGGCATTGTTTATTATAAAAAGAAGGATTCATCGCAACCAACATAATGTTATTTTAAGAGGAGTGTATTTATGAAAAAGTTTAGGTCGTTGTTCGCAGTTTTTGCTGCAATGGTATCATTATTTGCTTTTGTCGGTGCTGCATCTGCTGCAGGCTTTCAGGAATATCCGATCGGAGACGAACAAGAAGCAGCTAATGAACATTTTAAAGTCGCACTTGTTTACTTCCAGCCTATCGAAATGGAACCTAAGGGAATGATGCTCGAACCAGATAAAGCTGACATTCATATGGAAACAGACATTCATGCTACTGAAGGTAATAACACAGGCTTTGGTGTTGGTGAATGGATCCCTTATCTTACCGTTCATTATAAACTTACAAAACAGGAAACTGGTGAATCAATTGAAGGCGTATTCATGCCGATGAACGCTGACGATGGCCCTCATTACGGAGCTAATGTAAAAATGCTGGGTGCTGGTACCTATGATTGCGAATTTACGATCGACAGCCCGCTGCGTATGAACTATGGACTCCATGTAGATAAAGATACTGGTGTTGAAGGACGTTTCTGGGAAACACCGGTTGTTATGCATTGGACATTCAACTACGTTCCCAGAAATTGGTAAGAAATACAACTGAAATATTCCTGTCCGACATTAAGCCGTTGGTGTGGCTTAGGCCGGACAGGGCTTTTTCATTGAAAGGAACAAGTTATGTTACAAACTTTTTTGCAACAATTCATTCCGGCTATGGAGCAAGGTGTTACATTGGCTGTTCCCTTGGGAATTTTGCTAGCAATTCTCGTAAATATGGACACGAAAGAATATAAGAAGACTTTTTTTCGCGCTTTAGCATGGGGCTTTTGGGGTTCCATATTTATTGTGGTTGTCAAAGTTGGTACACGAAATGCGGTCAGCCGTGAAGTTTTTGAGAGTTTGGCAATAGTCGTTGCTGTTTGTGCTGAAATCGCTATATTGCTGTTTTTCTTTAGGAAAGATATGCGAAAAAGAAAAATAAAAGATAAAAAGGTTTCCGGTGCAGTGGCAGCTATGGTTGTGGCACTATGCCTATATCATGGCATGGAAATTTGGCTTATTCCTGTAACAACGCTTGTTACAGCAGCTGGCAATTATTTTACGGTTATGGTTTTGATCAGACTATTGGGTTTTGCGTTTGGTTTTGGTTTTTCTGTCCTTGGTGGATATCTTGTACATAAGGCTGCGGCCGCTCTTTATTATGGAAGGCTGCTGTTTGTTTTTACTGTACAGTTAGCTGCAATTTTTTTACAGCAAATTATATTTTTAATACAGATAATGATGGCGAGACAGTTCTTGCCCGGTGGACCTTTAATGAAGGTTATGGCACCGTTAATAGATCATCAGTCATGGTTCATTTTTATTGTGTTTTTTATTACGGTATTGGTTCCTGTTACGCTCTTTTTGCAGAAAAAACCACAGCGTCCACAGGGAACGAATCCTGCCCAGTATAGAAAAATTCTTATGTATGCCAAGCATAAATTGCGCTGGGGAACAGCAGTGATAATAAGCTTGTGCATAATGGTAGCAATATCGAGTTATGGCAGCGTTTATGCCAATAAAAAAGAAATATTAGTGCCGGCAGTGCCTGTAAATGCGGTTGACGGTAATGTTAGTGTTTCTCTTGATAAAGTTAATGACGGACATTTGCATAGATTTGTGTATAAAGCATCCGGTGGAGAAATGGTTCGCTTTATTGTTATACAAAAAGGCGGGTCTTCTTATGGAGTCGGACTTGACGCTTGTGAAATCTGTGGGGCCACAGGTTATTATGAAAAAGATGGTCAGGTTATCTGCAGATTGTGTGATGTCAGAATGAATAAGGCAACTATCGGTATGAAAGGTGGCTGCAACCCGATTCCCGTTGAGTATAAAGTGGCAAACGGCAGTATAAATGTCACTCAGGCCAGTCTAGAAAAAGACCGGGACAAATTTAAATGATGCAGCGAGAGGAGTGACCGGTTTTGTTTTGGCAGATGGTAAAAGGAGCTATAATGCGGCAGAGCCGCCGACTTTTGTTAGTGGCATTGACTGTAGCTTTAGGCGTATCTTTGGCAACGGCCATGCTCAACGTAATGTTTGATGTCGGGGATAAAGTTAATCAGGAATTAAAGGCCTATGGTGCAAATATCGTAGTTACACCAAAAAATGCGTCCGTATTGAAAGACGTTTATGGTTTGGATGATACGAGTGCGCGTATGGAATACTTGAATGAATCAGACTTGGGCAAAATTAAAACAATATTTTGGACAAATAATATTGTTGCATTTGCTCCGCAGCTTAATGCGTCTATAAGCTTGCAGGATGGGCAGACAGTTAATATAGAAGGCACCTGGTTTGACCACCAAATGCTCCTGCCGACAGGAGAATATTTCTCTACAGGTGATAAATATTTGAAATCATGGTGGCAGGTTGACGGTGCATGGGCTAACGATGACGGCAGTAATGGTGTTATGGTTGGTAAAAAGCTGGCAAAAGATCTCAATGTAAATCCAGGTGATACGATAACCTACAAAAAACCGGATGGACAGACTGACGTGCTGACGGTAAGTGGAATTGTAAGTGGCGGAGGCAATGAAGAAAACGCTATATTGGCACCATTGGCTTTTGTGCAGAATTTGACGGGATTGCAAAATAAAATTGATCAGGTCGAAGTCAGTGCTGTAACGACACCAGAAAATGAACTTGCCCGTAAAGCAGCAGCCAATCCGAAGAGCCTGACGATGAAGGAATATGAAATATGGTATTGTACCTCATACGTAAGTTCAATAGCATTTCAGATAGAAGAAGTAATTCCGGATTCCGTGGCACATCCAGTACGGCAAATAGCTGAATCGGAAGGAAAAATCTTAGATAAGACACAAATGCTGATGCTGCTCATAACAGGGCTTAGCTTGTTGAGTTCTATCCTTGGCGTATCCAACCTTGTGAGTGCTAATATTATGGAAAGAAGCCGTGAACTGGGATTGTTAAAAGCGCTGGGGGCTACTAATTTGGCGATCGTGCTGCTGATTTTGACAGAGATATTCTTGGCAGGATTGGCTGGCGGAATTTGCGGCTACTTTATCGGTCTGGGCTTTGCGCAAATCATAGGGAATACAGTGTTTAATTCAAGCATTGCGATTAATATAGTAGTCGTACCTATAGTAGCAGGGCTCATGTCATTGGTTATATTACTGGGCAGCCTGCCGGCTATCCGAATGATCTTGTCCCTGCGGCCGGCGATTGTTCTTCATGGCAGGTGAGAAAACTTAATGAAAAAATATAGAATGTACTTTATTATGGTCATAAATGCGTTGCTGCGGCGGCGTACAAGAATGGCTATCGCCCTGCTGGCAGTTGCGGTCGGGGCAACTATCATCTCTGGAATGATAACTGTTTATCGAGAAATTCCGCAGCAGATGGGACGTGAATTTAGAGCGTATGGTGCCAATCTGCTTATTTTACCGGGAAAAGACCGCAGCACGTTATCAGGCGATGAAGTAAAGAAAATAAGTGACAGTTTAAGTGATTATGAAATAGTAGGGGTTGCCCCATTTCTGTACGAAAGATTGAAGATAAATGAACAACCAATACTGACTGGCGGTGCTGATTTCGCTATGCTGCAAAAGGTAACTCCTTATTGGCAGATAACAGGTAATTGGCCGCAAGAAGGAAAACAAGAAATTCTGCTTGGTGATGAAGAAGCACAAAGAATGAGTATCAAACCAGGGCAGACCGTTCTTGTAAGCGCGGGCAATGATGCTGCTGAGCAGACTTTTGTAGTTTCCGGTATAGTCCATACAGGGGGTAAGGAAGAACAATTTGCCTTTATGGATTTGGCGCTGTTACAGAAAATGCTCCAAAAAGAAGACCAAGTCAGTTTAGCACAGATAAGTATTGTCGCTGATGGAACGGTACTGGAAAATGTCAGCAAAATGATAAGCGAAAAGTATCCAGATGTCCAACCGCAGTTAGTAAAGCAGATCGCCCATTCGGAAGAAACCGTTTTGAGTAAACTGCAAGCACTTGTCCTTTTGGTTACAATGGTCGTTTTATTACTGACATTAATCTGTGTAGCGACGACGATGATGGCAGTTGTTACTGAACGGCGTCGTGAAATAGGGTTGAAAAAAGCACTTGGCGCAGAAAACAAAAATATCATCTGTGAATTTTTGGGTGAAGGATGTATATTGGGATTTTTCGGCGGCGTGTTAGGAGCAGGGCTAGGCTATTTATTTGCCCAGCTTGTAAGTATGAACGTATTCGGCCGCACAATCGAATTTGCACCATCAATTGCAGTGTTTTCGATAGTTCTGTCAATTGTTATAACAGGCATAGCCAGCCTTATACCGGTGCGTATTGCTACAAATGTTGAACCGGCAATCGTATTGCGCGGTGAATGAGGAGGATGGTCATGAGTTTATTGGAATTAAAAGATGTATCTATGGCCTATGGCGGAAAAGTATTCGCTTTGCAGGACATCAATATGACTGTTGAAAAAGGTGAGTGGCTGGCGATAATGGGTCCGTCAGGTTCCGGCAAGACTACTCTTATGAACATAATTGGGTGTATGGATAAAGCTACATCGGGAACAGTAATTTTGGATGGAATAGACTTGACTGATGTTACCCATCAGCAATTGACAACCATGCGCCGTGATAAAATTGGCATGGTATTTCAGCAGTTTCATCTTATTCCGTATCTGACCGCAGTAGAAAATATAATGGTTGCCCAATATTACCATAGTTTACCTGATAAAAAGGAAGCCTTGGCGGCTTTGGACCGAGTGGGGTTGGAGGATCGTGCCAACCATCTGCCCAGCCAGTTATCAGGCGGTGAACAGCAGCGTGTGTGTATTGCCCGTGCACTTATTAATTATCCAGTTTTGATTTTAGCGGATGAACCGACAGGGAACCTTGATGAAGCAAATGAAAGACTGGTTATGAAGATATTCCATGAGCTTCACGACGAGGGACATACTATTTTGACTGTAACTCACGCACCGGAAGTTGGCAGGGAAGCGCAACGGGAAATCATTATAGAACATGGACGTATTGCGAACAGTGAGGTATGATCGGGATGAAGAAAAAATATGAAGCTTTGGTTTTTGCCGGTATTTTATCGACGCAGATTTTGGCAGGTTGTGCCAGTGATCAGCAGGAAAGCAGCAGTAGTGATGGTACAGTAGCTGTACCTGTGAGCTCAGGCGGTGATGGCAAAGCACCGTGCTGTGATTTGTCAGATACCAAAGATGGTGAGTTCACGGCTGAAAGTAAATCGGATAATTTTATGGGACATGGGCGGATTGCTGTTACGATTAAAGACCATAAAATTGTTGGCGTCAACTTTGTCGGGATAGATCCTGATGGTAATATTAAGGGTGCTGATTATGGAAAAACTAACGGACAAGTGGAAAATCCTGGTTTTTATCAAAAGGCACAGAGGGCTGTCAAGGCTAATTCTCAGTATGCAGACCAGTTATTGCAGGTGCAGGAATTAGAAAAAGTTGACGTTATTTCAGGGGCTACCGTATCATATGACCAATTCGTTGAAGCGGCCAAAACTGCTATAGAAAATGCTAAAAAATAGATATATCACACTGATATTGACAGGGATAGCAGCGGTAGATATAATATGTATTGCATAACAAAATAATTTTTACTGAAAAGAAAGTATACTCGGTATTAAAAAATGGGATTAAAACTATTTTTTAATACCGTTTTTATATATGTGAAAATATTTATGTATAGCAAGTGGAGGAACCTAATTGATGATAAAAAAGATTTTTTCTATCATTCCATCAGTACGTGATATAAAGGCTTTGAAAAAGGCATTGACTATTCCGGGAGATACTATTCTTTTGAGCACCATTACACATATTGGCAACCTGAAGGAACTTACCGCACTTTGCCATAGTGCAGGTAAAAAAGTGATCGTGAACCATGAATTGGTTGGTGGTTTGGGAAATGATAATACAGCATTTACTATGCTGAAAAATATGTATAAAGTGGATGCAGTCATAGAAAGCAACCAAATTTATGCTGGGCGTGCAAAAGCAGCTGGAATAGAAGTGATTTTAAAAATCCCGCTTATAGATTCCTTGGCGATGGAATCGGCACTTAAATTAATAAAAAATGTCAACCCTGGAACGCTTGAAGTCAAACCGGCAATATGCGCGCTTAATAATATTGGAAAAATAAAAAAGCAATATAGTGGAAAGATTTTTGCCAGTGGTTTTATAGATGATATAGAATTAGCTGATAAATTATATGACGGTGGCTTAGACGGAATTATGACCAGCAGGCAGAGCTTATGGAGTAAATATTATTAGTAGGTTGAGAGTAAAATGTAGTCAATTATGCTGATATAAATTTTCCAATAATATATTTATTCAGTATTTTCATATTTTATATTGACAATTTTAATAAAGAATTTTATACTAGAAAAAGTAAAAGGTCACCCGGGTGGCTGATTGCGGTTACAACAAAATATTTTTATATTGAACTGTGTATTGAATTCGGTATTAGAGTGCAGAAGTTATTTCTGTGCTTTGATACCGTTTTTTTGTTGTCAGGATATAATGGCAAAATTTTAGGGAGGTATGATTTATGTTGATAAACATGCAAGAGATGTTGGTAAAAGCAAGAAAGGGGAAATATGCTGTAGCTGCATTTGATTGTGTAGAAGATATTTTTGTCAGAACCATTTTGGATACGGCCGCGGATATGGATTCACCTGTAATATTGATGGCACTTGAATATGACCTCAATGGTCGGGGAATGGATTATATAGCAGGACTTATAAAGGCTGTTGCCCCAGTGTACAATATCCCCATTGCATTACATCTGGATCATGCATCCAATTTTGCGATAATTGAACGTGCGTTGAAAAACGGTTTTACTTCTGTCATGTATGACGGCTCAGCACTGCCTTTTGAAGAAAATATAGAAAATACCAGGCATGTGGTTCAGTTGGCGAAAGAATATAAAGCAACAGTAGAAGCTGAATTGGGACATGTTGCGGGGAAAGAATTGTCAGGCAGTGAGGATACCCATGAAATACAGTTGACCGAACCGAAAGAAGTAGAAACGTTTATTGCCAAAACAGGTGTAGATGCTCTAGCCGTTTCTATTGGTACGGCACATGGAATATATGTTTCAGAGCCAAAGCTCAATATTGAAAGATTGCAAGAAATAACCTCTGTAAGTAAAGTTCCTTTGGTTTTACATGGTGGGTCGGGAACACCAGAAAGAGAATTAAAAGCAGCCATTGATAACGGAATAACTAAGATAAACGTCTATTCTGATTTGCGGATTGCCTTGGGCGCAGGAATAAAAGAGGCGGTTTCTGTAAATGAAAGGATAGACCCTCTGCCGGATAAACTCTTTTTGCCTGTTAAACAGTCTATCAGTAAAGTTGTTAAAGACAGAATAACCTTATTCGGCTCGGCGGGAAAAGCGGATATCTGATACGAGTTGCAAATTGCAAATAAATTTTTATTTATGGAGAAGAAGAAAATGATTACAAAAGCAGTAAGAATGTATGGGAAAAATGATTTAAGATTGGAAGAATTTTCTTTACCGGAAATAAAAGATGATGAAATTCTTGTAAAAGTTATTTCTGATAGTATCTGTATGTCAACATATAAAGAGTCAAAGCAAGGTTCAGACCATAAGCGTGTACCACAAGGAATAGATGTGCATCCCGTTATAGTCGGCCATGAAACTGCGGGAGATATAGTCAAGGTTGGCAGTAAATGGCAGCATAAATATCATGTAGGGGATAAATTTTCCTTACAACCGGCACTGACATATAAAGGAAAAAATTACACTGTAGGATATAGCTATGAAAAATGCGGCGGCGCTTGTACCTATGCGATTGTTCCGGCTGAAGTTATGTATACGGATAGTCTGCTCCAATATAAAGGCAAGGCCTATTATGAAGCATCTTTGTCGGAACCAATGAGCTGTATAATTGGTGCGTTCCATGCATCCTATCACAATACTCCAGGTAAATATGAACATGTAATGGGAATCAAAAAAGATGGTTGCATGGCTATCCTCGCAGGTGCTGGCCCAATGGGAATGGGCACTATCGATTATGCATTGCATGGAGATAGGTACCCGCATGTACTCGTTGTTACAGATATTGATGAAAACAGATTAAAGCGGGCGGCTGCGATTTTTTCCGCTAAAGAGGCTGCCATGAGAGGTATAAAGTTGTATTTTGTGAATACGGCTGATTATGATGATCCAGTAAAATTCTTGCGTTCTCTGACAGATGGAAATGGTTTTGATGATGTATTTGTGCTTGCACCAGTAAGCGGAGTAATTGAGCAGGCCGATAAAATTTTAAATTATGACGGCTGCATTAACTTCTTTTCTGGACCAATTGATACAGGTTTAAGCGCAAAAGTAAATTTTTACGATATTCATTATAATAGTATCCATATGTTGGGAACATCCGGTGGTTATACGACTGATATGCTCGAATCCCTAAAATTGTCAGAAGAAAAACGAATTAATCCGGCCGTTATGATTACGCATATATGTGGCATAAACGGTATTATTGATACGACGTTAAATTTGCCCCATATACCAGGAGGCAAGAAATTAGCTTATCCGCAAATAGAAATGGAATTGACAGCGATTGATGATTTTGCTGAAAAAGGGAAAAATAATCCTTATTTTGCAAAACTTGCAGAAATTTGTAAGAAGAATAACAACCTTTGGTGCGCAGAAGCAGAAGAATATTTATTAAATAATTGGCCGGTAAAAACTGTAAAATAAAAAAACTGTATTTCGATTGAGAGTTCTGCTCCGGCCATAGCAAATTATTTAGGTCGGGGCAATAACTGTTAATACGGCACATATAAATAGCAGCCTAAAAAATTGCATAAAAAAAGCTCTGGATGTTAAAACTCCAGAGCAAAAAATATGAAAAGAGTGTAATTATGATCACCGTTGCCAACGGTTATATGCTTATTATAATAGTTTATAATAAGGATTGTGTGACAATAATGTGACATTCATCTGAATTTTAATAGAAATTTAGCTGAATGAGGAAATTGTAATATAAAAGTGTTTTATAGATAACAGCAATGGTTCTGTATATCATTTTACCGGATATCATAAAACGGGACTTTTTTGGGAGAGGTGTAGGAAAATGAGTGAAATTTTAATCTATTTATGATATAATTGAAAATAATTATATAAAAGTGGAGTTGTAAAATGGGTTATGAAGTGAACGTAAAAAAAATTACTAGAAGTAAGAATTATCTTGTTTCTGGTTCCCGATGGTTGGGAAAGGACTATTGTTTTGACATCCCCGAAATAGGAAGCTACTGTCAGCTATCCCAAGGTGTTTTTGCAGGGAATGTAGCAGATATTATGGAAATCCGAGAAGAAGAACGTCAACCTTCATATAAGGGCGGAATTGCGTATTGTCTAGCTGTACGGCGGGGAGCAGTATTCAGAAAATTCAATAATATGAAGGTACCGCTTTACGTGTTAGTGTGGTATATCTCTATGGTAGATATAGCAAATATCGTAAAAGGGCTAGACCCCAAACGTATGCCAAATGATCTGGCAGCATTTGATGAAGTATATAATTCAACTGGTTTTTATTCTATGGAAACTGGCATCATTGGTATATAAAAATCCCCGAGACAATAATATCTCAGGGATTTTTTTATTTTAACTTTACTTAAAATTAAAAATCAACTTTGCTGCCATAATATATAGCTTTTAGTAATTTTGCCATTTGTTCTTTATCAATTTGGCGTGGATTGCTGAGCGTGCAAGCGTCTTTAACTGCTGTTGAGGCTACATAATCAAGTTTTTGGAGAAATTCTTCTTCATTGATACCAAATTGTTTCAATGTATGTGGTATGTTTAGTTTTTCGTCATATTCAGCTAACTTGTCACAAAGGGCGGTGACACTGGCTTGTTCGGTGTTCTTGCCGATACCGAGCCGTTTGGCAATTTCAGCATACCGCACGAGGGCTTCTTTTTCTTTGGCATTATAGGCAATAACATAGGGCAGGTAGATCGCATTCGCGCAACCGTGCGGAATATGGCCAGTGCTGTAAGCTGGTCCTGTTTTATGTGCTAAGGAATGGGTGATGCCCAGCAGTGCATTACTAAAAGCCATGCCGGCCATACATTGGGCATAATGTATCTGTTCACGTGCTTGGTGGTCTCCCTTATAGGAGGCTTCAAGATATTTGTCTATAGTAACGATAGCCTGCATAGCAAGCGGATCGGTGAACGGCCCGTGCATTGATGATACATATGCTTCGATAGCATGGGTGAGCGCATCCATTCCCGTATAAGCAGTAAGCTTAGGCGGCATGGTTTGAGCTAGTGCTGGGTCGACAATGGCGATGTCAGGTGTGATATTGAAATCTGCCAACGGATATTTAATCCTTTTCTTATTATCGGTAATTACTGAAAACGCCGTAACCTCAGTAGCTGTTCCCGATGTAGAAGGAATGGCGAGAAATTTTGCTTTTTTGCGTAGTGTAGGAAAAGAGAAGGGTCGGATTATATCTTCAAATTTGACGTCGGGGTATTCATAAAATACCCACATCGCTTTAGCAGCATCAATCGGTGAACCGCCACCCATTGCGATAATCCAGTCTGGATTGAAACTGCGCATTTTTTGGGCACCCTGCATGACAGTTTCGACAGAAGGATCTGGCTCTACTTTTTCGATGAGTGCTGTTTCTATATTTGCTTCTTTCAAATAAGCCAGCACTTTGTCCACGAAACCGAAACGGCGCATTGAACCGCCGCCTAAAACTAGCATAGCTTTTTTCCCTTTGAGATTTTTTAATTCTGCTAGGGCATTTTCACCCCAGTAGATATCTCTAGGCAACGTAAATCTTTTCATAATCAACCTTCCTTTACGCAAAATGATTATATTGTGAAAAAATGCACATTTGCATTTACGAAAACTATTATACAATATTTATAATTTATAATCAAGAGGTTTCATCTTCCCGTTTTAATTGTCCCAAAGGTACTTGTTGCAAGGTTTGCCACATTAATTCAGCAAAGCTGTGTTCCGGTATGGGCTTCCATGCGGATTTCGTTGCTGTTTCTGCAAGTAGGCGGCCTTTATCTGTGTAAACGTCAGTTTTTAATTCACGGTACAGTTTACCATGCATGTTAAATAATAATGTTTGTACACAGTAGGCTGTTTTTTCGCCTTTTTCCAGTTGGTCTGCGTATAGTGTCGTATTAAAATAGTCAAGAAGTTTTTCATTGACAAAGAAAGTTTTTATATCTACCTGTAAAAAATTTTTATCTGTGTTACCGAAAGGATCTTTCGTCGCAAAGATTCTGTTTTTGTCAAAATAATAGATACCAATAGAATTGTCCATGAGTTGTGTCCAGCGTAATGCTTCTTTTTCCGCAGCTGTTTCGGCAGGAGGAAGAACACTTATCTGCCAGTTCAGGGCATCATTTTGGGTGCCTTCTGCATAGATAGAACCGGGATATAATAAAAAAGTAGCAAATAATATTACGAGATATTTATGTAGATAATATTTTTGGGAAAAAGATGTATTTTCGGTATTTTTTATAGGAGTTTTTTGCATGATGTTAGCCATTTTACCTTTATTAAAATTACCGCACTAATATAATCCATAGTGCGGTAAAGGATGATATATAGTTATTGGTTTGGAGTGGTTTGGAGTGGTTGTAAATTTTATCAGGCTCTGCCAAGCTTTTCCAGAACTTCACGCGGCAGCATAACCTTGGCGAACTTGGTATGCCCACCACTTACAGCGGAACGGGCAGCAGCGCGGGATACACCGGCGGTCGCTGAATAAGGGATGACAACGGAGGCTGTGTTGAGCTGACCATAGGCACCACTTATACCAAGTCCTTGAGAATCACTGCTGTGGTCATTGGCATTGGCTCTTAAGGTCAAGGCAGAAGAACTTATTGCAACCGAGGTATCAATGGTATAGACCTGCTTACCGGCGACAAACCAAAGTACCGTGCCGTCATAAGCAAGTAACCAGGTAGCACCAGAATCAACGGTTGCTGTGTAGCTGCTGTTGCCGTCGAAGGTACCGTTCAGAAGATTGGCTTGTGAAACTTTGACAAGCATATAGGTATATTGGGAAAAGTCATCGTTATAATTGGCTGTTAATACGTAAGCATAACTGCCGACTAAAGCAACATCAATATAATCACCAGCATCGACAGGTGTTGTTTTGGGACCGATAGTTTGTATAACAGTGCTGGGGGGAGTAAGATCAACAATCTGTAATTTTGAGGTATAGGGACTGCCGTTATTGCCACCGGCATTCTGTGGTCCACCATAGCTAGTTATATAAGCATGAGGAGTATTACCAGTAATATTAATATTTAATGAGTTGGCGTTGGCATTTAAATTACATGTGCTAATGGTTTTTCCAGAAAAATCGAGAATGACTAACTGCGAATCACCGTAATTACCATAACTACCATCATCATTAGAAAACAAGGCGACAATATAATCTGTATTGCCTATAGTTATTTTATCCATATCAACACCATGGCCTGTTTTCCCTGTGAGTGGTGTATAAGTGTAAAAGGTATTGGTGTAAGTATAATTAGTCGTGTTTATTTTGACAATGGTGTTTTGGTCATAACCCATAATATACATGTCATTGCCATTGGTGACGATGCTGTAGGGATTGTTCGTATGCCAATCTGTACTGGTTGAAATATTTTCAGGATTTCCCCAAGTACTAACGTTTCTGCGTGGAGTGAAAACTCCATATGTGGACGCAGCTTGATAATTATAATCCGCAACCAATGCTCTAGGTGGTTTTTGAGAGTCTGAAGTGTTAAAAAAGCCTAATATACGTGGATCATGTCCATTGAAAGTATTGCCACTGTTAATTTGTGTGACTACACCGGCATTTACTGTACCAGTGCTGTCAACTTGACTGATTGCACCACCGGCTGTGCCGGGATGCGTATAATCGTTAATAACGCCTACACCCAATAATGATGGTTCTGCCATAATAAAGACCTCCTAAAATTAATATTATCACTATTTGTCATATCCTTTAGTACGCAACATTACTGCAATGGACTCACCTCCTTCAAATTGTGGGAATATTAAAATTTATATTCTAGCGTCATGTAATACATACGGCCGGGAAGTGGATAATTAGGAGTATATGTCCTAGCTTCAGTAGGGGAATAATCAAATAATCTGTAATAAAAAGTATTAGTTACTGAAGGTCCCCTATTAAATAAGTCATTTACACCGGCGGATAGCGCCCAGTTATTGTTAAACTTATATTTAGCGCCTACATTTACAGTAGTCAAGCTGCTCATCCACCAATTTTGGTCTTTCATTGGAGTAGAACCGGTGGTCTGTCCTGTAAATTGTTTGTCCATATAATTCCATTCTATAAAAGTATTTAGTTTATTCTTAGGCCAGAGGTAATCAAGCCGGGCATTTATTACCCATTCCGGTGTATAGGAAATAGAAGTTTTATAGGATGCGCTGCTTCCTACACTACGCAGGGCATCAGCACCGGAGTATTCAGGTTTTTGCCAAGTGGCGGCAAGATTGAGCGTGGTGCGGTGCCATTTCATATTATGGGTGAGTTCGATGCCGTGGATTTTTGCTTCATCCATCGGGAAATAGGTACTATGGGAATTCGGAACCACCGGTGTCCAGAGAGCAAACTGATTTTTTGCCCGGCGTTGGAACCATGTTAATACGGTGTCGGTATCAGCACCGGCTAATTTACCCTGCCAATTTAGGCTGAAATCAAACTGGGTACCGTGTTCCCAGGTATTGCCGCCTCGTGTATCGAAAAATTCACCAGCACCAGCATTCGGTGCAATCGTTGCGCCATCACCAAATAATTCGTAGAAATTTGGGTGGCGGTTATAGGTTCCCCAGGTCGTTTTGAAGCTCCAATGGTCGTTGAGCTGCTTTTGCAGGGCGGCACCACCTGAATACTTCCAGGAACGGTCATTATTGCTCATTGTCTGCATATCGACTTTGTCCAGGCGTATGATAGGTGTGAACTTAAAATCACCGGCATCGTTGAGGGTAATGGTGTCCTGGATGTTGAAATGGTATTCATTTATTTTATACTGGTGTATGTATTGTAGACCGAGGTTTTCTAACATACTCCAATAGGTTTTTCTGCCGCTGACATCGGCATCCATCGTTTCACGGCTCATATCACCGTGTATTTCCAATAGATGGTTGGCACCCATTTTATAACTGCTGTCCATGGCCAGATTCCATTTTTTGGAGTGGTAATGAGCCCAGAGACCACCGGGAGAGGTAATATCCTGCATGCCACCGTTGGCTTCCGGATTTTTTATACCTGCATCCTGTAACGCCTGGTAACGTTTATAATAACCTGTATTGAGATAATCTTTTTTGTTATCGAGGTAGCTCAACTGCCAGCCAAAGTCAAGCTTGCCGAAAGTATCGCGTCGGCCAACGAGAAATTCTTTTTGGTGTGTATCTTGTGTGCTGTCCCAAAATCCTTTTTCATAATTTTCTGGCCGCCAGTAAAGTAATGTTGCAGGCAAAAGCGGATCAGGAGGAAGATTTTTGTCAAAGAGCTCACCAACATTGGCAGGAAGGTTTTCGTGTAAATCTTTCCAGGATATTTTTGCCATCCAGTGATCGTCCTGCCACTTGAGCATGCCGTTATTATTTTGGTAACCATTGCTTTGGCGTTTTATATTCTGTGGGTCACCGCCTGCCATATTTGGATACAAATAATGAGGTGTAAAATCGTAGTCACCCCGCCAAATATCACGCTGGTAGGTAGCCAGCAGGCTGCCATCGCCAAGTGGTGTCGTCAGTTGGTAGGTACCGTTATAGCCACCATAGGATTTAAAGCCCTGGGTTATGGAGCCGCCTAGTTTATTCGGTTTTTTGGTGACGATATTGATGACGCCGCCGATCGGTGCACCGGCAAAACGGGCTGGCACATAGCCGCGGTATACTTCGATACGTTCGACATTATCGACCGGCAATGCGGATAAATTGACGGCGCTTTCACCGTTGAGGTTCATCGGCACACCATCGACATAAACGTTGACTTGTGCACCGGTAGCACCACGCACGCGGGCTACCGTATAATGTCCTGTGCCGGATACTTTCTGGACATAAAGGCCGGGGACGCTCTGTAACATAGCCGGCAGATCTTTTTGTTCACCTTTGTATTGGTCTGTATAAACAACGGATACCTGTCCCGGACTTAGCTGGTTTTCCCATTCGGGGCGTTTGGCTTCTACTGTGACACTGCCAAGATCAAAGGAAGGCATTCCTGTAGTATTATTATCAGTAGAAGAAACAGCGGGTGCTGTTTGAACCTGTTGTGGTTCTGTATTGTCTGTTGTTGCTATGGCTGTTGAAGAAACTGTAGTCGGTGATGGAGCTATCGGCTGAGTCGGTTTGTTTTCGTTAACTACCGCGGTAGAGTTTACTTTAGCAGCGGGAACTGGCTGAGCAAGTTTTTCAGTGGAGATATTGTTCCCTGCGGGAGCACCGATGACCATAGTAGGTGTGTGGGCATTACTATAGTTTGATATATTTTCTGCCGGTTGGTTTTCTCCGTTTACGACGGCTGTTTTAGCAGCTGTTTTTTTCCGGCTGGGAGCGCCAAACCCGTCCCAGGTGAAATCAAGCCGTCCATTGATGCTCCAGTTGTTGCCCGTATTTTGTCCCGCTGTCCTAGCAAATTCCAGATTGAGTTTACCATTAGGGGAAATGCGGTAATCAGTGCCTAGTTTTAACTCCAGCCAAGTATCATTACCATTGTTTGTGGCAATAGGACGCTGCTGGTAACCGTAAAAGGCATTTATATCCTGGTCACCGGCAAACTCATGCATAAGACCGACGCTGCCATAGACATCACCCCTTGTGCCAATGTCACGACCCATGCGCAGGCGCAGCCGTCCGGTAGTATTATTGTAAGATTTCTGGTCGATGCCGAGATGGTTGCTGAGCTTATAATGGGTGGAGTCAACAGTACCGAAGAAGAGCGCAGCCGCCGGTTCATACCACCAACCACCGCTTAATTCATTGCGTTTGCCGTATTGGATGCCGGCATTATATCCCCAGGCACTGTAATCACCTGTTACCTTACCACTGGCACCGGTGCCATCACCAAGATTGGCATAGATATTGTAGTCATTGCTGAGGCGGTCGGCCGTGATGCCGGCATCAAGGAAATGCCCCTTATCACCTACCCAGCTGCCATATATACCTACAGCCATACTGTCCTGGTTGCCGCTGCCCGCGGAAGTGCCGGAGCTGCCCTTTACTTTGCTCAGGAAAAACCCCGTATAAACTTTGCCGTTATAAAACTTTTTGTTTAAAAGCTTATCGTAGCCACCCTGCCAGCCTGTGTAATTTTGGCTCAGGCTGTTACCATAAGCGCCACTGCCGTTTAGCTTGCCATGCCATACCTGTCCCCAGGTATTTTCGTGGCCGTCGGGGACATCCTTTTTATAGCGGGCGTGCAGGTCGTCAGTACGGCGGAACATATTGAGATAATTTTCCCGCCAGAGGTTATGTGTCAGCAGTGAATTGTCGCTGACTGCTTTACCGGTACTGGACATCTCTCCTGTGTCGGCAAAACTGTAACCGCTTAGGTACCAAGCTGTCCCTGTCTTATTGGCAGGATTATTGGGATCGGTAAAATAATTGTCTGCTTTGACTATGTATGGCGTTATCTCATAAGTGCTGAATACACCGTCAGCCAGTGATTTTCTGGCAAGTACATTGAAATATTGGTCACCGTGCAAAATACCTACTAATACCGGTACGTTGCCTTTTTCCACAGAATAATTGTCTTTGTTGAGGATTACATCACCGGCAGGCAGGATACCAATACCGGGCACCCAGCCCAGCTCGATGTACAGATCGGTCTTGCCGCCGCTGGCTGGGGCGGCATCGGTTATATAGACACTGTCTGTATGGCCGCTGCTGAACTTCATTGCTGAGTTGTAGTCGTTTGGAGTCACATAACCAAGGTCGTAGTTGTAATCAATGGAACCTGAACTGGGATTTCTTCCTTTATGCTGTAAGGAGGCATCCATGACATAGTTACCAAGACGGAAGGTGGTGCCTTCACCCAGGGAGGCATTGTCCACATACATGATACGGTTGGGATTAAGGGCATAGCCATGATATTTGTCTGTCGGGTTACCATTCTCATCGAGATAAAAACCATTGTCATAGGCTGAATAAACGAGTGAATTATAACCACCAACTGTATTGGCATAGGTCAGGTCAATGACGGAGTTTTTTCCTGTAGTTAAGTTACCCACAGTTATTGCAGTATATTGGTTGTCGGCAACTGGAGTTTTATGATCCGTTACGGCAGTGTTGTCCCAGCTAACATCACCTGTTTGACCTGTATCATCTACTACATTACCATTGGCATCTAGGTTCCAATATTGGGGAACTGTTACTTTATCATTAAAAAGGCCTGTCTGTGATTGTACATATATAACCCTGTCCATAGGCCGCCAACGGCTGCCGTTGCTAATATTCTTTGAATCATATGAGTGGGCAGGTGTTGATGTATTTGAATTAAATGATCGATTGTTTTTAAAGAGTTCCCAGTTTTGGGTGGGTAACGAGTCAGAGGATATGTTACTGATATTATCATCTGATACAGTAAGTGCATCTGAGTTCCAACCTGAGGTAGGGATATCCTTGATTTTTGATAGGTCATTGATTTTGGCAAGCTGGAAGTTAGGCAGGTATTTTTTTAGAAAATCTTTTAATTTGTCTTGGTCACCTGATTTTATAATATCGTATAATTCTTTTTGGCGGTTAGCGGTCAGTAAATCGCTGGTACCATTCCCAGTTTCATCATTAACAAAATTACGGAGAATCAGCTCAAGGTTAACCGCTGTTCCTAGTGTCGTCTTACCGTCTGTTGCATAAGCTACACGTTTGTTGCCATTGACATCAGTAAAGATAATAGCATTGTAATCACTACCGGTCTTACTATTTATAGCTTTTATTAAAGCAGGAAATCCTAAACCAAACCCATCTTTTCCTTGCAATTGATAATCATTGCCATCGTAATTTGTAATTGCATTACCAGCGATTTGTATAACATTGGCGGTACCATTTACATCATTGGCACTGGTTATGTTTCTATCACTAAAAGCATCTTCGGATCTACCTTGGTTATTATCTGTTAACTGACCATTTGTATCGCTGACATCTGTTACCTCGTCAGCTGCCCATGCTTTTGGCATGTAGATTGTTACCCCTAATGATAAGGCTATCAGTAGAGGCAGCAGATTCCTTTTATTATGGTATAAATGATTGTTCTTGGCAGTGTTTTTAATTCTGTTCATACGGGCATACCTACCCTGGCTGTTGGTTGATTGTGATTCGTCATATAAATAACCTCTTTTTATAAATTTGTGATAAGTATAAGTTCGTTTTCTAACTTGTTTGCATAGCTGGTGAAGTTATGTTTTGCAGGTTTTCATCAACAATCTCCTCCTAATTGCATTTATATAGAAAATAAAAAAACTGCCGTATGGTTTTGCCGATACAGCGGTTTTTCTGTTCGGCGGATAAATGCAGCCAGGTTTTTAATAAAAAGGGATAACCTTAATAGACCTCTTCATACACAGTTTTGTGATGGTTCGGTTTGGCTGTATTTATCCGCCCGTCTTTCGCAGGTTTATATGGATGCTGAAAACAGTTGGTGCTCCGACTCGGTATCAATATTTATCTGCCCCTTTGCAAGAGGTTCCTTTTAGGATTGGCAGATGAACTACTCCTTACGGTTGCGGGACAGCTCCGGTTTTGCACCGGATTCCCCATAAAAATTCTTTGTTAGAATTACCTGTTTTCCATTAATTCTGTTATTAAATTGGCGGTAATAAAAAAGCCCTCATCTACAATAGATGAAGGCTATAACGGCACATTTCGTTTACGACAGTAAAAGATAATACTGCCGGTACGAAATCCCCTCCCCATCGTTCGTAGGTATAAGCATCAATGATGCTAACGGTGATTGTCAAACAGGCAGTTCTTCTGGCTCGGATTCATTGCTCATCACACCTTCTCGGGAAAACTCCCAATGGTATCTTGTGATTTGCTCGTCCTTACAGCGGCGGGACCGCTCCGGCTTTGTACCGGATTCCCTATTAAGCCCTTACGGGCACCTGTTCCCAATTTACTAAATATCATTAATAGTTATATAAACAATAACTATCGACTAACTAATGGTAACATAAAATATTATTGTTGTCAACATGAGCAATTTAATCTCTTACGGCAAACATATATATGTTAAATTCACTTTTTAATAAAAACTAGCAAAATATTTCTAGATAAAGCAGGCGCCTATTTACATAAAAGACTTAATCATTCATTTAAAGTGTATACCTGAAATTATTTTTTACAAAAAAAGAGCATAAAACGAAATCCATTACAATTAAAGTTTTTACAACTCAAAAGAAAGGATAGATATTTTATGCTCAATAAGAACTGAACTATAAAATTATTAGATTTAAAAGGAGGCAACGCAATAAGGAAAGTGGTAATACATTTATTATCTGTTTACAGGTGAAATCGTATATACGCCCATAGTGTAAGAGGAAAATAAAGAAGATAGATGATTTAGATTAGAAAAAGTAAAAAATTTATATAATACAATTTATAATCAGGAGTTTTCATCTTCCCGTTTTAATTGTCCCAAGGGTACTTGTTGCAAGGTCTGCCACATTAATTCAGCAAAGCTGTGTTCGGGTATAGGTTTCCATGCAGATTTCGTTGCCGTTTCTGCAAGTAGGCGGCCTTTATCTGTGTAAACGTCAGTTTTTAATTCACGGTACAGTTTACCATGCATGTTAAATAATAATGTTTGTACACAATAGGCTGTCTTTTCGTCTTTTCCCAGTTGGGCTGCATACAGTGTCATATTAAAATAGTCAAGAAGTTTTTCATTGACAAAGAAAGTCTTTATATCTACCTGTAAAATGTTTTTATCTGTATTACCGAAAGGATCTTTCGTCGCAAAGATTCTGTTTTTGTCAAAATAATAGATACCAATAGAATTGTCCATGAGTTGTGTCCAACGTAATGCTTCTTTTTCCGCAGCCGTTTCGGCAGGAGGAAGAACACTTATCTGCCAGTTCAGGGCATCATTTTGGGCGTCTTCTGCATAGACAGAACCGGGATATAATAAAAAAATAGCAAATAATATTACGAAATATTTATGTAGATAATATTTTTGGGAAAAAGATGTGTTTTCAGTGTTTTTTATAGAAGTTTTTTGCATGATGTTAGCCACTTCACCTTTATTAAAATTTGCCGCACTAGTATAGGTATAGTGCGGCAAAGTATGGTAGTGTAGGGTAGTACTTATAAATATAGTTATTGATTTGGAACGTTTGTAAACGTTATCAAGTTTTGCCGAACTTTTTCAGAAGTTCTTTGCATGATGTTGACCATTTTACCTTTATTAAAATTTGCCGCACTAATACAGTGCATAGTGCGGCAAAGTATGGTAGTGTATGGTAATATTTATAAATATGGTTACTGGCTTGAGGCGTTCGTAAACGTTATCAAGCTTTGCCGAACTTTTTGAGGATTTCGCGCGGCAACATGATTTTGGCAAACTTGGTATGTCCACCACTTACAGCAGAACGGGATACACCGGCGGCCGCTGAATAAGGGATGACAACGGAGGCTGTGTTGAGCTGACCATAGGCAGTGGAAATGCCTAATCCTTGGGAGTCACTGCTGTGGTCATTGGCATTGGCTCTTAATGTCAATGCAGTAGAGCTCATGTCCACGGCAGTATCAATAGTATAGACTAGTTTACCGGCAACAAACCAGAGAACTGCACCGTCATAAGCAAGCAACCACGTAGCACCAGATTCAACGGTGGCTGTGTAGTCACTGCTTCCGTCGAAAGTACCGTTAGTATATAAGCTTGACTGCGGTGCTTTGACAAGTCTGTAGGTATACTGGGAAAAGTCATCGTTATAATTGGCTGTTAATACGTAAGCATCGCTGCCGACTAAAGCAACATCGATATAATCACCAGTTTTTACAGGTGCTTCTTTGGGACCGATAGTTTGGATGACACTATTTTTTCCAAAATCAACAATCTGCAATTCTGAGGTATAGGGGCTGCCATTATTACCACCAGCATTTTGGGGGCCACCATAACTGGTTATATAAGCATGGGTTCCAGCAGCGTCAATATTGAGCGAATTGGCATTGGTATTTAAGTTGTAAGTATTAATGGTTTTTCCGGAAAAATCAAGAATGACTAACTGTGAATCACCGTAATTAGCATAACTGCCGTCATCATTGATAAATAAGGCAGCGATATAATCAGTGCCATCTATCGTTACTTTATCCATATCGACACCATGACCTTTTTTCCCTGCAAGCGGTGTATAAGTGTAAAAGGTGCTGGTGTAGGTGTAATCAGTCATATCTATTTTGACAATGGTATTTTGGTCGTAACCCATAATATACATGTCATTGCCATTGGTGACGATGCTGTAGGGGTTAGATGTTTGCCAGTTATTACTGGTGGTGTCATCATTCGAAAAATATTTGTTAGGATCGAGTGTCCAGGTGCCCGCTACAGTTGGGTCAAAGACACCGTACTTTGTAAGACTATTACTGAGATCATAATCGGCAACTAATGCTTTATTTGTGCTGCTTTGTTTAAAACTGAGTACACGCGGGTCATGGGTTTTAAACGGATCCTTGTCGATTTCGGTAACGACACCGGCATGCACTGCGCCGGTGCTGTCTACCTGGCTGATTGCCCCGTTTTGATTGGACGAAACATTGTAATCATTCATTACACCTGTTGCTAATACTGATGGATTGGCCATTTTATATTCCTCCTTTAGAATATACCATAAATTAATAGATGAAAGTATTAGTTTGAATCTTTATGTTCCCAATGGAACCACCCCCTTAAATTTGTACTATTAAAATTTGTATTCAAGCGTCATATAATATGAACGACCGGACAGTGGGTAAGCCGGTGTATTTGTCTCGATACTACCGTCGGCCATATAGTGTATATCAAAAACATCTTTTCCCCTGTTGAACAGATCATTTACACCGGCAGACAATGTCCAGTCTTTATTGAATTTATACTTGGCACCCAGGTCAAAAGTAGAAAGGCTGCTCATCCAGTATCGTTCTCTGGCATCAGAAGTACTGCTGCCTATGAATTGACGGTCAAGGTAGTTATATTCAATAAAGGTGTTGAGTTTATCACCAGGCCAGAGGTAATCAAGTCGGGCATTTATTACCCATTCTGGTGTATAGGAAATAGTCGATTTCATTGACATACCGGCGTCCGCTATAGAAGATTCATCTGAGTACTCAGGTTTTTGCCAAGTCGCGGCAAGATTAAGGGTAGTGCGTTTCCATTTCATATTATGGGTGAGTTCAATGCCGTGGATTTTTGCTTCATCCATTGGGAAATAGGTACTATATGAATTTGGTAGCATTGGCGTCCAGAGGGCAAACTGATTTTTTGCCCGGCGTTGGAACCATGTTAATACGGTGTCGGTATCGGCACCGGCTAATTTACCCTGCCAGTTCAGGCTGAAATCAAACTGGGTACCGTGTTCCCAAGTACTACCGCCTCGTGTACCGAAAAATTCACCGGCACCGGCATTCGGTGCGATCGTTGCGCCATCACCAAATAATTCGTAGAAGTTCGGGTGGCGGTTATAAGTGCCCCAGGTTGTCTTAAAGCTCCAATGGTCGTTGAGCTGCTTTTGCAGGGCGGCACCGCCTGAGTATTTCCAGGAACGGTCATTATCGCTCATTGTCTGCATATCGACTTTGTCCAGGCGTATGATAGGGGTGAACTTAAAATCACCGGCATCGTTGAGGGTGATCGTGTCCTGGATGTTGAAATGGTATTCATTGATCTTATACTGGTGTATATATTGCCGGCCTAGGTCTTGCAACATTTCCCAATAGGTTTTTCTGCCGCTGACATCGGCATCCATCGTTTCCCGGCTCATATCCCCGTGTATTTCCAATAGATGGTTGGCACCCATTTTATAACTGCTGTCCATGGACAGATTCCATTTTTTGGAGTGGTAATGTGCCCAGAGACCACCGGGAGAGATAATATCCTGCATGCCAAGGACGGATTCCGGATTTTTTATACCTGCATCCTGTAACGCCTGGTAACGTTTATAATAACCTGTATTGAGATAATCTTTTTTGTTGTCGATGTAACTCAACTGCCAGCCAAAGTCAAGCTTGTCGAAAGTATCACGCCGACCAACGAGAAATTCTTTTTGGTGTGTATCTTGTGTCTTGTCCCAAAAACCTTTTTCATAATTTTCTGCATCAAAGGCGAGTAATGTTTGAGGCAAATAGGGTTCAAAAGGAAGGTTTGGGCCAAAATTCTTACTAACATTGGCAGGAAGCTCTTCATGTAAGTCTTTCCAGGATATTTTTGCCATCCAGTGATCGTCCTGCCACTTGAGCATGCCGTTATTATTTTGGTAACCATTGCTGGTACGTTTTATGTTATCAGGGGCACTCTTTCCATCGAGAAAGATATACTGTGGTTTGAAATTATAATCGCCCTTCCAGATATCACGCTGGTAGGTAGCCAGCAGACTGCCGTCACCGAGCGGTGTCGTCAGTTGGTAGGTACCGTTATAACCACCATAGGATTTAAAGCCCTGTGTTATGGAGCCGCCTAGCTTATCCGGTTTTTTGGTGACGATATTGATGACGCCGCCGATCGGTGCACCGGCAAAACGGGCTGGCACATAGCCGCGGTATACTTCGATACGTTCGACGTTATCGACCGGCAGTGCAGATAAATTGACGGCACTTTCACCGTTGAGGTTCATTGGTACACCATCGACGTAAACATTGACCTGTGCACCGGTAGCACCACGCACACGGGCTACCGTATAGTGCCCTGTGCCGGATACTTTCTGGACATAAAGTCCAGGAACACTTCGTAACATGGCAGGCAGATCTTTTTGTTCACCTTTGTACTGGTCTGTATAAACAACGGATACCTGTCCCGGGCTTAGCTGGTTTTCCCATTCGGGGCGTTTGGCTTCTACTGTGACACTGCCAAGATCAAAGGAAGGCATTCCTGTTGTAGTATTATCGGTAGATGTATTATTAGTAGAAGAAACAGCGGGTGCTGTTTGAACCTGCTGTGGTTCTGTATTGTCTATTGTTGCTGCAGCCGTTGAAGAAGCTATCGGTTGGGCTGGTTTATTTTCATTAACTACTGCGGCAGAATTTACTTTAGCGGTAGAGCTTATTTTAGTAGTAGGAACTGTTTGGGCAGGTTTTTCAGTGGAAATCTTGTTTTCTGCGGGAGCACCGATGACCATAGTAGGTGCGTGGGCATTACTATAGCTTGGTGCATTTTCTGTCGGTTGGTCTTTTCCATTTACGACGGCTGTTTCAGGAGTTGTTTTAGCAGCCGTTTTTTTCCGGCTGGGAGCGCCAAACCCGTCCCAGGTGAAATCAAGCCGTCCATTGATGCTCCAGTTATTACCTGTATTTTGTCCCGCTGTCCTAGCAAATTCTAGATTGAGTTTACCATTAGGGGAAATGCGGTAATCAGTGCCGAGTTTTAATTCCAGCCAAGTATCGTTGCCATTGTTCGTGGCAATAGGACGCTGCTGGTAACCGTAAAAGGCATTTATATCCTGGTCACCGGCAAACTCATGCATAAGACCGACACTGCCATAGACATCACCCCTTGTGCCGATGTCACGACCCATGCGCAGGCGCAATCGTCCAGTAGTATTATTGTAAGATCTCTGGTCAATGCCGAGATGGTTACTAAGCTTATAATGGGTGGAGTCAACGGTACCGAAGAAGAGCGCAGCCGCCGGTTCATACCACCAACCACCGCTTAATTCATTGCGTTTGCCGTATTGGATGCCGGCATTATACCCCCAGGCACTGTAATCACCGGTTACCTTACCACTGGCACCGGTGCCGTCACCAAGATTGGCATAGATATTGTAGTCATTGCTGAGGCGGTCGGCTGTGATGCCGGCATCAAGGAAATGCCCCTTATCGCCTACCCAGCTGCCATATATACCCACAGCCATACTGTCCTGGTTGCCGCTGCCTCCGGAAGTGCCGGAGCTGCCCTTTACTTTACTCAGGAAAAACCCCGTATAAACTTTGCCGTTATAAAACTTTTTGTTTAAAAGCTTATCGTAGCCACCCTGCCAGCCTGTGTAATTTTGGCTCAGGCTGTTACCATAAGCGCCACTGCCGTTTAGCTTGCCATGCCATACCTGTCCCCAGGTATTTTCGTGGCCGTCGGGGACATCCTTTTTATAGCGGGCGTGCAGGTCGTCAGTACGGCGGAACATATTGAGATAATTTTCCCGCCAGAGGTTATGTGTCAGCAGTGAGTTATCGCTGACTGCCTTACCAGTATTGGACATCTCTCCTGTGTCGGCAAAACTGTAACCGCTTAGGTACCAGGCTGTCCCTGTCTTATTGGCAGGATTATTGGGATCAGTAAAATAATTGTCTGCCTTGACTATGTATGGCGTTATCTCATAAGTGCTGAACACACCGTCAGCCAGTGATTTTCTGGCAAGTACATTGAAATACTGACCGCCGTGTAAAATACCTACTAATATCGGTACATTACCTTTTTCGACAGAAGCATCATCTTTGTCGAGGATTACATCACCGGCGGGCAGGATACCGACGCCGGGCACCCAGCCTAGTTCGACATAAAGATTGGTCTTGCCACCACCGCTGGCTGGGGCGGCATCAGTTATATAGACGCTGTCTGTATTGCCGCTTCTGAACTTCATTGCCGAGTTGTAGTCGTTTGGAGTCACATAGCCATAATCGTAGTTGTAATCATTGGAACCTGAACTGGGATTTCTTCCTTTATGCTGTAAGGAGGCCTCCATGACATAGTTACCAAGACGGAAGGTGGTACCTTCACCTAAAACGGCATTGTCCACATACATGATACGGTTGGGATTAAGGACATAGCCATGATATTTGTCTGTCGGGTTACCGTTCTCATCGAGATAAAAACCATTGTCATAGGCTGAATAAACGAGTGAATTATAACCGCCGACTGTGTTGGCATAGGTTAGGTCAATGACGGAGTTTTGTCCTGTAGTTAAGTTACCCACAGTTATTGCAGTATATTGGTTGCCGGCAACTGGAGTTTTATGGTCCGTTACGGCAGTGTTGCTCCAAGTAATATCACCTGTTTGATCTGGAGCTTCTACTACATTACCATTGGCATCTATGTTCCAAGATGGGTGGACTTTCACTGTATCATCAAAAAGGCCTGTCTGGGAGTTTACATATATAACCCTGTCCATAGGCCGCCAACGGCCGCCATTACTAATATTCTTTGAATCGTATGAGTGGGCAGGTGTTGATGTATTTGAATTAAATTTTTGGTTGGGGGAGACAGCGAGACCCCAGTTTTGGGTAGATAACGAGTCAGGTGCTATATCACTGATATTATCGTCTGATACAGCAAGTGCATCTGGGTCCCAACCTGAGGCAGGAAGGTCCTTGATTTTTGATAGGTCATTAATTTTGGCAAGCTGGAAGTTAGGAAGGTATTTTTTTAGGAATGCGGCTAAAGCATTAGAGTCTTTTGATTTAATAATATTGTATAATTCTTTCTGGCGGTCAGCGGTCAGTAAATCGCTGGTACCATTTCCAGTTGGATCGTCAAAATAAGCTGAGATAATCTGGTCGGCAGAATACCCCTCTATTGATATCTTACCGTCTGTTGCATAAGCTACACGTTTACGGCCATTGGCATCGGTAAAAATAATGGCATTGTAATCACTACCAGTCTTACTATTTACCTCTTTTAACAAATCTGGTAATGCAGGTTTGTTACTGAAAGGATTCTTACTTGCGGCAATCTCATAAGAGGTGCCTTCATATTTTATTGTTGTTTTAAATGCATCGCCAGTAACTTGTATGGCATTGGCGGTACCACTTACATCATCGGCACTGGTTATATTTTTAGCACTAAAAGCATCTTCGGAACTGCCACGGCTATTATCTGTTAATTGACCATTTGTATCGCTGGCATTTGTTATTTCATCATCTGCCCATGCCTTTGGCATGGAGATTGTTACTCCTAGGGATAAGGCTATCAGTAAAGGCAGCAGCTTTTGCTGATAATGGTATAAAGTATTATTTTTTACAGTATTTTTAATTCTGTTCATGCGGGTGTACCTACCCTGAACGTTGGCTGATTGTGATTCATTATATAAATAGCCTCTTTTTATAATTTATAATAAGTATAAGTTCATTTTTTAACTTGTTTGCATAGATGACGGCAAAGTTATGTCTGGCAGGTTTTCATTAACAATTTTCCCCCTAATTGCTTATATAAAAAATAGAAATTTTTGTTAGAATTACCTGGTTTTCATTAATTCTATTATTAAATTATTGGTAACAAAAAAACCTTCATCTACAATAGATGAAGGCTATAACGACGCATTCCGTTTACGACAGTAAATAATACTGCCGGTACGAAATCGCCTCCCCATCGTTCGTAGGTGTAAGCATCAATGATGCTAACGGTGATCGTTAAACAGGCAGTTCTTCTGGCTCGGATTCATTGCTCATCACACCTTCTCGGGGAAAACTCCCAATGGTATTTTGTGATTTGCTCATCCTTACAGCGGCGGGACCGCTCCGGCTTTGTACCGGATTCCCTATTAAGCCCTTGCGGGCACCTGTTCCAATATAAATATAAACTTACATGAAAAAAATCTCTACGGTTATGATAATATTTAAAAAGTCCACTGTCAATACATATACATACATATTATTAAGTACATTAAAATACGATTTGTTATTATATGACTATAAAATGCTTACTTATTTTACAATATTAACATTTCTACAAATATAAAGTATTACTTTATAACTACATAACTTTAAAATGTCTACTGATTCTATAAAGGCAACACACTAATTAATATCATTAGTAAGATCGAAAGTTTGTATATCATTGTAGAGGTAAAATTAAAAATAATGTTGAAATAAAAAGTAATATGTAGTACTATAATAATATAAGCAGTAACAATATGTTACTACACTTAAAAAGATCATTAATAGCAGTCTTTGGGGCAGGGTGAAATTCCCTACCGGCGGTAAAGCCCGCGAGCCTTTTTGGCAGATTCGGTGTAATTCCGAGGCCGACAGTATAGTCTGGATGGAAAAAGATTGTGTGGTTTTGTTGGTAAACTGACGAGATTAGCACATTGATTTATTCCGTTTGAATGTAATTGATTTTATTTTGCCGCTTGGCTGTTAAATACTTAGGTGTTTAACAGCTTTTTTTATTTGCCGGTATAATGGGAGGCTATGTTACGATGGATGATGATGAGCGATATATGCGAATGGCACTGGAATTGGCAAAAAATGCTGAGGGCAGAACCAGTCCCAATCCTATGGTCGGGGCTGTCATAGTAAAAGATGGTCGTGTAGTTGGCTGCGGTTGGCATAGAAAAGCGGGCACTCCGCATGCAGAGGTGCATGCTCTTGCCGCGGCAGGAGAACTTGCAAAGGGTGCTGTTATTTATGTTAGCCTTGAACCCTGCTCCCATTTTGGTAGAACACCGCCATGCTGCGATGCATTGATAAAGGCTGGTATAAAGCGTGCCGTTATAGCTATGGAGGACACTAATCCCAAAGTATCTGGCCGCGGCATAAAAAGAATGCGTGCTGCCGGCATTGAAGTAGTAACCGGTATATTGGCAAATGAAGCCAGAAAATTGAATGAAGTATTTTTTAAATGGATAGAAAAAAAGATGCCTTTTGTTACTATTAAAAGTGCTATGACGTTGGATGGGAAAACAGCTACCTGTACTGGTCAGTCAAAATGGATTACCAGTGAGCAATCGCGGCAATACGGACACCGGTTGCGCGATATAAACGATGCAATTATAGTGGGCGTAAATACGGTTATTGCAGACAATCCTTCGCTTACTACAAGGCTTGGCGAAAATGGGAAAAATCCTCTGCGGGTTGTTGTTGACAGTTGCGGCCGAATCCCGCTGGACAGTAAATTGCTCAATGATGGGGAAGCTCCTGTGTTGCTAGCGGTGACAGTAAAGGCACCAAAAGAGCGTTTGAAAGCGTTAGCTGATAAAAATGTCCAATTGATTGAAACCAAGGCTGATGCAAATGGGCGTGTTTGTTTACCAGAACTGTTTATGAAACTGGCACAGCAGGATATATGCAGTGTTTTGGTAGAAGGCGGCGCAACGCTTATGGGAAGTATAATAAAAGAAAAATTGGCAGATAAAGCATATTTTTTCATAGCACCTAAATTAGTCGGTGGAGAAAAAGCAAAATCCGCTGTTGCTGGTGAAGGTATCGGTAATCTAAGTGATGCTGCACAGCTCACTGAAGTTTTCACAGATATCTTGGATGGCGGGGATATTTTGGTGAAAGGGTACCTGAGGTGACTTTATGTTTACAGGAATAATTGAAGAAGTAGGCCATATAGCAGCAATTAAAAATGGAACGGCGTCTGTTCGGCTGACGATAGCGGCCGAAAAGGTTTTGAGGGATGTCAATATAGGTGACAGTATCGCGGTTAATGGTACTTGTCTTACAGTCACGCAGTATACGGATAAAAGTTTTTCGGCAGATGTCATGCCGGAGTCGGTCAGAAAGACTTCGCTGAGTGAGTTGAAAACAGGCAGCCTTGTTAATTTGGAAAGGGCACTGCAAGTTGGGGCACGGCTTGGCGGCCATATTGTAAGCGGCCATATTGACGGTACAGGAAAATTGATAAGCAAGAAACCAGAAGATAATGCCATCATAGTGGCAATCAGTGCTGCTAAGGATATATTGAAATATATTGTCAAAAAAGGCTCGGTAACAGTGGATGGTATTAGCCTGACAGTAGTTGATGTTGACAGCAGTAAGTTTTCTGTATCGCTTATTCCGCATACGGCTTCAATAACGACTATAGGCCAGAAAAGTACAGGTGCATCGGTAAATATAGAAACAGATATCCTAGGAAAATACGTAGAGAAACTGCTTTTTCTGCGTGAAACTGAGGGAACACCACAGCCTTCCGGGATTGATATAAATTTTTTGAGTAAAAATGGTTTTTGAAAAGCTTTGGGATGTTTCATAACGGCTGAACAGCCGATCCTATAAATATTATCTTACGAAAAGAGGCTCTTTTAATGGAAATAAAATTTGATTCGGTAGAAAAAGCAATAGAAGATTTTAAAAATGGTAAAATGGTGTTGGTTGTAGATGATGAAAATAGAGAAAATGAAGGGGATTTACTTGCTCCCGCAGAATTGGTCACACCAGAAATAGTGAATTTTATGGCCACTTATGCCAAAGGGCTTATTTGTATGCCTATGGATGCTGCCCTTATTGATAAAATGGAACTTGCTCCTATGGTTGAACACAATACAGATAATCATGAAACTGCATTTACTGTTTCTGTTGACCATGTTGATACCACTACAGGAATTTCTGCTTTTGAACGGGCATTGACGGTTAAAAAGATGATGGAAGATGATATCAAGCCAACGGATTTGCGTCGTCCCGGACATGTTTTTCCGCTGCGTGCTGTTGAAGGCGGTGTGCTGCGGCGTACCGGACATACGGAAGCAACCGTTGATTTGGCGAGGTTGGCAGGTTTAAAACCGGCTGGACTTTGCTGTGAAATAATGAGTGCGGACGGACATATGGCACGCACACCAGAGCTGTATGAATTTGCTAAAAAGCATGGCTTATCATTTATAACAGTAGCGGCATTGATAAAATACCGTAAGAGCACAGAATGTTTTGTGAAGAGAGTGGCGGAAGCTGACTTTCCGAGCAAGTATGGCAAATTTAGAATAGTCGCTTATGAAAATCAACTTGATGATAAATGTCATATTGCTATTGTTAAGGGCGATGTCCGTGGGAAAAAGAATGTGCTTGTGCGTGTTCATTCAGAATGCTTGACTGGGGATATCCTCGGTTCAATGCGCTGCGATTGCGGTGAACAGTTGGCTGAGTCACTACGCCGCATCGAAGCGGAAGGGGAAGGCGTTGTGCTGTATATGCGGCAGGAAGGGCGCGGTATTGGCCTTGCCAATAAGATACGTGCTTATGCTTTGCAGGATCAAGGCAAGGATACAGTAGAAGCCAATATTATGCTGGGCTTTGCACCTGATATGCGTGATTATGGTATTGGCGCACAGATTTTAGCTGATCTTGGCCTTACGAGCATTCGTTTGATGACAAATAATCCAGAAAAAAGAGCAGGACTGGAAGGATATGGTCTAAAAATTGTGGAAAGAGTACCTATTGAAATTCCTGCTAATGATTTTGACGCAAAATATCTCAAGACAAAGAGAGAAAAAATGGGACATCTCTTAAATAATGTCCGGGGCTGAAATATTTAATAGAAGCTATAGTTTGTTCCTTAATTAATTTAAAAAGTATTTATGTGGAGGTTGGCATTATGGCAAAGGTTATTGAAGGTCATTTATCGGCAAAAGGTTTGAAATTTGGAATAGTAGTGGCTCGTTTTAATGAGTTTATAACTAATAAATTACTTTCGGGAGCGCTTGATACATTGAACCGGCACGATGCGGCTGAAGAAGATGTGACTGTAGCATGGGTACCAGGAGCATTTGAAATACCATTAGTCGCTAAAAAGATGGCACAAAGTGGTAAATATAATGCTGTCATTTGCCTGGGTGCTGTTATCCGCGGAGCGACGACGCATTATGACTATGTTTGCAATGAAGTATCTAAAGGTGTTGCTGCTGTAGGGCTTTCTACCGGTGTACCAACACTTTTCGGTGTTGTGACAACAGAAAACATTGAACAGGCCATCGAACGCGCCGGCACAAAGGTTGGCAATAAGGGTGCTGATGCGGCTATGGGTGCCATAGAAATGGCAGATTTGCTCAGAAAGATGTAAAAGTGGATTTTATGCGCGGCGATAAACGTTAAGAAGTAAGGGGCTGATTGCTTTGAAAGTAGGAATTATCAGCGATACACATGGCTGTGTCGACAGATTTACGCTGGCTTACAATAAATTGTTTACGGATGCTGACATGATTATTCATGCTGGTGATGTCCTTTATCATGGGCCAAGAAATCCTATGCTGCCAGATTATAATCCGGCAAAACTGGCTGAGAAGCTTAATAGTTTGCCAATGCCGGTGGTTGTGACACGCGGTAATTGCGATAGTGAAGTGGATACGCTGGTTTTAAATATGCCTATCCAGGCACCATACACCTACGTCGTAATAGATGGGTTTAAGATAGTCACCACGCATGGACATTATGTCATGACAGATAAAGAAAAAGATGATATGGCAGCCCATTTGAAAGCCGATTTATTCATAAGCGGGCATGTACATATTAATGTATTGGAAAAACGTGGTAATACCATATTTCTGAATCCGGGTTCCCCTGCGCTCAGCAAAAGAGAAGATGGCCGGCAGACAGCAGCTGTTTTGAGCGATAAGAAGATTGAGATATTTGATATAGATACAGATGAAGTTTTATTGTCTATAGATCGGTAATGGAGAAAAATAGCAAGATTTACCTTCATGTATTTACCGTGAAAGTAAAAGCAGTGGGATATTTACATTCCACTGCTTTTGCTTTAGAATATAGAATTAACTACTAATATATAAACATAAATGCAGGGAGGCCGTTGAGGCATAATGTTCAACATCAGCAACAGCAGAATTTTACATCGAATCGATTTACCGCTTATAATAGCGGTGTCAATTCTAGTTTTGATCGGTATTGTTATAATAGGCAGTGCCACTCACATCAATACACCGGGCAGTGAAAGGTATTGGTATGTACAAAGGCAGGGCATATTTGCTCTGGTAGGGGCGTTAATCGTATTTTTGATGATGAAGTTTGATTATCGTGTACTCCAGCATTTGGGTAATAAATTGTATATCTTTAATGTATTGATGCTTTTTGCTGTTGATATAGCAGGACACTCTGCACTCGGCGCGCAACGGTGGATACAGATCGGGCCGATCAGTTTTCAGCCTTCTGAATTTTCGAAGCTTATAATGATAATATCGTTAGCTGTTTTGCTAGAAAATCGTGTAGGTAAGTTGAATACGTTTAAAGAATTGCTGCCGGTTACACTGTATTTGATAGTACCGTTTTTCCTTGTTGTCACTCAGCCTGACTTGGGAACTGCCTTGGTTTTTCTAGCTATATTTTTCGGGATGATCTTTGCTGCCGGTGTCAATATGAAATTGATAGGTATAATTTTCGGGATAGGGCTTTCTTGTTTGCCGGTATTCTGGCATTTCTTGAAGGAATACCAGAAAATGCGTATGATGGTATTTATTAATCCTAATATTGATCCGTTGGGCTCCGGTTATCATATAATACAATCGAAGATAGCTATTGGCTCAGGGCTTTTGTACGGAAAGGGATTATTTCATGGGACGCAGAGCCAACTGAATTTTTTACCGGAAAACCATACAGATTTTATTTTTGCGGTAATAGGAGAAGAAACGGGTTTTATTGGGGCGACAATTGTGTTGCTGATATTCCTTTTTATCTTGTGGCGGGGAATTAGGATAGCCCGTGAAGCAAGTGATAATCTGGGAATGCTGCTCGCAGTGGGCATGACATCAATGCTGGCTTTTCATGTTTTGGTAAATATTGGTATGACTATTGGTATTATGCCAGTAACAGGCATTCCTTTGCCGTTTATAAGTTATGGGGTCAGTTCGCTGATAACCAATATCATGGGAATGGGACTGCTCCTAAATATATATAATAATAGGCAGCAATTAATTTTCTAATTAATATTACATCAATAATTCATAATTTCTCCACAAAAAGGTCACAATATGGGCATATACTGTAGACAAATAAAGGAGGAGATATATTATGATGGGATATGGCGGTTTCGGCGGACATTATGGCTTTAGCTTGTTAGGCGCCGGTTTTGGCCTGATAACACATTTGGCATTTACTATATTAGTAATTTTGGCGATAATATATCTTTACAAAAATATTTTTCGCAATGTTAATAACCGGAGTTTGCGTGGTCAGCAAGATAACGCGGCACTGGAAATATTGAGGGCACGTTATGCAAGAGGCGAAATACCGACTGAAGAATTTCAGAAAATGAAAAAAGAATTAGAATAAGTTTTGCCCGTTAAGTTGTTTCGTCGGTAAACTTATTGTTACTTTTTTATTTAACTGTGTAATAAAATAAGAAGCTCCCCAGTGATATATTACTGGGGAGCTTCTTATTTTAACGATGTTTTGGGATGTTATAGAACTTCGGAAAAATAGATGACTGTTACGGTATCATCCATTGTTATTCTTTTTTTATAGATATTTTCAAAATCAGCAATCAGGTCTTCACGTGTGTTTATTTCTGGATTTTGGTGGTCAAGATCTTCTGAGGTCAGTTCAGCCATTTTCTTTACTTGTACTTTATCTAAGAAAGCAACAAAAAGTTTTTTCTTAGGTTGTAGCTTACCGCCTGTAGTTATCCAGACTAATGAACTTTCAGGGTATTGTCTGCTTACGTCACCTAAACGTACAGTACAGTTTTTTTGGCGGACCATTAGTAATTTTTCGTGCTTGGGTGCTTGGAAATTTAATGACATCATATGCTTTATCTCTCCTATCAGGGGATAAATAACTCCCCAATATATTAAACGTAATCATTCAAAATGATATGTATGTTTTTTCTTGAAGTTCCTTTTTCGCTGCCAGTAAACGACCAGGCCGCAGATTATTCCGGCTAAGGTAATACACTGGTTGGCATGTAAGATAGCATCTTCTTGCGTAGAAAGGTACATAAAACTGAAAGTAAAATGGCCTATCGCAACAAGTACCATGCATATTAGAAAAATATTGCCACGATATATTTTTCTAAATTTTACTTGGAGAAAGGTGAGTATAAGAGAAAAAAGAAAAATAAAAAACAATACGACCGCCTGGTATAATGCTACTGGTTCAAAATATAGATAATGCTCAAAACCAGATGGACGTTGTTTAAAATCAACATAGGCAGCCAAATCATGGTTGCTTATAACAGTGACCAGTGGAAGACCAATGGTGTTTTGCATAAAGAAATTACCGACTTGGTCAACGATGAGGCCGCAAACCATTCCCGGTAAGAGAATATCCATCCAATACCAAAAATTTTTACCTGATAAATACAGGTAGAAAGCGCAGCCAAGCAGAAAACCGGCAAAGGCGCCATAAATGGACATTCCGCCATGGCTTAATAAAAATATACTGAAGGGCTTGTCGATAAATTGGTGCCAATGCAGGAGCACATATACGCCGCGGCTGAGAACTATACCGAGCGGAATGCCCCATAAGAACATATCAATAACAGGGGAAAAGTCTTCGTGGTGTATTTTGGTGTTCAGCCACGTTACAAATAATCCTAATAGTATAGCGAAGACGACAGTAAGGCCATACCAATATATATGAAGAAAACCTAATGTAAACATAGTATTGTTAATGGAGATGCCTTTCTTTGTGCTGAATTTATAGTTGCTTATTTTAAGAAGTGACGCGAAATAAAAGCTTATCTTATTTCATTGTAATATTTTAACTCGAATATAAAAATTTAGCAAATAAAATATAAAAGTGTGATATAATTAAAGCGTAGTCCATTACGTGTAGGAGGGATAATAATATGACAATTACAAAGGATATGGGTATTATGGAAGTTGTTCAGAAATACCCTGAAACTGTTGATGTTTTTGCTATGTCAGGTATGGGATGTATCGGTTGTGCTGCTGCTCATTTTGAAAATATTGAACAGGGAGCTTTGGCTCACGGCATTGATATTGACAAACTGATGGCAGACCTCAATGAAGTTGCTGATGCTCAGCTTCAGTAATATTTTTACATAGACCCGCTGTTATAAAATTTTTATAGCAGCGGGTTTTATGTTTGTATAGTGTTTTTGATATTAAACGGGCAGAGATGAATATAAAATCTCTGCTCTTTTTGGATTATTTTTTTAACAATCCACCACGTCCACGGCGTGATAATATACGGCCTTCATTTTTTAGTTCTTCAATAAAAAAACGTATATGGTTTTCTGGTTGACATAATTTTTTTGCCAGAGATCGCCTGCCTATCGAGGTATGTTTAATATTAGCAAGTTCTATTTCTTCTAAGATCCTTTCTTTTAATGCTTTGGCAGTATAGGGGTTTTCGTTTTGGTAACTTTTCTGGGTAACTGCTGGCATTTGCATTTTGGAGGGGAGTAGTTCCGGGCCGGGCGATGTATCAGGCGATAGGGTAGTGAGATATTCTACGGTGTTTTCTAATTCCCTGATATTGCCGGGCCAATCATAATGCAGTAAGTATGGAATAATCGAATTGAAATAAAACTCTGGGGAGATTATCAGCGTGTCATGTTCCATTGCCTGCCTTTGGTAGAAGGTTTTGGCCAGCAACATTATATCAGTACCACGATCCCGCAGGGAAGGCATTTCGATGGGCAGCACATTAAGCCTGTAGTATAAATCTTTACGGAACAAGCCTTTGTTAATCATTTTTACTAAATCTTGGTTGGTGGCAGCTATCACACGCACGTTTATTGGTATTGTCCTGCTGCCGCCTACACGGCGGATTTGTTTTTCTTGTAAGGCACGTAGTAGTTTTACTTGAAATGATAATGGGGCATCACCTATTTCGTCAAGAAAGAGGGTACCATGGGTTGCTTCTTCAAAAAGGCCGATAGCACCATCCCGTTTAGCACCGGTAAAAGCACCTGGAACGTAACCAAATAATTCGCTTTCCAGGAGGCTTTCTGACAATGATGCAAAATTTACTGCGACAAAAGGCCCTTTACAATATGAGGAGGCATTGTGGATGCTCTGGGCGATAAGCTCTTTACCTGTGCCGCTTTCGCCCTGGATTAAGATTGGTGAGTTGGATTTTGCCATTTTTTGGGCACGAGTGATTACCTGGGACAATACTTTACTTTTGCCTAAAATTTTATCAAAGGTATATACAGCAATATTTCCCTTTTTTGTTTGTTTTTGGGATACCATTGTTTTTAATTGCTGGATTTCGTTTCTTATATTGTAACTTTTTTTACTTAACCGAATGATATCCTGTACATAATTCGCTGACAAAAAATCTGCATAGAGATGCAGAAAGCCTAAATGTGAAAGCATTTCGACGATTGTCGTGATATCAATAAGACGAGTTTTTATATCAATGATATTTTCGACAAAATCTGGTACGAGTTCTCTTTCACCGGGAGTTACAGCTATTTTGAGGTGGGGATAGGAGGCCATTTGCGGGCAGCAGGGGTGGTAATTTATGTGGTCAATGCCGATAGTCTGCAAAAGGGCAATCGTGCGGTTGGTACTGTCGGGCAGATCGTTGACCAAAAGGACGTCTGTACCTGCTTCTAAAGCAAAAAGCTTGTCAACTTCGTGATAGTTTATTGCCCGGCGGGCTATTAAAACCGTGGAACCACGGCAGCTGCTTTTGGCATGGATATATGCTTCGTGACTAGCGAAGATTATGAGGTCTGCGCTTAAATGTGAAGGAATATTCCCGTTGTTGACGCTGTAAGATATTATATTTACACGTGCCCCTAAGAGCTTATGCAGTTGTTGCGTGCAAGCTTCTGTGGTGTTTATCCCCATCGCGATGAACATAAGTGTTTTCAAAATATATGCCTCCATATGATAAAAGGGAAAAATAAAAGGGATATAAAACTATAACATTATAATGTATTCCCTTTTCTACGCAAAAATCCTTTTACGATGGAAAAAATACTTTAGTAAATAATGTTTTAAGAGAAAATAGATTAATTTTAATTATTTCGGTGGAAAAGAAAAGTTGGCACGCTATTTGCATATATAAATATGTGTTCATTAATTTAGGAGGGATAGACCATGAAGGAAAAAGAGAAAAAATCTATAAAAGTAGGTTGGCAGGGTTATTTGGCTTTATTTGCAGCTATTATACTTTTTTCTGGTATTTTTTCTGCAAATGAGGGCTGGCTCAAGGTATTTGATTTTAACACGTTGAATGGGGCTTTCGGTAAAATTCAAAGTGGTGCACAGGCTTTGGATTTTCGCGGCGCTGGTGGCAGCGGGGCCAGAGATGGTTTCTTGTTCTCCATTGAATTAATTCCTGCTATTATTCTGGCATTGGGGATAGTCAATGTCGTTGACGGGCTGGGAGGATTAAGGGCCGCACAAAAATTGATGACACCAATATTGAGGCCGTTGCTGGGTATTCCCGGTATTTGTATGCTGGCGACAATAGCCAATATGCAAAGCACGGATGCTGCTGCCGGTATGGTGAAGGAATTGGTGGATGAAAAGGAAATAACGGATGAGGAACGTTCCGTTAATATAGCCTATCAGACTAGTGCTAGTGCATTTATAACTAATTATTTTTCTTCGGGATCAGCGGTGTTTTCTTTTATGCTGGTACCGATTATAGTACCTATAATTGTCATGGTTATCTTTAAAATAATCGGCGCTAATTTAATGCGTCTGTACTTAAAAACTGTATATAAAAATCATTCCCAGGAGGGGACTAACAATGGCTAATGGTGAAACTGCTGAGGTTAAAAGTAAAAATATATTAGACCTTTTTGTTGAAGGTGCGCGCCGTGGATTTACCATTGGCACTACCAGCCTTATGCCTAATGTCGTTATGGCGTTCGTTATAATCCGCATTCTTGATGTGACGGGCCTGCTTAAGCTTATTGGCAATGTGTTTGCACCGGTAATGGCCCTTTGGGGGTTGCCGGGAGAAGCTGCTATGGTTATAATTGCCTCTATAATGAGTATGGGCGGAGCCGTAGGCATGGCAGTAAGTCTGTACAATGCGGATTCATTGACTGCGGCGCAGGTGACAATGCTTATTCCGGCTATTTATTTAATGGGAAATCCGGTGCAAAATGTCGGTCGCTGTCTTGGTATTGCTGGTGTTAATTCTAAGCATTATTTTGCTATAATAGGGATTTGTGTGGTAAATGCGCTGCTTTCTATATGGGCGATGCGGTTTATATTATTATTTTTGTGATATTGCAATGGGCAATGAAAGGAATTAAATTATGACAAAACCATTTTTTACATTATTATGTGGAGCTGATGTTTTAGCCCCTGAAGATATTGGCAGACAGAATATCCTGATTGCGGGTGAAAAAATAGCGGCGATAGGGCCTAATTTGATTGCTCCGCAGAATTATCCCTGTCAGGTCGTGGATTTGTCAAATTGTATTTTGATGCCGGGCTTTATTGACAGCCATGTGCATATAACGGGAGGCAGCGGTGAAGGTGGTTTTGCGACGAGAACACCGGAAATTCTTTTGTCGCAGATAACTACGTCTGGTGTGACTACTGTCGTAGGCTGTCTTGGTACAGATGGTACGACGCGCAGTGTAGTTAATTTACTGGCTAAGGCACGCGCTTTGGAAACAGAAGGAATATCTGCTTATATGTATACTGGGGCGTATGAACTGCCGACACCGACTATAACCGGCAGCGTCCGCAGTGATATAATAATTATCGATAAAATTATCGGTGCTGGTGAAATCGCTTTATCTGACCACCGTTCGGCGCAGCCTTCTTATCAGGAATACAAAAATCTTGCAGCACAGTCACGCGTGGGTGGGATGCTCAGCGCTAAAGCCGGTGTTGTGGATATGCATATCGGTGATGGAAAAGATGGACTGGCAGTATTGTTTAAAATCGTTGATGGTGGCGAAATTCCTATGACCCAGTTTATTCCTACGCATATAAACCGCAATCATACGCTGCTTAAAGAAGGTATTAAGTGGGCAAAACAGGGTGGTATAATGGATATTACTTCAGGCGTTAGTCCTAGTGCGGGCTCGGCAAAAGCGGTTAAACCAAGTCAGGCAGTTAAGCAGGCCTTGGATGCAGGTGTTGCTATAGATAACATTACAATGAGTTCAGATGGTAATGGCAGCATGCCGATATTTGATGAAAAGGGAAATACCGTTGGTGTAGGTGTAGCCAGCCAAAAGTCGATGTTGCAGGAAATACGGGATATGGTGAAGCTGGAAAAAATTGCACCGTCAATGGCGATCCGCTTAGTGACCAGTAATATTGCCCGGGTTCTGAAATTAACGGCAAAGGGAACATTAAAAGAAGGAATGGATGCTGATTTTACTGTTGTTGATAAAGATTTTGCACTCAAACATGTATGGGCGAGAGGTACGCAAATGGTAAAAGATGCAACTCCGGTAGTCTGGGGAACGTTTGAACATGGTAAGCATTAAATAAAAAAATTATAGCGATTGCGTTCTCATGTTATTAGTGGGAAGATAGTTGTTATGCCAGCTTTTGCAGACCAAAAAGGCTGCTTCAATTTTATTGGAGCAGCCTTTTTAAATGGAATAATTATGAGATGTTGTTTTATAGCGAGGTCATTATGCGAGTATGCTTTTGATGGCATGGCGTACAGTTTTTTCGGGAACAGCGTTATCAGAATGGACTTTTCCGATTTCGTCTAAAAGCACCCAATTGATTTTACCGTTGACGGTTTTTTTATCATGGAAAAGGTCTTGGTAAATACCGTCTTCTGAGCAGAAAGTACATTTTTGCGGCAACCGGCATAATTCAAGAACGTGGCAGATGGCCTTTATCACATCATCCTGGATGAAGCCTAAGTCGCGGCTGATAATAGCTGCGCCGACCATACCAATAGATACGGCTTCACCGTGGTTGTATTTTTCGTATTTTGTTTCTCGTTCGATGGCATGTGCCAATGTATGGCCAAAGTTGAGAATGGCGCGCAGACCTGTTTCTTTTTCGTCTTTGGCAACGACGGCAGCTTTGATTTCACAGGATCTGGCAATGATATTTTTAAGCACGTCATTATTTAGGGCAAAAATATCAGCGGAGTGGTCAGTGATATAAGTGAAGAAATTTTTATCATAGATCAGGCCATATTTTATTATTTCGGCAAGCCCGGTGGATATTTCCCTGACAGGCAGTGTTTGTAACATGTCAAGGTCAATGAATACTGCCTTGGGTTGGTAAAAAGAACCAATCAGATTTTTGCCGAGCTGATGGTTTACAGCTACTTTGCCGCCGACAGAGGAATCAACATGTGCCAGTAAGCTGGTCGGCATTTGGATAAAAGGAATGCCGCGCATATATGTAGAGGCAATAAAACCGGCAATATCGCCCACTACACCACCACCTAAGGCGATTATGGGGGATTTTCTGTCAAGGCCGGCTTTGATAGCCGTTGTGTATAATTCCTGTGCTACGAAAAATGATTTTGATTTTTCACCGGCAGGTATGCTGGTAAGCTGGGGCGCAAATCCGGCTTTTTTTAATGCCGCAAGTGTCTGTGCCGCATACAGCTTATCGACGTTGCTGTCAGAAACAACGAGTGCTGTGCGTGAAAAGTTACTGTTAGCAAAAAAACTGGTAATTGTTTCATGCAGGTCATTGTCTATATAAATATTATAGCTGTTGTCTTTTAAAGGGACTTGTACTGTTTTCACTTTTTCCTCCTGCGTAGATATACCATTATTTCGTTTACTATCTGTAATGGCGATAATTCATCTGTATCTATTATAAAGTCAGCTTGATTATAAAAGGGCATCCTTTGCTTTAAGAGAGCTTGCATTTTATGCAGGTCATTTTTGAGCAGTGGTCTGTCACCACGTCCTTTTGTCCTATTTAAGATTGTGGGGATGTTGGCACGCAGGCAGACGATTATGTTGCGGCCGTTTTGCAGAATCTGCCTGTTCGCTTCAAATATTGGGACTCCGCCACCGGTGGAGATGACAGTGTGAGTGCGGTTGCAAGTTTCTTTTATGATGTCTTTTTCCCGTTGACGAAAATATTTCTCACCAAATTTAGCAAACATTTGCGGGATGGACAGGCCTGCCCTTTCTTCAATTAGTGCGTCTGTATCGACAAAAGCATAGCTAAGTTTTTCCGCAAGAAGACGGCCGACGCTGCTTTTTCCTGTCCCCATGAAACCTATTAAAACTATGTTCATCATCTTTTTCCCAGTCTTTTTTGGTAGTTTTCAATGGCTTTTTTTACATCATTCATGGCATGGCCGCCGAATTGTTCCAAGACTGCATCAGCTATGGTGAAGGCAGCCATAGCCGCACCAACTATTGAGGCCGCGGCTACAGCGCAGACGTCGCTGCGTTCTTTGGAAGCCAGCACTTCCTGCTTTGTTTCAATATCAATAGAATGAAGGGGTGACATGAGGGTAGGGATTGGTTTCATTACGGCACGAAGAACGATATCTTCTCCGTTTGTCATGCCGCCTTCCAGACCACCGGCATGATTGGTACGGCGATAAACCTGTTTGTTTTCATCATAAAACATTTCGTCATGCATTTTACTGCCGGGATTATATGCATAAGAGACACCCTCGCCTATTTCTACTGCTTTTATCGCTTGAATAGACATCAGGGATTGGGCGAGTTTACCGTCAAGCCTTTTATCCCATTGAATGTGTGAACCGAGTCCTTCAGGTGCGCCTTTTACTATTACTTCGAATATACCACCCAGAGTGTCACCGGCTTGTCCGGCTTCACGGATTTTCTGCCGCATTTTAGTTTCCGCGGCTTCGTCCAGGCAGTTAAGGTCGGATGTGTTATTGGCTAATTTAGCATAATTTATGTTGTGCCGGTCTATTTCAACGCCGCCTATGTTTACGACATGGGAAAATACGGAAATACCTATATCCTGTAAAAATTGTTGGCAGACGGCACCAACGGCTACTTTTGCTGCTGTTTCCCGGGCGCTGGCTCTTTCCAGAATATCACGGATGTCTTTTCTGTCATATTTATGTATGCCAACAAGATCGGCATGGCCGGGGCGGGCGGCTGTCACTTTTTCTCCGAATGGTTCACCAGTGACCGACATCTTTTGGAGCCAATTACTCCAATCCCGGTTTTTTATTTGTAAGGTAATCGGATCTCCTAATGTTTCAGCAAAACGGACGCCTGATAGAATATCGACTTTGTCTGTTTCTATTTTCATGCGGCCGCCTCTGCCGTATCCTGTCTGGCGGCGGGCCAGCTTTTGGTTTATTTCGTCAATGTTGATTTTTAATCCGGCAGGCAGACCTTCTAAAATGGCGGTAAGGCATTGGCCGTGCGATTCACCGGCCGTCAGAAAACGTAGCATAATAACAATCCCTTCTATTGAAATATTACTGTAGAGTTTATTCGGCCTTCATCCATTGTCTCCAGACGGGAGGCACAAATATGTCATTGAATTTGGCAACTGCATAGCTGTCTGTGAGGCCTGCAATATAATCTACAACTATTTGCTGCTTTCCCCAGTGTTCTTCCCTTTCACGAAATTCCTGGGGCAGCTTATGGAAATGCTTCATATAATAATCAAAAAGTTGTTCGATCACGAAACATGCCTGTTTGCGTTCTTTGGCTAACATGGGGGAATGATATATGTGTTCAAACATAAAATTACGGAAAATATTCATAACCTCTGCCATATGTTCTGATAATAAAATATCATGTTTATCGGTAGATGACAATATCATATCATTGACCATACCGGTTATCATAGCTGAATGGTCCTCACCTAAGGTCGCTGATACGGCTTTAGGCAGATCTGTCTTTTTTAGCAGGCCGGAGCGCAGGCTGTCATCAAAATCATGGCAAAGATAGGCTATCCTGTCGGCGATTTTTACGATGCGTCCTTCTAAAGTAAAGGGAGCCGTTTTGCCCGTATGGTTTAAAATGCCATCTTTTACGGCAAGCGTTAAATTGAGCCCTTGGCCGTTTTTTTCTAAGTATTCGACCATGCGTAAGCTTTGCTCATTATGCGCGAAATGTCCGACCAAATGGTTCATGGCTTCTTCGCCGGCATGGCTGAACGGGGTGTGGCCTACATCGTGGCCTAAGGCGATTGCTTCTGTAAGATCTTCGTTTAACCGCAGTCCGCGGGCGATGGTTCGGGAAATCTGCGCCACCTCCAGACTGTGGGTCATACGTGTGCGGTAATGATCTCCAGAAGTAATATAAACCTGCGTTTTATGCTTGAGCCGTCGAAAAGATTTTGAATGCAAAATACGGTCCCGGTCGCGCTGGTAGGCTGTGCGGAATGGGCACATGGGTTCTTCACGGCTGCGTTTTGCCTCACGGCTTTTGGCGGCATCAATGGAAAGTATCGTATATTCAAGTTCTTCAGTTCTTTCTCTGACGTTCATATTTATAATCACCCCGCATAAATAAAAATTCCCAATGTATAAATATATTATAACGGTCTTATTTGAAAAATAATAGAAGTTAATTTCAACCTATTATATATTTAGGACATAATATGATATAATGTCATTAAATATGAAAAGAGTAATAGAAAATTTTACGGAGGCTTTTTTATGCGTATACTGAAAATATCTTTATTTATGTTAGTGGTAATGCTTATAAGCACCTGTACGGTGGCTTTTGCATCGCCAAAGGTTACTGCTGATAAAACAACCTTTGACATTTTGACAGGAACATATAAGCTGGACGGTAACGTGCGTGTAGAAACCAATAGATTTACTGTTACCGCCGACCATGCGCAGGTGAATCTGTCCTCCTTTGAAGTATGGGCACAGAATAATATCAATTGTGTTTATAACCAGGACGGAACTGCACCCATGAATTTTAGTGGTGATAACCTGTACGGTTCGTGGAATGACAAGACGATAACGGTGAAGGGCGGCACAGAGTTCAAGACAGGGTCACTGGTTATAAAAGCGGATAAGACAAGTTTTAACTGGGATACGAAGATCGCTGATTTTTCCGGTAATGTTGTCGTAACCCAAGATGGCAAGACGAAGACATATGACCAGGTAAAATATAATGTGGCCGAAAACAAATTTTTAGATAATAATACCACAGCTAATTGACGTTAAAAGATTTACAGGATTATCTTTTCATACTGTTACTGAAATATGGTGATTAATTACAAAGCAGGCATTGTAAAAATGCCTGCTTTGTTTTACATATTTTTTATCGGCGTTATGCCGCGGGACAGAGCAATAGGACCAGTACGGGCGACTTCAAGAACTTCATAACAGCTTAACATGTCGGTTAGTGCTGCCAATTTATCCTGTTCACCGGTCAATTCCAAGACCACATTTTCGTGGCCGACATCGACAATATGCGCCCTGAATATATTAGCTATGTTGATTATGTCGGCACGGACGGCAGGAGTGTCTGCTTTGACCTTTATCAGTACAAGCTCGCGGCTGATAGAGGGCAGTTCGCTTATATTGACTATTTTGATGACATCTATGAGTTTGGACATTTGGTGGATAACTTTATTGAGCTCCATTTCACTGTAGGCATTTACAACTACATTTATGCGGGTGACGGCATCTTCTTCTGTGTAACCGGCGTTTATTGTTTCAATGTTAAAGGCACGGCGGCTTATTAAGCCGGAAACGTGGGTTAGGACACCTGGTTTGTTTTCTACCAATATGGCTATTTGATATTTCATGGATTTATGCTTCTCCTTCCATCACCATTTCGTCAAGGCGTTTACCACCGGGAACCATCGGCAGTACATCTTGTACTTCGGGAACGATGATATCGATAAGTACCGGACCTTGTTCGTGGAGTATTTTAGGCAATAAGGTTTCTAATTCGTCTTTCTTTTCAAGACGATAACCTTTGATACCCATTGCTTGGGCGATTTTGACAATATCAGCTTTACTTTTGAAAAGTGAGTGCGAATATCTTTTACCATAAAACATACGTTGCCATTGGGTGACCATACCCAATACAGAATTGTGGATGACAATAATTTTTATGTCTATATTGTAATCGGCTATAGTGGCCATTTCTTGGCAGTTCATCATAATACTGCCATCTCCGGAAAAGAGGAGCACTGTTTTAGCAGGGGCACCAAGCTTAGCTCCCATAGCTGCTGGCAGACCGTAACCCATTGTTCCTAGACCGCCCGATGTAATAAAGTTGCGTGGTGTATAAATTTTAAAGAATTGTGCAGCCCACATTTGGTGTTGTCCTACATCAGTGGCAACAATTGTATCGTGGCCGGCTAGTGTGGAGATTTTGCTTATTGCTTCTTGCGCAAGGATATGCTCTGGATCTTCTTTATAAGAAAAAGGATGTTCTTGCTTTAATTTTACAACATGCTTGTACCAAGCTTGGCAATTCTTTTTTATAGAGTCAGTGTAAGGAGCAAGTTTTTGCAGGAATAATGGCAGTGACTGTTGCAGGTCACCAACTACACTCAAATTAACATTGACGTTTTTATTTATTTCTGCATGGTCTATGTCAAAATGGACGATAGAGGCATGGGGTGCAAATTGGCTTACAATACCGGTAACTCTGTCGTCAAAGCGAACACCGATACCGAGTAAAAGATCGCAGCCCATAATAGCCATGTTGGCGGCATACGAACCGTGCATACCGGCCATGCCCAGAAAACCACTGCTGTCAGGGTCAGCACAACCAAGTCCCATCAATGTACTGGTTATGGGAATGTCTATACTGGCGGCAAGTTTGCGCAGCGACTTATATGTAGAAGAAGAGACAATACCGCCGCCGGCGAAGATGACAGGTTTTTGAGCTTTTTGTAAAAGGGCAACAGCCTTATCAATATCGGCTTCATTGCACGGGTAATCCCCGCTGTATCCGCGCAGCTTGACCTTGTCGGGATATACATAATCGATCTTAGCGGCGAAAGCATCTTTGGCCACGTCTATGACCACAGGCCCGGGACGGCCTGTCCTTGCTATGAAAAAGGCTTCTTTGAGTACCCGGGGCAGATCTTTTGCGTGCCTAACCAGGTAATTGTGTTTGGTGATTGGGGAGGTTATACCGCAGACATCCGCTTCTTGGAAGGAATCCTTGCCAATGAAGGGTGTGGCAACCTGCCCCGTAATACAAACAAGCGGGATAGAATCTATATTGGCAGTTGCTATCCCCGTTATTAAATTAGTGGCACCCGGCCCCGAAGTGGCAATACATACCCCAACTTTACCGGTGGCTCTTGCGTATCCGTCAGCAGCATGGACGGCACCTTGCTCATGTCGCGTCAATATATGTGGAAACTTTGTCTTATAAATTTCATCATATAAAGTGAGAACAGCTCCGCCTGGATAACCGAAGATCAGTTCTACGCCTTCTTTTTTAAAACTTTCTATGATGGCTCTTGCCCCGTTTATATGCACAATAAATCCTCCTCTGAAGATCAACCACAGACAATAAAAAAGCGGTAAGACAAGCTGTATTATACAGTCTGCCCCGCCGCTTTTTTTATTGCATCATGATATGATCAATTCTTTTTTTTATTCAGCCATGACATCATTTTGCGAAGTTTTACGCCGACTTCTTCAAGCTGATGTTCAGCGTGTTTGCGGCGCATCGCATAAAATTGAGCGCGACCTGCTTTGTTTTCAGTGAGCCATTTTGTAGCAAATGTACCATCCTGAATATCAGAGAGGATGTGTTCCATTTCCTTTTTGGTGTCGTCGGTAATAAGACGAGGGCCTGCGGTGTAATCACCGTATTCAGCAGTATCACTGATGGAATGACGCATTTTAGCCATGCCGCCTTCATACATAAGGTCAACGATCAACTTCATTTCATGGAAACATTCAAAAAATGCAATTTCCGGTTGGTAACCAGCCTTGACCAAAGTTTCAAACCCAGCAGTGATAAGATGGGTAATACCACCGCACAGGACAGCTTGTTCACCAAACAAATCTGTTTCGGTTTCTTCTTGGAAGGTTGTTTTGATAACACCTGCGCGTGTACCGCCGATACCGCGTGCATAAGCGAGTGCTATATCCCATGCCTTACCAGAAGCATCCTGGTATACGCCGAAGATATCAGGAACACCGCCGCCTTCAACAAAAATACGGCGTACAAGATGACCTGGGCCTTTTGGTGCAACCATGAAGACATCAACGTCAGATGGCGGCTGGATCTGCTGGAAATGTATATTGAAACCGTGCGCAAATGCAAGCGCACTGCCTGATTTTAGATTAGGAGCAATTTCTGTTTTATATATTTTAGCTTGTATTTCGTCAGGAATTAGAATCATGGTAATGTCTGCGCCTTTGACCGCATCTGCGACATTAGTGACTTTTAGGCCAGCGTCTTTAGCCTTCTGAATTGATTTGCTGCCAGCGTAAAGACCAACAGTGACATCAATACCGCTGTCCTTTAGGTTTAGGGCATGGGCATGACCCTGACTGCCATAACCAATAATAGCTACCTTCTTGTCACTTATTGCATTCCAATTAACATCCTGATCGTAATATACTTTTGCCATAAATAAAACATCTCCCTAAAATTCTAATCAGTAATATAATACTGATTGTTAGATTTACAATGTTACACACGAACATTGTATACAAGGATACACTCTGATATTAAATTTGTCAATAGAGATTCAAGAAAAAAATTACATAAATACATTTTGCTAAAAATTTATGAATGTATTTAATCTAGCGTCCGTGTTTGCCATGGGGTCGACGAAAGCCTTGCCAATATTGACGACAAGCGCTGTAGGTCCCTTTTGCTTTAAAGCGTCACTGAAGGATTCGACAAACTCATCCATACTGTGAACTGTGTAGGCTTTGATACCAAAACTTTCAATGTATTTAGTATAATTCATTTTGTATTCGAAGTTGCAGGAGAAATATCTTGCACCATAAAACACCTTTTGCAATTGTCTTATCATGCCCAATGATTCATTATTTATGATGATTGATATAATAGGCAGATGGAGGGCGGCTATTGTATAATATTCGCTGCCGGTCATCTTGATACCGCCGTCACCGGCAATATGGATAACTCTTTTTTCGTTTCCAAAGTAAAGCTGTATGCCGAGTGCTGCGGGCAGACCAAATCCCATAGTACCAAGACCACCTGAAGTAAACCAGGTGCGGGGCTGGTAGCGTCGTATATGCTGGGCGGCCCACATCTGATGCTGTCCCACATCAGTGGCTACTACATAATCCCCCTTATTTATCGATCGGGAGATATAGTGCATTATGTTTGGAACATCATATTTACCAGTATATTCATATGCAAATTTTTCTCTATGCTTTTGCAGAATTTGCCACCATGAGTTTAAATTGTTTATGGGTTCACGCTGCATTAAGAGGTTTAGGATAGTCTTCATGTCACCAGATAAGCCAATATTACTATGTACATTTTTGTCTATTTCAGCAGGATCAATGTCTATATGGATGAAATGCTTCTCATATACATAGTGGGTGATATTACCTGTCTGCCTGTCGCCAAAACGGCTGCCGACAGCTATTATTAAATCGGCTTCGGCAACTGCATAATTGGCTGACTTTCGCCCATGCAGGCCGGCAAACCCCATATAGAGGGGATGGTCGCTGGGAAAGGCACCTATTCCCATTAGGGTAGAAACAACAGGAATTTTGTATTTTTCGGCAAAAGACAAAAGTTCTTTGTGCGCTTCACCGATGATTACACCACCGCCAGCTATAATGACAGGCCGCCGGGAGTTTAAAATTTCATTTATAGCTTCAGCTGCGCAGATGAGAAAATCGGCATCTGGTTTAGCAGCAGGGGGCTCCGCTTCTTTTGCTGGGTAGGCGACATCAGCATAGAAGAAGTCTTTGGGGATGTCTATGAGGACGGGCCCCTTACGGCCGCTACAAGCAAGTGAGAAGGATTCCCGCAGCAAGGGAATAAGTTCATTGGCGTTTTGCAGCTTAAAATTATGTTTGGTTATGGGCATAGTGATACCAAAGATGTCAGTTTCTTGAAAAGAGTCTTTACCCAGCAGGGAACTATCTACTTGTCCTGTTATGATGACCATGGGGATTGAATCCATAAATGCTGTGGCTATTCCGGTTACTAAGTTTGTGGCACCGGGGCCTGAGGTTGCTATACATACGCCGGCTTTACCACTGGCGCGGGCATAGCCGTCTGCGGCATGGGCAGCTGACTGTTCATGCGTAGTTAAAATGAAATCAATGTCGTTGGTTTTGCTGAGGGCATCAAAAAGGGGCAGGATCATTCCTCCTGGATAACCGAAAATAGTATTTATGCCATTTTCCTTGAGACATTTTATGATTGCTTGTGATCCTTCCATGTTTTTACCTCGATAAAAAATTGGGTTGTTCGTTTTGGTCATTTATATTGAAATAATAATTAATTTTATATTAGTGCAGGTAGCAGGCTATATATTTAGAGCATATTTTTACCATAAAAAGAATTTTTCTTTTTATTACTTGTAATGGTTTGTTCACCTCTTTCCAAGGCGATTTGGCCGGTGCGGATTATTTCCAGGATGCCATAAGGGTCAAGCAGTCTGGTGAAGGCAAGTACCTTTTCATCTTGGCCGGTTATTTCAAAAATGAGTGTGGTGGCTTGTACATCGATAACCCGCGCACGGAAAAGTTCGGCGATTTTTAAAATGTCGAGACGGTTGTTAGCAGAAGATTTCACTTTTATCAATGTCATTCCCCGATATACGGCGTCTTCTGGTTTGTGCAGCTGAACTGCGGCAACGTCGGGAATTTTGCCGAGCTGTTTAATCATTTGGTCGACGATATGTACTTCGCCGCTGAAAAAGATTGTTATCCGTGAGTATTTAGGTGACTCGGTAATACCGACGGAAAGACTGTCAATGTTGAATGCCCTGCGGGAAAACATGCTGACAACACGCAACAGTACACCAGGCTGGTTATTGACTAAAACAGAGAGCGCATGTTTCATAGATTACATCACCTTTGGGAAATTAATGGTATTGCTAATTAATTAATTCATATAAAAATCATATATTAGTATATAATTTTACATTAATAATAAACAAAAATCCAGATAAAAGTGAATAAAATTAATATTTTTGTTTATGAATTATGGATTTTTCAAAGGGAAATATGATAATCGCAATAAAAATGATAGCTTATCTTCGGGTTAATATAAATATTGTACTGACGATTAATATGCTGCCTATTATTTCAGGCAGGCCAAAGACAACATGCATAAAGAGGACTGATAATAATACTGAGGAAAATGGTTCAATGGAAGCCAGCGAACCGACCTCTGTCGGGTATAGATACTTGGTGCTTTCTATATAAGCCCAAAAAGATATGACAGTACCGCAGACTATCACGAAAAGCAAAGCCACTGCTGCTTTTAAGTCAAAGATACCGCTAAAGTCAAAAGGAGATTGGAAAAAAGCAAGCAGAAAGCCACCGAAAAACATACCCCAGCCGACAACAAGTGAGGAGCGGTATGTTTTGAGCATATTCCTCGGCTGCAAAGTATATAGTGCAGATGCAAAAGCTGAAATCAGTCCCAAAAACAAAGCTTCCCGGGAGATAGCCAAGGTATGGAGGGAACCCTTGGTGGCGAGCAGAAAAGTCCCGGTGATGGCCATCAGGATGCATAATAATTCCCTGAACATGGGTTTGCGTTTTTCGGTGATTAATATATAGATGAGGATTACTATCGGCATGAGATACTGCAAGATAGTAGCTGTGGCAGCGTTACTGTATAAAATAGTGGAAATAAAAGTAAATTGGGTACCGAGCATACCAAACATGCTGAAGATGATTATGTCACGGACGCTTTTTCCTTGCCAGATAGATAAAGTTTTGCCATGATAAATAAGTTTGTCTACTGCTAGTAGAATAATACCGGCACATATCAGCCTGACACATGTCAGCCATGCCGTATTAAACATTTTTTCATGCAGCAGATATTGCATTACTACACCTGTAGCTCCCCAAAAAGTGGTTCCCAAAATAATTAAAAGGAACCCTTTAACCCTATTGCTCATTAAAATAATATTCTCCTTTTGTAATGTTATGATGAAATCTTTAATCATTTTAAGCTATTTCCATTAAATCTTTCAAGTATAACGGGAAAAACGAATAATATGGTAATAAGGAAATAAACATATATTTGACAAAATTATTTAACCGTTTTAAAATACAAGCTGTAATTGAATATGAAACGAGGGAGCCTATAAAATAGGCTGAGAAAGGGCTGTGAGCACCTGACCTTTGACCTGATCGGGATAATGCCTGCGTAGGGAGTTTGTTTTTGAATGCGTAACGTCTATCCTGGTCAGGGTAGGCGTTTTATTTTTTTATGGGGTGATAGAATTTGCAGATTTTTATTAATGGAAAGAAGACGCAGCTGGAGGAGGGGACTTCACTTCAATCAGTGATGGAAAAAAAGGCAATGTCTGGCGGACGGGCTGTAGCTGAGCTGAATGAGCAGATAATTGCGAAGGAAGTCTGGCCGAAGACTGCACTGAAAGAAAATGATATGCTGGAAATTGTTACATTTATGGGAGGGGGTTCCAAATGATAAACAAATTAGAAGCCGATTCTTTGAAAATCGGCAAAGAAACTTTAAAGAGCAGACTTTTTATAGGTACCGGTAAGTTCTCCAATAATAAAAAAATGCCGGAAATTATTCATGCGGGGAATGCTTCTGTTGTAACGGTGGCTTTGAGAAGGGTAGACCAGAAATCGACAGAAGAAAATATTCTTGATAATATTCCCAAGGATGTTATTTTGATGCCTAATACATCAGGGGCCAGAACAGCCAAAGAAGCTATTCGGATAGCCCATTTAGCCAAAGCAATGGGTTGCGGCGATTGGATAAAAATAGAAGTTATTTCTGACAACCGCTATCTTTTGCCTGATAACCAGGAAACATTGCTGGCGACAGAAGCCTTGGTCAAAGAAGGCTTTACTGTACTGCCGTACATAAGTCCGGAATTGATGACGGCAAAACGGTTGGAAGATGCAGGCGCTGCTGCGGTAATGCCTTTTGCTGCACCAATAGGATCAAACAGGGGACTTAGGACGAAAGAACTGGTCCAAATATTAATTGACGAAATAGATGTGCCAATCATTGTTGACGCAGGGATAGGCAGACCATCTGAAGCTGCTGAATGTATGGAAATGGGGGCAGCAGCGGTCTTGGTAAATACAGCTGTGGCTACAGCAGGAAATCCGCTCAAAATGGCAGAAGCTTTTTCATTGGCCGTTGCGGCGGGAAGAACAGCATTTTTGGCGGGAACGGGACGCGTTTTGTCCGCAGGGGCAAGTGCGTCTTCACCACTTACAGGTTTTTTGCGTAAGGAGGAAGCATGATATGCCCGCTAAATCATATTTGGAAGAAAAGCAGCAGTATAATGGCTTAGATTTCGCTGATTTTTTTAAGAAAGTAACTGATGATGATATATTGCGGGTTTTGGTTAAAGATAAGATAACACGCATGGATTTTTTGAAGCTGCTTTCACCGATAGCACAAAAGCATTTGGAAGAAATGGCACAGCGGTCTCGCCGTGATACCATAAGAAATTTCGGTTATACTATGCAGCTGTTTACACCTATGTATATTGCCGATTATTGTGATAATTTTTGCGTGTATTGCGGATTTAACCATAATAATAATATCAACCGCCGCTGCCTGACGATGGATGAGATTGCTAAAGAAGCAGAAAATATCGCGCAAACAGGCTTGAAAAATATTTTGGTTCTGACGGGTGAATCAATCAAATATAGTCCAGTCGATTATATTTTGGAAGCAGTAAAGGTATTGCGGAAGTATTTTGACAGTGTATCTATCGAAGTTTATTCCTTTTCGCAAGAGGATTATGTACGTGCAGTAGAAGCTGGTGTAGATGGGATGACGATGTTCCAGGAATGCTATAATAAAGATATTTATCGTACGCTGCACCCGGGCGGGCCTAAGGCAAATTATGAATATCGGCTGGATGCGCCGGAACGCGCTTGTAAAGCAGGGCTGCGCAATGTGAATGTCGGTGCCTTGCTGGGTCTTAATGAATGGCGGGAAGAAGCATTCTTTACAGGCGTCCATGCGGATTATCTGCAACATAAATATAAGGATGTGGAAATTGCCGTTTCTACACCGAGGATGCGTCCTTGCTCAGCCGGTTATGCCCCACGTTCAATTGTAGAAGATATAGATTTGGTACAGTATATAACGGCACTGCGTATTTTCCTGCCGCGTGCAGGCCTTACCTTATCAACAAGAGAAAGACCGCAGATGAGAGATCATCTCGTGAAAATGGGAATTACAAAGATATCTGGCGGCGTGACAGTTGCTGCGGGTGGACATACCAAAGGCGACGATGACGGCCAGTTTGAGATATCTGATCCGCGCTCGGTAGCGCAGATGGCACAGATGCTTTATGCCGAAGGTTACCAGCCTGTCTATAAAGATTGGCAGACACTTATTTAATTAATCGTAAATATTTGCAGGAATATCCTGTCTGTATGCGAAATAGTTATATGATGCATGATTAGAGCATTCATCGTACAATGTACCCACACAGGAGGATATTTATGAATCTAAGAGCAGGCATGGAATCTTTTTTTAACACAGGAATTTATGGGATAACTGCTGAAAAGGTATCAAACGGACGTAATAATATTGAAGTGGTTCGTGAGATGCTGGATGGTGGTATTAAATTTATTCAGTATCGTGAAAAAGAAAAAGACGCCCTTTCTCGTTATGAAGAATGTCTTATTTTGCGTGATATGGTAAAACAGGCTGGCGGTGTTTTTATCATTGATGACTTTATAGATTTGGCGATAGCAGTCAATGCTGATGGAGTTCATATCGGGCAATCTGATCTGCCGCCGAATGTCGTTCGCAAAATGCTCGGCAATGGCAAGCTGATTGGTTTGTCCACTCATAGTGTGGAAGAATTGGATCGGGCAAATGAGCTAAAAAAATATATTGATTATATAGGGGTCGGACCTATACATGCAACACCCACTAAAAAGGAAGCTGTTCCAGTCGGTTTTAGTTACCTGGATTATGCAGTAAAAAATTCGCAGCTGCCGCTTGTTGCAATTGGCGGTATAAAAGAACATAATATTGATGAAATAATTGATGCAGGGGTTAAAACAGTAGCAGTAGTCAGTGATATTGTGGGAGCAGATAATATAAAGAATAAAGTGCAAAGACTGCGGAAAAAAATATTTCCCGATATTTTTTGAGTTTTGTATTTTATAACGAAAGACGGATTGCTGAGTTTGGGCAATCCGTCTTTCGTTATGGAAAAAGAAATTTCTGCCCATAATTGTAAAGTCAACGGAGGAATAATACATGCAAGCAGCTGTATCAGCAGAAAATATTGCTGTCGGGTATGATGATCGTATTATATTAAAAAATTTTAATGCAGAGATAGCCGCAGGCCAATTTGTTGGGATTATTGGATGTAATGGTTCGGGGAAAAGTACATTGCTGAAAGCATTGCGGGGACTGCATCCTGTAAAAACAGGCACAATAAGTTATTTCGGCCATGATATAGCTTCCTTAAGTGCCCGGCAGGCAGCCCAAATGGCAGCCTATATGCAGCAGAGCACGCATATAGAGTTTAATTATACAGGTAAAGAGGTCGTTTTATCGGGACGGTATCCGCATTTAAAATGGTGGCAAAGAGAAAACGCACAGGATGAAGAGCTGGTGCAGGCATGTATGGAATATACAGGAACAGGAAATTTACAGGATGTGCCTGTAAATGAAATTTCCGGCGGGCAAAGGCAGCGGATTTTTCTTGCAAAAATTTTAGCGCAGATGACACCTATCTTATTTATGGATGAACCTACGGCGGGGCTGGATATGGTTTATCAGGAAGAAATTTTCCGTTTTACAAAAGAACTGGCGCAAAATGGCAAGACCATATTGATGGTTGTACACGAGTTAAATTTGGCAGCCAGATATTGTGATAGAATATTATTGCTGGGAGAAGGGAAGTTGCTTGCTGATGGAGCTCCGGCAACTGTCTTTACAGAAGAAATACTGAGCCGTGCATATCATGCTGACGTACAGATTGTGAAAAATCCATTGACCAGTAATTTGGAAATCACTACGCGGACAAATATTACGATTGAAAAGAAGGGTGAGGCTCTCTTAAAGCAAATTTGCGGTCAAGGGCAATGACTGGTAAAATACTGCTAAAGAAAGTAGATTGACAATATATAAACTATATACTTTATAATTAAATAGAGATTAATATGAAAAATTTATTAAATTATTGTGCGATTGAATGGTACGAAGATGATCTGGTTAAAAATGGATTTACGTTGGATGAATATTTGCGAAAATATGATTTCGCTGGAATAGAACAATTCTTTTATAATACATATATCCCTATGTCACGCTATCAACATGATACTGTGGGTGGGCATTTGGCATATTGGGCATATTGGCTTGACCTCTGGGAAAATAATGTCGACAATATGAGAAGCCAATTTATAAGTGAACAGGAAAAATGTTCTTATTTTGGTGGTGCTAAAAATAAGGATGAGTGGCTGTCTGTAATCAGGGAAAATATTAATATCGCACTGTCGCAAAAACCGGAGTATCTGGTATGGCATGTTGCCGAATGCAATTTAGCGGATATATATACATTTTCCTTCAGGCATAGCGATGAAGAAATCGTTAAAGCAGCGGCAGAAGTCTTTAACTGCGTAGCTGATATTATTCCCGACAACGTGCTGGTGCTTTTTGAAAATTTGTGGTGGCCTGGATTGCGACTGCTGGATAAAAATGTTGTACATAAATTTTTTTCCCTTATAAAAAAGGCAAATGTCGGTATTATGCTTGATACTGGGCATTTGCTCAATACTAATGACCAACTTGAAAATGAACAACAGGCAATAGAATACATATTGATGAGACTTGACGCATTAGGTATGGAGGCAGAAAGAATAAAAGGAATCCATTTAAACTATTCTCTTTCTGGTGAATATCAGCGGTCTTTTAAACATCATATTCCGGAAAATATAGATGAAAAAATATTGACAGAACATGTTGTGGCTATAGACCAACATCGGCCTTTTACACAAAATGGAGTAAGAAGGATATTAGAAAAGATAAAACCGGAATATCTTGTACATGAACTCAACTATAAAGATTTTTCCCAATTGGATGAACTTTTGGCAGCACAATTGGCGGCATGTGGTTTATTTAATATTGAAGCATAATTTTTAGCAAAGAAGAGGAAATAACCGGTGGGACAAATACAAAAGACGAGAAAAATATTTTACATTTTGGCCGTAATAACGATATGCAGTTTTTTTATTGCAGGGTGTGCCCCAAAAACTGCGCCTGAAAAATCCGCACAAAGCGCATATTCGGTGGTTGATAGCCACGGGACAAAAGTCGATTTTGCCAAAAAGCCACAAAAAGTTATTACACTTTCTATGAGCACTGATGAAATTGTCCTGGGGTTGGTTAAACCAGACAAACTTATAGCCGTAAACTATCTTTTGGACGATCCGGTGAGTTCTAACATTCCAGAGCTTGCACAACAAATTCCGACAAAGATAAAAGATCCTTCTGCGGAAGAAATTTTTGCGATGAAACCGGATTTAGTAATAATTCCTGATTGGAATAATATTGAAATAGCTGATAATCTTCGAGATCTTGGCTTGAATGTTGTGATCGTGCCTGGGGCAAAAAATATTGATGAAGTAAAAACTTCAATACAGCTCATTGCAGATTCTTTAGGAGAACATGAAAAAGGAACAGCGCTTATTGCGCTTATGGATAATAAAATTAGTGAGATACAAGATAAAGTTGCCAAAATACCACAGGCAGATAGGAAGAAAGTTGTTATTCTTTCTCTTATGCCCGGTTATGGGGGAATCGGTTCCTCCTTTGATGACTTGTGCAAGTATGCGGGAGTTACAAATGGCATGGCTGAGGCCGGGCTGCAAAATGGGCAAGCGATTAGTAAAGAAGAATTGGTAAAGATTAATCCTGATGTTTTATTCTTGCCTAGTTATACAGACCACGATTCCATTGATGCAAAAGCACGCGATGAAAAATATCTTGATGATCCCGCTCTGCAAGTGATCAATGCGGTTAAAAATAATCAGCTTATTTATCCGCGTGAAGGGTATCTGTATTCTGTTTCGCAGAATATCGTTTTTGGTATCCAGGAGATCGATCGTTGCGTTTATGGTAGTGACTTTGATTTTCCTGATAAAACGCATTTATCTGTGGCTGAGTAAGATGATAAATAATATATATAAGTAAAAAAACTGCCTAAATGGCAGCTTTTTTTATGCTCTTTACACGCAGGATAATTTTGTTTATGTAGTGCTCAACGTCGTCAGTCACCCAATGGTTTTGCACAGGGGCAACAAAAATATTGCCTATTGGTTCGAGTCCGTTTACATGCATGAAGTTTTGCAGGATTGTCATTATTTTATGTATTTTTTGGTAATATGAACCTTGGAAAGAGAGTTTTAGATAAAGACCAGCTGGACGTATGTAAGTATTATCTACCGATAGCTTTGAGTCATTGTCATACACTGAATAGAAGGCAGCGGCTTTATTTGGCCTGTCGTTAAAAAATTCATTGCCGTCAACCATCCAGCCCACAGTTTTTTGTTTAAATTGGCCTTCGGAAAATACGTTGTAGACATGGCGCGCAATCATTTTTATTAAAGCCTTGTCTTTAATGTTTTTGCCTATAGGAGTCAGACATAGCGGCTTACTTGATTCATAAGTTAAAAAAATTTGATTTAGTATGACGTTATGTAATTGTTCTGTATTTTCCTTAACACGCAGTATATTTTGATGAAGCTTTTCCATAAAGGCGATTGTTGAAAGGCATTCTTCATCTTTTTCTGCAAGTAGTTTTATAAAAGTGTCAGGAGATTTGTTTGTTATGTATTCTTTAATTCTGGCGATGGGAATATCAAGCTTGCGTAGATTAAGTATAATTTCCAAAGTAAGATATTGGCTTATGGCATAATGCCTGTAACCGTTGCTGCTGATAAACGCTGGTTTTAAAAGGCCTATTTTGTCATAATATAAAAGTGTTTGTTTGGGAATTTTGTAGAGGCTTGATAACTCACCGCTTGTAAAGTAATCATTACAATTTTTGTCCATTATTACACCTACCAATGATTAAGTTATCATATTTTATGATAACTTGTTAGCTCAAAATATACAAGAATAGTGAAAGAAATAATTGACAATACATTTGCTATATAGTTTATCCTTTATAAGTATTTATAGTTTTTGGTTATGAAAGGATATGGTATACTGATCGGTATGCAGTGTAGCTTTTAAAAGCAATTGACAGTACAATAGGTATATAGTTTAAAATGGCAGTTTATTTGTACACATTAAATTTGCCTAAACGTTTCGAGGAGGTTTCAGATGCTGTCAAGCAGACATAATAAAAATATTTTTCTTCTGTTTCTCATTTTCTTTTTAATTGTAGTTTCTCTTATCTCATTGTCCTATGGACAAATAAATATACCGTTAAAGAATACTTTAGCAACAGTTTTATATCATTTGGGAATGTGGGATGGAGACAATGCATTTACTAAGGAACAGGATGCAGTTATTTGGTTTATCCGCATGCCGCGTGTATTGATTGGCATAATGGTAGGAGCTGGTTTGGGAATTTCAGGTGCAGTAATGCAGGGGCTCTTTAATAATCCTTTGGTCGATCCTGGGATTACTGGTGTTTCCGCAGGTGCAGCAGCAGGGGCAGTGCTGGCTATTGCATTAGGCTGGTCAGCGGAAAATATTTTAGTAATGCCAATGTTCGCGCTGGGGGGGAGTATTAGTGCGGTGTTTTTAACTGTTTTTCTGGCAATGCGCAGAGGAAAAATTCCGGTAATGACGCTGCTTTTAGCGGGCGTGGTTGTAGGGATGCTGCTGGGAGCGGTTACGGCAGGTATTTTGACAGTGATGAATGAACAAAAGCTGCAAAGTTATTTGTTTTGGATTATTGGTGGACTAGATTACAGGCGGTGGGAACATGTTTATATTGCGGTGCCGCCTATATTGACAGGCATTTTGATTATGTTGGCTGCCGCGCGGCATTTAAATGTATTGGCTATGGGAGAAACTGAGGCGCGAGCCGTAGGTATGGCAGTACTGCCGTTTCGCATGGGAATTATGTTAACGGCAGCAGCGGTTACAGCCGTATCAGTTTGTGTGAGCGGTAATATAGGTTTTGTAGGTTTAATTATACCGCATATGATGCGAATTCTACTTGGTCCGGATCATCGTCTGCTTTTGCCTGCCAGTGCTTTGGCCGGGGCGGTTTTTTTGGTGGGCTGCGATTTATTGGGGCGTGTGATAATTCCTCCGGCCGAAATACGTGTGGGGATTATGACGGCACTAATCGGTGCACCATATTTTTTGTATCTGCTGAGAAGGATGCAAAGAAATTTTTAGAGTGTATGGCTTGAAAATAGTTATTCAAAGTCGGTTTTGTGGATAATTATAACGAAAGCACCTGCCGTAGATGCAGGTGCTTTCGTCTTTTCATGAGTAACACACTTTTTTATCTATATGAAATATAAGTGGTAAGCAGTAGGAATACTATTTTAATAGTAGGATGTCAGCAGGTATGTTGCTGGAGTGGATCTGGACCGAAACGATTAGGCCCAGAAGTCCCTGGTTTTAGTAGTAATATAAAGCTTATAATAATATTAGCTATAGGAACCAATGACCACAGCATAAACCAGCCAGATTTATTTATATCATGGCAACGCCGAATTGACAGCATGATTTGTAAAACGGACGCGGGAATATAAATAAAAAAGTTAAGTATAGCATTATCTGCTACTAGGGCGAGGCAGCTAAAAGCAAATATAAAGAGCCCGCGTAAAATATACCGTTGGCGGTTTAACCGCCCTGAAATTTGGAAAAACATTTCTCTGAGCTGGGAGGATGTATTCATAGATGGGGCTGTCTTTGAAGAATCAACAACAGGTGGAGAATTTTGCGGAACAGAGCTGGATGGCTGTGATTGTACTGAAGTATTTAATGCAGCACCGCATTTTGGACAAAAATTAGCTGTATCCTTGATAGGAAAACCACATTGTGGACAAAAATTATTCATAAATGTTCCTTTTTTAAGATGTAATTATGATTTAGAGTTTAAGATTGTGGGCATTGGCATTATCATGTAGTGCTGACATTTCTGTTAATACGAGGTTTGCCATATCAACATTTTTTTGTTCATATAGATAACCTTGAAGATGAGATGGGTTACTGCCAACACCAGTAGTGAGTTTTCCGGGGATGACATTTCCGTTACTGTCTAATGTATATAATGCAAAAACAGGGATTGTATGTGTAGTGCCTGTCCAAGCACCAGCTTGTGAATCTTTATCATGTGTATCATTATCTATTGTCATTTTAAATAAAACATGGTTTAATGTTCCGCTATTACGTTTTTCTACAAAATTATATAAATCAAGTGTAGAATCTATAGCACCTATTCTGTCATTTTTAATATCCCATACTAAAAAACGATGTCCTTTTCCACCCACAATATTTAAACAACCTGTTGGATCATGCCCATATGACGTGGCTTCTACCGTACCAATAATACCTCTTGCCTTGAATTCTTGTTGAACGATATTTATAGGGTCTTGGCTTTGAGGTGTTTGGGGAGGCGTTGCTGTTGATGCTGCTGTTGTTTCTGTTGGTGCTGGTTCGCTATTATTTTCAGCTGAGGCGGGTCCTTTTGCGGAGAGGGCATGTATTGTATAGTAGGTTCCGCCACCGATACCGATAATGAGTATAGCGATTACAATACCGATTAGAGTTTTTTTATAGCGCGCTATGGTACCGGCTGGTTGAGTAACATTCATGTCTGTTGATGGGATTTTGGTTCCCTTATTAATGAGTAAGGGTGTACCGCAGGTAGGACAAAATTTTTCATCTTCTGTGATGGGAGTACCACATTTCTCACAAAATTTACTCATAATATTAGCTCCTTTGCAATGAGGAAAGACGATATGTTTAAAATCTTTATTGATGTGTGTAATGGAAAATATCTATATGGGATATAGTCGGGGATACTTATTCATTCACTTTATCTGATTGTATTTCAATAGTGATATCAGTAGGGTCCTTTTGTTCTACGATGCCTACACATGTTCCAGAAGCAGATACGAAATCTCCATTATTAATTTTATTGACTTGTGATACTTTTTCTTTATCAACATCGATGACGATAGAAAAATTTTTTCCTGCGGCATTACGGTTATAGATTTGTAATCCGTAGTCCTGGGCGTTGTCAAATTGCCCTTTGTGGCTAAGAGTGCCAGTTATTTCTACATGTTTACCTTTGTATTTCTTTTCGGCACTAGCCTGGTCTCGAATATAATCATTGGCCATGTCTGTTGCTTTGACAGAAATAGTCGATACTGGGGAACCCTTGCCCAAATAAGCAATAAGGCCTATGGAGAGGCAAATTACAGCTAAGACAATGAGAACGATTGTTATATATTTGTGTTTTACAGGACTGTTTTCCTTTTGCGTATAAGTGAAGTTGGGTGAAGAATTAGAAGTGCTTTGAGGTTGGGCAGACGGGGAAACTGCCTCTGGATGGATAGCTGCACCGCACTGCGTACAAAATTTGGTTCCTTCCGACAAAGTGGCATGACATGCCGGACATATTTCTATAACGGGTTGTTTAGTTCCACATTCAGTACAAAATGTAGCTTCATCGTGTAATAGAGCACCACAATGGGGACATTTTTTTGACATAAAAATCGCTCCTTTAATTTACAATGTGTATTTTATTCGAGGGGAATGTCTTAGTAAATAGAAAAATGAAAAATGCACTGAGGATTGTATAATTATCTTTTAGAGTGGTTTTTCCCCGATAATGCGGCGATTTCATAATCATCGGTGATTTTTCCGTAAGCGTGAGAAAATTGTGACTGCATTGACATGACGCGTTTATTTCTTATACTGTTATCTATATGGGAATATCCGGGGATGGGTATTTTCCTTTGTAAAGGGTATTTTTTATTTAATAGTATGAATGAGTTGCTTTTTGTGTTGAAGGGGGATTCATTCAGTGTACTAGGCGAAGTGTAAAGGATCAAATTCATCTTAAAATGTGTTCATCGTTCGTATATAACGTTTTTTAGTAATTATAATTAAGCTGATATTTACATTATACTAATTATTAAAGACATATTTTGTCATAAAACTAAAAATTTTTCATATAAAGTGTTTTTTTATAATACAATATAAAAATTAATGGTGGATGATGTTATTTAATTGATTATTAAAAAAATGCGTGATAAATTTTTGCCTTTTTACAAACGGGGAGTAGATAGACAAATATTGTCTGCTTGTTGTTCTATAATAATTTTATATTAAGTTAGAAAAGAGGATGATGAATATTTCGAAAAGTAGTCGCATATTAGAGTTGTATAAAATGCTTCAGATGGGACAAGTCGTCAATAAGCAAGAGATGGCAATTATTTATAAGGTAAGTGATCGGTCTATCCAGCGTGATTTGGATACCATTCGTAACTTTTTTTCTGACCAATGTGTAAAAAAAGGTGTTATACAGGAAGTTGAATATGATAAAAAATTAAATGGATATCATTTAATAACAGAGGATGTAGAATATCTCACGGAAGGTGAACTGCTGGCTATTTGTAAAATTTTAATTGAAAGCAGGGCTTTTTCTAAAGAGAAATTAAAATCTCTTTTGAATAAAATACTAAAAAGATGTATGACCATAAAGGATTGCAAGAAAATAGTTGACTATATAGCCAATGAACTGTTTGCTTATATAGATCCGAAACATGTTTCTGCTGATACGGAACGGCTTTGGGAAATAGCAGAAGCAATACAGCATAAACAAATTATAGAATTTACTTATGCTGGACTGAACCAGACAGAAGCTAAACTTCATAGAATAATGCCGGTAGGGATTTTGTTTTCGGAATATTATTTTTATATTATGGGCATTATTAATGATAGTGAAAAAAGAAAACATTTTCATTTAAAAGATGACCAATCCCCTACTATTTATCGAATAGATAGAATTAAATCTATTAACATCCTTAAAGAAACTTTTAAGATTGCTTATCGAAATAAATTTAAAGAGGGTGAATATAAGAATAGAACACAATATATGTTTGGTGGAAAAACACAGCGTATTCGGTTCCGGTATTTTGGAGCATCTATTGAAGCGGTTTTGGACAGGTTGCCTACGGCAACTGTTATAAAGGAAAAAGGAAGCCGCCATGTCATAGAGGCAGAGGTATTCGGGACAGGAATACTTATGTGGTTGTTAAGCCAAGGACGTAAGGTCGAAGTCTTATCACCACCGCAGCTGCGGACTGCTTGGGAAGAAGAGGCAAAAGCTATTGTGGCTATGGCGATGAAAGGAGCAAGCTGATAGTAGAGGGGAAGGAATGTGTTGAAATAGACATATAGATGTAAGATGAGAATGTGATTAGAATTGAAAAATTATGAGTATATACAGGAGCTTTAAACGAAAATCACATTCATATAATCTGATATGAAGCTGATTGTGTACAGGATTGTTGGTTAGTAAAGGAAAATAACGGGGAATCCCCATTTTTGTGAAATTTATGAAAAGGAATTCGATTTTTATGAAAAAATTATTAAAAATGTTTGTATTTGGTGTGTTTGTGATAGGATTGTTCTGCATACCATCTATGGCAGCAGCACAAGAAACTAGTTTTCTCACACCTAAAGGATATGATTATCTGCCCGGAGCCAATAAGAAGAATCAATTAAACACCACTTATGATGGTGAACAACTTAAATTTATCGAATATACTAGAGCTGGGTTATTGAAATTAATGAGTCGAGATAATAATAATGATTATTTATCGTTTACTAATTTTGATGGAAAGGATTATAATAGCGGAGTAACCTATGGCATTCGCAAAATTGAAACCATAAATCCTAAGATGACTTTTTTTGAAATCACAGCAAGTCGTGGAGCGCATGGTAAAAATTGTGGGTATTGGATTATTGGTAAACATAACGGGCAATGGGTAACATATATCTCTCTTGATAATTTGGCAGCTATGGGATATACATCTGGAAAATGGCATACTATACGGACCAATATTAATAGTGACGAAACAGGTCGACTGATTTTCATTAGCAGTCATACCTACATGCCGCCAGGGGCAAAATACGGATATCAAAGTCGTTCTGTTAACGATTTTAAAATACAATTATTCTGGGATCAGGATGCGCAATGGTTTGGTATGAAAAGTTTAGAAAATTTATCGTAATAGGGGTTTTAGCATTTTATGAGCAATAGTCGCAGCAAAGGGATGATCTACGATTCAGGACATTCTTTTAATCGGGATCATATTTTAGGGTTAGATGCGTTACGCACACTGGCAATTGTAGGCGTGACGCTGTTTCATATCTTTCCAGATGTAGTAAAGGGCGGTTACCTGGGAGTATCATTATTTTTCGTTCTTACAGGATATTTGCTTGCTTTTACAAGTAAAAAAGAATGGCAAGCCAAATCGTTTAGTCTTGTCAATTATTATTTAAAAAGGATTAAACGTATTTATCCATCGCTTCTTATTGTCATATTTACTACATTAGGCATTTATCATTTTTTTGCCACTGATGCAATTACAGGAATACGGGCAGAAGTAATTTCTATTGTATTGGGATATAACAACTGGTGGCAGATTGCGCAAAATGCGGATTATTTTACAAGGATTACAAATGCGTCACCATTTACACATTTGTGGTTTATGGGAATAGAATTACAATATTATTTAGTCTGGCCGATAATTTTTTTAGTATACATTTTAATTGTAAAAATACGAGGAAAATATGACGACGGTGTAATAGCAATTGCTCTTTTGGGGATAGCCGCTTCAATATTAATGCCCTTACTGTATCACGAAGGAGCAGATATAACACGCCTTTATTATGGTACAGACACTAGAGTATACGCTTTGTTTTTTGGCGCAGCGATGGGGTTATACAACAAGAACGAGCGAAATATAACAACACGTAGAGGTGGGCATGGCATATTTAAATGTGGCTTGTTCGTTTTTTTATTGATAGGTGTAATTACTGCTTATTATCTTATGGACGGACAGGATGCTTTTGTTTATCAAGGTGGAATGTTACTTGCGACGGTAGGATTTTGTGTTTTGCTCAGTATTGTGGCAGATCGTGGCATGAATATAGGAATTTATTTAGATACAGCAATTTTTCGCTGGATTGGTAAGAAAAGTTATGGAATTTTCCTTTGGCAGTATCCTGTTATCTATCTCTTTAACTATAAGGGGTGGAATAAATATCCTTTGTATGAAGTGATAGAAATAGCTGCGATAGTATTGCTGGCTATTTGGTCAGACGCTGTAGCTAAATTTATATTGAAACAAAAATTGCCTTATATCGGCAGACGGTTTGTTATTATCCAATGTGTTGTGTTTATGGTAATTACAGTAAGTGGTGTTAGCTTGATGGGCTACGGCTGTGAAGAAATTGTCGCGTCTGCTTTTAGTAGAGATGTTGATACCAAGTTACAAGATAAGCTTGCAGAAAATAAAGCAGACATGCAGGAGCAAAATGGATTAAGCAGTTAGATAGAACCTCAGGAACAACAAGATATATCACAAGTAAATTTGGATGGTGCAATCTGTATAGGTGACTCCGTTATGCTGGGGTCAGCAAAAGAAATTAGGCAAGTTTTGCCTGCCTGTTATATTGATGCGGAAGTATCCCGCTATGTGGGCGGCGCTCTTGACGTAGCAAAGGATCTAGACGCACAAGGAAAATTAGGTAATATTGTTGTTATTGCTTTGGGCACCAATGGGCCGATTGCAGGGCAGGAACGCTATGAAGTGCAAACTAGAGAATTATTGGCATATCTGGGAAATGAAAGACATATTTTCTGGGTCAATGTTTATTGTCCAAACTTGACATGGCAAAATACTAATAATGAATATTTAGAAAACATGGCTAAAGAGCATAGTAATGTAACAATAGTTGATTGGTATAGCCTAATTTCAAATCATCCTGAATGGCTTGTAAATGACCATATCCATCCCAATGATGAAGGAACCGTCCAATATGCAAAATTGCTTCATGATACTATGGCTCAAACATTGGCAGTGCAAACCGAATGATCAGTTGCAGTAGGTGTTTAAAGTATAGAAAGATGGATAAAATGGTTATATATAAAGAGTATTATGGGAATTGGTAACATGAATTTGTATAAGATGTTTTATGTAAGGAAATGATATGGATAAATATTGTAGGAACTGCGGGGCAAAATTATCAGATTCAAGCAAATTTTGTTCTGAGTGTGGAACTAGAGTTAACAATACAGTCGATTCCAAGAGTGACTTTATAGAGACGGATATAAGCGGTAATAAAAAACGTATGTTAATTATGGCAACAGTATTAGTGGCTATTTTAGTAATCATAGGTGTTACAGTTGGTATATTTTGGTATGAAAAGACTAATGACAGTACGCCAGCACCTCAACCAACTGTGGTTGAACAAACCACTGGAACACAAAGTACTCCAGAGTCCCAACCAGAAACTCAAGATTCTCCACCAGAAGAAAATATTCTCGATGCGACACAAAGAATTCTTTCAGGAGCATTAAGGCCAGAGCAAAAGGTAATAGCTTCTACTTTAGGGCATAATGAGAATGGATTTTTGGCATTAGTGAATGACAGTCATGGCAACTATAAGTTTATTATTTATGATAAAAATAATGATAGAATTGCCAAGGTCTATTTTTCAATGAAAACGTATAATTTTTATATTCAAAAATCATATAATACATTTGATCCGCTCATATGTTTATTAGAAATAGATGATGATGTACGTGATAATGATGAAGGTCTAGGTATTTGGAATGGTTCAAAACATACCTTTCCGATATATGCTCTTTTTAAAGTGGATCAATTGGGAAATGTAATACCAGGTATGTTATATAGTGGTTACGGCTTAAAACCAAGTCATTACCATGAAGTTTTAAAGGAACAGAAAAATGTCGATATGGTTAATTTATTATTGACTGAGATGAAAACATTACATCAGTATATTGATGAGCACAATGTTTCAATTCCAGCATCGAATTGATTGAGTAGCAAAATGGTATTTAACTGTTAGAGAAAATAATGGACGTCTTATTAGAAGTGGGTATTATATGCATTTTCATAAATTGTTTTTGGTTCTACACTATGTGTTGGGGTAAGCAAAAATTCGGTTCTATACTAAATGTTGGGGTAAGCAAAAATTCAAGCTTACTCCAACATTATTTTTTTCACTTAATTATGATATTGAATAAATAAGCATTATAGAGGAAACAAATGATTTCATTTTTCTGATATCATTCTATATTATGAGGTGAGCACAATGTCTGCTAGATTAGTGCGAATGATCGGATTGCGGATTGTATATTACAGAAAAGTGCAAGGATATATGCAGCAACAATTGGCACAAAAAATTGACATAAGTTATAGTTGTTTAGGAAAAATAGAGTGTGGCAGATTAAAAAATTGTGCATCATTACCATTATTAATAAAAATTGCTGATGGATTAGATATTAAACTAATTGATTTATTAAATGAGAATAATAAAATTTCATAAATTGAGTATGTATAAGGTTATATTAAAAGCTTTTATTTCTAAGAGTTTTTATTTAAATATTTATCAAAGGGGGACTGAATTATTATGAGTAAATTTTGTCCAAACTGTGGAAAGCCATTACAAGAAGGTAAAATATTTTGTCCAAGTTGTGGTACAAAGGTAGTAATGAATTCATCAGTAGATTCACTTCCAAATAATATTGAAAATGCGGTATCTACATCAGTAACGCATTTTCAGTCTCAAGCAGAAATGGTGTCTATTAATAATGGGGTACCAAAACAAAGTTTATTTGGAAAATTTTTATCTTGGCGTGGACGTATTAGTAGAGGCGATTGGATCATAAGAAAAATTATTATTTTAATTATTCTTATGATATCTATACTTGTTCCTATGGTTACTATTTCTAGTATAGTGTCAGATGGCAATACAGGAATAAGCAATGTACTTCCATGTGTATTAATTGTTTTAGTTCCGTTTTGTTTTCTTTCATCGATAGCATTGGATATTAAAAGATGCCATGATACCGATAAATCAGGTGATTTTTTGTGGGTAGGTTGTATACCATTCTATGGATGGATAAAAGTTCCTCTTTGTTTATGGTTTAAACATGGTACAACAGGAGCTAATAAATATGGACCTGATCCTTTAGCATAGGAGCAATTAATATGAATGCCACAAAATGTGCTGCGTGTAATAGAGAAATAAATATGAATTCTAAATTTTGCCCATACTGTGGTGCCAACCAAACTGGGGTTAGTAATAAAACAGTAATACCATCACCTACTAATACTGATGTACAAGAATCATTTGAATTTGTAAAATTAAAAAAATGGCTTGGGGTAACTCGGTATGGAAAAAGTGTGACTCAGATTGAACTAAATGGTAATATAATGAATATTTATCAATATCAAATATTGGATCCATTTATTAAATATGGTAAAAAAAATTGGCAAATACCTATATCTGATATTCAAGATATTTTTAGTGAAAAAAAAGTAAATATTATTGGGATTGTTATGGTTATCTTATTAATCTTTTTTTCACGTAGTGATTTTCGTATATTATTAGCTATAATTCTAGTAGTGCCTTTTCTTAGAAGTCGTAAAGTAAGTATAAGAACGGGGAATACAGTAATTCCTTTTAACGTGGATTTGAAAGATGATAGTTTTAAAAAATTTGTAGAAATGCTAAGATATAAAAATAGAAATTTCAAATTAAATGAAATGGCATGAAATGAAATGTTAAGTATGAAGGGCGGTTAATGTGGTCTTGATAGTTACACATAAATAAGCAAATAATAATGACCAATGGTATAGAAAATAGATTTGAAGTATACAATTGGGAATGCTTTAAAAATTTATGTTACTTTTATATTTTTATGAAAAATTATAATTATTTTTTAGTATTATAATCTGGGCGATAGATATTATAGCTAAACATTGAATTATAAGTATAATATTTGGTCATTTCTTTACTTTTACAGGCAATAGCTAAAATATAAAAAATGTAATTTTAAAGTGATTATGGATAATCACAAAGTTTATCAAAGGAAGTGTAATAATGTCGAAAAAATGTTCGAAATGCGGCGCTATATTGGAAGATAATAGTGCCTTTTGTACTGAATGCGGTGCCCAGACAGAGAAAACAGATAGTAATGAGGTTAATTTTCAGTCCAATAATAAATTAAATACTCGTAAATGTCCTAATTGTGGCGCAGCTTTACAAGATGACGACATTTTTTGTACTGAATGCGGTACGAAAATACAAGATAAAGCTAATACTAGTGATAAAATTAATCATTCTGAAACAAATAATAATCTAATAAGATGTCCTAATTGTGGTGCAGCTTTACAGAGTAATGCTGTTTTTTGCACTGCATGTGGTACAAAAATTCAAGTAGGACCAGCAAATAATAATGCAGGTCAGGCTAATAATATGAACAATTTTACATATACTAATAATACTCCACCTAAAAAATCAAACTTAAAAAAAGGTATTAGTATCATTGGGACTGCAATAGTAGTAATTTTATTTATACTGAGTAGGGCAGGCGTATTTAACGATAGTGATACTCATACCAATTCAGGTAGTAGTATAACAGTAAAAGCTGAAGATATGGCAAATGACTATATTCGCGATCAAAGTAGTGCAGAAAGTACGTATAAAGATAAAAAAGTAAAAATTACGGGTCAAGTTATTAATAAAGCTCAATTCTTAAATAATCAGGATTATGGCGTGACAATATTCTTTAAAGAAAGTGGAGGAAAAACTTATTCCATTATTGTCGCTATAGATAATAAAAATGTTGATGATGTAAATAAACTTCATGAAGGAGATTTTGTATCGGCTGAAGGTACTTGCCTGGGCATAGTAAAACAGAAAGATCCAACAGATATTACCATACAAATTATGGGAGATAAGATAAATAAATAGGGGAAAGTTATTCTGCCTGATAAAGTTAATCGAGTATATATAATGCAGAGTCACATTTATATAGTTTTATACGAAGTTAATTGTGTCAAATTGTCGGGTATAAGAAAATTTATAAAAATGTGTTCGATTTATAGCATATATAAACTATGCATAGAGAATATTATGGTAATTGGTAACATGAATTTGTTTAAAATGTTTTATATAAGGAAATAATATGAATAAATATTGTAGAAACTGTGGAGCAAAATTATTAGATTCAAGTAAATTTTGTCCTAAGTGCGGAATCGTTGTTGATAATAATACAATAGTTTCTCAGCATACTTGTTTAAAGACAGGCATGAGTGATAAAGAACGTATGACAGTTATAGTAACTGGGGTAGTGTCTATTTTAGCAATTATAGGTATTGCAGCTGGTATATTTTGGTATAAAAAAACTGGTGCCAGTATATCAACACCTCAACCGGTTGTGGCTGAACAAGCTACTGGAACACAAAGCACTCCAGCGTCCCAACCAAAAACTCAAGAGTCTCCACCAGAAGAAAATATTCTCGATGCGACACAAAGGCTTCTTTCAGGAGCATTAAAGCCAGAGCAAAAGGTAATAGCTTCTACTTTAGGGCATAATGAGAATGGATTTTTGGCATTAGTGAATGACAGTCATGGCAACTATAAGTTTATCATTTATGATAAAAATAATGATAGAATTGCTAAGGTTTATTTTTTAATGAAAACGTATAATTTTTATATTCAAAAATCATATAATACATTTGATCCACTCATATGTTTGTTAGAAATAGATGATGATGTACATGATAATGATGAAGGTCTAGGTATTTGGAACGGTTCAAAACATACCTTTCCGATATATGCCATTTTTAAAGTAGATCAATTGGGGAATGTAATACCAGGTATGTTATACAGTGGTTACGGCTTAAAACCAGGTCATTACCATGAAGTTTTAAAGGAACAAAAAAATGTTGATATGGCTAATTTATTATTGACTGAAATGAAAACATTACATCAGTATATCGATGAACACAATGTTTCAATTCCAGCATCAAATTGATTGAGTAGTATTATTACTGTTTAACTAATATACATTAGGCCAAGCGGCAGAATGGTCTTTAACTGCTGGAGAAAAGTTATGAAAAAAGTAATGTTTGTCTTATTAGGATTATGCATTATATCATTATCACAAATTGCTTTTGCTAATCCTTATCCTAAGTATTTAAATGGTGATACAAATTTTGTTATGTGTCTTGGACATAATGGTACCGGTTGGTATGTTGATAAAAGTTCATTAGAAGTAGAAAAATACGCTCCACCGCAGTATATAATAGCAGTTAATGTTGTACGAGTTGATAATGTAGATAAGGGGAATATAGATATATCTGATATACAAACATTACGGTTTTTCTATAATTATAATTTGAGAAGAATGTATGTAGATCAGGATGGTAACTCAGATTGGAGTTATATTAATCCAGATAAAGGAATAGGTGCTACAGCCGTTGATGAAGCAGGTGAAATGGCATTTGAATTAGCTTATAAAATTAAATTTTATAATAAATCTATTTATGAATAAGTTATAAAATAATAAGAAACTGGATAGAATATAATAAAGTTCGCAAAAAGGAATAGGAAAAACCATCGGTAACTCCGAAAAAGATAAGTGACCAAACAAACCTAAAAGGAGTTGAAAACCGATGGCTCATACTTATTCTAACCTACCTTTAGAAAAAATGCTACTACAATTCATGACCGAAGATGATCCAATGCTTGCTATGCTCAAGTGGCTTTGTGAAAAGCTCATGGAAACTGAAGTGAATGCAAAAATCAATGCTGCTATATTTCCTCCGGAGTATTGTAATTCAAGCTTTGATGAAGCCGCTTTTCATTGTAATAGCGGATATATTCATTGATGCCGATACGGGCTTGTCTTGGTGATTCATATTCTTTTGGATACACATTCTCGTATTTTACGGTGCGCCATAAACGTTCAATGAAAATATTATCATAGGCACGTCCACGATGATCCATACTTATTTTGCAACCAGCATCAATAAAAATATTCGTGTACCGTGGGCTGGTAAAATCACTGCCTTGATCACTGTTCATAATTGTTGGTGTTCCTATTTGTAACGCTTTTCGACTCGTTTCTAGTACGAACTCGATATCCATCGTATCATCTAACATTCAAGCAATGACATACCGTGAATACCAGTCAATAATGGCTGTCAGATACAGCCATGAAGAACGAATGGGAATATATGTTATGTCAATACTCCAGACTTGATCAGGATGCTCTATTGATAAGCCTTTTAGTAGATACGGATATATAGGATTTTGTGGATTGGTGCGGCTGGTATTCTGACGAGGATAAATAGCCTGTATGCCCATTTGCTGCATATGTCTCAATACTGCTTTATGATTAATGTGAATGCTTTCATAACGGTTTAACCATGCGCATATGCGGCGATATCCAAACTCTGGATGTGCTGTGTATATTTTATCAATATGTCGTTTAATTTCTAAATCATTGGTATCTGGTAATCTGTGTCGGTAGTATAACGTAGTTCTATTAATTGACAGCAGGCTGGCCTGCTCGACAATAGGAATATCTGCACCAGACCAATCAACCAGTGATTGCCTTGCAGCCGAAGAAAAATCACAGACCAGATTTTTTTTTTCAACCACTCATTTTGAGTAGTCAGTTTGCCAATTTGAGCATAAAGTTCGTCAATTTCGGTCTCGTGTTCTTTTTTCTCTTTACGTTTCTGGGCAGCATCGTTTTCAAAAACAGATGCGAGTCCTGCAATAGCTTCGTTTTTCCATCTTGAAAGCATATTTGGATGAATGCTATGTTCTGAAGCAATTTCGTTGAGCGTACGTTCGCCTTTTAAGACTTCAAGAACCAGTTTTGCTTTTTCGTTAGGTGTGTGTGGATTACGTTTCATAAGAATGTCTCCTTCATCTAAAATATTAGTCAATACCTAACTTAAAAACAACTGATTTTTTGTCTTAATTTATGGGTTCATTATATTTTGCACCAATAGATTTCCGTAAAATTGCCTCTACCAATATGCTTGAGCGGCTCAATCGGGAAATTCGCCGACGGACAACCGTTGTAGGAATTTTCCCCAGTATGGATTCTTATATTCGACTAGTTGTGACATATCTGATCGAATATAGTGAAGACTGGTCAATGAGCCACTGCTATATTAATCCAAATATACTACAACAGGTTAAAGAAAAAAGACAAAATCGGTTGCTTAATTGCTTCGGGGGTACCTTAGATTTTGCGAACTACTATTGACATTAGCAGAAACTGTTATTATATAGGAATAGATAATGACCGCAGACATTATTCAGTAATCAGGTATATTTTCCGGTAAAACAAAAAGGCTTCCGAAATTTCGGAAGCCTTGATTTTCTATATGGAGCTGGCAATAGGATTTGAACCTACGACCTGATCATTACGAATGACCTGCTCTACCAACTGAGCTATGCCAGCAGACAACGTATATATCATAATTGAAAGAGCGTTTTTTGTCAAGAAAATATTAAAACGACAATCCATATTCATATCAGTCTACTTTAGAAAAAGTTAGGCTGTGAAGGATTGCCGCTTGTTTAGAAAACGATAACAAAATAGGATAAAATATTAAGCCTTAAGTTTAGCAATTACATCCTGTGTTACGTCTACTGTACCATAGAATACAACGGAGCTATCGAGAACTGCATCAAGGCCTTTTTCTTTAGCTGTAGCGTCAACTGCTTTAGAGATATTATCGCGAATTGGCTGGAAAAGTTTGTTCTGTTGTTCAGTAACTTGTTGGTTTAATTTGTCGAAAAGGTCTTTTTTGCCTTTATCGTCAAGTGAAGCCGATTTTTCGTTAAATTCGTTTTGAGCCTTTTGACGTGCAAGATCAACAGCAGCGTTAGTGGTTTGCATATCAGGATAATTTGCAATGACTTCGCTCATGTTTACAGAACCAAGCCCAGCAGCTGATGCCTGTGCCGGTGAATAAGCTCCGTAAATGCATATAGCGAATACGACTGCAAAGATAATGCTGAAAAATTTGTTCATGATTCATGACCTCCATTTAGCTATTTATAGCATATTTTTATGTTAGCAGAACTATAGTTAAGTGTACGTTATCAGTTTGTATTTAGCAAGTTTTTTTTCTATTTAGGGAAATTTTCTTTGATTTGGTGCAGGTTTATATAGTAGGTTTCATAAATAAAGAAAGTAGAATTGAAAATGACACTGTAAATAAAAAATGTTATAATATTGGTATAATTTTTTGAGGATGATGAGATGAAAGCTGTAATTTTTGATATGGACGGAGTTATCGTGGATAGCGAAACCATTCACATTAAAATGAAGATACAGGCTTTAAAAGAATATGGTATAGAGTGCTCACCAAAAGAATGCATGGCATATTTTGGGCGTTCTTCCAATGCTTTTTTTAGTGATTTTATAAAAAAGGCATCTGCGGATATTCCTTTACAAGAGATTGTTGCGCGGAAACACCAGTTGTTTTTGCAATATGCGTCTGATAATGGGGCGGTAGAGCCTATCGATGGGGCATTAGACCTTATTAAAGAACTTCGTAGTAAAAATATACCTTTAGCTTTGGCTTCTTCATCTGTGCGTTATAATATAGAATGGTTTTTGAAAAAATTTGGTGTTTTTGATTGCTTTGATGTTATCTTGAGTGGTGCAGAATTGACGGAGAGCAAGCCAAATCCTGAAATATATTTATTGGCAGCGCAAAAACTTGGCATAAAACCTCAAGAATGTGTAGTTATAGAGGATGCTGAGGCTGGTATAAAAGCGGCAAAAAGCGCGGCATGTTACTGTATTGCGTACTGCAATCCGGCATATAAAGACTGTGGACAGGATGCTTCTGCGGCTGATATGCGGGTAAATTCTTTGAAGGACATTTCCATAGAAAAAATAATGAATATATAAACTTTGGAGGAGTATATTATGAAAAGTTTTGAATATTGCTGTCCTACTGAGATTATTTTTGGTAAAGATGCAGAACTAAAGGCAGGAAAAAAGATAAAAGCATGCGGAGCTAGTAAAGTGCTTGTGGTATATGGCGGCGGCAGTGTGAAAAGAAACGGTCTTTTAGATAGAATAGGTACAAATCTGACTACTGCTGGTTTGCAATATATAACCTTGGGCGGCGTGAAACCAAATCCTGTTGTGTCTTTTGTGCGTGATGGAATAAAGTTGGCTTTACGGGAAAAAGTGGATTTTATTTTGGCTGTGGGTGGCGGCAGTGTCATTGATACTGCGAAGGCTTTAGCACATGGAGTGGCTAATAGTAAATATGATATATGGGACGATATATGGCAGAAAAAAGTAGAAATTCATAAGACTACGCCATTGGCTTCTGTGCTGACTTTAGCTGCAGCGGGAAGTGAAACAAGTGATTCAGCTGTTTTAACCAATGAAGAAACAGGGCAGAAACGCGGTTTAAGTATGGTACTTAATAGACCTAGAATGGCTTTTATGAATCCGGAATTGACCTATAGCGCACCTAAATTTCAAGTGGCTTGTGGGATTGGCGATATCCTTATGCATACGCTGGAACGTTATTTCTCCAAGGATAAGGATAATTATATGACAGATTTCATAGCAGAAGGTTTGTTAAAAAATGTTATTGCTTTCAGCCATGATGCATTGGAAAAAGAAAATGATTATTTGTCCAGAAGTGAAATAATGTATTGCGGCAGCTTATCCCATTGTGATTTGACGGGCTTAGGCAGGCAAAAGGATTTTAGTGTCCATAAACTAGGACATGAATTGAGCGGTAAATTTGACGTAACACATGGTGCTTCACTCACAACTATGTGGGCATCGTGGGCACGTTATAGTTATAAAACAGACATTGCACGTTTTGCAAGACTGGCTAATGTCCTTTGGCAGATAGATGAAAAGGACGCGGAAACAGCTGCACTTAAAGGGATTGATAAAATGGAAGAATATTTTCATTCTATTGGTTTGCCGACATGCTTTAGTGAACTGGGAATTGGTGTCCAGGATGAAAAGAATATCAGCTATCTGGCTGATATGTGTACTGATGGTGGCAGTAAAACGGTGGGAAATTTTAAGCCGATTGCCAAACAAGATGCGATTAACATGTATAAAATGGCTAATCATTGATATTTAGGAGCGATTGCTATAAAAGATAGTAAATGTTTATTATGTCCGCGTCACTGTGCCGTAAACCGCAGTCAAAATGAACGAGGTTTTTGCGGGGCAGGAGCACAAGCTAAGGTGGCGCTGGTCAGTGTCCACAAATGGGAGGAACCGTGTATATCAGGCAAAAATGGAGCCGGTACGGTGTTCTTTTCTAATTGTAATCTAAAATGTGAGTTTTGCCAGAATTATACGATAAGTGCTCAGGGGTACGGTATTTCAGTAGATGTAGCACGGCTGGCAGAAATTTTTTTAGAACAGCAGCAGAAAAATGTGGAGTGTTTGGAACTTGTGACGCCGACACATTATGCACCAGTGGTAATAGAGGCCTTGAAGAGGGCACGTGCTGCTGGTTTAAAGCTGACTGTGGTTTACAATACAAATGCTTACGAATCCATTGCAGTTATTGACCAACTTAGTACATATGTAGATGTGTTTTTACCGGATTTAAAATATTTTGATGATGCTGCGGCGCAAAAATATTCTCATGCGCCAGATTATTTCCATTTCGCTGCGGCCTCTATAAAAAGGATGGTTGCGGCTGTCGGACCACTGGTGATGGAAAATAATCTTATGAAAAAGGGCGTTTTAGTAAGACATTTAATCTTACCCTGGCTGTATAAGGACAGTATAAAAATAGTGGAATGGCTTTGGTCAACGTTTGGTGACAAGATTTATATAAGCCTGATGAGTCAATATACCCCAGCGTATAATGCAGCGGCCTTTCCTAAAATTAACAGGAAACTCACCACCTTTGAGTACCAAAAGGTAGTGGATACTGCTCTTGCGTTAGGCATTAAAAATTGTTTTGTTCAGGAAAAAAGTGCTTCTTCAGTGGATTTTATTCCTGTTTTTGATGGGAGTGGAGTCCTGCGGGGTAAGATGCAAAAACAAGGAAATACAAAGTCAGTGTAATTTATCTTTAGGAAGTGAAGCTATGCCAATAAAAATACCTAATAATTTACCAGCCGCCCAGATCTTGGATAATGAAAATATATTCGTCATGGATGCTGAGCGTGCATATAAACAGGACATACGTCCTTTGCGGATTCTTATTTTAAATTTGATGCCGCTTAAGACAGTTACCGAAACACAGGTACTGCGACTTTTAAGTAACACACCACTGCAAGTCGAAGTGGATTTTATATATACACAGTCTTATACACCAGCGCATACTTCAATGGAGTACTTGACAGAATTTTACGGAACGTTTGAAGATGTGAAGGATAAAATATACGATGGTTTTATTATGACAGGTGCTCCTGTAGAACAAATGGAATATGAAGACGTGGCCTACTGGCAGGAAGTCTGCCAGATAATGGAATGGACAAAAACACACGTGTTTTCTTCTTTTTATATTTGCTGGGGTGCACAGGCAGGACTTTATTATCATTATAAAATACCCAAATATCATGTGGAACCCAAAATTTTTGGCGTTTATAAACATCATTTGCTGGTTGAAAATGAAAAACTTTTTAGGGGCTTTGATGATGAATTTTATGTGCCGCATTCACGCCATACAGAAGTTCGGCGCAGTGATATCGAAAAGGTACCAGAACTGACACTTTTGGCAGAATCAGACAGCCGGTGCGGTGTATATGCAGTTGCCAATTTACAGAAACGGCAGTTCTTTATAACGGGACATGCTGAATATGATCCGCTTACTTTAAAATGGGAATATGACCGTGACGTTAGCGCAGGGCTTGATATTCAAATTCCCTGCAATTATTATCCTAATGACGATCCATCGCAAAGGCCTGTGGTGAAATGGCGCAGTGTGGCAAATTTATTATTTGCCAATTGGCTCAATTATTATGTATATCAGGAAACGCCATACGATTTGTCTAAGTTGCAGAATGTTTCCGAGCACTGGAGTAATGGTATTCGTGAGATTTGATATATAACATATTTTATACGGCAAAGAAAAAGGCTTCCTATGTTCATTACATGGGAAGCCCTTTGTCATGTTTTATTTATGTGGTTTTATAAGTCTTTATAAAATTTCTAATTGACTAGCTATACCCATTTCAAAATCATGGATACTTTTGTAGGTGCTTTCTATTTGGCTGCGAATGGCATTATCTGTATAAAAAGCAGTATGGGGTGTCAAAATTACGTTTGGAAAAGACCGTAAAATAGCTAAATCATGATTTTTTATAATGGCGCCGATTTTATTTGAAGAGTAAAAGTCTTGTTCGTTTTCTAATACATCAAGGGCGGCACCACCAATTTTTCCGCTTTCAATTCCTTGGATTAAGGCTTTGCTATCGATCAGAGCACCGCGCGCTGTATTTACAATGATTACCTTATCCTTCATTTTTTGGATGGTCACCGCGTTGATCAGGTGATAGGTGTCTTGGGTAAATTGGGTATGGATAGAGATAATATCACATTCAGCTAAAAAAGTATCAAAGTCAACATATGTGGCATAGCGTTTTGCTTCTTCGTTTTGATGGACACTGTAAGCCAATAAACGAGAGCCAAAGCCATGTAAATGTTTCAATACTGTACAACCGATTCTCCCTGTGCCAAGTACACCAATTGTGCATTGGGACAGCTCCCGGCCTATTTTACCTCTTAGCGTATAATTTTGCAGTCTGGCCTGATCTATAATTTGGACAATATTTCTGCAGACCATGAGCATCATTAAGATGGCATAATTGGCAACGCTGTCTGGTGAATAGCGGGCGTTGCTGACTCTCATGCCAAGCTTGTGGGCGTAGGTTATATCGATATGCTCATAACCTATTGAGCGGGTAGAAATATATTTGACACCCAATGCATGGAATTTATCTAATAAGGGCGCATCCATACGGCATGGAATAATGCTGATCGCGTCACAGCCTTTAGCCAAAGCTGTATTTTCCAGAGTAGGAAACGCTGCTGTAGAGGTGTATTCGTATCCATAGGATTGGCTAAAATGGTCAAAATATTGTCTTTCGTCAAATTCTCTTAAGTTGTAAACAAATAATTTCATGCTTTTCCCCTAAAAAATTAAAATTTGCTAAAAGTAGTTTCCTAATTGAAAGGCAAAATATAATCTAATTTGAATTATGAATGCTTATGAGAGCATACCGACTACGCTGAGGATAACGGGCATTGTGACCAAGCTGGAAACAGTCGATAGGGACATAACTTCGCACGGAAAGCCAACGTCTTTATGTGCCATTTTTGAAAATAATACGGAAAAACCTGCAATCGGGCAGGCTGCCGGAATTATGCTGCAAAGGAGAAGTTCACCGCGTATGCCTATTGCATAGAGGAAAAAGAGCAAAGCAAAAGGCAGTATCACATTACGCATTATGACACCTAACCATGAATGTACGTTGGTAAATAATCTATTGAAGGATATCTGTGTCATGGTAGTGCCAATTATAATCATTGAAAGTGCTGTATTTAATTGCGCAAGATATTTAACGAATAAATAAATTGGACCGGGAAGTGTGATAGAAGAACAATAAAGAATCAAACCAACAATTGACACAATGATATTTGGATTTAAAAATGCTTTTAAGATAGATCTTTTGCTGATTTTTCCAGAAAAAAGCATGGCACCATGTGTCCAGATAAAAAAGCCATAAACGGTATTATAAGCTGAGCCGTAGAATAAGCCAGTCGTTCCAGCTAGGGCGTCTAACAAAGGGAAACCCATAAAACCGGTGTTGGAATAAGTACCGGAAAAACGCAAAACATTTCTTTGGTGCTCATCGGGGAACATTTTTTTGTTGAAGACGAGTGTTGAAACGAGAATATTAAAAATGTGGACACCAAAAGTTATAGCACACATGATGATAAAATTAATCATCATACTGCTTGTAAATTTCATCTGGAATGAGTAAAGAATGGCACAAGGTAGAATAATGTAACATAACAGCGATGTCATCTGGTAAGAAGTCTTTTGGTCAATCTTACCAGTCTTTGAGAGAATAAAACCAAGCCCCATAAGTAAAAATAATACAAAAACCTGAGTTATCATCGTTAAAATAGCCATTCATTTTCCCTGAATGCAAAAACATAAAAATAATATGTATTGTGTAGCGCAGGATGTCCCTCCTTAAAAATAGATTATGTATAGATAAATAAATAGAATAAAATACGATTATCATTATCATAGTAGCTACTTGTTTAGTCACTAGAATTATGATAATCTTTTTGTATACCTATGTCAAGTATTTGGTGTTATACTGTCTACTATATTAGAGATAGAAAAGGATTGGAAATTATGGATACTGATATTTTAGCTGTACTACAAAGACTGGATTTTACAGAGTACGAGGCGAAAGCATATTTGGCATTGCTTGAAAAAGCACCTCTTTCTGGATATGCAGTTGCATTAAATTCCGGTGTACCGCGGTCAAAAGTATATGAAGTTTTGGGTGGATTGGAAAAACGGGGAGTGGTATTGGTAAACCATGAAAATACAGCATTATATTCTCCACTGCCACCGCAGCAATTGCTTGCCAAGAAAAAACGCTATGCTGAAAAGTGCTTTAGCATAGCGGAAAAGACTTTGAAAAATTATCCTGTAGTGTTGCGGCATAGAGAAAACATATGGGACATTAAAGGATCTGGAGCGATTATAAATAAGGCTGAAGAAATTATTGATAGAGCCAGACATCGAATACTGTTGGAGATATGTCCGGAAGAGGCTGAGATTGTCAAGAAAAAGCTTAAAATGGCTGCCAATAGAGGTGTAGAAGTTACCATCGTTGCGCTTGGGGAAGTATCGTTAAATTTTGCACATGTATATTCACATGATTCCATAGATAAAATATATGCAGAATATGGCGGACGATGGCTTATACTTAGCGTTGATGATAAAGAAATATTGGCAGGTATTGTTTCCTTAGGGGCAGAAAGCCGGGCGGCTACTACCACACATCCGGGGTTAGTAATGCCAATCACGGAGGAAATTATTCACGATCTTTATATTGGTGAGATATTAAAAAAGCATCGTGATATTCTTGAAGAAAGTTTTGGCCCGGATTTGGTGAACCTGCGCAAGAAATATAATATGGGACCGGAAGCTGTAAAGCAATGGCTTTCAATTCTTTAAATTTATTGCTTACAGCTGAAGTTTAAAAGGTATAGTTTTTATGGTTGTAGCAAAGATTTGTGCTGGCAATATTATGAGAAAGCCTTTGGGTAGGGGATTAATTATAGTTTGCAGCCAACTAGGCAAGACTATTTAGTTTGTGCCCAATCTGCACCAGTATTTATATCTATGGTCAGGGGGACTTTCAAGCTAACGATATTTTGCATGGTTGCAAATAAGATTTTTTTCAATATTGGAATCTCATCTGTAGTAGCTTCAATTACCAGTTCATCGTGTACTTGCAGTAGTATGCGGCTTTTTAATTTTTGTTCACGGATTTTTCGCCATGTTGCAATCATAGCCATTTTGATAATATCGGCAGCAGTACCTTGGATTGGCGTATTCATGGCCATGCGTTCGTTTTGCATACGGATGTTGTGGTTTTTGCTTTTTATTCCGGGCAGATAGCGGCGCCGTCCAAACAATGTTGTGGTGTAGCCGTTTTGGTGTGCTTCTTCGACTATGGTATCCAGACATTTTTTTACACCGGCATATTTGGTAAAATAGTTGCTGATATAATCAGCTGCATCTTGGCGGGAAATATGCAGCTCTTGGGCAAGTCCGTAGTCACTTTTACCATAGACAAGGCCGAAATTTATAGCCTTGGCGCGGCGACGAAGCTCAGGTGTCACTTCATCAAGTGGTACACCGAATACTTCCGAGGCTGTTCTGGCATGTATATCCTGTTCAAGATTAAAAGCTTCAATAAAGTTTTTATCACCAGACATATGCGCTAAAATACGCAGTTCTATTTGGGAATAATCCGCGGACAGAAAAAGTGAGTAGTCTTCTGCTGGTTCAAATAGACTGCGAATTTTTTTCCCTGCGTCGGTTCTGACCGGAATATTTTGCAGGTTAGGATCGGAGCTGCTCAGGCGGCCGGTCGCGGTTACAGTTTGATTGAATGTAGTATGGATGCGGTGTGTATCTTTATCAATGAGTTCATACATAGCATCTAAATAAGTGCTTTTTAATTTACTCCACATGCGGTAGTCGAGAATTTTATCAATTATAGGATGGAAAGGACGTAGTATTTCTAATACTTCAGCATTTGTCGAGTAACCTGTCTTGGTCTTTTTTTGGACGGGCAGTTGCAGATGGTCAAAGAGCACTTCGCCAAGTTGTTTCGGCGAGTTGACATTAAACTCAGTTTCTGCAAGAAGATAGATGTCACTGAGTAGATCGGTAATGGTGTTGCCAATATCTGCAGACATGTTTTTTAACTTTTTGCTATTGATATAGACACCGTAATTTTCCATTGAGACAAGTACTTCTTCCAGTGGGAGCTCTGTGTCTTCATAGAGCGGATAAAGCTCTTTGTCGTGTAGTGCAGGGATGAGGATATCAGTGATTTTTGTCAAAGAAAGCATGTTAAGATAATAGGCAGCCTCTTTGGGCAGTGAAGCCGTTTCCTGTTTTGAATCATATGGTGGCAGGTCTTTATCCAGATATTTTGCCGATAGACTGCTCAGTGTGTAATTATTGGCGGCAGGGTCAAGCATATACGCGGCTAAGAGGATATCTATTGTTTTTCCGGTAGGAGAATAGCCACAATGCAGTGTGTTTTTCAGATCATATGTTATTTTGGTAATAGCAGTATCATTGAAAAGTTCTTTAATATAACTGGAATATTCGGGCAAGCAAGGAATATAGACAGCAGTCGAAGTATTTTCCGGGTGCTCAATCATTAGCCCCTGGCAGTTTATATGCGGTACTTTACCCGAAAAAACAGGCAGGTAAGCAAAGCTGCCCGTTGTTTTTATTTGTTTTATTAGAGCGGCAATTGAGGTTTGGTCGACTGTGGTATAAGCACAATTATTTTCTTGTGTACCGCTTTCATCAGTAGAGGTTTCGTTGTAAAGTTTGTTTATAAAACGCCAGATACTTTTTAACTCATATTCATCACAAAAAGATTTTAACTGCGTCATATCAGGTTTTATCATATATTTTTCTGTAGTGAAGGATAAATCCATATCACAATTGATTGTAGCTAATTTGTACGAAAGAAAGGCCATCTCTTTGTCGGTGGTGAGTTTTTCTTTTAATTTTTTAGCGGAGATTTTATCAATGTTTTTGTAGATTCCGTCTAGTGTTTTATATTCTACGAGTAGTTTTAAGGCAGTCTTTTCACCTACACCAAAAACCCCAGGAATATTATCGGATTTATCGCCCATAAGTGCCTTTAGGTCGATTAATCGTTTAGGTTCGATACCATACTTTGCTTCAAAGGCAGCATCATCAAAAATTTCTGTTTCACTGATTCCTTTTTTGGTCATAACTATTTTTAAATTCGGCCGAATGAGCTGTAAGGCATCGTGGTCTCCTGTTATTACCAATGTTTCCAATCCGTCAGAGGCAGCCTTGGTAGCAAGCGTACCAATTATATCATCGGCTTCATAGTTGTCCACTTCAATGAAATTTATGCCTAAAGCATCGGTAAAATCATGGAGTAAAGGAATTTGGCTGATAAGTTCATCAGGTGTTTTATTCCTCGTACCTTTATATTCCTTGAAAATTTCGGTACGGAATGTGTGGCGGCTTTTATCGAAAGCAACAGCTGCGTATTGCGGCTGTAATTCGTCGAGTAATTTTAACGTCATTTTACTAAATCCTAAAATGGCGTTAGTGTATTTACCAGATTCTGTTGTTAAAAGCGGCAAGGCGAAAAATGCTCTATACATCAGGCTGCTTCCGTCGATGATGACAAATCGGTTGTTTTTGTATTTCATGTGATACTCCTGTAAAAATTATTTTTTAATTGCAGCGGTAATTCCTTGCGTACTGTTTTGCGAAAAAAAGCTTTTTTGGGTACTTATATGTTAATTTTTTACATAAACATAGATCTAATATAAAATATATCATATTTAAGCGGTGATTCCAATTATTGTATAGCTGAACTGTTGAGAGAAGCCAGTAAAGCCCGCAATATCTTTTGTGTGGACAATAGAGTTTAAAAATATTATAATAAACGCAAGTTTATTATAATATTCAATGCATTTGCATTGTACGGCAGATAAGCAGCAGATTATATATAACACACAGTACTAATTCTGTTGAAAATAAATGTTAGTATTATAGATATTTTAATACTGTGCATATACCACAATTTTGGGAGGCAATCTGATGAAAAAAAGGCTGGATCCGGATTCTTTTGATTTCCCGGTAGAAAAAATTAAAAAGGGGTTTTACAGCGATATTTATTTTTTACGTACCCAAAACATACTTGAACAGGCTGGCAAAGATGCGCATGTCACAGTACAGGTCTTTCAGCGCGATTACGCAATGCTTTGTGGTATGGATGAAGTCATTGCTTTGATAAAGCAGTGCTCGTATAATCCTAAAGCATTGAAGGTAAGAGCCCTTCATGATGGGGATATGATCGCTCCGTGGGAAACAATAATGACAATTGAAGGTAATTTAGCCGATTTTATACATTTGGAAACAGTCTATCTTGGTATATTGGCCCGTCGTACTAAAATCGCTACTAACTGTCATCGGGCAGTTGAAGCAGCTAATGGCAAGCCTGTATTATTTTTCCCGTCGCGCTTTGATGATTATACGGTACAGGAAGGTGACGGTTATGCGGCTAAAGTGGGCGGCATGAGCAATGTTTCAACACCGGCCAATGCTATGTGTTGGGGTATTGAAGCTGCGGGCACTATTCCACATGCATTGATCGCTGCTTTTGGCGGAGATACTTTAGCGGCAACAAGGGCTTTCGATAAATATATGGATCCTAAAATCAGCCGTATAGCACTTGTCGATTTCAATAATGATTGTGTAAATACGAGTTTGGCTCTGGCTCGTGAACTTGGTGATAGGCTTGAAGGGGTAAGGCTGGATACTTCTGATAAAATGGTAGATGTATCACTTATTGGCCAGATGGGGCATTTTAAACCGACTGGCGTCAATGAACAGCTTGTCCGTAATGTGCGTGAAGCACTTGACCGTGAAGGATATAAACACGTAAAAATAATAGTATCAGGTGGTTTCAATCCGGAACGTATCCGTTTATTTGAACAAAATAAAGTGCCTGTCGATATTTATGCAGTTGGCAGTAATATTTTTTCCACTAATGTGGATTTTACATCGGATGTTGTTCTGCTTGACGGTAAACCGTGCGCTAAAACAGGACGTCATTATATGGATAATGCTCGTCTTGAAGATGTGGAATTGTAGGCGATAGATGTGATCGGATTTGGCGATTTTTTGCTTATTATTTTGTTAATAGCTATGGTTATATATGCATTCGGTGATGATCTTTTCACTTGAGGGGATATTTTCCTATTGACTATAAGTACAATGATTATATATAATACAATATATAAAAGTGAATATGTAATGCAGGACTGACGGATTGTGTGGAAATGACCACATGGACTGCATTATAGTGATAAGCCGACCGTCTGGGCAGGAGAAGTATCAGCTCAGGCGGTTTTTTTATGCGCTTTTGCTGTAATATTTCTCTTTGATGTTTTATAAAAAGGAGAAGATATATTATGAGGAATCGGTGGCTTATCGCTTTATCAGCAGTTGGTATACATATTTGTATTGGCAGCGTATACGCATGGAGTGTGCTTACTAAGCCGATAATGCAGCAGATGGGGCTTTCGTTAAAGGAAACTACATGGGCTTTTTCTATAGCAATTTTATTTTTGGGTATGTCTGCCGGATTTTTAGGCAGCTTTGTAGAAAAATGTGGACCGCGAAAAAGCGGGCTTATTGCAATGGTTTTCTTCGGCACTGGAATGTTCGGGACTGCCTTGGCTATTAGTATGCACAGCTTGGCGTTACTCTACCTTTTTTATGGTGTGATCGGTGGTATTGGGCTTGGCACAGGGTATATTACGCCAGTATCAACCTTAGTAAAATATTTTCCTAATAACCGTGGTTTTGCCACAGGGCTTGCCATCATGGGGTTTGGCTTTGCCAGCCTCATTGCCGGGCCACTCATGCAATATTTGGCTGCCCATTATGGTTTGGTAAATAATTTTTTATTTTTGGGTTGCGCTTATATGGTGATTATAGCAGCATCGTCACTTTATTTGAAACCGCCGGTTGAAACGGCAGCAGGAAAGAATGTAATAAAAAGAAATGAAAAAGGTTTAAAGGCAAGCCAGGCGTTTCATACATGGCAGTTCGGTGCTTTGTGGTGGATCTTTTTTGTGAATATAACTTGTGGTATAGGTCTTCTTGCGGTGGCTTCACCCATGGCGCAGGATGTGGTGAAAATGGATCCAACGGCAGCTGCATCGATGGTGGGGATAATCGGTTTACTCAATGGCTTGGGAAGAATATTTTGGTCCACTGTATCGGATTACATAGGGCGCGGTATGACGTATGCGCTGTTTTTTATCATAGAAATGATTGCTTTTTGGCAACTGGCGGCAATAACAGATGAATTCCTTTTTCAACTTGTAATTTTTATAATAATAACATGCTACGGTGGTGGGTTCTCCTGTATGCCTGCCTATTTGAGCGATATATTTGGTACACGCCAGCTTAGTGCTATCCATGGGAGAATTTTGACTGCGTGGGGAATAGCTGGAATTGTAGGTCCGGTGTTGGTTTCATGGTTGCGTGAAGTCACTAATAGCTATGCAGTGACGTTGCAATTTTTTGCTGGCTGTTTTATATTGAATTTTATAGTAGCAATGGTATTAAAATATAAAGGAACATCATTAGATAAGAGAAAAGTATAAAAGTATAAAAGCGTTCTTGTTGTAAAAATTAAAAGACTATTTCCTGGTATATTGCTGGAAATAGTCTTTTTTGTGCCTTTTCATATAAAAGAAGATTCGATTAGATATATTTACAAATAAAATAATAAAAAAATAATATTATTTAACACTATCTTCAGAAAATTGTATTGAATTAATAATAAATATGATACAATTTGTTTTTCTTATGGTAATAAATATTTTTTTTTGATTTTACAGATAATTTGTCCTGCTTTATACTCATATTTAAAGACTAGGTGAATTTTATAACGTTATATTTTATCAATTCAAATTCATAAGAATATGGAAATTTAAAAATTGACAGGAAGTTGTGGTGAGATTGTGTGAAAAAAAATTACAAATGGATAATTTTAATCACTTGTATTTTAGTGTATTCCTCAGCAAATCTTGTACGATTAAATTACACTGGAATAGCAAGTTACTTAATGACAGAATGGCAAATTGGTAAACCTGAACTTGGCGTTCTGGGGGCTGCATTTTTTTATGCATATGCATTAGGTCAAAGTTCTTGGGGAAGTCTGACTGATTTATTCGGTGGTAGAAAAATCATACCATGCGGTGTGTTTATTACTGCGATACTTATGGGAGTATTTGCTATTACGGATAATTATCATCAGGCTGTTGTAGTGCGAGCTTTATTAGGATTTGTTGGCGGAGCATCTTTTGTACCTTGTGTTGCGGTTATTGGGCGTTGGTTTGGTAAAAAACAGCGTGGCTTAGCAATGAATTTATTTTCTGGACCGGGTGGTGGACTAGGTGAAGTATGGTCTTTCTTGTTATTACCGATTATGGCGTTGTTTTTAAATCAAGGTGTAACTGTTTTTGGTATGAGTTCATGGCATGCAGCTACTTTTATTATGGGAATAATAATTTTAGTGATTGCAATAGTGGCATATGGATTGTTGCGTTCTGATCCAACCGAATTATATACGGATCAGACAGATACTCAAATAACAAAAGAGAATAAATCTGTGCACCAAAAGAATAATTATAAAACAATTATATTTTCTGCTTTAAAAAATCCGTCTTTTTGGATTTTTGTATTGATTTGGCAGGGATTTACTGTTTGCTTGCGTTTAATTCCAAGTTGGCTTCCGCTTTATGCAGCTACTTTTTATCAGGAAATGGCTAATATGAGTAAGGCAGAAGCAATGATTGCTGGTGGGGCAATAGCTTCTTTCTATGTTGCTGGTAGAATTATTGGTCCACCATTTGTAGGAAAATTATCAGATTGGTTACTGAGTAAATATAATATTTCACGTATAGTAATATTAATAGCTAGTTTTAGTATAACGCTTATTTGTTCGTTCTTTTTAACATTGCATATTACTTCTGCGGTTATTTTGGTAGTAATAGCATTTATTCTTGGAACAGGAATAAATTTACTATCAATATTAAATACTGTAATTGCTGAAACGTGGTCCGTTGAAACATCAGGAACTTTGAACGGAGTAGCCAATACTATAACACAATTCATTGGTGCAGCTTCATTGTCATACAGCGGATATATGGCAGTAAATTTCGCTATTAAAGATGGTGGATTTAACTTAGAATATCGTGGTATTTGGTTTTTAGTGATGATTTCTGTGATTATAGCGGTATTAGCATCTATTTTTGCATTTTTTTATAATAAAAAACGGGAAAAAATGCAAAAAATGATTTACTGAAGGAGTAAATGAAAATGGATTATAGTGTTGAAAAAGATCGTATCCCAGAACTTTTGGAAGGCGTTATTGACACGCATATACATACCAATCCAGATGTACGTCTTAGAAGCATCAATGATATAGAATTAGCTAGAGAGGCATTGAGAGTTAAAGCGAAAGCTGTTGTTATTAAATCACATTTAGTTCCCACAATGGATAGGGCTAAAATAGCTGAGTTTGTTGTTCCTGGGATACATGTTTTTGGTGGTATTGTGTTAAATTCTTATGTCGGAGGATTGAATGTGGCGGCCGTAAATAATGCAATTGATATGGGGGCGAAAATTATATGGCTACCAACAGCTGATTCTTTTCATGAAAGAAAATTAAAAGGTAAAAGTGATGGAATTGTAACTGTAAAAAATAATAAAATTTTACCCAAATTAGCACAAATTCTAGAAATAATCGCAAAAAAAGATGTTATATTAGCCACAGGGCATTTGTCATTTGAAGAAAATATTGTAGTAGTTGAGGCAGCAAAAAAAATAGGAGTGAAAAAGATAATAGTTAATCATCCAGAGTGGTGGTCTATAAATATGTCTATAGATGAACAAAAAGAATTATCACAATATGGAGTATTCTTTGAACGGTGTTATGCTACACGACCTCCAGGAGAAAAGTATAAAAAAAATTTTGAGAAGAATCTTGATGCTATAAATAAAGTCGGTTATGAAAGTACTATTTTGGCTACAGATGGAGGACAGGTTGAAAATCCTGCATGGAGTGAAGCTTTGGCGGAAAGTATCGGATTTATGCTTGATCATGGTATTCCTAAAAATGTTGTTGATAAAATGACTAAAGAATATTCAGCAAAGCTTTTGGGATTATTTTAAAAATGTATTGATAGGTATTAATGATAATAAAGTTTAGATGGAAGATGAACTATGGAATCATTAATAACAAGATTTTTACAGAAAATCTAAAATGGGTTTTGTAAATTGGTAGATTTTGTCAGCAAAATTTATTATACGGGGGAGAATACATATGAATATTTTTAAAAACGGTGCCTACCTAATTAATGGGGAACAATTAATTCCTGAAGAACAAATAAAAGATGATAGTAAGGTAGATGGGAAAAAAGAAACAGCATATAAAAATACAATAGCATATCACATTTTAGAAACACATAATACTAGTAATACGATGGCAGACTTGCAAATTAAATTTGATGCATTAGCATCTCATGATATAACTTTTGTGGGAATTATACAAACTGCATTGGCAAGTGGATTAAAAGAATTTCCTATTCCCTATATACTCACTAATTGCCATAATAGTTTATGCGCTGTGGGTGGAACTATAAATGAAGACGATCATATCTTTGGTTATTCAGCAGCAAAAAAATTTGGAGGTATATTTGTACCACCACACCAAGCGGTAATACATCAATTTATGCGTGAAATGTATGCCGGTTGCGGGAAAATGATTTTAGGTTCGGATAGCCATACTCGTTATGGCGCATTGGGGACAATGGCAATAGGCGAGGGTGGTGGTGAATTAGTAAAACAACTATTAAGCCACACATATAATATACAATATCCTAAGATTGTCGCAATTTACCTTAAAGGAACACCTCGTCCTGGAGTAGGACCACAGGATATTGCCTTAAGCATAATCGGTAAGGTTTTTGCATCAGGTTATGTAAAAAATAAAGTTATGGAATTTGTTGGCCCTGGTATACAAAATCTTTCTATGGATTTTAGGAATGGTATTGATGTCATGACTACGGAAACTACTTGTTTGAGTTCCATATGGTGTACAGACAGTAAGACGAAGAAATTCCTTGAAATACATGGGCGCGGAGCCGATTATAAAGAATTAAGACCAGGTAATACGGCTTATTATGATGGCGCAGTGGAAATTAATTTATCAGAAATAAAACCGATGATTGCCATGCCTTTTCATCCGAGTAATATTTATACTATTGATGAAGTTAATGAAAATACAGCTGATATTCTTAATATAGTGGAAAAGACAGCTAAAGAACAATTAGCTAATAAAAAACTTAATTTGGGTTTACAAGACAAAATTGTTAATGGTCGTTTTAAAGTAGATCAAGGTATCATTGCTGGTTGTGCAGGGGGAACATTTGAAAATATAATGAACGCAGCAAGCTCTTTAAAAGGCGCTTCAGTAAAAGATTTCCCACTGAGTGTATATCCGGCTAGCCAACCTATTTTTCTTGATTTATTGAAAAAGCATGCAATAGAAGATTTGGCTGTAGCGGGAGCTACTATTCGTACTGCTTTTTGTGGACCATGTTTTGGTGCGGGAGATGTGCCAGCTAATCAGGGATTTAGTATAAGGCATACGACAAGAAATTTTCCAAATCGAGAAGGTTCTAAGCCTAATGAAAATCAGATCGCTTCAGTTGCATTAATGGATGCTAGATCAATTGCAGAAACGGCAAAAAACGGAGGGTATCTGACAGCAGCTACAGATTCAATAGAAGAACTTCCAGAATATAATTTCGATGATACAGTATATAAACATAAAATATATAATGGATATTTACATAAACATATTGAAGAAAAATTAATTTCTGGTCCTAATATTGTCCCTTGGCCGAAAATAAGAAAGATGCCAGAAAATCTTTTGCTTAAAGTTTGTGCGGTTATCCATGACGCTGTAACCACAACTGATGAACTTATTCCATCGGGGGAAACTTCATCATATAGATCTAATCCGTTACGCCTTGCTGAGTTTACATTATCACGTAAGGTGCCCGAATATGTTAAAAATGCAAAAGCAGTACAAAAAATAGAAAATATACGGCAGAAATATTTAACTGATGATATTTCCCTAAATGAAGTACAACAATATTTTCCTAAAATATTACAAGATGGACCAGATATAAAAAACACAGGGATAGGTAGTGTTATATTTGCGATAAAACCTGGTGATGGTTCTGCTAGGGAGCAAGCTGCATCTTGTCAAAGAGTGTTAGGTGCGGATGCCAACATTGCAGTTGATTATGCAACTAAAAGATATCGTAGTAATTTGATTAATTGGGGAATAGTGCCATTTACTATTGCTGGAAAAGATATAAATAAGATAAGACTTAATGATCAGATATATGTTAAAGGTATAAAACAAGCATTAAGCCAAGGAATGGAATCAATTAATGGTATTATATGGCATGATGAAAAAGAATCGGAAAAAATTGTATTGTATTTGAGCAATCTTTCACATTCTGAACGGGAAATTTTACTATCGGGATGCCTTATAAACCATTATGCCAAACATGAATAATAATTACTAAAAGGATATTAGTAATTATTGAAGTCCGAAAATAGATTTAGAGATAATGTGTTCTAAGATATATTTTAAATAGAGCAGAGAGTTTAAAAGAATAGTAACAGCAACATAAGTCTTTATTGATATTAAATAGGTTAGGATATTAAAAGCACGACAAATGCATAGATATTAAAAATTTGTATACGTGCATTTGTCGTGAATATTAAAATTTTGCGAAAATCATTACTTAAGGACTATTGGATTTAGGGTTTAAATGTTGTTTTGGTTAGATTTTATTATTAGTAACCATCTTAATATAAATGATCTTCCAAAGTAATAAAACCATAAAATTTGAAATATTGTTTATTCTATGGAAAGAAGTGATAATTGTGATATTAATGACTATTTCAGGAATCTTAATTGTAATAGGAACGATATATTGTTTAATAAAACGATATGAAACAAGATTAGTATTATTTTGTTCAGGTCTTTTAATGACATTTATTGGTGGAAATCCAATGGGAACAATGCAGGCATTTTCTCATGCTATGTTAGAAAGTAAATTATTTGAATCAATTATTGCTGTTATGGGATTTGCCATGGTAATGAAATTGACTGAATGTGATAAACATTTGATAAATCTTTTAATAAAGCCACTGCGCAAAGCTGGAACTTTTCTTATACCGGCAGCAGTGCTTGTCACTTTTTTTATAAATATATCGATTACTAGTTCAGCAGGATGTTCTGCAGCAGTGGGAGCAATATTAATACCGCTTATGATAGCAGCGGGCATTCATCCAGCTATTGCCGGTGCTGCTATTTATGCGGGAACTTATGGTGCTATGTTTAATCCTGGTTATCCGCAGGTGGCGTTGATTGTGAGTGTATCTGATTCTAATCCAGTAGCAGTGGTAGCTAACCATTTTTATCCATTATTGTTATGTGGAGTTATTGGAGCAATGAGCCTTTGGGTAGTGGCTAAAATACATCATGAGGACAAAGGCTATAAATTACAAGGAGAGATTGTTAAGCAAACAGAAGATTTCCATGTAAAACTATCACACGCAATTGTACCGCTTGTTCCTATTGTGATACTTGTATTAGGAAGTATGAATATAGTTCCTATTTTTAAACCATTATCTATTTCACATGCAATGATAATAGGTGTCTTTTGTGCATTCTTGATAACAAGAAAAAACCCACAGGATATTTCCAAAGAATTTTGGAAAGGCGCAGGTAATTCTTTTGGTTCAGTTTTTGGTATTATTATCTGTGCGCTTGTATTTGTTAATGGATTGACTTCAATTGGACTTATTCAGCAATTAATTCAGACAATGATAAATATACCATCAGTTGCTAAAATAAGTTCGGCGATAGGCCCATTTTTATTAGGAGTTATGAGTGGTTCTGGTGATGCTGCAGCAGTTGCATTTAACAAAGCGGTAACTATCCATGCAGCAGATTTTGGTATTTTACCAATGAGTATGGGAAGTGTAGTTGCTATTACTGGTGCATTAGGTCGGACGATGTCACCGGTAGCAGGGGGGATGATAATATGTGCTACCTTAGCAGGTGTTTCACCAATGGAAACAGCAAAAAGAAATGCACCAGGGATGATAATAGCTACCTTGGCAATTATGGTAATAATGTTATTTATAGAGTGAGATAAAAGAATATGAATCATTGACGATAAAAAATAGTTATTTTATTTAATTATTATTAGAATTTATAATAATTAAAGATACATTTTTAGAATTATAGAGATGTTATATGAGGAGAAGACGCTATGACAAAAATATTAGCAAAATCTGCTAAGGCAGGATTTGAAGAAAAAAATGATCTTGTGGTCGAAGTTTCTCCACTGCAAAACGGTAGCGGAGTGGTAATTGACCTACAATCACCTGTAAAAAATCAATATGGCAGGCATATAGAAGCATTGATTAAGGATACGGTAACAGCCGAAGGCTTTTTTGATGTTCAGGTTAATGTACTAGATAAAGGGGCATGGGATTATACAATAAAGGCAAGGACAATTGCAGCACTTGAAAGGGGTATGAAGCAATGAATGATCCTAAAACGAGATTACGTCGAACAATGATGTTTGTCCCCGGGAACAGTCCTAAGATGATTAATTCAGCAGATATTTATGGAGCGGACAGTCTTATGTTCGATGTGGAAGACGCAATAGCCATAACGGAAAAAGATACGGCAAGGCATCTTGTGGCCAATGCTTTAAAAACACTTAAATTTCATTCGGAAACGGTTGTCAGAATAAACCATCCCACACAAACTCCTTTTGGCATGGACGATTTGAAAGTAATATTGCCATCAAAACCTGATATGATACGTTTACCCAAAGTGGAAGATGTATCCGAGGTTCAACTGATAACTGATGAGATAGAAAAGGTTGAAAAAGAAAATGGCTGGCCGGAAGGCACCATAAATATTATCGGCGCGATTGAAAGCGTTAAAGGCCTTTATAATGTTAGAGAAATCTGTCAGCAGCCACGTTTAATTGCGATTGCGTTAGGCGCCGAAGATTTTATAGCCAATTTAAAAACGCAACGGACGAAAACAGGCATTGAACTTTATTATGCACGTTCGCAAATATTAATGGCGGCACGGGATGCAGAAATTCAATGTATGGATACCGTTTTTTCTGATGTAAAGGATATGGAAGGTTTTGAACGTGAAGTGACAAACAGCCGTGACATGGGGTTTGACGGCAAGTCTGTTATTCATCCAAAACAAATAACGGCAGTCCATCGTATTTATACACCAAATGATAAACAACTGACACATGCACTTAAAGTCCTTGCAGCCTTTGAAGATTCGCTTAAGAACCATAAAGGGGTATTGGCTGTCGACGGTAAAATGATTGATGGGCCAATTGTTGTCAGGGCACAGCGTATTGTCGACCAAGCAAAAGCCGCGGGGATTGATGTTGAAAAGAAGAGGGAAGAAATATGAAAAATGCAATAGGACGTGATATCCCGGCTCATATTTCGGGAATAAATAATATAAGACTTTACGAAGGCGCAGGCGTTTATAAACCAGAAAAATCCGGCGCTGGTAAAAAGCTTCGTGTGGGCAAACCACATACAAATAAAATTTTACAATCAATTGATGAAGCAATAGAAAAGACCGGTCTAAAAGATGGACAGACGATTTCTTTTCATCATCATTTGCGCAATGGCGATTATGTGATGAAAATGGTAGTGGAACGCATTGCTGCCAAAGGTATAAAGAATATTACTATTGCGGCCAGTTCGCTTAGTCCCTGCCATGATTTTCTGATTGATTATATTAAGGATGGTACAGTGACGGCACTGGAATCGAGCGGACTCAGGGGACAGTTAGGTAAATATTTGACAAGGCATCCTGAAGCTTTGCAAAAACCTACCATAATACGTTCACATGGTGGCAGAGCCAGAGCTATTGAAGCAGGTGAACTGCATATTGATGTTGCTTTTATGGCTGCACCGACATGTGATAGGCAGGGAAATGCTACGGGACGTATCGGCAAGTCTGCATTTGGTTCTATGGGTTATGCGATGATTGATGCTGCATATGCGGATAATGTCGTGCTGATCACCGATAATCTTGTGGATGAACCTGTACATCCGTACAGTATTCCGCAGACACAGGTTGACTATATCGTCCCTGTCGAAGAAATCGGTGATCCTGCGGGGATTGCTTCTGGTGCTATTCGTATTACTAAAAGTCCTACACAACTGCTTATTGCTAAATATGCGGCTGAAGTTATGGAAAAAACAGGTATCCTTAAGGAAGGTTTTTCCATGCAACTGGGAAGTGGCGGAGCTTCTTTGGCAGCTGCAAAGTTCATCCGTGAAAAGATGGAAGCACAAAATATCACGGGGAGTTTCGGCATAGGTGGAGTTACAGGTATATTTTCTGAAATGCTCAAGGATGGTTTATTTAAAGCATGTTATGATGCGCAGACCTTTGATACAACGGCTGTGCAATCATTGGCGGAAAATCCTAACCATATTGAAATATCAGCTTCTTTTTATGCTAATCCGTGGAACGCGGGGCCGATTGTCAATGACCTTGATGTGGTAATATTGAGTGCGACGGAAGTGGATCTTGATTTTAATGTAAATGTTATTACTGATTCCAATGGCGTATGTATGGGCGCGTCGGGGGGACATAGTGATACGGCCGCTGGTGCAGCTTTGACGATCATTGTTATGCCGCTGATTCGGGGCAGGCTGCCAATGATTAGGGATCATGTGCAAAATGTTGTGACGCCCGGAAATGATGTCGATGTAATCATCACGGAACGGGGCATTGCCATCAATCCTAAGCGGACAGATCTCATTGAAAAATTAAGCAATAGCGGGCTGCCAATAATGAAAATTGAAAAATTGCAGCAGATGGCTTATGATTTCGTGGGTAAACCTGATGAAGTGCAGCTGAGTGATGCTGATAAAGATATTGTGGCTGTTGTAGAATATAGAGATGGCAGTATATTGGATGTGATCCGCAAACCGTTGGTTTGATGTATTGCTTTAGGTTTGCAAATTTAAGACTGGTGTGAAAAATTGACTGTTGTTTTAAACGGCTTGGATACATATTAGTAAATTAGGCAGTGCAGTATGTAACGAGATTTGTTTTGGCAACAGTCTTTTTTGTAATGCCAAGAAAGAGATAGTCCATTTTCTGGTTGGTATATGGAAAGGGAAAATATGGCTGCAATTCTCTATAGGAGTGGGTTTCGGCATGGTGGTTTAGACGGTACTTCTATACCAAAGCAGGAATTTGCCGCTATGATACCGAAAATAAAATTAAAGTAAATTATTTGAAAGCAGTTGAGTTTTAAATGGAAGATCGGGATTGGCAAATAATACAGAAGATATATAGCGAAAAAAATATAACTAAAGCTGCACAGGCTTTATATATGTCGCAGCCCGCATTGACTGCCCGGTTACAGCATATTGAACGTGAATTTAATGTCCGCATTGTCCACCGCAGTACGAGGGGAATACAATTTACACCAGAGGGCGAATACCTTGTGGAAAAAGCGGCACAGATGATAGACCAGATGCGGCATATAAAAAACGAAGTACAGGAGCTTTTTAGTGAAAATGCCGGTACACTTGAAATAGGTGCGTCGAACTATCTTACAATGTATGTATTGCCGGCGCTGCTCGAACAATTTAAAAAGAGGTATCCGGCTGTAAAATATAGTGTAGAGACAAACTGGAGCAAAAATATTTTTACCTTACTTTACAATCAGAAAATACAGATTGGTTTTACCAGTATAGATTATGGCGGCTGCAAAAATAAACACCTTATGTTTGAAGAGCCTGTCTGCATTGCTTATCGGGAACCGTTTTCTATAAGCGATTTACCTGAATTGCCGCGGATAGAATATGACAGTGATTATTTATTGAAGGGACAGCTTGATAAATGGTGGCGGGAGAATTTTAAAAAACCGCCCCAAGTAAGTATGCATGTGTCAAATTTGGAGAATTGCAAACGAATGGTAGTCCATGGCTTAGGGTATGCACCATTACCAGCGCATATTATTAAAGAGCATGATAATGTATTACATAAGTTACCTATAGTGGAAAAATCGGGTGAACCGATTACACGAAAGACATGGATGATTTATAGTGAACTTAATAATGATTTACCAATCGTTAAATTATTTGTTGACTTTGTGAAAAAATACACATTATGATCTAATAATAAAAATAAGAACTTCTGGCAGCGATTTCGTTCGCTGTTAGAAGTTCTTATTTTATATTGGGACTTATATGCTAAAAGGTCATAAGATATCTATTTTTCACCGATGAGACGTACTTCCGGATAAAGCTTTATACCATGCTTTTCATAAACCCGGCGCTGTACCTCATCAATTAATTGCAAAACATCTTGGGCAGTAGCCTTGCCGGTATTTACGACAAATCCCGCATGTTTTGTGGAGATTTGTGCGCCCCCGACACGGAAACCTTTAAGCCCTGTTTGGTCGATTAGGGTACCAGCATAGTGCCCAGGAGGTCGTTTGAAGGTAGAACCAGCACTAGGCATTTCCAAGGGTTGTTTGCTTTCCCTTTTTGCGGTAAGTTCATCCATCATGGTGATGATGTCTTCTTTTTTACCTTTTTGCAAAGTAAATTCTATTTCACAGATAGCATTGGCATTTCCCTGAAAAATACTGTGCCTGTAGCCAAAATCAAGCACATCCGCACCATAACGGATCATTTGGCCGCTTTTGTCGACAGCAGTTACGCTTGTTACTACATTTTTTATTTCGCCGCCATAAGCACCGGCATTCATATAGACTGCACCACCGGTACTACCGGGAATGCCCACGGCAAATTCCAGTCCGGTCAAAAGCTGCGCCGCGGCAAACTTTGCCACATCGTGCAAAAGGGTACCACAGCCAGCATAAACTTTTTCGCCTTTACAGTGCATAAAAGACATTTCTTTGCCGAATTTGATTACTACGCCGCGTATACCTTTATCAAGAACTAAAATGTTTGAACCGTTGCCGATTATTGTGCAGGGAACAGAATATTCTTTTATTACTAGCATAATCTTTTTTATTTCTTCCATTGAAGCGGGAAAAATCAAACAGTCAGCAGGACCGCCTATTTTAAAGGTTGTCTGTTCAGACATAGGAGCATTTGTTAAAATTCGTTCCGTAGGAAGAAAGCTTTTTAATTTTGCTATACAATTGTCAAGACGTGGCAATTAACTCATTCCTTACATTTGCAAGTCAAATTTTCTCGAGATAGTCATTGGTCTTCTTCAAGGCCGCAAATGACTGCTGCCTGAGAGCTTCATAAACTACTATGGATACAGAATTAGAGAGGTTTAAGGAGCGTGCTTCTGCGATCATTGGAATACGCACGCAAGAAGATAAATTGGCCTTTAGGATTGATTCGGGAATACCAGCATCTTCTCTGCCAAACACCAGCATGTCATCTTTTCCATAGGTAACATCTGTATATGTGTTTGGTGCTTTTGTGGAAAGATAATGATAAGAAGAATTGGCATAAAGGGAAAGTACTTCATCAAAATTTTTGTGGTAATGTACTTTTAATAGATGCCAATAATCAAGCCCAGCACGCTTTAAATGTTTATCATCTGTTGAAAAACCAAGCGGTTCAACAAGATGCAGTTCACAACCTGTGGCTGCACATAAGCGGGCAATGTTACCTGTATTGGGTGGTATTTGTGGTTCAATAAGTACTATATGCATCTTTCTGGCCTGCCTTACAATAATACCTTATGGGAAAGATTTACACGTCCGTGGCTGTCTATTTCAGTGACCTTGACTTCAAGCTCATCACCGACTTTTACAACATCTTCGACTTTGCCAACACGGTTTTTATCCAGCTGGGAAATATGGCATAAGCCTTCTTTGCCAGGAAGCACTTCGACAAAAGCGCCAAAGTTCATTATACGTGTTACTTTGCCTTTATATACAGTACCGACTTCGACTTCGCGAGTCAGATCTTTTATTATGTCGACAGCTTTCTTAGCGCTTTCCAAGCTTACTGCCGTTATGCGGACTGTACCGTCATCTTCGATGTCGATTTGTACGCCTGTTTCATCAATGATTTTTTTGATTATTTTACCGCCCGGTCCGATAACGTCGCGTATCTTGTCAACGGGAATATTGATAGTAGTGACACGCGGTGCGTAAGGAGAAAGTTCTTTTGCCGGTTCGTTTATTGCTTCCATCATTTTACTGAGGATATGGGCACGGCCGCGTTTGGCTTGTTCGAGTGCCGAAGCGAGGATATCGCGTGTTATACCGGTCAATTTGATATCCATTTGGATGGCAGTTACGCCATCTTCTGTACCGGCTACCTTAAAGTCCATATCACCAAGGGCATCTTCCATACCCTGGATGTCTGTTAAAATGGTATAAGCTTCGCCATCTTTTACCAGACCCATAGCGACACCGGATACTGGTTTTTTTATGGGAACGCCAGCGTTCATGAGTGAAAGTGTGCTGCCGCAAACGCTGCCCATGGAGCTGGAACCATTAGATTCTAAGATTTCAGAAACAAGACGGATGGTATAAGGGAAGTCGTCTACTGTCGGGATGACTGGGACGAGTGCTCTTTCTGCAAGAGCGCCATGCCCTATTTCGCGCCGTCCCGGACTTCTCATAGGACGGGCTTCACCGACGCTGTAGCCGGGGAAGTTGTAGTGGTGGATATACCGTTTAGAGGTTTCGATACCAACGCCATCAATTATTTGTTCATCGCCTAGTGGGCCGAGCGTAGTGATTGTAAGTACTTGTGTCTGGCCACGGGTGAAGAGCCCGGAACCATGCACACGCGGCAGAAGGCCGACTTCACAGCTTACAGGGCGCACTTCGTCAACTGCGCGTCCATCAGGACGTATTTTTTCGTGGGAAATCATCTTGCGGACGATTTCTTTTACTAATTTATGCAGAACGGCGCTGATTTCCATGGAAGCTTCAGGATATTCTTCCAGAAAATGTTCGAGTGCTTCAGCTTTTACCTGCGCAATGTGTTCGTCACGGCGCAGTTTGTCGCTGTCACGTACAGCAGCGTTGAGTTTATCATAAGAATATTCGCGAACCTTATCTACTAATTCTTCTGCTGGCTGGAATAATTTAACATCACGTTTTTCTTTACCGCATTCAGCCACCATATTTTGCTGGAATTCGACAAGTTTTTTTATTTCCTGATGTCCAAACATAATTGCATCGAGAATTACTTCTTCAGGCAATTCATTGGCTCCGGCTTCAACCATCATTACGGCATCATGGGAGCCGGCAATTGTAAGGTTGAGGTCAGATTTTGCTCTTTCTTCCACAGTCGGGTTGACGATAAAGCTACCGTCGATGCGACCAATGCGCACGCCTGCGATAGGCCCTTTAAAAGGAATGTCGGAAAGGGAAAGAGCTGCCGAAGCACCGATCATACCGGCTATTTCGGGTGGGTTATCCTGGTCTACGGATAAAACCGTAGCTACTATCTGGACGTCATTTCTAAAACCTTCTGGGAAAAGTGGACGTATCGGTCGGTCGATAAGACGGCTGCATAAGATAGCAGATTCCGAAGGACGTCCTTCTCTTTTAATGAAGCCACCAGGAATTTTACCAACAGCATACATCTTTTCTTCATAATCGACCGTTAACGGGAAAAAATCAATCCCCTCGCGCGGTTCAGCAGATGCTGTGGCAGTGACAATGACGACAGTATCACCGTAGCGGACGAGAACGGCACCATTAGCTTGCTTGGCCATTTTCCCGGTTTCTACGACGAATTTGCGTCCGCCGAGCGTAGTTTCAAAACTGTGCATAATATACCTCCTAAAACTTATTGCAGCAAATGTGCACAGTAAACAGTGAAATATCTGCTTGAGAAACGCACTCAGGCAAACATTTCACCATCCACTGGACACACTGCAAAATCGTGTAAAATACAAAAAACGGGACCAGTCCATTATACAAATAGACAACAGCCCCGCTTTTTTGATAATTGCTAATGTCGGCTCGTATAACTAATTTTACTTTAAAATTGCCCAAAATTAGATTTTAGATAATTATCTTTTGTTAGCTTTGCCGATATTTAATTTCTTCAAAATAGCACGGTAACGTTCAACATCTTTGTCATATAAATAAGCTAAAAGTCTGCGGCGATGACCAACCATCTTGAGAAGACCACGACGGGAATGGAAATCTTTTTTGTTAGCTTTTAAGTGTTCAGTCAAATAAAGTATACGTGCAGTTAAAAGGGCGATCTGCACTTCCGGTGATCCAGTGTCACCTTCGTGGGTGGAATTGTCTTGAATAATCTGTAATTTTTGTTCTTGTGTAAGCATTAAAATCCTCCTAAATTTTTTCATTCCTATTGACCAGGCAGCCGTTGGAGTTGACGGTAACCGCGCCAAAGGAGATATGATATTTCTTAAAAAATATATCACAAAATAGAGCGGCTGTAAACAGAAATATATTAAATTAAGTTAAATATCCCATTTTATGGACGAAGGCAGCGGCGTCGCCAAATCGATCTGGCGAAGTATCCAGGAAGCGTTGTCATGTGTTGCGCTCATTGCTTCTTCCAAGGCTTTTTTATTTTTTTCAGGCACGTCCATATATGAGAAGGCTTTTTTCATCATTTCGATGGAATCAACAGTATGGAAATTGGCAGCGGCAACCTGTGCCAAAAAACGATAACCATAATATAGATAGCTTATGTGTTTTACAGGCAGGTTGGCATAGGCGGTTATCTTGTCTTCTATTTCGTCAGCGGCAAGGTCTGTTTTCTTCTGGCGCGTTAGGATATTCCAGCGATCGGCCCAAAGCTCGCCGCGCAGAATATATTTGTATAAAAAATCATTTTCTTCGGCTAGCTCTATAGCCATATTTATGTAGTGAAGTGCTGCATCAAGATCTTTTTGGTCACGCAGAATTGTGCTCAAATGTTGCAAGGCGTACAGTTTTTCTTCTACATCTTCACTGCTGTTTTCATTTGGTTCAATATCAACGATGGAACGGAACAGTTCGATAGCTTCGGTTTCCTTGGCAAATTCTGGCATTGCAAGAAAATGGGCAAGACGTGCTCTTGCATGCCAGTCATCAAAACCGCCGGCGAATAACAGTGCTGGTGGCTTTATTTTAGAATCAACGACGAGATGTGTAAGTTCATGAAATTCATTGCTGTTCATATAAAAACTCCTTTTGAGACGCATGTTTACAATTTAGGCGGCGGCAGCTGCTTAAACTTTTAAATTATTATAGCATAGCTTAAATGATAACTAAAAGATTATCTATACTATCAATTGCAAAATCAATATATACGTTGTACAATAAAATAGTTGATTTATATGATGAAACAACGTTAATATTTTAGGAAATATTTACTCGTTTAAAATAGGGTGTCTGTTCTAGTTGAAAGGACTCTATTAGAGAACTCTATTTATAAGGTTGTGAATAAAATGCTGATGGTATTTTTAGGAACAGCTTTGATTGTGGTTTTAACCAGTATTTTTTTTATATATAAATTTTTGACATTCTGTAAAATGCATTTGGAATTAAAGGCTATATCATTGGCAGCGATAATGCCCTTCTTATTTATTTTTGCGATAAGGCCTTGGATTAGTTATCCTACCGTTCCTTATTATGCTGTTATTGTGCTTGCGGTATTTTTGACAGCTTTTGCTGCTACCTTTTATAATGGCAGGCTTTTAGAGGGAAAGCAGAATTTCACCAAAAGCCGGCATGGAACAGTAGTATACGAACAGTTTTCTCCTGTTTGGGAGAAGGCACCAGAACCGCCGGAAAGTCCACCGCAGATAACTATTGCAGAGGCACATCACAGAAAAGCTAATAAGATTGCCGAAAAACGCTTAACGAAAATTATTGGTGATTTGTCAGAGTGTTTACAGTCCGAGCAGGATTTAGCGACTATTATACAGGTTGATCCGCATATGGTTGAGCAGCTCCTGTTTTATCAACCAACCCAGTATGCTGTCGTACATGAGCATTTGCTGTCGTACGGCGATGGGCAGCTATGTTTTTATGAAAATAGATTGTGGTTAAAGTTAGTGCGAAGATACGGGCTGCCAACAGCAAAGACTTGCCAGCGTAAGTACAATTTACCAGCACAGCTTGCCAAATCAGAAGTCCAGTATGCAGAGCTGTATCTACTGAACAGGGAAAAAGTGAAGGTAGAAAAGCTGGTAGAGAAAGCACAATCTATTGAAGAAGTACTCGATTACGTGTATCGGCAAAACAGAAAAAGAAAATATGCATTTTCATTGTATGCATTGAAATGCAGTTTACCAAAATATAGAGAGAGTCCTGATGCTCCTTTCCTTTGTATTGAAATGAGCAATATTTACAAGAAATTTGGTGCGTTCAACAAGGCCGCTTTTATATTACGGTCAGCACTTTATTTATCGGTAGTATGTGAAGATACAGGCATGAGGCAGGAATTTAAAAATCAGATTTTATATCTGCAAAAGATGGGTCAGGCATTGGCTGGTTTTAAGATGGCTAAGCTGTCTTTGGCGAAGGAACGAAGAGAGCATATGCAAATAGATGAAGCGTCAGATTGAGGTTACTGTCCGTACATAATAATAGTTTTTTGGCTAACAAACGGACATGCACTTATAAATAATAATTTCCGGTTTTGGTTTAAAAGAGATTTTAGCCAAATACGGAGTTTTTTATCTTTACTTGTAATATAAACAGGAGGGCTCTATTGATGAAAAAAAGTGAAGAATTTTTGGGATTGCCTATTATCAGTATTACGGAGGGGCGTGAACTGGGGGTAAGTAAATCTCTTTTGATTGACGCTGAACATGGCAGTGTAGCGGCAATTATTATTGAAGACAAAGATTGGTATCGTGGTGTAAAGATTTTACCGTATGCTTCTGTGGTGGCAATAGGACATGATGCAGTTACTATTACCAGCAGTGAAGATATACTTACATTGGACGATGCTGTTGAATATGAACCTTTTCTTGACCAGAACATACGTGTCATAGGAACAAAAGCCATAACAAAAGGTGGTACTATCCAAGGTGTGGTTTCAAATATGTTCATTGATGACGCGGGCAAGATTGCCAAAGTGATTTTAAGCGGAGAAGATACAGATACACAAAATGAAATATCTGCTGAAGAAATATCAATTTTTGGTAAAGAAGTTACAATAATTGAAAGTCCTGTTCCTAATAAAACAAATGTTTCTACTGAAGGAAAAGCAGCTGCCGAACAGACAAAGCCTGCGGTAAAGATAAATGGGGCGGCCGCTTCGACAACCCAGCAAAATGGAGCGCAAAAAGCGGCAGAACATGTTTCTGCTGAAAAAAAGGCAACTGAAAAATCAGTAAAACCAGAAGCAAAAAATGTAACGGCTGCACCGAAGACAACAGCAAACACTACCCCGACAGGGAAAGAAACACCTTCCGTCACGACCAGTTCGGCAGAAGACAGGCATCGTCGTTTCCTCCTCGGTAAAAAAGCAACTAAACGTATTACTACGGATAATGGTATTGTGATTGTTGAAGAAGGTGCCGATATCACGGAAGAAGTATTGCAAAAGGCTAAATTGGCAAATAAATTTATAGAACTGTCCATGAATGTTAAATAAAAGGCTTATTCTTTGGACGGAAATTTACCAAGTCGTGTTGTTTTGCTGTTTGGTTTAACACATGGCAGCTTATGCATTATAGAATTATTTTACTGAAAACAAGTTGACAATGGATCTCTATTTACGAAAGCTCCTGCGAAAACAGGGGCTTTTTATAATCTGTGGAGGATTGTAGGGGGAATTTTTTTGGGCAGGCATTATAAGCTGGTAATTATGGTGGCAGCTTTATCTGTTTTGTTAGTAGCGGTATGTTCATCAGCCTTGGCTATAAAAAATGCACCAGGAATTGCTAATGGAGTTCATTCAGAAAAAATTGATTTGTCTGGGCTCGATCAACAAACAGCGCAGAAACTGATCGCCGATAATTTTGCGCAGGAGCTTGCAGATGGTGTCGTGGTGTTGGCCTATAATGGTACGGAAAAGACTATCAAGGCAAATGATATAGATCTTTCCTGCAACAGTGAAAAAACGGCTCAAGCCGCAGCAGCAATCGGTGCGAGTGGGAATTTTTTCAAGGATACTTTTGATAAAATAATTTGTTCCTATCAAGGGAAAAACGTACCACTGGAAATCACTTATGACAAAGATAAATTAAATAATATTCTCAAGACACTGGCAGCGTCTGTTCATGCAGAGCCTGTTAATGCATATGCTTATACGGCGGACGGCAGTACTGTCAAAATAGTAAAGGAAAAAACGGGAAGAAGCATTGACACAGAACAACTTGCAGGGCTTATTGCCGATAAAATAGAAACGGAAAATTATCCGCAGACGGTAACTGTTCCCATTAACACGGTAGAACCAGATATAACTGCTGATAAACTTAGTCAGATTAATACGATACTAGCAGTTTATAAGACTAATTTTAATGCCAGTGCGGCCAATAGAAGCGCAAATATTGCGCTTGCTTCTAAAAATCTATCAGGTGTGTTGGTGCCAACAGGAACCACCTTTTCTTTCAATAAGACTGTAGGGCCACGCCTTGCCGCAGATGGATATAAGGAAGCTCCTGTGATTATAGACGGGAAAGTAGTACCGGGGGTAGGCGGTGGTGTTTGTCAGGTAAGTTCTACACTTTATGATGCTATTTTACTTGCCGGGCTCACTCCTGTTGAAAGGTCAGCCCACTATATACCGGCAGAATATGTTCCACGCGCTTTTGATGCGACAGTGGCAGATGGCTTTATTGATTTTAGATTTAGAAATGACTTGCAGGACAGTGTATATATCTATAGCAAGGTCAGTGCAGGTACATTAACAGTCTTTATTATGGGCAGCAGTGCGGATAAGGCAAAAATAGGCACGGTTACCTTGAAGAATGCTTACAATAAGGATGGTTCGGTGTCTGCTTATCGGCTTTTTAACCAGAACGGCACTGTCATAAAAAAAGAATTTTTGCATACAGATGAATAAATATAAATAGCGAATATAAACAGCAGAAATAGTAAAGTACATTAGTTTAAAGAAAAAGGATGCAGTTTACTTAATGAATAGTTGAAAATTAGATATTGAAGGGAGATATTTTATGCAAACAAAACAAAACTGGAAAATAGTTTTAGCAATTTTGACATGTAATGTAGTTTTGATGTCAGCCAGTTATACTATGCTAATTCCTTTTCTGCCGCTTTATTTGATGAAGGAACTTGGCGTAGCGCAGGCAGATGTAAATATGTGGAATGGGGCTATTTTTTCCATATCGTTTTTAGTGGGAGCCGTCATGGCGCCTATATGGGGAAAGATGGCAGATAAGAAGGGGCGCAAGATAATGGCGGTGCGTTCCAGTGTAGGCCTTGCCATTACTTATTTTCTGGGCGGGATTGTGACATCGCCGGAACAGCTTTTTATGGTAAGGGTTCTTCAGGGGTTTGCAGCGGGATTATGGGCCTCAGAATTAGCCATTATTTCGGCATCGGTGCCGATGGAAAAATTGGGACTAAGCTTGGGCGTTATGCAGGCTGCCTTAACGAGTGGTGCGGTAATAGGGCCACTGCTGGGCGGTGTGCTGGCAGAAGTGTTTGGTATGAGGGCGTCCTTTATGATTGCCGGCGGAGCATTGTTTACGATATCGTTGATAACTATATTCTTTGTTCCTGAACCGCCGCGCGAAGCTGGAGATACCTCGGATAGGCCGCAGGTGAAACAGCGGGAGCTGTTGCGAAATCCTGTTATAAAACAAATGCTTATCTTAGCGGTATTAGTGCAGATGGTAATTTTGATCTTACAGCCGATTATAACCTTATATGTAGCGCAGTTGCGCGGCAGTATGGATAATATAGTATTGATTGCTGGCATAGTGTTTTCATTGGGCGGGATTGCTTCATCTCTTTCCGCACCTTTTTGGGGCAGGATGGGCCAGAAAAAATCTTTCGGCAAGACGATGTATATGGCTATGGGCGGTGCAGGTATATGTTTGTTGATACAGGCCATTCCCAATAGGCTGATGCTGTTTGCGGTAATGCAGTTTGTGACCGGTTTGTTTTTTGCTGGTATAAATCCGTCCATTAGTGCTGTGCTGGCAAATAATACGGGAAGCTCAGTTCGGGGCAGTATTTTTGGAATGCTGTTTTCGGCACAGCAGCTTGGTTCTATGGCCGGACCGTTGCTGGGCGGTGCAGTCGGTACATATTGGGGATTGAAAGAAGTGTTTATTGTGGCAGGCGTCATCATGATACTGACGAGTACTTTTGTATGCTCTACACGTGGTAATGTCTATTGATGTATTGGTTTGATTAAAAAGATAAAAAATGATAAAATGTAAAGTATATAAATTAGAAGGATGATGTTATGAGCTTAGATGAGAATAAAAATGATTCGGTTGATTTATCTGATATAAAAATAAATCATGAAGAAATGAGCAGTGAAGTAACGGCCGTAAAAAGCAAGTATGATGCAGAGCAGATTCAGGTGCTTGAAGGACTTGAAGCTGTAAGGAAACGTCCCGGTATGTACATTGGCGATCAATCGTCTCATGGGCTGCATCATCTGGTATCAGAAGTAGTGGATAATAGTATAGATGAAGCTTTGGCTGGATATTGCACGCATATTGAAGTTACTATCCACAGGGATAACAGTGTCACTGTAGCGGATAATGGCAGAGGGATTCCTATTGATATGCATGAGAGCGGCAAGCCAGCTGTTGAAGTCGTACTGACAGTCTTACATGCGGGTGGTAAGTTCGGCGGTAATGGTTACAAGGTTTCAGGCGGTCTGCATGGCGTTGGTGTATCAGTTGTTAATGCGCTGAGCAGCGAAATGGATGTGCAGGTAAAGCGTGACCATAAAATATATGAAATCTCTTTTGCCTATGGAGTAACAAAGGAACCGTTGCACGAAATCGGCACGACGGATATAACGGGAACGACTGTGCATTTTAAACCGGATGACACTATTTTTACGGAAACAACTTATGATTATGATATTTTGCGGCAGCGTTTACGTGAATTGGCATTTTTAAATTGCGGTATTCATATCACCTTGATTGATGAACGTGAAGAACCGCAAAGAAAAGAAGTGTTTTATGACGAAGGGGGAATCTCCTCGTTTGTAAAATATCTTGATCGGAATAAAGAACTTATCAGTGATGAACCCGTTTATTTTAACGGACGTAAAGACGATACAATTGTAGAGATCGCATTGCAGTATACTACGAGCTACTCTGAAAATATATACGGTTATGTAAATAATATCCATACGGAAGAAGGCGGCACTCATTTAGCCGGCTTTAAGAGTGCGCTTACACGTGCGGCAAATGATTTTGCCCGTAAACAAAATATTTTGAAAAATAATGATCCTGCGCTTAGCGGCGAGGATGTGCGTGAAGGTATAACCTGTATTATCAACTTGAAGGTAAAGGACCCTCAGTTTGAAGGACAGACCAAGACAAAGCTTGGTAATTCTGATGTGCGGGGAATCGTTGATTCTATTGTCACAGAAGGTCTTAGTGAATATTTTGAAGAAAATCCTGCTATTACCAAAAAGATAATCGAAAAGTCGATAATGGCTTCACGTGCGCGTGAAGCTGCGCGAAAAGCGCGTGATTTGACACGCCGTAAAAATGCGCTGGAAGTTAGCTCGTTACCGGGCAAGCTGGCCGACTGCTCTATAAAAGATCCGATGCAGGCAGAGATTTATCTAGTCGAAGGTGACAGTGCCGGCGGATCAGCTAAGCAAGGCCGTGACCGTCGTTTCCAGGCTATTTTACCATTGCGTGGTAAGATTCTCAATGTGGAAAAGGCACGTTTGGATAAAATCCTGAATAACGAAGAAATTCGGACGATGATAACTGCCTTTGGCAGTGGTATTGGTGAAGATTTTGATATAGCTAAGAGCCGTTATGGTAAGATCATTATCATGACAGATGCTGATGTCGATGGTGCCCATATCCGTACCTTACTGCTTACTTTCTTTTATCGCTATATGCAGCCTTTGATCAAAGAAGGTCGGGTCTTTATTGCCCAGCCGCCTTTGTACCAGATAAGAAAAGGCCGTCAGCATTGGTATACTTACAGTGATGAAGAACTTGCGCAAAAGCTCGACGAAGTAGGCCGTGATAATATGACAGTACAGCGTTATAAGGGCCTTGGTGAAATGAATCCTGAACAGCTTTGGGAAACAACTATGGACCCGGAAGGAAGAACTGTGCTGCGTGTTGATCTGACACAGGCAGAAGAAGCCGATAGTATTTTTTCCGTCTTGATGGGAGACAAAGTAGAACCACGTCGTCGTTTTATAGAAGAACATGCGGATTTAGTGCGCAATCTTGATTTGTGATAAATCCTTTTATGTGAGGTCCTGTACGGGCAATGTTTATTGTCTGTACAGGGCTTTATTACGTAATGGGGACGGATTGTTTTATATTTTTTGTTATGCTATACTTTTATTCAATAATTAATATATGGCAATATATTGCTACTAAGCTTTAATTAATAGGACACAGAAATTTTGCAGTGTAATGGCGATAACTTTGTATATAGGGGGACTGCTTTAGATGGATTTCATAAAAGAGCCGATGGCTATTGAGAATCGCAGTATGGAAATAATTGCACCTTATTTGGAAAAATTTACCTTAAATGATGAAGAAACAAAATTGTATTCACGCATGATCCACGCATCGGGAGATGTTGGTTATGCCGATATCATTAAAATAGGTGAAGGCGCTATCACAAAAATGAAAACAGCCTTAAAAAATGGCTGTAATATATATACCGATGTGGAAATGGTCAGAACCGGCATCAATAAGAAAAAGCTTGCTTCTATGGGGGGCACAGTGTTTTGTAAAATAGCGGATGAACAGGTCGCAGCCACGGCTAAAAAGGAAGGCATTACTCGTTCGATGGCGGCTATGCGTGAGTTTGGTACGGAACTTAACGGCGCGATAGTAGCGATTGGTAATGCCCCGACGGCACTTTTTGAAGTTATTCGCCTGATGCAGGAAAACCATATACGGCCGGCAGCTGTTGTAGGGACACCGGTTGGTTTTGTAGGGGCGGCTGAGTCAAAAAAGGTTTTGGCAGAGTGCTCACCGGTACCGTATGTAACAGTGGCGGGAACTAAAGGCGGCAGCCCAATTGCGGCCTCCTGCGTCAATGCGGTAATGTATATGATAGATAACAGCAGGTAAAAATGGCAGATTATAATATACCGCGTATAGTTTTGGCTGCACCACAAAGCAGTTCGGGAAAAACAACTGTTGTAATAGGAATTTTGCGGGCTTTGCAGCAAAAGGGATTTAAGGTGCAGCCTTTTAAAATTGGACCGGATTACATAGACCCTTCTTATCATTGCGTTGCTGCCGGACGGCCGGGACATAATCTTGATACATGGCTTGTACCGAAAGAAAAGATTACGGAATTGTTTATAAAAGCGACAGAAGATGCCGATATAGCCGTTATCGAAGGCGTAATGGGACTTTATGACGGCGGACGAAATGGTGTAAGTTCTACTGCTGAACTGGCAAAAAAATTGCAGGCACCTGTGGTTCTTGTGATAAATTGTCGGTCTATGGGAGAGAGTGCGGCAGCCTTGGCATTGGGGTTTAAGCAATATGATCCTGCGGTCAATTTTGCGGGAGTGATATTGAACTGTCTGGGGTCACCTACCCATGAGCAGATGATACGTGAAGCAATGGGAACTCTTGGCATCAGAGTTTTTGGTGCCATTCGGCGGGATGAGAACATGAAGATGCCGGAGCGCCATCTGGGGCTTACCCCTGCTGGCGAAAAAGATACGACTGAGAAAATACGGTATATTGCAGAAAAAATAGACGGACAGATGGACTTTTCAGAATTGCTGAAAACGGCTAAGAGTGCGCCTGTGCTTTCTTCTTCGGTGACGCAGAACATCTCATTACAAGGCGAAAAGGTAAAAATAGCAGTGGCTCGTGATGAAGCTTTTTCCTTTTATTATGCCGCTGGTTTGGATGTGCTTAAAAAATGGGGAGGGCAGATAGAATACTTCAGCCCGCTGCATGACAGCCAATTACCAGATTGTGATGCGATAATCTTAGGCGGTGGTTTTCCTGAATTGTTTGTGGCTGAATTAGCTGCCAATACGGCTATGCTGCATACCTTACGTGCGGCTGCCAAAGCTAAAATGCCCATTTATGCGGAATGCGGCGGTTATATGTACCTGATGGAAGAAATAGTGGATTTCGAGCAAAAGACATGGAAAATGGCTGGCATCATTCCGGCTAGGGCGGTTATGCAGCGTAAGCTCCAAACTGTGGGCTATGTGACGGCACAGGCCTTGGTGGATAACATTCTCATAGCTGAGGGAGAATCCCTGCACGGGCATGAGTTTCATTTTTCAATACAGGAAAATGCTGCTGGCAGTAACTTCCCTTGGGCATTCAACCTCACTAAAAATAGAAATAAAGAGCAATATAAATCCGGCTATGCCAATGAAAACATCTTGGCATCTTATCTGCATGTGCATTTCCTTGGCGCACCGGCTGCGGCACGTCAATTTATAGAAAAGGCGCATAAATATAAAACGGGCAAAAATAATGCTGCTGTGAACAGTTAAAATAATTGGGGAGAAGTTCAGCATGACAAAATACATAATGTTACAGGGGACGTCGTCCCATGTTGGTAAAAGTATCTTGACAACGGCGCTCTGCCGCATATTTTTTCAGGATGGTGTAAATATAGCACCTTTTAAAGCACAGAATATGGCGTTGAATTCCTATGTGACAGAAGACGGCAAGGAAATGGGGCGTGCCCAGATAGCGCAGGCAGAAGCAGCAGGTCTTAAACCATGCGTTGAAATGAATCCGGTCTTGCTGAAGCCTACGGGGAATTCCTGCTCACAGGTTATTCTTATGGGGCGGCCTGTGGGAAATATGTCAGCAAAGGAGTATCATCAAGGCTATTCTTTGAAAGCTTTTGCAACGGTGAAAAAAGCTTTGGCAAAGATGCAGGAAAGATTTGAAATGCTGGCCATTGAAGGGGCGGGCAGTCCTGCTGAGGTCAATTTAAAGGATAATGATATTGTCAACATGCGTATTGCCAAATATTTAAAGGCACCTGTACTGCTGATAGCTGATATAGACAGGGGTGGCGCTTTGGCTTCCCTGGTAGGAACACTGGAATTGCTCGATGATGAAGAACGCAGCTTGGTGAAAGGGCTTATAATAAATAAATTTCGTGGGGATATAAAATTGTTGGAACCGGCACTGGATTTTCTTAAACAGAAAACAGGTAAGCCGGTTTTAGGTGTAATTCCCTATTTGGAAAATATCGGCATCGATGATGAAGATTCCGTTTCACTTGATGATAAAACAGTAAAAAATACTGCGGCAGCATTGAAGATCGCTGTCATTCGTACACCTAAAATATCCAATTTTACGGATTTTGCTGCATTAACGCAGGAAGAAGACGTAAATCTTTATTATGTAACTACAGCGTCGCAGCTGGGGCAGCCAGATTTAATTATTTTGCCGGGGAGTAAAAACACCACGGAGGATTTGCTTTACCTGCGCAGCAGTGGTTTGGAAAAATGCCTGAAAGAGGCACATGCAAATAAAGTACCTATTATAGGCGTTTGCGGTGGTTATCAAATGCTTGGTAAGATGATACGCGACCCCCATCATACGGAATCAACGCATGATGAAGTGGAAGCACTTGGCTTTTTGCCGATGGTCACTACTTTTTTCCCAAAAAAAGTAACCTCGCAGGTGGAAGCGCAGACGATGCAATGGCAATTTTTAGGGAAAAAAGCCGCTTTTACAAATCTACATGGTTATGAAATTCATATGGGACTTACTGATTTTGTTGGCGAAGTGCATCATCCCTTTTTGATAAACACAAGGGGTGGGCAGAGCGTAAACAGTATTGATGGCGCAGTTAGTACCGATGGTTTTGTCATGGGTTCTTACATTCACGGGATTTTTGATAATGATGAGTATAGAAGGGCACTGCTGAATATACTGCGCGAGAGAAAGGGACTGGCACCATTGCCAGTGAGCCAAAATTATGCAGCACAGAAGCAGGCGGCCTATAATAGGCTGGCGCAGACAGTAAGGCAGTCGCTTGATATGGAAAAATTGCAGCAGATAATAAATGAATAATAAAAATATCCTAGTAGAAAATTTTAGTGGAGGAGAAATAATATGCAGACAAAGCTTACAAAGAAACAGGCATGGGAATTACTAAAAAAATATAATCAAGAAGAATTTCATTTGCGGCATGCAGCCACTGTTTCGGCAGTTATGCGTTGGTACGCTGAAAATTTAGGTTATGCCGAAGAAGCAGCTTTTTGGGAAATCGTAGGTTTGCTGCATGATGTTGATTTTGAAAAATATCCAGAGGAACACTGCAAAAAAGCACCAGAACTTTTAAAAGAAATAAATGCGGAAAATGCCGTAATACATGCGGTTTGCTCGCATGGTTATGGCATTTGCGTCGATATAAAGCCTGAACATACCATGGAAAAAGTATTATTTGCCAGTGATGAGTTGACGGGACTTATCGGTGCGGCGGCTCTTATGCGTCCGTCTAAGAGTGTACAGGACATGGAACTGAAAAGTCTTAAAAAGAAATTTAAGGACAAAAAATTTGCGGCGGGCTGTTCCCGTGACGTTATTAAGCAAGGGGCAGCTATGCTGGAATGGCCGTTGGATGAACTGCTAGAAAAAACACTTTGTGCTATGAAGGCTGAAGAAAAACCCATAAATGACGAATTAGCTGTAGAAGGATAATAAACAAAAAAAGAGAGCCATCTAGCGCTCTCTTTTTTGTGTCTATATTTATTCACCGGGGATGGGGTCACTGACAGGAGTATCCAAAGGATAGGAAGTCATTCCAAACCAGCTGGCTGCATCATCCCAGGACAGGACAAGATTTTCTTTAGGGTTGCCGCTCTCATCATAGCCTTGTAAAACAGGTAAGGCAGTAGTGTCGCTGAGCAAATGTATTTTCATACTGCTGCTGTCCCAGCCCATGTTGGTGAGATTATCCATATTAGCATAAGTAACATAATGGTCTTGGTATGGACCTACCATATAGAAATTATGTGTAGAGTCATCACCGTTTAGAGCGTTGTCTTTTAGTACCCAAAAAACCATATCAGGATCGGTTGTCTTGAATTCAAATATTTTTATTATACTTCCGGGAAGAAAACTGAAGTGGATATCATTGCTGTCACCCGAGATAAGCATATCTCCCCGTACTGTTCCGTTATAATTGTTTGGCATATAAAAGGTAAATCGCACATATTCGTTCCATTGGCCGATGGTCCGGACACTGGAAACGTCATTCCATAGTTTGTCTGTGGAAAATTCGGCGATTTCCCGGGTACTCGTAACTTGCATAGCCAAACATGATGGCTGGAAGAAACAAAATAAGGATACAAATATAATCAAAATAATTTTTTTCATGGAATCACTCCTTAAAATAAATATTCTGTCAAAATAAACCTTAGCATATAGCGCAAATGTTAGTCAAGTAAACATTTTTCTTGACTTTTTTTTCATAGCTGTATATAATATTTAAGTCGGCAAAAGTATTGGGGTATCGCCAAGTTGGTAAGGCACGGGATTCTGAATCCCGCATTCGTTGGTTCGAGTCCAGCTACCCCAGCCAATTGTAATTTTGCACCGCGTTTGCGGTGCTTTTTTTGTATAAGCCTGTATTTTTAAGACCTATCGGCTATAATTTCCCCTCTGCGGAAAAGACAAAGCTATTATATGGAATTGCTCACAAAAGGAGTTATTTTATGGCTAAGAAATTTATTGCACTCTTAATATTTATAGTCATTTTGTTTTTAGGAATTGTGTATTTTTTTTGTTCCCGCACGTATAAAGATCCCGGCAGTGAATCTGGAAATATAGTTGATGAAGTGGAAGGGAAGCCTCTTTATGTCTGGCAGACAATTTCCCCTGACGTAGCCCACGGCCGGACAATTTCCTGGATGGGGAAGATAAATGATACAGGAACATTGGAACTTTCCTATGCGGAACACGGTGTTGTGACTTATGAAGCAATGGCGGTCCCTTTCGATGAAGATACAGCCGTATATACCGTCAAGCTTCGTTCACTTGACCCGGATACGGAATATAGTTATCGGGTAAGCTCGGGGGCAGGTTATTCTGATTGGTACAAATTTTCTACTGTAGATGAGGAAAAACAAACTTGTTCAGCACTTATTTTCGGTGATTCCCAATCCAGTGATTATTCGGTTTGGTCTGGAACGGCCAATGCGGCATATGAAAGAAATCCCAATATAGACTTTTTTATAAATATGGGTGATTTGGTTGATAATGGCAGTGATCTATCACAATGGCGTGCATGGTTGGCCGGTATAGCCAAGTTTTCCTCGTCAATACCAGTGGCACCGGTTATGGGAAACCATGAAACATATGGTCTGGATTGGAAACCAACTACTCCCCAGAGTTTCCAAACATTGTTCGGTGTGCCGGAGAACAGTTCCTATGGCATTCAGAAACATGCGTATTCTTTTGACTATGGGCCAGTGCATTTTGTCGTTTTGGATACCCAGTTTGAAGAAGAACAGGTAGCTCTGCCTAACCTTCTCAAGGAACAGGCCGAATGGCTGGACAAGGACTTGGCAATGTCTGATCTACCTTGGAAAATAATATTGATGCATCGCCAGCCATGGAAAATCCCGCCTGACGGATCCTTGAATGATATCGGTAAAGCTTTTTTACCGATAATAAGCAAGCATAACGTTGATGTAGTGTTCAGTGCACACATCCATTCATATTCCCGCACAGATCCTTTGAGCTTCGGCGGTGGGTCGGCCGTGTATATTTCTACAGGCCGCAGCGGTGATCAGGTATGGGCTAAATCACCACAGAAAAACGATGATGAAAAATTTTTTAATCCCCTTGATGAACCAATGTATTTGAAGATGGATGCAGATACACATAAGCTAACGGTAACTGCCTATAAGCAGGATGGCAGCATTATTGATGAATGGCAGACACAAAAATAATAAAAAAGTATTGACAAATTTGCCTGATCTTAGTATAATATCATAGTCGGCTTGATGAGCGACACTTAAAAGGTTCACTAGCTCAGTTGGCAGAGCACCTGACTTTTAATCAGGGTGTCCCGAGTTCGAATCTCGGGTGAGCCACCATTTGTAAACAAGGCCTTCTTCCCATTGAAGAAGGCTTTTTTTGTATTTTTTTATACATAGAAAGGGGAAAGAGGATTGGAACCTTCCGCAACATCAGCTGATAACAATGGATTCTCTGCAGAAAAACATAATTATGAAGTTGCCCTTTTATCATTTGGACATTTGCTGAACGATTTCTATTGTAATTTTTTACCTATCCTTATACCAATGTTGATTGTCAGTATGGATATATCATTAGCTTTAAGCGGGGTATTGGTAATGGCACTGGCTTTTACCGCCAATGTTTTACAACCTGTATTTGGTTATTATATGGATAAATATAATTTCAGCAGATTACTTTTAGTGGTTTTACCTTTTGGTGCATTTTTTATCAGTATGACTAGTTTTGTATCCAATTTTTTCACCCTGTTTTTGTGCGTGGCATTAAGTGGGCTTGCCGTGTCTCTTTTTCATCCTATGGCTACAGGAATGGTCGGTAAAACTGCGAATAAAAAAAGTATGGGTATTTCGCTTTCTTTTTTTATTGGTGGGGGCAATCTGGGATTCGCTTTTGCGCCTATCGTATTGGTTTATTTCATTCAGGCATATTCATTGAAAATGCTTCCGGTATTGATTGTTCCAACAGTAATTTTGAGTATACTTTTTTATCAGGCAAAATTGTATAAAATTCGTACGGTAAATAAAGATGAAAAGAACAAAAGTACTTTATCATGGCGAAGTCTGGCAGAAAATACGGCTTTATTGAAACTAAACGCTGCTATGGCTATAAGGACATGGTCCCATGGAGCGATAACAACGTTTTTGCCGATGCTGTTGCTTACTTATGGATATGATAAGACTGCATCGGGTTGGCTGCTGACCGGTTTTTAGTGGGCGCAGCTGTTGGTGGTGTGTTTGGTGGTTTTTTAAACGATCGCATCGGCTATAAAAAAGTGATATGGATTTCTATGCTGGCTGCGGTTTTTCCTGCATTGTATTTTTTTATGGCTGAAAATATATCATTCGTTTCTATAGCGGCATTGTTTATGGCTGGATTCTTTTTACAGGCAGCGCATCCATGCTCTGTTGTTTGGTGTCAACGGTTTTTACCGGATAACCCCAACCTTGCCTCAGGTATGATGCTGGGACTTTCGTTCGGGCTCGGCGGTGTTGGTGCTGCTTTAACGGCAGTTGCCGCTGAATACATAGGATTATCTTTAGCGCTTGCATGCACTGTGCTGACATTAGTAGTGGGAGCTGTTATTGTTTATACAATCCCGGAATGCCCTGCTGTTGCAAGGGACGTAATTCAATCAGAGTAAACTATATTCTAAAATAAATAAAAGCAAGGCATTTTGCTGCCTTGCTTTTTTTATTTATTTTAAAGTGTAGTTAAAATGAATTCACCCATACCATTAATGCGATAGTCCCCCATTGAAGCGGGGATGAACACACTATCACCCTTTTTCAGAATCAGGCTTTCGTTAGGGGCGTCAAGACATAATTCACCATCAAGCACCAGCAATGAATGGAAAGAGCTGGTGTCAGCACAGAGAGTACAGTTTCCACCAATTTGAAAAAGATATACTGTAAATAAAGAACATTGTGAGAGTAATTTAATTTTATAGTCAGAAAAGACATCAATTGAACCAATGGCACCTGGTTTGTATACAGGCGGCTGTAAATTGGTTACGGCCAGTGCTTTTGCTATATGCAGCTGTCTAGGTTTTCCGTCCTTACCTTTTCTGCCATAGTCGTAAACACGGTAGGTGGTATTGGAACTTTGCTGTATTTCAGCAATCAATATCCCCTTACCGATGCCGTGCAGCGTCCCAGACGCTATGAAGAAGACGTCGCCTTTCTTTACGGGAACCTGGTTACAGACATCAAGCAGCGTATTGTCATGGATACGTCTTTCAAATTCATCATGGCTTATCTTATTTTTAAAACCGTAAATTAATTTAGCATCTGGTTCTGCATCCACTATATACCACATTTCAGTTTTACCGGGTTCACCTTCAACTGCTTGGGCATAATCGTCGTTCGGGTGCACCTGTATAGATAAATTGTCATGGGCATCAATTAATTTTATGAGCAAAGGAAAATAATCTACGGCAGCAGCTTTTGTGCCTACCACTTTTTTGCCGAGCTTATCGATATAAGAAGGCAGGGTTTGGTCTTTGTAGGTGCCATTTTCAATAGTACATACACCCGCTTTATGGCAGGATAGTTCCCAGCTTTCTGCAACTATAGGCAGATCAGTCCGTTTTCCGTACTCGTCTTTCAAACGAGTTCCACCCCAGATGTAATCTTTTAGGGGAGACCGTAATTTTAATGGATATAGCATATAATTCACCTCTGCTACATTATAACATAGATAGCGTTGCGGACGATATTTATGGCTTATATGAGCATTATTTTTATATTTCAGAACAAAGAAGTATGGCAAATTGCAAGATTTTTATATTTTAAGGCAATTATATTGAATATCATTTATTTATTGCAGAAAAATAAAATAAAATTCCTTTTTTTATATCTATAGACGATAACGTCTTAAAGTTTTATCTTGACTAGTGTATACTTGCAAACTATAATATATCTATCGTAATAATAGAAGTAATTACTACTAGGAGGAGCTTTTATGAAATTAAAGGGAAAGCGTTTGAGAGTTATCAGCGCACTCCTTGGTGCAGCAATGATGACAGCAGTCATTTCCGGCTGTGGCGGACAAAAAAGTGCGTCTGATGCAAACACCATTAAAATCGGTGCAAATTTTGAACTCACAGGGAATGCAGCAAATTATGGTTCGGCTGCATTAGATGGTTTAAGGCTTGCCGTCAAGGAAGTAAATGATGCAGGCGGCATCAACGGAAAGACCGTTGAATTAGAAGAAGTAGATTGTAAATCAGAAGCATCAGAAGCAGCCAATGCGACGACTAAGCTGGTTACGGATAAAGTTTCTGCGATTGTCGGACCGGCTACTACTGGTGATGTATTGGCTTCATCGCCAATTGTTACTGACAGTAAAGTTCCTCTTATCGCTCCGGCAGCAACTAGTCCTAAAGTAACGGTTGATGATAGTGGCAAAGTGAATCCTTTCATTTTCCGCAGTTGTTTTATTGATCCCCAGCAGGGTGACGTAATGGCTACCTTTGCTACTAAAACACTGAAGGTAAAGACCGCAGCTATTTATGTGGATTCCAGCACAGACTATTCAAAGAGCCTGGGCAAGGTATTCAAGGAAAAGTTTGAAGCGGCAGGCGGACAGGTCGTTGATGAAGAAGCGTTCGTACAAAAAGACCAGGATTTTAAGACTACACTCACAAAGATAAAAGCAGCTAATCCGGATGTAATTTTCATCCCTGCTTATTATGAAGAAGTCGGTAAGATTGTTAAACAGGCACGTGAATTGGGCATAACTGCTCCACTGCTTGGTACTGATGGTTGGGATGATAATAAAGTCGTAGATATCGCTGGTGCGGATTCATTGAATAATACTTTCTATAGCACACATTATTCAGATCAGGATAAAGATGTACAAAACTTTATCAAATTGTTCCAGACCGCAAATGATGGTAAATCACCTAATGTCTTTGCAGCACTGGGATATGATGCGGGCAAGATGTTGATTGAAGCCATTAAACAGGCAAATAGCAGCGATCCGCAGAAGATACGTGATGCTTTGGAAAATCTGAAAGATATTCAGGTCGGAACAGGCACCATCAGCATGGATAAGAACCATAATCCTATAAAATCGGCTGTCATAATTGAAATGAAAGACGGCAGTAAGGTTATGAGAGAAAAGATAGCTCCAGAAAGCTGATTGCCAGAAGTAGTCAATTCCGGTCAAAATAACCGGAATTGACTTATTTTAAAGGATAAATAACTGATATTGACAATAATACGATTGATAATTTATAATATCAATATATTTGGTATTTTGTCTGCTGAAGTTAATATGTGCTCAACGGTGAGCTGTTTATGGTTGATGCACGGACTGGTATTGGAACCTTTGGCTGGTCGGCTGAAGGTTTTTATTTTTGCCTGCGGGATGACACGTGGGCAGTGCAGGCAAAATATTTTATCGGCGTGAAAGGCAAAGCGTTTTATTGTGCTGAGGTTTTCGGCTAATAATATTTTGTACACGGCTAAATTATTGAAAAATAAAATGTAATGGGGGCTTTCTGATGGGAATTATGGATCAGTTTTTACAGCAGCTGATCAACGGAATATCGTTGGGAAGTATATATGCGCTGATTGCTTTAGGCTATACCATGGTATATGGTATTATTAAATTAATAAATTTTGCGCATGGCGATATTTATATGGTTGGCGCGTATATTGGCTTTTTTTGTATCACTGTGATGAATTGGCCGGTGCTGCCAGCTTTGTTGGTATCAATGCTGCTGACAGGGATATTGGGTATGCTTATAGAACGGTTTGCGTACAGACCTTTGCGGTCGGCACCACGCATATCTGTCCTGATAACAGCGATAGGTGTTTCTTTTTTCCTCGAATATACAATGATGTATTTTGTTACACCACAGCCGAGAACTTTTCCCAGTATTTTAGATGATGCGGCATATCATATAGGGCCGTTTGTAATCAATAACCAACAAATTATGATTTTTGCTATTACTATAATACTCATGGCTATCTTGACTTATATAGTGCAGTATACAAAGGTTGGTAAAGCAATGCGTGCCGTTTCTTTTGATAATGAAACAGCGCAACTGATGGGGATTAACTCCAACCGCATAATTTCTGTTACCTTTGGCATAGGTTCGGCATTGGCGGCCGCAGCCGGTGTGCTGGTTGGGATTTACTATAATTCAATTGATCCGCTTATGGGGATAATGCCAGGGCTAAAAGCTTTCGTAGCAGCGGTGCTTGGCGGTATAGGTATTTTGCCGGGAGCAGCAGCCGGTGGTATTATTTTGGGGATTATAGAAGCGTTGGTCAGCGGTTTTATTTCTTCTACTTTTCGTGACGCAGCAGCTTTTGCCATATTGATATTGGTTTTATTATTTAAACCAACAGGTCTTTTGGGCAAAAATACGAACGAGAAAGTGTAGGTGTGATAAATGAATTCATTGCGTAAAAGAGATCTAAAAGCAATTGTTATCAGCCTAATTGTTTTTGCGATAATACAGGGGTTGATTTCTTCCGAATTTCTGGATCCTTTTTGGCAGTTAAATATAATTGTAATATGCATAAATATAATTATGTCAGTGAGCCTTAATCTCATAAATGGTTACACTGGGCAATTTTCGTTGGGACATGCAGGTTTTATGGCGATAGGCGCATATACGGGTGCTGTTTTGTCGGTAAATTTCCATATGCCGTTTATTATCGGCTTGATTGTAGCTTTTGCTGTTGCCGCTATTATAGGCTGCCTTATCGGTCTGCCGACAATGCGGCTCAGGGGCGATTACCTTGCTATCGCGACATTGGGCTTGGGTGAAATAATCCGCATTGTTATAATGAACGTCAACTATGTAGGCGGGGCAGCCGGTTTTATGGGCATACCGAAAACTACAAATTTTGCATGGGCATTCTTTGTAATGCTTTTTGTAGTATTTTTTATAAAAAATTATGTAAACTCGTCGTATGGCCGTGCTTGTGTAGCAATTCGTGAAAATGAAATTGCTGCGGAAGCTATGGGCGTGAATACGACAAAGTATAAGGTTCTTGCTTTTACGATAGGTGCGGGCTTTGCCGGCGTGGCAGGCTGTCTTTTCGCACATACGTTCTATATCATACACCCTTCGTCGTTTACTTTTTTGGCATCATTCAATTATTTGATAATGATTGTTATGGGCGGGATGGGTTCCATTACTGGTTCTATAGCCGGTGCCTTTATCCTTACGACGATATCAGCATTGCTCTCTAATTGGCCGGAACTGCGCATGAGCATCTATGCATTGTTGCTTATTGGTCTCATGTTTTACCGTCCGCAAGGTTTGTTTGGTAATATAGAACTTACCAGTTTACCCATTTTTAGACATTTTAAGGGGGGTAAATAAGCATGAGCGTATTATTAGAAGCAAAAAACGTATCGAAATTGTTTGGTGGTTTAAAAGCTGTCAGCAATTTTAATATGACAATAAATAAAGGTGAATTAGTGGGACTTATAGGCCCTAACGGCGCAGGTAAGACGACGGCGTTTAACTTGTTCACCGGTGTTTATCAACCGACAACGGGCACTATTTCTTTAGACGGGAAAAGCTTGCTGGGCATGAAACCTTCGCAGATAACACAAAGAGGTATTGCGCGTACATTTCAAAACATACGTTTATTTTCTGAACTGAGTGTTCTCGATAACGTTAAAATAGCTTATCATACCCATTTGAATTACAATTTGTTGGAAGCAGCATTTCGTGTCGGCCGTTACATGCAGCAAGAACGGCAAGTTGAAGAAACAGGCAAGGAATTGCTGAAAATATTTAAGCTTGATGATAAAGTTAATGAGATTGCAAAGAACCTGCCATATGGTGCGCAAAGACGGTTGGAAATCGCCCGTGCCCTGGCTACAAGACCTAAACTTTTGCTTTTGGATGAACCGGCCGCCGGTATGAATCCACAGGAAACCAAGGAACTCATGGAAATGATCCGCTGGATTAAAAAAGAATTTGCCCTTTCTATTTTGCTCATAGAACATGATATGAGTCTGGTCATGGGCATCTGCGAACGCATATATGTATTGGAATACGGCTCCATTATAGCCCAAGGAGTACCTGATGAGATAAAGAAAGATCCGGAAGTTATCCGTGCTTATCTTGGTGAGGAGGCTTAATAATGGCAATAATGTTAAAAATGGATGATGTAAATGTTTTTTATGGAGCTATCCATGCAATAAAGGGAATAAATCTTGAGGTTGACCAAGGAGAAATAGTTACACTCATTGGTGCCAACGGGGCAGGTAAATCTACTACGCTGCGTACGATTTCTGGATTGCTGAAACCGAAGACAGGGACTATCACGTTTGAAGATAAGATTATAAGCGGCCAGCCGGCACATAAAATAGTTGAATTTGGTATATCACAAGTTCCGGAAGGGCGCCGTATCTTTGCGAATATGACAGTTATGGAAAATCTTGAACTTGGTGCTTATGTCAGGACGGATAAAAATGGCATAAAAGAGGATTTGAAACGAGTTTTTAAACATTTTCCGCGTCTTGCCGAACGTAAAAAACAGGAAGCCGGTACTCTGTCCGGTGGTGAACAGCAAATGCTGGCAATGGGGCGTGCCCTTATGAGCAGTCCGCGGCTGCTTTTGCTGGATGAACCATCTATGGGGCTGGCACCTTTATTGATAAAAGAAATTTTTGAGATCATAAAGGATATCAATAAAGCAGGAACTACAATCCTTCTTGTAGAACAAAATGCTAATATGGCATTATCAATAGCCAATCGTGCCTATGTTTTAGAAACCGGAAAAATTACGCTCAGCGGCAGTGCCAAAGAGCTGTCCAACAGTGAAGATGTGCGCAAGGCATATCTTGGCGGTTGAGGTCTTAAGCTGTTAATGAAAGGAGTTTGATAACGTGTTTGTAGCAAATTATATGACTAAAAATCCAGTTACCGTTTCAGCGGATACATCTGTGGATGAAGCCACAGGCCTTATGAAAATGAATCATTTTCGTCGTTTGCCCGTAATGAAAGACGGAAAGGTAATAGGGATTATAAGCGATCGCGACATCTCGCGAATAGCCCCTTCACCAGCGACTACCTTATCTAAATATGAAATAAATTCGCTGTTGGCAAAAATGCCTGTTACTGATGTAATGTCTGCACCGATAGTTTCCGTTTCCGATGAAGCGACGGTGGAAGAAGCTGCTTTATTAATGTGCAACAATAAAATTGGTGGTATGCCTGTCGTGAGCAGTGTAGGTGTACTCGTCGGTATCATAACGGAAACAGATATCTTTCGTGTGTTTGTTAAAGTTATGGGACTGGCCAGCGGCAAAATGCGTGTTACTCTGGATTTTAAGGATAAGATTGGTGCTACTAAAGAAATAGCAGACGTATTTGCCAAACATGACCTCAATATTGACAGTTTCGTTTCTTTTAATACGCCTAACGGTGATTCGGAAGCGATTATTCGCGGTAATTTCCCAGGAATAGAAAAAATAAAAGTCGACCTTGAGCATTTGGGTTATAAAGTTTCGCATATAACCAAGATTGGTACGTTGTGATTGGTATAACTTTACTTTTTGGGTAGTGTATGTTATTATAAGCCTGTGAATTAATCTGCGGTTTTCCGCAGATTAATTTTTTATGTAAGGGAAATACAAATTGTTATGAAAAGCATTGATTAAATTAAGAGACACAGCAAAAATAAGTTTTTGCCATCTGGTGGCAAATGGGAAAAAGCTGATTGGCTGGTACTTTTGTGCAATCGGCTTTTCTTTTGGATAAGAGGGTAATAACATGAATACTGTTGGATATGATGTATTAAAACGTCGTACAGCATATTTGTCGGTAATATCAAATACGGTACTGGTTATATTAAAACTTTGTGTTGGGTTATATGTAGGGGCGATGAGCTTGATATCAGAAGCCATGCATTCGGGTGTTGACCTGATAGCGGCTTTGATTGCATTTTGGGCAGTTCGCAAAGCAATGATACCGCCTGACCAAAAATATGACTACGGTTATGGAAAATATGAAAATTTATCTTCAGCTATAGAAGCTGTCTTGATAGTTATTGCAGCTATAATGATTGTGTATGAAACCTGCGATAAGTTTCGTGCCAATCCGCAGATACAGGATCTTGAATACGGCATTGCTATCATGTTTATCGCCATAGTTATCAATTTATTGGTTTCGCGCAGATTGATTTATGTTGCCAGAAAAACTGATTCCCAGGCACTTGAAGCTGACGGACTGCATCTGCGGTCTGATGTTTGGACTTCTGTGGGTGTATTGATCGGCCTTTGCGGCATACACATTTTGGGCTGGTATTGGCTTGACCCTATAGTGGCGATAGCAGTGGCAGTGATAATTTTTCGCGCTGGCTATAAAATGATAGTGAAAAGCACTAAGGATTTGACAGATGCGAGCTTGTCCGCCGAATATGAAAAAAGAATAGCAAATATATTTATGAAACATGATGAAGTTTTGGGGTATCATAATCTGCGTACACGTTCAGCCGGAGCCTATAAAATGATAGATGCCCATATTAACTTCGATTGTGGCATGAGTTTGGGTGCGGTGCATAAAGTCTGTGATGCTATTGAATTGGAAATAAAAAAGACACTGGGAGCTACTGTGGATGTAGTAATACATCCTGAACCGGTTGAAAGAGTATCAAAAACTACATGCAAAATAAACTTTAACAATAATGCTGAAAATAATGAGGATGGGAAGAATGAACAAAATAGATTACAAAAAAGGTGATATTGTCAGAATGAAAAAAAAGCATCCATGTGGCAGCGATACATGGGAGATCCTGCGTGTCGGTATGGACTTTGGCATAAAGTGCTGTGGCTGCGGACATTATGTCATGATGCCGCGTCCTAAGTTTGAAAAAATGGCGAAAGCTATTGTGACACCAGCCGAAGAATGATTTCAAGGTCAGTTGAAAAGTAACTCAATATGTGTTATAATGCTATTGCTTTTTGACGATGGAGAGGTGTCCGAGTGGTCGAAGGTGATTGACTCGAAATCAATTGTACCGTAAGGTACCGTGGGTTCGAATCCCACCCTCTCTGCCAGTGTAAATTCAAGGCTTTGCGAAAATTCGCAAGGCCTTTTTGTGGTTCATTGTCAATGGTTGGGGTTATGAAAAATTCAAGATAGTACAAGAGCAGTAGGAAAATTATCCTGCTGCTTTTGTACTATTAGCAATAAACACAATCTATTACGGAATCTCTTAAAGTTCCTGACACCGAACCAAAAAAATGGAGCTGTTTACATGTTTTATGGTGTATAACAGCTCCGGGTGCAATTATTATTGTTGGTATTTTTCCTAAATATAGAGGAGGCATACCAATGATTTTTTTGTTTTTGTTAATGAGGTAAATGTCCTACTGTACAATTAAAATATCACTGTTCAGTAGACGGTTTTTTTATTAAACGGCTGCTCAGTATAACTAATACCAAGAATGCGAGAATACTAATGGTTAAGGCAGTCTGTCCTAAGTCACCCAGATTACCAAGGATAATCCCAGGAATTAGATAATCTGTATCAGCAAAGGTGGAACTTGCCAGACTCATATTGCCTAGGACTGGTAATATAAATAATGGCAACCAGCTGATTAGGAGACTGTTAATAATTGTACCAATGATAGCACCACGCCGTCCGCCTTTGGCATTACCATAAATGGCTGCTGCGGCGCCACAGAAAAAGTGGCCGACGACACCAGGGATAATGACAACTGTGTGCATTGCTACCATGGCAAACATTGAGAGTGCACCGACAAAAAAGCTGACTAAGAAACCAAGCAAAACCGCATTAGGTGCATAAGGAAAGATTATAGGCACATCAAGTGCTGGTTTTGAATTGGGGACGAGCTTCATAGCAATTCCCTGAAAGGCAGGAATAATTTCAGCTAAGATCATGCGAACACCTTGGAGAACTACAGCAAAGCCAGCGGCGAAAGTACCTGCCTGTATGATGGCAAATACCAGATAATTGGAGCCATGGCTCAGGTTTGTTTCTACGAAGGTTTGGCCGGTTAAAATTGCTAAGATTAAATAGACAATGGCCATGACAATCGTAATAGATACAGTAGAATCACGCAGGAAGGAAAGGCTTTTAGGGATATTTATATCTTCCGTACTATGCGCTTTGTTGCCAAAATGTTCACCGAACCAACCAGATAATGCATAGCCGATATTTCCCGTATGCCCCATAGCTACTGCATCTCCGCCGGTGATGACACGCATATACGGTTGGCATAAAGCCGGTGTAATGGTTAAAAGGGTACCTTCAAATATACCGCCGAGCAGTATTGTCTTAATACCAGTCCCCATACCAGTCGATACCAGTATGACGGCAGTGAGGCAAGAAACATACAGCATAGCTTGTCCTGTCAGGAATATATATTTAAAACGTGTAAATCTTGACAGCAGGACATTTACTATCATTCCCACAAACATGATTAAAGCTGTTAATGAACCATATTCCACAAGGGCAATTGCCACCACGGCTTCGTTACTGGGGACAACCCCTTGGACATTCAAGGCAAATTGGAACATTTTAGCAAAAGGGTCCAGGGAACTAGAGAGAATACCGGCACCTCCAGTTAAAATTAAGAACCCGGCAAAGGTTTTTATGCCCCCTTGGATAACTACTGTTCCTTTTTTCTTTTGTAGCAGTAACCCTAGAATTGCCAGCAGGCCGACGAGTAAGGCGGGCGCTTGGACAATGCTGATGAATAAGTTTAGAATCCCATTCATATTATCACTCCTTAATAATGAAAATAATTGTAGTAGAATTTCTTTTACTCACTATCAACTATGTGCAATATTTTCCTTGTCAAGAATTTTGGTTATTGCGGCTTGGATTTCATTTTTGTCAATGAGGCTGTTGAGTAATATTACTCGGTCTTTAGGAAGATTGGCTACGGTTTCACCTAGAGTTTTTTCAATAAAGAAGTAGTCGGCAAGATCTGGTGTTGTACTCCCAACATCGGAATGATCTACAGTTATTTCTTCCTTTACATTCATAGCTTTTAAAATGCTCTGAATATTCATCTGAACCATAAAACTACTGCCTAATCCGGACTGACAAATACATAAAAATTTCATGATAAATTCTCCTTTTTATAAATGGTAATATTATTTACCAGAAAAAACATTGGCAAGGGCATCAACACTTTTAGCGGCCAATAGCTGTTGCAGCTTGCTGTCATCTATTAATATGGCTGTTAATTGTTGCAAGATGTCAACATGGCTGGTAGCATCTGGTGTCGCCAAAAAAAACCACAGTCGGGCGGGATGCTTGTCATTAATAAGAAAAATTTCTTCTGTTGTTTGCAATAACGCAAGGCATGCTTGTTTAGTGCTGGGGAGTGGTCTGGCATGTGCCAGGACAATCTGCGATCCGATATTCATATAGGGTCCCTTTTCCCGACAAACTGTGATGACATTATTGACATAATCATTAGATATGATTTTTTTAGCAAGTAGTGGTTTGGCTGATAAAGTAATGGCATCTTGCCAAGACATGTCTTTTCCTTTTGTTTGCTGGATATATTCTTTAGTAAGTAACACCATAAGGATCGTATCCCCTTTTTCTTATTTTATATAACATATAATAGTGCTTTACATAGATTTAAACAAGTGCAATAATGACAATATAAATATGCAAATAATGAACCCCATTGACTGAAGGGAAGATAAAAAATGATAAATTTTTCTCAATATAAACATGGTAATGAATTACTCTATACACTTTATCAGGCAGATACAGCAATCCCCATAGAAAATTTGATGGATAAGCTGCATTTGTCGCGGCGAAGCGTTATGTATATATTGGAGCATGTTAATCAAGAACTATCTGAAAAACAGATTTTACCGGTGGAAAATATTAAGGGAGTCGGTTATTTCCTTTTGCCGAAAGCTAAGCTGGGTTTGCAACCATTTGATACAAATACAAAACAGAAGGTTGCGTTATATTTACCTAAGCAGTGGTCGCTGGATATCAAGACTATGACGCAGGAAGAAAGCCTGATCCTTTTTGAATACATAATAATTACACAGGAACAAACGTCAATCAATGAGCTTATGGAAATCTTTCAAGCATCACGCAATACAGTATTGAACCGGCTGCGCTCTTTAGATCTTTATAATCAGGAAAATGATTTAGAAATAAAGGTAACTTTAAAAGGGCGAATCATCGTGGGTTCGGAATTAATACAACGAAAATGGCTTTTGGAAAATTTAGAGACAATACTAATACTTTTAAAAAAGAAGAACCAGTTTTCTTGTGAAAAAGATATTTCAAGGGAACTACACAAGTATGAACAAGAATCGGGCAATTATTTTACTGATGATGCCCGGCGTATTTTAAAATATTTTTTGACATGGTACTCTAATCGTTTGGCGAGAGGAAAAATCTTAGAAAAAATAGATAAGAAGATAAGCCATTCTGATCGGCTGGATATGTTATGGGAAGAAAAATTTTTACGGAAAAGAGGGATATATTCACTTATAGAACGTAAATATCTATCTAAGATATTACAAATTTATGCTTTTTCAAAAATAAATGATAAAACGCAGTTCTATAAAAAAATGCATAAAATTGCAGAAAATATGACGAACCAATTCTTCTTGATTTCGGGGCTAATGCCGGGAATACATCATCATATGATTATAGATTCCCTGACGGTTCATCTGGTATCTGTTTATCATCGCATTACTACCGGTCTTAAATACCATAATCCTTTATTGGTACGAATAAAGACCTCCTACCGAAACTTATTTATTATTTCTCGGGCGGCAGCCCAGCCATTGATAGATTATTTGGGTAAGCCTGTATCTGATGATGAAATTGCGTTGCTTACAACATACTTTGGCAGTGACATCCGCGTAGACCAGATGGATGATAATATGCAGATTTTAGTGGTTTGCTCCAGCGGGATTGGCACATCCCAATTTATGCTGATGCAGTTGCGAGAAAAATATCCGCAGTTACTTTTTACTGGGCCTTTTTGTATGGCAGAGTATCTGCACCTGTCTTTTCATAATATTGGTTTGATAATTACTACTATCGCTTTGGAGGAGCGTCCGCAAAAAGATATACCAGTCGTGCAGATTTCTGCTTTACCAACAAAATACGAATGGAATTTGCTGGATAAGAAATTGTTGGCACTAGGATTTACTGTAGTCGAATATAAACAAGAAAATATTCAACAGATTATGGATTTGATCGGTAATTATGCAAAAATTGAAGATGCGAATGGATTGAGTAAATGCTTGCAAGAATATTTTCAGACGAAACGGCAAACCCATTGGAAAATGCATACCTTGTTTAACAGTGAAATGGATTCGCTGTTAAAATATGTCACATTTGTTCCTGAGCAAATTATAGATTGGAAAGAAGCAATTCGCGTTGCTTTTCAACCATTATTGGAGCATCATTTTGTTCGTAAACAATATGTGGAACAAATTATTAGGCTAAATGAGACAAATGGAAATTATATGTTTCTGGGAAAAGGTGTACTGCTGGCTCATGCAAAACCAGAAGATGGTGTCCTAAGTCTTTCTGTGGCAGTAGCTTTATGCAGAGGGAGTGTTCCTCTGGGGAATGGTAAAAATGTGAAATGTATAATATGCTTGGCGCCAATTAACCAGACAAGCCATTTGGATTTTTTGGCAATGCTTTTACAACACATCAACGAGGATGATTGGTGTAATAAATTATATCAAATGAAAACACAGCATGAATTAGAGGACTTTTTATTAGAAGCATTTTAAAATAATAGTAAAAATGTACGTGATAAGGATATGCATTTTTGCCATAAATTATTTGGGGCAGAAGTAAAACCTTGTGCCGGTATAAGCGGGGCTGCAAAAAGAAGCAGCAGGATAGAGGTGTCCCGCTGCTTCAACGATTTTCTGGGTATTTATAGATTAAGTTGGTGCTATTAAAATATTACTGTGGAAAACTTTATATTCTTTAATTATTCGTTACGGCATTGCTTTTTGCCGGAACGGATTGTTTTTTGCCATTCAAACTGTATTTCAAGGTCAGTACAGTAATGCTGGCAATGAGCATGAAGGCGGACATGAGGAAGTAACCAAAGTTAAATGAACCGGTAGAAGTCTTTATCCAGCCCATCATATATGGACCAACCCAGCCACCAAGGTTGCCGCAGGAATTGATGAGCGCTACGGAAGCCGCGGCAGCAGGACCCGTAAGGAAGGTCGTTGGTATTGTCCACCATACACCCATGGATGCATAGATACCGATAGCTGATAGGCAAACAAGGAAAAGTGCTGTGTACATATTTGTGGCAAACGGGCTGAAACCAAGGCCGATAGCGCCGACGAGTAAAGCACCGGAAACATGCCATACTTTATCGCCTGTTTTACTCGAAGTGCGGCTGATTATCAGCTGGACAACCAGTGCAGCTATCATCGGTATCGCGATAGCACCGCCTAAAAGCTGTGTTGACCAACCAGACAAGCCTTTAAGGACGGTCGGCATCCAGAAATTGAAACCCCAAAAACCAATTACCCACATGAAATAGATAAAGCAGAGTTTTAAAACTTTACGATCAGTAAATGCTTGCCAAACGGTATATTTTTTTATGCTTTGCAGACGTGTTTGTTCTTCGTTATAAGCATGGACAAGGTATTTCTTTTCTGCATCTGTGAGCCATGATACTTTTTCTGGATGGTCTTTTACGCAAAAGAGGAAAAAGATGGCGAAAAGAATAGCTGGGATGGCTTCTAATATAAACAGTTCCTGCCAGCCATGCATACCGAAGACGGAAGTGTTGAGCAGGAAACCAGCCAACGGTGCGCCGACTATTGTAGAAAGAAGTAAGGAAGTAAGCATAAGGGAAGTAGCACGGGCACGTTCATTTGCGGTGAACCAACGGGGGAAAAGGACGGAATAAATAACAGGATACAAGCTCGCTTCCGAGGCACCTAAAAGAAAACGGTAAAGGTAAAATTCAAATTGTGTATGCATAAATGCCATGAGAATGCAGACAATTCCCCACGAAAACATAATGCGGGCAATCCATTTGGCTGCAGAAAATCTTGCGGCAACAAGTGAACCAGGAATTTCAAATATTAAATAACCCATAAAGAAAATACCAGCACCGGCACCAAAGATTTCTGGTGTAATCCAATTGAGATCCTGTGTCATTGTAAGGGCTGCATAGGCAATGTTTACACGATCAATGCAGGCAACGATAGAAACAAGAAATACCGGCAGGATGATGCGTAAATCCCTTTGTCGTTTTAAGTGAGCGAAATTGATAGTATCCATAATATAATTCCTCCTAAAAATAAAAATAACCCCCGTCCAAAAAAGGACGGAGGTTTTGTTTTCCGTGGTGCCACCTAAATTCCCGGCATTATTAATAAACCGGGCACTCAAACGTACATTATAATACGCGTTTCCTGTAACGTGGATCAGACGTTTCGGCTTACAGAATCGTTCAGCCTCACTCCTCAAGGATGATTTTCTTCTCTGCTTTGGTTATCGTCTTTCAGCCGGATGACAATTCTCTGTGAACCTTGGGCAAAGAATACTTTTTCCTATCACGGAATTTTGATTTATGCAATTACAAGTTTACAAAAACTTGATGTAAAATAATATACACGCATATTTTTTATCTGTCAAGTTTTTTTATGATATTTATTATAAAATATCAGATTTTAGCTATATTTAATAATAGATATGGACAATAATTTTTATATTTTAATAATCGTATAGTGATGCATGAAGTTAATACTGATCGAACATTTTTTGTATGTCGGATAAATTGTGTGTTTTCAACAAAGCTAATTGCAATAAGATACGTGCTTTTTGAGGATTTAATGTTCCACCATTAAGAAAATGTTCGTCTGTATATGATTGTTGTGCTTTGATAACTGCTCCATTACCTACTCTGGAACTTCGTACAACTACTATTCCTTGGGCTGCTGCCTTTGATAATTCTGCTTCATCTGTTTCATGGATGCTGCCATCTCCTGTGCCTGCATAAATAATTCCCTTGGCTCCAGCGTTTACAGCAGCTGAAATTAAAGCGCTATCACCATTGGCATGTCCATAGATGATTGCTACATATGGTAATGAAAGTGCTCCATTTAGAGAAAAATCACTATTTATAGTATTGCGACGAGTAGTTTCTCTATAAAAAACAGGAGTACCACCCTCCATATAACCCAAAGCACCTAACTCGGGAGCTTTAAACGTACTGGTCATTAGGGTGTTCGTTTTTGTGACATCACGTGCTGCATCGATTTCGTCATTTAAGGTTACGAGTACCCCTTTGTTGATAGCTTGTTTACTGGCAGCTATGCGTACTGCATTCAAAAGATTCATAGGTCCATCAGCACTAATTGCGGTTGCTGGGCGCATTGCACCAACAATAACAACGGGTTTTTTGCTTTTTACGGTGAGGTTTAAAAAATATGCAGTTTCTTCAAGTGTGTCAGTTCCATGTGTAACGACAATACCATCAACATTATCTTGAGCTAAGAGACTATTTATTCTGTCGGCTAATTTTATCCATATGGAATCTGTAATATTATTACTGCTTATATTGCAGATTTGTTCGCCTGAAATATTGGCATAATCTTTCATTTCGGGTACGGCATTTATCAGCGTATCAATATCAATAGCACCTGCTTTATAACCTGTGGTAGCTGTATCAGAGGATGCTTTTCCTGCTATGGTACCACCAGTTGCTAATATTACAATATTTGGTTTACTGGATGTTTCGGCAGACACAGTGGATATACTTAGTATACCTATAATGACGACCATGATAAAAATTGAAAATTTCTTTTTCATTACATATATTCCTCCAAATTCAAATTTAGAAATGCTCGTGTCTATTAATCCTTGATAAAAATTAATCTAAGCGATAAAATCCCTTTTATTTTGCACCATTTGTATTGATATGTTTTATTAAATTTATTTTTTCTTTAAATTATAAACATATGCAATAAATACCAAATATTATATAATATATACAACATATAATCAATGTTTGTCAAAGACTTTGAGAAAGTAATGTGCAAGTTTGGAGAATATATATTACAAATTATAGAAAAAATTAAAAGGTATCCGTAGGTTATCAATAATTTTTCACTAGGGTGAAATATTTCATTAGGGATAAATGTAGATATGTAGATATTGTTAATGTTTTTTCCTAGAGACATTACTAGATACCGTTTTAGTTTGACAAATATCTTAAAGACGAAGTACTATATAATTAATTTTCGGCCTATTAGCTGAAGTTTTGTAATAGTTTTTATCGCTTAGGCAGGAGAACTTTTTATAAAAGGGGTAGGAGAATGACTTTACAACAATTGAAATATATTGTGGAAATAGTCAATTCAGGTTCCATAAACACAGCGGCACAAAAGCTTTTTGTATCACAGCCGAGTCTTTCCAATTCGGTGAAGGCATTGGAGCAGGAACTGGGAATAGATATATTTATTCGCACAAACCGTGGTGTTTCTTTATCTTCAGACGGTCAGGATTTCCTCAGCTATGCTAGGCAAATACTTGAGCAAACAGAACTATTGGAAAGACGCTATCTGCATAAGAAACCTTCAAGACGGTTATTTTCTATTTCCACGCAGCACTATGCTTTTTCTGTAAATGCTTTTGTAAACCTCATTCATGAATATGCGGAAGATGAATACGAATTTACTTTGCGTGAAACAAAAACGCATGAAATAATTGACGATGTAAAAGATATGCGTAGTGAAATTGGCGTTATTTATCTGTGTTCTTTTAATGAACAGGTCATAAGCAAAATACTCCATGAAAATGATTTAAACTTTATTGAACTGTTTTCTACAAAGCCATATGTTTTTATGAGCTCGCGCCATCCGCTTGCCGACAAGAAAAAAGTTACATTTGCTGATCTCGAACCTTATCCGTGTCTTTCATTTGAGCAAGGCACATATAATTCGTTTTATTTTTCGGAGGAAATCCATAGTACCGTACCGCATAAAAAGAGTATTCGTGTAAGTGACCGCGCAACGCTTTTTAATCTTGCCATAGGTTTAAACGGCTATACCATTTCTACCGGTGTACTTAGTGAAGATCTCAATGGCAGCAATATTATTTCTGTACCGCTTGAAAGTGAGGAAATAATTCGTGTCGGTTATATTTATAACAAGCATGCCCATTTAACTCCGCTTGCACAAAATTATATTGATAAGTTAAAGCATTATATTGCGGCTAGTGTTATAGCTTAATCCTATAACTAATTAGAAAAATAAAACCTTAGTATATATCGTGATACTGAGATATAATATACGTATGAAGTCTTTGGCGGCAGGATGCTTGCACGCAGTGTTTTCAGGCGGGACTTTATTAATCAAAAATTTAGGGGGTATATTTATGGCGCCATTTCGCTATGATATAGTGGGCAGCTTTTTGCGTCCGCAGGCTTTGAAAAAAGCACGTATTCAATTCAATGAAGATAAAATTAGTTTGAAGCAGCTGCGAATAATCGAAGATGAATGTATAAGTGATTTAGTTGATAAAGAAAAACAGATTGGTTTAAAGGCTGTAACTGACGGCGAATTTCGCAGAGCTTTTTGGCATTTGGATTTTTTGGCGGAACTTGATGGTGTGACAAAGGTTGGAGCGAAGGCGTGGTCTGTAGCTTTTAAAGACCATCAGCCAAAAGCGGAAACAATAAAAATTACCGGAAAAATTGATTTCCCGGTAAACCATCCTTTTGTTGAACATTTTAAGTTTTTACAAGCACAGGCAGGCGAAAACCATATTGCTAAGCTTACTATTCCGTCTCCGTCAATGTTGCATCTTATTGTCTGCATGCGTGCTGAAGAATATACACCTATCAGTATTTATGAAAATGAAACCGATTTATATAAAGATATAATTGCAGCTTATAAAAAGGCAGTTAAAATATTTTATGATTTGGGCTGCCGTTATCTTCAGTTTGATGACACTTCATGGGGTGAGTTCTGTTCGGTGAAAAAGCGTGACGCTTACGCTAAAAGGGGCTTTGACCTTGATGCTGTAGCGGAAGCTTATGTAGCGGCTATAAATGAAATTATTGCGGATAAACCGGCTGATATGACAATTACTATGCATATTTGCCGTGGTAATTTCCGCTCGACATGGTTTTCTTCCGGTGGATATGAACCTATAGCTGAAACGTTGTTTGGCAAATGTAATGTAGATGGATTTTTCTTGGAATATGACAGTGAACGGGCTGGTGATTTTAAACCATTGCGTTTTATAAAAGGGCAGAAAGTTGTTTTAGGGCTTGTTACGTCCAAAACTCCTGACTTGGAAAATCCGGACAATATTGAAGCACGTATCAGGGAAGCAGCGGCATTTGTTTCGTTGAATCAGCTATGCCTGAGTCCGCAGTGCGGCTTTGCCTCAACAGAAGAAGGCAATGTTTTGACTGAACGTGAACAATGGGAAAAAATAAACTTGATTAAAAAAATTGCTGAGGATGTTTGGCAGGCATAAGGTCTTGCCAAAATCTCCCTGACTGTGTATGAAGGCAGCCGGGGAGGTTTTTTATTTTGGAACGGAATTGTAACTTTAAGATATGCTATAATATATTAATAATATTATGTAAGGATGAAGTTCATGTTAACTCCTCGTCTGCGGGCTGCTGCTGATTTTGTGCCCGCGAATACCGTTATTGCTGATATCGGTACGGATCATGCCAATCTGCCTGTTTATTTGCTCAAGACAGGTAGAATCAAAAAGGCCATTGCCGTTGATGTGCATGAAGGTCCATATCGGATAGCACAAAGGACTGTCAAACGTTATGGCATGGAAAGTAAAATTGATGTAAGACTGGGCAATGGGCTGACGGTCTTACAGCCAGGTGAAGCTGATGTGGCTGTTTTTGCAGGAATGGGCGGACAGCTTATAAATTCCCTGTTACAAAATTCACCGCAGGTAACAGCTTCTTTAAACGGACTTATTTTGCAACCGCAGCTTGCCAGCGAAAAGGTGCGACGCTATATTTACGATATTGGTTGGCATATAAAAGATGAAGCTTTGGCTAAGGAACAGCACCATATTTATCAGTTGATCTATGCTGTCCCAGGGGTGCAGAATATGCCTGACGAACTGGCACTTAAAGTGGGACCTGTGCTCTTAGTGAAAAGGCCGCCGCTTTTTTTGAACCATATTACCGGATTGTTGCACTGTAGTAAAAAGATACTGGCGGGGCTTGGCCGCTCCCGTACGGAAAAAAGCGGTGAACAGTATCAAAGCTTAGTTGCGTTCATAAAAAAGTTGGAGATGATAAACGATGATAAAATGTCAGGTTGTAATGGAGGCAATGGAACGGATCGCGCCTCGCATTCTGGCGGAGGAGTGGGATAATCCGGGACTGCTTATTGGTGATCCTGCCCAAAAAATAAATAAAATTATCACTTGTCTTGATGTCAATGAAGCCGTGGTTAATGAGGCTATCGAAAAGAAATATGATATGATAATTTCCCACCATCCTTTTATATTTCATGCTTTAAAAAAGATACGTACTGATTTACCAATGGGAAAATTGATACAGAAATTATTAAAAAATAATATAGCTGTTTTTGCCGCACATACCAATCTGGATAGCGCAAAGGGCGGTATTAACGATATGCTGTGCGAGCTCTGGCATTTGCATAATGTCCAGATGCTCAATGTTAACTTTGCGGAAGAGTTGGTCAAGCTGGCGGTATTTGTACCTAAGAGCCATGCGAAAGCAGTTCGTTTGGCAATTGGTAAAGCAGGGGCAGGTTATATAGGCAATTATTCATACTGCGCTTTTGAAATGCAGGGAATGGGACATTTCCTCCCGCTTGCCGGAACAAATCCCTATATAGGCGAAATAGGAAAGATTGCATCAGTTGATGAAGTGAAGCTGGAAACAATTTTACCTGCCAAAATAAAAGACAGGGTTGTTCGGGCAATGGTAAAGGCGCATCCTTATGAGGAAGCCGCTTATGAGATATATCCGCTGAAAATGACGGGTGAGACTGCCGGCTTAGGCCGTATCGGTGAACTGGAAAAGGTAGTTCCATTTGAAGAATTTGCCGCTATGGTAAAAGATACCCTTCAGATAGACCATATTCGGCTCGTGAGAACTAATGACAGAGAAATAAAAAAGGTAGCCTTATGTAGTGGAGCCGGTGCAGAATTTCTCAGCACAGCTAAAATGCGGGGCGCTGATGTGTATATTACTGGTGATGTTAAATATCATGAAGCGCAGAAAGCCCAAGAACTTAATATAAACCTTATAGATGCCGGACATTTTGGTACAGAATACCTTGTTGCCAAAGCACTGGCTGGTAAATTGGACACGTACGCAAAGAAAAATAAATGGAATATAGAGATCTCTTATGATAAGGTGGCAAAAGACCCTTTTGTTATGCTATAATGCGCATTAATAAACAAAACCGTAACCTTAAGGGTTGCGGCTTTATTTATGTTTTGCTAGTGCGATATAGTGCTATATTGCCTGCAAATATGCATGGAAATGTTAAATTTTGTTTAAAAAATTTATGCATGTTTAAGCTTTTTATAGTATAGTAGTTAGTGGAGTTTAATAAAATATTATTTTAGAAGGATGAATTTGATTTATGCGCTTATTGACGAAAACAGATCGAACAGAAAGCTTTGTTTTTCTCTTGGCATCTTTGGTTTTTTATATCTGTCTGGTTATATTTTACATAAACATAGGACAGGATATGGGACCTGTAAATTACTTTGCGTATTTGCTGCCAACAATAATTTCTCTTTATCTGATTCAGTATTTGACACATACTAGTTTGTTTTCCGGCAAATTTTTGGCTCATGCCATTCCCGGGCTGGCATGGTGCATTACTTTTCCTTTGTTATATTCATGGACATACAATTCAACATGGTATATATCACTGATACGTGTGGATTTTCTTTTTGGTACAGGTCTTTTTATTCTGCTCGCGGCTTTGCAGACCGTGTTTTTGCAAACACGTATATCCGCTAAGATTATAGCCGCTTTATTTGCAGTATTTGATATATTATGTCTTTTTATACCTTTGCTGGAAGTAGGTTATTATCTTATATATCAGCATTGCCTGACACCAGCCACTATGATGGCGCTTTATTTAACAAATCCGCGTGAAAGTGTGGATTTCCTTCAATCCAATGTTGGTGGTCTTAAAATAGTGCTCGTTTTGGTAGGCATCTGCCTTGTTTTGTATGCTATGTACAAGATAAATTATCGGTTAGCTTTGAAAATAAAAACGTCTGTGTTTGGACGTAAAAAGAAAATTATACTGTATTTATTTACGATTTTTACAGCTGCTTATTCTTTCTTTTTCCTTTTTCCGCAAACGTCAATTATAAACAACTGGGAAGAAGTATCTACTTACGTTCACCAGACACAAAAATACAGCCTTAATTATACAGAACGGTTTGATGATATGAAACTGTCAAGCGCAACTACTTTGGCGCAGAAGGCACCGGGAACAGTCATTATGGTAATTGGCGAGTCAGCCTCCCGTAACTATATGAAGACTTATACGCCTTCCTTTGCTTATGATGATACCCCATGGTTGGAGCAGCGTAGACAAGATCCTGATTTTGTTGTATTCAATAACGTTTATTCTTCATGGGTGCAAACGGTTCCAGTTTTGCAGAGGGCATTGACGGAACAGAGCCAGTATAATGATAAACAGTTCTACAATTCATTGTCTGTCATTGATGTGGCGAAGAAAGCCGGTTATGATACCTATTGGTTCAGTAATCAGGGACGGTATGGGCAGTATGACAGCGCGATAACCTTGATAGCGAAGACAGCTAATCACGCAAAATGGACAGACGATTCGTATGTATTTACCGATCAGGTAGATGGTGCGTTGTTGGACTTTCTACCGGAAATAGATCCTACTAAGAATAATTTTGTCGTTTTGCATCTTATGGGCAGCCATATTTATTACAATAATAGATATCCGGCTGACTTTGAAAAATGGAAGAATGACGATAGTACTTCTACGGAACCGGCATATGCCAATAGTATTCTTTATACTGATTATATTTTGTCGCAGATATATGATTATGCTAAGAAAAATCTGCATTTACAGGCTATGGTGTATTATTCCGACCATGGTGAAGATGTAAATATATCGCATAACCCTGATGTATTTAAATTTGATATGGTTCGTATACCTATGTTCGTTTACCTTTCTAAAGAATATCAGCAAACTTATCCTGTGCAGACCAATACATTGCAGCATAACCAAAACCAATTTTTCACTAATGATTTGATATATGATACTATCTGCGGTATCTTAAATGCCCCTTCCAACCATTATGATGCGGGCCAAGATTTTTCTTCGCCGCAGTATCGGTTTAATCTGCAAAATCTAACGACGATGCTGGGACAGAAGGAACTTACAGAGGATCCTTATCTTCCAAAACAATAATGTGTGTAATAAAATCTAACATCAGATGAAAACATGGTGTTCAGAGTGTGGACAATAAACTCGAATTCCTCCCCAATATGTTAAAATCATATTGGGGGGATTTTTTTTATGAAATAGACGAGCACAAAAACAATTTGTAGCATTGGATGATTTAGTTCCAAAAGACCAATATCCTTTGTGCTATAGATGAAGTAATAACCATAACTCCGACCTCGCGGCAGGGAAACAGCCTAAGCAAAATCATCCATAAAGAGTCGAGTAATGCTGGGAATATTTTTGCGGGAAAAATTAAAGCAAGTGAAATTCCTAATATGTCCAAAGGTGAAATTCTCGAAAAACTACCACCAGTAGTTTTTTCATATGTGATATTTTAATGGGAAAATTAATTTTTGCGGATAAGTATAATAAAAGCACCTGCTGTCGATAAATGCAGGTGCTTTTATCTTTGGTCTGACACCAGGTGAAAACCTGGTGTTTTTTGTTTTACGGATAAGTTGTTATATTAGAAAATTTTCTTACAGTAATATGGTTTATTTACTTATATATTCCAGTTTTTTATTGAGAATGGCAAATGTCAATAAAAGACGATTTACGATGTGTGATAAGCAGGAAAAATCATTTTGTTTATTGTCATTTAAATCATAAAAGGATATTTCTGCACAAGTTTCTTTTGCCGATAAGTCTATCTGGTTAGCTATAATTTGGACAGAGGCGGTGCGAATGTTATTTATTGTTTCATCAATTTTTATAGCAAGTTTTTTTAAAGCAAGTACAGAAGCATCTGTTGGTGGTGAAAACTGCAATAAGCAATGATATTCTTTTTGAGCATGTGTGTAATAAAAAGTTGCTAAAGCATGAAGAAAGATACAAGATGAACGTACTGAAGCAGTGCGCTTGGCAGCTATAATTTTAACGTCTTTTTGCAGATACTTTTTGTAGAAGGGAGAGAGCAGCACTTCTGGGCCGACAAAGCGATCAACACCAATGATGTATTTTGCTTTTTTTAAGCAACTGGTTATTTCTGATAAAGACATATTTTCATAGGCGATAGCTTTGAAACATAAGTTATCAATCCCCAGTGCAATGCAATACGAAATAAGGGTTTTGGTATATGGTAATAGATTGTTAAAAACATATACAGTTGATTTCTTAGGAATGCGTGCGATTTCTAAAAAAAAAGTACTGGTTGGAATTAATTCAAAAATAAATAAGCGCTGAGACGGTAATACATGACGTAGTTTATCATATTGGGTCGGGGCGCAAATATAAAAATCAGCTGGAGCTATGTTCTGTATTTCATCAGTGCGGAAACAGGAAATGGGTATTTTCCCATTTAGTATATTTTCAGTTAGAAGACATATTTCATTTGCAATAAGATGGTTGCTACCAACAGCTGCAATTACTGGCATCATAAAGTATCAACTCCTTTGGTAACAAAATTTTTAACAAAAGTGATAAAAGCCTCTGTAGCATGTGATTTAGTACGCGAATTTTTGTAAGCCATATAATGGGGCAGAAAAAACTGCGGTGAAAAAGAAATAGTCACTAAATTCGTATCAGTTTCACATAACTCTCGAGGAAGAATAGATATACCTGCACCACTAGCCACTAAACTTTTTATAGTCTGCACCTGCATAGGTTCAAAAATAAATTGCGGTGGTGGATCTATTTTATCAATATGCTCTTTTAAGCAATGTCCGAAGAATCCACTGTTTCTTGATAAAATAATTTTTTCTTCGCTGAGAGATAACCAATCAATGGAGTTCTTATAACGAAATTTGTGGTTAAAGCTGCAACATAATGTTAATTCATTATTACCTAAGAACATATGTGTAAAAGCCGGATTATCTGAAGTGAAGAAAAATGCAGTGTCAATTTTTTCTTCAGATAAATCTTGCTGTAAGGTAAAGCTGTCTTTTTCTACTAAAGTTATAGTGATATTTGGATATAACTTACTGAATTTTTGCAATATCTCGGTATCGGGATTAAGGCTCCCTAGGTTTGTTATACCAATAGTCAGCAGCCCACCGTTTAAATTTTTTAAATTATTGATTTCCAGTAGAGTTTTAGATACACCTTTCATGACATTTTCGACATGCCGATAAAAGATTTTTCCTTCTGTTGTTAATATAATTTGTTTTTGGCTGCGATCAAATAATTGTATTCCTAATTCATCCTCTAAGCTGTGAATAGTATTGGTAACTGCAGGCTGAGAGATATAGAGTCGCTCAGCAGCTCGCGTAAAGCTTTTTAATTTACTGACCATAAGAAAGTATTCTAGTTGCCGCAGTTCCATAAGTCTCTATCCTTTCGAAAACATATTTATTTTATTCTAACATATCAAATACATAGGTGGAAAATATATTCACGGAAAAACAATAATATAATTGAATTATTTCATAATAAAAAATTATAGTTACTGTTCTATTTATATCCACAGCTAAAATGAATAATTGCAATTTATAGAAAAAGGCATTTTCGATAGCTTTTTATACAAATTACTAAAATTTATAATATAATATTATATTTTAATAATGATGAATGATTTTTCTTTAACTCGCTTGTTTGCTATGATTGATTTGAAAAATGAATTAAACATAAGTAGTTTTTAAAATGCAATGAAAGAGGAGAAAAATTATGGCATCTACGACTATTGATAGCAAAGTATTTGGCTGTTTATTTAGCACAGATAAAATGAGGGAGATTTTTAGCGATAGGTCGCTGGTACAAAAATGGTTGGACACAGAAGCGGCATTAGCTAAGGCACAAGGAGAGTTAGGCGTTATTCCTAAGGAAAAGGCAGATGAAATAAATGCTAATGCTAATGCCAACTTGATAGATTTAGCTGCAGTGGGTGAAAATTATAAATCATCGATTACTATGGTTCCATTATTAAAAGAGTTTAAAAAAATATTACCAGGAAATGCTGGTGAATATGTGCATTGGGGTGCAACAAGCCAAGATATAGTGGATACTGGCCTTGTATTGCAAATGAGAGATGCATACGATGTTATTTGTGAAGATATGAAGATTTGCCAAAAGCATACATTAAATTTGGTAAAAAAGTATCGCAATACGATTATGTGTGGGCGTACACACGTAATTCATGCACTGCCAATTACACTGGGGTACAAAGTTGCTGTCTGGGCTGATGAATTGGGTCGGGACATACAACGCTTGGAAGAGATAAAGAAAAGAGTTTTTGTCGGTGAAATGGCTGGTGCTGTTGGTACGCTTGCTTCTCAACCTAAAAAAGGATTGGAAACACAGAAACGTATGATGGAAATATTGCGATTGGGTATCCCAACTATTGCATGGCATGTAGCCCGTGATAATCAAGCTGAATTTGTTAGTACATTAGCAATTTGCGCGGGGACATTAGGTAAGATTGCCCATGAAATTTTGACATTGCAACGTACTGAAATCTTAGAGTTGGAAGAACCGTTCTTTATGGGAAAAATTGGTTCTTCTACGATGCCGCATAAACGTAATCCACAAGTAGTGGAAGATATTATTGCGGTGTGCCGCAGCGTGCGCAGTATTGCGCCTTCAATTGTAGAATCCATGGTCAGTGAAAATGAACGTGATTGGGGTTGCTTTCTTACAGAATGGGAAGCAATTCCGCGGGCATGCCATCTTCTGGGAGCTGCTCTGGAAAAATCAAAAGATGTGTTGCAGCATTTAATTGTTTATCCAAAACATATGGAAAAGAATCTTTATAAATTAAGAGGTTTGATGATGAGTGAATGCGTTATGATGCATTTAGCACCAAAATTAGGACGCATGACAGCACATTCTATTGTTTATCGTTGTTGTATGAAAGCTTATGAAGAAGAATCTCAGATGAAAGATGCGCTAAAAAATGAACCAGAAGTACGTAAGGATTTTACTGATGAAGAAATAGACAGAATGCTTGATCCGCATAATTATATTGGCTATGCGCCGCAGTTCGCAGATCGTGTATTGGCTAAATATGGAGTTGAATAAAAACAATCATATGACAGTCGGGCAAGTATAAAAAGCCTTTTAAAGTTCAAAAATTTGTATTCTGATTTAGGACGGTCTGTACCGATGCTGTCATATAGAAAGATTATCTGTATCTCAGTATCGGCTGCAGCACAAAGAGGGGAGATAAAGTGATAAAAAGTAGAAGAAAACTTCTTTTTGTATTCTTTATAGGAATAATTTTATGGTTCTGTCCAGAACCAACAGGGCTTGAACCGATGGCATGGCATCTTTTTGCAGTTTTTGCCGCAATAATTCTAGGATTTATATTGCAGCCGATACCAATAGGTGCGGTGGCATTTATAGGTGTTACAGCAGCTGCACTTTTGGGTGTGATGGATGTAAAGTCAGCTATTTCTGGTTATGGAAATAGTACCATCTGGCTTATCGTGTGTGCATTTTTATTAGCGAGGGCTTTTATTAAAAGTGGTCTTGGCAAACGTATAGCCTTTTTGATCATCAAGTCTATAGGAAAGTCTTCTTTGACATTAGGCTATGCAATTACATTCAGTGATTTTATTATTTCACCGGCTACGCCTTCGAGTACGGCTCGGGCTGGTGGGATTATTTTTCCGATAATTAAGAGTCTTTCATCAGCATTAGGCTCGGAACCTGGAACTACGGCCAGAAAATTTGGTGCATATATAATGCAGATAGAATACCAAGCCAATGCTATTACCTGTGCTATGTTTATGACAGCTATGGCGGGTAATCCACTTATTGTTGAATTGGCAGTAAAGACAATTGATGTTCATATAACTTGGGGAATATGGGCTATGGCGGCTGTACCATCGGGGATAATCTCGTTAATACTTATGCCTTATTTGCTTTATAAACTTTTTCCACCTGAGATAAGTAAGATGTCATTTGCAAAAAAGATGGCTGCTGATGAATTAGCGAAAATGGGAAAGTTATCTTTAGATGAAAAAGTTGTAATTATTGTCTTTATTGGTGCACTGCTATTATGGTCAACATCAGGTTTGACAAATATGGACGCGACAGTTGTTGGGATGCTTACTGTATGTGTATTAGTCTTAACAGGCGTGCTTAACTGGCAAGATGTACTGAATGAAAAAGGTGCATGGGACACTATGTTTTGGATGGGTTCGTTAATAGCGTTAGCAGATGCGTTAACTAAGTCTGGTTTTATAAAATATTTATCTACAAATGTAGGGCAGATGATTTTACAAGCAGGAATATCATGGTTGCCTGCCTTTGGTATTTTGATATTAGTTTATGTCTATTCCCATTATGCGTTTGCTAGTGTGTCAGCACATATTGGGGCAATGTATGCCGCCTTCCTCGCTGTGGCTGTTGCAGTAGGGACACCGCCGCTTCTTGCAGCAATAGCATTTGCTGTATTATCTAATCTAATGATTCCTTTAACGCATTATGGTGGCGGGGCTGCGCCGATTCTTTTTGGTGCTGGTTATGTATCACAAGCCGAATGGTGGAAATTAGGTTTTATAATAACTACTGTAAATATAGTTATTTGGTTAGGATTTGGTAGTTTTTGGTGGAAAATATGCGGCCTATGGTAATATGATAAAAGCAGGAAAATCCCGGTATATGTTCTGATATACCGGGATTTTCCTGCTTTTATTTTTGTTAATTTTCACAATAAAAATTTTTCAAAGACAATATTTCCCAGCTTCATACCAGCGGGGGTAAGAAAGAGATAGGCATCATTTTCCTTTAAAAGTTTTTGGGTGAGGAGCATATTTATATTTTTACCATAAACATCGTGGATGCTGCGGTGAAAATTTTCTTGGAATTTTTTTTTGTCGATTCCCCGGGCAGTACGCAATGCCAAAAAGCAAAATTCTTCCATCCATGTTTGGTTATCAAATTTTTCTTCTTCAAAAACAGGCAATGCATTATTGTTACATGAACGGATATATTCATAAACATTATGGGTATTGTAGGTGCGCTGGAAATTGTAATATGAATGGGCAGCGCAACCGAAACCGAGGTATGCTTTATCTTGCCAGTAAGCAAGGTTATGACGGCTAGCGAAACCATGTCGTGCAAAGTTTGCTATTTCATAACGCTCAAAGCCATGCTGGGGAAGTGTGGTTGTAATAAAGTCATACATGGTTTCCACTGTGTCCTCATCAGGCAGTGGCAGGCATCCTTCTTTTTGCATCTGGGCAAAAGGCGTTCCCGGTTCTATTTGAAGGCCGTAAATAGAAATATGCTGGGGTTCTTGTTGCAACGCCCAGGCAGTGCTTTCTTGTAGCATGGCAAGCGTTTGCCGGGGTAGGCCGTACATGAGGTCAAGGCTTATGTTTTGAAAGCCTGCTTTTTTTGCGGCTGTGATTGCTTCTTTTGTATCTGCAAGGGTGTGTATGCGGCCAAGCAGTTTGAGCAAAAAATCTTGTGTAGCCTGCACACCAAAACTTAGGCGGTTTATACCAAGTTTTCTCAAGGCTTGGAGTTTTGGCAGGTCAACTGTGCCAGGGTTGGCTTCCAAGGTTATTTCAGCGTCGGGGGAAAGGTCGTAAGAAGTCTTTAGGGTAGTAAGGATGGTGGCAATGCTGTTTACCGATAAAAGTGAGGGAGTCCCCCCACCAAAATAGACGGTGTCGGCCTTCAAAGGAGAAGCCTGTTGGTGCCGCAATTTTATTTCTTTGCATAGCGCAGATACGTATGCGGGATAAGTATCCTTTTTTGCCGCTATTGAAGGAAAATCACAATAGCGGCATTTTGCAAGACAAAAGGGAATATGGATATATAAGGAAATCATCAGTCCACTTTTAAAATTGCCATGAAAGCTTCCTGCGGTACTTCTACACTACCAACGGATTTCATGCGCTTTTTCCCTTCTTTTTGTTTTTCCAGTAGTTTGCGCTTACGGGTTATATCACCGCCGTAGCATTTTGAAAGCACATCCTTACGCATTGCCCTAACTGTTTCACGGGCGATTATTTTATTGCCTATTGCTGCTTGGATAGGTATTTCGAACATTTGCCGCGGAATGATTTTTTTGAGTTTTTCTGCCAACTGGCGACCGCGTGGCTGGGCTCTGTCTATATGGACAATAGTGGAAAGGGCATCAACCATTTCACCATTCAAGAGAATGTCCAATTTAACCAGTTTAGCCTGCTGATAACCGGCCAATTCATAATCAAGGGAAGCATAGCCGCGTGTAGTGGATTTTAATTTATCAAAATAATCGTAGATTATTTCATTGAGTGGAACATTATAGACGAGCATGACTCTGTTGTCGATATAGTCCATGCTGATAAATTTGCCGCGCTTTTCCTGTGATATTTCCATTACGGCACCCACGTAGTCGTTTGGCACGATGACGGTGGCTTTTACGAATGGTTCTTCCATATGTTCTATCTCGGTAGGTGGGGGCAGTTCGGCTGGGTTGGCAACCTTCAGCATTTCCCCGTTTGTTTTGTAGACATGGTAGATAACACTAGGTGCGGTTGTTATGAGCTTTAAATTGTATTCACGTTCCAAGCGTTCCTGAATGACGTCCATATGCAGAAGGCCGAGAAAGCCGCATCTGAAACCAAAGCCAAGGGCTATGGAGGTTTCCGGTTCAAATACGAGGGCGGCATCATTTAACTGCAATTTTTCTAAAGCATCTTTTAAGTTGTTGTATTCACCGCTGTCGATTGGATAAAGGCCGCAGTATACCATTGGAGTAACGCCCCTGTAACCGGGCAGGGCTTCTTTCGTCGGGTTTTGGACAGTGGTTATGGTATCGCCTACCCGAATATCCTTGACATTTTTTAAACTACCGGCAATAAAGCCGACCTGTCCGGCATGGAGTGAGCCGACATTTACCGGAGTTGGCCGGAAGAATCCTATATCGGTGACTTCAAAGGTCTTACCCGTAGACATCATCTTTAATTTCATACCGGGTTTGATCATTCCTTCGAAAACACGGATATGGGCGATAGCACCTTTGTAGGAATCAAAGTAGGAATCAAAGATGAGAGCCTTCAACGGTTCGCTGTCGTTGCCAGACGGGGCCGGAATTTTGTCTATGATTTCTGTAAATATTTTGCTTATGCCAACGCCGGTTTTGGCGCTGCATAGGACGGCTTCACTTGCATCAAGGCCGATAATGTCCTCTATTTGTTTTTTCACCCGCTCAGGATCGGCACTGGGCAGGTCGATCTTGTTTATGATAGGAATGATTTCTAAGTCGTGTTCAAGTGCCAAATAAACATTGGCCAGTGTTTGTGCTTCTACACCTTGGGCAGCGTCAACGACCAGAAGTGCACCTTCACAGGCAGCCAGGCTGCGGGAGACTTCATAGTTAAAATCTACGTGGCCGGGAGTGTCAATTAGGTTGAGCTCATAAATTTGTCCGTCTTTTCCTTTATAATGTAGTCTGACTGTCTGGGCCTTTATGGTTATGCCGCGTTCTCTTTCAAGATCCATATTGTCCAGAATTTGGTCTTCCATTTCTCGTTCTGTCAGTGTTCCTGTTTGTTCTATCAATCTATCGGCAATAGTTGATTTTCCGTGATCAATATGGGCGATTATTGAAAAATTCCTGATGTTTTTTGCGTCCAATTATAAATGACCCTTTCTTTATATAAGATAATCTTACAGCTATTATAACGAATTTAGCCATCTTTGTGAAGAAAGTTAATGAGCTTTTATTTTTCCTTTAGCTAAATAATAGAAAACCTTATACAAAAAATGTATAAAATAGTTTGAAATTGACGAAAATTGTTTTATAATATCTTTATTGTAATATTTTGCGTAAAAATCTTACAATTTGAAAGGATTTCATTTTGCGGGATGATCCCGTTTATAGAAAGGTCTGGTTTTGTGAATATACGCACGAAAATGCTGGTCACTTTGTTGGTACCGCTTATTTTTTTGATAGGTGGGCTTAGTTTGTTTAGTTATTACTATTCAACAAAAGAGGCTGAATTTGAGCTGCAGAGAAGTATTGGTTATAAAATGGAGGCTGATACCGCTTCTATTGATAAGGTACTTAAAGGACAGGAAGTAATTCTGCAAACGTTAGCTGTCAATATAGACGGAAAGGATACCGAACAAATTCGAAGTATGCTGAAACCAGTTTTGGATGCGGATAAGGATAAATTAAAAATGGGGATGTTTGTAGCGCGCCAAGACGGTTCGTACGTTGATGCGGATAGCAGACCCTTGCCAGCAGATTTTGATCCGCGTACACGGGGCTGGTACCAAGCTGCCGCAGCCGGTGGAGTGGGAGAAATCAGCTATACTGAAGCTTATATCGATAAGGTTACAGGGAAAATGTGTATAACTTTATCTACGAAAAGTCCTGCCGGGCAGGTTATAGAACTTGATATGAATTTGGATAGTATCCAAAAGTTAATCAATAATATTTATATGGGGAAATCGGGACATGCCTTTTTGGTTGATGGCAAGGGGACGTTTATAGCCCATCCAAACTATAAAGCTGGAGACAATATTGCTACGGTAGAAAATGGAAAGTTTAAAAATATTGCCGATGCTCTTGCGAAGAATACAGATGGTTTTACAAATTTAACATTCGATGGAGATGGAGGCAAATACCTTTATTCTGCTAAAAAGCTCCCCGGTACAGGCTGGTTGTTTTGCACTTCTGTGTCAGAATCTGAAATGTATGCCAATGAACGGCGGATGGGATATATCTTGATCGCCAGTGGAGTGGTCATTGCCTTGATTTTAATGGGCGTGATCTTATTTACCGTGAGAAAGATTACTATGAGTTTAAAGGTTATTGCCAATTTTGCAGAAACACTTGCTGATGGTGATTTACGGAGTGCTTTTACGATTTCCAGTGAACATGAAAAGGATGAAATCGGCGATGTTGCACGGGTGATGTTGAAAATAAAGGATTCATGGCGAGGTGTCCTAAAGAAAATACACACAGGCTCTGACCAGCTTTCTTCATATGTAAAAGGTTTGACCGATACAATGGAGCAGTCGGCACAGGCATCGTCACAGATAGCACAGTCTATTTCCAATGTGGCGACAGATGCGAGCCAGCAGCTTGAGCATATTGAAAAAGCTAATGGTGAAGTGAGTACGATTGTTGAAAATATTAATGCCTTACGGACAAATATAGAAGAAACAGCTAATTATTCAGTTAAGGTTGTTGAAAATGCTGAGCAAGGGCAGTCAACGGCTGATATTGCTATAAAGCAAATGGAAAATATTGAAAAAGCGACAAATGATTCGGCAAAGACAATTTTTACCTTGGGCGAACAATCCCAAAAGATTGGTAAAATAGTTGATAGTATAACAAATATTGCCGGACAAACTAATCTGCTGGCATTAAATGCTGCTATTGAAGCCGCACGGGCAGGGGAAAATGGCAAGGGTTTTGCTGTAGTTGCTGAAGAAGTACGTAAACTGGCAGAGCAGTCACAGACTGCTGCTGGAGAGATTGCTGAGCTTATCGGTGCTGTCCAAAGTGAGACCAATATAGCGGTAACCTCAATGCAGACGGGGACGAAAGAGGTCAATACTGGTGCCGGACAGGTGAAGGAATCAGCAGTATTTTTCCATAAGATAACTGATAATGTGAGTGAAATGAGTGCGCGGATTGAAGAAATAACTGCGGCTGTAGAAAAAATAGCAAAAGGTGCTTCTGTTATCCAGGAAAGTATGGAAAATATAAGCCAGTCAAGTTCTTCTACTTCAGGCGAATCGCAAACAGTTTCTGCTGCCAGCGAAGAACAGGCTGCTTCTGTTGAAGAAACCGCGGCTTCGGCAGATTCACTTAAAAAACTTGCGGATGAACTGCAAAATATGATAAAGAGTTTTAAAATTTAAGCTTTCATTGGTAAATTTTATTTTAGTAATACCGCTGCTGAAAATGGCAGCGGTATTTTTAAAATAAAAAGCAGTCGATAATTTCCGGGCATGCTGTTATAATATATAAGTATGTTTGGCGGTATATATTTACCAAATTAATTTATGCTATAATATTTATATATTGGTTAGAAGGGGTAAGAAGTATCTATAATGTTCAATCATAATGATATGTCGGGAAAATTGAAGTTTATAAGCCGTATGCGGATTTTGGCAGGACTGCTGTTGTTTGTGGAGCTGTTAGCCGTAGGTTGGACGCTGGCTTTTTATTTTTTGTATCCCAGCCAGCAAACAGGTTTTTTGTCAATCAGCTGGCTGTTGTTGATCGGTATGGTTATTCCTTTTAACTGGCCGGGAGCAATAGTGTGTGCACTTTTGAGTATTTTTTTGCGCGCGGACGCGGTATTGATTTTAACGGCCGGTATATATATAATTTTTACACTGCTAGTCAATCGTGCCGTATGGGTGCCAAACCCACAGGGATATCATCTTTTAGTCAAGGTTATGCGTTTGGAGATAGGGAAATCGGTTCTTTTGATGCTGGCTGGGTGCTTTATAGCATTAGTCGACACCGGTGGGGAAGAATTTGTAACTTATATGGTTATCGCAGTTTATGAATTTGGTTCCGCCATAAATATGATCATTTTCTACAAGCTGTTGGAAAGTATAGATAACATGGATTACAGGGAAATCTTTCAGGTCGACGGTAAAAGACCGTATGGGCAATAAAAAAACCTGTGCATCATTGGAACGGTGCACAGGTTCTCATTTCAAAATATAAATCTGATTATTCAAATAAATATAGATAGCGTTTCTTAAATTCTTCCGGCTTCATACGGTATATTTTAGCTATTTCCGGATTGTCCAAGTCTTCTTTTTCCAGCCGCTGCATAAAACTGCGGGCTATTTTATAATTTACAGAATCAATGTTTACCTTGCGGACGAAGGTTTTGCCGGTGGTGGGATTCTTTAGTTCTTCAAAGTACATTGGAATAGCGCGGCTTCCCTGTACAGAGATCATTGCTCCGGTTCCTCCCTTGAGCAGGAATTGGACGGCGGAATAACCCAGCATAGCCGTGTAATCAATGTCGTAAGCAATAGGGGCAGCACAACGCAGTTCGTAGCCAATTTCCTTATCAACAATGGTGAGCTTTATGCCTAAGCGTTTCATTTCATTGATGATGGCTTCTTTTAGTATTTCGCCGAAATCAAGTTCAGCATAGCGAATGTGGCTGTGTTCATCTAAGGAAACCTTGCCGAGTTTGGCAAAATCCTCTGCGGCTATTTTTTCTAATACACCTTCGGCAATGACGGCAACGCCATAATTGCGGCCTAACATATAACGTTTTACCATAGCACCGACGAGCAGGTCTATGAGGTGCTGCAAAGTTATTTTATACTGTGGGAATTCTTCCGGTATGACGGTGATAGCGGCACCGGCGGAACGGCCAATGCCAAGCGCCAGATGGCCGGCGGTTCGTCCCATGGCGATGGCGAGATACCAGCGGTTATTTGTGGTTCGGGCATCCTCTATCAGGTTTTCAATCTCCGTTGTACCAAACGCGCGTGCTGTTTCAAAACCAAAGGTAGGAACACCTTCAGGTAACGGCAGATCGTTGTCAATCGTTTTGGGAACATGTACGACATTCAATGGATGGCCAAGCTTTTGTGAACAGGCAGCAACGGCTGACGCACTAAAGGCCGTATCATCACCACCGATGGTAAGGATGTGTGTGACGCCGAGTTCAGCAAGAGTTTTTACAACGGTTTTGAGATCGTTTTCATTTTTGGTAGGGTTAAAACGGGACATTTGCAGTATACAACCGCCAGTCAGATGGATACGGCTCGTATTGTCGTAAACGAGTTCGATATATTTCTTTTCGCCCTTGGCGAGATAACGAAAACCTTCATAAATACCGAGTACTTTCCAGCCGTTGCGGATAGCCTCGGAGGTAACAGAACGGATGACGCTGTTGATTCCCGGTGCAGGGCCGCCGCCGCAGATTATAGCAATAGTTTTTTGTGACATGAAAATCCCCCCTAGTCATTTTTTGGAATTCAGACTAAAATAAAGATCATCAAAATGCTTATTTGTACTGCTGTTCTGTTTATATAGAGGCCGGTCTTCAGCTTTGGCACGACTATTCATGTATTTTTCGAGTTTTCGCTTAACCCGCTGTAGGGCGTTGTCTATGGATTTTACGTGGCGGTTCAGGTCGACCGCTATTTCCTGGTATGATTTTCCGTCCAAATAGGACATGAGCACTTTCCATTCCAGATCACTTAAAATCTGTTCCATTTTTCCTTCGATTGCCAGAAATTCTTCACGGTTTATCATGAGTTCTTCCGGATCACTTACGGCGGTGCCGGATAAAATGTCAAGCAAAGTCCGGTCTGAGTCTTCATCATATATAGGTTTATTAAGTGAGATATATGAATTTAAAGGGATGTGTTTTTGCCGCGTAGCCGTCTTTATTGCCGTTATAATCTGCCGTGTAACACACAATTCAGCAAAAGCGCGAAAAGAAGATAGTTTTTCATCACGAAAATCGCGAATAGCCTTATAAAGGCCGATCATACCTTCTTGGATTATATCCTCACGATCCGCACCAATCAGAAAATATGAACGAGATCTAACACGAACAAAATTGCGGTATTTTTTTATTAAATATTCCAAAGCAAAATTGTCCTGCTTTTCTTTGATCTCTATTAAAAGCTCTTCATCGCTTAGTGCTTCAAGAGCATTCTCTGCTTCATCGATAGAGCAGCCTTCCGGTATGTCTTTTCCGGTGTCCTTTGGTGTTCGCTTTTTGCCGATAATGCCGGTAGAAAATCCTCTGATGTTTGAGGTGCTGTCTTCAGGAGAGCCCTCTATATTTTCTTTAGAGGACGCACTGTCCTTGTTTTTTAAATTCATTCGCATCATCGCTCCAGTCCGGAAATATGACGATGCTTTCGCGTCATTTCCAAATTATAAGATTGCATTAGTACTTTGACATATTGCAAAAGTTTTATCTTACTTGAAATTATACATTAGCACTATTGTCTAGTCAAGCACAACAAGGCTTTTAAGGTATTTGGGCCGTATGGGGAGGACAAAAATTGCGCATGAAACAGATAGGCGTATTACCGTATTTTTTACCATTTGCTGCGCCGTAGTAATAAAACCAGGAGTTAAACAGGAAAACAGAGATTAAAAAGGGACTTTTTCTGCATATTACGCATATATTACTTAGAAGGAAAAGTCCCTTAAATGAGTTTTTGGTTAAATTGATAAATCAATTTATAAATTTTTTCAATAGATTTATTAAATATACGTTGTCTTACACTAATTTATTTGGTATAGTATTTTTGTTACAGTATCTGTTATCTGAAGTATAGTATCGGAGGCTGGGGTTTTGAATTGGTTTAGCGGTTAGAGGATTTCACCATGATAAAAAATACGATGGTCCGTGATCTGCCAGAACAGGAACGCCCACGTGAGAAGCTTATAGCATACGGTGTCCAAGCACTTAATAATGCCGAACTATTGGCTATTTTGTTACGTTCAGGGACAAGGGAGACCTCTGTTTTGCATGTTGCTGAAAGTCTGTTGTCCTTATACAAAGAAAAAGGATTGACTTCAATAGTAAATCTCTCTACGACCCAGCTGAGCGAAATACACGGAATCGGACCTGCTAAGGCGGCGACTGTATTGGCTGCCGTAGAATTGGGCCGGCGGATTGCCCAAGAACCATTTGCAAGGAAAGCTTCTATAAAAAGCCCGGCTGATGCAGCAGCTTATATTATGCCGCGGCTGAGATATGAAACAAAGGAAAAGTTCGCCATAGTACTTTTGAATGTAAAGAATCAGATATTATCCTTCAGAATAATATCTGTGGGAATTTTGAATGCATCAATAGTCCACCCGCGTGAAGTAATGGCTGAAGCATTGCTTAATTCAGCGGCGGCAATTATTTTGGCGCACAATCATCCGAGCGGCGACCCTGCTCCGAGCAGCGAAGATATTGCTACCACACACCGCTTAATTAAGGCGGGAAGGATAATGGGCATAGAGATTGCAGATCATATAATTATCGGAGGGAGCAGATACATAAGCTTTAAAGAGCGAGGCTTACTGAGATAAGTAACTTCAGCGAACAAGGGATGTATTAAATGCTGGCGGGAGTTATAATGGTGTTATAAGTTATTGCACGTAATAATATAAATTGATATTTTATACGAGATTTGAAGGGAGTACTTATTTAGAATGTGGAATATTTTTGGCGGTTTTTCTCATGATATGGGTATAGATTTAGGAACAGCAAACACACTGGTGCACGTAAAAGGAAAAGGCATAGTACTGCGCGAACCATCAGTTGTCGCAATAGATAGGGAAACAAGTAATGTATTGGCAGTAGGCGCAGAAGCAAAGAGAATGATCGGGCGCACACCGGGTAACATCGTAGCAATAAGACCTATGAAGGATGGGGTTATTGCTGACTTTAATGTTACGCAGTCAATGCTTAAGTATTTTATCGGCAAGGCTATGAACCGCAGTTCGTTTATGAAACCGCGTGTGGTTGTCGGCGTACCTTCAGGCGTTACAGAAGTAGAAAAACGCGCTGTAGTTGATGCGGTTCGTCAGGCTGGTGCCAATGAAGCTTATTTGATTGAAGAACCAATGGCAGCAGCTATCGGTGCCGGTCTTCCTGTTGAAGAAGCTACGGGTAGCATGGTGGTAGATATCGGCGGCGGTACTACTGAAATAGCCGTTATTTCCCTAGGCGGTATAGTGACAAGCTGTTCTATACGTATTGGTGGGGATGAAATGGATTCCTCGATCGTCCAATATATAAAACGTATGTATAATCTGATGATTGGCGAACGTACGGCAGAAGAAATAAAGATAAACATAGGCACGGCGATACCTGCACAGGAAGGTAAGCATATGGAAATACGCGGGCGGGATCTTGTCAGCGGTTTGCCAAAAGTGTTGGATATAAGTGAACATGAAATAGAAGAAGCTTTGCGTGAACCTGTCCATAAAATCGTTGAAGCAGTGAAAAACACGTTGGAACGGACACCGCCTGAACTGGCTGCTGATGTTATGGATCATGGGATCATGATGACGGGCGGCGGTGCGCTGCTGTCAAACTTGGATAAATTGCTTGGCAAGGAAACTGGAATGCCGGTACTTATGGCTGAAGATCCTTTATCATGCGTCGGCGAAGGCACGGGAAAGTCACTGGAAAATATTGATTTACTTAAACGTGTCATGATGACAACAAAAAAGCTGAGATAAGAAGCGGATATAGATGAGTATGCAGACAAATGACCCAGCAGGTAAGAGAATATGGATACTGATACTGGTCTTTTTGAGCGTGTTTTGTATAATCTTCTTCTCAGCTAAAAATAGAGTTTCGATACCGTTGACTAATGGCATTGTAACGACCTTGCTTGCGCCGTTTCAAAGCCTTTCGGCGACCATCAGCAATAAGGGCGGCAACCTGATTGATACAATAAATAAAATAGTGTTTGTCTATGATGAAAACAGACAACTAAAGAATGAAGTGTCAGCACTGCGCGAGCAAAACCTGCAGGGCAATGAGCTGGCAGCAGAAAACCAGCGTTTGAAGTCGTTGCTCGATTATAAAAGCGCAACTAAAAATTTTGATTTAGTTGTAGCAGTTGTAATAGCGCGTGACCCGGCAACATGGGTCAATAATGTGGTTATTAATCGTGGCAGCAATGATGGTATAGAAAAAGATATGCCGGTAGTTACTCCGGAAGGATTAGTCGGTTCAATAATCGAGACTTATCCAAGCTATTCTATCGTGGGCTTGGTAACGGATCCACGTATTTCAGTTGGGGCTTTAGTTCAACGCGGCGATTCGAGAGTCGCAGGAATAGTAAAAGGGGATATCAACAAACAAGAGGATATCCATATGGATAATCTCCCCAGGGCAGCTGATGTGCAGCAGGGCGACCAGATAATAACATCGGGACTTGGCGGCATATACCCAAAAGGAATCTCTATTGGTACAGTAGAAGATGTGCAAAATGAATCGGGCGGCCTTCTTAAATATGCAGTGGTAGAACCAGCAGTTGATTTTCAAAAGCTCGAAGATGTTGCAGTGGTAGTTAGTTCACGCGAATTGCCACCGGAAATGCTTACTCAGCAAATGCAGCAGGCCGCAGATGGCGGTGCTAATAGCAATGCTAACGGCACTGGAGAAGAAGGAAAGACTAAATGAAAAAGAATTTTGCGTGGATTGTTGTTTTTCTCGTTGCTTATATTTTACAAACTTCTTTACTAAATTTAATTTCTTTTCATAATGTCAGCGCCGATCTGCTTTTGTTGCTGACCGTATCCTATTCATTGACACATGGTTTTCGACGAGGCGCTTTTGTTGGTTTTTGCAGCGGACTTTTACAGGATGTTGCATCAGGAACTTTTCTTGGTTTTAATGCACTAAGTAAGATGGTAATTGGGTTTGGCTTTGGTTTCATGCTAGGGCGTGTTTATGAGAAGAAGTTTATCTTACCACTTTTATCATCTATTTTGGCAACGGCTGTAAATTATTTGATATCACTTCTTGTTATATTGATGCTCGGTTATAGAGTGAATATGCTGCACAGTCTATACAACCTGTTACTGATACCGTTGATTTACAACTTATGCTTTTCATATGTGGTGCATAGAATAGTGTGCTGGTTGAAAAATAAAAGTTTTGATGATTAATTAGGGCACCTTTGAGGGTGTCTTAATTAATAAATACAGGGAGAAAACAGCTTGGAATCGAGAGATATATTTAAAAGATTAAAAGCTTTATCCATTGCGTCAATTTTGGTTATACTGGTGCTGATTATCAGGCTTGGATATTTGCAGATATATCAAGGCGATTTTTATAGAAAACAGGCCGAGGGAAATCGGATACGGATAATACCTACTTTGGCACCGCGTGGCACTATGTATGACAAGAACGGCAATCCATTGGTAATGAACCAGCCTGGTTTTACGGTGGCAATTTTGCCGCTTGAAGAAGAAATAAAGCCGCAGCTTATAGATAATCTATCAGCCCTATTAAAAATGGATAAAAGTGAAATTGAAGATAAAATACAAAAACACAGGGGTTTTGACCCGATACGTTTAAAGACAGATGTAGGCCCTGAAATTTGGACTATTATTGAGGAACAAAAAGAGAAGTATCCGGGTGTTGTCGTTGAGGCGCAGCCGATCAGGGATTATATTTATAAGACCATAGGTGCGCATACATTTGGCTATGTTGGTGAAATAAATGAGGATGAACTGAAGAAACACACAGCAGAGGATAATTATAAGCTGGGTGATTCAATAGGTAAATTCGGTTTAGAAAAAGTTTATGATGAGTACCTGCGCGGAACGGCAGGCGGTGAACAGGTCGAAGTTGATGTGACGGGGAAACCAGTCCAGATTTTGGGCAAGAAAGAGCCTATTCCCGGTAAAGACCTCCATTTGACAATTGATATGGGCTTACAGCTGGCAGTAGAAAAAGCTATTGATGACCGACTCAATGAAATACATGCGAATGCGGCGGCAGCTGTCGTCATGAATCCAAAAACAGGAGCAATATTGGCCATATCCAGTCGACCATCCTTTGACCCTAATAAATTTGCCAAGGGAATTTCAGAAAAAGACTGGAGCGAGGTCAATAATAATCCTTATCATCCGATGGATAATAAGGCGATAACTGGTGAATATCCACCAGGCTCTACTTTTAAGATAGTTACGGGTACGGCTGCGCTGAATGAGCACAAAGTCACTCCGCAGGAAGAAATATTTGACCCAGGGGTATATTGGCTTGTACCAAAACGTAATGCAGACGGAGAAGCATTGGGATTGCTGAATTTTGAACAAGCATTGGCGCATTCAGATAATGTTTATTTCTATGAAATGGGCAATCGTGTTGGGATAGACACGCTTGCTAAATATGCAAGATTGTATGGCCTGGGTGAAAAGACAGGTGTTGACCTTCCGTATGAAGCAAGCGGATTGGTAGCCAGCAAGGAATATAAGGAAAAGGTTTATAAAGAGGATTGGTATTTGTCAGAAACACTTGATGCGGCTATTGGCCAGGGCTTTAACCTTGTTACTCCGATTCAGGCAGCATCAGTTATGAGCCAGGTGGCAAATGGTGGAACACGTTATAAACCTTATCTTGTAGATGAGATCACAAATCCTGATGGATCAGTTTATAAACATTTTGACCCGGTTGTCACGGGCAAGCTGGATGGTGTTGATCCTACCTTTATAAAACTTATTCAGCAAAGTCTTTTTGAAGTAACAAAAGTTGGTACAGCAGCATCTTTTTTTGGTGGCTCTTTTCCTATAAATATTGCGGGGAAAACAGGCACGGCTGAAAATTCACATGGTGCTGACCATGGTTGGTTTGTGGCCTATGGACCGTTTGAAGACCCTAGTGTCGTTGTCGCGGTTATAGTAGAAAATGGCGGTTATGGGGCACAATCTGCTGTACCAATCGGTAAAGCCATATTGGAAGCTGCTTTTAATCTGGTGCCTGAACCACCTTTGATCGATCCGTTAAAGGTACCGGCAGTTGCTGATAATAATGCAATGAAATTGGGAGTAAAAGTTACTCCTTAAGAAAAGTAAAGTAAAGGCAGGAATATGTATTGGGTAAAGCGAATTAGACTTAAAGGAATATTTTTGGTTTGCTTAATTGAACAAACAATAAGGTGAGCAGAGGTTACCGTAATAAATAGCAGACAGCAGGATGTATATATAAAATGAGTGAAGAAGTTGTATTTAAAGGAAGTCGATCGGGATTAAAGCTGGTTTTAGCAAATACGGTCGATTTTCCCACAATTGAAAATTTAATAAAACAAAAACTCGATTCTTCTTTTAACTTTTTCCAAAAGGGAACAGTAATTCAGCTTGAAGCTAACTGGCTGGATAAAGCCCAAAAACAAAGTTTGGGAAATATTTTTTCTACTTACGGATTGGTCTTACAAGATATCAATACAGACAAGGAAACGGGTAAACAAGCTTTTCCACAAGTGGAAGGAAGTACCGCGCAGAATGCCAATGCAGCGGGAAGCGATGGAAAAACAAAAACCACCATAATAAACCAGACGATAAGGAACGGACAGGAAGTTATCTCTGACGGTTCAATTGTTATTAACGGCAATGTTAATCCAGGGGCGGCGATAATTGCGGGTGGTAATATTGACGTCAGGGGATCGTGTAGGGGTATAGTCCACGCTGGTGCTTTCGGTAATATGGAGGCAGTAGTGACAGCAGACCATCTTATCCCTATGCAGATCAGAATCGCTGATATGGTGGCACGTGCACCGGACAAATGGATGTCCAAGTCAGATGCGCCCTATCCTGAAAAGGCTTACATTAGTAATGGACAGATAGTTTTAGAGGCAATTAGCAGCCGGTAGGAGGAAGGGTATATGAGTGAAGTAATAGTTATAACATCGGGAAAGGGCGGTGTAGGAAAAACTACGACTACCGCTAATCTCGGTGTTGGACTGGCTAAAAGAGGCAATAAAGTCGTGCTCATCGATACTGATACGGGGCTTAGAAATCTTGATTTACTGCTTGGCTTAGAAAATCGTATAATGTATGATTTGGTTGATGTGGTAACAGGACGTGTTCCGTATAAAAAAGCGTTGGTACGGCATAAAAAATACGAAACGCTTTTTTTGCTGCCAACTTCGCAGATACGCGATAAGAATTCGATAAATGGACAACAACTTATTGACGTATGCAATGAAATGCGCGGCAAATTTGATTATATACTCATTGATTGTCCGGCAGGTATTGAACAAGGTTTTAAAACAGCGATCGCAGCGGCCGATTATGCCATTGTAGTAACGATGCCTGAAGTCGCTGCAGTACGTGATGCAGATAAAATTATCGGTGAACTGAACCGTGCGGATAAATCACATATTAAGCTTATTGTAAACAGAATAAGAAGCCATATGGTAGACGCTGGCGATATGATGGATATGGAAGATATAAATGATATCTTGGCTATAGACTGTATAGGACAGGTCCCTGATGACGAATTGGTAGTGATATCCACTAATAGAGGCGACCCCGTGATCTCTAATAAGAAATCTTTAGCTGGTCAGGCATATAATAATATTGTGGGACGTATATGTGGCGAGCAGATACCATTTCTTAATTTTAGGAAAAAGACATTGTTTGATAAAATAAAACAGATATTACATGTATGAGGAGGTATATCCCATGTTGAGGGCTGTTATGAAACTGTTTGGACACGATGATAAGCCGTCAGGAAAAATAGCCAAGGATCGCCTACGTATCGTGCTTATACACGATAGGGCGAATATTTCGCCTGAAATAGTTAATCATATAAAAGACGATATAATAAAAGTAATCTCACATTATATGGATATAAATCAGCATGATATGGAAATCAGCTTGTCGGATGATGAGAATTCAGTAGCACTTTTAGCCAATATACCGGTAAAAAGAATAAAACCGCAGATTATGTCTTCACGGAATATGCATAGATAGTTGGTTTATAATAATAGACGGGAAAAATGGCCTTTTGTTAATAAGCAAAAGGCCATTTCTTACGAAGTTGCAAAGACAGTATTCCATAATAATTAAGGAGATTCAAATGTTTTATAAACGCCTTATAGTATTGCTGTCGTTGGTGGGGATTATCTCTTACGGTGTAATATATTTTACCGTAGATATAAATACATTGAGAAATTTGCTCGATTTTAAACCTTGGTCGATTGCGGCAGCCCTTTTTAGCGTAGCCATGGGAATTTTTTTGGATGGTCTCAGGCTGACTGAGCTTATTAAAATATCTGGTGAAAAAATCACGCCGCTGCAAGTATCGAGAGTGGTGTTTGGCAATTATTTCCTTGCCCTTTTAACGCCTGGTTTTTCGGGAGGGGCAGTAGCACAGCTGATGTTTTTGAGGCATGCTGCTATTCCTATGGGAAAAGCGGCGATAATAGTAGTTGTGAGAACTATTATTTCGATAGCTTTTTTATTTATCTGTATGCCTTTTATTTTGTTAAGTGATGATGGTGTATTGCCATGGGTATCAAATGAATTTTTACTGGCTTTTTCCATATTCGCTATTTTGCTTATTGCCGTTTTAGTATGGGCAATGATAAGCGGGTATTTTGATAAGGTCGCAATATTTATTGCTAAACGTATATCACATAGAAAAGGTCGCAAGCTGATAATCTTTTATCGTGATAATAAAAGAGCAATATTACTTTTGACAACATCTCCTTTGGGGATGCTGAAAGTTTTTATTATATCCGGATTGAGCTTGATTGCACTATACGCTGTAGTACCCTTCCTTTTATTGGGGTTGGGGGTTGATGTCAATTGGATATTAGTAATGGGACGGATGATCTTTTTAAATCTGTTTTTGTATTTTTCACCTACTCCGGGCGGGTCTGGCATTGCCGAGGGTGGATTTATCCTGCTGTTTAATACTATTGCCCCGGGAGGAACGGTCGGGGTTGTGGCTGTAGGATGGCGGTTACTCGCCGAATATCTGCCTTTTTTAGTGGGATTTTATTATTCTGTAAAAATTTTCGGCAGGGAATTTTTGGGGAAATCTATTTTAAAAAAAAATGAAAAGAACAGTTAGCTGATAGGAGGATGGCATGGAAAACAGTGAAGACCGAATTATTACTGGCACAGAAAATGATATGGATACATGGCAGTACAGCCTCCGTCCTAAACGCTTGGATGAATATATCGGGCAGGATAAAGCAAAGGAAAATCTGGCAATCTTTATAAAAGCTGCTGTGTCCAGAGGCGAGGCACTTGACCATGTACTACTTTATGGCCCGCCAGGATTGGGAAAGACGACCCTTGCTTCCATAATCGCAAATGAACTTGGTGTTAATTTTCGAGTGACATCAGGTCCGGCTATTGAACGGTCTGGCGATTTGGCAGCTCTTTTGACGAATCTTACAGAAAAAGATGTTCTTTTTATTGATGAAATACACAGATTGTCGCACAGCGTGGAAGAAGTGTTGTATTCCGCAATGGAAGACTATGCCCTGGATATAATAATAGGAAAAGGCCCTTCAGCACGTTCTATTCGTTTAGATATTGCTCCATTCACCCTTATCGGGGCGACAACGCGTATTGGCGCTTTGGCTTCACCGCTCAGAGATCGTTTTGGTGTTATTTCCCGTCTTGAATATTATGAACCGGAAGCATTGGTCTATATTATTAAAAGATCAGCAGAAATTTTGAACATTAAAATAGAGGATAGGGGTGCCGCGGAGATTGCACGCAGGTCACGTGGAACCCCGCGTGTGGCCAATCGGCTTTTAAAGCGGGTACGTGATTTTGCGCAGATAAAAGGCGATGGGGTCATAACCGATGAAATAGCCGACCGTTCACTGGCTATGCTGGAGGTAGACAAAGCAGGTCTTGATAATATCGACAGACGTATGCTTATGACCATGATCGAAAAGTTTGGTGGTGGTCCGGTGGGAGTGGAAACCTTGGCAGCAGCAATAAGTGAAGAACGTGATACCATTGAAGATGTATATGAACCTTATTTGCTTCAGCTTGGTTTTATTAATCGGACACCGCGCGGACGTGTAGTAACCACATTGGGGTATAAGCATATGAATATAGATATGCCAAATAACGGCGGCCAGCAGGAAAAATTATTTGATGAAAAGTAATAGAGAAGGTTAGATATATGAAAATACTTTTGCACATGTGCTGCGGCCCATGTTCATGTTATCCGGTGCGTAAGTTACGCGCTGACGGGCATGTCTTGACAGGGTATTTTTTTAATCCGAATATTCATCCGTATAAGGAATTTAAACGGCGGCTGGATACAGCAGTGGAATTTGCTGAAAAAGTAGGACTTGATATTGCTGTTGACAAAAATTATGATCTCAGAACATTTTTGCGCAGGGCTTTATCAGCGGAAAAACGTGAAGAAACATTGACCGAAAAGCCGCGCTGCCGTATGTGCTATGCGTGGCGTTTGCACCAAGCCGCAATTTATGCCAAAGAAAACGGTTTTGATGCTTTTACTTCGACATTATTTGTAAGCCCCTATCAGTTGCATGATGTCATGAAAGAAGTGGCTGAAAAGATTGCCCAGGCAGAAAAAATTCCGTTCTTTTATGAAGACTTTCGTGTTGGTTGGGATGAAGGCGTGACAATCTGTAAGGAGCTTGATTTATATAGACAACCTTATTGCGGTTGTATTTTCAGTGAAGAAGAACGTTATAACAACAGATGGAAAAAAGAGAATAAAAAAAAGATGAAAAAATTACGTGAACAGAAAATACTTATGGATAATGTATAGGTTTACTGCATGAATAGGAAACCATATAAATCAGCTGTTTGGTTTAGATGTTCTTTGCATCATTATATTAGCTATTATCCAGGCAATTAGACTTTCCGCCCCTTCATTTTTATTTAACCCGTCTGCCGTTATGCCATCATAGCAACCACCACATTCAGCATCAATGAGAGAAAGGTTCGAAACGTTTTTGCCGGTATACCAAGCAAAGCATATCTGGGCATAATGCCTATAAATATCCTTATGCGTTATGTTATAAGCTTTAAGACAGGCGAGTAACGTAGCACAGGCTTCAACTGGCTGCTGGTCAAAACGGGCGGCAGGCATGTCCTTTTGCAACCAACCTTTACAACCTATAGGTGAAAAGGTGTCATTGATGATTGTTTTTGTTAATAAAAAATCTAAACTGTCCAAGCCGGCGGCTTTATAATGTTCATTTTTATTGATAGTAAAGGCAGTGAGCATTGCGTTAGGCAAAACAGCATTGCAGTATGTCATGTTATTTTCAAACCATCGCCAGTTTTTATCGGTATTATTATTGTAAGCGGTGTAAAGATCATGAGATAAGTTATCAATAATGCTACGCGTTTTGTCTGTATTATGCCAATGGGCAAGACCTAACAAAGAATACGCCTTTGCACGTAAAAATGTTAAGGACGGATAATTTTTTATTGTACGGTTGAGCATCTTATCTGCGGCTGTACGTACGGAAGATGGTAAGTTTGTCAATGATACGATAGTGCCCAATGCCCATACACATCTACCAAAACAATCTTCCGAACCATGTATTTCTTTAAAATGGCGGTCATAGTCCATAAAATTACCAAACCACCCATCCTTTTGGGCATATAATAGAAATCGTAGGTATATTATAATTAAATTGAGATATTTCTGCTCTTTAGTATCACTGTACAGCAGGCCTACCATGATTAGAGCTCGTGCATTGTCATCACTGGTATAGCCTTCAGAAGGATCAGGGAGTGCATATAAGGAGTGCTGGAATATACCTGTATCATCTGTCATATGCAGAAGGTAGCTGTCAAAAGTAAAAGCTAAATTATTATCATAAGCCAGTGCGGCAATTTTAAAATCATGACAAACAGTATTGAATAAATTGGCATAATGATCGGCAACATAATGCCATAGCATATTTTTACCAAAGAATAGCATTTTATTTTCCATGAGATTTTTATTTTGGGGATGTTCAATTAGATAATTGATACAATCGCTTAAGGCATCGCTGTCTTGAAAACCAGCCAGCAAGCCACGACCATCGGCCAACATTTCTTTCGCATATGGATAAGGTGTAGAGATTATTACTCTACCGTACCCCGCCGCATAAGCGAGGGTTCCGCTGACGGCCTGTCCTTTTCCCAAATATGGGGTCATATAGATATCAGAAAGTTTTAACCAACGTACGATATCTTCCTTGGACAGGTATTTATTTATAAAAGTAACATTGTTTTCAAGATGAAGCTCGCTGACTAGTTTTTGTAAAGATTCCCTATAGGTTTCACCGTATTTGCGGCTAATTACAGGGTGGGTCTGGCCTAAGATAAAGTACAAAACATTGGGATATTTTTGCACGGTTTTGTATACAGCCTTGATGCCATAATCAAGGCCTTTGCTTGGACTCAACAGGCCGAAAGTACTTATTATAGTTCTGTTTTCCAGCTTTAGCTGTTTTTTTAATGCTGTGCGGTTTGGAACATCGAAATAAGGTACGCCATGGTGTATCTTTTCTATCTTTTCCGGGTTGGCATGATAGACGTTCTGCAAGAGCAGACGTGAATTTTCGGCCATGATTATTATTTTTTCACTTTTTTTACATAATAGTTCCAAAATATTTTTTTGTTTTTCATTAGGGTGCGGCAAGACTGTATGGAGAGTAGTTATTATTGGTTTTTGGAGAGCATTAATAAAATCAAGTAAATATTCACCATTACTGCCACCAAATATGCCATACTCATGTTCTATTACAATAAGTTGAAGAGTAGACTCGTTTACTTTTTTTGCCGCATCTATGTAACTTTCCCTATTTTGCTGAGGCAGATCAAAAATGACATCATCATTATAAACATATTTGTCATCACTTATGGCAATGACGTGTGGATGAATATGCGGGTTTTTTTGTAATTCACGGAATAGATCATGGGTAAAGGTTGCTATACCGCATTTTCTGGGCGGATAGGTACTGAGAAAAGCAATGTTTAGATCATTCATTTTAAAAACTTCCTTTTATACAACAATAATTTAGGATGATATTAAATTGGCCTTGTTGATTCTGGTGTAATGATATTGTTATGCGATGCATTTTTGACAATACTTTCATCAGTTATGATACAACGGTCTATTTTTATTTCATTTTTGACTTGAATTCTGTTCCAGAGGATACTATCGGAGATATTGCTACCTTTACCGATAACGGTATTATTTCCCAATATAACTCGTGGGCCTATTACAGTGTTTGCTTGTATTTGCACATTTTCACCGATATAAACAGGCCCGCGTAATATTACTGATTTGCTTATTTTTGTATTAGGCTGGCTGTAAATTGATTGCTGGCGGAAATTCATATTTGGTAAAAATAATTTTCCAATAAAGCCGTCTTGATTGGCTTGCACGTATTTTTCCAGTGTGCCGATGTCAAGCCAATAATTACAGCCCTTGTAAACTGCTATCTTTTGTCCTTCTGCCAAGAGCTTGGGGAAGATTTCTTTTTCAATTGATACGTTTTTCCCGGCAGGAATTTCTTGCAATACTTTAGCATTAAAAATATATACACCAGCATTTATGAAATGCGAAGTGATGTTATCAGCTGATGGTTTTTCGCAAAAGGACGTGGCATAACCGTGTTTATCAAAGTTAATTACACCATATGAGGATGGATTGTCAACGCGAGTTACTGCTATTGTCACAGCGGCCTTTTGTTTATTATGATAATTTAACATTTCATAATAATTTATGTTGCTTAAAATATCAGAATTAAATATAAAAAAAGTATCTTTTAGATATCGTTCACAGTTTTTTATAGCACCACCTGTCCCTAATGGAGAATCTTCTTCTACATACTTTAGATTAAGGCCAAAGGCAGAGCCGTTGCCAAAATAGTTCTTTATATATGCTGACTTATAACATACACTAAGAATGATGTCTTTTATGCCATACAATTTCAAAATGTTCATGTTATGTTCTAGTAAAGGACACCCCATAATGGGGACCATTGGTTTAGGAATTCCATAAGTCAATGGATAAAGCCTAGTGCCTTTACCGCCAGCTAAAAATAGTGCCTGCATATTTATTACCTCCTTATTATATGGATATAAATTCACCGAATCCTTATCTTAAATAACGTTCTTCTGGCACAGGGCAGGTTTCGATATAAGCGAGGATATCGTCAAGTGATGCTGTTGCTAAAGCAATGCAAGTATCAGCTGCCCCGTAATACATTTTTATTTTATTGTTGTCAGGGTTTAGAACCCAACCGCAAGGAAATACTACATCACGGACATCGCCTTCTTTTTCATAGTATTCTTGCGGACCAAATACCCATTCATCACTTCGATGAAGGACTTTAAGCGGATTGTCCAGATCAAGCAGTGCAAAACCCAAGCGGTAAAGTGAACCGGAAGCAGTTTCCCGCACACCATGGTATAAGACTAGCCAACCCTTTGGTGTTTCCAAAGGTTGTGTGCTTATTCCTACTTTACTGCCGTCCCACCAACTACCACCACGTGAATTGATGAGAACCTTATGGTCCCCCCAGTATTTTAGGTTTTCTGAGCATGATACCCATATGTTGGCACCGTGTGCAGATGGTCTATGTATTAATACCCAGCGTTTGCCGAAACGGCGGGGGAACAAGGTAGCATCCTTATCTTCGGGAGGAATGATTGGTCCCATCCTTTCAAAATTTACGAAATCATCAGTAAAAGCAAGGCTTACTGCTGGGCCACATTCAGAATAGGCAGTATAGGTTATAGCATATTTTTTTAATTCATTTATGTAAGTTATGCGTGGATCTTCAATTCCCCATGCTTCCTCTGGATTAGCCGGATTAGGAGAAAGTGTGGGGCTTTTGTCAATTATCCAGTTGCTGATACCGTCATCGCTGATTGCTTTTGTTAAATGTGAAAAACCACGCCGGTCTTCTACGCGGGCAAGCAGTAAAACTTTACCGTTGAACATTGTAGCTGCTGGATTTAGGACAACGTTGACAGGATATGGCCAATCCTTAGCCATTAATATTGGATTATAAGGGTATCGATGAAAAATTTCCTTAAAGGTATTGTCTCCTGATTTTAAACGCGTTTCAAAGTGATTCAATATTTTTCCCTCCTGGTTCATTAACAGGGCACATCATGTTATAGGTTGAAGTGTCGTTAAAAAAATTAAATTATTTATTAGCTGTTAACACTTAAAAGGATAAATAATTGGAATTGTGTAAACAGATAACCATTTATTTAAAACTTAAAAGTATTAAGGGTAAAAAAATAATTGCCGGCGTCATGTTCAGATATCGGCAATTAGAATAAGGCAGCGTTATATAAGCAATGTTTTTGTTTCAGGCAGTGGGCGATGAAATATAAAGATGGGAAAAAGTTGTGTATGTAAACGTGCATATAAGCACCAATAAATAATATCAATGATAATCATCTACTGCTGCCGTAAGTAACCTTATCAAATAACAACCACCAGTATCTGTAAAAATAGAGTATAGTGATAAAACAACTTATAAATATAGTTTATGCTTATTATTTGCAATTGTCAACTTACATGTATGCACAAGTTGAATGTTGGATCTATCGTGCGAAAAAATCATTTTAAAAACATGTGTTAAATTATGATCGTATGTATATGTAAATTTTTCCATCTGGCAGAATAATTTGTCTTTTATAAATGAATCTTTTGGGGATTTATTAGTTGAGATATAATACTGTATTTGCTATCGACTTCTAGAAAAAATTACTATAAAATATTAGATAGTAACAAATAAAATGATTGGAATTATGTGGTGATGGCTTTAAGTCATGTCTGCTAAAATGATGAATGCCATTGGAGTAAAAGGAGTGTTTAGGATGATAATATACGCACATCGAGGTGCCCGTGGCTATGCCCCGGAAAATACTATGGCTGCTTTTAAAAAGGCACTTGCTTTAAAAGCTGATGGTATTGAACTGGACGTACATACTACGAAGGATGGACAATTGGTTGTTTGCCATGACCACAATATAGATCGTACCAGTAATGGCAGCGGCTGGATTCGTGATTTTACCCTTAGTGAGTTAAAAGCATTTGATTTTGGAAAGTGGTTTGATGAAAAATATAGAGGAGAACAAATTCTTTCGTTTGAAGAGTTCTTTTTGTGGTATGTAAAAACACCGCTGTTATTGAATATTGAAATAAAAAATGGGCCGGTAGTTTATCAGGGAATAGAAAAAGAGCTTGTCACGACGATAAAAAGTCTGGCACCAGCTGGTTTTAATATTTATGACCGCATTTTAATCTCTTCGTTTTATCATCCATCCTTATATAAGATCAAAGAACTAGATAGTAAATTTAAGACTGGAGTGCTATACGATTCAAGACCAATGAATGTTTTGGAACAAGTAAAAGCAATTAACGCCGACTACCTTCATCCCCATTGGCACTATCTCGACCGTGAAACAATCGAGGCTGCCCAGGAACTTGGTATCGGCGTTAATTGTTATACTATAAATACTGAGGAAGAATTTAAATTTATAAGCGAGTTTCCGCTTACCGGCATATTTAGTGATTATCCTGACCGTTGGTTAAGGCGCAATATATAATCTGGCAATGGTTTTTTCCGTTGCTTTGTCGAATATATGGATTGGTGCTTCGTCCGGCAGTACTGTGACAGAATCTCCCTGAAGGGGCGGTTCTGTTGCTGCCGGTATTTTTGCGACCAACTGTTCGTGTCCAACCGTCAAATGGACTATTACTTCTGAACCTATATTTTCTATTACTGTTACAGTTCCTTTAATTATAGAAGACTGATTTTTGCTGCTGAGTTTTAAGTTTTCAGGCCGTATGCCCAAATAGACATCACCTGATGACTGACATTCACCGCGCAGTTTAAGCCTGCAATTTTCCCCTTGGAAGATTATAAAATCAGCTTCTTTTTTTATGCTTCCACTTAAAAACTGCATTGGCGGCATACCAATAAAACCAGCGACAAAACGATTTGTTGGCTTCCTGTATAATTCCATAGGAGTGCCTATTTGTTGGATAATACCATCCTTCATTAAAACAATGCGCGTGCCCATGGTCATTGCTTCTATTTGGTCATGGGTAACATAGACGATGGTGGCATTTAGCCTGTTGTGCAGCTGGATTAATTCTGTCCTAGTTTGTACACGTAGTTTGGCATCCAGATTACTGAGCGGCTCATCCATTAAAAAAACTTTTGGCTTGCGTACGATTGCCCGTCCTAATGCTACGCGCTGCTGTTGCCCACCTGATAATTGGCGCGGGTACCTGTCCAAAAGCTTTTGCAGGTCAAGCATGGCAGCAGTTTTATTAACGGTAGTTTGTATAGTTTTTTTATCGACTTTTCTTAATTTTAGGGCATAGGCCATATTTTCGTATACGGTCATATGCGGATATAATGCATAATTTTGAAATACCATGGCTATATCACGGTCTTTGGGTTCTACATGTGTGATCTCTTTTCCATCTATAAAAATTTGCCCGCTGGAAGGCATTTCTAAACCTGATAACATCCGCAATGTTGTAGTTTTACCGCAGCCGGAAGGACCTACAAGAACTAGGAACTCTCCGTCTGCGATAGTAAGGTCAAAGGGGGCAACAGCAGTGTGGTCGGCATATACTTTGCTGATTTGTTTAAATTCTATGGTTGACATCGATTGCTATCCCTTCTATTTGACTGATGCGTTATAGCGGGAAATTGCTTCATTTACAGTGTCAGACGCTTTTTGCAATGCATCTTCAGAGGAAGCTTGTCCGTCTAAAACATGTTCTATAGCACTTTCAATTTCTTGGCGGGCTTGGGTAAAGACACCGAGCAAGCCACCCTGAGTGCTGCGGTTTACAGGAGTATTGTGCAGCTGGTCAATGGCAATTTTAAATTGGGGATACTGTGCTTCATATTTTTTCAAGTCTTCATCATCATAGGCTGCTGTTGTGACAGGGAAATAGCCCGTCTTGATATGCCAGAAAGCCTGTTGTTTAGCTGCGGTCATATATTTTATAAATTCCCATGTCGCCTTTTCTTCAGCATCACTGTGGCCAGCCATCATCCATAAGGAAGCACCACCAATAATTACACCACCGTTACTGGCTCCGGCAGGATGTGGCATAAAGCCTGTACCTACTTCAAATTTTCCGTTTACACCATCCATTATGTCGCCTAATACACCAGTGGAATCAATGGTCATTGCTGTCTGGCCGGAAACAAAAGCTTTCATGGTATCAGCTGTTTTGCGGCCCATGTTTACAGCACTACCGTCTTTTACCATACCTGACCACCAATCAAGAACTCGCTTACCTTCGGGAGAATTAAATGCTGCACTTGTAGCCATAGCATCACGACCGTTACCGTTGTCGGCGTAAAGGGAATTTTGTTCTGCTAGAAATTGTTCGAAAAACCAGCCGTAAATGGCAAGTGCCATACCTGGTCTTGTGACTTTACCAGAGGCATCTTTTTCAGTGAGTTTTTGTGCGTCAGCTGCCACTTCTTCAAAGGTTTTTGGTGGATTTTCTGGATCAAGGCCAGCTTCCTTAAACATGGTTTTATTATAATAAAGTATCGGTGTAGATGTGTTGAACGGCATGGAATATAATTGATTGTCAACAGTGTAATAAGCCAAAATATTTTTTTCATAGCTGGACATATCAAAGTTTTCTTTGTCAATCCATTTTTGTACAGGAACCACAGCTTTACTGTCAATCATGAAACGTGTTCCTATATCGTAAACCTGCATTACGTTTGGAGTAGATTTTGACGGTATAGCTTGTTTCAATTTATTGATAGCCGAATCATAATCTCCTTGGAATACAGCTTCGACCTTAATATCTGGGTGTGTACTATTGAACTGGTCCACGAGTGTCTTGGTAGCTTCGCCTACTTTACCGCCTACCGCATACCAAAATACTATTTTTGTCGGTTCTTTACCATTACCGGCAGCTTCTTGTTTTGTGCCGCAGCCAGCGACAGATAAGAGGATTATCAACATAAAAATCAGGGTAAAAACTTTACCTAAAATAAAATGTTTTTTCATATTATGTACCTTCCTTAATTAACCTTTTGTCGAACCTGCTGTCAAACCCTTAACTAATTGTTTTTGTCCCAATATCAGTAATAAAATGGTCGGCAGAGAAACAATTACGATACCGGCCATTGTAGTATTCCATGATATTCCCTGATCCCATTGCAGCATAGCCAGGCCAATTTGGACTGTGCGCATATTATCGGAGCTTGTTATCAGTAAAGGCCACATGTACTGGTTGTATGTAGTGAGAAAAGCGTACACGGCTAAAGTCGCTAATGCCGGTTTAGATAATGGCAAGACCATTGTCAAAAAGAAACGCAGCCGTCCACAACCATCCATTCTGGCGGCTTCATATATTTCCTTGGGTAATGTCTGAAAGTATTGTCTTAATAAAAAAGTACCGAATGCAGAGGCCATAAAGGGAATGGATAAACCTTGGTAGCTGTTTAACCAGTCCAGGCTGCGCACGGTAAAATAATTGGGAATAATAATACTTTCAGCAGGAATCATCATGGTAGACAAAAAGAGAATAAATAAGATTTTTTTGCAGGGAAATTTTAGAAAAGCAAACGCGTATGCAGCCAAACTGCATGTTATAATCTGTCCTGCGGTGACTAAAAGGGATACTACAAAACTGTTGACGATGAAAGAAAGAAGAGGAGCTGTTGCCAATGCTTTGGAGTAACTGTCAGTTGCTAGATGCGCGGGAAGCAGTACAGGTGGAAAAGCTAGTGTTTCTTCTGCTGATTCAAAGCTGACTACAAGTGCATATAAAAATGGTGCCAGTATGATGACTGCAAGCACTATTAAAAGCAGATAATGTAAATATTTTTTCATTTATAGAACACCCTTTTTTCCAAAAAACGGAATTCCAGCAATGTGAGTAATAAAATCATAAAAAAGAGAATAATTGATTCTGCGCTGGCATAACTAAAATTGGTGTTGAAGAATGCTTCCCGGTAAATTGAATAAACGATAACGTTTGTGGCATCGACAGGACCACCTTGCGTTAGAATATTGATTTCACCAAAAGTTTGCAGCGAGTTAATAACCGATACAATAAATACAAAAAATAATGTTGGTGATAACAAGGGCAGCGTTATATCTATAAATTGCCGCCATGAAACAGCTCCGTCAATGCGTGCACTTTCGTAAATCTGTTCAGGAATTGTCTGCAATCCACTGAGTAGCACGATAGTGTTAAAACCGACGCTCCGCCATATATTAATAATCGCTATGGAAATAAGTGCCCATTTAGGATCTGACAGCCAAAAAACTGCTTGCAGGTGAAATAATTGTAAAAAATAATTACAAATACCTGAGCTGGGGTTGAACATCATCATAAAAATCATGGAAGCGCCTGCCACTGCTATTGACAGCGGAAAGGCAAAAATCGTTCTGAAGATTGCAATGCCTTTTAATTGACGGTTTACTGTACATGCTAAAAATAAGGCAAGCAATATGCCGGGTATTACTGTGTACAATGTAAACAATAATGTCACCAATAGACTCTGAAAAAACTGTGGTGAAGAAAACATGTCTACATAATGTTGAAAACCAGCGAAAGTGCTTGCCTGTCCCATTAAATCGGTATTATATAAGCTTAATTTTATTGAAGCGAATAATGGATAGAATGTAAAAACAGCAAACAATAGCAATGAGGGCAATAAAAAAAGCAGTGCCTGCTTAGAATCACCAAAGGCATTTTTAGTTTGTGCGATCAATAATTTGTCACCTCGACGTTTCTGTGTGGATTTTATTGGACTAATTTGAAAATACCACATTATACTGCTGGAGGTGTTATTTTAGTGTTAAAAAATCATTAAATTTTGGGGTCGGTGATGCAGATTTTGTTTATATATAAGTCTACTAAGTAAAATATATGATACATAAGAAAATTTAAATAAATTAAAGAATGATTGTAGATTAATATAGGCAATGTCCATAAAATTACCATGTTACGTAAGAATTAATATATTATTAATTTTACTGACATTAGAAATCATCTTAAAATGTCGTGGTATAGTGAAGTTGTAACACCTCTGTCTAATAGATTACAATAAATCTATAAAAGAAAGAGAGAGAAAAATGACACATTACGAAGAAGAATTCAAGAAAAAAGTCGTTCGCCTGCATTTAGAAGAGGGAAGGACGTTAAAAAGTTTAGCCGATGAATATGGTGCATCAAAAGCAGCTATTTCTAAATGGATAAGAACCTATCGCGAAGAATGCCAAATAAACCCAAACAATAAAAATGAATATGACTATATGAAAGAAAACCTCAAACTCAGAAAACAGCTAGAAGAAACAGAAAAGGAAAATCGCTTCTTAAAAAAAGCCGCGGCATTCTTTGCGAAGGAAATCGAGTAAGAGTTTATCGATTTATTCAACATTATCATTTTGAATTTGGGCTTAGATGGCTGCTGAGAAAATTTAAGCTAAGTCCAAATGCCTACTACAATTTCAAGAAAGATAAAAAAAGTAAATATCGCCGTAAGAAAAGTGCTATTAAGGATAAAATTGTCCAACTATATCATGATACGGAGGGTGTAATCGGACACCGCATGATGCGTGTATTTTTAGAACACGAAGCTATAAAATTAAGTAAGACAACAATCCATAAATATATGAATAAAGAATTAGGTTTAAAATCGGTCGTAAGACGTAAAAGGCCGGGATATGTAAGAGGACATGCCCATAAAATTTTTCCAAATCTACTCAACCAAGATTTTACTGCTAACAATAAGAATACCAAATGGTGTACTGATTTTACCTACCTGTTTTTGACAGATGGCAGCAAGTACTATAATTGCTCCATAATAGATCTTTATGATCGCAGTGTTGTCGCAAGTATTAACGGGAAAGAAATAACCAGTGACCTTGCCATTCGTACCGTAAAAAAAGCAATTGCTTCCCAACCGACTATAAAAAATAAATTACTACTCCATAGTGATCAAGGGTCGCAATTTACTTCGAAAGAATTTGTTGAGTTCTGCAAGTCGATGAAGATTACACAAAGTATGAGTAAAGCTGGTTATCCCTATGATAATGCCCCGATGGAAAGATATTATAATACATTAAAAAATGAAAAATTAAATTTACACTATTATCATTCAGAGAAAGAATTGGATCAAGCCGTTAGTGACTTTGCTTATGTTTGGTATAACCACAGGATACCCCATTCCTATAACCATAACATGACTCCATTTGAAGCGAGATTTAAGAGTGAAAGTAGTCTAAAGTGTTACAAAAATGCTTGACCATTACAAAACAATTGGAATATTTTAAAAAGTAGAGAGGGTCTACTATCAATTCCTTTAAAAATTCTTTTGAAATATGAGAGAAATTTTTTGTAAAAAAAAGAAACTGTGTACATTTTTATGTGCGACAGTTCCTTTTTCAAGAATCAGATATTATGAATGTAAGTATAGATAAAATGTAAGCGATCAATCAAATAGTGTATAGCAATAATGCCGCTAATCCTGTATTGTAGTTACAAGGGTTAGCGGCATTTCATATATGTTTGCACATTA
>NZ_SMAA01000003.1 GCF_004341685.1 Pectinatus cerevisiiphilus
ATGAAGCATCTGTATGAATGCGGTACCGAGACAATTCTTGGCTAACTTTAGTAGCAATGAGGTCTATGATTTTGCGAAAGAATATTGACAGTACCATATAAGGAGGATGTGGACAAAATGGAAAATCATTTTGTCCACATCCTCCTTTGCTATGCATCTATAATGAATTCAATAGGAAAAACCATCGGTAACTCCGAAAAAGATAAGTGACTAAACAAACCTAAAAGGAGTTGTTTAATGAATCCATAAATTAAGACATTTTATATTTTATAATTAACCGTTCATATATTGTCTATATTTTTGCGGATGATTGATTTGCATATTAGACATTTTATTTTGGTAAAACTATATTTCAAATACCAATGAATGCCAGTTAAATAATTTCCGTATATCATATTGGAATATCCCATGCGTTTCATAGTCTTGTAAGAATTTGGTTTACTCAAAGGTGTATTTTTCCATAATGAAATTTTTTCTATGTCTAAAAATTTATTGCGTAAAGGATTTAAACACCATTTATCCCATGGTTTATACCGGCCAACATAATGCACAAAGACTGCATTTTCAGGAATAGAAACAGTTTTATACTTTAAATCTAATAAATAGTCATATCTTTTATCTAGATACATGCATTTTCCGTCTAATACTACGTTAAGGGCATCTTGATCCTGCCAATTAAAGCGATCACGATTTTCAAATGCAACTTTCATAGTCTTTTCTGAGATATTTTCTTTATTCCACATAGGAACATTGATATACATAAAACCTGCATTAAAATAAACGGCATTTTTTAGTTGAAGAAAAGCAATTTGTCGTTGACGCACAACCTTTATATCAGGGACAACTGCTGCTAATTTATTAGCAAGAGAAATAGTAAATATTTCATCTAATTTACCAAAACATTGAACGTCTGCATCAATATATATAATTTTATCGAGTACATTCTCTAATATTTGAGGCATTAATAATCTATTATAAGTAGCTTTGGAAAAATGATTTGTATATGAAAAATCATTAAAGATTTTAGTGTCAATGAGATAAATAATAATGATAGTTTTATTATCTATGGCAAATTGTTTTAATTTTTCCTTATTATTTTTATCTATACAATCTATAAAAACATGAAATATAATTTTCTTTTTGGGATTATTTATTACAATAGAGGCCATGGATACACCCATTGGCTGGACATAATTATTATCAATACCATAACCTATATTAAGAGCATTATCATATTTTATAGGTACTTGTGAAGGATTGCCATATATGATTTTCTTTGTTACGTAGCTTTTTGTATGCAAAAAATCACCATTTCGTTTGTAATAAATTTAGAATTATTATTAAAGACATATTAGAAAAATTGATATCTTTTTTAATGCTAAGTATATTAATATCTAACTAAATCATGTTAAGTAATTGTTGTTAAATAACGACTGCCTATTCTTAGTAGGATTATAAATAAAATAACACACCAAACAGATATGATATATTTTTTTTTGATAACTGGTGCATTTAGTGATATATCATCATTTATGTCTTTATATTTTAGGTAGAATCCCAATAAGAAAAAATATATGGTTACTGGATGTAAATTAATGAAATGATAATCGATTAACCCATGTAATAAAAAATTAAGTGTTATAAAGAACATACATAGATCAATACTTTTTTTCCTTGAATACCAATTACGGAAGGTAAGAAATAGTATACTACCATATAGAAAAATGTATACTAAACCACCAATTATACCGAATTGAGCTAAAAACATTACTAAGTCATTATGAGCATGTATTATAGAACGTGTACCATTTATCTTTATTGATAGATCATTTTTTAAGTTTTCTTGTGCTTCATTAGATATTAGATTTTGTTCTAAAATTGCAGAAGGAAAATTACTTAATCCAACACCTGTATAAGGATTATTAAGGAAAAGACGATAACCGTCTCTAAGATAATAATAATGTCCACGAGTAGATACGTTAGTATTATTGAATAAATTATTTATCTGTGTATTTACCTGTATGTTAAAATTGTATAGACTGGTAATTAATCCACAAAATAGTATTAATAAAAGCAATTTTTTTTGCCACTTTTTTATCATGATAAAGACTAGAAGAATGAAATCTATCATAATAATGAACCAGGCCATTCTGGTGGCATTGGCGAATGCAGCAAGTAAAGCAATAAATAGTAGTATAGGATATAATTTATTACTTTTTTTTATACATAAAACAAATAAAATAGGTACATGTAATAAGAGAATAACAGCAAAACCAATCATATCATTATTTAGGCCACCAGCTCGATAGACGTTCTCTACAAAATAGTAATAAATAGTAGAAAGATCATATATAAAAAAACTACATAATAATATGCTGAATAATATTAAAAGAGTGTTTTTATTAGGAGTAAAAAAAATCATTACAAGAAAGGGAATAAGCATTTTAACCCATGCTTCGTAAAGTAAAATAGATTTATAAAATACACCATCACAAAACAAAAGAACAAACGTACATAAATAAAACACTATCAGGGGGATTAAATAATACTTATATAATGTCCATTTAAAAATAAAAGATTTTTGTTTTAGTATATTTATCAAAAGTAGGACAAAAGAAATTCTGATAAAAACATCTGCTACTTTAGTGTTGACAAAAAATAATAGAGAAAAAATTGCAATGCAAATGACTATTGTTGTTTCAAGATAATTATACTGTTTAATATTTAACATTACTTACTAAATCTCCCCATAAGATATTTACAATAATAAAAAAATGCTTTTGTATTATTCCTTTCTTTAAAATATAAAAGGGCACATCTTTTATATTTTTTATATTTTTTTTCTTTGAAAATTTTTTGGGTTAAATGACTACCGCCTAATTCTTTTAACCAGCCACACCAAGTGTTAACTTTATATAACTTAAAAAGTTGAGGTTTTTTTCTATATGCCATCAATGCAATTGTTTGATCATCATCAGCCATTCCACAATCAGCTAAGCTTATAATACTGTTCCTACACAAAGAATGATACTGAGGCCATAATATTTTAGCACCAATGACGGTGTTACCTGTTATATAGACGTCCATTTCTCTGACTATATCAAAAATAGGTTTATCAATACCTATATCTTCAATTACAAATAAATACATTTTATTTTCAAAATCGTATTTCCAAAGAAAGTCAAATTCTTCTTTATAAGGATAATCTAATGTACCATTTTTATTAAAACCAAAATCAAACCAGGCAACAAAGTCATTTGTCAGTTTTTTATTTATTGCATCTGTTATAAAATAAGATTTTAAATACATAATATAATTGTATCTTGCATTCCATGATTCTGGACTTTTTGGATCCTTTCTAAAAGAACGGAAAATGTTTGATTGCATTACGGCAGCCATTTTGTCATAAATTTCACGGTCACAGTTTAAGACATTATCAATAGTTATTACTTTAGTGCGCTGTTCTAGTCCATATGATTTTCTGATATTAAAAATTTCTTCCGCAAAAATTTTTTCAGTGTATATAATAACATTATTTCTTATTCTTGCCCAAAATTTAAAAGCTTCCATATATTCATGATTGCTTCTTTGTGAATTTTCCCAACTAGTGCGGCCAATATCAAAAAATGCGGTAACGATGGTTATTTCGCTCATAATAAAGCTCCTTGTGGTGAAGTATGTAAAACTTATTCAATATTTTTTAAATAAAGTTTCAGCATTTTGGCTAATGAAAAATTATTATTTACTACGCTATAGCCATTGCTGACTAATTGATCAGAGAAAGACTTATTATTCTTGACATTTAGGATACAATCGCTTAATTCTTGGTAATTACCTTCAGTAAATAATAGACCATTATATTTATCATCAATCACTGCATCGGTACCGTTGACATTGGAAGCGATTACTGGTGTTTTGGCTGCCATTGCTTCGCATAATACTAATGCCAGGCCTTCATAATGAGTTGATAAAATAAAAATGTCCAGATGACCTATTAGATCTGCAAATTTGCCTTCTGTAAAGGATATATTATTTGCTAATTGTCTTTCTCTTACATAAGAAATACATTTTTCTTTTGTTTTACCTGCTCCCATTAATATTAATTTTATTGGTATATTTTTTTCTTTAAGTAAATATTCAATGGCTTTTATTAAGGTCAATTGATCTTTTTGTTTACTAAAACGTGCAACCATCCCTACAGTAAAAATTTTATGTGGTATTTTAGGTAAATTAAATTTGTCAATGTCTATGCCATTGTATATAACTTCTATTTTATCCTTATTAATACCTTGTTTTGCCAAGTTGGTTGCTACTCCTTGGGATACACATATATACTTGGCAGTGTATTTATCCATTTTACGGGTCAGATAGCTTCTAAATGCTGTGTATTTTTCTATATTATGTTCTACATGGATTAATTTTACATCCATTTTGGCATAAGCAAGTGCTAACTTTGTCCAAATATGTGTGCTATAGCCATGTACCAAGATGATATCAGGATGGGTTGTTTGAATAAATTTTGCTAAAGACCAAATGTAGTCTAAGGTAAATTTATCTTTTATTACAATAACATCGGTTAATTCTGTTTTATTATATTTGCGGAAAACATCGATGACATTGTAACCTTGTTTTTTTAAATAATTACTAATAGCCATAGAGATATTTAAAGCACCAGAAGGAGTTCCAGACACGATATTCAAAAATTTTTTTGTCATTATATGAGTACTCCGTTATATATTTAAATAGTTTATTAACCGTAAAAGGCTATAAGTAGTTAAGCAGAAATTGTTTATAAAGACAAATGCGTCAATATAAATGGAAGAAAATATGATCATTATAATAAATGTTTTTCTATAATAATTTTTTTTATCTGTTCGAATTTGATTTGGTCCATACAAGTGTGACCTTTGGGTTTATCGCATTTATCCCAATTTTGGCAGGGAACACATGATAAATCACTTTGGACAACGATAGCATTTGTAGGAGCCCAGCGAAGAGGATCACTAGGACCGTAAATTGCAATGATAGGCAGATCTTTTACCGTACCTAATATATGTAAAGGCCCTGTGCACATTGATAATGCCCAGGAGGCGTATTTAGCGATTTCAGGGATATCACGTAAAGATAATTTACCGGCCATATTGATTTTATTACCAGCAATTTCTTTTATATACTCCGCGTCATTAGGTGAGCCTATATATATAGGTTTTATTCCACGGGTATTTAAATAAATATTTAATTTTCCTAATTCAATAGGATTCCAATTTTTTATATCAGCAGCAGTTCTGGCGACAATGAGAACAATTTTTTTGGTGGATTGTTTATTTTTTTCCACCCAATTAGATATTTCTAATTGTCTTTTAGCATCACAATTTCCAATTTTAGGCAGCAAATTAGTTTTATCAAAATTTATATTAAAAAGTAATTTGGCATACATTGAAAAATCTTCTATAGCCCTTTTATTTAGCTCTTTCCTAGGGAAAAAATGGCGTCTGTTTATAGAAATGCAATATCCTTTATTCAGTAAATGGCAGCCAGCCCGTAGAGCCAGTATGGTTGAATTGAGCCTGCCATCTACAATTATAGCGTCTGTATAAGCTGCTTTTTTAATTTGTTTGATGATAACTGCCTTTTCTTTATGTTTATAAGAAAATACATCATCTATATACATGTGGTTTTTTAATAGATCAGCGGCTTTATCAGCTATTAAAAAGCCAATTTTAATGTTTTCTATATTTTCTTTTAAGAGTTGAGCTAACGGTGTGGTTAAAACAACATCACCTATGCCAAGACGATTTATAATTAATATTTTTCGCACTAGATAATTCTCCATCAATTTATGAAATTTTTCTTGTCATGTAATAATTTTTTAAATATGCACAAGTATGCATCTGTCATTTTATCAATACTTAAGTTGTTTTTCAAATATAGTGCGATATTTTTAGAGTCATCTGCCGGCAGGTTAAAGGCATTATTAATTTCTCTACTGATGTTAGCGCTGTTTGCTATTTGATCTTGTGCATCAAAATTAACGGCACATGCATAGGCAATATTTTCCTTCGTTATTAAACCAAGGAAAGATTTATTATTGCGGATGGCGATTACTGGTTTTTCACAAGCTAAAGCTTCAATGGCTACGCGTCCTTCGCCAATTAAAATATCACAGGCGTTATACCATAATGCTATCTGAGGTGTAAAATCTTTTACCGTTATCCAATTGCCATATGTAGAATTAAAGAGATGTGCCTTTTCTTCAATTCTTTCCCGCAATGGTCCCTCACCTATGATTATTAATTGATAGTAAATTGATGCTTGGGCTAAGTTAGTTAAAGCATCAATAAGTGCTAAAGATACTGCACCTTTTATAGAACTCAAACGGCTGACGTGAACTATAAGTTTTGCATCAGGGGACAGGGATAGGCGTTTTCTTGCTAGTATTTTATCTAATGGTTTAAATAAAGAAAAATCTATACCGTTGTTTATAATCGTGACACTATCTTTTTTGAAGCCATATTCATTATACAAGATATTTGCCAAATTACTGCTAACTGTAAAAATTTCAGGAAAAATCCGTGGATAGAGATGTTTGAATTTTGCTCTATGCCAGGGATCATGCATGGTAACGGTATATTTTATAGCAGTTGACCTAGAAAGATACCATGCCCAGATACCTGCAGTGCGTTGCTGTGCGGATATGATATTAATATCGTATCTTTTTATTAAATCTTTTAATTTTTGGAGACTATCATGCCATTTAAAAAGATTGAATCCACGCGCTTGTATAATAGTGATATGCACATTGGTGTATGTCTTTTTTAAGTAAGCTAATTTATCTAAATTACTGCCCTGATTAACAGCTAAAAAAATATTATATTGCGATAATCCCTTTAACAATGCTTCTACATGCGTTTCCGCACCGCCAGTTTTCCATGGTTGAGTAAATAGTATTAGTATGTTCATATTGTTTATTTCCCCTTTTTATTAGGGCAATATAGTTGAATATAGTTGTAAATAAGAGTTCCTAACCAAATCTTTTAGATAAAGCATCTTCGTATAAGTCGATAATTTCCTTTATCATTTTGGTAGGAGAAAATCTCATTTTTACGTCTTCTTCTGCAGATGTTCCTAATCGCAGACGAAGATCCTTATCAGTGGATAATTGCTGAAGTCTTAGACATAGCTTATCATCATCAGCATACGGAATGAGGAAACCTGTTTGTTTATCTTTTATTACTTCGTTGGTACCGCCGACATCATAGGCAACAGCCGGTTTTTTCATAGCCATTCCTTCTGCTATAGACAGGCCAAAAGTTTCAAAATATGAAGGTAAAACAATGACATCAGCTGCATCAAGATAATTTTCTATATCTGTTTTATGGCCTAAAAAATGCACTCTTGAAAATAAATTATTTTTTAGAATTTGATAGTAAAGGGAATATTTTCCCTTACCTGTACCAATAACTATTAGATGCCAGTTTTTAGCACATTCATAATTGGTTAGGATATTAATAAGGTGTTGATGCCCTTTATTATGAAGATTTTTTATGCGGGAAACAATAACCAGGCAGAAAGCATCAAGAGGAATACTATATTTTTCCCTGAGAAAAGATTTATTGTGTTTGGGAGAAAATTTTTGCGTATCAATACCATTGTATATAGTTTTGGTTTTGGAAGGATCAGAGCCTACTTCTATTGCCTTTTTGTAGACAAACTGACTTACCGTAATAATTTTATCGCATTTTAATAATATTTTTTCTTTTGCATTGCCAAAAATCCCATGTGCAGTATAAATTACCGGTAACCAAGGCATATATTTTATTTTGCATTTTACAGCAGTAATGCCAGCTGCCGCTGAGTGTGCATGAATGAGGTCAATATTATATTTTTTTATTATAAATTTGAGAAGAAATGCGGCTAAGTCTGTGCTCAGTCGTAGGGGCAAAAATATTTGCTTGATTCCCCTGCGGGCAAGGTCGTTTGCAAGCTGTCCCCCGCCAGAGACAACAATTACATTATTACCATTCTTTTGTAGAAGTGGGGCGAGCATAGCAACATGAGTTTCTGCACCACCTATATTCATTCGAGGAACAAGAAGCAGAATATTCATATTATTTTTACCTGTATATCCTTTATTTTTCAAAACTTGATTTTTCAGGCAGTATTTTGTCAAAAGAAGAAATGATATGTTTTTTTATATTTAAAAAATCAATGCCGTCATTATCATTTATACAGAGCATAGGCATATTTTGCGCTTCGATGGCTTTATATAATTCAGTGTTTTCATTTTCATTACCGTAGACTTCAAAAACACGTCCCTTAGTATGGCGGCCGATTGGTTCAAAATCTCCCCTTACGAGTTGCCAGTAACGGATTAACCACTGGTCAACGTCATTGCGGCTGCGAAATTTGTGGCGGCTGCTTTCATCAAGAATATCATTTTCTTTCGACCAGATATCATCATAAGTATTTTTTAAGAATGAATATGGTAAATGATTATTGGAAAAACCGCGAAAGTGGTGTTCTCCTGCGAAAATAAGATTACGTAAGGCATCCCAGCCATATTTTGGTGACATCCATTTCCAAAAATGTTTATGGACTTCAATTTTTTTATCAAAATTTGCATTTAAGACGGCCACACTGTTGAATTTTATAAATGGCATCATATCACCTTTTACAGGAGCACTTATTGCGGTGGCTATGCAGAAATCTGTAGGCAGGCCGTTTTGAAAAAATAAATCTTTGGAAACGGGACTTATAATAAACATATCATCGTTAAATGATACAAAGTGTTCTGCAAGACCTTTTATACGGTGTAGGTTTAATTCCAGAGGACTAGAGCTGAACGTAGGCATATACTGCGGTAGTAAATAATCCTCGTGTCTGACTATATTAAGCTTAGGATGAGCTGTATTGAGCCATTGCGGAAGATGTCCCCAGGTTATAAAATGAATTTTGTTTACCCATGGAGCAAATTTTTCTACTCCGCGGAACCAATATTGCAAATTATCCCAGTCGCGATAACGGCTTATTCGTTTATCACCACCAGCTTCAGGATCATATTGGCTTTTTTGTTTCTGCCATGCAGGATCGTTGCCATCTACCCAGCAGACAGTAAAATCTATCGGTTGGTCGTTATTTTGCATTTTGTTTGTCTCCCTCAGTATAGCTTTTTATTGCCTGATGATGTTCTACTGATTTCCAGCGGTCATGCAACCAAAACCATTCTTCTGGGTATTCTCTTATATGGTCTTCGATTTGCTTCGTAATTATCATAGTTGTTTTACGGATATCAGCATGTTTGTTTGCTGTCTTTTCTACAAAGATCGGTTTGTGAATAATAACTTTATGTGTTCTTTTAGGGCCTTTGACTATAAAAATAGGGATGATAGGGGCATTATTGTGGCGGGCAATTGTAGCTGCCCCGTGAGCGCAGGAAGCATCTCTGCCCAAAAAAGGCATAACTATGCCATCCTCAGCAGCATCCTGATCCATAATAAGGCCAATAAGCCATCCCTTAGCAATCATTTTGAACATATTTCTTACATCATATTTATACATGACATACATGCCAATTAAAGCCCGGTATTCATTCATAAAACGGTCAGCACCGTGGTTGGATTGTTCTTGTGCGACACCAACAAGTTTATAACCATTTTGCGCTAGTGCGCCGCCTAAAAGCTCCCAATTATCACTGTGTGCAGCAGCGATGATGCCACCACGGCCAAGTTTTAAGGCCTCATCAAGATTCTCTGCGCCAATTAAGGTGACATATTTATTCATATTATAACGCATTATCGGGAAACGCAAAACCTCAACAATCATAGGGCCAAATTTTGTCCAGCTTTTTTTGGCGATTCTTACTGCTGACGGTTTATCTATATTAAGACTTAATATAACATTATTCACAGCCATTTTTTTTCTTTTTGCAGGCACCAGATACCATGTTATTGCACCGATAGCATCACCAATAGCATATGAAATTTTTTCAGGTAATAGGCAAAAAATTTTACTTATTATTTTTAGAATATAATAAAGAGCTATACGAACCACCCTCTCATTGTACTTAGCAGATAGAATTATTAAGCAGAAAATAAAATTTTTACAGTTAGGCTGTTACCGGGATTTATCCTGTTTTAAAATAGTTGTTAATTTATTTATTACTTGCTGCGGTTTAATGCTTGCAAGACAATCACGATTAAAACGGCATTTTCTTTTCCAGCAATGTTTGCAATCGTAAGGAACTTCGATAGCATTCTCTTTTTGTTTATAAGGGCCATTCCGCTTCGCATCAGTCGGTCCCATTAGCATAATTGCTGGAGTATTAAGCGCAGCCGCCATATGGAGATTACCCGTATCACCACCGATTACTGCATTGGCATTTTTTAATATATAGGCTAATTCTTTTAATGCTGTTTTACCAACGAGATTAATGACGTCACCTAACGTATCTTTTTTTATACTGGCAGCAATATTTTCATCAATATTACCATATCCCGCCAGAATAGTCACAATGTGCTTTTGATGGCACCAATTTGCTAATTCAGCGAAATAGCTGGCTGGCCAACGTTTGTTGGCCCAATTTGCACCGACGACAAGCACTACATATGTTTCTTTTAAAGTTAATTTACCGGAGAGAAGTAACTGTGCTCGCATAATATTATCATTTGTAATGCCGAGAGGAAAAGATAAATCTTCCGTATTGCAGCCTAAGGAACGTACAACATCTAAATAACGCTCCACTATATGACCATTACGATTTTTTCCGCTTACCGGTGTACTGATAAGACCGCTCCCTTCACGCATATCTGCGTAACCAATTTTTTGGCGGGCATGTGCGAGAAAAGCAACTAAGGCTGATTTTAAAAGACCTTGCAGATCAATACTGATATCGTAATGCCGTTTATTAAGTGTTGCTGAGAATGGTTTTACATATTTAAGAAAACTGATAAAAGAGTTTAACTTTTTCCGGTCAAAAATAATGACTTCATCAATAGCAGGGCTATCTTTGACTATATCGGCAGCCACAGGAGAAACCACCCATGTCAGATGGCAATCCGGCCATGTCTTTTTTATAGAGGCTGATACTGGCAAAGCATGAATGACATCACCAATAGCGCTTAATTTTATTATAAGAATATTTTTCATTATTAGTTATAAATTTCTTTAATTTTTTTTATTATTTTAGTAGTAGAACAGCCATCTACCAAATTTATAAATTCGGCATGGCCGCCGCAGCGCTTTAAGGTTTTTGCCTCTGGTAATGTTTCCAGCGTATAATCGCCGCCCTTTACATAGACATCAGGCATTACCTTTTCCAGTAATTTTTCTGCGTTCGTTTCATCAAATAGAACAACATAATCCACTGGTTTTAATGCATCTAATACAGCAGCACGTTCTTCCTCGGGGATTATGGGCCTATTTTTATCTTTCCAGCGTTTTACAGAGGCATCTGTATTTAGGCCTACAATCAGGCAATCACCATATGCTGCCGCTTTTTCCAGATATTTTATATGGCCTGCGTGAATAATATCAAAACAACCATTTGTCAGAACAATTTTTTGGCCAGCGTTTTTTAAAACAGAGCAAAGTAAGGCTATATCAGCGTTTTTTATAATCATAGTTCACTTTTCCAAAATAAATTTTAATTCGGCGGTAGATACAGTCGCTGTACCTATTTTGCGTACGGCTATTCCCGCAGCATAATTTGATAGTTCAGCGGCAAGAAGTGGGGTATTGCCTGCGGCTACAGCTAAGATAAAGGTAGCAACGCATGTATCACCGGCACCAGATACATCGTAAACTTCGCTTTTATCTGATACGGGAATATTACTGACTTTCCCATTAGCCTCAAATAATACCATTCCCTTTTCCCCGCAGGTGACAAGTACGCCCTTTGCATTTAGTTTTTTTAATAGTAAAAAACCAGCTTTATGTAGATCGGCATCTGTATTAATCACCATGTTTACGGCACTAGCCAGCTCCGCATCATTCTGTTTTACATAAGTGACACCAATGAAAGCTTGTATATCATAGCGGGAATCGACAATACAGGGAATATTATATTTTCGCGAATAATCTATGACGAACTCACGTATAGCAGGCGTGATTGTACCACTGCCATAGTCACTTAGGACAATACCTTCACTTTGAGGTAAAAGAGACTGCAATTTTTTTAGCAGTAATTTTTCGTCAAAATCATCAAGAGGAGTATTATTATCATGGTCAATGCGAACTACTTGCTGGCTGACAGTAGCTCTCCCACCGGCTATAATTCTTGTCTTAGTTATGGTTGTGCGTTTTGCAGAGGTCAAAAGGCCATCAGTATCAGCGTTGCTATCAGCCAATATTTTTTTAAGACCGGCAGCTGCACTATCATCGCCAAGTATTCCTGCCGCTGCAACATTGCCGCTTAACGTCGCAATATTGTTTACTACATTAGCGGCACCGCCGGCAACTATTTTTTGGGCAGCCTGCTGAAGTACTAAAACAGGAGCTTCACGGGAAATCCGTTCTATCGTTCCGTGTAAATATATATCAGCGACCATATCGCCGATCACTATTATGCGTTTATTGGCTAAGCTGTTGAGGACAATGAGTAAATTTTTTTTATTATTTACCATATATATCACCAGTGTACAAGGTTGAATCTAATATGCCAGGAATTTCTTTTTTCACGATATCTAAGTTCCATGTCAAGACAATGAAAATCGTGATACCAATAATAATCCCTATCCATTACCTTCATACCATTATCAGCATCAAACTCATTAGCAATAACTATTCTGTCTTTGTCTGTAAGTTCATAACTGAACCCGGCAGTAACTTTCTTTGAATAATCATCGTAGCCATAATCAAATAGAGAATTTTGCGTTGTTGAACGCGAATAATGATAAGCCGTATAAGCAGCAAATTTGGGACTGATATCAGCAACTACTGTGGCATCATAATACAAGTTATTAGAACGGCTCGAATCATAAGATTCATGTATCCACGAATAGCCGATATCTGGGTATAAACGTACTTTTGGTGAACCAAGATTGATAGGGTTATGTGAGAGACGTACAGTATGGCTTCTGTGCCAGCTTGATTTTACATCATCATCCCATTTACCATATTCAGTGGAAAAACCAAAATTAAATCCTGTATCGGCAACAGGGGTATTATAGTCAAAAATTAAAGTTGGCTTTTTTTGTATCCAAACATTATTGTCATCTTCGTAATAACCATCTTCCAGACGGACAGAGGCTTTACCGTTAGCCCATTTTACTCCATAGACATTACGCAGATCGTGTTTAGTGTAATAATTAAAATCGATATAAGCAATGATTTTGTCATTGAGATTCTGGTCGTAATAATAATTTATATGCAGGCCATCATCGCTATCGTAATTTACATGTATAGGAATACTATCTTTACTTGTAGCGTTTTTTCCTATAGCTGTTATATAGCGGTCCTTTTTATAAACAACTTGTCCTTTAATCCAGAATTTTGCATTGTAGGCTATCATATGATCATCAGGCCATATTTCAATTTTATCAGCAGACATATGGTAATCTGGTTTTATTGCCGGACAACGGGTAATAGCACCGTTATATACGATCATTTCTTCCGGATAAAATTCTATTTTCTTGCCCCAGATGTGTTCGGTGTCCATAACACCCTTGGCATCTTCCATTTTACCACGTTTAGTATTGTAATTATAGCTAGTATTATAACCATCCATGACTACATCCGGTTTCCCAGTCTTTTGGTCACCTATCTGTGCCATATGTGTTTTATCTGGAATAACAGTGTCACCACTTTGGGTATTGCCGGAAACTGAGTCGGCAGTCATACGAGAATCTTCGTTAGTTATACGGACATCCCCTTTGGCAAATACATCGCCTGTATGGGTGTCATAAGAAATATCCTTGCCTTCGAAAATTATTGGGGCAGGTTTTGAAGGATCAATGGGGCGGATGAATTTCTCTTTGGCTATATCAGCACGTAGCGCGGTAAGTTCTTTATTTTCCCTATGCTGACGGGCATAATCTTTTTGGTCTTGGATATAATTAAGCAGATCAACATCTGTGTCTTCCGCATAGGCATGGGACTGGACTACATTAAAAACAGTAGTAAAAGCAGCTAATACAGAGAGTAAATAAATTTTTTTATACATATAATTTTAATTCTCCTAAAAATAATATCAACTGACTTATATTCGTGAATAAATAAAAAAATCCTGCATAATATCTATCAGATAAGATAATATTATGCAGGATAGTGTCGTAAGAAAAAATTATCTGTTATATTTAGTGCAAAGATTCGCTAGAAATGCAGCAGATTTTTCTGTGAGACTGCCTGGTAATAAATACCAACGCCAGTTTTTCCCAACAGTGCCGGGGAGATTCATTCGGGCAGAAGAATCGAGCAGCAGGACGTCTTGGAGTGGTAAAATAACTGTACGGGCATCGCTGTTATAAGCATATTCCATTAATTCCTTGCATAATTTGGCTGCATCTGCAGTATAAGTATGTAAATGCGCTGCTAAGATAGCTTTATCTTCTGGAGAAAGTGTTTTTGTCAGCCAACCTATAGTAGTGTCATTGTCATGTGTGCCAGTATATACAATATTATTTTCTGCACAGGAAAAGCCAATACGTTTTTGTTTATTTGGCTGTAATTCAAATTGGAGAACTTTCATACCGGGTAAGTTGCAATCATTTTTTAATTTTTCCACATCTGAAGTTATTACACCAAGATCTTCGGCTATAAGGGAAAGGTGTGGAAGTTGTTTTTTTATTGTTTGGAAAAAAACAAGCCCAGGTCCCTTTTGCCATTTTCCTTCGCGTGCTGTTAAGGCCTTGGCGTCTACGGCCCAATAGGAAGCAAAACCGCGGAAATGATCAAGCCGGATTACATCTGTTATTTTTGTTAGTGTACGAAATCTTTCTGTCCACCATTTATAATTATCTTTTGCCATTGCATCCCACCGGTAGTGGGGATTGCCCCATAGCTGGCCGTCCTTGCTGAAATAATCTGGTGGTACACCAGCAATTGTTATGGGTGAACCATCTTTATCAAGATTGAATAATGTTTGGTTAGCCCAGACATCAGCACTGTCATGTGAAGGGAAAATAGGCATGTCGCCAATAATTTTTATATCATGCGAATTTGCATATTTCTTTAATTTGTCCCATTGCTTAAAAAATATATATTGGACAAATTTTACATAATTTATTTCATCTTGATGAATAACGGCAGCTTCTTTTAAAGCATCAGGTGAGTGCTGTTTTAAGGCTTTAGGCCATTTTGTCCAGGGAAGATTGCAATAAAATTTTTTTAATGCACTGTAAAGCGCATAATCGTCCAGCCAATATTTTTCGTTGCGACAAAACAAATAAAAAGGTTCGTCTGCCGAAAAGCGGGAAAAAGCTTTTCGCAACAATTTATCTTTATTTGTCGCTACTGTTGAAAATTCAACAGTAGTGGAATTCTTTACAACTTGATAGAGCTCTTTGGAAATGAGCAGGCCATCTTGGAGTAGGCTGTCAGGCGAGATAAGCAATTTATTACCGGCAAATACTGAACTCGATTGATAAGGGGACGCACCAAATCCTACCGGATTTAGTGGCAGAATTTGCCAATATTTTTGGTTGCCTTGGTGTAGCCAGTCTATAAAAGAAAACGCTGTTTGGCCAAGGTCGCCTATACCATAAGGTGTATATAAACAGGTGGGGTGAAGTAATATACCACAATTTCGCTTATGGTAAAAAGATGGTTTACTTTGCCGCAAGATTATTCCTGATAATTTTTCTATATCAAGTTCTAGCACATCGTTTTGTAAAGGAATGTCAGCTGTTTTATTTAGAACGTCAGTCAGTGCGGAATGACAAAAACCATGTAGGTCAAGCTTAATATGGGCCTTTTCTGTGGAACTACGATTGATTATTATAACAAAGGCATCATTTTCTGCAATTTTGCCAAATGCATCCTGATGGTTCCTTATGCAGCGTAGATATGCTATTACATCATTTTGTTCCTCAAGAAAAAGAAGTTCACCAGTCTGTAAGGCGATGTGCTGATTTCTCAGTTTGATTAATTTTTTAAACCATTCCCGCAGGTCTGTATTGTCGGTATCCCATGCATAAGCACCACGATTATAAGGGTCGCGCAGTCCCTGCATACCTATTTCGTCACCGTAATAAATTGAAGGCACACCGGGAAAGGTCATTTGCCATAAAGCTGCGAGTCTACTTCTGAGCAGGCCGAGTTTATAATGCGCAGGATCTAATTTATAATGGGCTTGAGCTGTGGCGGGCATATTTTCATAATTTGCAGCTTCGCCCAGTAAAGTAATTACTCTTTCTACATCATGACTACTAACTAAATTCATCATCGCGTAATAATTATAAATAGGGTAATTTTCTTTTTGGCTTGTTAGATTAGCGATAGCCATTTTTCCCGTAATGTGCTTAAGTAAAAAATCTAATACTGTTTTACGGAAGGGATAATTCATAGCGGAATCCATTTCACCGCCGCAAAGGTATTCACGTGAGACACCATAGCTGACCTTGTTTGAGGCATCTTCCCATACCTCACCAATCAGTACAGAATCGGGTTGAATGCTTTTTAACACCTTATAAAAATGGCGTGAAAATTTTTGCGGTAGCTCATCAATAACATCAAGGCGCCAACCACTTATACCATTTTTCATCCAATGACGAAGAACGCTGTTTTCCCCATCAATTATAAAATTCATATATGACGGATCTGTTTCATTGACATTGGGAAGAGTATTAAATCCCCACCAGCTATCATACTCGCATGGATATTTGCGAAACGTATACCAATCATAATACGGTGATGCTTTAGATTGGTAAGCACCGATTGAAGGATAATTGTTATAACGGTTAAAATAGAGGCTATCACTGCCAGTATGGCTGAATACACCGTCGAGAATAATTCGTATACCCAGCTTTTTAGCATAATGGCATAAGTCTATAAAATCTTCATTAGAACCCAAGATGGGATCAATTTTATGATAATTACCAGTATCATAATGATGGTTGCTGGCAGATTCAAAGACAGGATTTAAATAGATTACGGAAATGCCTAAATCCTGTAAATAGGGCAGTTTTTCCTTGATGCCGGCAATATTACCACCAAAAAAATCATAAGAGACAATTTCCTTTGTATCGACGTCTTTATAATAATAAGGGGTATCATGCCAGTCTGCATGGTAGACCACATTCTTTTTGGGGATTATAGTGCTGCCGTGACGATAAAAACGGTCAGGAAATATTTGGTACATTACGCCATGCCTAAACCACGGCGGAGTTGTAGCATCAGCCTGATAGACTGTTATTTGAAAGGAAGCAGGTGATTGATCATACATTTGGCCTATTCCACCAGTATGGTCAACATTATTTCCATAGAATATGGTGCCTTTTTCTGTCTTGATAATAAAGTAATACCATAAGAGACACCCTTCAGTTGGTGTAGTTATACGACCAGCATAATGTTGGGGATTTTGTGGGGAGTTTTGGAGTGATATTATTTTTTCACCCAAATTTTCGTGCCATAACCGAAGAGATACAGATGAGGGTGATTGTTTGGCAACAATATCAATTGCTAAAAATATGTCTGCGTCAGTAGTACATGCACCAAAGGGGAAACGATAATAGGGATTATGGGAATCGTGCATTGGTAAAAAGTCTTCAAGCAAAAAATCACCTCATTGTTAATTTTCAATAGTTTTTTTATATTGGCTAAAATAACTATTCTTTTTTCAGCAATTTCTTGTACAAATCTCTGTATTGTTTTGCTGACTTATTCCAGCTATGATCACTTGACATGGCATTTTTTATAATGCGCCGACGCATGATAATATCATTATATTTTTCTAAGGCACGTTTAATAGCAAAGAGGAGCTCGTGAGCATTGTAATGTGGGAAGGTGAATCCATTACCACTGCTAGTAGTATGGCTGTTATAAGGAATAATTGTGTCTTTTAGCCCACCAATTGCATGAACGATAGGAATACTGCCATAACGTAGAGCAATCATTTGGGAAATACCGCATGGTTCATAACGAGATGGCATCAAAAGATGTGAAGAGGCTGCATAGATTTGGTGGGCTAGTTTATTATCAAATGTTGTATTAACAGAAACTTTGGTAGGAAATCTCCATTGCAGGTTTTGGAACCATTCCTGGTATTTATATTCACCAGTTCCCAGCAAAACAAATTGGACATTTTCGTATTGTAAAAGCTCATCGAGAATTCTTATAAGCAAATCAATACCCTTGGCTTCAACCAGTCTGGAAATAAAGGCAATTAAAGGTATATTCCTTTTTACGGGAAGTCCCAATTTTTTCTGAAGGACTACCTTATTTTCAATTTTTTTCTCTAAGGCATCGGCTACGGTATAAGGAACAGGTATAAAAGGATCTGTCTGAGGGTTATATTCATCTTGATCTATGCCATTGGTTATACCTGTTAAGCAATCACTGCGGCGCCGTAGTACACCGTCTAGTTGCTCACCAAAATAAGGATCCTTGATTTCCTCTGCATATGATTTGCTGACAGTAGTTAAGGCGTCAGCATATAAGAGACCAGCTTTCATAAAATTGATATTGTTGAAAAATTCAAAGTCACCATTTTCAAAATATCTATAATCAATGCCTACTATATCGTTCAAAACAGCTTTTGGGAATATACCCTGGTACTTTAGATTATGAATAGTATAAACGGTTTTTATATCTTGATATTTTTTGTCATACATGTATTCAAGTTTTAGCAAAACACTGACCGGACTTGTCTGCCAATCATTCAAATGAATAACATCCGGCCAAAATTTAATTATAGGCAACATTTTTAATACTGCGCGGCAGAAAAAGACGAAACGTTCAGCATCATCTTTATATCCGTAAAGACCGTCTCTTTTAAAATAGTCTTCATTATCTATAAAATAAAATGTAATTCCTTTGTACTTTAATTCATCAATCCCAAAATATTTTTTCCGCCAGGTAACATTGATTATCCCCGAGTAGATCTTTTTCATTTTTGAACGATATTCCTGAGCAATAGAGCTGTATTTTGGTAGGACAACACGAACATCCGTACCTTGTTCACTGAGTGCTTTAGGTAGTGAACCGGCTACATCACCTAATCCACCGGTTTTGATAAAAGGTGCTACTTCTGAGGCAACATAAAGAAGTTTTAACATAAGAACAATCCTCCATTCTATAAATTCCGTTATTTTGCAGAAATATATCTGCCCATTGTATTATGAAAACATCATTTCTTTTGAATTGCTTTTTTCAATTTTTTTTTAAGCCTAGCCATTTCTCTTTTGCGATTGCCATGCACGTTTTTGGTAATCGGAATGTGTATATCCGCCAAAATGCGATTACTGTTTTTCTCTTCCAAAAACATACTATAAGCTTCTTTGGTGAGATGCAGATATAGACCGGCTAAGGGCGGAACCGAAAGTGTTAACGAGAATGGGTAGCCATTCCATGGTATACATTCTGTTTGTAAATCCACATTATTAGAAACTCCCGAACCACCAAAAGCTATAGAATCACTATTGAATATTTCCTTATAACTTCCCTTTACAGGAAGGCCTAAACGATAACCATGGTGGACTTTCGGTGTGAAATTACAGATGACAATTACGAAATCACTATTTTTTTCTGCTTTACGCATGAAGGATACGACACTGTTTTTGCTGTCATCACAGTTGAGCCAAGTAAAGCCATTCCAGTCAAAATCTATTTGCCATAAGGCAGGGGTTTCGATATAAAGCTTGTTTAAGCTTTGTGAAAAATGAAGCATTTTATTATGCATTGGGTACTTATCTACTAGGTGCCAATCTAAACTGTTATTGTAATTCCATTCAATAAATTGCCCAAATTCACCGCCCATAAAAAGTAACTTTTTACCGGGATGAGTTATCCAGTAACAAAAGAATACTCTAAGTCCGGCAAATTTTTGCCAGTAGTCACCTGGCATTTTTTCAATCAGGGAGCGTTTCCCATGTACTACTTCATCATGTGATAAAGGAAGAACAAAATTTTCGGAAAAAGCATACATTAATGAAAAAGTTATTTTATCATGATGCCATTTACGATATGCGGGTTCAAGGCTGATATAACTTAGCATGTCATTCATCCAGCCCATATTCCACTTATAATTAAATCCCATACCACCGCTGTATACAGGTCTGCTTATCAAAGGCCAGTCGGTGGATTCTTCAGCGATCATTAAAGCATCGGGATAATATTTAAAAACAGCCTGATTGAGTTTTTTTATAAAATCGATTGCTTCCAGATTACCGTTGTCACCATATTTATTTGGCTGCCAACTACCATCCTCCCGCTCATAATTGAGATAGAGCATATTAGCTACTGCATCTATTCTGAGACCATCAATATGAAACTCTTCTAGCCAGAAAATAGCGTTGGAGATTAAAAAGCTTTGTACTTCTGTTCGTCCATAGTCAAAATTGGTTGTTCCCCATTGTTTGTTTTCACTTAATAATGTGTTATCTGATTCATATAAGTTGCGTCCGTCAAAATTTTTCAGGCCATGGGCGTCATTACAGAAATGGCCAGGGGCCCAATCCATAATGATACCTATACCGTTTTGGTGGGCAGTATCGACAAGAAAGCGAAAATCATCAGGTGTTCCGTAACGGCTGGTGGCCGCGTAATAACCTGTTGCCTGATAACCCCAGGAACCATCGAATGGATGTTCGTACAATGGTAAAAATTCTATATGCGTGTAGTTCATTTTTTTTACATATTCTATTAAAGTAGCAGCCATATCGCGGTAAGAAAGATATTCATTATCAGGAGTGCGCCGCCACGATCCTAAATGCACTTCATAGATAAGCATTGGTCTTTCGTAAGATTGCTGTGCTTTTTTGTTTTGCTGCCATGGAGAATCATGCCACTGGTATTTTGACATATTGTATAAACAGGATGCAGTATTAGGTCTTTTTTCTGCATAGAACGCATACGGATCAGCCTTGTAGATCACTTTGTTGTCTGGCGTTTCAATCGCATATTTGTAAAGGACATCTTCAGTTAAGTGAGGAATGAAAATGTACCAAATTTCTCCATCTGACAGTCTTTTCATAGGATGGGTACTGATGTCCCATTTATTAAAGCTGCCAACCACACTAACCTTTTTTGCATCAGGAGCCCATACGGTAAATCGGACACCGGGTATATCATTTTCAGTCATGAAGTGGGCACCTAGAAGCTCATGGGAATGATAATTTGTGCCTTGATGATATAGATAAATATCATATGGTTTCAAGTTGGAAGTTCGCATAATATATCCTCGCTTTCCGTGAAAGTCAATTTTCAAGGGGTAATTTTATTGGATGTATGTCCCAGATATCGTCGGCGTATTCTTTTATTGTCCTATCACTGGAGAACATACCGGAGTGGGCAATGTTGATGAGACTGGATTTGTGCCAAGCTGCGGCATCACGATATTTTTTTTCAATGCGTTTATGGGCTTGGCAGTACGCATCAAAATCTTTAAAGACAAAATATTCATCATTACTGCCGAAAAAGTAATTGTAAAGTGACCGGAAATCACCATTACTGGTAAATGGCCCTGTCAAGAGTTGGTCAATAACACGGTGTATGGCGGGATTGTTATTATATTCGTCCCAGGCTGAATACCGGCCATTTTGGTAGTAAGATAATACCTCATTGGCATTGAGACCAAAGATAACACAGTTGTCATCGCCTACTGCATCATGTATTTCTACGTTAGCACCGTCAAGTGTGCCAAGGGTAATTGCGCCGTTCATCATAAATTTCATATTGCTTGTACCGGAAGCTTCCTTACCGGCTGTAGATATTTGTTCACTGACATTTGCTGCTGGAAATAATTTTTCGGCAAGTGATATACCGTAGTTTTCAAGAAAAATTATCTTCATTTTTTTATTGACTTTTTTATCAGCGTTTATCACACTGGCAACAGTATTGATGAGACGAATAGTTTCTTTGGCAATGTAATAACTAGGGGCAGCTTTGCCACCAAAGATGTAGGTGCGGGGAAGCATATCAAAATTAGGGTTTTCGTAGAACTCATTATAAACATGCATTAAACGTAATATATTCATAATTTGCCGTTTGTAAGAGTGAATGCGCTTAACATGTATGTCAAATATTGAGAGCGGATCAACTGAAATGGAATATTTCTTTTTAATAAAAGTTGCCAAATTATTTTTATAGAACTGTTTAACTTTATTAAGTTTTTCTAATGCAGAAGCATCTTCAGTAAAATGAAGTAGTTTTATGAGCTGCTCTGGATCTGTTTTCCAATCGGAGGAAATAAGATCATCTATGAGTGAGGTGAGCTTTGGATTGGAAGCCATGAGCCAGCGCCGGTGTGTAATACCGTTAGTTTTATTGTTGAATTTGTGAGGATAATAATCATTAAACTGTTTCATACTATAATTTTTTAATATATCAGAATGGATTTTAGCAACACCGTTGACGCTATGACTGCCGACTATTGCCAGCCTTGCCATATGGACATGGCCGTCCTGCAGGATAGAAAAGCTGTGGACTATATCTTCATTGCCAGGATAGCGCTGCCGTACACCTTTTAAGAAGCGACGGTTGATTTCTTCGATGATGAGATAAATACGTGGTAAATGGGGTCGGAACATATCTATAGGCCATGTTTCTAAAGCTTCCGGCATAATTGTATGATTGGTATAGGCCATGGTTTTGACGGTAATATCCCATGCTTGTTCCCAAGGGAGCCCTTCTACGTCAACCAGAATGCGCATTAGTTCGGCAATTGCCATGGCAGGATGGGTGTCATTTATATGAACTGCGACTTTTTGCGGAAAATCAAGTAAAGAAGGAAAGTCTTTTTTATAGTGCCGAATGATGCTTTGGATACCAGCGGACACAAGAAAATATTCTTGCGTCAGGCGGAGCAGTTTGCCCATATTAGAACTATCGTCAGGATATAGACAGCTGGTTATTGCTTTAAGTTGATATTGAAATTTTACTTTTTCCTGAAGCTGCTGATGTGTTAGAACACCATTTTGGGCAAAATTCTGACTGACTTCTGCATTCCAAAGACGCAATGTGTTTACAACACCATTATGATAACCAACAATGGGGACATCGTATGGAACGGCTGAAACCGTAGTGTAATTTTCATAAACCAGTTTTAAGGTATTATCTGGCATCTTTTTCATATAAGCGTTGCCGCCGAAAGACACACTAACTTCTTTTTCCGCTTTGCGGTATTCCCAGGCAAACCCATTTTTTAACCAGTTGTCAGGAAGTTCAACTTGGTTGTTGTTGATAATTTTTTGTTCAAATAAGCCGTATTGATACCGAATGCTGCAACCGTGGCCTGCTATACCGAGTGAAGCCATTGAGTCTATAAAACAGGCAGCTAGACGGCCAAGACCACCGTTTCCGAGGCCTGCATCAGGTTCTTCCTCAAATAAGCTGTTGAGGTCAATGCCAAGGTCATGCATCGCGGAATAACATATATCTTCTATGCCAAGATTTAAAATGTTGCAGTTGAGTAAGCGACCAAGCAGAAATTCTATGGAGAAATAATATATTTGTTTTTCGTGATGTTCCGTATAATAATTATTTGTCCTTATCCAGTTTTCGCTTATATATTGTCGAATTGTATTTGCCAGCGCCTGATAGAGATTTTCCTTCGTCAAATCCTCCATATCGCGGCCAAACATTATATTGGCTGTCTGCAAGAATAGATGTTCAAATCTATTCTTTTCTTCCAATAATTTACTTGTAAGCATATTTAGCTATCTCTCCTTTTGATACAGTTTATGCAAATGGATATTTAGTGCGAAACGATAATGTATCGTCTGGTTGTTATGGTCTTTTGTTAAATAACGGTGCCCTTTTCCACAATAAAAGGATAGTTTTCTGCGCCCTTTAAACATTTTTGGGATGAAACAATCACATTCTTATCACAAATAGTATTTTCTATATGTGAGTTTTCAGAAATCTGGCAGTTTTGCATAATGATACTATTTTTTATTTCAACACCTTTTTTTACTTTTACATCACGGAATAAGATACTATGCTCGACTAAACCTTCTATAACACATCCGTTGGCAATCAGGGAATTGTGGACTTGCGCGTGATGTTTATATCGTGTGGGGACATCATCTTTTGTCTTCGTGTAAATGGGAAGTTTATTGATAAACAGTTCATTCCAGATTTTGGGGTCTAATAAATCCATACTAGTTTGATAATAATCAGCTATTGAATTGATATTTGAGACATAACCATCATAATAATATCCATAAATATTATATTGGGATATTGTACGCATTATTCCATCCACGAGAAAATCTGATCCGCCTCTTTCGTAGGATTGTTCTACTATAGCCGAAAATATTTTGCGGGACATAAGATATACACCCATTGAAATTTCCGAATCCTTACGAGTTTTGGAACGTTTGGCAATATCGGTTACTAATCCGTTCTCTTTAGTTTTTATGAGTGTGCAGGGGGATTGAAATTCCCTGCCTGTCTTATGGTAAAGAATTGTTATATCTGCATTGGTATTTTGATGGAATCTTAATACATTATTAAAATCCATATTAAAAACAGTATGCCCACTGGATATAATAAAGTATTCTTGGGGATTATGCTGCAAGACTTCTAAATTTTGGTAAAAAGTTTTTAAATCTGATTGATGTGCGTTATTTTCATCTTTATCCGGTAAAATATAGAATAAACCATCATGCCGTCTGGCTAGATCCCAGTCCTTCCCTGAGCGGAGATGATCAAGGACAGATGCTGCTTTCTCAGGAAAGGTAATCCCTACTGAGGTTATGCCTGAATTGACCATACTGGATAAAGCAAAGTCTATCAACCTGTATCTTCCGGCAAATGGGATGGTGGCAATAGGTCTCTTGTGGGTAAATTCTTTTATAAGGCTATTATCTTCATATAAGTTTATTAAACCCAATATATAATTCATATTATTCTCCTATCATCAGCCTACTTGTTTATCGTCACTACTAATAGGTGTGATAATCTCACCTTCCGGTATTACTGTAATTGTTCCATTGTCTGCAAAAATACGGCAACCGTCCATTACTTCACAATGTGGTGCTAAAATAGCTTTCTCAATATGGATTCCTTCATGTATGATGCAGAAGGGGAAGATTACCGAATTGACTATATTAGTATTTTTACCAATGTGGACTCCTGGAAAGATGACGGAGTTTTTAACATTTCCCTCGATAACAGCACCGCCGCTTATTAATGAATTACTTATTTTGGCATCAGAACCCACGAAATGGGGCGGTAACGGAGACTGTGAAGAATAAATACGCCATGGACCGTCTAATTCAAATGAAGGCTTTTCTTTGAGCAGATCCATATTGGCCTGCCATAAGCTTTCTACGGTGCCGACGTCTTTCCAATAACCTGCAAATGCATACGAGAACAAACGTACATTGTCAGCGAGCATTTTAGGAATGATATTTTTGCCAAAATCATGGCTTGACATACAGTCAGTTGCATCTTCTTTTAAATAATGCTCTAGAATTTTCCAATTGAAAATGTAAATTCCCATGGAGGCAAGCGTGCTTTGTGGTTTTTTGGGTTTTTCTTCAAATGCGGTTATGCGGCCGGTTTTGTCAGCTGTCATAATACCAAATCGGGAAGCTTCTTTACGTGGGACTTTTATAACACTTATTGTTGCATCGGCTTTATTCATTTTATGTTCTTCTAACATCCATGAATAATCCATGGTATAAATATGATCACCTGATAAAATTAAAACGTACTGTGGATCATACATTTCAATAAAGTTAATATTTTGATAAATCGCATCAGCAGTACCCTTATACCAGTCTGCTTCTTTTTCACGTGCATATGGGGGTAAAATATAAACACCGCCGGTTTTTCTGTCCAGGTTCCACGCTTCACCTGTACCAAGATACGTATGCAGTTCCAGCGGTTTATATTGTGTGAGTACACCGACTGTTTCTATGCCTGAATTTGAACAATTACTGAGCGGAAAGTCAATGATGCGATATTTTCCACCAAAATGAACAGCTGGTTTAGCAATTCTTTTTGTTAGCGCACCGAGCCGGCTGCCTTGTCCTCCTGCCAAAATCATTGCCAGGCATTCTGTCTTTTTCATAATAGTTCCCTCCGCAGTAAATATAAATTTGGACGAATTAGGGAAGATATAATTAATGTCTACATATATTATATTTATATCTTAAGACATCCATTCTTAAAAGTAAATGTTTATTAGCTAAAATGTACAAAATTACATATAAAAATGTAAAAAATAAAATTAATATACTTATATTTTGATAAAACACAAGTATATTATTAAAAACATAAAACACGGATAAATATAAGATTGATTTAAAATTTTCACTTAATTTTTAAAACATAAAATAAAGCGAAAATTCCTTTTAAATATAGTGGCAGCTATATAAATTAAGCTAAATCGCAAGGAATATGAGATGGTTTATGACTTAAATTCATGAAGCTAATATTTGTTTGAAAGAAGAAATATATTCTTTTGCTAAAGACAAAAGATCACTACTAGCAGAAGCTGCATCATCTGGCGTTAAGCTCATAATATAAATATCATTATAATAAATAGAGATATTAGTACCATCACTGTCAAGAAGGTAATAATCGGGATTATAAGCAGGCTGTTGTGTTATTTTGTAGATGTTACCTGCTATAAAATACGCCCTTTCAAGTGGAGAAAGTCCATTCATAGAGATTTTTATGGTGGGGGTTTGTCCAGTTGGTCCATACACATAAGCTGATGCTTCATTACCTTTTACTTGGACTGGGATGTTTAGCGTATGAAGATATTCCTTCATCTTTGTGATTCGTTTTAACGTACTAGGATGATCGGAGAAAAGATCTGTTTTTTCATTTGGCGACAATGTATTCAGTTTCATAAGACCAACTAACATACTATAAGGATTATAGCCTGCAGCCAATGTTTCTTCAAAACCTAGCTTGTCAGCTTCGGATTCATCACTGCGGCTGTATCCCGCTGCAATAGTTGATAAAATGGCTGGTTCTGCCGTCATGCCATTTTCCGTTTTTGATAATAAGATAGTAGCTAGTATTGTGATGCCCATATTTTTTTCTAACTGGTTTACGGAATGTCTTTTTACTACATGGGCAATTTCGTGACCTAAAATACCAGCAAGTTCATCATCTGTCTGTATTTTATCAGTGAGTCCGCGGAACACATAGATAAAACCGCCAGGAAGGGCAAAAGCATTTACATCATCTGAGTCAAGAACCTTAAAAGTATATTTTATGTCTTTTCTACCAGATACAGCAACCAAGCTTTGCCCTATTTTATTAACACGGGCTTGAAGTGCGGCATCATCAACAAGCTTGTATTTCTTTTCTACATATTTTGCTGCATCTTCACCAATTGAGATTTCCTGTTTGGTAGATATTAGACTGGCATATACTTCGTTGGTAAAGATAAAACTGAGAGCAAAGAATATTAAAATTGTAAATGTAAAAGAGGATATATATAACTTTTTCATAACTTTAAATTCATTGCTCCTGTCGTTATCTTATATACATTTTTCTGTATGCAGTACAATAAATCCTGCTTATAAAAAAAAGAATTTTTTGTTTTTGTACAAATAAGATTTTTATTCTAAACCTCTGGAGAATTTGCTTTTCCTTGATGGTTTGAAAAAGAATTTTTTCTTGATGATATCAGCTAGTTGAAGAACGTCAGACTCTTCTCCAAACTTGAGTTCCAGTTCGAGTTCTTGTATAGGGGAAGTTTTTGAACGACCATATATATTACCAACATCTATAGCTGCTTCTATTTTTGAGGCATTAAAAAAAATATTAGTTTTGTAACGCAAAAAGACATTAGTAACTATTGGTAAAAGAGAATGATTATAAACTGAATTTATTTTCCCAGCAAGATTTGGAATGTCAGAAAAAATTTTTATATCTGGTTTTATTGTATTTACCTTGCGGTTTATTTCAAGACGGCGGGCAAGAAAATCCTTTGAGAGGTTTTTTCCCTTTATTGTCGCTATATAAATATTATTTTCTCTACGTACTCTATAAACTAATTTTTTTTGCTGAAGTAAGGTATCCTTTGTGTCGTAATAGCGGGCTGACATATGCAGCAGCACAGGTGACCCTGGCTGGTATAATGAAGCTAAAAATTTTTTTAATGGAGGGATACTGCTGGCATCAGTTATTTGTAATTTTATTTCTATTTCTTCATTTTTTTGCATAAAGGCACATCTCCAGATTTTATTGATTGAGTTTAGCTATAAAAACAGTAATACTATAGAACCAAAAAATAAAGTCAAACTTAAAGCTTTTAAAAGTGAAATAGCTGCTTTTTGATGTGCAAGTGTTAATTTATAAGTAAAATATTGAAGCATCCACACACAAAATGAAATACCTAAAAAGAACCCCGGAATGTCTTGTGAAAAAATACTGTAAATGGTAATAAGAAAAGCAATTAATAGAGCGGTACTCTGCCCTTTACTGAATTTTTGCCGTTTGGGAATGGGGGTGGGTTTAACACGTGTCTTCCTGGTACAATTATTATAGGCTTGTTCTGCCTCGTCAAAATCTTTTTGGGAAAAATTTTTATAAATCATAAGACACCTCCGTGGTCTTTAACAATCTGGCGAGGAATTCATATGCGGTATTGCATTTAAGGGAGAAAACAGGTAACTGCCATTATTGTTGAGCTTTAATCTGTATTTATGATGGGAAAGGAGTGTCATGTGGTGACCTACACTGATAATAGTAGCATGTGGTAGTTCTTTTTTTAATAATGTGTACATATATGCTTCTGTATCTTCGTCCAGTGCAGAGGTAGCTTCATCTAGAAAAATCCATGTTGGCTTTTTTAGGAGTATTCTTACAAAAGCCAAGCGTTGCTGTTCCCCTAAAGAAAGAATGCGGCTCCAATCGTTTGTATTCTCCAACTGGTTGGCTAATTTGTCTAATTTACATAGATGAAGAAGCTCGACAAGGTTTTTAGTGTCCATAGTCGGCGCTGCTTGCGGATAATAAAGGGTTTGGCGCAGCGTTCCCAAGGGAAGATAAGGCTTTTGTGGTAAAAATAAAATATTTTGCTGGGCTGGTAGAGTTATTTTTCCGCTGGCAAAGGGCCAAATACCGGCTAAGGTGCGCAGTAAAGTACTTTTACCGCAACCAGAGAAACCGGTTATTATTAAATTTTCTCCAGCAGGTAAGTCCATATTAAGATCTTTTAAAATAGGTTGTCCTTTTGGTAGGCTGATGGTCAAGTTTTGTGTTTTTAAAACATTTCCTGTACTTGTCTGGATTGCAGAGCGGATTTCATCAGCATTTTTCATATGTATCGCAAACGTGTTTAAACGACGTATAACGGATGACCATTGTGCTATGTCAGTGTATGAAGTAACGATATAGGATAGAGCATCTTGTACTTTACCGAAGGCTGTCAAGGTTTGAATGAGCCAGCCGATAGACAGTGTTTCAGCAAAATAACGAGGAGCTGCTATTAAAATAGGAAGTATAATAGCAATTTGTGCATAGCTGACAGTTATTCCTGTAAGAATTTTTTGCCGGGCTATTATCTGCCGAAAATTGAGAATGACAGATATAAAACGAGTCTTTAGATTATCTTTTTCAGGGGTTTCACCACGATAAAATGCTATGCTTTCACTGTTTTCACGTAAACGCACCAATGAGAAACGAAAATTCGCTTCATATTTTTGCTGGTTAAAATTAAGGCCGATTAGTTGGTGCCCTATTTTGTGGGTAATAAAAGTACCAATAATAGAATAGACCAGAGTTGCCCATACCATGAAACCAGGAATGACCAACGTGCCATTGTTAAACGGAATGGAGAAACTGCCAGATAACTGCCATAACATGGCAATGAAAGAAACAAGGACAAGAAATTGTTTAAATAAACCAATACCAAGAGATAAGGTTAAGCTTACAAAAAGATTTATATCTTCTTGGATACGTTGGTCGGGGTTATCCGTATCACTATTATTAGTTTGCAATTTGTAATACGTTTGGTCGTTTAACCATTGGTCAAGATATTGTTTTGTCATCCATGTACGCCATTTTATTTGTAATATTTGTTGTAGATAAAATGCATATACGGCGAAGAAAATGAGTAGCAAAGCAAGTATAGTGAATTTGCTGATGGACTGCCAGAATAAATGATAGGAATAATTTTGCAGGATAGTATAAAATTCGTTGAACCAGCTGGTCATTTCAAGCATTAAAAATACAGATACTAAATTCAGCAAAATAACAGCTGACAAAAGTCCCCTTGCCTTCCACTTGTCATCTGACTGCCAATACCCCTTGAATAACAGCCAGAAATTTTTTGAAGATTTTTTTATAAAACCTATTTGCATGGATAAGCCTCCAATTACTTGAAATAAAGTATGGTTAAAAGTATAATAAAAAAATAAGTTTATTGCAATGAGTAAGGGCGTTATGTATAATTTTTCTGCGGGAATGCAGGCTTTAAAAATTTATAGGGATTTAGGAGACGGCAGATGAAATATAGTTTGCTCTTAGCGGGAATCGGAATATTTATTGTGGTATTATTATATGTCGGCTATCGTTATTTACCACAAAGACGTGTTTTTTATTTATTTACAGCTATTATATTGATCAGCACAGGGATTATTTTTTCTTTTTGGCACGGGCAGACAAAACAAAATGTCATGACAGAAGCGCAAAAGACGCAAATCTTGAGTGAACAACCGTTTTTTGTTACATGGTATGAAGAATATAAACAGTATTTAGAAGATATAGATCGAATTTGGACTAGGTATAATAATACGCTTGAGGACTTTTCCAAGGAGAAAATAGATCCTGATGAATTGCAGCAGGATCTTGTAAAAATACAAACTGATTCGGATAAACTCCAGGGAAAAATGAAGGATGCCTTGCCGCCACAAGAATTGTCGGATGAAAATTATAAATTGAGCTATGCGGTTTTGGAAGAAACCCGGCAGTATATGGCAGCACAGAATGATACTATCAAGAAAACGCTGCAAGCTGTGATGACGCCGGAATTTAGGGCAAATGCATTTGAGCTGCAACGTAAAGAAATTGATAATATCCGTATTTTAAATTCTCCGGTAAACTTGAATATTGCGGGAGATATATTAACAATAAGGGATAATCTTAGTTTACCTGATTTGTAAAGAGAGCTAATATAAACAATAATATTCTATATTTATAGAGGAATAAATAATTTCGTAAAGAATATATAAAAGATATTATTGTGAGAGAAATATTCTATTGATAGCCAATTTTCATGGGGGGAGTTCAACTAATTGAAATTTCATCATATCAGTGTTATGGCTGATGAAGTTATTAAGGGTTTAAAAATAAAACCAGATGGAGTGTATGTAGATTGCACATTAGGCGGAGCTGGACATTCATCCCGCATTGCAGCTGCCTTAAGTGAAAAAGGAACCTTGCTGGGAATAGACCAGGATATTATAGCCGTAGAAGCTGCAAAAGAAAAATTGGCGCAATATACATGCAATATCAAAATTGTTCATGATAATTTTGCGCATCTTGGGCAAATATTAAGAAATGAAAATATTGATATGGTTGATGGTTTTTTATTTGACCTTGGTGTATCCTCTCCCCAGATTGACAATACGGAACGCGGCTTTTCGTATATGCATGATGCTCCTTTAGACATGAGAATGGATGAAGATGCTGAACTTACGGCATATACAGTTGTCAATAAATATAGTCAGGAACATTTAACGGAAATAATCAAAGATTATGGTGAAGAACGCTGGGCAAAAAGAATAGCAGAGTTCATTGTAGAAAGAAGAAAAACGGCACCAATAGAAACTACAGGGCAGCTGGTAGATGTTATACGGCGGGCCATACCTGCAGCAGTTCGCAGAAGTAGTACGGGACATCCGGCAAAAAGGGTTTTTCAGGCTGTTCGTATAGAAGTAAACAATGAACTAAATATTTTAGAAGAAGCTTTTGAATGTGCTGTTAAACATTTGAACCAAAACGGTAGAATAGCTATTATCACATTTCATTCATTAGAGGATAGAATCGCCAAAAACACTCTTAAACTTATGGCTAGAGGCTGTATCTGCCCACCGGACATTCCTATTTGCGTCTGCGGCCACAAAAAACAGGTAAAGCTGTGTGGCAAGGCAGCAGTGCCTTCTGAAGCTGAGATTGAAGCGAATCCAAGGGCAAAGAGTGCTAAACTGCGTATCGCAGAAAAGATTGTGTAGTTGTAGGGGATAATATGGCTTAGTTTTAATTAAACCAATAGTTAAGTTAGTTTTTATTTTATGTAGGGCGGAAAATTTATATAACTTCAAGGATGGACTATGTGGGGGAACAGACAATGTCGAGGTATTATAGTTATGGTAATTTAGCGGAAAAATCGACCGTTAAAAAGCAGTCACCGACCCGCAGTTATATGAGTCGATCGAAACAAAGAACAGTGGGATCAAAGGTTAATTTGAATAGTAAGTTGCGTTTGCAATGCTTAGTGTTAGTTGTACTCGTATCTGCTATGGGGATGTTTATTACTTTTCGCAATGGCATAGCGGCGAAACAAGGATACGAGCTTGTAAAGATGAAGCAGTCAGTGGCTATGCTTGAGAAGGATAATGCAAGATTGAAGCTGGATATAGCAGGCTTGAAATCTCCTGAAAGAATAAAAAAAATTGCGGTTAATGAACTAGGAATGGTCTTGCCGTCAAAGGTATATTTTGCCAATAAAAATCATTGATATTAGGGATGCGGGGAGCTGTTTTGGGACAGCTCCTTTTTAGTTTTCCGATTATCTGCTATAATATATTTGTTTTGGAAAAATAGGAGGTACTGCAATGCCAAAATCCATAAAAAGCCTAATAGGAAAATTAGACAATGTTAAAGTTACAAATAATATGGATGTTAATATTACTTCGGTTGAATATGATTCGCGTAAAGTAAAAAACGGATCACTTTTTTTCTGCGTAAAAGGAGCCACTGTTGATGGCCATGATTTTGTGCCGAATGCATTGGCAAACGGAGCTGCGGCAATCGTAGCCGAAAGAAATGTCGACGTACCAGATAATATAGTTAAAATAATAGTTGATGATATGCATGCAGCTATGGAAAAAATTGTGCCGTATTTCTATGATTATCCAAGTAGAAAAATGAGAATGATTGGTGTTACCGGAACTAACGGAAAAACTACTATAACATATATTATTCGTTCTATTTTACGTAAGGCAGGTTATAAGACAGGCCTGATCGGTACTATAAAAATAATGATAGAAGACGAAGTACTTCCCATCCACAATACTACCCCTGATATAGTTGATTTACAGCAGATTTTATTTCAGATGGCACAGGCGGGTATGGATTATGTGGTTATGGAAGTATCTTCGCATGCGTTGGCGTTGCATCGTGTAGCTGGTTGTGAATATGATACGGCAGTGTTCACTAATTTGACACGGGATCATTTGGATTTTCATAAGACTTTTGAAAATTATGCATTGGCCAAGGCTAAATTATTTTCATCGCTGACTGCACCAGGAAATGTGAAGAATAATAAAACCGCTATTATTAATATAGATGATCCTACTGCAGAGGTAATGCAACAGCATACGAAATGCCCTGTTTTCACATATGCGGTTAAGAAAGATGCAGATATTAAAGCCGAAAATATTGATATTCATATGAACGGTGCTTCATTTCGTATAACTGGAAGGTTATGCCAGATGGATTTATTTTTAAATATAACAGGTCTTTTTAATGTATATAATGTTATGGGAGCTGTGGGCGCAGCTTTAGCTGAAAAAATAAAACCAGAACTTATAAAACAAGCATTGGCAGAGTTTCATAGTGTGCCAGGCAGATTTGAACTAATTCGTGCTGGCCAGGATTTTTGTGTGATAGTGGATTATGCGCATACACCAGATGGTTTGGAAAATGTTTTAAATACAGCTAAACAAATTGCTAAAAGACGTATTATAACAGTGTTTGGCTGCGGTGGTGACCGTGACCGCACAAAGAGGCCAATAATGGGAAGAATAGCGGCTGAAAAATCTGATATAGTGATTGCAACATCGGATAATCCGCGTACAGAGGATCCGGAATTTATTCTGGGTGAGGTAGAACAAGGTGTATTACCCGCGTTACATGGTAATTTCCATGAAAAAATAACCGATAGAAAAAAAGCTATCTACCGTGCGATAGAATTGGCGAAAAAGGATGATATCGTAATAATAGCGGGAAAAGGCCACGAAAATTATCAAATATTGAAGACAGGAATAATTCATTTTGATGATAGGGAAGTAGCTGTCAGTGCAATAAAAACGAAACTTGCGGAGGAAAAATAATTGCCAGCGTTTACATTGGAAGATTTAAAAAATTACACCGGCTGTGAGATCATGAAACAGAACCAAACGACTTTTGGAGATGTGAGTACTGATACCCGCAGTATAAGACCGGGAATGATTTTTTTAGCGATAAAGGGAGAAAATTTTGATGGACATAATTTTCTTGATAAGGCAGTAGCAAATGGTGCAGCAGGTGTAATTTTAGCTGATAAAAGTAAAGTAACAAAAATACAAAATGAAAATATTACCATACTATATGTCAAGGATACTTTAAAGGCGTATCTTGATATAGCCGGTGGCTGGCGGAGCCGGTTTTCCCTTCCTGTTTTGGCAATAACGGGATCAAACGGGAAAACGACGACTAAGGATTTGACTGCGGCTATACTGGCAGAACGCTATAAAGTGTTGAAAACACAGAAAAATTTTAATTCAGAAATAGGAATGGCACTCACCTTATTGTCTTTGCGGCCAGAACATGAAGTCGCTGTAATAGAAATGGGGATGCGAGGACTCGGCCAAATAAAAACGTTAGCTGGCATAGCTAAACCAGATATAGGCATAGTGTTAAATGTGGGTAATACGCATATAGAACTTTTAGGCTCGCAAGAAAATATTGCAAAGGCGAAAGGTGAACTGGTAGAAGCCATAAAGGCGGATGGGCTGGTTATTTTAAATGCTGACAATAAATATACAGCGGCCATGGCAGTAAAAACAAAGGCGAGAATAGTAACTTTTGGGATAGATAATAAGGCAGACATAACAGCTGAAAATATACGCATGCTGGATAGCAATAAAACCGTATTTACTTGTAAAGAAGCTGGACAGAGTGTTGAACTTACCATACCGCTTATGGGTAAACACAATGTGTATGATGCTTTAGCCGCAGTTGCTGCCGGTCGTGCAATGCATATAGACTGGTCTATGATAAAGCACGGATTGGCTAATTTTACATCATCGGGAATGCGCTTTGAGATTTTACGGTTAAAAGATTATACTATAATTAATGATGCTTATAATGCTAGTCCTCTTTCGACAAAGGCTGCCATAGAAAATTTGACGATTTTACCAGCTAAAAGGCGCATTTTTGTGTTTGGCGATATGAAAGAATTGGGAGCTATTGCCCAACAGGCGCATGAAGAAGTAGGCAGGTTTTGTGCTGCCCATAAAATTGATATTTTGATAACTTTTGGGGCTTTGGCGGATTGTGCGGCAATTGCAGCTAAATGCAGTGGAATAAGATTTGTGCAAAGCTGTAAAAGCCATGAAGAAATAGCAATGTTGTTGAAAACTATTTTGAAAAAAGGGGACGCTGTTTTATTTAAAGGCTCACATAGTATGCAAATGGAAAAAATAATAGAGTTATTGGAGAAATAAAAATGATGGTAATAGCTTATCCTGTTTTTGCGGCAATCCTTTCTGCAATTGTTGTACTCATTTGCGGGCCTAAGCTTATTCCCGAACTTCATAAATTAAAGTTTGGACAAAGCATAAGGCAGGAGGGACCGAAGAGTCATCAGATAAAGTCTGGTACGCCTACGATGGGCGGCATAATGATAGTCATTGGGATTATTATCGGTACTGTGGCCTTTGCCCATATGAGCGTGGAAATATGGCTGGCCTTTTTAACAATGCTTGGGTATTTTTGTATAGGCTTTATTGATGATTATATAAAAGTTGTCTTAAAAAGAAATCTTGGCTTAAAGGCGCGCCAAAAATTTTTGGGACAATTGATTATTGCTTTGCTGGTAACATATTTAGGTATCCATAATGGTGTGTTGGACACAAGTTTATGGCTGCCAATCCTGAATGTAAACGTAAATATTGGGCTCTTTTATTATGTCCTTGTATGGTTTGTCTTCGTTGGTACGACCAATGCTATAAATTTGACAGATGGACTTGATGGTTTAGCGGCAGGTGCAGTGGCAATTGCTGCTTTTGCGTATGCTTTAATTTGCATTTATCTTAATAAAATTGATCTTGCTGTCTTCTGTCTAGCATGTACAGGTGCTTTAGTGGGTTTTTTGAAGTTTAATAAGCACCCGGCAAAAATTTTTATGGGTGATACGGGATCATTGGCACTTGGTGGTGTGATATCAGCAGTTGCTGTTTTGACACGCACTGAATTATTGCTTATAATTATTGGCGGTTTGTTTGTCATAGAAGCCCTTTCCGTTATAATTCAGGTCGTTTCTTTTCATTGTAGACATGGGAAAAGGGTATTTTTGATGAGCCCGCTTCATCACCATTTTGAACTTAAAGGATGGCCGGAGGTAAAAGTCGTACGAAATTTCTGGCTGGTTAGTGTGTTTTTTGGAATTATGGGCTTGGCCGCGGTTTTACTAAGTTGAGAAAGAAGTAATAAAATGGATTTTGCTGATAAGCGTATTGTAGTTTTAGGAGCAGGTATAAGTGGTATAGCGGCTGCAAAAATTGCCTGCAAATTAGGTGCATCAGTAGTGTTGAATGATGCAAAAACTGAAGAACAGATAAAATATAATTTAAATGAATTAAAAGAGCTTAATGTAAAACTGATTTTAGGTAAACAAACAGTAGATATTTTTAAAGATGCGGATATCGTTATATTGTCACCGGCAGTACCGTTACATATCCCTTTATTGGCTGAAGTAGAAAAACTTGGTATAAAAATCATTAGTGAAATTGAATTCGCGTGGTATATTGCCAAGGCACCTATCTATGCCATAACGGGAACAAATGGGAAAACGACGACAACAACGTTACTTGGCTTATTAATGGAAAAATTGTACAAAAAAGTCGGTGTCGGTGGGAATATAGGCATTCCATTATGCGAAGAAGTATGCCGGGTAGGTGCGGAAGGTTGTACTGTAGCGGAAATTTCCAGTTATCAATTGGAAAGTTCGCATGAGTTTTGTCCTAAAATAGCCGCAGTGCTCAATGTTACACCTGACCATATAGCAAGACATGGCTCTATGGAAGTGTACCAGCAAATGAAAGAAAAGATTTTTGCCAATCAGGGTAAATCTGACTTTCTTGTTTTAAATTATGATGATCCGCGCACGCGGGGAATGGCTGACCGTGCTAAAAGTACAGTGATGTTTTTCAGCCATGAGGTTTGCCTTGGCGAAGGGGCAACGGTATTACAGGGAAAATTAGTAATAAGATGGCACGGTAGACAGTATGTAATATGCTCTATTGATGAAATAAAGATAAAGGGCAGCCATAATTTGGAAAATGCTTTGGCAGCGGCGGCAATGGCTTTTTTAGCAGGGGTACCGGTGCAACAGATAGCTGCTGTTTTAAAGACTTTTCCTGGAGTAGAGCATCGTATAGAACCAGTCCGTAACATTAATGGCGTTGAGTATTTTAATGATTCCAAAGCTACTAATACAGATGCTGCAATAAAAGCATTGGAAACATTTAGCGGTAATATTATCCTTATTGCTGGTGGTTATGACAAAAAAACAGACTTGACGGAATTTATGAAGCTGGTAAAAAAACGGGTAGATAAATTAATTCTGCTTGGTAATGCAGCAGCCAGATTTAAAAAAGCAGCTATTATTAATGGAATAAAGGAAGATAATATAATAGAAGCTGGTTATTCTATGGAAAAAGCGGTAGAATTAGCGTATAAATACGCTGTTAAGCCGCAAGTAGTTTTGCTTTCGCCAGCTTGCTCAAGTTTTGATATGTATGATGGCTATGAAGAACGCGGCCGCGATTTTAAAAAAATAGTTAATGCATTACATAAATAATATGAAGTGAGTAATGAATAAATGAAATTTATTTTTTCCGGGGGCGGCACTGGTGGGCATATTTACCCAGCAATAACGTTGATCGAAAATATAAAAGAAAGAGATCCTAAAGCGCAAATGCTTTATGTAGGCACAGCAAAAGGCTTGGAAGCAGATATAGTGCCAAAAGCAGATATCCCTTTCCGAACCATTGATATAGAAGGGTTTGCCAGGCATATAACGCTTAAAAATTTTGTGGTTTTAGGTAAGGCTGTTGCTGGAGTTATGAAAGCACGCAGCATTTTAAAGGAATATCGGCCTGATGCTGTAGTAGGAACGGGCGGTTATGTGAGCGGCCCATTGTTGCTCACGGCATCTTTAATGGGAATTCCAACGCTTATTCAGGATCAAAATGCTATCCCTGGTATAACTAATAAGATATTGGCTAGATTTGTCAGCAAGATAGCTTGCGGTTATGAATCTGCCCGCGTGCATTTTCCTCCTGCTAAAACTGTATTGACGGGAAATCCTATACGTAAAGATGTTTTGCGGTATTCTCGCAGTGAAGCGGTTCAGGAGCTGGGACTGAGTAAAACAAAAAAAACTGTACTCATTACAGGCGGCAGCAGGGGCGCAAGAAGGATAAACGAAGCGATGCCTGCTGTATATAAACAGTATTTCAATAATGAAGCGGTGCAATTTTTACATGTTACTGGCCGTGGTGAATATCAGAATGTAATTAATAGCATGAAGGCTTATAATGTTGATTTAGAAAAGGCGGATAATATTTTTATTAAACCGTATTTATACAATATGCCTATGGCATTAGCTGCGGCTGATATCACGGTAGCCAGGGCAGGGGCAATCGGTTTGGCAGAAGTAACAGCACGCGGTATTCCGTCAATTTTAGTTCCTTATCCGTATGCTGCTGAAAATCACCAGGAATTTAATGCCCGTGCTCTTGTGGAAAAAAAGGCAGCAGTAATGATATTAAATTCTGAACTGACAGGGCAAAGACTGCTTAAAGAATTGACAGACCTGTTGCTTTCAGAAGAAAAGATGAAGACAATGGCTCTAGCTAGTAAAACTATGGGACATCCAGAAGCAGCGGCAAATATTACCGATATGATTTTGGCGATGGTTGTTTCCAAGGCATAACTTATAAAAACAGCAGGGGGAAAATTTTTTGCTTAATAATATAAAAAAAATTCATTTTATTGGTATCGGCGGAATTGGCATGAGTGCCATTGCAGAAGTATTGTTGGAAAAAGGGTATACTGTGACAGGGTCTGATTTAACTTCGTCGGCAATTGTGGCAGGACTGCAAAAACGTGGCGCAATAATATATAAAGGGCATCGTTCATCTAATGTAAACGGATGCGATGCAGTAGTTAAATCATCAGCTATTGCTGCTGATAATCCTGAATTATTAGCTGCTGTAGAGAAGAATATAAAAGTATATCATCGTTCAGATATCCTTGCTGAGCTGCTAAATTCAGCAAAGGGAATAGCAGTAGCGGGCTCACATGGCAAGACAACTACCTCCTCAATGGTGAGCGTAGTTTTAGATCATGCTGGAGTAGATCCTACTGTAGTGATTGGCGGAGTGGTTGATTATTTCCATGGCAATGCCCGCCTTGGTAAAAGTGAATACGTAATAGCAGAAGCAGATGAAAGCGATGGGTCCTTTTTAAAATTTTATCCATATGTGGCAGCTGTAACTAATATTGAAGATGACCATATGGATCATTATGGGACAATGGAAAATATTATTAAAGCTTTTCGCCAGTTTATAAGTAATGTCCAACCGACAGGAACTGCTGTTTTATGTTTGGATCATGAAAATGTGCGAAAAATAGCAGCACTTACAGATAGACCATTTATTTCATATGGTATTGTTAATGACGCTGATTATATGGCAGACAATATAAAAATGTCGAAAGAAAAAACAAGCTTTGATGTGCTTTATAAAAAAAGCTGCATTGGCAGGATAGAACTGAACATACCGGGACGGCACAATATTTTAAACGCATTGGCAACTGTCGCTATATGCAGGTTCTTGGGTATTAGTATGGAGCAGATTGCAGAAGGGTTTAAAATATTCCATGGCGCTGACCGCAGATTTCAGACTAAGAAAAAAACCACTGACTATTGGATAGTGGATGATTACGCCCATCATCCTACAGAAATAAAAACTACACTTGATGCGGCTAAGCAGACAAAACCTAAACGGCTTATTTGCATATTTCAGCCGCACCGTTATACGAGAACTAAGCTTTTGGCTAAAGAGTTTGGCAATTGTTTTTCGCAGGCTGATGTTTTGATTTTTACAGATATATACTCTGCGGGAGAAAAACCAATTCCGGGAATATCAGGAAAAACTATTCTTGATGAAGTGGAAAAAACAGGGAAAAAAGCAGTGTATATCGAAAATATGAATGAGATAAGCAGTTATGTGCAAAAAATAATGAAACCGGGCGACCTGATTATAACTATGGGAGCCGGTAATATATTTAAATGTGGCGAAGAACTAGCACAGAAACTATAAAAAAATAGTCTTTTTAAATTTAAATTGATGGACGCTTATTATTGTTTGGACATATAATTATAATTAGTCAGGAGAATGGAATGTGAAGTATAATAAAATTGCAGTTGTTATGGGAGGCCCTTCCTCTGAGGCAAAAATATCACGTTTGACGGGGATGGCAGTGGTAGAAGCATTGCAGAGTAAAGGTCATAAAGTGGTACCAATCGAACTTCATCCGCAGACTATTGTCGATGATGTAAAGCAGAGCGGTTGCGATGTGGTTTTTAATGCAGTCCATGGCAAGTATGGTGAAGACGGTATTTTACGTGCAGTTATGCAGATGATTGATATTCCCTGCACGGGTTCAGATGTTTTGGCTAGTGCGTTGACAATGAATAAGGCTGCCAGCAAACGGATATTTTTATCAGCGGGCATAAGTACGCCACGCACGTTATTTTTTAAAGATACAGACGTCGAAAATATTGATATAAAGGCACAAGTGGCAGATACTTTCAACTTCCCGGTAGTAGTCAAGGCTGTCGATCAAGGATCAAGCATTGGTGTTGTTACTGTTAAAAATGAAGATGATTTTACTGTGGGTATGAAGGAAGCTTTTCGTTATAGCAGGGAAATCATTGTAGAAGAATTTATAAAAGGCCGTGAATTGACAGTAGCAGTTTATGGCAATAAAGAAAAAAAGGCAATGCCAATAATAGAAATAGTTACAGCAAATGGAGTTTATGATTATCATAATAAATATACAAAAGGTTGTTCGCAGCATATAATACCAGCTCCCCTAACAAAGGATACGGCTGAAAAAGTTGTACAGGCATCAGTTGAAGCGTGTGAAATAACAGGCTGTAGCGGAGTAGCACGTGTTGATTTGATTTTGAGTGAAGAAAATATACCATATGTTTTAGAAATTAATACTGTACCGGGAATGACTGGTACCTCGTTAGTCCCTGATACGGCAAGACATGCAGGAATAGAATTCCCCGAACTTTGCGAAATGATGATAGATATGATTGATTAAAATATTTGCTGGCCTGTAATATAAAAGGAGAAGGAGGATACCTGCATATTGCGTATGAAAAGAAAGTTTCCCAGACGTTATATTGTAAAAGGGCTTTTGCTATTTCTTTTATTGGCAGGAATTATCTCTTTCCTGAATTCTCCTATACTGGCAGTGAGTAGTATCGTAGTACAGGGACAAACTGGCCTTACTAAAGATCAGATATGCCAAATTGCGGGCATTAAGGAGCCAATAAATATTTTTGCGGTGAAGACAGATTATCTGCAAAAACGGCTGGAGAGTGATTTGCGTATTGAAAAGGCAGCAGTGCGGAGAAGCTTTCCCAATATGCTGGTCATTGAGGTAAAAGAACGCAAGCCTATCGCAACGCTGCTCTGTAATTATGGGTATGTTGATATAGCCGGTGATGGGGTCGTCATGAATGCTTACCACAATATGCAGACAATGAAATTTCCTATGTTGACGGGAGTTACAATAGCGGATGTTTATATTGGTGACAGGATATCAGATGAAAATGTCCTTAAGGCAGCAGGCTTCCTTGAAAGTTTGGACAATGCAGATTTGGAACAGATATCAGAAATAAATCTGGCGGTACCGCAAAATATTATGGCATATACTACCGGCGGAGTGAGAATAAAATTAGGGGACTTATCTCTCTATGAAGAGAAAGCAAAAAAAACGATGGTTTTTTTGGAGGATTTGAAGACAATCAAAAAACCTATTGAATATGTTGACTTTGAATATACCACCCCTGTACTTAAATTCAAGCCGTGATTAAGGAGAAAATTATGCTGTCAAGGAAATCTAATCGAATATCAATTATATTGGCATGTTTTGTATTGGGATTTATGATGGCTATTCAATTCCATTCTACACAAAATAGTTTTAAATATTCAACTCAGTATCAAAGGACAGAAGAGTTATCACAACGTTTACTGGCTACGGAAAAAGAAAGAGATGCACTAAAAAAGCAGACAGAAAAAATGTCACAAGATAAAAATGCAGGTTTGATAGATGCACAGTTGATTGAAGCAGGGGCAACAGAAGTGACTGGACCGGGGATTGTAGTGACCGTCGAGGACAGCAGCAAGAAAACTGCTGCCAATGAAAACGCAAATTTATATATAATACACGATGAAGATATGCTAAGAATAGTAAATGAACTTCGTGCAGCAGGAGCTGAAGCTATTTCTATAAATGGACAGAGAGTAGTAGCCACTACTGAAATAAGATGCGCAGGACCTACGGTGTCTGTCAATAATGAACGCTCAGCGCCTCCTTTTGTGATACAGGCTATAGGTGAAGCCGACACGATGGAAAATGCCATGAAGATGCGTGGCGGCGTTATGGATACACTGAGTGTATGGGGCATAAAGGTGAATATTGATAAAAAGACGCAGATGACATTGCCTTCTTATAACAGAGGATCTGATTTTAAATATGCCAAATCAGTGGAGAAAGGCGACACACAATGATTTTTGCTATTATTAGTTTGATTATAGGGGCAATAGTGGGCTATTTTTGTAATGTAACAATTCCCGGGGAATATAGTAAGTTGTTTTCTGTAGCTTTACTGGCTGGTTTTGATGCAGTATTTGGTGGACTGAAAGCAGTTTTTATTGACACTTTTGATAATATTAACTTTTTGCTTGGTTTCTTTTTAAACACGATATTAGCAGTATTAATGGTTTTCCTTGGGGATAATCTGTCAATTGAGCTCTATTACGTAGTGTTATTCGTATTTGCGCTTAGAATCTTTAAGAATCTCTCTTATCTCAGGCATCGTTTGATTAAAAAATAATGTAACAATAGAGAAAATTAAGATGGATTATTTATTCCTTTTGTTATATAATATAACTATTAATATGACTGCTTATGTGTCGTGAACGGCATTTTATCCGGAGTATATGGAGGTTGCTTCTATTGTTTGAATTAGATATGGACGTTGACCAATTCGCTAAAATAAAAGTTGTTGGTGTTGGCGGTGGCGGGAATAATGCAGTTAACCGTATGATTGAATCAGGCCTTAAGGGGGTTGATTTCATAGCAGTTAACACAGATGCGCAAGCCCTTTTAAATGCTAAAGCACAAAACCGTATTCAAATCGGTGAAAAATTAACACGTGGATTAGGTGCAGGAGCTAAACCGGAAATTGGCGAGAAAGCCGCAGAAGAAAGCCGCGAAGAATTGCTTGGTGCACTTCGTGGTGCTGACATGATATTTGTGACAGCAGGTATGGGTGGTGGCACAGGTACCGGGGCTGCACCTATAGTAGCTGAATGTGCGCGTGAAATAGGCGCACTTACTGTTGGTGTTGTTACAAAGCCGTTCACTTTTGAAGGGCGCAAACGATTTAAACAGGCAGAATCGGGCATTGTAAACCTAAAGACGAATGTCGATACACTTATTACAATACCTAATGACAGATTACTGGATGTAGTTGACAAAAAGACATCTATGATGGACGCTTTTCGCATAGCTGATGATGTGTTGCGGCAAGGTGTGCAGGGGATTTCTGATTTGATTGCTATACCGGGACTTATTAATCTGGATTTTGCGGATGTAAAATCTGTTATGAATAATGCTGGATCGGCACTTATGGGTATTGGTGAAGCGACAGGTGAAAACGCTGCCGTGGATGCAGCTCGGGCGGCTGTAAATAGTCCCTTGCTGGAAACTTCAATTCAAGGAGCGCGTGGGGTGTTGCTCAATATAACAGGCGGTTCTGATTTGAGTTTATTCCAGGTAAATGAAGCATCTGCAATTATATCAGAAGCTGCACATGAAGACGCAAATATAATTTTCGGGGCAGCTATTGATGAAAATATGCAGGATAACGTCCGCGTTACTGTTATCGCCACTGGTTTTGATGATAGCACTGTGACGGTAGAACTTGATGGTAAGAAAATGGATGTTAGTACAGTGACACATAAAATTAATGATTTTAAAATGGAAAGAGATATACCGGATATACCTATATGGATGCGGAAAAAATAGTAAAAAAGAAATTGAGCAATCGTTGCGGTTGGCGACGGTTGCTTATTTTTTATAAAATGTTATACTTTAATGTAAAGTGAATTTTAGTGCATTGATTATTCGCTTCTGATAGTTAGGAGGCTGTTTATGCGGCGCTACGTACCACTGCTTTTTATTGTGTGCGGTATTTTATTTATTTTGTTGGCTATAAATACATATTGGATATATTATACGGGTGTTAATCAACAGGTCGCAGTGAACAAAAATAAGATAACTGTTTATACTACACTGCCCATGCAGGTCGCTGCTCCGATAGCAGAAGAATATGAAAAGCTTAATAAAGTAAAAGTGAATTTTGTTTTGCTATCAGAAAAAGAATTAATGGATAAAGTAAAAAATGAAGCAATGCCCCTTAATGGTCAGGCTGATGTTATTATTTCCAGCCAGGATATTTTGGGCAAGGCCGCTTCTTTGAATAGATTATCGACTTTTTCATCAGAACAGGAAGATGTTGTAGCAAACGTTTTTAAAGATAAGAATAATTTATGGATCGGTATTTGGTACGATCCGATTGTTTTTTGCGCCAATAAGGATTATTTGCAAGAAGCTCCATATATACCACAAACGTGGGAAGAATTGGCGGCGGATCCGAATATCCGTATAGGTGTGACTGATTTTTTTGCTTCCGATATTTCGGCAGATTTATTTTATTCACTTATTGGCCATTATGGACAGGATGAAACATTTTCTCTTTTGAAAAAAATGCATCCTAAAGTTTTACAGTATGCAAAATATTTGTCTACACCAGTTAGAATGGCTGGAATGGGAGAAGTGGATATTTCTATTTCTGTGCAAAGTGAAGCCATTAAGTATTTGAATAATAATTATCCACTGGTGATCATTTATCCGGAAGATGGTACTTATTATCAGATTACGGGAGCTGCTTTGTTGCAGAATGCACCGGATAAAGCACAGGCGACTCAGTTTATTCAATGGCTGCTTGGCGACGATGTCCAATTATGCCTGCAACGAAATGGCTTTTTCTTTATTCCTACTAATTATTCGACACTTGCCTATAAGACTTATGCAGGGAGAGAATTAACTCCGTTTACTAGCAATGGGGAAGTACTTACTGATGAACAAAAAGCGGGACTGCTTGATATGTGGGTAAAAAATATACGACTACAATAGATGTAGACCGCTGTAAAATATTTACTTTACAATACATTTTGGAGGAACTAAATGCTTAGAGCTGGATTTGTAAGTCTTGGATGTTCAAAAAATCGTGTAGATACAGAAGTTATGTTGGGCATACTGGATAAAAATAATATAAAAATTACTGCTGAACCATCTGAGGCAGATATATTAATAGTGAATACTTGTAGCTTTATTGAATCGGCAAGGTCAGAATCGGTGACGACGATTTTGGATATGGCTGAATATAAAAATACCGGTAAATGCCGTTCCCTGATAATTGCTGGTTGTTTGGGGGAACGATACGGAAAGACTTTATTGGATGAGATCCCTGAAGCTGATGCAGTTGTCGGTACAGGGGCTTGGTCTAGAATTATAGAGGCAGTGAATGCGACTTTAGCAGGTAAACGTGTTGTGCTTACGGGCAATGTTGATACTATTTATAAACAGGATACTCCCCGTATTATTACAACACCATCTTTTAGTACATATGTGAAAATTGCTGAGGGCTGTAATCATAGATGTGCTTTTTGTTCTATTCCCCTTGTACGTGGCAATTATCGCAGCCGGACTATTGAAGATGTAAAAGAGGAAGTAAAACATCTTGTCCAAAAGGGAGTAAAAGAAATAAATCTCGTAGCACAAGATACAACGAATTATGGCAGTGATCTTTACGGGCACGAAAGTTTAGCAGCTTTGCTGCGTGAATTGGTGAAGATTAAGGAACTTACTTGGGTACGGGTACAGTATACTTACCCGCATTCTTTTACAGATGAACTTATCGAAGTAATGGCTTCGGAAGAAAAAATATGCAGTTATGCTGATATTCCGCTTCAGCATGCCCATAATGCCGTTTTAAAAAATATGCGCCGTTCTGATACCACTGAATATATTGAAGAAGTTATAGGCAAATTAAGGATGCGCATACCTGATATATCATTGAGAACGACTTTTATTGTTGGTTTTCCAGGAGAAACGGATTCGCAATATCATTTCTTGAGAGATTTTGTAGAGAAATATCGTTTTGATAAGGTAGGTGTTTTTACTTATTCAAGAGAAGAAAACACACCCGCTTATGATATGGCTAATCAAGTACCTGAAGATATTATGCAGGAACGGTACCATGATCTAATGAGTGTGCAAAGTAGAATTTCTGAGGAAATAAATAAAGATTTAGAAGGAAAAATATTTGATGTGCTCATTGAAGGACGTGATACAGAACAGGACAGCGTAACATACGGTAGATCGTATCGAGAAGCCCCTGATGTAGATGGACAGATTTATGTTGAAAATGACAAGGACAGCAAACCAGGTGACATTATAAAAGTAAAGATTATGCAGGGATTTGCATATGACCTGGTAGGGCAAAAAATATAATGAGGGGATTAGAAAGATGCGAGTTGAATTAATTACCACCGGTAGTGAGCTTTTATTAGGACAGATTGTGAATACTAACAGTGCTTATATGGCATCCCATCTGAATGATATTGGTTTTGATGTATTATATCAGACTACTGTTGGTGATAATTACAATAGGATGAAAAAAGTTATTGAAAATGCTTTAACACGGGCTGACATAGTTATAACGACGGGTGGATTAGGACCTACCCAAGGCGATATAACCAAATATGTCTGCGCGGAAATAACAGGTAAAAAAATGGTCACGCATGAAGAAAGTAAAAAGAGAATGTATGACCATTTTAAAGAAAAAGATATTCCTATGACTGAAAATAATTTGCGACAAGTGCTCGTACCTGATGGGGCAGATGTTTTTGTCAATTATAATGGTATTGCACCAGGCATTGTGCAGAATTATGATGGTAAGTTCCTTATCAATCTGCCAGGACCGCCTCGTGAAATGAAAAATATGTTTGATAAATCATTGAAACCATTTTTAAAGGATAAATTCGGTATAGAACATGTGATTTATTCTGTAGTGCTTGATACATTTGACATAGGTGAATCATTTCTCGAAACGGAAATACGCGACCTTATTTTAAAACAGCACAATCCTACCTTGGCATTGCTTGTCCGTCCAAGCGGTGTAATCATTCGTATTACGGCCAAGGCCAATAGCATAGAGGAGGCAAAACAGCTAATCAAGCCTGTTGAAGCAGAAATCTATTCTCGTGTTGGCCAATATATTTATGCAATTGACGATGAACCAATGGAAAATGTTGTAGGACATCTTTTACTCGCCAAAAAGATGACTATTGCATGTGCAGAATCATGTACAGGTGGTTTATTGACAAGTCGTCTGACGGACATAGCAGGCAGCTCTGCATATGTGGCAGGTAGCGTAGTGTCCTATTCCAATCAGGTGAAAATAGAACAACTTCATGTAGATGCGACAGTCCTTCAGGAAAAAGGGGCAGTTAGTGAAGAAACAGCCAAATATATGGCTGAAGGAATAGCAGCTATTATGAAGACAGATATAGGTGTAAGTGTAACAGGAATAGCCGGACCAGGTGGCGGAACAGCTGAAAAACCGGTAGGGCTTGTTTATATAGCTGTTACTGGCAGCAAGGGAACATATGTTGTTAAAAATTTATTTTCAGGAAAAAGAGAAGAAATTAAATATCGTACTACGCAAAAGGCGTTAAATATGATACGATTATATCTGGAAGATAAATCTGTATTATAGTTAATGGATTTATTTTAAATAATTTTTATCGATGGATTGTTCTTTCCGCAGAATCATTTTGTTCCTGATATGTGGGATATGAAGTGTAATGCTAAGCGTGTCTTTATTGTTTATGAAAAAGGAAAGTAGAGTCTTGAAGATAAATGAGTTAAGAAATTAAAAAGCAGGAGGATCTATTTTTGAAAAGTGAAATTGTGTCATTTGGCGATATTGCTCTGAGCAAAAAAATTGTTAATGCATTGAGTGACATGGGGTTTGAGGAACCTTCGCCTATTCAGGCAAAGACCATTCCTTTAGTCCTAGAAGGAGACGATGTATTAGGACAGGCTCAGACGGGAACAGGTAAAACAGCTGCTTTCGGCATACCTACAATCGAAAAGATTGATGAAACAGATCGCCATATACAAGCACTTGTTATAGCACCTACAAGAGAGTTGGCTATTCAAGTAGCGGAAGAATTAAATAAAATAGGTAAGTATAAACGTATAAAGACGCTGCCTATTTACGGCGGGCAAATGATTGAACGCCAGATTCGTGCCTTGAAAAACGGCATAAAGATTATAGTGGGAACACCAGGACGGCTTTTAGATCATATAAACCGGAAAACAATAAATCTTAGCTATGTAAGAACACTTATTTTAGATGAAGCAGATGAAATGCTTGATATGGGATTTATTGATGATATAAAAACAATAATGTCCAACATTCCTAATGAAAACCGCCAAACATTGCTGTTTTCAGCTACAATGCCAGCTTCTATTGAAAAATTGGCACAAGGCTATATGAATAAACCAAAGAAGATATTGATTAGCAGAGAGCATTTGACGGTGCCCCTTATTGATCAAATTTATTATGAAACCAGAGAAAAATTTGATGGTTTATGCCGTGTCCTTGATGTGGAAGGAACTGGTAAGTTCATTATTTTCTGCCGTACCAAGAAAAATGTAGATGATATTCTGGCCTCCCTGGAAGCCCGTGGTTATATGGCCGGCGGACTGCATGGAGATATGAACCAAGCACAGCGTCAAAGAGTAATGAAGAAGTTTCGTGATGGTAAATTAGATATTCTGATTGCTACTGATGTTGCGGCTAGAGGTATAGATATAGATGATATTACACATGTTATCAATTATGATATACCGCAGGATCATGAATCATATGTACATCGTATAGGTAGAACAGGCAGGGCAGGACGCAGCGGTATTGCTATAACCTTTATAGAACCGCGTGAATATCGCCAGCTTCGCCTCATTGAAAAATTGATCAAGCATAAAATGATACGTGGTCAATTACCGACATCAGCAGATGTATTGGAACTTCAAAAGGAATCCATTAAAGAAAAACTGGTGAAGGTACTTCAGGCTAATAATTATTCTGATTATCATATGATAATATCAGATTTAGTTTCCGAACAATATGATTCACTGGATATTGCTGCAGCTGCGGTAAAATTATCTGTTGAAGGCTTAAAAGACCGTGATCAGGATGGTACTGATGAAGGCGGCAATATTGAACGGAAGTTTGATAATAGTGGCGGCGCACCTGGTATGGTGAGATTGTTCATCAATATAGGTCGCAACCAAAAAATACGGCCGGAAGATATAGTTCGCTTTATAGCTACAGAAGCTGATATTCCCGGTAACATAATCGGTGTAATAAATATATATGATAAATTCACTTTTGTTGAAGTGCCGCGCAATGTGGCTGAAAGAGTTATTTCAGTGATGCATAGGAATACATTAAAAGGTTATAAAATTAATGTAGAACCGGCAAAAAATCGCAATTAAGTTGATGTTCATATAATACTTCCCAAGCTTTGCGGTGTTGATTAACTGCAAAAGAGATTAAAGATGCGTGGATTTATTCTATGCATCTTTTATTTTATAAAAAAGCTGTAGCGCAGAAAATTTTCTGCGCTACAGCTTTTTTAATCGAAGGAAAGGGGAATCAGCCTTGTTCTTCTTTGATGATATCACCAATAGATTGGCAAATACTTTCCAATTGTTTTTGGTCAGGGCCTTCGGCCATTACGCGTATTAAAGGTTCCGTACCAGAAGGGCGCACTAAAATACGACCGTCGCAGCCAAGTTCTGTTTCACCTTTTTTAATAGCCTGTTTGATTACGTCATTGTCCTGCCAGCCATCTTTAGAAGCAACATGCACATTGAGCAGTAACTGGGGATAACTTATCATCGTATCAACTATTTGGGAGGCTTTAATTTTATTCGTGACAATATGGGCGAGCACTTGTAGGGCAGTAATGAGTCCATCGCCTGTAGTGGCGAAGTCAGTGAAGATAACATGCCCAGATTGTTCCCCACCCAAATTGTAATTGTTCTTTTTCATATTTTCTAAGACGTAGCGATCGCCTACAGCTGTAATTTCAACTTTACAGCCATTTGCCTTGAGTGCTTTGTGAAAACCAATATTGGCCATAACTGTTGAAACAACTGTATTGTTATGGAGTTCATTTCTCTTTTTCATCGCCAGGGCACAGGCGACAATAATATGGTCACCATCAATAACGCGTCCTTTTTCATCAACGCAAAGGCAGCGGTCTGCATCGCCGTCATGGGCTACACCAATATCTGCCCCGTGGGATAAAACCTCTTTCTGTAAGTTTTCTAAATGTGTTGAACCACAATTATCGTTTATGTTAATTCCATCAGGGCTGTCATTGATAACTATAAGTTTTGCCCCAAGCCTGCGTAAAACTGCTGGCATTGATTCGTAGGCGGCACCGTTGGCGCAGTCAAGGACAATTTTTAAATCAGTGAGCTTGATATTTATAGTTGAAGTAACATAATCAATGTAATCATACACTAAATCATGGCGGTATGTGATCATTCCTACATTTTTACCGGTGGCACGGGGAAAAGTGTCATTGACACTGATCTGGTGGACTATTTCGGCGACTTCATCTTCAACTTCGTCAGGTAGTTTATAACCATCACCACCAAAAAATTTTATACCATTATCATGAAATGGATTATGTGATGCAGAAATCACTATACCGGCTTTTGCCTTATGTTTTTTTGTCAAGTAAGCTATCGCAGGAGTGGGGATAATGCCGGTTATAATGACATTACCACCTGCTGAACAAATACCGGCAGCTAATGCTGCTTCGAACATGGCTCCTGAAATTCTGGTGTCGCGGCCAATAAGAATTTTACAGTTTTCCTTATCATTTTTATCAAAATATAAGGCAGCAGCCCTGCCAAGATTATAAGCAAGTTCAGCTGTCAATTCTTTATTAGCTTCACCACGTACGCCATCTGTGCCAAAAAGTCTAGTCATTAAAGAAATCTCTCCTCGAAATTTAATTTGATTTAATTATTAGATTTTATTTTGTTTTGTCTGTATATAACTTAGGGCAGCGTTGATTCCGTCTATTGCAGCACTCATTATGCCGCCTGCATAACCTGCTCCTTCACCGATAGGATAGAGTCCTCCTGTGTTAGTAGAAAGAAGGGTATCCTTATCCCTTAAAATACGGCATGGTGAAGAAGAACGCATTTCAAGACCTGTCAATATTGCCGATTCATTAGCAAAGCCAGGAATCTTTTTTTCAAAAGAAGGTAATGCCAGTTCAATTGATGTTGCTATTCTAGCAGGGAGTAGTGTATGCAGATCAGCTAAAGTAACGCCTGGTTTATAAGTAGGGACAGTGAGAAATTTATCAGAACCATGTTTATGTTTTAAAAAGTCGCCTACAGTTTGAACCGGAGCATAGTAATTTTTTCCGCCGGCAATATATGCGATATTTTCATAATGCCGCTGGAATTCAATTCCGGCTAAAGGATCATTACCAAAATCAGCAGGTGTCACAGGGGATAGTAAAGCACTGTTGGCAATACCCGAGTTTCTGGCATGATAACTCATCCCATTAGTGGTAAGGTATTTCTTTTCTGAAGCGGCAGCCACTACTTTTCCGCCTGGACACATACAAAAGGAATAACAGGATAAAGCTTTTTCCCGATCCTGCCATGTCAAAGCATAGTCCGCAGCAGGTAAACGTGCATTGCCCGCATCCACGCCGTATTGTGCGGTATCTATCAAAGCCTGTGGATGCTCAATACGTACACCTATGGCAAAAGGCTTGGCCTGCATTTGGACACCTTTTTGCAGAAGCATTTCGTACGTGTCACGGGCACTATGTCCTATGCCTAGAAATAAGGCGTCACAAGGGATTTCTTCTTTCGCCTGCGTAACTATTCCCTGTAATTGTTTATTAACTATTTTTAAATCGGTAAGCCTAGTAAGAAAATATATGGAAGCATTTGCTTTTAAAAGCTTTTTACGGATGTTTTTCACCACTCTGCGCAATATATCTGTACCAATATGTGGTTTATGCAAATAGCATATTTCCGGGGGCGCGCCGGCTTCAACAAAATCGGCTAATACTTGCTGTATCTTGGCATCGTTGATTCGAGTGGTCAATTTTCCATCAGAAAAAGCACCAGCTCCGCCTTCCCCAAATTGCATATTAGAATAAAAGTTAAGGTTGCCTGTGCGCCAAAAGTCTTTTATATCTTGGTGCCTTGTATCAACGTCGCAGCCTCTTTCTAAAATAAGAGGCCAATATCCATATCGGCATAATGTCAGCGCACAAAACATACCGGCAGGACCAAACCCTACGATGATAGGGCGAGGATCGGTGTAATGCTTTGTTACTGGTATGGCAGGCATTGCATTTACTGCGGGCGGTATATCAGTAATAATATTTTTATTTGTCTTTAAGCGTTTGGCAAAATGTTTTTTGTCAATGCCATCATTTAAAAGCACATCGATGGTAAAGACATTATAGATGGGAGCGTTTTTATACCTTCGAGCATCGATGGCCTTGTGGATAATAGTTATTTTTTTGATATAGCTATCTGAAATTTTCAGATAGCTGGCAACTATTTTTTCCAAAGGATCGGTATTGTCGAAAGGAACATTTAAATTTTTTATACGGATCAATTTTTCGAATCATCTCCTTGTTTAACGGGTTCTTTTTCAGAAATTTTAATGCTTACCTTGACTGTGTTAGTGGAAACCGTGATTCCATCAGGAACTGCTAAATTGACAGTTTGTTCACCCGAACTCGTCATTTTAGCTAAAGAAATCTTTGCGGTATCAAGGGAATTTATTGTAGAAATTACTTGTGGATTGCCTGTTATTTCTACCTTATCAGGTGTTGTTTTTAAAGAATCAAGCGTAAACTCTGTCGGCAGGTCAGAATCGGCTATGGGCCTTACTGCGACAACTTTATGGGTAAGCCCATGAGCTAGGGTGATGCTGGCGTTGACAGTGGAACTTAAAAGCGTAACGTCGCTGACTTCTTTATTATTGTCATCTACAGCGCGAAGCGGAACGATGACAGTGAAATCATCCTTATTATTGTCCAGCCCTATATAACCTATAGCCTTGCGGACTTGGTCAACTTGTGTCCGCGGCCCTTTTACGACAATGGTATCAGCTGATTGTTTGGTGTCGGCGACAACCATATCGTCGGCAGGTTTTCCAGAAAGTATAAGATCAATTGGAATCTGTTTCTGGATTATCTCATCGATGACAAATTTTACATTTTCTGGTGTTGAACTAATTAATTCAAAACCGGCAGGAAGCTGGATATGGACAGGCAGAGTCTGTTCTCCTTCTTGCACATTAGCAAGGTCTACATATGCTTTAAAATCAGAGTTGTCCACAGCAGCAAATGCAGAACGAGGTGCTTTGAGGACGAGTTTTATCGTATCGCTGTCATGGTGGATTTGATAACCATCAGGCGCATTAATAATACTGAGTTGTACAGAAACCGAGCTTGTTATTGATGGATTCTGCTCATTCATTACATACAACCATAAACCTAAAGCTAATAATAAAGATAAGCCTTTTAAAAATAAATTCTGCCTTAAAAAATTGATCATTTTTTATTGTTCCTCCAGTTCCTGATAAAATCGCTGAACACAGAAGATTTTTGGGAAAACAGCGGTATCAGATACTGCTTGAGTTGGTCTGAATCCAAATGCCTGTATATGCGGCCGTGCTCGGCAACGGATATCGTCCCTGTTTCTTCACTTACTACTACCACTACCGCGTCACATTGTTCAGATAAGCCGATAGCTGCGCGATGGCGTGTACCAAGTTCTGTACTGAGGGTACGGTCATCAGTGAGCGGTAGCAGACAGCCAGAAGCAATGATACGTTTTCCCCTGATGATTGTGGCACCGTCATGGAGAGGCGTATTGACAATAAAAATATTCATCAGCAGTTCAGAGGATACCACTCCGTCTATGAAAATACCATTTGAAGCTATATCATCAAGACCCATTTCTCGTTCAATAACGATAAGCGCACCCGTTTTTTTCTGTGCCATACGTACGACGGCAGAATCAATTTCGTTGACAAGACTGCGCGCTTCGTGGATATCTAATAGCGATGAGCGTACAAAGACTCGTCCTTGCCCGATATGTTCAAGAGCGCGGCGCAGTTCAGGTTGAAAAACAATTGGTAGGGCTACAAACAGTAATGTTACAGTTTTTTGCAAGAGCCAGTAAATAACGTGAAGGCCAAGCCAGTCACTCACGATGGTGAGTACTAGTAGTACGATAATGCCCTTGACCAGAGTGATTGCCCTAGTGTTTTTCAACATTTCATATGATTTATATAAAATAATGGCAACAACAATAATGTCAACGACATCAAGTGCACTGATAGTTGATAATAATCCTTTTATTTCTATTAACATTACGATTCTCCTTAGAAAAGGGTATAAATAGCTATTCTATTTTTGTGGCGGAAATCCTTGCACACTAAATAATTTTCATGCAAGGGACAGCCGATATGTAAAAGATTTACATGGATCTATATAATAGTATCATATTATTTATGTATTGTGGAGTCTCAATAAATAAAACAAATAGGAAAATAGAAATTTTATGGTAAAATATAATTGTTGACATGGATATGAGCTTGTTAATAAAATATTAATGATTAGAAAAGAGGAGAGGAGTTTGAAAGATATAGTAAATATAACATACCTATATAACAGTGGTTTTGTTGTAGAAATGGATAAGTATGCGTTAGTGTTTGATTATTATATGGATAAAACAAATTATCTATCTAAACTGTGTCAAAAGTATGATAATGTTTATTTTTTTGTATCACATAGTCATTTTGATCACTGGAATCCGGCTATAGGTGAATTTGCCCAATATGTGCGTAAATACTTTCTAAGTTACGATATACATAATAGAAATTCATTGCCGCAGGAGAAGACAGTGGTTTTGGATGAATATGATGAGTATAAGGATGATACAATAGACGTCAAATCATATAGTTCAACTGATGCGGGAATATCTTTTCTTGTCAGTATAGGCGGCTGGAAAATATTTCATGCGGGAGATTTTAACTGGTGGCATTGGAAAGGTGATACCAAGCAAAATAATGCTTTCGCCAGAAATGGTTTTGTTAAGCAGATGAAAAAGATTGCCGGACTAAAAGCGGATATAGCTTTTTTCCCTGTTGACAGACGTTTGGAAGAATGCTGTGATTGGGGTGTCAAAGAATTTTGCAGACAGACTGATGTCGATAATTTAATTGCCATGCATAACGCAGATCGGCAGCCTTGGCCATTGCAACCGGATTTTGCTGGAGCCGATAAGCATATAAAGGTTTGGTCACCAGTACATCCAGGAGAAACAAAAAGAATAGAAAAATTAGAGAAATAATTTGTTGAGGAGAATTTTAATGGGAAAAAATAAGATAACGCTGTTTAAAACAAATATGGGTGATTTTGAAATTGAATTATTTGAAGATAAAGCACCGATAACAACTAAGAATTTTTTAGATTTGATTGATAAGGGCTTTTATGATGGAGTCATTTTTCATCGTGTTATTGATGGTTTTATGATTCAGGGAGGCGATCCGGACGGTACAGGAATGGGTGGCCCTGGGTATACAATTCCAGATGAATTTGATGCCAGCCTGAAACATGATAGTGAAGGGATTTTGTCTATGGCAAATGCGGGTCCCAATACCGGTGGGTCTCAATTTTTTATAACTTTGGCGCCAACTCCATGGCTTGACGGACATCATTCGGTTTTTGGTAAAGTTATAAAGGGCATGGATACGGTTAAAAAGATTGGCCATGCAGAAACAGATTTTGAAGATAGACCTTGTGCAAAAATAGTGATCGAATCGGTTTCTGTAAAAGAAGATTAAAAAATGGAAGCATATACATATATGCTTTATTGCAAAGACGGAAGCTTTTATACAGGCTGGACAAATAATCTGCAAAAACGCCTGGCTGCACATAATGAGGGAAAAGGGGCAAAATATACACGAGTCCGCCTTCCGGTAAAACTTGTGTATTATGAGCGATATTCCAGTAAATCTGCGGCAATGCATAGAGAATACGAAATAAAACAACTTACGCATGGAGAAAAAATGAGTTTGTGCAGTGATCTTAATGACAAACTTTTCTAAAAGTGATACCATATAACTAATTGTTTACTAAATTAAAACGAATGTAACATAGGGGGAATGAATTGACTATGCAGAAACTGATAACTGAAGTTTTAAATATTAGATATCCTATTATTCAAGGCGGTATGGCTTGGATATCTGAAGCGCAGCTTACGGCAGCTGTTTCTAATGCTGGCGGTGCGGGAATCATTTCAAGCGGTGGAAGGACAACTGATTTTGTCCGCGACCAGATACGCCTTACAAAAAAATTGACAGATAAACCTTTTGGTGTGAATATGATGCTTATGGCTCCTAATAAGGAAGAAATATTAACAGTTATTTGTGAAGAAAAGCCTGCTTTTGTTACTTTGGGTGCAGGCAATCCTGTTCCATATTTTGCAAAATTGCATGAGGCTGGCATAAAGGCTGTTCCTGTAATTCCTAATGTTAAATTAGCGAAAAGAGTGGCAGCGGCAGGTGCTGATGCATTAGTAGCTGAAGGTATGGAAGCAGGTGGACATATAGGCGTTTTATCTACAATGGCATTGATGGAACAGGTTATCCCGGCTGTTGATATACCGGTTGTGATGGCAGGCGGTTTTGCCGACGGAAGAGGTTTGGCAGCTGCATTGTTGATGGGCGCGGCTGGAGTACAGATGGGGACACGTTTCCTTGTGGCTGAAGAATGTCAGGTACACCAAAATGTAAAGAACAAACTTTTGGCTGCTGTAGATACAGATACCATCGTTACAGGATATACTCTTGGTGCCGCAGTGCGTGGCTTGAAGAATAAATTTTCACAGGATTTTGTCGCAAAAGAAAATAGTGGCAATACATCGAAGGAAGAGCTTATAAAAATGGCTACAGGAACCAATAAACTGGCTGCTGTGGACGGTGATGTTGAATATGGGATGGTACAGGCGGGAGAAAGTTTGACACCGCTTAAAAAAATAGAACCGGTGAAGGATATCATCGAGTCGATTATAAAAGAAGCGCGGGTAGTGCTTCAACAGGCGGGGCAAGTCCGCTTGTAAGAATGATTGAAGTCCATGCTGATATTGCATGGACTTCAGTAATCAAAAAATCTTTTTTAATAGGTATGGCAGGGCTTATTTGAATATTTTGCTGAGCAGAAGTTTCTATTAGGGAAAATAAAAAATAATTTATATAGGATTTTTAATATGCAGTATTGAATATATAGTAGGTCAGATCAATGCTTTTTATATAAACGGATTTATTGATTCAGGGAGGAATTGAGCTTGGAAAAATCTACACTTATAGGTTTAGTCGCAGGTTTTTTATCGTTAGGGATAGGATATGTGCTAAAGGGAGCAGATCCGTCAGTATTAATTAATCCAGCAGCGTATTTGATAATTTTGGGAGGGACGTTTTCCTGTTTATTTACAGGTTTTACTCTCGAACAAATGAGAACTTTTCCCAAATTGATAAAAAAGACCTTGCAACCACCTGACAATAAGCCTAAAGGTGAGCTCCTTCACTTGTTTGTGGAGCTGTCACAAATTGCACGTCGAGAAGGTATTCTGGCATTAGAAAATCGGATCAATGAAATACAGGATCCTTTTTTTCGTTCAGGTTTGTCGATGGTCATTGATGGTATGGACCCAGAGTTCGTCAGTGATGTATTAGAAGCAGAACTACAGGTTATGGAACACCGTCATGCCGAATGTATGTCTATATTTGTCCAGGCGGGTACATACGCACCTACACTTGGTGTATTGGGAGCAGTTGTCGGTCTTATTGCCGCCTTAGGGAATTTGGCTGATATAGTCGCATTGGGACACGCCATTTCTGCGGCGTTTGTGGCTACACTGCTTGGTATATTTACAGGTTATGTATTATGGCTGCCAATAGCTAATAAGTTGAAGATATTGTCCCAGATGGAAATTGCCCAGAAACGAATGATTATTGAAGGTATTTTATCTTTGCAGGCTGGTGATTCACCGACGGCTATAGAAGCTAAGCTGATGATATTTATTCCGCAGACAGAACGGGATTTATTGAAATCCGAAAAAGTAGGTGAATGAAGTGGCACGAAAAAAAAGAGCTAAACCAAAAGAGGACCATCCGAGTGAAGCATGGTTGTTGCCATACTCAGATTTGATGACGTTATTGTTGGCACTTTTTATAGTCCTTTATGCTATAAATGCAGCTTCTAGTAAAACTAATTCGGAGGACGTTACTGCTACGTTCAGGCATGGCTTTAATGCAGGCGGGATATCGTTTTTTGATAAAATGGGATCACAAAATGGCTATACAGCTTATTTAACGGAAGATCAGTCTAAGGAGAAATCGGTCAATAATTATGTGGCTGAAAATGATAAGTTGGAAAAAGAACGGGCAAAATTGGAAGCTTATATAAAAGAGAATAATTTGCAAAATGAAGTCAGTACACAATTAACTGAACAAGGGCTGATGGTCCGTATCAAGGAAAAGGCGCTGTTTCCGTCAGGCAGTGCTGATTTGACAAATGATTCGGACAGAATAACTACAGTTGTCGCTTCTGTATTGGGATCTGTAAAAGAAAATGTCACAATATCGGGATATACGGATAATGTGCCTATTGCCAACAGCAGGTATCCTTCAAACTGGGAATTGAGTTCACAGCGTGCTTTGAACTTTATGAAGGGTGTTTTTGCAAAAAATCCACAGCTGGATCCAGCTCGATTCCAAGCTACTGGCTATAGTGAATATCATCCTATTGTTCCCAATGATACGCCAGAGAATAGGGCGCAGAATCGACGTGTTGAGGTCTTGATAGCACGCAGCTATAGTTCATCAGAGATGCAGACAATCAAGTAGTTTTATTAATTTTATAGATATATTAATGCATATTAGATTTTTGTTGATAAAACATTAGAATTTAATATGCATTTATTATACTCAGATAGTTTGCTATTCTCTTATATAGAAATGGCAAAACAATGGAGGGAATAAATTTGCGTATCGCAACAAAGGAAGAAATACGGCAGGTAGATAAAAAAGCAATTGAAGAATACGGTATAGAAGAAATAGCCCTTATGGAGAATGCAGGACGGGCAGTTGCTGACGCTGCTGCCGCCTTTTTTGAGCATATAAAAGGAACTTCTGTTTTTGTGGCTGCGGGAACTGGTAATAATGGTGGTGATGCATTTGTGGCCGCAAGGCATTTGCTGAATAATAATGCTAAGGTAACTATTTTTGTTGTTGGTAATATGGAGCATATGACAAAATCAGCCCACATCAATTACAATGTATTAGAACGTATGCAGGCTAATTTATATCATATTGATACAGAATGTGACTGGGATAAAGTAAAACTTGCCTTAGAATTGTCAGATGTTATAATTGACGGTATCTGCGGAACAGGAATTACACTTCCACTGCGTAAAGAGCAGCAGAAAATGGTAACCTGCATTAACAAGGTGCATAAGCCTGTAGTCGCTGTTGATGTTCCCAGTGGACTTGAAAGCGATAAGGGGATTGTTTATGAAGGACAGGCTGTTAAAGCTACAGTAACAGTAACTATGGGCATTCCCAAGACGGGGCTTCTGCTTTATCCTGGAGCATATTATGTAGGAAAGCTTATAGACGATAATATTGGCATACCATTATCTATACTCAATGACGCAGATATTCGACAGCGTCTGATAGATGAATGCCTGGTTAAAAATATTATTCCACCTCGTTCTATGGAGGTCCATAAGGCAACTTGTGGCAGAGTTTTGGTTTTGGCAGGTTCAATAGGCTATACAGGAGCTGCTGCGCTCTGTGCGCAAGCTGCGCTTCGGGTAGGGGCAGGGCTGGTCACTTTAGCGGCAGCCAAAAGTTTGTATCCTGTTTTTGCAGCGAAGATGACAGAGGTAATTGTTACACCATTGCCAGAGACTGCTGCAGGCGCATTGGGAATGAAGGCTGCTGATGTCCTGTTGCCGAGAGAAGAAAGTTATGATACCATTTTAATGGGACCAGGATTAGGCAGGGCAGAAGAAACTATGGAATTTGTCCGTAGTTTTGCTGCAAGTGTAAAAAAACCGCTTGTCTTGGACGCAGATGCAATATTTGCTTTTGCCGGACATGCAGCAGAGCTGAAAAAATGTGCTTTTCCTCCGATATTGACACCACATCTGGGAGAGATGGCCAATCTGTTGCAGATCAAGGTAAAAGACCTTAAAAAGGATTTATGGGAATATGCTAGAAAAGCCGCAGTAGAATACAATTGCGTATTCATCCTTAAAAGTGAAAAGACCATTGTTGCTTGTCCTGATGGCAATATCTTTTTGACAACAGTAGGAAACCCTGGTATGGCTACTGCAGGGTGCGGTGATGTACTAGCTGGTGTGACGGCAGCTTTGCGAGCTGACCGCATGGATGAAAAAAAGGCTGCTATTGCAGCCGTTTATATACATGGTAAAGCAGGTGATAAGGCAGCTGAAAAAGGGATGGCAGGACTTACCGCCGGAGATATTGTCCAAAACATTCAGGTAGCTCGCAGATCTGTAGATGGCAAATGAAAATATTAATATTAAGTATCTTAAGTTTAATATAGTAAATTGACAATTTACGTTAAACCCCATATACTATAAATAATTGTATCCTGTTGTATCGCAAGAGTATAGGAGGGGTTTTATTGTCCGCGTGCAGACGTATTGTTATTGACTTGCCTAACGATCTGGCTGGTGAATTGGAAAATTTAGCACAGGCGGAGCAGACTAGTCATGAAGAGTTATTATGTAAGGCTGTTCAGTCATACATTGAAGATTGTAAACATAGGAATATTGTGGAACAAATGAAAAAAGGTTATAGGGAAATGGGGTCAATCAATATAACTATAGCGGAAGAAGGTTTATATGGAGGGATATCAAAAAAATGACCGCACAGTGATAAAACGCGGTGATATTTTTTATGCTAATCTCAGCCCAGTAGTTGGTTCTGAGCAGGGAGGATCGCGTCCAGTTTTGATATTGCAGAATAATATTGGCAATAAATACAGTCCTACGATAATCGTTGCTGCGATAACTGCACAGATAACGAAGGGCAAATTGCCCACACATATAGAACTGAAGGCAGACAAATGCAAACTGGAACGCGATTCTGTTGTACTGCTGGAGCAATTGAGAACTATCGATAAGAAAAGACTTCGCAATAAAATTACTACACTTGATAATAACATAATGAAAAGCGTGGATGAGGCTGTAAAAGTCAGTATGGGGCTAGTACAGTTTTAAACGGAATTAGAATATCAGCGGCAGAATTAAACGATGAGTGATGATATGAAGATGGATTATAGTTACTTTATAAATTGGGCAATAACACCTGACAGCGATATGAACGGGAATGTGTAATACATAAATTAGGTATCTGAATACTGAAAATGGTTTTGCCGCTTTTTAGTGACATTAAAAGGAAAAACACGGCTTTAAGAATAATTGTTATTTATTATTTTGAGGCATGGTAATAGAGAAAACTTGTCGATTGACTATTGTATTCTTTTACAGCAAAAAGGAGCAGCATGGTCTATGGACGGTAAAAATATCGGAGAATTGGATCTGATGGAAAGTGAGTAGCAGTTTTGTTAAAAAAGACATCGTTATTTTTAGTACTTGCAATATTTTTGTTTCAAGCGGTTTGTTTAGCAGGTTCTTTTTCGCCGGATGATTTTCGGTATAGTGTTCTGCGGTCATCTTCAGTCACAAATTATTTACATATGGAATTTAGACTGAGTGACAAAAATACCAAATATACTTTACAGGTGAATCCGGAAAATAAAAGGGAGCTTTTTCTGACTATTTCTGATACAAAGCTCAAGCACAATAATTTAAAGCAGACTGCATTGGATGGTGAGTTTGCCGATAAGATAAGCTTTAAAGATGACGGCGCCAATATCAGGGCAGTCATTTCTCTTCCGTATGATGCTGACCAAGCTGATTACAAGGCATATATGGTTGATAACAATAAGTCCAAATCGGGAAATAATGTTTTGGCAGTTGATATTAGTAAAAAAGAAGTGCAAAAGTCTGTATCGCCATCGCTGCAGGCGGTAGCGGGACATGTTATAGTTATTGATCCAGGGCATGGAGGCAGTGATTCAGGTGCTGTTGGGCCTGATGGGATAATGGAAAAAAATGTTACACTTGCTGTAGCCCAAAAGGTGTATAATATTCTTGTCAATAATGGGGCTACTGTAATTATGACACGCACCACGGATAGAGATGTATATGCACCTAATGCCAGTGCCGTAGATGAATTGCAGGCACGTGTTAATGTGGGCGAATTTACAAGAGGTACAGATATTTTCTTAAGTATTCATGCAAATTCTTTTTCTAGTCCTTCTGCTAATGGGACAGGAACCTATTATTATCAATATTCGCCGCAAGGTGAAAGACTGGCTTCACTGATGCAGGAAGAAATGATAAATGCTAACGGACTTACTGACAGAGGGACGGCGGCAGCTAATTTTTATGTCTTGAAACATACGTCTATGCCTTCGGCATTGATAGAGCTTGCATTTATATCCAATTATCAGGAAGAACAGCTGCTGAACAGCGATGATTTTCAAGAAACGATGGCAGAAGCTATCTGTAGAGGCATCAGCAGATATTTCCAAGGTAGTTAAGGAGGGGTAAATAGTTTGAAGCAAATAAAAACAGTACTGGCGGTATTTCTGGTTCTTTCAGTGGTTTTAGTAGCCGGATGTAGCAGTAATACTGATAATAAGGAACAGGCCGGCCAACAAAATGGGCAGATAACGGCTAATGACCAGGCTAAACCAGAAAAAGCTGCTCCAGATAAAAAAGCGGCAAAGAATATTAAGATGACAGTGTATTTTCCAGATGAGAACGGGCAAAAACTGATTGCTGCAGAAAGAACACTGGACATTTCCACTGACGATAAATATACTGCGGCAATTAAAGCTTTATTACAGGGGCCGAAAAAGGGTGAAGGCATAGCCATTATTCCTGCGGGAACTAAGTTATTAGGTGTTACTGTCAACAAGGACGGACTTGCCGAAGTTAACTTTGACAATACGTTTGTTAAAAAGTTCTCAGGGGGCTCTACAGGAGAAATAATGCTTGTTGGTTCGATAACTGATACGCTTACAAATTTTTCTGAAGTAAAAACTGTACGTTTTTTGGTGGATGGAAAACCATTGGAAACTTTAAGCGGACATCTTGATTTGACGACACCTGTTACACGAATGCAGAATATATTATAAAAAATTATAAAAAACGCTCCGGTGTATTATTGCACCGGAGCGTTTTTTTGCCATATGCGGTATAGTAAAGCATTATTTTTTTTATATATATCTTCTAGTTCATCTGCGGAAAATTTACGGCACGTTGGCCTATCCTGTAAATTTCGGAAAAATTGATTGAACTTATCGATTAAAAGAGTGTCCTTGAGTAAATATATGGTCTTGCTGACATTTTTTAAGAAGGATTTATTCTTTTTTAAATATGCCGTTTTTGTATTGCTGTAATATGAGAGTTTAAAATATTCTTCCTCGTTTTGCGGTTGTGATTCGCCCAACAGATAAACATTTATATTAGGATTTTTCTGCATGGATTTTATTAATTGTTGAAGTTGTGCCTCTCTTTCCTGGGCCGAGGTCACATAATCAATTTCACCGTAAGTCAGCTGGCCGTTTTCTATATAACGAATTATGTTTGCTTCAGGTAAAAAGAAATCAATATGCGCGCTTTCAAATTGTTCTTCCCATGTTATTTGCATATTTTGGATGGTCTTTTGCATGTCAGAAGAATATTTATAGTCACGTGAAGAGTTAAGCAGTTTTTTGAATGCTTGGGCGGGCAGAAAAAATTCAAAACCTTTGGCGCAGAAAAGCAGAAGATCACTGTCCAAATAAAAGAATGAACGGAATTTTACCAATTCTATATCATGTTTCGGTTCAAGAATACAACTTTTATAATCAAATTTCTCAAATGTGCGTTCCCATATTTCTTTTGATATATTTTTATCTGCTATATAAGTGCATATATCCATTAAATTATCTTTATGTATTGAATATTGAAGCGAAAAATAATTTTTAACAGTTATCACATTAGAATGGGAAAAACTCTGGTCATTATATATATGGAAATTGATATTGATATACTTGTTGAGCATACTGTAAAGGCGTGGAATAAAGGAAGCTGGTGCATGGGCAAGCTTATCTGTATTGCAGCCAATGTATATATTGATATTTTCGGATGAAAAATGACAATAACTGAGGAAATCTAGAAAGGCATCACGGGAAAGAAGGGTGACGATATCACTTGTTATTAGGATGCTGATACTTTCCTGTAAACCGCTAAGCAAAGAAGCTATTTTGCTATTGAAAAATTTTTTTATGTTAGTTCTTCCTACTATGGTCTGATAAGGAGTTGTTGGTGAAAAGCTTTGTTCATTATTAGCGGGTAATGATTCTGCTTGATTTTGATAATAGGCATCGTTAAGTAGATTATTGATTTCCTTATTTAAGCGTTCTTTTGCGTTTTCGGCAGTTATTTTAGTGGACAACTTTATGCCAAATTCATTAAAAAATGGATAAAGGCGGTCTTGCTTTACAAGCTCCTCTGCTATAAATTCGGCGATACGGTGATTGACACGTGCTATATATTTAGGCGAGGGGCGATTGATATTGTTGCACCATTTACTTAGATAGGAAACATCATAACCTATGAAGTCAGCAAGTGCACTGAGTTTAATGCTGGAAAATTTTATAAGATGCTTTAAAGTCTGCGAAAAATTCTTTCTCATAGAGTACCAGTCCCTTTTTATTTAGTGAAAAATAAGCAATAAAAAAATAATATAACTATATTATACAATAATAATTAATAATATTAAAAATAAAATTAATTTATTCTACAAAATAGAAGATTGTTGATTTTTGTTGAATTACATTATTCAATAGAAATCAAAGAAATTAATAAAAAACCCATTGAATACAGTATTATTATAGATTGAATTTTTGAATAAAACAAGTTGATTGATATTCAAGAAAATAATTCATAGTAAAATAAAAGAATAATGCGCCTGAATTTAGTGTAAAAAATGAATTAAGCGAAAATTCAAGACAAATGTAAACAAGTTTTGCTCACATTGACTAATCACTGTATTTATCTATATTATGTATGTAACAGGTTTAAATATTAATTTTAAATGTATACAATATTTTATAAATTTAAAATATTTAAAGTGAAAGTAAAAATTAGATCTTTCTCTTAAAAAGTACACGTAAAAAGATTTACGTCGCTTTTAAAGAATAAGAGCGATGCAGATATAATTCTTTAAGGGAGTAATGTTAATAGTAGGGAAAGGAGCGCTGGTTTTATGAGATAAAATGGCAGTGAATTTCTAATAAATGGAGTGAGAAAAGTAGTATTTGGTAAGTTCTAGATTGGTAATAGATCGTAATAAGAGAAAGAGCGTAAATTTGCTTTTATAATATTTTGCGCGAGGAGAGATAAAAGTGTATATACAAAATTTTGATCCTTTAAATAATATGGTTGGATCAGCAGCATTAGCATTTCTACCAATTGTTTATTTTTTTGTGGCGTTGATAATATTTAAAATGAAAGGTCATTGGGCAGCAATAACTACTACTGTTTTAGCCATTGTATTAGCTGCTTTGGTTTACGACATGCCGGTTATTCTTTCCGTTATGTCAGCTATACATGGAATTTTATATGGGATTTTCCCTATAGGCTGGATCGTAATAGGTGCAGTTTTCTTATATAACATCAGTGTAAAGACAGGTCAATTTGAAATTATAAAAAAATCAATTGTATCTATTACAAACGACAGACGGTTGCAACTGCTGCTTATTGCATTTTCCTTCGGTGCTTTTTTGGAAGGCTCGGCAGGGTTTGGTACACCTGTTGCAATAACATCAGCAATGCTCATCGGTATGGGATTCAAAGCGAAAAAAGCTGCTTGCCTCAGTTTGCTGGCAAACACCGCACCAGTAGCATTTGGTGGTTTGGGGATTCCAGTTTTGGTTGCTGCTCAGGTAACAGGTTTTTCAGGAGATTATATTGCTAAACTGCTAGCAATGATTTGTCCGATAATTGGTTTTATTGTTCCTTTCTATTTAATACTGGTAATGGCTGGCTTGAAAGGCTTAAAAGAAGTTTGGCCGGCAGTGCTTGTTACATCAGTATTCTTTTCAATACCAATGGGACTGACTTCCTATTTTGTTGGGCCTATTCTTCCAGATATAATCGCATCACTGGCTTCGATGATTGCTTTAGTACTCTTTTTGAAAATATGGCAGCCGAAGCATATTTATCGGTTTGAAAATGAAGCAGAAGCATCAAGTGAACATATTGTTCTTAGTAAGAAAACGATTATAAAAGCTTGGAGTCCTTTTATTGTTTTGATATTATTCATCGCTGACTGGGGAATGAAAAGTGTTACCAGTTTGTTAGATTCAGTAAATATCCTTATACCGATACCATTTTTAAATAATGCAATAATGAACAGTACAACAAATACCCTTGTAGAAGCAGTATTTAATTTCAACTGGCTTTCTGCCGCAGGTACAGGTATCGTTTTGGCCGCATTCATGTCTTGCATAATATTGCATGTTTCCGTTGGTAAATCAATTAGTATTTTTGCTGATACATTAAATGAATTAAAAATAGCTTTGCTTACTATAAGCGGTGTTTTGGCTTATGCTTATGTGGCAAATAACAGTGGTATGACAACTACAATGGGACTGTTAGTTTCGAAAACAGGAAATATGTTCCCGCTCTTTGCACCAATAGTTGGTTGGTTAGGCGTGTTTGTTACTGGTTCAGATACTTCCGCAAATGCACTCTTTGGTAAATTACAGACAACAGCATTTTCGGCAGTAGGCATATTACCGATAATGGGTATTGGCGCCAATTTGGCAGGTGGGGCTGTAGGTAAGATGATATCTCCACAGTCTATAGCTATTGCAGCAGGCACGACTGGATTGACAGGTAGAGAAGGCGAAATTTATAAATTCAGTATGAAACATTCAATAATTTTATTAGCGATGATTTGCTGTATCATATACTTCCTCGATGGTATTTTCCTTTCTGTCCTTGTGTCTGAAGCAGGTAGTGGAAGTGCACAGGCAGCAAGCAGTACGGCATCTAGTGGTGGATTAATAATATTATTGGTTTCGTTCGTCATCGTTTTCTTAGCGAGAAAATTGTTACCATCATCTAAGACCACGGCCTGAAAATATTAAAAATATGTAATGCTATGGAGAGAAGTAAAATGAAAATACTGGTATGCATAAAACAAGTCCCCGGAACAAATAAGGTAGAAGTAGATGAGAAAACCGGGGTATTAAAAAGAAATGGTGCAGACAGCAAAATGAATCCGTATGACCTTTATGCACTGGAAACAGGACTGAGACTGAAAGAAAAATATGGCGGCACGGTAAGTGTTATTACAATGGGACCGCCACAGGCAAAGACTGTTTTGTATGAAGCGTTTTCTATGGGTGCGGATAACGGTGCGCTCATAACAGACAGAAAATTTGGCGGCGCTGACGTGCTGGCGACAAGCAGAACCCTGTCACAGGGCATAAAGAAGTTTGGTAAATTCGACATTATCTTATGCGGTTTGCAGACGACAGATGGAGATACGGCGCAGGTAGGCCCGGAAGTAGCTGAAATGCTGGATGTCCCGAATGTCTGCAACGTGCAGAAAATAGAAAGAGTAGAAAAAGACGGTATTGTTGTAGATATGGACATGCCGCATGACATAGAAACAGTAAAGGCATCCTTTCCCTGCCTGCTGACAGTGCAAAAAGACATCTATCAGCCGAGGCTTCCCTCGTATCTGAGAAAAAAAGAAACTATGAAAAAGATATTGAAATATATACCTTCAGCGATATGCAGGACCAGGATGAAATGAAATACGGACTGAATGGTTCACCGACAAACGTACAGAGAATCTTTCCACCGGTAAGCGATAAAGTACAGGAATACCTGGAAGGAACGAGCGAAGAACTGGCGGCAAAGATTTATGGTACCCTGAAGCAGAAAAAATTCATAGTAGGATAGAGGGAAAAACATGGCAAAACTAGTAATCCATCAAGAAAAGATAACAGACGCTAAAGCATTGATAGCGATTTGCCCGTTTGGCGCCATACAGGAAAAAGATGGAAAGATATCAATAAGCGCAGCCTGCCGGATGTGCCGGATGTGCGTAAAAAAAGGCCCTAAAGGGGCAATAGAGTATGTAGAAGGACAGAAAAAAGCGCAGATTGACAAGACAAAATGGCGCGGTATAACAGTTTATGTAGATCATGTAGATGGTGTAATCCATCCCGTAACATATGAACTTCTGGGAAAAGCAAAAGAACTGGCAGCCAAGATAAAGCAGCCGGTATATGCACTCTTCATCGGCAGCAGTATTAAGCATAAGGCTGAAGAACTGCTACACTATGGGGCAGACAAAGTATATATTTGCGATAAACCGCAGTTGGAATACTTTAAAATAGAAGCTTATACCAGTGTCTTTGCAGAATTCATCAAGAAGATAAAACCGGCGGCAATCCTTGTCGGCGCTACGCCAGTAGGCAGACAGCTGGCACCGAGAGTGGCTGCGCGGTTTGGCACAGGGCTCACTGCCGACTGTACTATCCTTGACATAAAAGAAAACACCGATCTCGTCCAGATCCGTCCAGCTTTCGGTGGCAACATCATGGCTGAAATTCTCACACCGAACACCAGACCACAGATGGCTACCGTCCGTTATAAGATAATGGATGCGCCTAAATGGAATGACGTAGTGACAGGTACAATAGAAGCACTGCCTGTCAGCGATGAGAAACTGAAGAGCCGCATTGAAGTTTTGGGCGTAACCAAAAAAGAAAAAGAACAAACAATAGACGGGGCTGATGTCATTGTCGTTGCCGGCAGAGGCGTCAAGAAGAAGGCAGACCTCAAAATGATTGAAGAACTGGCAGACCTTCTCGGTGGCCAAACAGCATCGACGAGACCTCTCGTAGAAGCGGGCTGGATGGACCCGAAAAAACAGATAGGGCTGAGCGGACGTACAGTAAGACCAAAATTAATAATCACCTGCGGCGTATCAGGGTCAGTTCAATTTGTGGCAGGCATGAACCATGCCGACACGATCTTTGCCATAAACAGCGACCCGAAGGCATCTATCTTCAAGACAGCCAACTATGCTGTAAAGGCAGACCTCTATGATGTCATTCCTAAACTGATCGAAAAAATAAAAACAGGGGGAAAAGTACTATGAAACCCTATAAGCAAATAACCGAAGAGGACCTTAAAAACCTCGCTAAAATAATAGATAGGGAAAGAATTCTCTGGAAAAAAGAAATAAACGAAGAATACAGCCACGATGAACTGAGTGCCGGACAACATTATCCAGACATCGTAGTGAGAGTCACCAGTGCAGAAGAAGTTTCAAAAATTCTCGCCTATGCAAATAAGAACAATATCCCTGTTACCCCAAGAGGAGCTGGCACTGGACTTGTCGGTGCAGCAGTTGCTGTCGAACAGGGCATCATGATAGACACAACCTTGATGAACCATTTTCTGGAACTTGATGAACAAAACCTCACCTTGACCGTAGAACCGGGAGTACTACTCATGGAACTTGCCGAATATGTAGAAAAAAGAGGTTACTTCTATCCACCTGATCCTGGTGAAAAATCCGCAACAATCGGCGGCAACATCAGTACCAATGCAGGCGGCATGAGAGCCGTAAAATTTGGTGTTACCCGTGACTACATCCGCGGCCTTGAAATAGTTCTTGCCGATGGGACCATAATGACCCTCGGCGGTAAAACAGTTAAAAACAGCTCTGGTTATGCCTTAAAAGACCTTATCGTGGGCTCAGAAGGAACACTTGCTATTATCACCAAGGCAATCCTGCGGCTTTTGCCGTTACCAAAGAAAAATGTCAGCCTGCTCGTACCGTTCCCGACACTGGAACAAGCAATAAGGGCAGTGCCGCCGATCATAAAATCAAAGGCAATCCCTACGGCAATAGAATTCATGGAAAAAGAAGTAATCATGGACGCCGAAAAATACCTCGGCAGAAAATTCCCGGACAATCAGGCAGATGCGTACCTGCTGCTTAAATTTGATGGCAATACAATGGAAGAAATCGCTTCCTACTATGATTCGGTAGCACAGATTTGTCTTGACCAAGGGGCAATAGACCTGCTTATCGCGGACACTGATGAAAGAGCTGAATCCATTTGGAAGGCAAGAGGGGCATTCCTCGAAGCAATAAAAAGCTCCACTACCGCCATGGATGAAGTCGACGTAGTAGTACCGCGCAGCAGCGTTAATGACCTTGTTGAATACATCCATAACCTGCAAAAACAAACAGGCACAAGAATAAAATGTTTCGGTCATGCGGGCGACGGCAACCTGCATGCCTATATACTCAAAGATGACATGACAGACGAACAATGGAAAAAGGCATTAGCAGTGACAATGGGGAAAATGTACCAGAAGGCGCGTACCCTTAAAGGCAGTGTTTCTGGTGAACACGGCATAGGCTATGCCAAAAAAGAATATTTGAAACAATCTATGCCAGCAGAAGCATTACAGATTATGCAAGGCATAAAAAAGGCATTTGATCCGCATAATATTTTAAATCCTTGTAAAGTCTGCCAATAAAAAAAGAAGTTTGGATAGTACAATATATATTATATGTGTGTGGGAAATTTATTGAGGAGTGAATCAGTATGAGAAGGGTAAGCCATGAGTGGCAGAAGTATTTACAAAAAGGGTTTATAGATAAAAAATATTGGGATGGTTTTAAAGAAAATGCACAGGCAGCTTCAGTAGAATTAAAAGAAGTAAAAAGCTATGAAGACGCTATTCCCGTAATAGAAGGCATAATCGAAGACGTGAAAGCTTCTAGTATAGCAGCAGTAGGCGGCGATGAATCAGAAAAGCTCAACAATATCTATAAGAATCTGGAACAAAATTGTAAAGTGTATACAGATAAATTTGATATTGCCAAAAATGCACCTACTGTTGACATTGGTATTTCCGTTGCTGAATTTGGCGTTAGCGAAACGGGAAGCGTATGTGTTGATAATTATTCTTATGAAGCAAGAGTGACGACTATGCTGCCACCGATTAATATTGTGTTTATGAACAAAAATAATGTAGTGAATACTATGACAGATGCTTTTGCAATACTGGAAAATGTTTTTGATAAGGGTTACACGGGGTTTGTTACAGGCCCAAGCCGTACCTCTGATATAGAAAGAGTTTTAACCTTAGGAGTACATGGACCGAGCAGATTAATACTGTTTGCAGTGGATGGGATGGAGTGATAAAAATGGCAAACCGGAATATAAAAGTTGAAATTAAAGAAAAATTACATGATGGAACTCTGCGCAGCAATCTGGAAAGATTCTCGGAACAATATCCTACGGCTAGAGCTAAAGCGTATGCTAATGTTGAAAGCATTGAAGCTTTGCGTGACGATCTCAAAGATATGAAGAGCTATGCTGTAGCTCATATTGAAGAATTAGCCGATGAATTCCAAGCTTCTTTGGAAAAAAGAGGGGCTAAAGTTTTTCGGGCTAAAGATGGAGATCAACTCAAGCAGCAATTGATGGAAATATGCCGGGAAAATGGCGTGCATAATATTGTTAAATCGAAGTCAATGGCTACGGAAGAAATAAAACTAAATGATTACTTGGAACAACAGGGATTGCACGTAAAAGAAACAGACTTAGGCGAATGGATGCTTTCTGTTGCAGGACAACATCCTTCGCATATGGTAATGCCAGCAATCCATTTAAATAGAAAACAATGTGCTAAATTCTTCTCGGATGAACTTAAAGAAGATATTCCTAGTGATATTCCTTTTATGGTTCAGACGGCTAGACGAGTAATGCGTGAAGAATTTTTAAAGGCAGATATGGGTATATCAGGAGCCAATTTTGGTATAGCTGAAAATGGGGCAATTGGCCTTGTAACAAATGAAGGTAATGCACGTATAGTTACAACATTGCCACCAGTACATGTTATTATAATTGGTTATGAAAAACTCATACCAAAAGTAAGTGACGCTTCAAAAATAATGCGGCTTTTACCACGTAATGGTACCTGCCAGCGTATGGTAAGCTATTTGACATTGATTGATGGCCCTACACCGATAATCCATGAAAAAAATGGTAAAATGGTGGAAGAAAATAAAAAAGTTTATGCTATTTTACTTGATAATGGGCGCTTAAAGGCAGCACATGATCCAGTTATGAAAGAAGTTTATCAATGCGTACGGTGTGCATCATGTCTTAATGTTTGTCCTATATGGTCAACTGTAGGCGGAAATGTATACGGACATATTTATTCTGGTGGTATAGGTGCGATTTTGACAGGTCTGTTGAACAGCCTTGATGATTTTGCCCAATTTAGTGATTTGTGTATAGGCTGTCGTCGTTGCACGACTGTCTGTCCTGGTAAAATAAACATCCCGGATCTTATTCAGGAACTGCGTAATAGACGGGTTGCCCAAAAAGGTTTATCCCTGCCAGAAAAATTGATATTCCAAAAGATTATGACAAATCGTAAACTTTTCCATACTTTGTTGCGGACTGCTTCGATAGGGCAGAAACCTGTGAAGTCAGGTAAATTCATCCGTAACCTGCCATTGTTCTTTGCTAAAATGACAGAAGGACGTAGTTTACCAACAATAGCGGATAAGCCTTTCCGCGATAGAACAAATGACTTATTTAAGCATAATCCTGCTTCTCCTAAAATGAAGGTAGCTTTCTTCAGTGGTTGTAATCTTGACTTTGTATTCCCTCAGACGGGCGAATCTGTAGTTAAAGTATTACAAGATATTGGTGCTGAAGTGGTTTATCCGCAGGATCAGAACTGTTGTGGTAAACCGGTTATAGGAGCGGGCGATCTTGACACCGCACGCAAATTAGCCAAGAAAAATATAGAAGCACTGGAAAGCGCAAATGCCGACTATATAATAGCTGCTTGCCCAACTTGTGCAGAAACTTTGGAAAAGACATATAAAGAACTGTTTGTGCATGATCCGGCATGGTTGAAACGTGCTGATAATTTGAGCAAGAAGATAAGAGAATTTACGTCCTTTGTAGAACAAGCATACGAAAAAGATAAGCGTTTGAAAGTTACGCATGGTAAAGAAAAAATAACTTATCATGATTCGTGCCATATGAGACGTAGTCTTGGTATTTACAAAGAACCGCGGAAACTTCTTGAATCTGCAGCTGGGTATGATTATGTAGAAATGAATGGCGCAGATCAATGCTGCGGCATGGCTGGATCTTTCGGTATGAAATATGCAGACCTGTCCGTTCAACTACTCAATCGGAAGCTTCATAACATCAAGGAAAGCGGTGCCCAAACTATTGCGGTCGCTTGTCCGGCTTGTATGATGCAGATTGGTGGTGGCCTTGATAAGAATGCCCCTGAGATAAAGATAAAGCATATAGCTGATGTTTTGGCAGAAAATCTTTCTGACTAAGGTTTCCCACTCAACATTTTTAATATAGAAAGCCGTATGATGGGTTTATGGTATTACGTCACAAATACCGTAAGCTTATCGTACGGCTTATTTTGATTTATTAAAAACTAAATATCAATAAATGCTCTAGCTTATGTGTTTGTCTTGATACTTACGGTACATACTACATGAAATTTTCCCGAAAAATTTTATATATTCGTATTTTATTTATTGTGACGCTATAGAAAAAGCATATATTTTGTGGTTGAGTGATTTAAAATATTTATTCTATACTTGACAAGTAATAAATAAAGTCGTATATTAATTTTATACCCCATAGGGGTATAGGAGGCGATGAAATGGTCTGCCAATGCAATAACAAAAACAATGGCAATATAAAATACAAAAAAAGAGATGCTGAAGAAAAGAAAAATTTGATTACGCGGCTGAGCCGAATTGAAGGACAAGTCAGAGGCCTTAGAGCCATGGTGGATGATGATCGATACTGCGTTGATATATTGATACAGGTTTCAGCAGTTCAATCGGCTTTGAATAGTTTTAATAAAGAGCTTTTAGCAAGACATATAAAGACGTGCGTGGTGGAAGATATAAAAAAAGGAAATGATGAAGCCATCAATGAGCTTTGCGAACTTTTGAAAAAACAAATGAAGTAGGTGGAAAAATTGAAAGAAAAGTTTGCAGTAACTGGTATGACATGTTCTGCGTGTTCATCACATGTCGAAAAAAGTGTGGCAAAAGTGGCAGGGGTATCTGCTGTGAGTGTCAATTTATTGACCAACAGTATGCAAGTTGATTTTGATGATAAAAGTACAGATTCAGCTAAAATAATAGCCGCTGTTGAAGATGCCGGATATGGGGCTTTTGTGTATGGCAAAGAAAAAAAGCAACAAATTCCGTCAGCGAAGACGGCTATTGCCAATATGAAAAAACGTCTTATTATCTCAGTAGTTTTTTTACTGCCCTTGTTGTACTTATCTATGGGACATATGATGTACGAAGCTTTTTCGTGGAAGATGCCAGTTTTTATGATGGCTTATTTTTGGGGGAATGCTAGTGCGCATGCTTTTGCGTTCACACAGCTTCTCCTTTTAGTACCGATCATACTGGCCAATCAAAATTATTTTAAAAATGGTTTCAAAACACTTTTTAAAGGCAACCCTAATATGGATAGCTTGATTGCAATAGGCGCCGGGGCAGCAATTGTATATGGTATATTTGCCATTTATCGTATAGGTTATGGTTTGGGGTATGGCAATATAGCGCTCGTCAACCAATACCGCTTAAATCTTTATTTTGAGTCTGCTGGTATGATTCTCACATTGATAACCGTAGGCAAATTTCTTGAAGCAAGATCAAAAGGCAAAACCAGTGAAGCCATTACTAAGTTAATGCAGCTAGCACCAAAAACTGTAACAGTCATAAGAGATGGTAAAGAAAAAGTTATTGATGCTGCGCAAATGCTTGTTGGTGATGTTTTTATCATTAAACCGGGAGAAGCGGCTGCCGTTGATGGTATAGTCCTTGAAGGAAAATCTTTTTTTGATGAGTCGGCAATAACGGGTGAAAGCGTGCCGGCTGCAAAAGAAAAAGGGGATAAACTGGTTTCGGCATCAATTAATAAAACAGGATTAATAAAGGCTAAGGCAGTGAAAGTCGGTGAAGATACCACCCTTGCCCAAATCATAAAATTGGTTGAAGAAGCTTCCTCAAGCAAGGCCCCTATTGCTAAACTGGCTGATAAGATAGCAGGGGTTTTTGTACCGGTGGTAATAGGGATAGCGGTGCTTACTGCTATTTTCTGGTTAGGTATGGGATATGAAGCCGAGTTTGCGATATCAACCGCAATAGCCGTTTTGGTCATTTCTTGCCCTTGTGCATTAGGATTGGCAACACCAGTGGCAATTATGACGGGAACAGGAAGAGGCGCGCAATACGGCATCTTGATAAAATCAGGAGAAGCATTGCAGACCGCGCATAAGATCGATACCATAGTCTTAGATAAGACGGGAACAATAACACAGGGCAAGCCTAAGGTGACTGATATAATATGTGCTGACGGCATCACGGAAGGCAGCTTGTTGGCGATTGCGGGTTCCATCGAAAAAGGCAGCGAACATCCTTTGGCAGAAGCAGTAGTAAATAAATGTTCGCAGGAAAATATTGCTCTAACACAAGTGACTGATTCTATGGCACATTTTGGCCGTGGAACGGAAGGTTTTCTGGATGGGCATAAGTATTATGCAGGTAATGAAAAACTGTTGCAGGAATGCCATATTGCTTTTAACGGTAAATTGTATGATGATGCTTGTAATCTGGCAAAACAAGGAAAGACGCCATTAATATTTGCTGATGAGAAAAAGATTTTAGGAATAATAGCTGTAGCTGATACGATAAAAGAAACTAGCAAGCAGGCAGTGCAAGAATTGAAAGAGTATGGAATTAATGTAGTTATGCTGACAGGTGATAGTGAAGCTGCGGCACAGGCTATTGGTCGGCAAGCTGGAATAGAAAATGTGATAGCAGGTGTGCTGCCAGCGCAAAAAGAAGAACAGGTGAGCAGCTTAAAACAAAAAGGACATGTGGTAGCTATGGTAGGCGACGGTATAAATGATGCTCCTGCCTTGGCAGCTGCCGATGTGGGGATTGCGATTGGTGCAGGTACTGATGTGGCAATTGACAGCGCAGATATTGTCCTGATGAAAAGCGACTTACTGGATGCAGCAAAAGCTATCAAGCTCAGTAAGGCAGTAATACTTAATATAAAAGAAAATTTATTTTGGGCATTTTTCTATAACATTATCGGGATTCCATTGGCTGCAGGTGCCTTATACTTAACATGGGGCATAAAATTGAATCCAATGTTCGCGGCAGCGGCCATGAGCTTGAGTAGTGTCTGTGTTGTTACTAATGCCTTGCGTTTGAAAAGACTGCGGCTGGGAGATTCTAATCCTGATAGAAAAGATGAACCTATGCCAATTTCTAATATAGATAGTAAAGAAGAAAAAGGAGAAAACAAAATGAAGACAACAACTATTATGATTGAAGGAATGAGTTGCGGCCATTGTACCAGCAGAGTAGAAAAGGCATTGCGCCAGGTAAATGGGGTAGATTCTGTCAAAGTAAGCTTAGATGATAAGAATGCTGTCGTTTCCGCTGGAGAAAATGTAACGGCAAATGCTTTAAAAGATGCTGTTGTAAACGCGGGATATGATGTAGTAGGACTCAAATAATTTTGCTGAAATGAACTGAAAAGCAGAAGCCGTGAGGTTATTACTTATACGCGAAGTGCCCGCCCAAAGTTAGATCAGTAAATCTAACTTTGGGCGGGCACTTCGTGTTTTATCAGCTTGGTAATCAATATTAAATTAAGGAAAATAGAAATCTTAAACTAACATTGGGTGTTTTCACCGATGAGACCAATAAAACCACCGTCTTTATCAATATTACTTTCGGCATGGCCGATAAGCCATTTATTTTCTGCAAACAACAGTCTGTTTTCACCGTCTAAGGAGGAAGGTTTTTCTGGTAATGGCATATTTGTGCCTTTTGGCAGTACTACGCCGCAGCGAAATTCTTCACCATTTTGGCGGCAAGGAGCATAATGGAGGGTTGTAGCATATAATTCCACTGCCGTTCCCTGTGGTACAAAAAACAGTTCAATGTTTTCCGTCTTATAAGTATTGTTGCTATAATCGATATCTTGCTGGCGGCCGAGCATTAAAATGAGATCAGTTGCAGCTATATCAATTTCTGAACTGCGATGATATTCAACTGCGTTTAATTTATTATTACGACCACTGCAAAAGCCAAATTCAATGTTAAGGCCGCCAAAAACTTCGTTTTGTATTTTTTTAAATAAAGGAAGCATTTCCAGCGCTTTATCCGATGCTTCATATACTACACCGTCCTTGATGGCGTCTTTGCCAGCCATTGTTTTTATAAAAGTAGTAGTATCTATTTTTATTATTTTACCATAGTCGTTAAAAGAATTATCTAATACACTTTTCATTATTATTCCTCACAAATTCTCCAAAATTTTTATTTCATTTTTCATAATATGTTTGCTTTTATCGGGGCTGATTCCATTTACCAGATATTCAAAAACAAGCTGCATGGCACGCTGTCCCTGCCGATACGGATGTTGATAAATAACGGCTTTAATAATATGTTTCTTCATCATTTCTACTGTAGTCGGGACTGTATCAAAAGCCAAAATTGTCAGTTGGTCCTGTTTGTTAAGTGCGAGTACAGCACGACAGGCACCATATACACCTGCTGCTACTATGAATAAGACGTTTATTTCCGGATGGTGCATTATCATTTCTTTGGTTTTGTCATATGAACAAATATCATCGTCGTCATTTTCTTGAATGTCTACGATTTTAAAATCAGGATTTTTATTGATGTTATATTTGAATCCTTCTAAGCGCTGTCTGTGTCCTAAAACTTTTGATGATCCCATGATAATGCCAATATTGGCCTTTTCTTTGGTGATCATTTGTAACAATGCCCCAGCGGTTTCGCCACCGTTTACGTAATTTGTCCCTACATAACAGTGCCGGCGTGATTCATCTGCATCATTGTTCAAGGTTACAACGAAAACCCCACTGTCAACAAATTCGTTTATTTTGTTTATTATCAAAGGATCATTTATGGGGTTTATTATTAAAGCATTTATTTTACCCTTTAATTTAGCAAGAATTTGCAGCTGTGCTTCAGTGCTATAACCGCGAATAGAATGCAGTAAGATATTCAGGCCATAAATTTTGTATTTTTCGGCGGCTGTTTTAATACCACGAATGACATCATCAAAAAAAGGATTTCCCTTTGCGGGGATTAAGATACCTACAACTGGGTTGTGTTTGCGGGCAGATAATGCCTTGCCGGCAGGATTAGGTTGATACTCCAGTTTTTTTATCATGTTAAGCACCAGGTTACGCGTTTCTGTTTTTACGTTTCCCCGCTCATTGATGACTCTATCGACAGTACCTCGCGAAACTCCGCATAAATCTGCGATTTGTTTGATTGTAACCATTGAAAGGCCCCCTGCGATGCTATATTATTTTAACTAAATTACATTAACATTATAGCATCACGGGAATTGAATTATCTATTGTTTAGCAGCCTATATCTTTTAATTTTTTACCTTCCATAAGATTCTGTTCAATTTTTTCTAAAGAAACGCCTTTGGTTTCTGGAACATAACGTATCGTGAGATAAACAAACAATGCGTTTAATGCAGCATAGAGCCAAAAAGTCATGGTGGAACCGAGCGTGTCAAGTAATGTTAGGAATGTAGCGCCAATTAGTGTACAAGACAGCCAGTTAGTCATTGTAGAACAAGCAATACCGAAATCGCGGCTTTTCAAAGGCTGAATTTCTGAGCATAGTATCCAAACTACAGGACCAGCTCCAAAGCCAAAACCAATGATGGCGAGTAATGTCATACCAGCAGACAGATACGGGATAAAAGGAAGTGTGCTGCCACTTTCAAGAACAGCGAAACAGATGCCTAATATAAATAAAGATATGGCCATAATGATGAAGCATCTTTTCAGTGCAGGCTTGCGGCCGGATTTGTCGACAGTGCCAACGGCGATAAGTGTTGCAAGGACAAATACCAACCCATTTATTACGGTACCGATCATTTGGTCTTCGGTTGAGGAAAATCCGGCTATACTCAGGATTTTAGGAGAATAATACATGATTATGTTAAAACCTGTAAGCTGTTGCATAAATTGTAAGAGGACACCCAGAAATACAACGCGGCGCACATTTTTATTAACTTTGAAAAGTTCCCAACCAGCTTGTTTCAGTTTTAAATTTTCTCTAATGTCGTTTAATTCTGATTTTGCTATTTCAGCATCCGTATGCATGGAACTCAATACTTTAGCTGAAGATTGAAATTTTCCCTTGGAAGCCAACCAACGCGGACTTTCAGGTAAAGCTAAAACGCATAGAATCAATATTGCGGCAGGAATGGCAATGATCATCAGCATTGAACGCCAATCACCCGTATAACTGAAATAAGTATCTGATAAAAAAGCAACTAAAATTCCCACTGTAACCATTAATTGGTACCCTGAAATAATACTACCGCGGGCATCCTTATTTGACATCTCAGCGAGATACAAGGGGGCGGTGTATGAAGCAATACCGACGGAAAGGCCCAATATCAAACGGGCGCTTATTAGAATCGTTACGTTACCGGCTGAACCTGAACTGATACAGCCAATAATAAATAGAGCGGCACCAATCATTAAGGATTTTTTTCGGCCAACACCAGATGACAGCTTTGAGGCAATGATAGCACCTACAGCTGCGCCTACCATCATGGAGCTTACTACCCATTCTTGAAGATGGCTGTCAAGCTGCCATTCTTTTGTAATAAAAGGTAAAGCACCAGAGATAACGCCTTGGTCTAAACCGAAGAGAAGACCAGCCATACCGGCAGTGACAAAGACAAAAATCCTAATGAATTTTACGCGCTGGGCGGAAACTGTTTGAAAGATGATTTCATTTTTTATATTTTCCATCATTTACTCTCCCTAAAATATTTGCTTAGTAAAGCATGTTGGTTATAATTGTATTAGTCAAATGTTTTTTATAAATTGGCTAAATCGTGGTAACAGTCTTTTAGTTGTGTATATAATTTTTTATAAAGAGTATGGCCTTTTTTATAATACATTTGTTCAGCTTGTATTGGTGTGCATACTGAACCAACCTTAATCAGTTCATCGCAAGCGGAAACTACGTCTTTGAAAATACCTGTACCGACACCAGCAAGAATGGCTACACCTAAAGCTGGACCTTCTTCAGCAGTGAGTGTCTTTACTTTACAAGCAAACATATCTGATAATATTTGGCGCCACAGCGGGCTTTTTCCACCACCACCGCAGGCCATCATTTCATTGACAGTGATTCCCATTTCTTTTAGGACATCATAACAGTCACTAAGCGAGTAGGCTACACCTTCCATAATAGCGCGTATCATATTAGCCTTGGTATGGATTGCGGATAAACCGAAAAATACGCCACGGCATTCCGGATCCAGATGTGGTGTCCGTTCACCCATGAGATATGGTAGATAAATAAGTTTATCGCTGCCACAGGGAACTTTGGCCGCCGCTTCATTCATCAGTACATAGGGATCTTTATCTTTTTCTTTAAAATCGGTGGCGATGTTATCACGGCACCATTTCAGTGACAAGCCGGCAGCTAATGTTACGCCCATTACGTGCCAGCAGCCTGGGACGGCACAACAAAATGTATGTACACGGCCTTTGGGGTCAATCAGTGGTTTGTCCGTATGGGCAAATACTACACCGCTGGTGCCAATTGTAGTGAAGGCACGCCCTTCTTTTACAATACCTGTACCGATAGCAGCTGCGGCATTATCACCAGCACCACCGACTACGGCTGTTTTGGTAGAAAGTCCTGATGCTTTGGCAAATTTTTCACTTATATAACCGGTTATGTCGGGGGATTCATATACTTTAGCTAGTAATTTTTTATCAATAGCGAGTTTTTCTAATATTTCATCTGACCAACAGCGTTTTGGTATATCTAAAAGCTGCATCCCGCTGGCATCAGATACTTCCGTTGCATATTCACCGGTCATGCAAAAGCGTATATAATCTTTAGGTAGTAGAATGTGGGCGCATTTTGCATAATTTTGGGGTTCGTGGTTTCGCACCCATAAAATTTTTGAAGCAGTAAATCCTGTCAGCGCAGGATTAGCAGTTATTTCTATTAAACGTTTCGCACCAATTTCCTTTGTGATTTCTTTACATTCGTCTGCGGTGCGCTGGTCACACCAAATTATTGAGGGACGTATAACGGCATTGTTACTATCAAGCATTACTAAGCCATGCATTTGTCCAGATAAGCCAATACCCTTGATAGCATCAGGAGCAACTTTGGATTTTGCTAATACAGCCTGAATGGTATGCAGCGAGGCATTATACCAATCAATAGGGTTTTGTTCAGCCCAGCCATTTTGTGGTTGATATAGCGGGTAATTTTCTGAAGCAGTAGCTTCTACTTGCATATGCTCGTTGAAAAGCACTGTTTTAGTAGCTGACGTTCCTATATCTAACCCTAATAAATAATTCATTAATGAAACCGCCCTTCTTCTCTCCTTTAATTTACGGGATAATCTGTTTAAGCTAGCGTATTTTTATTAATCTTTTTATACTACAGTTATCCAAATCTCAATATGTGCTTAAGCACAATTTATGCGTTAAATATATCATTTGCTTATTTATTTGTCAATAAGCATTTTTGATATTTTTCAGATTTTTTAATAAGTTACATTTAATTGAGTTAAATAAAACAACAAATGAAAATATACTGAGCACTATCAATCATTATAAAATCAATTATAATTTACAATGTAATGATTATGAAATTATTATAAATTTTTGCAAAAATCTGTATTGACAAGACTCATATAATAATGCTATTCTGTATCTAGAAAAAATGTGCACAAGCACATAAAAGCTGCAAGCATATATAAAGGAGAGTATAAAAATGATGAATAATATTCCAGAAGTGAAATGTGGTATCATTTCAGTTAGTAGAGATTGCTTTATAATTTCCCTTTCAGAAAATCGGCGTAAAGCTATTGTTAAAGCTTATACACAAAAATATGGAACAATCTATGAAGCTAAAACTGTAGTGGAAAATGAAACTGATATGTTAAAAGCCGTTGAAGAAGTAAAAGCTGCGGAATGTAATGCATTGGTGGTTTTCTTGGGTAATTTTGGTCCGGAAACACCTGAAACAATGATAGCTAAAAATTTTGACGGGCCAGTCATGTATGTCGCTGCTGCCGAAGAAACCGGTAAAGATCTGATAAATGGCCGTGGTGATGCATATTGCGGAATGCTTAATTGCTCATATAATTTAGGCTTGAGAAAAATAAAAGCATTTATTCCCGAATATCCTGTTGGGACTGCGGAAAATGTAGCGGCTATGATTGATGAATTCCAACCTGTAGCCCGTGCATTGATTGGTATAGCAAATTTAAAGATAATTACGTTTGGACCGCGTCCACAGGACTTTTTTGCTTGTAATGCACCGATAAAACCGCTTTATGATCTCGGTGTCGAAATAGAAGAAAATTCTGAGCTGGATTTGCTTGTTGCATATAAAGAACATGCCGGTGACAAGCGTATTAAAGATATCGTTGAAGATATGAAAAAAGAAATGGGAAAAGCGAACCCATATCCTGATTTGCTCAATAGAATGGCGCAATATGAACTTACACTACAGGATTGGGCGGAAAAACATAAAGGCTCCCGTAAATATGTTGCATTTGCTAATAAATGCTGGCCTGCATTTCCTTCCCAATTCGGTTTTGAACCTTGTTATGTAAATAGCCGTTTTGTCTCGAGAGGAATACCAGTTGCCTGTGAAGTAGATATTTATGGCGCACTTAGTGAGTATATAGGGATTTGTGTAAGTGGTGATGCGGTTACTCTGCTTGATATCAATAATTCAGTACCAGCAGATCTATTTAAGGAAGATATCGCCCCTAAGTATAGTAAATATACGCTTAAAGATACTTTTATGGGCTTCCATTGTGGGAATACGCCAATGTGCAAATTGGATAAAGGTGCTATAAAATACCAGCTTATCCAGAATCGTTTATTAGAAAACGGTGGTACACCAGATATCACACGCGGTACACTTGAAGGTGATATCAGTGCAGGCAAAATTACTTTTTATCGTTTGCAGAGTAATGCCGCTGGTAAAATTAGTGCTTATATTGCGCAAGGTGAAATTTTACCTGTTGCAACCAGGTCTTTTGGTGGTATAGGTATTTTCGCGATTCCTGAAATGGGACGTTTCTATCGGCACGTTCTGATAGAAAAACAGTATCCGCATCATGGTGCAGTTGCATTTGGCCATTATGGTAAATCATTATTTTCTGTGTTCAGATTTTTAGGAGTAGGTACGATTGATTTTAATCAACCTCAAAATATGTTATATCCTAGTGAAAATCCTTTTGCATAATGAGCTTAAATAAAAAATTCATTTGAAAATATAGAAATAGGAGCAAATGATGATTATTACAATTGGACGGCAATATGGGGCTGGCGGTCGTGAAATAGCTGAAAAACTTGCTAAAAAATTACAGATTCCTTTATATGATAGAAAATTGGTCGCATATATTTCAGCTCATTTAGAAAAAGGTGTGGACTTAGAAAAGCTTGACCTCACCTATGAAAATTTGTATGGCAGTGTATCTCCTTATTCGACAATGTTGGGCGATTTGACGGTTAAAGATGATAATTATTTATTTTCCTTTCAAGCAAAAGCAATCAAGGCCTTAGCACAAAAAGAGAATGGTATATTTATTGGGCGTTGCTCAAACTTTATTTTGAGGGATTTTACAGAAGCTTATCATTTTTATATAGTCGCAGATGATGCTTTTCGTACAGAAAGAGGAAAAATTATATACGACAAAACGTTGCAGGAGTTAAAGCGGGAAGACGGAAAAAGAGGAGCATATTATAATTATTATACAGGAGCCAGATGGGGAGATCCTAAGGATTATGATATAACTATTAATACTGGCAGGACAGGTATTGATAGAGCGGTAAGCATTATAAATGATTATATAAAGTAATAAATGTATACTTAAAATTTAATTGAAATGTTTTGCTCGATAAGATAGGCCATGTGGGAAATAAACACATGGCCCATTTTTTTATTGGCGCATTTTAAAATGGAATTTTTAATATAATAAAGGTACGAAAATTTAAATAAAGATGGTATAATGTAAAGAATTAATTATTATAAAAACAGTTATTTTAGTAAGGTTTATAGGAGAAAGCAATGAGTGAATTACAGCTTTTTAAAATAGAGAATTTTATTGGCGGAGATCAAAATTGGTTTACTGATTACTGGATGAAGAGAGGCGGCTGCGGTGCCGTAACAGCTTGTGATATATGTATTTATTTTGCAATGTTTTTTGGTGAAAAAAATTTATATCCGTATGATTTGACCAAGGTAACAAAGCAGGATTATATAAATTTTTCTGCGATAATGAAACCATATTTGGCCCCACGTATTCATGGTATAGATAAATTGGAGATATTTATTGATGGTTTTAATGAATATCTTCATGACAAAAAAGAAGAAAAATTACGGATGCGTGCAGTTTATAGCGATTGCTCATTAAATTGCTTTAAAGAAGATGTGCGCAAACAGATTGATGGGAAAATGCCGGTTCCGTATTTGAATTTAAAACACAAGAATCCACGTCTGCGCAATTATGTGTGGCATTGGTTTTGGTTGGCGGGTTATGAAGAGTTTGAAAACAATTTTATGGTAAAGGTTATAACGTATGGACGTACCCATTGGCTATCTTTAAATCAATTATGGGACAGCGGCTATGAGCAAAAAGGCGGCATTGTCCTGCTTGATATGGATAAAGAAAAGCAGGTATAAATATTTTTTAATATTTTCTCTATATATTGGTAAAACAATATGTAGAGATTTTTTTCTTTGGGTATATGCTTAGCAGAGAGGAATTTTGTGTTGCTTTTTAGAAAGATAATTGGTAGAAGCTTTTTTAGTTAGATAAATTTTAAAAATGCAGAGGAGTAGAACATGGGGAAAATTTCCGAAGAAAATACAGCAAAAGAAATAATTGCAGAATATATAAATATTTTAGGAAATTTCTGCGGTAAACGGGATATTAAGTCTTTGACAAGGGCCGAGTTAGCAACTAAATATAAGCTGGCTAAAGCTGATGTAATGGTTCTATTTGGTGGTAGTATCATGGTTGGTGGTGATGTCTTAGCACAGGCAATAAAAAATGGTATAGCCAAAAAATACATCATTGTCGGTGGTATAGGGCATACGACAGAAAAACTGCGCCAAAAAATACATGAAAGATACCCTGCCATAATGACAGCTGGTTTACCGGAAGCTGCTATTTTTACTGAGTATTTAAGATATAAATACAATATGCAGCCTGACTTTTTGGAGACAGAATCGACAAATTGTGGTAATAATATCACATATCTACTGAAACTGTTGGCAAAAGAGAAGATAAAATTTAACAATATTATAATTACCCAAGATGCTACTATGCAGTATCGTATGGAAGCTGTATTGCGAAAGTATGCTAATTCGCTAGAAATAATAAATTTTGCTGCGCATCATGTAAGCGTCATAGTCAAGCAGGGGGAATTGGTATTTGCTGAAGAGGTACCGGGCATGTGGTCTATGCAGGAATATATTACGCTGCTTATGGGAGAAATAGTGAGACTGGCAGACACTAAAGATGGCTATGGCCCTGCGGGCAAGAATTATATAATACATGTAGCTATACCAGCTGAAGTACAGAATGCTTTTGATGAATTAAAAAAATTTTACGGGACGATGATTCGTAAGGCAGAAAAACGATATGCTTCAAAATGAAAAATTTAAAATACATTAAAGATGTTTTAGATTTTATAGCGACGGATAAAATTCCAGATGGACATTAAAAGGCTGTCCGGTAAAAACTTACAGGCAATGTGGTGCAAGGTGCATATAATGCCAGGTGTAGAAACGGCAAGATTCTTTTTAGCGTCATTTAAGGCTTTCTTGGCAACTGTCTTTTTTAAAGAACCCCAGATAAAATTATTTATATAACAATTGCTTTTATTTCCTTTTGCGGTGCTAATAAATTCCGTGTCTTTTATCCAGTAAGGGCATATAGCCGTTACACTGATGTGCTGTGCCGTAAGTTCAAAATGCAGGGCTCTGCTGTAATGGTAAAGGAAAGCTTTGCTTGCTGCGTAAATATTTAAATACGGCAGTGGTTGAAATGCTGCTGTTGAACATATTTCTAAAATATGGCTGCCAACGGGCATAAAAGGGATGGCTGCTTGACTGAGTAATACGGCTGCCCGACAGTTGAGGTCGATCATAGCGGCACAGGTATGTAGCGGAATATCCTTATATGAACCAATGCTACCGATTCCTGCAGCATTGATAAGAAATTGTACGGAGGGTTTTTCTTTTTTTAGCAAATCCAGTAAAGCGTTAATGGCACTTTCTTGGGTGAGATCATAGGCGAGAACGCGCATCGGTGTTGTAAGGGATTTTTGTAAGCTTTCTAATTGTTCTTTTGAGCGGGCTATGCCCCAAATTTGGTCGAGCTGTTTTTCTTGGTCCAAAAGCTTTACAAATTCTCGGCCTAGACCTTTTGAAGCACCAGTTACGATGGCAATTTTCATAATAATCATCCTTGGTATAATTTATTTCGTCAATAAGATTTTCTATAGAAAAATAATGGGCACGATATAAATATTCTAATACATTATACTGTACTAAACTGTGTAATTTTGCAAATTTAAGAATAAAATCATGCTAAATATATAATAAATAGGTCTTATAAAATTAAAATTCCTAAGTAAACTGCTCTTGGCAATTACTTAGGAATTCATGTTCAAAAATTATTGATGTTAGAAAGATTATTGCTGCCATGATGACTTGGAATGGTGTTGTTTATGATGATGGTGGTGATGGTGATGCGGGACAGGTGCTGGTGGATGATTAAATCCTGGATGAGCTTGATTTAATCGAGGCGGGGTTGGTGGGCCATCAAATGGATTGGCACTGACCAGTGCAGTTCCTAGTGAACCTATTATTGTTAAACTGCAAAATACTGATAATAAAAGTTTTTTCCCATTAAACATAAGCCATTATCTCCTTTTGCTTTTATACTAGATGAATTATAGCATTGCATGGAAAAAAAGGTATGACATAATTGTGTTATTTGTCTGAAAGTATAAAAAAACTTCCTACACTGGACTAGTAAAATGATCTCTATACACAATTTTAGATTCTAATTGTGGAGACATTTAGCGTAGCAGCGGGAAGTTTTTTATTAAAATTAGTTCATATCATTATTTATCATGTATTCAGCAATCTGCAAGGCGTTAAGGGCTGCCCCTTTTCTGATTTGATCGCCTACTACCCATAAATTTAAGCCGTGTTTTATGGAATAGTCGCGGCGAATACGCCCAACATATACATCATCTTTACCAGAGGTCATCAACGGCATAGGGTAATCCATTTCCGCGGGATTATCTTGAACTGTCACACCCGGAAAAGCATCAAGCAGTTTTTTTGCTTCTTCTACACTGATATCATCGGTAAATTCGATATTAACAGATTCTGCATGGCTTCTGTATACCGGTACACGTACTGTTGTAGCAGTGATGCCGATTGTTTGGTCGTCGAGTATCTTATGGGTTTCATTGATCATTTTCATTTCTTCTTTGGTGTAAAGATTGTCTTTGAAAACATCAATTTGGGGAATAAGGTTGAAGGCTATTTGATAATGTTTAGGGAAAGCCGCGCCCGGTAAAAATTTTGCTGTTACCGGTTTTCCAGCAACGATATCCTCTGACTGTTGCTGTAATTCTGCCATAGCTTCCTTACCACCACCAGAAACAGCTTGATAAGTAGAAACGACGATACGTTTGATTTTTGCCCTGTCATAAAGGGGCTTTAAGGCCATCACCATGATTATCGTGGAACAGTTGGGGTTAGCAATAATGCCCTTATGTTTCCTAATCGCTTCAGGATTGACTTCAGGTACTATTAAAGGAACCTCTGGGTCCATACGAAAGGCGCTGGAATTGTCTATAACGACAGCACCTGCCCGGACTGCTGCCGGTGCAAAAGTTTTGCTGGCAGCACCGCCGGCAAAAAGAGCAATCTGGATGTTTTTAAAAGAATCATTAGTAGCTTCTTCTACCGTATATTCCTTGTTCATGAAATTTATTTTTTTACCGGCAGAACGTTTAGAAGCAAGCAGCTTGAGTTCTGCAAATGGAAAATGTCGTTCTTCTATTAATTTGAGAAATTCCTGGCCGACGGCACCGGTTGCTCCGAGAATTGCCACGTTATATTTTTTCATAGAAACGCGCCCCTTTTGTTTACATTATTTTATCTAAATTTCTTACAAGTCCCTTTAAGTTGAGAATTTTTTTACACGCGAGGACGACGCCTGGCATAAATGATGTACGGTCTATAGAGTCATGGCGAATGGTAAGGGTTTGGCCAAGACCACCGAAAATAACTTCCTGGTGGGCGACATAACCGGGTAATCTAACACTGTGGATGGGAATACCGTTTATTTGGGCACCGCGCGCACCGGGTAATTTTTCTTTTTCATCAGGATTTCCCTGTTTCATGGGTTTACGTACTTCACTGATCATTTCAGCTGTGGTTATTGCTGTACCAGAAGGAGCATCGAGCTTTTGGTCGTGATGCAGTTCAATGATTTCTACATTAGGCAGATACTTTGCTGCTTCTTTAGCCATCATCATCATCAGGACAGCACCTATGGCGAAGTTTGCTGCTATGAAAGCTGGAGTATTCTGTGCTAAAGCAAGATCGTTGAGTTTATCTTTTGCTTCGTCAGACAGACCCGTAGTACCGATGACCGGTGATACATGGTTGCGAAGGGCTAGGCAGGCATTGTCGAATACAGCGTCAGGCCTTGTGAAGTCGACCATCACATCAGGCTTTACTGCATCGATAACTGTTTGCAGATTTTCTCCTACAATAATGCCTGTTTTAGCACTGCCAATTAGGTCACCGACATCCATGCCGCCCTTTATATCAACGGCGCCGACCAGTTCAAGTTCTTTGTCATTGGAAACAGCCTGCAAAACAGTACGGCCCATTTTGCCACGCGCTCCATTTACTATAACTTTAATCAAAAAATAACCTCCCAGAAATTATGATACAGGCTAATATTGTAAATTCGCATAGTTAAGGAAAATTAATATTAGCACGATGCTATTTTACTAAAAAAGTATTATTAAGTCTTGCTATATTATACTAAAAATAAAGATAAAATCAAGAGAAAAAGGACAAAAGTATTATTTTTTACCATCAATGTACTTTTTATTGAAAAACCATAATCCTCCGTAAACAATTATCGCAAGTACTATTATTATGGCAAGTCTTTTTAGATTCTGGTTATAGGTGAAAACATCGTGGCCGATCATTACTTCCAATGCAGTAGCCGGTAATTTACCGATAAAACTGGATAGTGAGTAATCTCGCAAGGATATTTTACTGATGGCACCAAATGCGGTTAAAACTCCGGATGGAAAATACGGTAATGATCTGAGAAATAACATCACCTTAAAGCCGTTTTTACCGCTGAGGTCATCTATTTTACTTAGTTTTTTGCTTTTATGAATCAATTTTTCTGCTGATGGACGCAGAATGGTACGCATAAATAAAAAGCCAATTATTACACCGGCTGTTTCAGCAAGCCATGATATTATTATACCAATAGTGGGACCAAAAAGAAGACCATTGGCCGTAATGGCAAAAATGGAAGGCAGGCCTACTATGTTAATAAGCAGGACAAGGACGAAGCCAAAAAAAATGGCCATCATGCCGAAGGAATCTATATATGCGGCTATTTCTGTCATGTTGCCGCTGATTATTACATGGAAAAGATTTTTATAAAAATTAGGTGAAACAATATAGATGCCGCCTATAAAAAAGACAATTAATAAATAACCTGCAAGCCTTATTTTTTTCTCCGAATTCACGTATAATACTCCCTCGTTTTGAAGTTACTTCCGCTTTATTTTATCATAGTTTAAAGCTTAATACATTATTTTTATAAATACATAGGAAAAAGAAGCATATATAGCGGCAATTATGTATTATGTTAAGTTTAAATAGATAGATTTAATTTATACCATCAAACTGTAATTAGTTATACAGTTTATAATGATAAGCTGTTATCATATATGTAACAGATTCTATTTTAGTATTGCTTACCAAATATATAATAATATGAAATTGTGTTTTTATTAGTAAAATGATATAATTAACGTAATTCATCTATAGTTTTGTGGAATGGACATCATCTATAGTTTTGTGGAATGGACAGACGTCCTTTAACAAAAATTATAGAGTGTGGAAGTATTAGTTTTGAAAGGATGTTTTTAAATGGCTAATCCTGTTATTCGTGTGATGGAAAAAGAAAATGAGAATGCAGCAATAAGTTTTGGTCAGACAGCTACACTATCTGGTTCGCTCCAGAAAAGTATCGGGCTTGTAGTGTTGACGATAATTTCGGCAGTAGCATCAGCATTTTTTTTAGCTGACACCTCTTTCGCATTTTTGGGAATGGGAGCAGGTTTTATCGGCGGTTTCGTTCTGGCGATGGTAACTTGTTTTAAACCGAGTATATCTGAGTATACGGCACCTGGTTATGCTGTATTTGAAGGAATGGCCTTGGGAATCATTTCCATGCAGTTTGAACAGTTTTATTTTGGTATTTCAGCCATAGCAGTGGGTGTTACCTTTGCGGTTATGATCACCATGCTTGTATTGTGGAAAACCGGCGTGATTACCGTAACAGAAAAGGTTCGCTCTGCCATTATCAGTATGACACTCGCCATTGCGGTATTTTACTTTGCTAACTTTATCGCATCTTTGTTTGGCGCTGATTTTATGCCGCGTACCGGTATACTGGGAATCGTTATATCACTTATTATCTCAGCAGTGGCAGCTTTTAATCTGCTCATTGATTTTGATAATATTGAAAAAGCAGTGAGTAATGGTATGCCTAAGTACATGGAATACTTTACGGCATTTGGTTTGTTGATTACCTTAGTATGGCTTTATGTAGAAATTCTTCGAATGATAGCGATGATTGTATCTGTACTTCAGGATAATTAAAAATAGATTATAAGATTGCAAAAAGCCGTTTACCGGGACAATATTGTTCCGGCAAACGGCTTTTTTTGTAGAGCTTATGCAAATTTTAAGGGCAACTGCAATTTATGTCCGTTAGCATATGCCTTGGCAGACATTTTCTTTTTATTTGGTGCTTGCAATTCCAATATTTCTATAGAATCTTTTCCCGTACTCACGAGCAGGCCGTTTTTGGTGAGCGCTGTCACCTCTCCCGGGGCCGCATTGCCCTCAGAGCTGACGACGGCAGTACGCCATATTTTCATCTTTTGGCCGTTGAGGATACCATAGGCACCAGGCCATGAATTAAGGCCGCGTACGAGATTATGGATATCATGTGCTGATTTATGCCAGTCGATATGGCAAATGGCATCGTCAAGCATCGGCGAATAAGAAGATAAACTATCATCTTGTTTTTCACGTTGTACGGTACCGTCTTCAATTTGCTTTATAGTTTCAGCAAGCAGGTTAGCACCCGCGTTCATAAGTTTGTCATGTAATTCTTCAGTGGTCATGTCGGTGGTGATTGCAACAGCTGTTTTTAAAATCATATCACCGGTATCAAGACCGGCATCCATGTACATGGTAGTTACACCTGTCTTCATTTCTCCACGAATGATTGACCAATGGATAGGGGCAGCACCCCTGTAAGCAGGTAATAGGGAAGCGTGTACATTGATACATCCTTTGGGGGGAATAGCCAGAATCGCTGGTGATAAAATTTGACCAAAGGCGACAACGATAATTATATCAGGTTGCAGCTGCTGTAGTTTTTCGACAAACTCCGGAGCTTTTACTTTTGCAGGTTGCAACACTGGCAGACCATTGTCCAATGCAAATGCTTTTACAGGCGAAGGCGTTAGTTTTTGACCGCGTCCCCGTTTCTTGTCAGGCTGTGTTACCACGGCGATGACATCGCAAAGAGTATTTAATTTTTCCAGGCATGGAACGGCAAAATCAGGTGTGCCCATAAATACAGCTTTTAATTTAATCATTTTCACTCTCCTGGCGGACAAGTGTTTTTGCTTTATCAACAAAAAGGATACCGTCTAAATGATCTATTTCATGCTGTAAGCAACGAGAAAGTAATGTCCCCTTTGCTATTATGCGCTGGGCTTTACCGCGGCGGTTTAAAAATTTTACGGATACATTTTCATAGCGTTCTACTTCACCGCTCATCTGTGGGACACTAAGGCAGCCTTCAATTCCTTCCATAGTCCCTTCACAGCGGACAATTTCAGGATTGATTAGTTCAATAAGGCCTTCACCTACATCAATCACAACGATACGTTTGGAAACACCAACCTGTGGTGCTGCCAAACCAACTCCTTCAGCTTCATACATGGTTTCTGCCATGTTATCAAGCAATTTCCTTATGGTGCTGTCTATTTTTTCTACAGGTGTAGATTTCTTTTTTAATATAGGGTCACCAATTTTTTTTATATCCAGCAATGCCATTAATCTATCATCTCCTAATTCTCTATACTAATATTAGCATTGTATTTTAAAAAATTCAATTACATGGTATTTAAAGGGTTTACATCTATTTTTACATCTTTATCAGTAGCAAGGCCGATGCTGCGCAAAAACGCGTTTATGGCAGTGAGGTCAGTAGTTTTCAATAAAAGATTAAAACGATATATGCCACGAAAATTTGCAATAATGGAAGGGGCAGGGCCGATTAACTGGTGTATACGGTTGTCCGTGAAGTTCTTTTTGAAGATTTCCCGTATTTTTAAGGCTTTTTGTAAGGCTTGGTTTTCTTTTTCATGCTGAATAGTTAGTTTGACAAGTTTTGCATAAGGCGGATAAAATAATTCTTTTCGCAGAGGAAGCTCTTGTTTATAAAAAGCATCATAGTCTTGCGCTATACCGCATGTAACAGCATAATGTTCAGGATTATACCCTTGCACTATTACATTCCCTTTTAAGGTGCCGCGGCCTGCCCTGCCGGCGGTTTGCGTAATAAGGCTGAAACAGCGTTCAGCAGAACGGAAGTCCGGCATGTTAAGGCTGGCATCGGCGCTTATTATACCTACAGCTGTGACTGAAGGAATGTCATGGCCTTTGGCAACCATTTGCGTACCTAATAAGATATCATAGGTTCCTGCTTTAAATGCGCGGAGAATGTTCTGATGGGCAAATTTTTTACCAGTGGTATCACGATCCATCCTAATAATTCTAGCCTGGGGAAATGTTTCTTGTAATTCCTTTTCAAGTTTTTCCGTACCTGAACCAAAAAATTTTATGTAACGGCTGTTACAAGATGGGCAGGTGTCAGGAACAGCTTCTCTTATGTCGCAATGATGGCATTGCAGATAATTGCCCTTATGGTAGACGAGAGGAAGACCGCATTGCGGGCATTTTATGACTAAACCGCAGGAACGGCACATTACAAATGTAGAATAGCCGCGGCGGTTGAGCATAATAATTATTTGCTGTTTTTCTTTTAAGGTCTTATCAATAAGGGCAGCAAGCGCACGTGATAATATGTGGTGGTTCCCCAAGTGCAATTCTTCACGCATGTCGACGCATTTGATGCAGGGTAATGGACGGTTATCTATTCGGTGGGGCATTTTCAAAAGAGTATATATTTTTTTTTGTGCGTAATAATAGCTTTCAATAGACGGTGTGGCACTGCCCAAAATGAGTACGGCATTGTATAGCGTAGACATTTTTTGCGCTATGTCGCGGGTATGGTAGCGTGGTGATTCATCCTGCTTGTACGAAGCGTCATGTTCTTCATCCATGACGATAAGCCCCAGCTCGCAAAAAGGGGCGAATATTGCTGAACGTGCACCGATGATAATTTTGGCATTGTTGGTGCGAATGCGCATGAAGGAATCGTTGCGTTCACCGACAGTAAGCCGGCTGTGAATAACGACGACTTCATCAGCAAAAAAATTCTTTAAGGAGAGGACAAGCTGGCCTGTCAGCACGATTTCTGGAACGAGAATAAGTGCTTGTTTTTTTGCGGCAAGGACATATTTGGCCGCTTCGATGTAAAGTCTTGTCTTGCCGCTACCGGTGACACCGTGTAATAAAAAGGTATGTGCTTTTGCTTGTTGGATAAACGGAAGTATTTCAGCAAAGGCTGACTGTTGTTCCCTTGTCAAATTTTCGATGGTGTTTTTTCCCAAACCGACACCGGTATAACTGTCGCGAAAAATCTGTTGCTTTGTGAGATGGATATAGTTATTATCTGCCAAGGTTTTTAATATGCTTCTGGAAAAATTATACTTAGCAAGTTCGTTTACACTGCGGCTTTTTCCATCCGCAAGAAATTCAAGTAACCGTTTTTGGGTTCTTTTGCGTGTCATTTTTTGTAAAAGTGTGCTGTTGACAGTTTTTTCGTTTATCTGTACGTAGGTTTCAAAAATCTTGTGTGAACGCTGGGCATAGGAATAATCTTGCAGGATCGCTTTTTTTTGCAGTAATGTTTTTATTGAGGCAAAAATATCATCGTCAGTCTTGGCGCGAAGCTGGCTAAGGTCACAACCGGGATTGGCGGCAATAAAATCATATAAAATGCGTTCTTGGGCGGATAAGTTGGCAGGTGGTTCAGAAACTGCGCTATAGATACTGCGCAGTTTTATGCTGTTTTTACCCGGGATAAATAAGCGCAGTGCTTCACCGAGTGAACAGAGATAAAAGTCAGCAATGAAATAAGCCGTCTGAATTACTTTGTCGGTAAAATAAGGTTCAGTATCAATTATATCAATAATTTCCTTTAGGGGATGGTCCTCTTTAGCACCGGCAGGAAAAATGCGCACAATAAAACCTTCCATTGTCCTTGGACCGAACGGAACTACAACCCGACAGCCAATTTGAAGAAAATGGAATTTTTCAGGAATAATGTAAGTATAGCTTGCAGCTATACTCTTAACCGGTATGTTTATAAAGATATCTGCCTCTAGTTTCACAAAAATCACCAAAATAATTATAACATAAAAAATACCTCCAAAGAATAACTTAATGAAAGTAGTTATTTTTGGAGGTATTCTATTCAGTCAAGCAGCCAATAAATTATAAGCCTGCCTGCTGTTTTAAAAGCTTAGCTTTGTCGGTATGTTCCCACGGTAAATCAATGTCCGTACGACCAAAATGTCCATATGCTGCAGTCTGGGCATAAATTGGACGGCGTAAGTCAAGCATCTTTATTATACCGGCGGGACGCAGGTCAAAATCTTTATTAATTAAGTCAGCAATTTTTTCTTCATCAATTTTAGCAGTGCCAAAGGTATCAACCATAATGGAAACCGGTTGGGCAACACCAATAGCGTAAGCCAGCTGGATTTCACATTTGTCAGCGAGACCAGCAGCAACTACGTTTTTAGCGACGTAACGTGCTGCATAAGCTGCAGAGCGGTCAACTTTTGTTGGATCTTTCCCGGAAAATGCACCACCGCCATGACGTGCCATACCGCCATAGGTATCAACTATGATTTTACGGCCTGTAAGTCCGCAGTCGCCCTGAGGACCACCAATGACAAACTTACCAGTAGGATTTATGTAATACTTGGTTTTATCGTCCACCATATCACTGGGAACGACAGGGGCAATTACTTTTTCCTTAATATCTTTTTCAATGGTTTTCAAAGAAACTTCAGGACCGTGCTGGGTAGAAACGACAATGGCTTCGATATGGACAGGTTTGCCGTTTTCGTAAGCAACAGTGACCTGTGTTTTACCATCGGGGCGCAAATAACTCAACTCGCCATTTTTGCGTACTTCGGTCAAGCGGCGTGAAAGACGATGGGCTATTGCGATAGGAAAAGGCATGAATTCAGGTGTTTCGTTTGTTGCATAACCAAACATCATTCCCTGGTCACCAGCGCCAATGGCATCATCATCCGCCATTGTGCCTTTTTTTGCTTCGAGGGCTTTATCAACGCCAAGGGCAATATCGGCAGACTGTTCATCAATGGATACGGAAATGCCGCAGGTCTGCGCATCAAAACCAAATTTAGCTCTTGTATAGCCAATCTGCTTTATTTTTTCGCGAACAATTTTAGGAATATCCACATAGCACTTCGTGGATATTTCACCGGCAATATGAACCTGTCCGGTAGTTATAAGGGTTTCACAGGCAACGCGGCCCTGTGGGTCTTGTTCCAGAATAGCATCAAGAATGCTGTCAGAAATCTGATCGGCAATCTTATCGGGATGACCTTCTGTAACTGACTCTGATGTAAACAAGATACGTTTTTGAGCCATATTTTTCCTCCGTCTTTAATTGTATTTCGACAAGCTGTACCAGAGTTAATAGGCTTTATGTACAGCTTATTGCTGACGGGCAGCATCGATAAGATATTTTTGTAAATAAAAAAGCTCTCTATTATGAAGAGAGCTTAAAAGCCTACTCTCATCTCATAGGTAAAACCTAAAGGAATTAGCACCGTTTGATAAAATCAATGGTTGCCGCAGTTTCACAGGGCCCGTCCCTCCACTGCTCTCGATGAGCTCAATATTTATTTATGCATATTATAATACGCCGGCTGATAATAAATGTCAACTGCTTTTCCGGTATAAATTTTATATGTTTTTCCGTTTTATGAATCAAATTCATGTTTCGCTATTATATAAGGACTTTATTCTGTCAAGGATAATTGAGGCGAGCGCAGTCTTTTTCATCATGGGCACGTCTTCAACGCTTTTATCCCTCGTAATAATCTTGACAATATTTGTATCTGTATTAAAGCCAGCATTTTTTTTGCTTACGTCATTAGCAATAATCATATCAAGATTTTTACGTTCCAGTTTTTCCTTGGCAAAAGCAAGTAATTTTTGTGTTTCTGCTGCAAAGCCGACGAGAAATTGATCTTTTGTTTTCTTCTGTCCAAGATTCAATAAAATATCGGGATTCTTTTTTAATGTTATTGTCAGCGTTTTGGCAGATTTTTTTATTTTCTGGCTGGCAACTTCTTCTACACAATAATCGGCAACAGCAGCAGCCATAATAATTATTTCGCTATCGGCAAACTTTTCCTCAATATGGTCTTGCATTTGTTTGGCTGTTTCTACTTTTATCACATCAATACGAGAAGACGCGGTCAGTGCTGTCTGTCCGGAAATCAGGGTGACAACTGCACCTCTTTTGGCAGCTTCTTCTGCAAGGGCGTAACCCATTTTTCCGCTGGAACGGTTGCCTATATAACGGACTGGGTCAATCGGTTCCCGTGTTCCACCGGCACTGATGAGAATGCGCTTGCCCTTGAGGTCTTGTACGCATGCAAAATAAGCCGTTATATTGTCAACGATTGCAGCCGGTTCCGGCAGCCTGCCGACGCCGCTCGAACCACAAGCCAGATAACCGCTTGCGGGAGGAATTATATGATAGGTTCCCAATTCCTTGAGTGTTTGCAGATTGCGTTGTGAAATGGGATTTTGATACATATTGGTGTTCATTGCCGGTGCCAAAAAAACAGGTGCTGTAGTTGCGAGCAAAGTAGTTGACAGCATATCATCAGCAATGCCGGCGGCAAGTTTAGCAATGATATCGGCAGTAGCCGGGGCAATGAGCACTAGATCAGCTTTTTGCGCTAAAGCAATATGTTCCACATTCCATGTATGGACTTTTTCCCACATATCAGTGCTTACAGGATTGCCCGTAATCTCCTGAAAAGTAAGAGGCGTGACAAATTTAGTGGCCGCGGAGGTCATTATAACGTCAACCGTTGCCCCTAGTTTGCGCAGCCTGCTGGCAATTTCAACTGCCTTATAGGCTGCTATGCCGCCACAAACGCCAAGTAAGATATTCTTTCCCTTCAGCATTATTTTATACCGTTTTTCAACCGTTGGAAGGTAATCTTATTTTCCACAACTTCTTCCAAGGCGTTGGTTACATTTTTAGTAGAAACCCTGTCAGATTTCACTTTTGAGCCGTCCAGAATTTCGCGGGCGCGTTTAGCTGCAAGTACGACAAGCGTATATTTGCTGTCTACTTTAGGCATTAATTGGTCAATTGAAGGATTTACTATATCCATATTTATATCTCCTCATTTTTTACTTTATCAATGATTCCCAGATTTCGGTCTGTACGGCAATGCTCTGCGGTAATAATGGCGCTGATCTGATTGACAGCTTCCGTTACATTTTTATTGACGACAAGATAGTGGTATTTTGTACCAAGTGATATTTCGCCAACAGCCGCGTCGAGCCGTTTGCGAATGATTTCTTGCGTTTCTGTGCCACGTCCACGGATTCTTTTTTCCAATTCACGTAGTGAGGGTGGTAAAAGAAAAATAAAAACACCGTCAGCAGCCTTTTTCATAACCGATAATGCACCCTGTGTGTCTATTTCCAGCAGTACATCCCTGCCTTGTTCCCTAAGCTCGTTGACTTTATCAAGCGGTGTGCCGTAATAATTGTCATAGACCTTAGCCCATTCCAATAATTTGTTTCCCTTTATCATTTTTTCGAAATCTTTTTTACTCAGAAACCAATATTCACGTCCGTTCCTTTCACCGGGACGGGGCAGGCGTGTCGTAGCTGAGATGGAATAAAAAACATTTTTATTGTTTATTAAAAGCTTTTTACATACAGTGCCTTTACCAGTACCGGATGGGCCTGACAGGATGATGAGATTTCCTTTGGTGAACATTTATTTGTCTTTGTCCTTTACTATGTCGTTATTATCGTCGATGATACGATTGGCTACCGTTTCCGGTTGAATGGCAGACAAAATTACGTGGTCACTATCGACGATGATGACAGCCCGCGTGCGGCGTCCATAGGTGGCATCAATAAGCCTGCCAGCTTCTCTGGCTTCTTGAATAATGCGCTTGATAGGTGCTGATTCGGGGCTGACGATCGCTATTACCCTGTTGGCGGATACGATATTGCCGAAACCGATATTAATTAATTTAATACTCATATAATCCAGCCTTTCTTCAAGAATAAATTAAGCTGTATACAGAAAACAAAATTCACTCTATATTTTGTATTTGTTCACGTATTTTCTCAATTTCCCCTTTTACATCAACGACTAATTGTCCTGCTTCAGCAGAGTTCGCCTTGGAGGCGATGGTATTAATTTCTCTATTCATTTCTTGGATAATAAAGTCAAGCTTTCTGCCTATATTACCACAAGAGGTTAATGTTTGTTCAAATTGGATCAGGTGACTCTTCAATCTGGTCGTTTCTTCCGTATAATTCGTTTTTTCCGCATAAATTGCTGTTTCCTGGATTATGCGTGTTTGGTCTATATCGTTGGCATTTAAATATTCACCTAAAGCGGTGATGAGATTCTGCCGGTATTTTTCCACTATTGCTGGATTCAAGTCACATAAACAATCGGTTTTTTCGCGAATTATACTGAGTCGGTAGAGAATATCACGACAGAGGTTTGCTCCCTCTACAGTTTTCATCTGTATAAAAACCGATAGCGCTTCTTCCAGTGTTTTTGTAAAATCTTCTTTGAGATATTCGACATTGGGAACTTTGTCTTCTCTTGTCAGGACACCGGGGTAAGCTGACAAAGCAATGAGGTCATTGACAGACAGCCCTTTTTGTAAAGGTGCGGAATTGACGATTGCAGCGATTTCGGATAACGCTTTTTGATAGGAAAGAACAAGTTCTTTATCGACAATAAAAATTTTATTATCGTCTGCGTAGTCGACAAAATTTACATATATATCAATTTTACCACGCAGCGAATATTTATTTAAATGGTCATTAATGAGAGGTTCCAAAGTTCTAAGGCCTGCCGGTAAATGGGCTGATACATCTTTGTATCTGTTATTTACTGACTTTACCTCTATTGTTATTTTATAGTCTTCCTTTTCACAGACGGCTGCGCCGAACCCCGTCATGCTCCGTACAGATGTATTTTCCATTTTATTCACTATCGTATATACCTTCAAACACTTTTTTTGCAGGACCTGTCATGTAAACTTTGTTGTCATTTTCGTTCCAGGCGATGGAAAGATTGCCTCCGTCCAATTCAAGACGCGCTTTGCGGTCACATAAATTGTTTAAAATGGCAGCGACAAGAGAGGCACAAGCACCGGTACCACAGGCCAAGGTTATGGCGGCACCACGTTCCCAGACACGCATACGCAGATGTGTACGATTTATTACTTGAATAAATTCTACATTAGTTTTATTGGGAAAAATTTTATATTTTTCCAGTATAGGTCCCCATTTATTTATATCAATTTTCTTAATGTCATCGACAAAAATTACGCAATGCGGATTGCCCATAGAAACACAGGTAATGTTGAAACGGTGATCTTCGACAGTTAATGGCTCGTTGATGACACGGTTGTTACCGTAGCCGGTTACAGGAATTTGCTCTCCTTTTAAGACAGGTGTACCCATGTCTACACATACCATAGTTTCATTATCATTGGTAATTAGCTGAGGTATTATCGTGCCAGCTTTTGTTTCCACTGTAAAAGAATGCTTATCGCTAAGTCCAGCTTCCAGGACATAACGGGCAAAGCAGCGGATACCATTGCCGCACATTTCAGCTTCAGTACCATCTGAATTAAATATTTGCATTCGAAAATCGCAGGTTGACGATGGTAGGATTAGGATTACCCCGTCTGCACCTATGCCATAATTTCTGTCACAGATTTTGATAGCTTGCTCTTGGATATTGCTGATATTCTCAGTGAAACCGTTCACAAGGACAAAGTCATTACCGCATCCTTGCCATTTGGAAAATTTTAATTGCATAGTGAACCCTCCTGACCTTATAGCCATACATAGTAATTGTAATATTTATTTACATTTAATGCAACTATATGAAAGAGAGAAAAGCTGGAATTTACTTTAGTCTTATGGCAACGGACTTTTGATGGGCAATTAAGCCTTCTACTCCAGCTAGATGCATACACGCCTCTGAAAGGTTTCTGCAGCCGGTTTTGGTAATGTGCTGATAAAAAGAAGTTTTAATGAAGGTTCCTACATAAACGCCGTTAGAATATTTAGCTGTGTGCATTGTCGGCAGGGTATGGTTTGTTCCAGAACAGTAATCACCAAATGCTACTGGTGTGTATTCACCTATAAATAATGAACCATAATTTTTAAGCTGTTCACTGGTCTTCAAACTGTCCGCGGTATGTACTTCAAGATGTTCCGGAGCAATGTTATTAGCTTCATCTATCATTTCTTGTTCGTTGGCGGCTAGCATGATGACGCCATTGTCGTGCCATGCTTTATGTGCAATTTCTACGGTAGGCAGTTCTTTTTCGTATAACTTAATTTTTTCTTCTACCTTTTCGGCAAAACTTTTATCTGTCGTTATTAAAATTGCTTTTGCACTCGGGTCATGTTCACTTTGGGCCAAGATGTCCATTGCGGTATAGGATGGATCTGTTGTACCGTCTGCAATGATGAGTACTTCGCTGGGGCCGGCTAGACTGTCTATACCAACTTTACCAATTACCTGCCTTTTTGCTTCGGTGACAAATCTGTTTCCTGGGCCTACGATCATGTCCACAGCGGGAATTGTCGATGTACCATAGGCTAGAGCACCGATAGCCTGCGCACCGCCTACGCAGTAAATTTCATCAGCACCTGCTATATCAAGGGCGACCAACACTGCCGGATGGATTGTTCCGTATTTTTTGGCAGCGGGGCTTACTGCTGCTACTCTTTTTACACCGGCAATTTTAGCAGGTATTGATAGCATCAGCGCTGTGCTTGGTAATGGATATCTGCCGCCGGGTACATATGCACCGCAGGCATTTACAGGAATCAATTTATGGCCAAGTGTTACGCCTTCTATCTGACTTGGGGTTTCAAGCTCTTTTAGACAGGCCAGCTGCTTGCGTGCATAAAATTCTATTTGGCTGGCAGCAAATTTCAAATATTTTACAGTTTCTGGACTTACTTGTTTGTAGGCATCTTTTATATCTTGCTGAGTTATTTTAATGTTTTGCAAATTTATGCCGTCAAATTTACTGCTGAGTTCTTTTATTGCCTTATCCCCATCTTTTTTTACCTGGTTTATTATATTTTCTACGCTTTGGATAAGTTCAGGTGTACGTTCATAAGTTTTGTGGGCAGCTTTTTTTATGGTTTCCATCTTTCGTTGATTCCCCTTCTGTTTTTTATAAAGATTACTTAGTATTGTACCGTTGTGATTGAATTATTGCAATATTTGACCGCAATATATATTACTAAATTAATATTCTTGTTAAGATGTTATTTGTCAATTCTAATGTAGTACTAGGCAGTTTTTTTTATAAAAATAGAGCAATATCCACAAAGAATATTGCTCTTACAAAATTCACCACAAAGATTCATTTTTCTTAGTGATTTTATTTTACTATACTTTAAACTAATTGTCATTATATATGATGCATGTAGTTTACATAACGCTTTGAGCAGGAAGCAACTATATGCTGAGATTTGACCGCAATATATATATAATGATATACTCAGTCTATTCTTTTTATGAGGATTTAGACAATAAAATCATTCCATGGAATGAGGTGAATAGAGTATGGGACTTGATGGTTTTTCTCTTTATGCGTCAGTCTATGAACTGAATACCCTTTTGAGTGGGGGACGCATTGACAAGATTTGCCAGCCACGTAAACCTGATATATATATTTCGGTACGTTTGCCGGGAAAAACACATATACTGCATCTTTGTACAGACCCGCGGATGAGTTTTGCAGCTATAGCTGCGGAACAACCGGAAAATCCACCAGAACCACCAACGTTTTGTATGCTTTTGCGCAAACAACTCGAAGGAGGACGGATTGCCGGTGTATACCAGGTCGGACGGGACAGGGTACTGGTGCTGGAAATAGACACTTTAGGTGCGGGCGCATTAATAGTTACGAAAAAGCTTTATGTGGAACTGATGGGAAAGTATAGCAATGTAATTTTAGTCCAAGACGATATGGTGGTTGATTCATTAAGACGTGTCGGCAGTAACAGCAGCCGCGTACGTACTGTTTTACCACAGCAAAAATATTTGCCGCCGCCACCGCAGGATTGCGTCGATGTACTTAGTGCAAGTGAAGAATTCATTCATCGCGTACGCCAAATGAAAGACAAAAGCATATATAAGGCGGTTTTACAGCTCGGTGCGGGATTTGGGCCAGTAACTGCTCGAGAATTATTGTTTTTGGCAGGTCTTCCCTTTGATATGCCAGTGGAAAAATTGGATGATGGTGATTTCTCTTCTTTGACAGAAGCGCTTCGGGAAATCACCTCTATTTATTGTGAGAAAAAATTTACAGCTAATTTTCTCAAAGATGAAACAAACAAGATAAAAGCTATGGCAGCTTTCACTTTGCACAATTATCCGCAGTATCAGACAGAAACATTTCCCACTATGAGCAAAATGCTGGAAACAGCATATGTCCTTATCGATGACTATATATCACCAGAAAAGGAACAGTTGCGCAAGATAGTGGTAAATGAACTGGAAAAGCAAAAAAATAAAAAAGAAAAATTGGGCAAGGAACTTCGTGCTGCCCAGAATGCCGATGAACAAAAAATCAAGGCAGACAATATCATGACGTACCAATACCAGTTTCAAGATCATGTGGATGATGCGATCAAGGTGTCAAATATCTATGATGAAAATGGTGCCCTGCTCAATATCCCCATGGATAAAAAACTGACAGTCATTCAAAATATGCAAAAATATTACAATAAATATGATAAGCTGCGTCGTGCAGAAAAGATCTTAAAAGAACAGCTCTATAGTTGCTCAAGTGATATTGAGTATCTTGCGACTATAGAGCTTTCCCTTGAATCTTCAGTTTCTTTGGCAGAGATTAATGATATAAAAGCTGAGCTGGTTAAAAGCGGCTATATACAAGCAGAAAAACGCAAGCGAATGGCGGTTCCTTCTTCTAAACCATTTAAATTTATGCTGACGGATGGAACTATTGTTCTCGTTGGGAAAAATAATTTCCAAAATGACAAGTTAACTTTAAAAACGGCCCAGCCAGATGATATTTGGCTGCATACAAAAAATACACCGGGTTCTCATGTAATAATACGAACGGAAGGGACAATTCCTGAATTACATACTATAGAGCAGGCAGCAAAGCTTGCGGCTTATTATTCAAAGGCGAGAAGTTCATCGAAAGTACCTGTTGATTATACACTGTGTAAATTTGTAAAAAAACCATCCGGGGCAAAGCCTGGTTTTGTTATCTTTACTAATAATAAAACACTATATGTAACAGCAGAGCAGGATTTGCTGGAAAAAGTGAAGAGGCTGTAAAAAATGCTACGTAAATCTTTTGTAGACAACGTATTTGATGTATAATGTTATCCAACGACATATTTAGATGATATAAAATAATCTGGGGGTTGTATTTTTTATGCATGAAAAAAAGCCGATATATGTTATAGGCCATAGAAATCCTGATACAGATTCTATCTGCGCGGCAATCAGCTATGCCAATTTAAAAAAAGCTTTGGGGGTTGATGTTGTTGCTGCCCGCGCTGGTAAAATAAATAAAGAGACAGAGTTCGCTTTGCATTATTTTGATGTGAAGAGTCCTGAACTGGTCACAGATGTATACCCGCGTGTGAGCGACATAATGCCTGCAGTTCATACCTTGATAAATGAAAATGATAATCTTCGCCAGCTTGGCAGGCTGATGCGGGGAACTGATATTAAATCCATTCCAGTAGTGAAAAATGATCACACACTGGCAGGGATTGTTACAGTAAGCGATCTTGCCAAACGTTATTTTGATGATTTAGGCATGCAAAGTTTTGCTGATACAAAAGTAACCGTTCACGATGTGTTTTCAGTTATTGACGGAGATGTAATTGTTGACGGTGACGAAAATAAAATAATCGACGGAGACGTTCGTATAGCTGCTGGCAGCAAACGAATGATTGAAGATATAATCGGCAAGGGGGATATTGTTTTAGTAGGGGACAGACAGCCTTCTACATTAAAGGAATGTCTTGAAAGAGCAATAACATGTCTTATCGTTACGGGCAACGGACCCGTTCCGGCAGAAGTGATAGAAGAAGCTAAGCGCAAGGGTATAATCGTTTTACTAACGCCACATGATACATATACCTGCGCACGTCTTATCAATCAATGTGTGCCTGTTTCACGCATTATGCAGACTAATGTCACTTGCTTTAAACCTACTGATATGCTCAGCGATATAAAGGGAGTCATAGAAAAGAAAAGATTCCGTAATTATCCGGTGGTAGAAAATGAACGGGTAGTAGGCATGATAAGCGTCGATAAAATGATGGTACCGGAAAAGACACAATTGATACTTGTTGACCACAATGAACGTACACAAGCTGTTGAAGGAATAGAAGAAGCGCGCATTATTGAAATTATAGATCATCATAGATTGGGCGGCTTGCAGACCGGAGAACCAATATTTACCAGACAGGATTGTGTAGGCTGTACAAATACAATAGTCAATGATATGTATTTGCAATATGGTGTGCCTATCCCTAAAAAGATAGCGGGTTTGATGCTTTCGGCAATAATATCTGACACCGTGCTTTTCAAATCACCTACATGCACACCGCGTGATAAGGCAGCAGCGCAGTCTTTAGCTAAGATTGCAGGTGTCGACATTAATAAATATGGCATGGAATTACTTAAAGCGGGTTCTGATGTTGGCGGAATGACAGCACTGGAAATCGTTAAAAATGATATGAAAGAATTCCAGATAGGCAATCGTCGGGTGATTGTGAGCCAGACTTCCGTTATGGATAGCGAAGAAATATTAAAACGGAAAGATGACTTATTGAAAAGCATGACACAGGTGTGTGAAAAAGATAATTATGACATGTGCCTGGTGATGATCACAAATATTTTGGAAGAAGCTACGACATTGTTGTTTACTGGAGAACCAAAAACACTTATAGGCGAAGCTTTTAAACATGATGCATCAGCTGATATGATCTATCTACCGGGTGTGATGTCGCGTAAAAAACAGATAATACCGCAGCTTACTGAGGCGGCAAAAAAATACACAAATAGTTGATTCAATAAATGCTGCTGTGTTAGATAATTAATGCGGCAGCATTTATTTTTACGTGTATTATAAAACATAAAGGGAAAATACTAATTAACTAAGAGTACGTTCCTGGAATTCAGGGGGATATTTTGGATATTTTTGATGGACTTAATCAGGCACAAAAAAAAGCGGTGGAACATACGGACGGTGCGTTGCTCATAATGGCAGGGGCAGGCTCTGGTAAAACAAGGGTATTGACCTGTAAGATAGCATATCTTTTACAAAAGGGCATATCGCCGTATCATATTTTGGCAATAACCTTTACTAATAAGGCAGCTGCTGAGATGCGTGACCGTGCTGATATGATGATCGGCGATGCTGCTAAAAATGTCTGGCTCAGTACATTTCATTCCTTCTGTGCGCGGTTATTGCGCATGGAAATAGAACATACAGGCAAATATAAAAAGAATTTTACCATTTATGATACTGCGGATTCGCAGACACTTATAAAAAATTGTTTGAAAGAGCTTAATCTTGATGAAAAACAGTATACGCCATATGGTATCCAAGCAGCTATTTCCAATGCTAAGAACATTATGCTTACACCAGAAGCATTTGCGCAGCAGGCAGGTGATTTTTTTGAACAGAAAACTGCCGAAATCTATGCAATGTACCAAAAATACCTGCTGGCTAATAACGCACTTGATTTTGATGATTTGCTTATGATCGCCGTGGAACTTTTAGAACAAAACAAGGAAGTACGGGAAAAATATCAAGAAAGATTCCGCTATATATTAGTTGATGAATATCAGGATACTAACGGTGCACAATACCGCCTTACCAAGATACTGGCAGCAAAGTACCGGAACCTATGCGTTGTAGGTGATGCTGACCAGTCAATATATGGTTGGCGCGGAGCCGACATAAGAAATATAATGGATTTTGAAAAGGATTATCCAGAAGCCACGGTTATAAAACTGGAACAAAATTATAGATCAACGCAGAATATTTTAGCGGCAGCCAATGCCGTTATTGCCAATAATGCAAACCGCAAACCGAAAGAACTTTGGACAGAAAATCCGCAGGGTGATAAAATAGCCGTTTATGAAGCTTTTAATGAGCGGGATGAAGCCCGGTATATAGCAGAAAACGCGATTAAGCAGAATACTATTTTTAATACGTCTTATAATGATATGGCTGTTTTGTACAGGACAAATGCGCAGTCGCGTTCTTTGGAAGAAGGCTTTATGCGCGCAGGCGTTCCGTATACGATGGTAGGCGGTTTGAAGTTTTATGATAGAAAAGAAATAAAAGATATAATGGCATACTTGAAAGTCATTTTTAATCCGGCTGATAGAGTAAGCCTTATGCGTATAATTAATGTACCGAAAAGAGGCTTGGGCACAACAACCTTAAATAAAATAAATGAGTTTGCGGCGGCAAATAATATAGGGGTTTTTGATGCTGTTTCCAGTACTGACGATATTCCCGGTTTAACGACAAAAGCGCGGACAACGCTTGCCGCTTTTTCAGAGTTTATTTTTAAAATGATGGCAGCACAGACGGATTTGCCAGTACATGAATTTATTCAGCTGGTTATGGACGAGTCAGGATATATGCTGGAACTTCAGGCTGAACAGAAGATAGAAAATGAAACCCGGATAGAAAATTTAAAAGAACTTCTAAGTGTGGCCGGTAATTTTGAAAAAGAAAATGAAGAAAATCCCAGCTTAGAAAATTTTCTTAACTCAGTTTCACTTATCGCTGATATTGACAATGCTGATTTTGATGAAGATAAAGTTACTTTGATGACACTTCATGCAGCAAAAGGATTGGAATTTCCTGTTGTCTTTATGGCAGGAATGGAAGAAGGGCTGTTCCCGCATTCCCGTACATTGATGAATGAAGATGAGATAGAAGAAGAACGGCGCACTTGCTATGTAGGAATAACCAGGGCACAGAGAAAGCTTTATCTTACAAATGCGAAAAGCCGTACGATATACGGAAGAACCGTAATGTATCAACCATCTAGGTTCCTGAAAGAAATTCCTGAACAGTATATTGAACAGGAAAAATCAAAAATTTTGACTAATGCCTTTACGGCGACACCAATGCGAAATGAACGTATGCGGAGTACAAGGGATTATGTCAGACGGGCTTCTTATGGCAATAGTGCAGCTACTGTAAAACCGGGTGTGCGGCCAGATATGAATTTGACGTGGAAGGCTGGCGATAAGGCAAAGCACGGTAAATGGGGAGTGGGAACTGTCATAGCAGTGAAGGGAAACGGAGAAGAAACACAGCTGACCATTGCTTTTCCTGAGCTTGGTATAAAAAAATTAATGCAGAAATATGCTCCGTTGGAGAAAGTATAATAATTTTTTATATAGGTCAAGGAGGATTTAATTGGCTGAGAACGTAAAAGAAAAATTGGCTACGCTTCGTAAGGAAATACTGCGTCATAATGACCTGTATTATAATAATGACTCTCCCGAGATAACTGATTATCAGTATGATCAACTCATGTTGGAATTAAAAAAACTTGAGAAGGAACATCCTGAAATGGTAACGGCTGATTCCCCCACACAAAGAGTTGGCGGTGTGGCCAAAAGGACAGCGGGAATACTGGTTAGACATGATGTACCGATGCTTAGCCTGCAAGATGTTTTTTCAAAAGAAGATATAGATGAGTTTGTTGATGCTATATTACATGATATGCCCGACTGTGAGTTTGTCGTAGAAGAAAAAATAGATGGGTTATCCCTTGCACTGCGTTATTATAACGGTGTATTGAAGACGGCCATAACACGTGGCGACGGTATAGTAGAGGGCGAAGACGTAACGGCTAATGCGCTTAACCTGCGGGGGGTAAGCAGTACCCTGCCAGAAAAGCTCCCTTATCTTGAAGTGCGCGGTGAAGTTTATATGACGCGTGAAGCTTTTGAAAAAGTCAACAAAGAACAATTGGAAAATGATAAGAAACTCTTTGCCAACCCGCGCAACTGTGCGGCAGGTACTTTGCGGCAGCTGGATAGTAACGTCATTAAAAAGCGTGGGCTTTCTATTTTTGCGTTTAATTTGCAAAAAGCAGAAGGCCGGCTTTTTACAAAACACGATGAGACATTGCGTTATTTTAAGGAACAGGGTATACCTATTATCCATGATTATGTTGTCTGCAAAACGAAACAAGAAGTATGGCAGGCGATAGAAGCCATTGAAAAAAGGCGCAATAAACTACCTTATGATATTGATGGCGCGGTTGTCAAAGTAAACAGTCTTGCCCAAAGAGAAATCCTGGGTGCCACATCTAAAGTGCCGCGCTGGGCTGTGGCTTATAAATATCCCCCAGAAGAAAAAGATACAAAACTCTTGGCAATAAAATTGTCAGTAGGCCGTACGGGCAGGATTACACCGACAGCGATTTTTGAACCAGTACAGTTATGTGGTACTGTTGTAGAAAGAGCTACTTTGCATAATCAGGATTTTATAGATGCCTTAGATATAAGGGTAGGCGACATTATCCGGGTATATAAATCTGGAGAAATAATCCCGAAAATAAGATGCGTGCTGAAGACGAAAAGGACAGTAGCTCTGCAGCCGTTTAAAATAGGGAACAAATGCCCGGTATGCGGCGCACCTGCCATACGTGATGAAAACACGGCTGATGTCAGATGTACAAACAGCAGCTGCCCGGCGCAGTTTGAAGGCCGGCTGGTAAATTTCGTCGGACGCGGGGCAATGGATATAAAGGGCTTTGGGGAAAAATATATAAAAAAACTTATAGACGAAGGATATTTGCACGATATTGCTGATATTTATTATTTGCGTGAACAGCGTGATGAGCTAGTCGAAAAAGGTTTGATCGGCAAAGATAAAAATACCGATAAATTATTGGAAAAAATCGAAGCATCTAAGACAAATGCACCATGGCGGCTGTTGGCAGGATTTGGTATTCCCAATATAGGCAAGGCAGCAGCGAAATCACTGATGGCATATTTTCATACGATTGATGCGTTGGCGGTTGCGGATGTAGATACTATAAAACAGGTAGATGATATCGGCGATGTAAGCGCGAAGTTCGTTTTTGAATTTTTCAGGGGCAAGGAAAATATTGGCATGCTGGACAAGCTTAAAAAAGCCGGTATGAACATGAATGAAGGAGAAACTGTTACAGAAGTAAACGATAATGTGTCAGACAGAACCTTTGTACTTACCGGTACATTACCAACTATGAGCAGAACGGAAGCGTCCGCTGCTATCGAAAAAATGGGTGGCAGAGTGGTATCTTCTGTATCAGCGAAAACTGATTACGTAGTGGTAGGAGAAAATGCTGGCAGTAAACTTGTAAAAGCACAAAGATTAGGTGTAAAAACATTATCGGAAGATGAATTTAAGGCACTTTTGACAGAATGAAATACCTGTTGCTGAACATATTTATATCATGAATAATTCTGTGCTATAATTAACAATATGCATAAAAAAATCAATGGGGATGGTGATAATAAATGAAAGTTTCCAAAAAAGATGTTGAAAATGTAGCTGTACTATCTCGCCTGAAAATAGCTGATGATAAAATGGATAAATATCTTGAAGAATTCAATAATTTTCTTGAATACGTGGATGTACTGCAAAAAGTGGATACGGAAAATGTAAAACCGACTGCACATGTACTGCCGTTGCAAAATGTTTTTCGGGAAGATGTGATAAAACCATCGTTAGACAGAGAAAAGGCATTGGCGAATGCACCAGAAAAGGAAAATGGTTATTTTAAGGTACCGCGCATCATTGAATGAGCAGCCTAGTATTATTGGCATCTCGCCATTGCTTTAGAAAGCAGAACGTAGTTGCCTTGTACTGCACCATATAAAGAAGTTATACGAGGAGGATTTAAGTGGATTTACATAAAAAGTCGGCATATGAATTACACAACATGCTTGCCAAAAAAGAAGTAACAGCAGTTGAACTGGCAGAAGCGTTTTTACGGCGTATTGACAACTTAGATGGTAAACTGCATGCATATATAACAAAAACAGCAGATTTAGCTATGGCAGCGGCCAAAAAGGCGGACGCCCAAATAGCTGCGGGGGAAAAGATATCTTTTTTAACTGGCCTGCCTGGTGCAATTAAAGATAATATCTGCACCGAAGGGACAAAAACAACATGTGCATCAAAAATGTTAGAAAATTTTGTTCCCCCTTATAATGCAACAGTAATGGAAAAGATTGGCAAAGAAAATCCGGTTATATTGGGAAAGACAAATATGGATGAATTTGCCATGGGCGGTTCTACAGAAAACTCGGCATTTTTCCCTACACATAATCCACGTAATCTATCCTGTGTGCCTGGTGGCTCAAGCGGTGGTTCTGCAGCTGCGGTAGCTGGAGGACTGGCAGCATGGGCGCTTGGCTCTGATACTGGCGGTTCAATCCGTCAACCGGCATCCTTTTGTGGTATTGTCGGCATGAAACCTACTTATGGCAGAGTATCACGGTATGGATTAGTTGCTTTCGCATCTTCATTAGACCAGATAGGACCATTGACAAGAAATGTCACTGATTGTGCAAATGTTTTAAACGCAATAGCTGGTTATGATGAACGGGATTCTACTTCTATTAAGGCAGATGTTCCCGATTATACAAAATCGTTGGTGGAAGATGTCAAAGGGCTTAAAATAGGACTTCCTGCCGAATATTTCGTCGATGGTATGGATAAAGAAGTAGCCGATAGTGTTCATAAAGCTATCGCTGATTTTAAAGCGATGGGAGCAGAAATAGTAGACATATCCCTGCCGCATACTAAATATGCCATAGCGGCGTATTACCTTATTGCACCGGCTGAAGCGACGACTAATCTTTCAAGGTATGACGGAGTTAGTTATGGCGCACGCGTAGATGGGGAAGATATAGTTGAAATGATGACCAATACACGTACGGCAAAGTTTGGTAATGAAGTAAAAAGACGTATAATGATAGGTAATTATGCCCTCAGTGCAGGATATTATGATGCATATTATTTAAAAGCGTTGAAAATGCGTACACTGGTGAAAGAAGATTACGATAAGGCATTTCAAAAAGTAGATGTTATTCTTACACCAATAGCACCAACGACTGCTTTTAAATTGGGTTCCATTATAAATGATCCATTGCAGATGTATTTGCAGGATGCTTGTACAGTACCGTTAAATCTGGCGGGACTGCCGGGAATTTCGCTGCCATGCGGTGTAAGTAGTACCGGTATGCCTATAGGTATGCAGATCATAGGCAAGCCGCTTGATGAAACGGGAATAATAAAGGCCGCATATACTTATGAGCAAAGTAAGGATTTTCATAAAAATATTGCGGAGGTGTCTGAATAATGGAATACGAAGCAGTAATTGGTTTGGAAATACACAGTGAATTGAAAACAAAAACAAAAATTTTCTGTGGCTGCAAAACAACTTTTGGCGCTCCTCAAAATACGCATGTTTGCCCGGTCTGTCTGGGCCTTCCGGGAGTACTGCCAGTTATCAATAAAAAAGTTGTAGAATTTGCCATTAAAGCTGGTATCGCCTTAAATTGCACCATTAATAAATTCAGTAAATTTGACAGGAAAAATTATTATTATCCAGATTTGCCGAAGAATTTTCAAACTTCGCAGTTTGACCTGCCTATAGCAGAACATGGCTATGTCGATATTGAAGTTGATGGTAAGCCAAAGCGTATTCGCATAACACGTGTCCACATGGAAGAAGATGCAGGGAAACTAGTCCATTCGGGCAACACAATAAAAGATTCTTCAAGTTCTAACGTCGATTACAACCGTACAGGTGTGCCTTTGATTGAAATAGTTTCAGAACCGGATATGCGTACACCAGAAGAAGCACGTGCCTATATGGAAAAAGTGAAAGCTATTCTGGAATATATAGACGTTTCTAACTGTAAAATGGAAGAAGGCAACCTGCGGGCTGATGTCAATGTATCCTTACGTGCAAAAGGAACTGAAAAACTTGGCACTAAAGCCGAAATGAAAAACCTTAATTCTTTTAAAATGGTTGAAAATGCATTAACATATGAAATCGACCGCCAAGAAGAAGTTTTGGAAGATGGCGGCCATATTGTGCAGGAAACAAGAACCTGGGATGACGGCAAGGGAATTACTATCTCTATGCGGACGAAAGAACAAGCGCAGGATTATCGTTACATGCCGGAACCAGACCTTGTGCCTATCGTCACCACTGATGAACAGATTGAAGCTATTAAAAAGACATTACCTGAATTACCGGATGCCCGTAAAAATAGATTGATAAAAGAATGCGGACTTTCTTCCTATGATGCTGGAATGATAACTAATTCACGGGCAATGGCAGAGTATTTTGATGAAGTGGTAAACAAAGGAGCCGATCCGAAACTGGCGGCTAATTGGATTATGGGTGATTTATCAAAGCAGCTCAATGCGGAAGATAAGACTATTGAAGATTCACCTGTAGCTGCGGCAGATTTGGCAAAAATGATAAAGCTAATAGAAAATGGGACAATATCTTCTAAAATTGCCAAAAAAGTTTTCGGGGAAATGTGGAAAACCAGCACTGATCCAGAAATAATAGTCAAAGAAAAAGGTCTGGTGCAAATAACTGATACTGGTGCTATCGAAAAAATAGTTAACGAGGTTATCAGCAGTAATCCAAAACCTGTTGCCGATTACAAAAATGGTAATGCTAAATCAATAGGATTTTTGGTTGGACAAGTAATGAAAGCAAGTAAGGGAAAGGCTAATCCGGGAATGGTAAATAAACTTTTAAAGGAAAAGCTTACTCAATAAAAGAACATATAAATAGAAAAAACCAGAGAAAAAATCTTTTTATTGAAGAAATTTTTTCACTGGTTTTTTTCTATTATAAAAGATGAAATTGTGGGTTTTCAGGCAATTTATTGTTGACGGACAGAAAAAACTTAATTATAATCATAAGAAGTTTATAAGATAACTGGTCTGCACCGTTACTTCAATTAAAAGGAAACGCGATGTCCATGCTATGGCTTTGCGTATTTTTATTTTACAGGTGGATAATTAATGGAAAAATATTTTTGGGCAGCGTTACAAATGGTATCGGGAATAGGCAGTGTTACGTTAAAACGCTTAGTCGATTATTTTGGCAGTGCGGCCAATGCCTGGAAAGCTTCAAATGCTGAAATACTGGAAAGCAGGATACTGTCAGAGGCATTAGCTAAAAAACTGTTTAGGCATCGCCAATTTTTGGATATGGATAAGGCTTGTGCCGATTGGGAAGCAAAACAGATAAAACTATTGGCAGTTTTTGAAGATGATTATCCTGAATTGTTGAAAAATATTTATAATCCACCTGCAATACTTTTTTATAAGGGACATATACATAAAGAGAAAAAACATCTAGCCATAGTTGGTTCGCGAAAATTTTCAGTTTATGGAAAAAGTTTAGCAGAAAAGTTCGCAACTGATCTGGCCGCAATGGGCTTTGTGATAGTAAGTGGTGCCGCACATGGCATTGATACTTTTGCCCATTGTGGAGCGCTTACCAAGGGAACGACTATTGCCGTGTTAGGCTGTGGTGTTGATGTATCTTATCCGCGGGAAAATAAAAGACTGCTTGACAAAATAGCAGAAAAAGGTGCTGTGCTTTCTGAATATGCACCGGGAACACAGCCACTGGCAGCTTTTTTCCCAGCCAGGAATAGAATAATAAGCGGTTTGTCTATGGGAACTATTGTTGTAGAAGCGGCAAAACGCAGCGGTTCATTGATAACGGCAGAGATGGCTTTGAGCGAAGGACGGGATGTTTTTGCCGTTCCGGGCAGTGTTTATTCTGAACAAAGTGAAGGCTGCAACCACTTGATCCAACAAGGCGCCAAGCTTGTTACGTGTGCAGGTGATGTCGCTGAAGAATATGGCAGCCGGGAAAGTTCAGCCGCGGCTGAAGAACAAAATGGAAAATTACTTATGTCGGCCGAAGAAAAAGAAGTTTATGATACCTTATCGTATGAACGGGTTCTTAGTGTCGATGAGATAATATACAAATTGCGTACAAATGTTTCAAATATAAGTTTTGTTTTATTGCAGATGAAATTGAAGAAAATAGTTGAAGAAATACAACCAGGAATGTACGTACGCTCTGCTAAGGGGAGAATTCATTGAGTAAAAAATTAGAAGAACCTAAGAAAACAACAAAACCAAGAAAAAAGAAAAACGCGACAAAAAAAACTTTGGTAATAGTGGAATCACCTGCTAAAGCTAAAACAATAGAAAAATATCTTGGCAATAGGAAATATGAAGTATTGGCGTCCATGGGACATTTGCGCGATTTACCAAAAAGTCAGTTTGGTATTGATACAGAGAATAACTTTACGCCTAAGTATATAAATATACGTGGTAAAGGCGATTTGATAAAAGCTTTGAAAAAAGAAGCAAAAAATGCTGATAAAATTTATCTGGCATCTGACCCTGACCGTGAAGGAGAAGCTATTGCCTGGCATTTGGCATATTTACTGGGCGTTGATGAAACAGAAAAATGCCGTATTGTTTTTAACGAAATAACAAAGCCGGCAATCAATGAAGCTGTAAAGAAACCGCGCGCCGTAAATATTAATTTAGTCGATGCCCAGCAGGCCAGAAGAATGCTGGATAGAATAGTTGGCTATAAGCTCAGCCCTTTGCTCTGGCGTAAGGTGAAAAAAGGTTTGAGTGCAGGCCGTGTACAGTCTGTAGCCGTTAAAATTATATGTGATCGGGAAAGAGAGATTCGGGCTTTTATACCGGAAGAATATTGGACGGTAGGTTTAAAATTTAAACTTGATGATAAAAAAACAGATCTTCTAGCCGATCTCTTTTTAATTGATGATAAAAAAGTTAGCATAACTTCTGATAAGGAAGCTGAAAAAATTAAAAAGGATCTGCGCAAGCAATCCTTCGTTATCGCCGATGTGAAGAAAAGTGAACGGCGCAGAAAGGCACCAGCTCCGTTTACTACAAGCTCGTTGCAGCAAGACGCTGCCAGAAAACTTGGTTTTACGTCAAGGCGTACAATGATGATTGCCCAGCAGCTGTATGAAGGTATAAATGTTGGCAAAAAAGGGCCGGTAGGGCTGATAACCTATATGCGTACTGATTCGACGCGTATTTCTGAATTAGCGCAAAATGATGCCAGAGTATATATAAATGACAATTTTGGTGAAAGATATCTTCCAGCGAAACCGCCAATTTATGCCGCTAAAAAAGATGCCCAGGATGCACATGAAGCTGTACGACCAACAGATTCTTCACTCACACCTGCGTCGGTGGAAGATTTCTTATCAAAAGAACAGTTAAAATTATACCGGCTTATTTGGCAGCGCTTTTTAGCAAGCCAGATGACACCGGCAGTATATGACACGATGACTATTCTCATAAAGGGTGGCAGCTATACGGCTAAAGCTGTAGGATCTGTATTGAAATTCTCAGGTTTTACAGCTGTATATAATGATGCCGATAAAAAGAAAGAAAAGGATGTCATACTGCCTGATGTATCTGTGAGCAGTGCAGTTGACTTGCAGAAAGTTTTACCTGAACAGCATTTTACTGAACCACCTGCCCGGTATAATGATGCTTCAATAATAAAGACCTTGGAAGAAAAAGGTATAGGTAGACCTAGTACTTATGCGCCTATTATTGAAACTATTTTGGCACGCGGTTATGTTGTAAGACGCGATAAAAAATTTGAACCGACTGAACTTGGTTTTATTGTGCTGGATATGTTGGAACAGTATTTCAGGGATATTGTTGATGCTAAGTTTACGGCTGAACTTGAAGGTAAATTAGATAAAGTAGCCGAAGGAACAATGGATAAAAATAAACTGCTTCAGGAATTTTATGGGCCGTTTGAAAAAACAATGGAAAAAGCTGAAACGGAAATAGGCCATGTAGAGATTCCGGAAGAAGTTTCGGATGTAAGATGTGAAAAATGCGGTAGATTTATGGTCGTTAAGCAAGGCCGTTTTAGTAAGTTCCTTGCCTGTCCAGGATTCCCGGAATGCCGTAATACTAAACCAATCTTAAAAGATACAGGGGCAAAATGTCCTAAGTGTGGGGGTAAGATTGTCGAACGGAAAACAAAACGAGGCAGGACTTTTTATGGCTGCGCCAATTATCCAAAATGTGATTTTGTCAGCTGGGATATGCCCGTGGCTGATAAGCTTTGTGAAAAATGTGGAGCCAATATGTTCCAGCATCGTTATAAAAATGGTAGAGTGCTTTTTTATTGTGGCAATGAAAATTGTGAAACACGAAAGGATCACCCCATTAATGATGAATTAAAAAAAATGAAGACTAAAACAAAAGATACTAAGAAAAGTGTTAAAGTCTGATATGATAAACGGGGAGAATTGATTTCCATGCAACAAAAGAAAGTTATTGTTATTGGGGCAGGACTGGCGGGCAGTGAAGCTGCCTGGCAGCTTGCACAGAGAAACGTCAAGGTTACTCTTTACGAAATGCGTCCCCAAAAGTCTTCACCGGCGCATAAAACAGATGAATTTGCCGAACTTGTTTGCAGTAATTCATTGCGGGCAGCGGGTATCGAAAACGCAGTGGGGATTTTAAAAGAGGAAATGCGCAATCTGCATTCCCTGATTATGGAAGCAGCAGATAACAACGCTGTTCCGGCTGGAGGAGCCTTGGCTGTAGATCGTCATGGTTTCTCACGCTATATTACAGAAAAACTGAAAAATCATAAAAATGTACAAGTTATTAATGAAGAAATAAAGACAATTCCTAGAGAACAGGATACTATCGTAGTGATTGCTTCCGGGCCGCTTACAGAAGGAAGCTTGGCAGAGCAGATTGAAAAATTAACCGGTTCTGATTATTTTTACTTTTATGATGCGGCTGCTCCGCTTATAACCAGGGAATCCATAAATACGGATAAAGCGTATAGGGCATCTCGTTATGGGAAGGGCACTGCTGACTATATAAATTGTCCTTTTAATAAGGAAGAATATGAAGCGTTTTGGCATGAATTGGTTAATGCTGAAAAAACACAAACGAAAAATTTTGAAAAAGAAATATACTTTGAAGGGTGTATGCCTGTGGAAGTCATGGCATCCCGTGGCATAGATACTCTTTTGTTTGGACCGCTTAAGCCTGTCGGCTTGGCAATGCCGGGAAGCGATAAACATCCGTATGCCGTTGTACAGCTAAGGCAGGATAATGCAGCGGATAGTTTATATAATATGGTCGGTTTTCAAACGCATCTGAAATGGCCGGAGCAAAAAAGAGTCTTTTCCCTGATCCCCGGTCTTGAACATGCGGAGTTTGCCAGATTCGGTGTAATGCATCGCAATACTTTTATCAATTCACCGAAGGTACTGCTCCCTACATTGCAGCTGCAAGCAGATCACAATATTTTATTTGCCGGCCAGATAACCGGTGTTGAAGGTTATGTGGAATCGGCTGCGTCGGGACTCATGGCAGGAATAAACGCGTCATGTCTTTCGCTTGACGGAGAAGCTGTATGTTTTCCGGAAGAGACAGCACATGGTGCTATGTGCCGTTATATAACTACTACTCCGGCAAAACATTTCCAACCAATGAATGTTAATTTCGGGTTGTTACCACCACTTGTTGAAAGAATTCGCGACAAAAAAATAAAGAAACAGAAAATGGCAGAAAGAGCATTAGAAAAAATAAAAAAATTCGCACAAAATATTGAATGATTTTATATTAATGATATAATAGTATCTTAGCCGTAGATAATAATTTATATTTATGGTTTTTCTTTTAGGAGTGAAATACATGTTTAGAGCAACAACGATTGTAGCAGTAAAAAAAGATGGAGCTACTGCCATTGCCGGTGATGGACAGGTAACTTTTGGACAAAATACCATAATGAAGGGAAACGCCCGTAAGGTTCGCCGGATTTATCATGATAAAGTTTTGGCTGGGTTTGCCGGCTCTGTGGCCGATGCATTTACTTTATTTGAAAAATTTGAAACGAAATTAGAAGAATTTAATGGCAGTTTGACACGGGCTGCTGTGGAATTGGCTAAAGAATGGCGTACTGACAGAGTTTTGCGGAAACTGGAAGCATTGCTTTTAGTAGCGGATCAAGATACGATGCTTCTCTTATCTGGTAATGGAGAAGTTATAGAACCGGATGGGGATGTGGCTGCAATCGGCTCTGGCGGGTTTTATGCTTTGGCGGCAGCAAAAGCGATGACAAGGCATACTGAAATGTCGGCAGCAGCTATAGCAAAGGAAGCGTTATCTATAGCAGCAGACATATGCGTTTATACAAATCACAATATAATAGTTGAAGAATTAAAGTAGGGGGATTTATTTTGAACGAACAGACACCTCGCCAGATAGTAGATGAGCTCGATAAGTATATAGTCGGACAAGACAAGGCAAAGCGTGCTGTTGCTGTTGCCCTGCGCAACAGATGGCGTGCTCGCCGTCTGCCGGAAGAGATGAAAGATGAAATTATACCCAAGAATATTTTAATGATAGGTGCTACTGGGGTCGGCAAGACCGAAATAGCGCGTAGATTGGCAAAATTGGTTAAAGCACCTTTTATAAAGGTAGAAGCCACTAAGTTTACTGAAGTTGGTTATGTAGGCAGAGATGTTGAATCCATGGTACGTGATTTGGCGGAAATATCTGTCCGCATGGTTAAGCAGGAAAAGATGGATACTGTTATTGATAAAGCTAAAAAAATGGCTGAAGAACGTATTTTAGACGTATTGGTACCACAGCAGAAATCTACATCAGTAAATCCTATTGGGGCAATATTTTCAGCAGATGCTGACAAAAATGAACCTAAGCAAGAAAAGCCTAAGTATGAAGCGGGAAGAGAATTTTGCCGTAAGCGTCTTCTTGCTGGTGAGTTGGAAAAGCAAATAATTGAAATTAATACAGAAGACAGCAGCACGCCTATGATCGGTATGCTTGCCGGAGCAGGAATGGAGGATATGACCAGTAACCTTCAGGACATGCTAGGCAATATTCTACCTAAGAAACGAAAAAAACGGAAAGTAACTATTGAAACTGCAAGAAAAATATTTGAGCAGGAAGAAGCCCAAAAATTAATAGATATGGAAGAAGTTGCCAAAGAGGGTGTCCATAACGCAGAAAATGCGGGTATTATTTTTTTGGATGAAATTGATAAAATCGCTGTTAAAGGCGGTGCCTCTGGTCCTGATGTTTCGCGAGAAGGGGTACAAAGGGATATACTGCCGATAGTTGAAGGCTCTACTGTAGTCACCAAATATGGGCCGTTGAAGACAGAACATGTTTTATTTATAGCTGCTGGTGCTTTCCATATGGCTAAGCCTTCTGATTTGATACCAGAGCTACAAGGGCGTTTTCCGATAAGGGTTGAGTTAACATCATTGACACATGATGATTTTAAGAGAATTTTAACAGAACCAGCAAACGCATTACTTAAGCAATATGCTGCATTACTCCAGACAGAAGGTGTTTCGATAAGCTTTACTGACGACGCTATAGATCGACTGGCACAGATTGCCTGTGAGGTCAATGCGCAGACAGAAAATATCGGGGCACGGCGTCTTCATACAATAATGGAAAAACTTTTGGAAGATCTTTCTTTTGAAGCACCTGAACTTGGTGAAAAGGAAGTTTTGATAGATCCGTCGTATATTGAAACAAAACTGGGAGAAATAATAGCCAATAGAGATTTAAGCAGATTTATTTTATGAGATAGGCAGCTAGGGATGGGGCTTGTAACACCTGTGACTTTTCTGTAATATTACAGTACGGCAGGATGCGGGCTCCATTCTTTGTCCTCTAAAAAAGATGTTTTTTTAAGAAGTATTTGCAATTGGATGGAAAAATATATTAATTTATAAAATTGCAAAAAAACTGTATTTTTTTATGTATATATGATACAATAAGTAAGTAATATAGTTACAAAGGAAAGGGATTTAATAATGACGACACTACTAGAAAAAACGAGAAAGATTAACCGTCTGTTACAAAAATCAGATAATGTAGAATATGATGGAATTTCATGTGTACTGAGCAATGTACTTGATGCAAATGTTTATATAGTTTCTACGACTGGGAAAATATATGGTTATGCATTTATAGATGATTTTGAATGTGATATCATGCTTGATAAGGTTGTAAGCCAGGGTCAATTTCCAAAACATTATGTAAATTGGTTATTGAAAATGGATGAAACTTCCGCAAATATAAAATCTAAAACAGGTATGTGCGCTTTTACTGATAAGACAGCATGTATCCTTAATGGCAAAAATACTACTATTGTCCCTATCTACGGGATTGGCGAACGAAAAGGAACATTGGTTATTGCAAGATTTGATGAAGAATTTACGGATGATGATTTGCTGTTAGCTGAATATGGTGCAACTGTAGTTGGCATGGAAATTTTACGTGACCACACAGAAAAGATGGAAGAAGATATGCGTAAACAAGCTACAGTAAAAATCGCGTTATCCACTTTATCCTTCTCCGAACAGGAAGCCGCAGTAAATATTCTGGGTGAATTGAATGGCGTAGAAGGCCTTCTCGTTGCTTCTAAGATAGCAGACCGTGTAGGTATTACTCGTTCTGTTATAGTAAACGCACTGAGAAAGTTTGAATCAGCCGGTTTGATAGAATCAAAATCATTGGGAATGAAAGGAACTTATATAAGAGTTCTTAACGAACATTTACTTGATGAAGTTCAAAAATTGAAAAGATAATAGCTTATTTTCGCATATAATTCGCATATAAAATGAATATGTATTTTTTTAAGTCTAAGGACGAGGGTTTGCACCTGGTTCCTTAGGCTTATTTTATTTTTGGGGTAAATTAGCGGCCCCAATAGAAGATTATTGAGTGGATATTATTTATTTCTTTTATTATTTTCTTGCCGTTAATAAAAAAATAACATTTAATATAAAAAAATAAAAGGATAATTTAGCATATATATAGAAAATATACTATCAGCATATTGACTAGAAACTAAACTTCATGTAGAGGAATTTAAAAGATTTAGGAGGATGTAAATCTTTCAGATTCCTTTTCTTTATTTAAATAGTGTAACGTATTAAAAGGAGTAGTGTCATGCTTGGCAATGTTGTGAATGCACCTGTTATGAGTATATTAGAAGCGGCTATGCAAGCGTCTAATTTGAGACAGCAAGTAATTAGCAATAATATTGCTAATGTTAATACCCCAAATTTTAAGAGAAAAGAATTAGTCTTTGAGAGTGTTTTGGCTAAAGCCTTATATCCTGAAGAAGAAGATAACGGTGATTTGAAATTAGCTAAAACCAATGCAAAACATTTACCAGATAGTGTCAGCACAGATGCTTTTGCGGGTCCTATGATTAGAAACGACAACAGCACGACTATGCGGACAGATGGAAATAATGTTGATCCTGATATTGAAATGGCATCTTTGGCTAAAAATACACTTTATTACAACGCATTAGTCAGAGAAATGAATCTAAATATCACAAAGTTAAACAACGTAATAAAAGGATAACAATAGGAGGAATGTAGCTTGGCAATGTTTGGCTCTATTGATACTTCAGCGTCAGGAATGACAGCAGAACGATTGCGGATGGATGTTATTAGCAATAATATTGCTAACGTCAATACTACTAGAACTGCTCAGGGAACTGCATATCGGCGAAAGTATGTAGTATTTGAACCACGTACGGATATGGAACAGTCAGCAAGTTTTTTTAATACTTTTTCCAATGAGCTGCAAAAACCGGGTGATGGAGTAAGGGTAGTCAGAATCCAAGATGATGACAGTCCCTTTAAATTAAAATATGATCCAGGCAATCCAGATGCCAACCAGCAAGGTTACGTAAATATGCCCAATGTGAACATCGTCGCAGAAATGACAGATATGATAACAGCTTCACGTGCGTATGAAGCTAATGTCACAGCAATTAATTCGGCAAAAAGCATGGCGATGAAAACATTGGATATTGGGAAATAACGGGGTAAGGTAAGATGAATATCGAAACATTGCAAATGGCACCAGTAAAGCTTATTGGGCAAGCTGCTAATATTAATAGCAAACCTGTGGAAGAAAGTAATTCGACAAAGACTTTCTTCCAATTTTTGACTGATTCCTTGAATGAAACGAATAATCTGCAGAAAGATGCAGAAAAGATGGATATGGCATTAGCTGCAGGGAAAGTAGACGATATATCAAAAGTCGTTGTTGCTTCTGAAAAAGCACAGATAGCCTTAAACCTGACTATGAGTATCCGTAATAAAGCTGTTGAAGCATATCAGGAAATAATGCGGATGCAAGTTTGATAAATTTTGAAAATATAATATTATAGGGTCTTTAAAGTATTTAAGAAGTATTTGAACTTATTCATTCACTATCAGCAATACATAGCTGTCTACTGGGACTGGGCATGTTCTTACAATGGGCAGCAGACTCATTGACCATTTGAATAAAGGAATACAATCGGCAGGTGAAGGGATTGAGATAATGGCAGATTGGAAGGAACGGTATCTGCAATTTTGGCAAAAGATGGATAAGAGACAAAAATATGCCTTGGCCGGAATTGGAGCACTCTTAATCTTTGCTATAATAGGCGTCAGTTATATGTATGGCAGTAAACCGGAAATGCAGCCTCTGTTTACTAATATGGAAACAAAGGATGCTGGGGAAGTTGCCGCTAAACTGAAAGAATCTAAGGTTGATTATACCGTGCAGGAAGATAAAGCAGGGACGACAATCCTTGTTCCTGCTAAGGACGTTCATAAATTACGTCTTGATTTGGCAGTACAGGGGCTGCCTAGGGGAACAAAAGGATTTGAAATTTTTGATGATAGTAAATTAGGGGTAACTGATTTTCAAAATAAAGTTAATTATCTGCAAGCGCTACAAGGCGAGCTAACAAGGACAATAGAACAAATAGACGCCGTTGAAAGTGCAAGAGTACATATAGTTTTACCGGAAGACAGTCTTTATAAAAAGAATGAAAAACCAGCTACAGCATCGATATTATTAAAATTAAAACCAGATAAGGAACTTAACCAAAAGGAAATCAAAGGTATAGTCAATTTGACAGCGCATAGCGTGCAGGGGTTGCAGGCAGAGGACGTCACCATTATTGACAGCGAAGGCAAAATTTTAAACGATCCTGACAATCAGCAGGACGATAATAAAAATACCCTTGGCAACACAACGCTCACACAAATTAAGATGACACAAAAAGTCCGGCAGCAGATGCAGGCGGAGGTCCAAACATTATTAGACAATGCTTTAGGCGAAGGCAATGCTTTTGTACGGCTTAACGTGGAACTTGATTTTGACCAACGACAAACGGATAGGCAAACTTTTTCACCTGTAGTCGACGATGCGGGGATTTTGCGTAGTTCACAAGAAACACAAGAAACATATAATGGGACTTCCAATACACCGGGTGGTCCTGCTGGTATAACCGCAAATACACCAGGCTATGTTGCTGCAAATAATACGAACGCACAGTATTCTAAACAACAGGCAACTAGAAATTATGAAATAAATGAAGAAAACCAAAAAACTATTGCTTCTCCAGGAGCTTTAAAACGTTTAAATATTGCAGTACTTGTTAGTGACAGGCTTACCGCAGAACAACAAGATTCCATTTCGCGGGCTGTAGCTTCTGCTGTAGGGATAGATCCTGATAGAGGAGATACGGTTTCTGTGGAACCAGTACCGTTTAGCACAGAACTCTCTGATAGAAGGGCACGTGAAGAACAGGATGCACGTGATGCGGCAAACAGAGTACTTTATCTTGAAATAGCAGCAGTAGTTTTACCACTTTTACTTTTAGCGACAGCATATTATTTGTACAGACGTAAAAAACGTCTTGAAGAAGAAGCTGCACAAGAAGAAATGCAGCGTCAGGCTGAACTGGAGGAACAACGTTTGGCAATGCAAAAAACAGAGGCTGGTGTACCTGATGAAAGTGAAGAATTATCAGAAGAAGAACAAACTCATTTGACTGAAAAACAGACGCTGGAAAAGATGATAAATGACGAACCAGATCAGGTTGCAGAATTGATAAAGACATGGCTTGCCGAAGAGTAAATACGATAGTAGGTGAAATAGATGTATGAATCCAGTGTAAGCGAATTGACCGGTCAGCAAAAAGCAGCTATTTTGCTGATAGCAATGGGACCGGAATATTCAGCAAAATTATTTAAGCACCTTGATGATGATGATATTGAGAAACTGACTTTGGAAATAGCCAGTCAGCAACAGGTTACCCAGGAACAGAAGCAGACTGTAATCAGTGAGTTTTATCAACTCATTATGGCAAAATCATATATTTCTCACGGCGGCTTAGATTATGCACAGAAAGTTTTGGAAAAGGCACTTGGCACTGATAAAGCAGCTACCATAATCAACAGACTTACTGCCAGCTTGCAGGTTCGTCCGTTTGACTTTTTGCGAAAAACGGATCCGTCACAGTTACTGAATTTTATTCAAAATGAACATCCACAAACGATAGCAATGATTTTGGCTTACCTTAATCCGGAACAGTCAGCAAGTGTTTTGGCCGCATTACCGGCAGAGAGCCAGGCAGATGTTGCTAAAAGGGTCGCAGTCATGGATCGTACCTCACCTGATGTCCTGCGCGAAGTTGAACGCGTTTTGGAAAAGAAATTGTCTACAATGTCTTCACAAGATTTCACGGATGCAGGTGGTATCCAAGTTGTTGTTGAAATGCTCAACCGTGTCGACCGTGGCACAGAACGTTCGATTTTGGATAATTTGGAAGTGGAAAATCCAGAACTTACGGAAGAAATCAAGCGCCTTATGTTTGTCTTTGAAGATCTTGTTATGCTTGATGACAGGTCACTTCAACTTGTGTTACGTGAAGTGGAATCCAAGGATCTGTCTCTTGCTATGAAGGGAACTTCTGATGAAGTGGCAGCTAAGATATACAAGAATATGTCCAAACGTGCAGCTACTTCATTAAAGGAAGAACTCGAATATATGGGACCTGTACGTATCCGTGATGTTGAAGAATCACAGCAAAAAGTTGTCAACATAATCAGGAAACTGGAAGAAAAGGGTGACATAGTAGTATCACGCGGGAAAGGCGATGAGATGATTGTATAAAGTTATTAAATCCGCTGTTTTTGAGGACAAACCGCATGTTGTAAAGGCACCTGAGTCGTTGTTTATTATCAATTCCGCTCAAGATGAATGGCCTTCTGATAAAAATAATGAGCTTTTTTCGAGGGGCACAGAAGATTCGCAGAATAGAAAAGACGATTTCCAACGTGAGCTTGATGAAGCACAACAAAAAAAAGAAGCTATTAAAGCCGAGATAGCAGAACTGGAAAATGAATTAAATGATAAGCAAGCAGAATTAGATGATTTACGCAAAAAAGCTGATTTAATAATGCAGGATGCACAAGAAAGTAAAGAAAAACTCCTTGGCGAGGCTAAAGAAGAAGCTGCTAAAAAAATTGAAGCAGCAAATGGCAAAGTCGAGGAAATAACACAAGCCGCCAAGGAGGGAGGCCATCAACAAGGATATAAGGAAGGTTTGGAGCAATCTAAGCTGGAGCAAAAGGAAAAGATCAAAGCTGCTAATGAAAAGGCTGTAAATATAATTGATGAAGCAGAAAAGCAAATCAGTAGTTATTATAAAAAAGCTGAAAATGACATAGTAGATATAGTAATGCTGGTTTCACAAAAGATTATTTCACAACAAGTTAGCGACATGCCGCAGTTGATATTACCTGTTGTACAGGCAGCTTTAAAAAAAGTCCAGGATCAGGCGTCCATTGAAGTAAGAGTTCCCCCAGATGCATATGATTTGGTGCTGGCAGCTAAATCAGAATTACAGACTATGCTTAAGGGAAATGCCAAACTGGCCGTAAAACCGGATGAAAGTTTAATGCCGGGAGACTGCTGGGTGGAAACTCCAGATGGCAGTATAGATGCAAAGCTTTTATCTCAATTAAATGAGATCCGTAAATCCTTAAAGGAAGTCGTTGGTAAATATGAGGTTGATGATCAATAAGTTTAAAGAGATTATAGATAATTGCGATCCGATGAAAATGCTTGGGAAAGTGGTTCAGGTAATTGGTCTTGTAATTGAATCAGTTGGACCGAATGTAAGCATGGGAGAACTTTGTTATGTATGTTCAAAATTCACCCATATTAAACCTGTACCAGCAGAGGTCGTTGGTTTTCGTGGTGGACACATTCTGCTGATGCCTATAGGGGAAATGCAGGGAATTGGCCCTGGCTGTGAAGTCATAGCTGCGCAAAAAACTCTTAAAGCCAAGGTTGGTAAAGAACTTTTGGGGCGGATTTTGGATGGGCTTGGCAATCCTATAGACGATAAAGCAGCATTGCCGCTGGAAATGGAAGAATATCCATTGCATGCGACACCACCTTCACCACTATCACGGCCAAGAATACATGAACCGTTATATGTTGGTGTAAGGGCTATAGATGGGTTGCTGACGATAGGCTCTGGACAGCGCATAGGTATTATGGCTGGCAGCGGTGTCGGCAAATCTACTCTTTTAAGCATGATCGCAAGAAATACAGAAGCTGATATAAATGTTATTGCCCTAATTGGTGAACGTGGCAGGGAAGTGCGTGAATTCATTGAACGCGATCTTGGTGAGGAAGGCTTAAAAAGATCAGTCGTTGTTGTGGCAACATCAGACCAACCTGCACTTGTTCGAATAAAAGGAGCAATGACCGCAACTGCTATTGCTGAATATTTTCGCAATCAAGGACAAAAAGTTGTTTTGATGATGGATTCTGTTACGCGTTTTGCTATGGCACAGCGTGAGGTAGGCTTGACAATAGGTGAACCGCCGGCGACAAGAGGATATACCCCTTCTGTATTTGCACTTTTACCACGTTTGCTGGAAAGGGCAGGAACTAGCGAAAAAGGAAGTATAACAGGGATTTATACAGTATTGGTAGATGGTGATGATATGAATGAACCAATTGCAGATGCTGTGCGCAGTATATTAGACGGTCATATAGTGCTTTCCAGGAAAATAGCTGCACAAAATCATTTCCCGGCTATTGATGTCCTAGCCAGTGTGAGCCGTGTAATGATTGATGTTGTCAGTAAAGAGCATTTCAAGGCAGGGCAGCTTTTACGGTCTCATTTAGCAACATATAATGAAGCTGCTGACCTCATACGCATAGGTGCTTATGTAAATGGTTCTGATCCTAATATAGATGCAGCAATAGAAAAAATCGATGCCATAAATAAGTTTTTGTGCCAGCAAGTTTTTGAGGTTACAGGTTTCGAGGAAACAATAAACAATTTGGTGGCAATAGAGGGAAAATGATTTCCCGGTATGATATTGGCAAGGATAGAGAAAAGAGGGAGAGTTTATTAAAAAATTTATCTTTAAACTTGAAACTTTTTTAAAAATATCTACTCTCGAAAGAGAAAAAGCTGAAATTGCTATGGCAGCAGCAGTACAGAACCTGTTTAAACAAAAAGAAGTGCTTGCTGCTTTGCAAAAAGAGATGGTCGAGAATTTACATGAGTATGAAAAAACGTTGGCAGAACGCAATGTAAACGCAGGGATGTTGCAAATATATGGTGACTTTTTTGCATGGAAGAGAAGGCAGATCAATTTACAACAAACTGCTATTCGCAATGCTGCAGCTAAAAGAGAAGAATGTTTAGCAAATTTGCTTAACGCACAGAAAAAAGTTGAAAGTCTGGAGCAGCTTCGGCAAAAAAGGTTTGAAGAATATCGCTATGAGGCTTTCGCAGAAGAACAAAAACAGATAGATGAAATAGGTTTACAAATGCATATGCGTAGAGCTTGAACGGGAGGAACATATTTATGCAGATAAATCCTGTACCGGCAGTTACAAGTCAAAGCGACCTGTTGGCAGACATAAACAATGTAAAAAAGCGTATTAAAGAAATTGAAGATCAGTTTAATATAAAACAATTTTCTCCAGAAAGTGTTACATTTTCACAAGTCCTTAATAAGCAGATAAATAACACAGGAAAAATAAATGCAAGTGCGGCTTATCGTAAACAAGCTGCTAATGCAGCTCAAAATACGGCACCTACAAATAACTCTGCTGGGACTACAGCACGTATGCATAATTTACCTCCCCAGCAAATTGAAGAAATAATTCAAAAGACGGCTGCAAAATACGGAATAGATCCTAGGCTGTTGTCAGCAGTCGCAGAAACAGAATCAAATTACAGACCTGATGCAGTGTCTTCTGCTGGTGCCATTGGTGTTATGCAGTTGATGCCGGATACGGCATCTGCGTTGGGCGTGTCCGATCCGTACGATGCACAGCAGAACATTGAAGGCGGCGCAAAGTACCTGAAAGAGCTATTGAACGATTTCGGCGGTGATGTGCGTGAAGCTGTTGCGGCATATAATGCAGGCCCCCAGGCGGTAAAAAAATATCAGGGAGTGCCACCATATGCGGAAACACAAAATTATGTAAGTCATGTTTTAGATCTTTACCAATGAAAATAAGGCCTTATTCCCTTGCTTGGATAAGTGCAAGGGAAAGTTAATATCTATGAATTAGGATATGAAATAGATTTTAGTATATTATCCTCAGCAAGGTGGGTAGTTTGATGGCAAAATCTCCTGCGGGTTCAATTGATAAGCAAACAATAAAAAATCAGCAGATTAGTAAAAAAACTGTGCAAGAAAAAACAAAACCGAAAAAGGCCTTATGGAAAAAAATATTGCTAATCATATTGATTGTAATATTATTGGCCGGCGGCTTTTTCCTAGGAATATATTTGCGTATTCTTGATACTGATAAAATGAATAAATCTTTACATCTTTATAATTGGCCGATCATTGGAGAAAATTTTGTAAAACCTTCTGATGAAACTACGCAGCAAGATGATGAAACGGCAAAAACTGGCGCGGGCTCGAAAGATGGCACTGCCAATAATGCCAGTGCGGCAAAACCAGGAGAGAATGGTGCAGTTCAGTCAAAACCTGTGACATTGACAAAAAAGCAACTGGAGGAACAAAAAAAAGCCAGGGAGGCTGAAGTTAATAAAAGAGTTGGCAAATTATCACGCATATATGCCCAAATGGATCCGCAAAAGGCAGCTGATATTTTAAGCCCACTCGATGATAATGTAGTAGCTTCGATACTCCAGAAGATGGATGATGCGCGCTCGGCAAAAGTGATGGAAGCTTTTGATGCGTCACGTGCAGCGCAGATTACACAAATTCTCTATAACGGTTTAGTGCCACCTACGCTGCCACAGCTCGATAATGCAGAGAATGCGGCGGCAAATAAGGCACAGTAAACTTTGAAAGGAGGTGAAAAAATGAGCAATATGGTAATGGCTATTAAAACACCGACAGTTTCTGTTAAAAAAGATGACAGAAAGAGCCAAACAGACAATAATAGTAAAAATAAATCAGGAAATTTTATTGATGCTATGGATGATGCAAATGAAGGCGCTGATACAACAAATGCGGCTAACAATACAAATTCCGCCGTTAATAAAAAAGATGCAGCCAATGATACAGCAAAAAAAACAGCAGGAAATACAAAAAAAACAAATGTAAAGCCTGACACAGAAAAAACTGAAGATGATAAGCCGGCAAATGCAACTGCTGTAAACGGTGCGAAAAATAATATTATTAATATGGATGTTTTACCGATACTGGCGGGCTTACAGCAAAATTCTAAGGTATTAGATAATGTACTAACAGCGAAAATAAGTTTGCCAAGTGAAACGGAAGGTACTACCGCAGCAAGTGCTGTTGATACTACAGGTAAGCTTTTAACGGGAACTTTAGCAGCAAATGGAAAATCTGCAATATTGGCAAAGCAACCAGAGCTGAATATACCGACTACCAATTTAAAAGATAATACTTCTATATTACAGGCACAACCGTTGGTTTCCTTAGAAGAACTTGTGGCAGCAAAGACAGGTACAAACCTTACCATAAAAACTAAAGCTACTAACAGCTTAGTACAGAATGCTGTACCAGAACCGGTAGCGACTAAAAGTACAATATTACCGGAACAAGGGATGGTATCATCTACTAAAAATGTTACCGCACTCCAAAATCAGTTGCCAGCATTGACAGAGACATTGGTGAAACCACTGAATACTGAAATGACAAAAAATGGCAAACAAAATAATGACATGCTTTTGCCAGGTCAGGCAGGAACTAAAGATAAAAATGTTGTTCAACTTAATGTTATTGATTTAACCGCAAAGCAAGGAACGGACGGTTCCAGCGATTTCCTTTCGGCTGGCCGCAATATGCAGCAGAGTATTTCTTCGGCGAAAGATGGTACTCTTGCGGCGGGACAAAAGGAGGCTCCAAATCAAACCGGTGATACGTTTGCTTTTCCGTCTTTTGTAAGTACGATGAAGGATGCAGCACAAAATATAAGTCCATCAGCTCCCCAACCGGCGCAGCAACAGAATAACGCGCAGGATAGCTATGATATAGCAGGGCAAATAATAAAAAATGCCCAACTGATAAAAGCCAACGAAAACTCGCAAATGACAATAAATTTGCAACCGGAACATTTGGGTGAGTTATCCTTGAAAATCTCTGTGGCAGCAGATGGACTGGTAAATGCTTCCTTTCACAGTGATAATGCCCAAGTTCGTAACTTACTGCAATCAACAATAGTCCAGCTGCGGCAGGATTTGCAGGATCAGGGAATCAAGGTTGACAATATTAACGTCTACAGTGGTTTGAGCGATTTACTGTCCAATGGACAGAATAATAATGGAAAATTTAGTGATAAAGAGCAGAAAAAATCCTCTTACAGAATAGGCCAATTGATCGAGGCAGCAGGACAGATGGATAATTTTAGTACAGTAGCGGCATCGACAGATACACAGAACCAAAAAATCACGAGTAATGGAATTGACTATAGAATATAAGGAGTGTTTAAAATGGCAATAACTACAGTAGAACCAACAACTGGTACAACCAATACTTCGGCAAGCTCGTCTTCAAGTGGTATTGATACACTGGCTAATGAAAATACTTTTATGCAGCTTTTGGTCGCGCAGATGAAAAATCAAGATCCGCTAAATCCACTTGACGGGACTGAATATGTATCACAGCTTTCTCAATTGACTTCAACAGAACAGATTTCTAAGATGGCAACAGCCATGAATACAATGTCCACTGTTGTTGATAATTTAAATACTTCTGTTCTAGTAGGACAACTTAGCTCAATGATTGGGCAGAATGTGACATGGACAACTGATAAATCTGTTACTGATAGCAGTGGTGCTACAACTACACAAAAAGTGCAGCATACAGGAGTAGCACAGGGCGTTACAATTAGTGACGGAACACCATCTTTAGTTGTAAAAGAAGGTACAGGAGTAACTACAGTCAATGTAAGTGACCTTACCCTGATAGGAAAAACAGGACTAGAGTAAGCATAATTTATACGGCAGGGAGTAGATATGCATGACAACTAATTCGCAGATATATTTACAGCCACTTATGCCGGTTGGTAATCAAAATAATGTGTCAAAGCACGTGCCCGCTGCAAAAAATAACAGCCAAAGTTTTGCGGATGTACTAAAGCAAACGAGTCAGCCTATTGACTTTTCACAGCATGCTTTAAGCAGAATGAAAGAGCGGAATATAGTATTAAACGATGCAGATATGCAGAAAATGAGTGACACGGTATATAAGATGGCACAAAAAGGCGCGAAGGAATCTCTTATTTATTTAAAAGGAACAGCTTTTGTTGTGAGTATAGCCAACAAAACTGTGATTACCGCTATGGATGGCGTGAGTACAAAGGACAATATATTTACAAACATTGATAGTGCAGCTATATTATAAGCTGGACCTTCGGGAAGCTTCGGCTGCTGAATGACAGAGGCAGCCAGCTGCACGCAAAGGAGTATGATTTATTATGATGAGAGCATTATATACAGCCGTTTCTGGTCTGAAAAACCATCAGACTAGGATGGATTCAATCGGCAATAATATTGCGAATGTCAATACGACAGGTTATAAATCTAGCCGTGTAACATTTGCAGACACATTGAGCCAAACGTTATCGGGATCGTCTTCGCCCAACGGAAATGTCGGAGGAATCAATGCCCAGCAGATAGGCTTGGGCATGGCTGTCTCTTCGATAGACACCAATTTTACACACGGCAGCGCATCTTCCACGGGTAATAATACTGACTTGGCAATAGACACTGATGCGGGGCTTTTTATTGTTAAAAATGGTGACCAGACCTATTATACGCGTAATGGAAATTTTACACTTGACAATGATGGCAATCTGGTCATGAATGGCAGTGGACTTCATGTTCAAGGATGGAATGGTGAAAATGGTAGTGTAAATGCAAATGGCTTGCCTGAAAATATAAAGATAGACAAGGATTCTGCAATGAGTCCTAAAACAACAACAACGGCTACTTTTAGCGGTAATTTATCGGCAGATGATATTTCACAGGCAATAACTGCAATAAAGGTTAATTATGCTGACGGCACATCAGAAAGTGTAGATGGTTCTTATGCTTCTAAAAGTTTAACTAAGGCATCTTTAGTTGGTGCATCGGGGACAAAATACACTATACTAGATGCAAATGGTGGGAGTATTAATCCTGATGGCTATTATGTAGGAAACCTTATAGATCAAACAGATAAATTAACGTCGATTACAGCAACTGGCGATCCTATAACAATTAATTTTGATACGTCGGGAGGAACGGGAAGTAAAGGAGGAACAATTACAGGCTATCCTGATACTGTTTCTGACATTACAAGTGGAATTTATGAAAAAAATAAGGATGGAAAAATAGATTTAGGAACAATTACAGAAATAAAGCCGATTAATTCTACTGATTTTACAATTATCACAAATAAAGGAACCTTTACTATTACTGATCCACCATCAAGCGACACCTATAAAGTGGGAGATAACGTTTCAGTGCAGGCTAAAGTTACAGGTGGGAAAACTAATCCGGGGTCTGCGAGTATATTAACTTTTGTAAAAGAAGGAGGTAGTATAAATACTATAAATACTGCTGATATTCCTTCTGCTCTTGGTTCGTCGTATAGATTCGGAGACGCTGCAATACAGTCGATTACAGCGACTGGCGAGCCTATAACAATTACTTATGCTGAATCGGGAACAGGAAGTAATGGAGCGACAATTACAGGCTATCCTACTACTGCTATTGAGACTAGTGGAACTTATGAAATAGGTAAGGATGTACCAATAGAATTAGGAACAATTAAAACCGGTGGTATAGAAAAGATTAGTGATACTGAATATCATATTACGACAGACAAAGGGACATATACTGTTACATATGATACACCCCCAAGTGACCCTTATGAAGAAGGCAATACCGTTTTGGTGCAGGCTGCAGTTAAAAGTGGTGCAACCAATGGGTCTGCAGCTACATTAACTTTTGCTGATGGAGTTAGTATAAATACTGGTGATATGCCCCCCTCTGATCTTAGTTCGTATGAATTAGGTGGTTCAGTCCCAGTAAAAATCGATGTAGCTGCAAGCGACCAACTTTCAGGAGGAATAAGCGTCGTTAATAGCTATAATGGTAAAGAAGTGCAAGGGCTTACTTTGACAATGAAGGATGGATCTGCGCAGACAGGTTTTGCAGATGACACTTATAGTGAAGGGCAAGATGCGTATGCTGTGCATACTTCTACTGTTACTATCTATGATAATTTAGGTGCTTCCCATACAGTGCCTGTTTATATTCAAAAGAATGATGCTGATAAATGGGTAGTCAAGGTACAAGGTGGAACCTATGATGGCGCACAGGTCGCATCTTCAGAACAAGAATTGGAATTTGATGGAGCAAATGGTACTTTGATAAGTGGCGGATCAATGAATATCAATTTGTCGGTTCCTTATCCCAATGGAGCAATGTTAAATGAAAAAGTGGCTGCTGATTTTGGTCAGCTGACACAATACAGCGGTGGTAATACAGCTACTGCTAGTACTGATGGTTATGCTGCCGGGTTTTATAAGGATATGTCTATAGGGCAGGATGGTGTTATAACACTCACTTATACAAACGGACAAAAGCAAGAAGGCGGTCAGCTGGCAATAGCCACCTTTAATAATGAGGCCGGACTGGAAAAAGCAGGCGGCAGTCTATATTCTGCTTCGAATAACTCAGGAGAAGCAAAGGTAGGTACATTTGCTTCGCAGGGAGTATCCGTTACTCCCGGAGCTTTGGAAATGTCAAACGTTGATATATCCAATGAATTCAGTGATATGATCGTCACCCAGCGTGGTTTTCAGGCTAATTCCAAGATAATAACAGTTGCCGATGAAATGTTGGAAACTTTGGTTAATATGAAGAGATAAATTTATTGGGCAAAGACGAGGAGAATTTTCTCCTTGCCTTTTGCTCTTGCATGTTTTAAGTATGTTATCGTTGCTGTGAAAAATTTTAGAAACTTGGAGAATGATATGATAAAACTTACGAAATTCAATTCAGAGTCAAACAAAAAGGGAGAATTTATTCTCAATGCTGAAATAATAGAAACGATAGAGCAGACACCAGATACCGTTATTACTTTATTAAATGGTAAAAAATTGATCGTAGATGAAAAAATGGATGAAGTTGTGCGCAGGGTAATGACTTATCGGCGCGCCTTACATAAATATTGATATGGGAAAATAATAACGATATTTTATTGTAATTGATGGAATGTCGTATCGACATAGATTGGACTACATACAAGGAAGGTGTGGGGAAAATGGCGGAAGAGGAAGTTACTAATAGTGAAAATGGCGGTACTAAGAAGAAAAAGTCTGTGCTGCTTATTATTGTACTTATTTTAGTGGGTCTAGTATTAGCTGGAGGGATATCATATTTTGTGACAACAAAAGTAGTTAGTAAGTCTAACGTTAGCGCCCCAGTAAAAAGGGAACCGGGCGTTTTTGTAAAGATAGGGGATCCGAAGGATGGTACAATAATCGTTAATGTCGGTGGGGTAAAGTCAGGAAGATATTTGAAGGTAGGCGTTGTTTTGGAAATGAACCCTGCTGATGAAGTTAACTTCAAAGACCAAAAAATTACTGATGCCGCACAAGCGAAAGTCCTTGATGCTGTAATGAGTACTTTTCGTAAACAGAATATGGATCAGCTTGAAGCCGCCAATGAAGACAAATTGAAAGATGCCATAAAGAGTGAAGTTAATGCTGCTATTGGCGATGGCAGTGTCTACGAGGTCTATATAACCAGTTTTGTCCTGCAATGAATGTGAGAGATTACTGTAGAAGCTCCTAGAAAAGCATATGAAGCGTCTGCTACTATAAATCAGCGAAAGGAGGATAAAGATTGGCAGGAGATATTTTATCACAATCTGAAATTGATAAATTATTGTCAGCAATCTCAACTGGTGTTGTTTCTGCTGATGAAGTAAGAGTTGAAGAACAAAAGAAAATCAAGGTATATGATTTTAAACGCCCTGATAAATTTTCTAAAGACCAAATTAGAACATTGTTCATGCTTCATGAAAATTTTGCCCGTATTTTAAACACCTATTTATCTACACATCTTCGTGTATTAGTGAAGGTAGAAGTAGTTTCTGTTGATCAGCTTACATATGAAGAATTTATTCGTTCATTGCCTAATCCCAGTGTTATCAGCATTTTATCTCTTTCTTCTTTGAAGGGAAATATAATTTTTGAGATGGATACAAATGTAGTATTTTCCATCATTGACCGTCTTTTTGGTGGTATGGGCGATGAAAGTAAGATGAAAGCAAGAACCTTGACTGATATTGAAGAAACGGTCATCAAAAATATGATGAGCAAAATGATGGAAGGTTTGCAGGAAGCATGGCATAATGTGCAGGATTTTAAATTAAATATTGAGAGTATGGAATCGAATCCTCAATTTACACAGATTGTTCCTTCCGGTGATATGGTTGTCATCATTACTCTTCAACTTAAGGTTGGCAGTGTTGAGGGACTTATAAATATTTGTATACCGTATATTGTAATAGAACCTATTGTTCCTAAATTAACGACTACTTTTTGGGTTTCCGCATCATCGACCCGTAAGGAACATCCAGAAGAGGTCGATCAACTAAAAAAGAAGCTGCGTAAGGCTATTATCCCTGTTAGTGTTGAACTGGGGAGAGTAAGTCTTACAATAAGTGAATTTCTGACTTTAGGTATGGGGGATACACTGCGGCTTAACACAAAGGCGGATGATGAACTCGTTTGTATAGTCGGCGAAAGGCCAAAATTTTATTGCCGTCCTGGCATTATAGGAAAAAGATCAGCAGTACAAATAACAAAAGTAATAGAATCAGACGATGAAGAGGGGGAAAAAAGGGATGGCTGATGGAATGCTTTCGCAAGAGGAAATCGATGCCTTGACCAAAGGGATTGTTCCAGATGCACCAGAGAAAAATACTCCGGCTGTAGAAACACAACCGTCGAATTCATCTGCGGATGAATCGCAAAATAATACGGCCCTCACTGATATTGAAAAAGATACGTTGGGTGAAATTGGTAATATATCAATGGGAAGCGCAGCAACCACGCTGTCAATGCTTTTAGGACATAAGGTTTCGATAACGACACCGAGTGTCAGCATTGAAACAATGGCTGATATAAAAGCACATTATCCTATGCCTTATCTTATAGTTGGGGTCAACTATACTACAGGGATAACTGGTAATAATATTTTAGCTATTCAAGCAGGTGATGCTGCTGTTATTGCAGATTTGATGATGGGGGGGGACGGTACTAATGTCACTGATGAACTTGATGAAATAAGACAAAGTGCTGTAAGTGAAGCCATGAACCAAATGATGGGTTCAGTGTCTACATCTTTATCACAGATTTTCAATAAAAAAATAGATATATCACCACCGCAAGTGCATATGGTGAATATGGCAGTTGCTGATGAGGTCAGTGATTTTTTTGCACAGACTGATCCCATTATAAAGATTTCTTTCAAAATGGAAGTTGAGGGAATTATTGATAGTGAGATAATGCAAATATTGCCTGTTGAGGTATCAAAAGAATTGGTTAAAAATCTTACAGAAGCAGCAAGTAATATGGGAAGTAAGGAACCTGCCGCTGAGGCTCCTGCTACACCACCGCCTGCGGCACCTACGCCAGAACCAGCACCGGCCGCTGCCCAAAGTACTGTTGCTTCGCCACCGCCTATCCAGCCTGCCGGTGTACAGGAACCACAGCAGCAAGCAGCATCTCAGGTACATATGACAACATCCAGGTCACAAAATATTGCTTCTAATGTAGCAGTACAACCAGCCCAATTTACGCCGCTTACTGTTGGACCGGTACCGGTAAATAACGCTAATATAGGCTTGATTTTAGATGTTCCGCTCAATATTACCGTAGAACTTGGTTCTACTAAGAAAAGTATCAGGGATATTTTGGAGTTGTCCAGTGGGTCTGTAATTGAACTGGATAAGCTGGCTGGGGAACCTGTCGATGTGTTGGTAAATGGAAAACTTCTTGCAAAAGGAGAAGTCGTTGTTATTGATGAAAACTTCGGTGTCCGTATAACTGATATAGCCAGTCCCATGGAACGGGCCAAAAATTTATCGTAAAAGTATTTATGTTTGTAAATTATATATTAATAATGCTTAATCGTGGAGGAGAATATAATATGGCTACAAAAGTTTTAGTAGTGGATGACGCAGCTTTTATGCGAATGATGGTAAAGGATATTTTGTCTAAGAATGGCTATGAGATAGTAGGCGAGGCTGAAAATGGTGCTGTTGCACTGGCAAAATACCAAGAACTTAAACCTGATTTAGTGACAATGGATATTACCATGCCGGAAATGGACGGCATTACAGCCGTCAAGGAAATTAAAAAAGCTGATCCGAATGCAAAAGTGATCATGTGTAGCGCTATGGGACAGCAGGCAATGGTTATTGAAGCAATTCAGGCCGGTGCTCGTGATTTTATAGTAAAACCATTCCAGCCTGAAAGAGTTTTGGAAGCTGTTCGTAAAGCTGTAGGCTGATGAAAAAATATAAATTTGTTATATTTTCTGCGGCTGTATTTTTGTTTTGTTGGTTTGTACCAGTTATTTCCGTTTTAGCCGCCGGTGATTCTTCATCAGGCGGCTATTTATCTCAATATCAAAATGTTGATCCGCATCCGACAAGTGCATCATGGATATCTACTTTTGGTTATTTGCTCAGCCTAGTGGTGATTTTTGTCTTTGTGGTGGGACTGGCGTATTATGTTTCCCATTATCTAGGCGGCCGTTTTGGTAAACAATTTAAGGAAAACAGCGGTGGAGCGCTGCTCCTGAATTTATCCTTAGGGCCAAATAAATCCATATGCGTTGTAGAGATTGCAGGACATATTATGATTTTAGGGGTAACAGACCATAATATAACACTTTTACAGGAAATTACCGATATGCAGGAAATAGAGAAACTTCATTTATCCAATTCCACTGAACCAGTCGAGACAAATGTGTTAGACCTTTTCGGCCAACAATTTAATTCGCTGGATAAAATCTCAAAGAGAATACCGGAATTTTTTAAGAATAAATATCATAAATAAAGAAAGGTTTTCACGCTTTGAAAGAATACCTTAAAATATTAATATTATCAGCAGTCTTTATATTTATTCCATCACATTTACTGGCGGCACCACTGCCCTCGGCAAATATCAATATAGGGCTGGGTACGTCAAACAATCCGCAGGACTTGGCTGCGACGTTGCAGATAATGGCATTACTTACTATATTATCGCTTGCTCCGGCAATATTGATAATGACTACTGCCTTTATAAGGATTGTTGTCGTATTGTCTTTTTTGCGCAATGCCCTTTCAATTCAGAATGCACCACCGAGTCAGGTGATCATTGCCTTAGCATTATTTTTGACATTTTATATCATGGCACCGTATTGGGGTGAGGCTAATCAAAATGGCCTGCAGCCTTACCTGAATGGGGAGATATCACAGACTGAGGCAGTAAATAATGTGGCGGCACCTTTACGGGAATTTATGTTTAAGCAGACGCGGGAAGCAGATATAGCTTTATTTGTGAATCTGTCCCAGGCAGAACGTCCCGAAACACAGGAAGATGTTTCTACTTTTACGCTGATACCTGCATTTATCATCAGCGAATTAAAGACAGCTTTCCAATTAGGTTTTATGATATATATTCCTTTTATAGTCATTGATATGATTGTGGCAAGTACTTTAATGTCAATGGGGATGATGATGCTGCCACCAACAATGATTTCGTTACCGTTTAAAGTATTGCTGTTTGTTATGGTTGACGGGTGGCATCTTTTGATAAATTCACTTATTGTCAGTTTTAAGTAGAGGTGGAGTAAATGTCTGGAGATACAATAATAAATTTAAGCCAAAATGCACTGCTTATGGTTTTAGTGATTTCGGCACCTATGCTCGGCTTAGGGCTGGCTATAGGATTGCTGGTAAGCGTCTTTCAAGCTACTACATCCATTCAGGAACAGACGTTGGCCTTTATTCCTAAGATAGTAGCTGTCTTTGTCGCAATACTTATTTTCGGACCTTGGATGCTGACGATGATGGTTGATTATATGGCAAGAATTTTTATTGATTTGCCACGCTATATCGGTTAGCTCTGATTCGTTTGGGAAAGGAAAAGCTGTGATAAGTAGCAGTAGCTTTAGCTTTGGATTTATTTGATATGTTGCAGAACCATATAGGGCTTTTCCTATTGGTTCTGACAAGAATCAGTGGCATCTTTTTGGTCTCACCTTTTTTTGGTAGTATAAACATTCCTGTAAAAATACGGGTTGGCACGGCTTTTTTTATAAGTATAGTAGTTTTTCCGGTTGTCGATATGCAGGGAGCACCAGTTTTGCCTAATAGAGTAGAGCAATATGCCGCATTGGTTGTGACTGAATTGTTGATTGGCTGGATGATAGGGTTTATTGGTTATATATTATTTTCAGCTGTTAATATTGGTGGACAGCTGATAGATATGCAGGTAGGTTTTGCTACTATAAGTGTACTTGATCCTACATCAGGACAGCAGGTACCATTGGTAGGCAGCTTTTTATATAATTTGTGTATATTAATTTTTTTGGCTTCAAATGGACATTATATTATTTTATCAGCATTAGTTGAAAGTTTTACGGCTTTACCACCATTGGCAGCCCATTTTGATGGTAGAATTGTACAACTTATAGTAGACATTACTGGCGGTATATTTGCCACGGGTTTAAAGTTGGCGTTGCCTGTACTGTTTGCAATCCTGTTGACTAATGTAGGCCTTGGTGTTTTGGCCAGAACAATGCCACAGATGAATATTTTTGTGGTTGGGATACCGGCACAGATCATTATAGGGATTTTTGTAATTGGTATTATGCTGCCATTTTATGCACTCTTTTTGGATGTGATTTTTAATGAACTTTATGGTAATATTACAGCGATGCTGCGAGCCATCTCCTGATATGGCAACTCCTTTTTCTTTTGACCTGCAACTTTTTGCAGGAGAAAAAACGGAAGATCCTACTTCAAAGCGCATGACTGATGCCCACCAAAAAGGGCAGGTAGCGCGAAGTCAGGATTTATCAGCCGCTATTGTTATCTTGGTTGGTTTTTTTACATTATGGAATTGCGGAAATTATATGTACGGAGAATTGACGCAGTTTATGGCATTTATTTTTACTAATTTGCAGTCTCCTTTGGATACAGAATCTGTTGTACATTTATTTTGGGAAACTATGATTGTGCTGGTAAAAATTCTCGCTCCCGTCATGTTCGCTATTTTACTTGCTGGATTAGCACTCAATTATTATCAGGTCGGTTTTGTGTTTTCTACAGAACCATTATCTTTTGATTTAAACCGCTTAAATCCAGTAACAGGTATGGGTCGTATTTTTTCTAAGCGTTCTTTGATGGAATTATTCAAGTCTATTGCTAAAATACTTGTTGTCGGGTATTTTGTTTATTTATATATAGTAGATCAGGTTATACAGATGCCAAAGCTTATTTTTATGGATTTACAGATGGCACTTGTAAGCATTGTTGATATTATTTTTAAGCTTGCTTTTGAAATATGCACTGTCTTATTAATTCTTGGTATTATTGATTTTATGTATCAAAAATGGCAGCATAAGCAGGAATTAAAGATGAGCAAGCAGGATATAAAGGATGAATTCAAGCAAACTGAAGGAGATCCGCAAATCAAGGGCAAAATAAAGCAAAAACAAAAACAGATGTCCTTGCAGCGTATGATGCATGAGGTACCAAAAGCAGATGTAATCATTACAAACCCTACGCATTTTGCAATCGCACTGAAGTATGAAAAAGGAATGACGGCTCCGGCCATCATTGCCAAAGGACAGGATATTGTGGCTCAGCGGATAAAACAAATCACCCGTGATGCCAATATTACTATAGTGGAAAATAAGCCACTGGCACGTGCCTTATATCTTTCTACGGAGATTGGTGATGTCGTACCGCAGGAACTATATAAAGCTGTTGCTGAGGTTCTGGCATATGTATATAGATTGAAAAAGAAGAAACTGGCTTAAGCGCAAGTAAAATTAATATTAAGGAGCTAATACGTTATGACGACACCGTCCACCGCGACAGGCAGTTTTATCAATAAATACAGTGATGTTGTTATTGCTTTGGCAATCATTACAATAGTCATAATGATGATTATTCCTTTGCCTACATTTTTATTGGATTTATTGCTGTGTTTAAATATCACATTGGCTTTGACCATTATAATGGTTACAATCTATAATGTAGAGCCATTGGATTTTTCTGTTTTTCCGTCGTTGCTGTTGATAACGACTTTGTTTCGTCTTGCCTTGAATGTTTCGTCGACAAGGCTTATTCTATTGAATGGGTATGCCGGTGAAATCATAACTTCATTTGGTAATTTTGTAGTTGGTGGGAATCCCGTAGTAGGTTTTATCGTTTTTGTAATTTTAATAATAATTCAGTTTATTGTTATAACTAAAGGTGCAGAACGTGTAGCAGAAGTTTCTGCCCGGTTTACGTTAGATGCTATGCCAGGTAAGCAGATGGCCATTGATGCAGATTTGAACCAAGGTGCCATAACTGATACAGAAGCTAGGGCAAGACGTGAAAAAATACAACATGAAGCTGACTTTTACGGAGCAATGGATGGTGCAAGTAAGTTTGTAAAGGGCGATGCGGTAGCAGCTATAATAATAATTATTATTAATATTTTTGGCGGCTTTATAATAGGGATGGCACAGCGTAATCTCTCTATTGCCCAGTCCCTGCAACAATATACACTGCTTACTGTAGGTGAAGGTCTTGTCAATCAGATACCAGCCCTGCTCGTTTCTACTGCGACAGGTATTATTGTAACAAGGGCTGCCTCAAATTCTAATTTGGGCAGTGACCTTATCAGCCAATTGTTTAGGAATCCGCGCATATTTTTTATTGCATCGGGTGTGTTAATGTTTTTAGCAATCATTCCAGGGCTGCCGACAGTCCCTTTTTTAACATTGTCATTACTGGCATTATTTGTTGCTTATAATCTCCGTAAATCGCAAAATGCTTCTTTAGCCAGCAGTAAAGTTATGCAGAAAGAAAAGGACAAGGCCGATATTAAAAAACCAGAAAATGTCATTTCTCTGCTTCAAGTAGATCCTATGGAATTGGAAATAGGCTATAGTTTGATACCGCTTGTCGATACAGGGCAGGGAGGAGATTTGCTGGAACGTATCGTGATGATCAGAAGGCAGTGTGCCTTGGAGCTTGGCTTAGTCGTGCCGACCATACGAATACGCGATAATATACAGATAAAACCGAATGCATATATCATAAAATTAAGAGGAATTGAAATAGCAAAGGGAGAATTAATACTTGATCATTATATGGCAATGAATTCTGGTACTGTCGTAGAAGAAATTGATGGTATTCAGACTACAGAACCAGCTTTCGGCTTACCAGCTATATGGATAACGGAAGCACAAAGGGAACAGGCAGAGCTGAATGGCTACACTGTTGTAGATGCTGTTTCTGTTTTGGCTACACATATAACAGAAGTTATAAAAGCACATGCCGATGAAATCCTTGGACGGCAGGAAACACAGAACCTTATTGATAATATCAAGAAGACAAGTCCTTCTGTTGTAGAAGAACTTGTGCCTGACTTGCTTACCATTGGTGAAATCCAAAAGGTATTGGCTAATTTGTTGCATGAACGTATCTCTATACGGGATATGGCTACCATATTGGAAGTTTTATCTGATTATGCAAAAGTTACCAAAGACCCAGATATTCTTACAGAGTATGTTCGCCATGCCTTAGCAAGACAAATTACCAATCAATATGTACAAAATAATGTTCTTCCCTGTGTATCTCTTTCTCCTGAGTTGGAAAATAAAATTGCTGGGGCAGTACAGCGGACAGAGCGGGGGTCGTATGTTAACCTTGACCCTAATACTACTAAGAATTTAATAACATCACTTAATAAAGCTTTACAGGAACTTACTAATATGGGCTATCAACCTATTGTGCTGACGGGGCCTGCTGTGCGAACATATTTTAAAAAATTAGTTGAGCGTTCCATTTCTGGTGTTATAGTGCTCTCTCAAGCCGAAATAGATGCAAATGTAGAGATACAAATTCTTGGGGTGGTGAAATTATAATTGCAGATAAAAGTTTTTAGGGAACGCACGGCCAAAGACGCTATGGATAAAGTCAGAAGTGAATTAGGGCCTGATGCAGTTATCCTGCATACAAGAAAATATACTACAGGAGGTATTTTTGGTTATGGCGGAAAGAAGATGGTGGAAGTGACCGCGGCTGTTGAAGATGGAGCACAAACTAAAATTTTACCGCCGATAAATAATACAGTGAAAAAAGATAAAGCACAGCCTTCTGCTGTAAATAAAACAGGGGCACAAGGTGAACCGACTATAAGACCTATTGTGCCAAGGCAAATTTTGGAAAATTATAAGACAACTGGTTTATCCAGTAGCCAAAAAAGTAAACCAGTTGACGCCAATTTTTTGACAGAAGAACCTTTGGGACAACCACCGAAAGTGATAAAAAATACCGATGAAATGACAATGCAGGTTTCTAATGAAAAGAAACAGCAGCGGAAAATTCGTCAGCTGGAACAGGAACTCGCACAGATGAAGGTCGTACTGAATAGTGTTATCGGTACGAAAACAGACGAAAATATAGCAGTAAAAAGAAAAACAATTGCTTTAAAAGAAGCTTTGCAGGCGCAGGAAGTCAATGCAGAAATTATAAAAGAGATTGTAGCTGGGCAGGATCCAGAGCTTTTAACGGATAAGGACATGCCTTATGTACGTAAGGTCTTGCTTGATTATTTAGAAAAGCATATGCCGTCTTCTTCCGGTATAGAAATTGTAAAGGGAAAACCAAAAATTGTTGCACTCATTGGAGCAACAGGAGTAGGGAAAACAACTACATTGGCAAAGATTGCCTCTCGCTTTGTATTGGAACAAAGGTTGCGCGCAGTACTGATTACTGCTGATACATATAGAATTTCAGCCGTTGATCAATTAAAAACATATTCTGACATAATCGGTTTGCCTTTAGAGATTGTATATACACCGGGAGAATTGAAAAAGGTTATAAACAGGCATAAAGACAAACAACTTATTCTCATAGATACAGCAGGACGCAGCCAGCATAATGATTATCAGTTATTGGAACTACAGGATTTACTGAAGGTTAATGACAGTATTGAAAAACACCTTGTTTTGAGTGCTACTACAAAATATAAAGATATTATAGATATAATAAGAAAATTCTCTTTGTGTGCACCTGATAAAGTTATTTTTACAAAAACAGATGAAACTTCAAGTATTGGCGTAGTGCTTAATTTACTGAAGGAGTATCCAATGGCTTTATCATATTTCACCAATGGACAAAGCGTGCCGGATGATATTTTTCCAGCACAGCCAAATAATTTAGCAGACCTTTTACTGAGGTAGATATATATGGAAGACCAGGCTGCCAAATTAAGGCAGATGATTGAATATAGAAATTTATCTGTTGAGCATAAATTGACAGATCATCAGATGCAGGAGAAAAAAATAGCAAGGAATTTGCGCATAATAGCCATTACAAGCGGGAAGGGAGGAGTAGGAAAGACAAATTTTACTGTTAATTTAGCTATAGCACTTTCTCAGGCAGGTGCAAATGTTTTAATTATTGATGCAGATCTAGGGCTGGCAAATGTAGAAGTACTATTGGGTTGCTCATCTGCTTATACGATGATGAACTTACTTAATGACAATGTCTCCTTAGCTGATGTTATTTTGCAGGGACCGGAGGGAATAAGGTATATTTCCGGCGGTTCCGGTCTTGAACAATTAGCCGATTTATCAATAAATGATAGGACTTTATTGATAAACAAATTGTATGAATGTGAAGAGTTTGCTGATATAATTTTAGTTGACACAGGAGCAGGCGTTGGGAGAAATGTGCTTGATTTTTTAATTGCTGCCGATGAAATTATTTTACTTACGACTCCTGAGCCTACGGCTCTTACTGATGCATATGCTGTAGTAAAGGCTTGCAGAAATTATAGCGAAACTTTGCATATAAAGCTTGTGGTCAATCGGATATATGATGAGGATGAGGGTCGGGAGGTCAGTGTAAAACTGATCGCGACAACAAAGCAGTTTCTGGGGATTTCTATTGCTACGCTGGGTGTGGTTTATGATGACCATAATATGGTAAATGCAATAAAAAAGCAGGTTCCCCTCTTGTTATCATATTCTAATACGATTGCCGCAAAATGCATTAGGACAATAGCCAAATCAATTTTGCAGGGACGCAGCACGAAAATTAAACGAAACTGGCGTGATTTTCTACATCGTTTAATTTTTTCGAGATAATTTTATGGAGGAATTAGGTGATGAAGGACATAAATGTCTTTGAAACAAAGAAAGTGTTGAGAATCGGACAGAGGGTCGAGATTGACAAAATAGACAGCGAAGATGATGAGCCAAGTGAAGTTTATGCCAGTAGGATTGAAGACATAAAAGGCTCTATGGTGTTCTTGGCATTACCCGTAGACAGTATGCTAAGACCCGTTATCTTAGAAACTGGGCAAACCGTTGAGGGGCGCATTATTGATGATAAGGTTCGCGTATATTCCTTTACAGCTCAATATGAACGCATAGGCAGAGTCAATATTCCCGTATGGATCGTAGAAATGGCACCAACTGTCATTCGTAACCAGCATAGAGAATTTGTGCGCATCCGGGTTTCCATCCCCATACAGGTCGCAGTGGCTGAACAAGATGGAAGCATGGAGGTCCCTTTTCACACCCATAGTGTTGATGTAAGCGGGAACGGTATCTCTTTTTTATCTGCCGAAGCGCTACAACCAGGAACGATGCTCACAATTGAAACTATACCAATTCCTTCTGTAGGACGAATACATACTTTTGTGGAGGTAAAGCGTTGTATACTTTCCCAAGACAAACAAAGCTATTTAATTGGGGGAAAATTCACTGATTTGTCCAAGCAAATTCAAAATAAGTTAGTGAAATATTTATTTAGCAGGCAGAGAGAATTTATAAAAAAAGGAATTATTCCAAAATGAGGAGGGAATATCGTTGATTCGCGTTTTGGGCGCAGGTGGTCAAGGATCTTGGCTAATCCGTTTTTACCTGAAGGCTGTTTTTAAGTTATCTGGGTAATTATCAATGACAAAAATATGATAAAGACTGTTTTTAAATTAAAATTAGACTGTCTTATCTTTGCTGCTAATATACCGCTTATGAATAATTTGCAAACACTCAAAACGATAACGAGAAGCACTCCGCTGTCTGTTGTAATGATAAGTAGCCTTATGAAAGCAGGAGCTGAAGGAATAATAAAAGTATTGGGACTGGGTACAGTGGATTTTATAAATAAAATAAGAGAGGGCATTGGATACATAGATACCATTAGTAATGAAATAATCAATAGAGATTATGCTGCTACGGTGGATTTAAAAACTACTAAGCAGTATATCGATAACAATCAACTTTATTTGCCAAAAAAAATATCACCGCTGACCAGTTCCCATAAATTAGTTGCAATAGGAACTTCAACAGGCGGGCCAAAAGCTCTTCAACAGGTAATAACTAAACTACCAGCTGATTTACCTTGTGGTGTAGTAATTGTCCAGCATATGCCACCAGGGTTTACCAAGTCATTGGCAGAAAGACTTAACCAGCTTTCTGCGGTTACAGTAAAAGAAGCAGAAAATGGGGATTATATAAAACCTGCACATGTTTATATAGCACCTGGCGATTATCATATGCTTGTGCGCAGAGAAGCTTTGGGAGAAGTTATTTCCCTTAACCAGAATCCGCCCATAGGCAATCATCGACCGTCAGTGAATGCTCTTTTTGAATCTGTCGTTCCATTCGGTAAAAGTTTGGTAGCTGTCATATTGACAGGGATGGGAAACGACGGTGCTGAAGGGATGCAGCACATAAAAAGAGCAAATGGATACATAATTGCTGAAGATAAATCCACTTCAGTCGTATACGGAATGCCGAAAGCTGTAGTTGATCTTGGCATAGCAGATGAGGTGTTGCCAGTAGATAGGATAGCTAGCGCGATAGTTAATGCTGTAAAAAGAAATTAATATAGTTTTGGGGGAATAAAAATGGACACTAATCAATATATGGAGATGTTTTTGGAAGAATCAAAAGATCATCTGCAATCACTTAATGAACGTCTCCTGGATCTTGAAAAAGACCCCGCTGATTCTGATGCAATAAATGAGATTTTCAGAAGTGCGCATACCTTAAAAGGAATGTCAGCGACAATGGGATTTAATGTTATTGCTGAACTTACCCACGACATGGAAAATGTTCTTGATTTAATACGTACTGATAAAATTAAAGCTGATGAAGATATTATTGATGTTTTGTTTAAATGCATCGACGCATTACAACAGATGGTTGATAATATCAATAATGGTGAACCAGAAGATTCTGTTGATGTAAAAGAACTTGTAGACAAGCTGAATTCTATAGCTGCGACTGGTGGAGACAAGGCTCCAGCAAGCTTTAAGGCTAAAACAACGGCAGAACCTGCAGCAAAGAAAGATGCCAATAGTGAAAATCCCCCGGCAAATATTGAGCTTTCAGATATAGACATAGATTTGATAAATAGTGCTAAAAAATCAGGATTAAGAGCCATGCATGTTAAAGTCACTCTGGCTGAAACATGCGTCTTGAAGACAGCACGCTCATATATGGTAATGTCCGCTTTAGATGAAATCGGCGATGTAATAAAGTCTATTCCTTCTACAGAAGACTTAGAACAGGAAAAATTTGATCTCACATTTGATGTCATTTTGTTGACTGGTGAAGAAGAACAGAAAGTAGAGTCTGTTCTTATGAACATTTCAGAAATAGCCAGAGTAGACATAGAATTGATAAAAGTACCAGATGCCCCTAAAAAAGAAGTAACGACTGCAAAGAAAGCAGCAGTGCCGGCAGTAGCCAAAAAGAATGCTCCAGCAGTTAAAAAGCAGGCAATCCAGCATCATGATAATATGAAAAGCGGACAATCTGTTCGTGTTGGCATAGAAAAACTTGATTCATTAATGAACTTGGTCGGCGAATTAGTCATCAATAAGACAAGGCTTGAACAGATAGGTAATACGCATCGCATTGCTGAATTAGTGGAAACAGTGGAACAGATGGATCGGGTAACCGGTGATTTGCAATCGATAGTGATGAAAGTAAGAATGGTTCCTGTTGGCCAGGTCTTTAATAGATTCCCGCGTGTTGTACGCGATTTGGCAAAGGAACTGAATAAGGAAGTAAACCTTACTATCGAAGGTGAAGATACCGAACTTGATAGAACAGTAATTGACGAAATAGGCGATCCGCTCGTCCATCTTATTCGTAACTCAATGGACCATGGAATAGAACATCCAGATGAACGTGAAGCAAAAGGGAAACCGCCTATCGGACAGGTTGGCTTAATCGCCAGGCATGAAGGTAATAACGTAATCATAATGGTTACCGATGACGGTGCGGGAATTGACGCTGACATCATTCGCAGTAAAGCTGTTGAAAAGAGTGTTATAACGCAGGATGATGCCGATAACATGACTGATGCGGAAGCGGTACGGCTTATCTTTTTACCGGGTTTTTCTACTTCCGATGTTATAACAGATGTATCCGGACGTGGTGTAGGAATGGATGTTGTACGTACTACTATCGAGGCACTGGGCGGAGTTATTGATGTTGAAACGAAAAAAAATGAAGGCAGCGTATTTAAAATTAAATTGCCGCTTACTCTTGCCATCATCCAAGCTTTGTTAGTTAATGTTCAAGAAGAAATTTATGCGATTCCTCTTGCATCAATCGATAGCACGATAAATATAACTTCTGAAGATATAAAAACTATCCAAAATAAGGAAACAATCGTAATCCGCGGTGAAATTATTCCTATTGTCCGTCTTGACCGTGCGCTTAATGTATCACATATAGAAGATAAAAAAGATGAAGAAATATATGTGGTTATTGTCCATGTTGGTGATAAAAAGTGTGGCATTATGGTAGATAAACTTATCGGCCAGCAGGAAATAGTTATTAAAACTTTAGGAAAACTTTTATCAGGTGTCAAAGTTATTTCTGGGGCAACGGTTTTGGGTAACGGACAGATCGCATTGATTTTGGACGTCGCTATTTTAATGCAATAAATTTAGGAGGAATATTATCATGGAGCAGCATGAAGTTTCATCAAACGAAGTGCAGATAGTTGCATTTAAATTAAAACGTGAAGAATACGGTATGAGCATTTTAAATGTTGAAGAAATAAAACGCTTGACTGATATTACGCGTGTGCCCTTTACACCAGATTTTATAAAAGGCGTTATGAATTTGCGTGGAAGTGTATTACCGGTAATAGATTTAAAAAAACGTATAGGCTTGCCAGATGCTGAATATACAGATGCAACGCGTATCATTGTCGTAAAGCTTGAAGAAATTACGGTAGGGATGATAGTTGATGCAGTCACTGAGGTTTTAACTATTGATACTGACCATATAACTAATTCCAAGCAAATTGCATCTACGGAAAGCGATATGCATTCAGAATCAAATAAGTTTATAAATGGAATAGGAAATTTAAATAACCGATTGGTTATTTTGCTGAATTTGTCCGAAATACTAGGCTTGAACGGTGAAACTAAATGAGGTGAGTATGTGTCGGACGATATATTAAATCTGTCAGCTATGCAATTGGACGCAATAAAAGAGATAGGCAATGTGGGAGCTGGTAATTCGGCTACAGCTTTATCGCAGCTTATTAATAAAAAAATAGATATGGATGTTCCTAACGTGTCAATAGTGCCATTAGCTGATGTCCCTAATCTGGTGGGAGGGCCTGACACTATGGTCGCCAGCATTTTCTTGCGTGTATACGGAAAAGCTCCTGGCAGTGTTTTATTTTTGATGCCGCGGGAAAGTGCTTTTTATTTAGTGGAACATCTGTTAGGAGAACAAAAAAGCGCTACCGATGGCGAATTGACAGAAATGGATCAATCAGCATTGATGGAGATCGGTAATATACTTGCAGGTGCCTATTTAAATGCATTGTCTTATTATACGAAATTAACTTTACTGCCGTCTATTCCAGCAATGGCTATCGATATGGCAGGAGCTATTTTAAATGTTGTTATTGTCCAATTAGGGCAGATGGGTGACCATGCCTTAGTAATAGAAACTCAATTTTTGTCGGAGGACGAAGGTATAAGCGGGCACTTCTTTTTAGTTCCAGATGTAGGTTCGCTCCAAACAATTTTGAATGCGGTAGGAGTGAAATAACATGGCTGAACTATTAAGGGTCGGAATAGCTGACTATAAGGTAGGCCGGTCACCAAATATGATTATCAGTTATGGTTTAGGGTCATGTGTAGGAATTACATTGTATGATTCAAAAATTAAGGTTGGCGGGCTGGTTCATATTATGCTGCCTGATAGTACACAGGCACGTGCCAATGAGAACCCGGCTAAATTTGCAGATACAGGAATACCATTGTTGTTGAAAGAGATTATCGCATTGGGGGCTGAAAAATCCAGAGTGGAAGCTAAATTGGCTGGTGGATCCCAAATGTTTCAATTTGCGGGAGCATCAGACATAATGGCCATAGGCAAAAGGAATGCGGAGCTGGCTAAAAAGACATTACAGCAATGTGGGATAAGGATTATCAGCGAAGATTTGGGCGGTACTTATGGACGCACAGTAGAAATGGATCTCAATACTGGTTTATATAAAATTAAAACCATTAATAAAGGCGAAAAAACTATTTAACAGGTGATTGCATGATGGATATGATGGACGTCAAGATAATAACAATGCGGACTTTAAAAAAAAGGTGGCTGCAGATGTTTATTCTATCCATTTCTTTAGGATGCATATCGGCATTGAGCGTCATGGCGGCTGGTACGATAAAGGATTTATCGGATTTGTTAATTTTTAAAAGAATGTGTTTTATGTTTATAGTTATAACCTTGTTAGGTTTTTTAATATTATTCGTTGCTTTCTTACTTTTAAGGATATGGGAAAGAAAGAAAAAAAATATTTCGCATGTGGATATTACTGCTGGTAAAGAATCTACAGTGCAGAATAATAATGCAGGAAAAGCAGATAATATTAAATGAAGGAGCATTATAACGATGACATATACTATTTGCTATTGATTATTAATAGTAGTTATTATTATAACTAATAATTAAGGGGGCTCGAAAATTGCAAATAGCTAAATCCTTTTCTGCCATCGACATTGCCGATTTATGGAAAAAGTATAAAAAAAATAATGATTTGGTTGCTAGAAATAGTTTAATTGAAAATTATTTGTCTTTGGTGAATGTCGTAGTCGGGCATATAGCCTATAATTTACCAGCACATATTGAACGCGATGACTTGATAAGCAGCGGTTTTTTTGGACTGATGGATGCTATCGCAAGGTTTGATATAAGTTTAGGTGTAAAGTTTGAGACTTATGCCAAAAATCGTATTCGTGGTACGGTTCTTGATTATTTACGTTCTAAAGATTGGCTGTCAGTATCTTTACGGAAAAAAATTAAAACATATGAATCCGCTTACACTAAATTGGAAGTACAGCTTCAACGTACGCCGACAAAAGAAGAATTAGCAGAGTTCTTATCAATGAGCTTAAAGGAATTGTATAATCTGGAAGCCAATATGAGTACAGCTTCCATGACATCCCTTGAGGATTATATAAGTGTAGAATATGTATCTGACCAGGGAAATGATTCCATAGATAAGAAGCTTAATCGTGATTTTGTTAAGCAAAAGTTAAAAGAGGCTATCGAAAAGCTGCCACCCAAGGAACAATTGATTATATCACTATATTATTCGGAAGAATTAACCTTAAAAGAAATTGGGCTGACGTTAAATTTGTCGGAAGCGCGTATAAGTCAATTACATAAAAGAGCTGTGCTCAGGCTTAGAGGATATTTAGCACGGTCTAAGTCTGATTTTTTAAATAACTAACATATATATTTGTTAATATTATGTTAATGTGTTATATTGGTAATTGCATAGTGCGGCATTATTATTGCAAAATATCAATAAAATTCCAAGCGTTTAAAAGTTAGGAGGATTTAACATGTCAGACACCGTATTTGGCAGTAAAAAAGAAGGATACTTGCTTGAAATTTTATCTGAGGGTGTTTTTCTGACAGTATATGCACCGAAGGGAGAAGACCCTTTTTTTAAAGATGTTACATTGCTGTGCGCGCTTTTAAAAAAACATGATATAAAAAATTATAAGATGGCAGAACTGTTAAAAATAATACAAGCCCATTCCGGAACGCGCAGCCAGATTACTGATACGGCAGGGACTGAGAGTGAAGAGATACAGGTACCTGTGCCGGTAATAAATGTAAGTAAAGATAAAATGGAAGCGGAAGTAAGTTTTCCTGGTAATAAAGATGAGTTTAAATATGACAAAGCTTATATTATGAAACTTTTGCAAGATAAAGGTGTTACCTATGGTATAGATGAGAAACTTATTGATGATTTTTTACAGGAACCGTTGTGTAGTAAAATCGTTGCAAAAGGTAAACCAGCAGTCAATGGCAAGAATGCTTATATAAAGAAGCATATTGACTTTTCCCAAAAAGGCCGTCCTAGCAATGGAAACTATGATCGAGTAGATTATAAAAATATGAATTTATGTTTCCTTGTCTCAAAAGGTGACATATTGGCAGAGAGAGTTCCGCAGACAAAGGGTGAATGCGGGATGAATATAATGGGACAGGAAATAGCCTGTCGCGCTGGTAAACCTATTCCTTTGGTCAAAGGGAAAAACACTGAGATATTGGATAGCAATATACTTATTGCTGCTATTGATGGACAAGTTATCGAGGAAGGCAACCGTATGGTTGTTGATCCGAAGCTTGAAATAAACAGCGATGTGGATGTTTCTACTGGCAATATAAAATTTAATGGCAGCGTTTTCATAAAAGGGAATGTCCAAGATGGTTTTACGGTCAAAGCGGATGGTGATGTTAATGTAGGCGGAACTGTCAGCGGGGGAACTATCGAGGCAAAAAATGTCTATATCGAGGGCGGGGTACTTGGTATGCGCCGCGGTAAAATACATGCGAAAGAGGATGTGCGAACCAATTTTATTGAGAATGCAGATATAACGGCTGAGCGTAATGTTTATATAGCTGATGTGGCATTGCATTCTAAGATAAATGCTGGCGAGAAAATAATCATAAAAGAACGAAGAGGGCAAATAGTAGGTGGAAATGCTATCGCAGGCCTGTTGGTCGATGCGAAGGTCTTGGGGAATTTTATGAATGTGGTAACAAAAATTGAAGTAGGGATTAATCCTATTATCAATAAAGAGTATAAAAAGGTTTCCACTGATATAGAAAATGATAAAAAACAATTAAAGAATATTGAAAATGCTTTGAATATACTCAGCTCAGAAAAAAAGCTATCTGTATCGCAGAAGGAGAAGTTTGCTAAATTAAAAAGAATGCAGTTTCCATTGATAGGAAGACTGGAAAGAGCAGAAACTGAATTTAAAAAACTCTCAGGACAGCTGAAAAGCATGGCAAATGCTAAGATAAAAGTAGATGATAGGGCTTATCCAGGAGTAAAAATTGTCATTGCTAATTTTCTTTATACTGTTCAGACTGAGGCTAAACATTGTTCTTTTTCAGCAGATTCCAAGACGGAATGTGTAAAGTTGAATCCTTATTGATGATTGTATAAGCGGAGGAGAAGAATATGTCTGTTAATCCTATAGGAAATCTACAGGCAATGCTGCCCAATAGTTCAGAAGTTGGTAATATACAAAACAAAATGAACCACCAGGTTGTAACTGCACAAAACTTCGGCAATGAAAAACTTCAGCAGGAGTCCGAAAAGAAACAGCTACAGGTTTATGCAAGAGAAAATGTTGAAGATGGAAAAATCAAAGATGAGCAAAAAGGTAGCAGCGGTAACGGTGGTAATTCATCTAAGAAGCATAGAGAAGGTCAGCCTGATGAAAATAAAAAGGAACAAGTGTTGACTGATGCTGTCCGCGGACATAATATAGATATTAAATTGTGAGTATTCTCAGGAGAATATAATGTTTACGGAAATATTGGGTGTAATCATAATTGTAGGTGTCTTGTTAATCCTATTGTTAAGGCATAATATTAATAATAAAAATTTGAATGATGCTGGTGCTGAAAATGTCAGTGTGGCGGCACAGCAGTTAAAAAAAGAATTAGAAAATACTGGAGATAGGATTTCCAGGCAAATAAACGAACAAATGGATCACTTAGAGACCATGATCAATATTGCCGATAAAAAGATGGAAGAACTAAGACATTATTACGCGGTTTTAGCAGAAGAAGAAAATAAAACTTCTTTGCAAATAAAAAATTCCCCAAAGACAACGGAACGGGGAAATTTTGATTCTTTACTACAATCCGCGGAAAATAACTATAGAGAAATTGGCAATGGTACAACTGCCGATGGGTATGTTTATACTGGGGAAAAGATAAGACAAGGGAATGATATTGCTAAACAGGCATTGCCGGCGAAGGTAAAGCAGGTCTTTGCTATGCTGGATGAAGGCGCGTCTTCGGCTGAAATCAGCCGTAAATTATCGATTGGACGCGGCGGCGTAGAAATGATTGCGCAGATGTATGAAAAAATAAGTAAAAAATAGATTGTTTCAGGTTGGTACAGAGCAATGTATCAGCCTTTTATTTTGGGAGGAATATTTTGGAACGTTTACAGAAATTTATTGCAGAATGTGGCATTGCCTCACGGCGTGCTGCGGAAAAGTTGATTACTGAAGGCCAGATAAGCGTTAATGGAGACATTGTAACGCAACAGGGAGTGACAGTTGATCCGGCAAAGGATATTGTCAGATTTAATGGGAAGGTTATAAAGAAGGACGAAGAAAAAGTATATATCATTTTGTATAAGCCAAAAGGTTTTATTTCAAGTGTAAAAGATGAACGTGGCAGAAAAACAGTTATGGAACTTGTATCAGATATACCAGAACGGATATTTCCGGTGGGACGCCTTGACTATAATACGGAAGGGTTATTACTTTTAACAAATGATGGCAGTTTGATGCAAAAATTACTTCATCCTAAGTTTAAAGTAGAAAAAGTATATGTAGCAACTATTGCGGGCAGGTTAAATAGTGAGGGCCTTGGTCGCTTACGGCATGGTGTAATGTTGGAGGACGGGAGAACGGCGCCCGCAAAGGTGGATATTATTAGTTATGACGATACCGCAGACCGCAGTAAAGTGCAGCTGAGTATCCATGAAGGACGTAATAGGCAGGTACGGCGCATGATGATGGCCGTGGGGCATGATGTCTTAGCACTCAAGCGAAAACGTTTTGCCGGACTAGATCTGCAAGGTTTAAAAAGAGGTATGTACCGTCATTTGACAGAGGAGGAGTTAGTTCAGCTGACCACGACAATCGCTGAAGAACATTTATGAAGACAATAGTAGTTATAGGGGCTGGGCCGGCGGGAATGATGGCAGCCATACAAGCCGCAGCCAATAATAATAAGGTTATTTTGTTGGAAAAAAATGCAAAATTAGGGAAAAAACTTATGATAACGGGAAAAGGACGCTGTAATATTACTAATATAGCCGACTTAAGCGAGTTCATAAAAAATATTCCCGGCAATGGTAAATTTTTGTATAGTGCATTTAAAAATTTTTTTAATGATGATGTGGTAAATTTTTTTGAAGCGCTTGGTGTTCCTACTAAAGTGGAACGGGGCGGCAGAGTTTTTCCGCAGAGTGATAGAGCTATTGATGTTGTGACAGCACTGGCTGATAAGCTATATGACAGTAAAGTGGAACTGAGATTAAATACAAAAGTTGAAAGGATTATCGTCGAAGACGGCTTGGTTACAGGTATTAAAATGAGTGACGGAAATATACTCAAAGCTGATGCAGTCATTTTGGCAGCCGGTGGTGCAAGTTATCCAGGTACCGGTTCAGACGGTTCAGGCTTAAAATTAGCGCAGGCAGTAGGTCATAAGATCATGCCACTGCATCCTGCGCTGGTCCCTCTTGTCAGTGAAGAAGCATGGGTGAGGGACTTACAGGGGCTATCTTTACGCAATGTGCGGGTAAGTGCTTTTACTGATAATAAAAAAACTGATGAAATGTTTGGGGAAATGATGTTTACTCATTTTGGAGTAACAGGGCCGATTATCTTGTCCATGAGCAGGCAAATAGCGCTTGATGTAGCCAGCGGTAAAAAGATTTATTTGGCAATTAATTTAAAACCAGCGCTTACACCAGAAAAACTTGAAGCCCGTATTCAGCGTGATTTTCAAAAATACACACGTAAACAAATAAAAAATGCAATGATAGATCTGCTGCCGCATCGACTTATACCGGTAGTTCTTAATTTTGCCTATATAGATGCAGAAAAATTTGTCAACGCTATTACGAAAAAAGAAAGATTACGGCTGGTTAATGCATTGCAAAAGCTTTCTTTCGATATTCACGGTGTCCGTCCAATAGCAGAGGCTATCGTCACCGGCGGTGGTGTTCATGTAAAGGAAATAGATCCTAAAACTATGCAGTCAAAATTAGTAAATGGTTTATTTTTTGCGGGCGAAGTGATCGATATAGACGGATATACAGGCGGCTTTAATTTACAAGCGGCATTTTCAATGGGATATACGGCTGGAATTATGGCAGGGAAATAGTAAATATAAATGCTTTGCAGGAAATTTTGAAGCATTTATAGAATAATGTACTGTAAATACTTATAAAAGACAAATTATTGAAGGGTACATGTGTAATGGCAATCAAAAATATTCGGGCAGCGTCCGCGGCTGGGCTGCATGGACACGTTGTTGTTCCGGGAGATAAATCTGTATCACATCGCAGTGTGATGTTTGCAGGATTATGCAATACTCCTGTAAGGATTACTAATTTTTTACGGGCGCAGGATTGTATGAGTACAGTTAAATGTATGCAGGCGCTGGGAGTAAAAGTTGAAGATAAGGGCGATTCCTTATTTGTCTGTGGTAATGGGCTGCATGGTTTGAAAGAAGCAACCAGAGTCATTGATGCTGGCAATTCGGGAACGACACTGCGGCTGATGCTGGGCATTTTGGCAGGACAGAATTTTTTAACTACTTTTACAGGTGATCCGTCTTTGAGTAGTCGTCCGATGGGGCGGGTAATTAAACCATTGGGCAAGATGGGCGCAAAAATAGTGGGCAGACAGGGTAATTCATTATTACCTATAACGGTAATCCCCGCGGCTACTGCATTAAAAGGCATAACTTATGAAATGCCTATGGCTAGTGCCCAGGTAAAGTCTGCTATCTTGCTTGCGGGGTTATATGCGCAGGGAATTACTAAGGTTATTGAACCATATCCTTCACGGGACCATACAGAAAGGATGCTTAACGCCTTTGGTGCAAAATTGGTCAAAGAGGGTAATTGTGTAAGTATTTATCCGGCAGAAAACTTGGAGGCTCCTGAGTATATAGAAGTACCAGGGGATATCAGTTCAGCTGCTTATTTCATAGTCGCGGCCAGCATCATTAAGGGCAGCGATGTTTTGATCAAAAACGTCGGTATGAATGAAACACGTACAGGTATAATTGATGTGCTTCGGAATATGGGCGCAGCTATAGAAGTTAGTAATATGCGTAAATCCAGTGGTGAGCCTGTGGCTGACTTGCGGGTTCGTTATGCCCGATTACATGGTACAGAGATAAAGGCGGAGATTGTTCCTCGACTTATTGATGAAATACCAGTAATAACCGTTGCTGCAATGGTAGCTGATGGAATTACGGTAATAAGCGGTGCACAGGAATTACGTGTAAAAGAAAGTGATCGGATAAAAACCATTTGTAATGAGCTTGGTAAACTGACAGATGCCTTGACGGAAAAGGAAGACGGGCTTATTATAAAAGGCGGTTCAATATTTAAAACGGCGCAGTGTGATTCCTGCAATGATCATCGTATTGCCATGTCACTGGCTGTGGCAGGGGCTGCTGGAAAGGGTGTTATTGTCGATCATGCTGAGTGTGTAGATATTTCTTATCCTGAATTTTATACAACGCTTGAGATGCTGAAAAATAATTCGCAGGGTGAATAAATTATTATATGAAAAAGAAAGTAATTGCTATAGACGGGCCAGCAGGTGCAGGGAAAAGTACTGTAGCTCAACGGGTCGCTGCAAAATTAGGATATACTTATATTGACACTGGTGCTATGTACAGGGCAGCGGCATGGAAGGTGCTGCAAGAAAATAGTATGGATGCATTGACTGATGAAGTTATTTTGCAAACGGTAAAAGATATAGATGTGCGTTTGCAATACATAAATAAAGTTACTAAGGTTTTTGTTGATGGTGTAGAGGTTTCCGACCAGCTGCGCACACCTGCTGTCAGCAGAGTGGTTTCCCAAGTCGCAAGGCTCGGGTCGGTGCGTAAAAAGATGGTGCTTTTACAAAGGAAAATGGCTCAAAACGGTGCGATTGTGATGGATGGCCGTGATATAGCAAGTTATGTTTTACCAACAGCAGATGTAAAGGTATTTTTAACTGCTTCAGTTGAGGAAAGGGCTAAACGTCGTTTTGCACAGATGGTAAAAAAAGGATATAAGGTCGATCTTGCTGAGCTTAAAGAAGAAATAACAGCAAGAGATAAGGCTGATAAAGAAAGAACAATATCTCCTCTTGTAAAGACTGAGGACGCTGTTTTACTGGATACGACCTTTATGTCAGCGGACGAAGCAACAGAGAAAATATTGTCTTTGGTATTGAAGTAATTGGGGTGCATTATTATTGAGTTTAGTTTATAGGTTTTTGTATCATTTTTTTCATGTTTTATATACAGTGCTTTTTTCGGCAAAGGCTTACCATGTGGAAAATGTGCCAACTAAGGGCGGAACAATAATAGCTGCAAATCACCTTAGTAATTGGGATCCCATGCTGATCAGTTGTTTTGTAGAACGACCGGTTGGGTATATGGCAAAGCAAGAGCTGTTTGATGTCCCTATTTTGGGGAAAGCACTATATGCTCTGCATTCTTTTCCGGTACGTCGGGGTATTGGTGATCGACAAGCTCTGCGTACAGCCGTTAGAAAGCTTCAGGAAGGGGAATGCATGGGGGTATTTCCCGAAGGGCACAGAAGTAAAACAGGAAAACTGCAAAAGGCAGCTACGGGAGTAGCTTTGATTGCAGCTAAAGCAAAAGTACCGGTGATTCCGACTGCCGTTTTAAATACAGAACAAATTTTTAAATGGGGAAGTTTTTTTCCTGCGGTGAAGGTGGTTTACGGTACCCCTATTTATTATAAAAAAGATAAGATCGATAAAGAAGAATTACAGTGTTTTACAGCTGAAATTATGCAACAAATTCAGAATTTGATAAACTCTTACAAGACATAAGGGGATATTTATGTTATACTATGGAAGATAGTAATTATGAATGGTGATCATATGGACATAATGTTAGCAGAATATCAGGGGTTTTGCTATGGCGTTAAAAGGGCCATAAAACTGGCTCGTGAACAAGCCGGTAGAGATGGCTTTATAGCCACGCTCGGTCCGATAATCCATAACCCGCAAATAGTAAAACAACTTGCTGATGAGGGTATCATTTCGATAGATTCCCTCGATGATATAACGCATGGAACTATAATAATAAGATCACATGGTGTAGGCCCTTCAATTTATCAAGCAGCTGAAGCGAAGGGGTTAAATATTGTGGATGCTACGTGTCCACATGTTAAAAAGGCGCAGATGTCAGCCAAAGCACTCACTGATGAAGGCTATTCCGTCGTCATTATAGGGGAAAGAAAACATCCTGAAGTAAAAAGCATTTTTGAGTGGTCAGGGCAGGACGCGGTAGTTATTGAGACATTGGAGCAAGCCGCACAATTGCAACCTATAAAAAGGCTTGGTATAGTGGCGCAAACGACTTTTTCCCGTGTGAAGTTCAAACAATTAGTAGATGTATTGCTTGATAAGTCCAATGAAGTAAAAGTGCTGCGTACGATTTGTACAGCCACTGAACAGCGCCAAACTGCTGCTGAAGAACTGGCCGCAAAAGTAGATGTAATGCTTGTTATAGGCGGCAAAAATAGTGCCAATACCACTCGGCTGGCTGAACTGTGTGCTCAAAGATGTCCAACACATCATATTGAGACTGCTGATGAGCTAGACGATGATTGGTTTTATAATATAGAAAAAATTGGTGTGACGGCGGGAGCTTCTACCCCCGACTGGCTCATCAGGGAGGTATATAAAAAGTGCAAGAACATGAACAAGACATGCAAAGTTTGTTAGAAGAAGAATCGATGAGAAATTTCGCCGAAAATGAAATAATAAAAGGAACAGTCATAATGGTTGACCGCGACGCCGCATATGTGGACGTTGGCTATAAACAGGAAATCCCGGTGCCTAATAAGGAACTGGCATACCCTGCTCCAGATAACGCGTCTGATGTTGTCAGTGTTGGTGACGAAATTGATGTTTATATCGTTTATATCGGCGGAGAAAATGGTATGGTTTTATCAAAACGCCGTGCAGATGAAATGACAGCTTGGAATAATGCTAAAAAGCTTTATGAAGATAAAACTTCTGTTACAATAAAAATAACGAAATTAATAAAGGGTGGATTACTGGTTGCTTTTTCTGGATTGAGAGGATTTTTACCAGCATCCCAGATTGAACTGCATTTCATTCGTGACTTAGCTAGTTATGTTGGCAAAGAAATACAGGCACGTATCATAGAAATAGACAGCAGAAAACAACGTCTTATCTTTTCGCATAGAGTCCTTTTGGAAGAAGAACGGGCTGAAAAACAGGCTGAACTTCTTAGCTCTTTACAGGTAGGCGAAATAAGAAAAGGCCGCGTAAAGAGAGTTGTTGATTATGGTGCATTTGTGGACTTAGGCGGTATCGACGGCCTTGTACATATTTCGGATCTTTCATGGAATCATGTAAAACATCCTTCCGATATTGTCAATGCGGGAGATGAAGTAGAAGTATTAGTAAAGAACTTTGATCCTGAAACTAAACGTATTTCGTTAAGCATAAAAGATACTATGCCTGATCCGTGGTTTGCTAAAGTGGAAAAATACACCGTTGGCAGTTATGTGGTCGGTAAAATTGTGAAATTAACAGATTTCGGTGCCTTTATGCAGTTAGAAGAAGGTGTTGATGGACTTATTCGTATGCGTGAGTTATCAGAAAAACATATTGTCAAGGCTGATGAAGTAGTTAAAGTCGGCGATGATGTTAAAGTAAAAATAATTCATATTGATAAAGAAAATAAAAAAATTGCGCTTAGCATTACAAGAGTCAAACAGGATGCTGATAAGGCAGAATTTGATCAGTATCAGGAAAAGCAGGCTGAACAAGACAAGTCAGCTGCTAATAATGAAACAGAAGAATGATCTTATTGCTGATTAAGCTGCGATTTTAATGTAATTTGTTAAAAAGTATTTTAGGACTCATTTGAGAAGGAGTAATGCGTTTGACATTACTCCTTTTTGAGTTGTTTTTTATTATTTTATAAATCTTGTTTGTGCGCAAAAGATTTTCGGAAAGGATTACCAATGTCTTATAGTGGTAAAATTATAAAAGTTAATAAGGATAGTCTAGCAGAAGAACTGGGATTATGCGTTGGTGATAAAATAGTGTCCGTGAATGGGCATTTACTCACTGATATAATAGATTTAAGCTTTGCTTTTGCGGATGAGTCAATAGAACTTTTGCTTGAACATGCAGATGGTCAGCAAGAAATGATTGCCTTTGAAAAGGATTATGATGAAGAATTAGGCGTTGAATTTGAATCAGCTGTTTTTGATGGAATTCATCGCTGCTATAACAGATGCTGCTTTTGTTTTGTTGACCAGATAGCGCCAAATATGCGTAAGAGTTTGTCAGTTAAAGATGATGATTATCGGATGTCATTTTTATATGGTAATTTTGTGACGATGACGAATATGGGGAAGAGTGATTTTGAGCGAATCCACCGCCTGCATTTGTCCCCGTTGTATCTGTCTGTGCATACTACAAATCCTCAATTACGTGCGCGGATGATGAATAGTAAAAGGGCAGCACAAATAGCGGCACAGCTTGATATCTTAGATTCGATAGATGTGCAGTACCATACACAGATTGTATTGTGTCCTGATTTTAATGATGGACCAGAGCTGGAACGAACCATAAAGGATATTGGGGCGAGAATCCCTAATGCTTTAAGCATAGCTATAGTACCGGTGGGACTGACAAAATACCGCGAAGGTTGTTATCCTTTGACTATGTTCGACCAAGCTGGTATGCGTTCTGTTATAGATCAGGTAGAGAGGTGGCAGCATATATTTAGAAAAAAACTGGATAATTCTTTTGTCTATTTGAGTGACGAATTTTATTTGACGGCAGAATATCCTTTTCCTGAAAGTAAATATTATGATGGCTTTCCGCAGCTTGATAATGGTATTGGGTTAAGCCGTAATTTTATTGATGAATGGAAGACTTGCCTGATAAAGGATAAAGATAAAAAATATGCTTATGAAAAAACAATGCATATAACTGTTGTATGCGGGACATCAGCAGGAAAGGTTTTTCGTCCGTTATTAGCGAATATGGATATAGCTAATCTTGATATTAATATTTTGGCTGTAGAAAATGATTTTTTTGGGCATAATGTGACTGTAACAGGGCTTTTGACGGGTCAGGATATACTGAAGGCATTGAAAAAACAAGAGTGCGAATGCGATGGTGTTATTCTTCCTGGTTCAGCTTTAAGGACGGGGGAAGATATTTTTCTTGATGATTTATCCTTACAGGAATTGCAAAATAAATATGAAAAGAAAATAAAAATAGCCTCTGATGCACGGACACTTTATAGTTTGTTGACACAATGGGACAAGGTAAAAGATGTTCGGGACAATAATTTATACACGTGGCAAAGTAATGCTGCATATACTAAATAAAGGCGGGTGCGTAATTTGAGTAAACCGATAGTGGCAATAGTCGGACGTCCTAATGTAGGAAAGTCTACTCTTTTTAATCAGATTGGCAAAAAAAGGGTTTCTATTGTTGAAGATTTTCCGGGGGTAACTCGTGACAGAATATACATGGATGCAGAATGGCTGGACAAAAAATTTACGATGATTGATACTGGTGGTATAGAGCTGGAATCCCAGGATACAATACTCTCCTCAATACGTGTGCAGGCTCAGCTGGCTATTGACGAAGCAGATGTGATTGTCTTCTTGACTGATGGGCGTGCAGGGGTTACCAATGCTGATGCGGAGATAGCGCGGATTCTGCGCAATGCCAGAAAGCCAGTGATATTGGCGGTAAATAAGATTGATACGCAGAAGCAGCAAATGGATGTTTATGAATTTTATAATTTAGGCCTTGGTGATCCTATCCCTATTGCTGCGGCTAATTCGCTAAATATGGGAGATTTACTGGACAAGGTAGTTGAATCCTTCAGTGCAATTGAAGCTATTGTAGAAGATCCGGATGAAATACACATAGCTGTTATCGGCCGGCCGAATGTAGGTAAATCTTCCTTAGTAAATGCTATGCTGGGACAGGATCGTGTTATAGTCAGTAATGTTCCCGGAACGACACGGGATGCTATTGATACGCATTTTGTTAAGGACAATATTAAATACACGCTTATAGATACGGCTGGAATGCGTCGTAAAGCCAAAATAGATGAACCAATAGAACGATACAGCGTAATCCGCTCATTGCGTGCTGTAGACCGTAGTGACGTTGTCCTGATGCTTATAAGTGCTCCTGACGGAGTTACAGAACAGGATAAAAAAATAGCCGGATATGCCCATGAATCTGGTAAAGGCTGCGTATTGGTAGTTAATAAATGGGATTTAATGGAAAAGGACTCAAAGACACCATTGCGGTTTACAGAAGATCTGCGCGATGAACTTGGTTTTCTCCAGTATGCACCTGTTATATATATATCGGCACTAACGCGCCAAAGAGTACACCGTATGCCGGATTTGGTAAAGTATGTAGCGGAACAACAGGCTATGCGTATTCAGACGAGTGTGCTCAACCAACTTATCATGGATGCGCTTTCTGTAAATCCACCACCGGCACATAAAGGAAAACAGTTAAAGATATATTTTATGACACAGGCAGATGTGAAGCCGCCTAAATTCATTATTTTTGTAAATGATCCGGAGCTTATGCATTTTTCTTATCTGCGTTTTATCGAAAATAAATTACGGGAAAGCTTCGGTTTTGAAGGGACTCCGTTAAAACTTATTGTGAAAGGAAGAAAGGAAGATGATGAGTGAGTTATCTTTTTATTCTGCTGGCCGGGTATATTCTGGGATCTATTCCCAGCGGCCTCATAATTGGTAAAATATTTTTCCATACTGATTTGCGCCATTATGGCAGTCACAATATCGGTGCTACTAATGCTTGGCGTGTCCTTGGTAAAAAGGCAGGTTTCTGGGTTTTTGCCTTTGATTTCTTGAAAGGAGCCGCCGGTGTTCTTATCGGCATGTATGTTGGTGCCGCTGGTTCTGGACAGGCATCCGCATACGCTTTGATCTTAGGCGGTATAATGGCTATAATCGGTCATTCGTGTTCTCTATTTTTAGCTTTTAAGGGAGGCAAGGGTGTTGCTACTGGACTGGGTGTTATAACTATGCTTATGCCTCAGGCAGCCTTGTGCGTCTTTGTCCTTTGGTTTATCATAGTCCTTTTTACACGCTATGTTTCGCTTGCGTCTATGATAGCAGCTGTATCTGTGCCTTTACAGGCCTGTTATTGGGATGAACCGTGGCAGTACATCATTTTCGGCATACTTGCTGCCGCTTTTGTTATATACAGGCATAGAGAAAATATCCATCGTCTCATGAATGGAAATGAGTCCAAGATAAATTTCAGCGGCCGATAATAAAGTTTGATTTTAAATTAATATATTAGTGGATGTTTTTATCGCCAGCCCAATTGGGCTGGCGATATTTTATGTAATTGAATTATTATAGTGAAGAAGCCGTTTTTTTCCTGCCGTGCAGCAGATAATAAAGATACATTGTAAAAATAGTACCTACGGCCATTATTTCGTACAAGCCGCGAAAGCCTACATAGGGCACTAGTAAGCCTAGAAATAATGGACCGATGCCCACACCACCATCTGTAAGGGAAAAAAATGTAGATGTAGCCAGTCCCATATGATTGCGTGGTGTTAAGGCTATAGCGATGGCTTGTCCGCTGGACATAAATGTGCCAAAGCCAAAGCCGAGAAGTCCACCGGCGAGCAAAAGCATGAAGTTTGTATGCGCATAGCTAAGGAAAACCATGCCAATGGCAAAGACGAGAAAGGACGGATACATGACAAAATTGGCACCTTTTTTATCGAAAAGGCGGCCTGTTATCGGCCGTGAAAGCAGTATGACGATGGAATAAACAATGAAAAAGGTGCTACCGGCATTGATTAAGTTTATTTCTCTTGTATAGGATGCTAGAAAGCTGATAATACTAGAATAGAAAAAGCCTAATAAACCACCTATAATTGCTATGGGCAGGGCATTAAACTCTATAAAGCTATGCAAGTTGAACTTTTCTTTTTTTACTTGCGCAGGTACAGATACACTTGGCATATTATTTACTTTTAAAAGTAAGGCGGCGATAAGACTTATCGCTAATACCACTGCACATGAAGTAAAAATAGCGGTGAAACTGATATGCTGATTCATATAGATACCGAGAAAAGGGCCTATTGCAGATGCAAGGGTAACGCTCATGGCGTAATAACCGATCCCCTCACCACGCCGTGCAGAGGGAATGATATTGGCAATGATAGTTCCTGTGGCCGTGGCCGAAATACCGAAGCCAATGCCATGCAGGGAGCGTATGAGGAGAAGCAGCACTATATTATCAGCACTAAAATAGAGGAAAGTTGCTAAAAAATAGATTGCCAAGCCAATAAACAGTATTTTTTTCTGACCGATTTGTTCGATCGTTTTACCTGTAAAAATACGGGAAAAAAGCGCTGTCAAAATGAAAATCCCAGAAGCAAAACCAGCTGCTCCTGGTGAGGTATGAAGTTCGTCCATAGCGTAAATAGCGATTATAACTGTCAGCGTATAGTATACCAAATAGATAAAAAAATTGGCTGTTGAATCAATTATAAAATTTTTAGTCCATAACCGTGAGTTATCCACCCAGCATTACCATCCTTAATATAGAAAATGTGATAATCTTAAAAATCCATTTTAGAAAAATCTGCTATAACAAAGTTATGGTAGCATATAAAGTAACAAAATGACAAATCGAGCTTATAATAATATTAATTTACCATTTTCAATCAAATTTCAAAGCGTTTTGTTTTTGGCATTGTTTAGAGCGAAGTAGTTTACGTATTTTAGATTCGACGACAGAAGCATCAATTGACCGCATACAGGCATTGCTGCCGTGGTGGCAGTGCGATTTAAGGCAGGCAGTACATTTGTAGGAGCTGACTATTGAAACATGTCCGGGAATGAGTGGTCCGTATATTTCAGGCAAGGTAGGTCCCCATAAGCTTAAAGTAGCAAGCCCCACTGCTGTTGCGATATGAAGCGGGCCAGTATCTCCAGTAAGCAGAAGACTAGAAAAATAAAATAGTGCAGCAAGTTCTGGCAGCGTTGTTTCACCGGCAATGGAAAAAGAACTATGGGTCATTTTAGTACGGATATTGGTGATGCTTTTCACGTCATTTTTGGTACCGCAGAAGATGATTTGGACATTGCCGGGCAAAGGATCTAATGCCTGTATAAAATTAGCGGCAGGCCAATTTTTGCTGTCCCATGTAGTACAAGGAGAAACCATAAGTATGGGAAGAGTTAGGTCAATGCCCCGTTTTTGAAGGAAATGGATAGCAAATTCATGAAGTGTATGCGGTAGTTTTAAGATGAGATGTGGATCGGGTGCCCGTACACCGAGGGGTTGCAGTACAGCAGCATATTGTTGTATTTTGTGTGGGCTTTCTATCATCGGGGCAAGTTCTGTCATAAAAAGACTGTTAAATTCATGCATACCGCGTATACCTATTCGTCGCTTGGCTTTAGCGAGAAAGGATATACAGCCAGTCAGAAAAAGCCCATGGATGTCGAGGACTATATCGAACTGGTAAGGGGCAAAAAGCTTGTGCAGTTTGACTAGGGAACTTTTTAAGTCATGTAAAGAGAAATTAGCCGCTGCACGTTCAAAAGCATTTCTATCCCAAATGATGAGTTTATCAATGTCAGGATCATATCTAAGCAATTCGCTGGCGGGGGGACTGGCCAGCCAAGTGATATGGCAGTGCGGTGCATGTAACCGTAAGGTATGGGCAACAGCTGTCGCATGCATGACATCACCAATAGAACTGAGCCGTACAATGAGAAAGTGCATTTTATTAAGATTCATAGGTTATAGCAGTCTTTCTAAAATTCATAGAGAATATTAATATTTAATGACTATTAAAGGTATACGGAAAAAAATCCCCTTACATAAGTCAATCATATGATTTATGCAAAGGGAATCCTTTCTTTAATTTGTCTTCTTGCAGTATAAATAATAAATGCTTACATATGAGGAGAATCAGAATCCTTTTTTTCCGTTGTATAATTCATAGACAAGGGATGAACAGGCGTAATCGTAGAAATTGCATGCTTATATACCAGTTGCTGCTTGCCATTGCTGTCAAGGATGACAGTAAAATTGTCAAAACCGGTTACGTTGCCGCGCAATTGAAAACCATTCACTAAATAAATAGTGACGCTTACATTTTCCTTACGAGCTTGATTTAAAAAAGCATCCTGAAGATTAATTGCTTTCAATAAGTTTTCCTCCCAAATTCAACGGTAATTTAGGACTATTATAATTTAAATTTTATTCATAGTCAAATTTTTGCGATATTAATTTACAAATTTCGTCTGCTAATTCCTCTGTAGTCATCTTATCTACCCAAAGCCAATTTATGTAAGGCATTTTGCGATACCATGTTAGCTGTCTTTTGGCAAAATGACGTGTTGCTTTTTTTATATCATCTACAGCAAGGGATAGCGGGAGTTCGCCTGCCAAACAAGCAGCTAGTTGCCTATAGCCTATAGCCTGCATAGACTGGCTGGAGCGGTCGACGCCGCTCTTTAATAAGGTTTCAACTTCAGCAAGCCAGCCATTTTTTATCATTATGTCTACTCGTTCGTTTATGCGCGTGTATAATTCGCTGCGCTGTCGGTTTAAGCCTATGACTACAGCATCATAACGCAGTTCATTATTGACTGCGAATTTATCGCGGGAAATAGTAGCTTTATCGTATTCATATACTTCTATGGCTCTTATTATTCGCCTGAAATTATTTACATGTAGTCTAGCTGCTGTATCAGGATCGATTTTAGCCAGCATGGCTAAAACATATTCTCTGCCGTGCTCTTTGGCCAGTGTTTCTAAATGAAGGCGAAGTGAAGGGTTTTCGGGAGCAGTATTGAATTTGTATCCTTCAAGTAAAGATTTCAGGTAAAGACCTGTGCCGCCGACAATTATTGGTATTTTATGTTGAGTATTAAGCGTGTCTATTAAAATATCTGCTTTTTCACAAAAAGCAGTGACATTAAAAGCATCTTGCGGTGCTAAAATATCTATCAGATGATGCTTGACAGTGGCTCTTTCTGCCAGGTCTGGTTTGGCGGTGCCAATATCAAGTCCCTTGTAAACCAGCATGGAATCACCAGAAATGATTTCTGTGTGCAGTTTTTTTGCCACTACGAGGCTGGCCTCTGTTTTGCCGACAGCTGTTGGGCCAAGGATAACTACTACGCGTTGCCTTTTTAAAATCTTCTCTGCCATTATTTTGTCAGTTCCAAAGAATCTCCAGGATTGACGATATGGACTTTCACCGCAGCTAGACTTTCAGCAATCTGTCTGAAAATATTAGGGTCCTGTTTAATTGCCGGCCAGGTGTTATAGTGGATGGGGATGACGTTGTGCGCCCGCAGCATTTGTGCTGCACGGGCTGCATCTTCATTGCCCATGGTGAAATTATCGCCTATTGGTAAAATAGCATAATCAATTTTTTCTTTAGTGCCTATGATCTGCATATCAGAAAATAGCGCTGTGTCACCGGAATAGTATACTGTGGGGCCTTCTTTAAACCTTATGACGAAACCGCAGGCCAGTCCACCGGCTACACCACTGCTGTGAATGGCCGCAGTCATCCGTACAGAACCGAAAGGCAGGGCTGCCGATCCTCCTATATTCATTGGATGGATATTTTTTGCACCTTTGCATAATTTAAGTACTTCTGGAATCGCTATCAGCATAGCGTTAGTTTTTTGGGCAATGGCAGGTGCATCACCGAGATGGTCGAAATGGGCATGGCTGATTAATATATATTGACAATCAACGTCCAACGGATTTATATTGGTTTGTGGATTATCGGTAAAAAAGGGATCAACTAAGATTGTTTCGTTACCTGTATTCAGAGAAAAGCAGGAATGACCATAAAATTTAAAATTAATCATAAAGAGCCTCCATTCTGCCGTTCATGCGGCAAGATATTATATTATAATTATGGATTGAGTGGGAAACTCCTGCAATTGAGCATAAATGCATTGTTGTAGATGCTTGATAGCGTTTTGTGGGGAGTTTCCCATGATGTGAGGAGTAATAAAATGGTAGAGCGTTTTCTAGTGCCTGAATTGGCATTGTGCAAAGAAAGTATTAATGAACAGCAGGTGAAAATATTACTTATAGCAGGCGGCCGTTCTCCTGCTACTGTATGGCTGCAAAAAATTGCTGCCGGCAGGATAGTATATTGTGCTGACCACGGTCTTGATAGCTGCCTGCATGCCGGAGTAAAACCTAATTATATATTAGGTGATGGTGACAGTGCAAACTCCGCAAACTGGTCATGGGCTAAATCTGCCGGAATACCATTTGCGCAATTCCCGACGGATAAGGATTTAACGGACACACAGCTGGCTTTACGCTTGATAGCAGAACATTATCCGCATGCTGAAATTATCCTTACAGGAGCATGGGGAGGCAGGTTTGATCATCTGTTCAGCAGTGTATTTTCTTTGTCGAGGATGGCAGATAAAGACGTAAACTTATGTGTAGCTGATGAAAAGGAAACTTTAATATATTTAAAGAATGCAGATATTTCCTTTAAATGTATGGAAATTCCCCTTAGCATTTCTTTACTGCCCCTTAGCAATACTTGTAGTGGCGTTAGTATAAATGGAGTAAAATGGCCGCTTGATGAAGTCACCCTTTTACAGGACAATCCATATGCGGTGAGCAATGTTTTACACAGCGCTAATGAGTTTGCAGTAAAAGTAAAAGAAGGGCTTTTAGGCGTTTATTTTTGCTGGCAAGACTTTGGCAAGAATTAACCTGTAAAGGACGAAATAATAACTAAAAAATATGACGATAAAAACACTCCCCGTCTGAATAAGCCGGGGAGCTTTTCTAATACAATATCTCAAATGGAGTTATTAATCATGCTTCAGCCAAAAAAGCACTGTAGCCTTTTTTCGTTTCGTAAACGTCAATTTTGCTGGTTACTTCCCATGGAGCATGCATGTTGAGCACAGCAACGCCGCTGTCAATGACCTGCATACCGTATAGAGCCATAATATAGGCAATGGTGCCGCCGCCACCTAAATCGACGCGTCCAAGTTCAGAGAATTGGATGTTTACTTTATGCTTAGCCATCATTGCCCTGATTTCTCCTAAGTATTCTGCATTGGCGTCATTAGAACCGGATTTTCCCCGTGATCCGGTAAATTTATTAAAGGCCATGCCTTTACCAAGATAGGCAATATTTTTTTTATCAAAGGCTGAAGCGTATAAAGCATCATAGCCAGAAGTAACATCAGAAGAAAGCATTTTGGAATTAGCCAGACAACGACGCAGATTCAGTTCGTTGTATACACCAAGTGCATTCAGTAGTTCTGCCAATGTATTTTCAAAGAATTTAGACTGCATACCAGTAGCACCTACGCTGCCTATTTCTTCTTTATCAACCAGTAGGCAGCAAGCGGTCTTCTTTACCGTTTCTGTTTCCAACATGGCTGCAAGGGAAGTATAAGCACAGACACGGTCATCCTGTCCATAAGAAATTATCATGCTGCGGTCGATGCCCAGTTCTCTTGCTGAGCCTGCCGGGACTATTTCAAGTTCTGCGGACAGCAAATCATCTTCTTCAATGCCATAGGTGCTTTTTAATATATCAAGGACATTTGCCTTAACGGCATCCTTTTCTTCGCCTTTAAGCGGCAGGGAACCGAAGAGCAGGTCAAGTGATTCACCAGTGATTACTTCTGAAGCCTTTTTAGCCATCTGTTCCTGCGCAAGATGGATAAGCAGGTCTGTCACGCAAAATACGGGATCGTCTTCTTTTTCACCGATGACGATATCAACGACGGTTTTATCTTTCTTAACTACTACACCATGTATGGCTAACGGTAAAGTAACCCATTGGTATTTTTTAATGCCGCCGTAATAATGTGTGTCCAAGTAAGACAAGCCGCCTTCTTCGTATAACGGATTTTGTTTTACATCAAGTCGTGGACTATCTATATGCGCACCAAGGATCGTCAGGCCATTTTCCAATGGTTCTGTGCCTATATTAAAGAGGACAACAGATTTTTTCATACAGACAGAATAAACTTTATCGCCTGGTTGAAGAAGCTCTTTGTTGGTGATTATTGTTTCGAGATTTTTATATCCTTTTTGTTCTGCTTGATTAATAATTTCCCGAACGCATTCTCTTTCTGTTTTTCCTGTGGTCAGAAACTGGCGGTACCCGTCACAAAGTACCTGTAAGTCTTTTTTTTCTTTTTTATTATATTTTTCCCAAACGGATTTTTTTGTTTCTTTTTTATTTTCATTTTTGGCCATATTCTTACCTCCAAAGTATAGTATGGTTTTATTATACTATTCCCGCTTTTATATAGCAATCAAAAGCCCGCAGAATAGGTAATTTTTACGTGTAAATTACATATGAAGCAAAATAATCGTGTCTACTTTCCTGTAATAAGGGGATTTTACCTTTTTAGTCAGGGCGTTAAAATTAAAAAAGTAATTTATACGACAAGAACGGATTGCTCGAGCAATCCGTTCTTGTCGTATAAACTGTATATAAATTGTTATTTTAATTTGTAAGACTTCTGATAGGGGCAGGGATTCTTCCACCTCTAGCGATAAATGCTTCTGAACTGTATTGGCTTTTGATAGGCATTATTGGACAGCGGCCCAGTAAACCGCCAAAATTAACCGAATCGCCGACTTTTTTACCGGGGACAGGTATTAACCGTACTGCTGTTGTTTTATTGTTTATCATGCCAATAGCAGCTTCATCTGCGATAATAGCCGATATAGTTGCAGCGGAAACATCTCCGGCAACTGCTATCATGTCAAGACCAACTGAGCATACACAGGTCATTGCCTCAAGTTTTTCCAAAGAAAGACTGCCTTTTTCTACAGCACTAATCATACCGGCATCTTCACTTACAGGAATAAAAGCACCACTCAGACCGCCTACATGGGAAGAAGCCATAAGCCCGCCTTTTTTTACAGCATCGTTCAATAAGGCTAATGCCGCTGTTGTTCCGGGTGCACCGCAACTTTCCAGCCCCATTTCTTCTAATATATGGGCTACACTGTCACCTACTGCTGGTGTTGGTGCCAACGATAGATCAATGATACCAAAGGGAACGCCAAGCCGTTGTGAAGCTTCCCGGGCAACAAGCTGGCCTACACGTGTTATTTTATAAGCTGTTTTCTTAATGGTTTCAGCTACTTCACTGAAATCAGCACTTTTTATATCTTCAAGAGCATGTTTGACGACACCTGGGCCACTGACACCGACACTGATAACTTTTTCGGCTTCACTGACACCATGGAAAGCACCGGCCATAAACGGGTTGTCGCCCGGAGCATTGGAAAATACAACGAGCTTAGCGCAGCCAATAGCTTCACGGTCACGAGTCAGTTCAGCTGTACGTTTAATGATTTCTCCCATTTCCCGTACACAATCCATATTTATGCCAGCCTTAGTAGAACCGAGGTTTACTGATGAGCAGACGATATCGGTCGAGGCAAGAGCCTGGGGAATGGATTTTATTAGTATTTTATCCCCATTTGTATAACCCTTTTCGACGAGTGCGGAAAAACCACCGATAAAATTAATACCGACTTCTTTAGCCGCCTTATCTAAGGCTTCAGCCACAGGAACATATGTATCTGTTTTACAAGCTTCAGCAGCAATAGCTATTGGTGTGACGGATACTCGCTTATGAATGATAGGAATACCATATTCGCTTTCTATATCTGCACCCGTTTTTACCAGAAATTCAGCTGATTTCGTAATTTTATCATAAATATTGCGGCAAAACTGTTCTATGTTTGGATGTGCACAATCACGTAAGCTGATTCCCATAGTAATGGTTCTTACATCAAGCTTATTTTCTGTGATCATGCGATTTGTTTCCATTATGTCATTGATGGTGATCACTGTATTTCCTCCAATTTAAACATTGTGCATGACATTGAAAATATCCTGATGTTGAACCTTTATATCGAGGTTTATTTCAGAACCCTTTTCTTTTAAGATTTTTTGTAATTCCTGCAGTTTTATTTTGCTGTCAGTCATCTCAACAATCATAACCATGTTAAAAAAACCTTCCATGATATTTTGATTGATGTTTAAAATATTGACATTGTTTTCAGCAAGAATATTGCTAACCATGGCAATTATTCCCACACGGTCTTTTCCTACAATTGTCACTACAAGTTTCATCTGCACTGCTCCTATTCATTAAGATATTTTTTAATTATAACACAAAAGTAAACAGTGTGACACTATTTTTTCCTTTTGCATAACCCGTACCAAAATCTGGCAAAGGTTTTTATCAAGGGCTTTAACAATACAATATCATTACTTAGCAAGAAAAAATTTCTTTAGACAATCCTTAGATAAATACCGATTGTATGCACTTATGTACACGTGAGTTAGATAATCTTAGGATAAGATGGATAACGGGAAGCAAAAATCCCCCGTAAATATTTACAGGGGATTTCTGTTAAAACTATAATATTATTTGCCAGCCAACTTCTTATAACCTGCAAGACGTTCCTTAGCATCCTTTTCTGTCTTTTCGAATAACAGATCAGCTGTTTCAGGGAAAGAACGTTTCAAGGAGTTGTAACGAACTTCACCCATCAGGAAGTCTTTGAAGCTGCCTGTAGGTTCTTTAGAATCAAGACTAAACGGATTCTTGTCAGTATCGCGAATTGTTGGGTTATAACGGTAATTAGCCCAATAACCAACTTCGGAAGCATGTTTTGCTTCAATCTGGCTCTTGCCCATACCAATTTTTATTCCGTGATTGATACATGGTGCGTAAGCGATTATCAAAGATGGTCCTTTATAACTTTCGGCTTCGACGATAGCTTTCAGTGTCTGGTTCTTGTCAGCACCCATATTAATTTGGGCAACATAGACATAACCGTAAGACATAGCCATCATGCCGAGATCCTTTTTCTTGGTCTTTTTACCAGTAGCAGCAAACTGGGCAATAGCAGCGGCAGGAGTAGCTTTTGAAGACTGGCCGCCTGTATTGGAGTATACTTCTGTATCCATAACGAGCACATTGATATCTTCGCCTGAAGCAAGAACATGGTCAAGACCGCCGTAACCAATATCGTAAGCCCAACCATCGCCGCCGAATATCCACTGTGAACGTTTTACAAAGAAGTCACGTTTATCATAGATGCTGTTGAGTAATGCATCGTTGCCTTTTTCTTTTTCAAGTGCTGCGGTCAAGGTATCTGCACGATCTCTGCTGCCTTCACCATCATCCATCTTGTCAATCCATTCTTCAGCAGCAGCTTTCAGTTCAGCGCTTACACCTTTTTCAATAGCCTTTTTGAGGTTAGAAGCCAATGTATTTCTTACTGCCTTTGTGCCAAGATGCATGCCGAGACCATATTCTGCATTGTCTTCAAACAAAGAGTTTGCCCATGCTGGACCATGTCCGAGATGGTTAGTTGTATAAGCCATTGACGGAGCTGCAGCACCCCAGATTGAAGAACAACCTGTAGCATTGGAGATCATCATGCGGTCACCATAAAGCTGTGTGATAAGTTTTACATAAGGTGTTTCGCCGCAACCTGCGCATGCACCAGAGAATTCCAGCAATGGTTTTTCAAACTGGCTGCCCTTAACGGTTTTCTTGTTAAGCGGATTCTTTTTCGGAGCAACTTTTTCCGGATTAACAGCATAATCGAAAGTAGGTTGTTTTGGAGCCTGAGTGTCGAAAGGTTTCATTACCAGAGCCTTTGCCTTTGGTGCAGGACAAATCTGGGAACAATTACCGCAACCACTGCAGTCATAAGGAGAAATAACAATGCTGAAGTACATGCCTTTGGCACCAATTGCCGGTTTGCTCTGCATGCCTGCTGGTGCATTATTTTTTTCTTCTTCAGTCATGAGGACAGGACGAATAACTGCATGCGGGCAGACGAAGGAACACTGGTTACACTGTATACAATTATCCATTAACCATTCCGGTACATTTATGGCAATACCGCGTTTTTCAAAAGCAGCTGTTCCACTTGGGAAGGTACCATCCTGCATGCCTTTTTCGAATGCGCTTACAGGTAATTTGTCGCCTTCCTGACGATTCATCGGAATGAGGATATCTTTGATGAATGCAGGAACATCTTTCTTTTGTTCTTCTTTATCTTTTGCGTTAGCCCAATCTGCCGGAACATTTATTTTAACGACAGCGCCAATACCTTTATCAACAGCGCCGTTGTTCATGTCAACGATATTCTGGCCTTTTTTACCATAAGATTTAACAATGGCATCTTTCAAATAGCCAACTGCTTTATCTATAGGAATAATGTTAGTAAGTTTGAAGAAGGCTGACTGCATTACCATGTTGAAACGTCCGCCAAGACCCAGTTCCTGAGCGATCTTTACTGCGTTTACTACATAGAAATTGATCTTATTTTTAGCGATATATCTCTTCATATATGCTGGTAATTCATCAGAAAGGTCTTTTTCAGTCCAATGGGTATTGAGCAGGAAGCTGCCGCCTGGTTTCAGACCAGCGAGAAGATCATATTTATGAACGTATGATTCCTGAGAACAGGAAATGAAATTAGCTTTATTGATAAGATATGGAGATCTTATAGGCAATTTGCCAAAACGCAGATGTGACATGGTTATCCCGCCAGATTTTTTGGAATCATAAGCGAAATATGCTTGCGCATACATATCTGTATTGTCCCCAATTATTTTAACAGCGCTCTTGTTAGCACCTACTGTACCATCAGAACCAAGTCCCCAGAACTTGCATGCTGTAGTGCCTTCTGGTGTAAAATCGAGGTCTTTTGGATATTTAGCCAGTGATGTATGGGTAACATCATCATCAATGCTGATAGTAAAGCCATTTTTCGGTGCATCTTTTTTCAGTTCTTCGTAAACAGCAAGAACATGGTCAGGTGTAACATCCTTACCACCAAGACCATAACGTCCACCTACTACGATAGGAGAAATATCGCTATCATAAAGGGCTGTCTTTACATCAAGATATAAAGGTTCGCCATGTGCACCTGGTTCTTTGGTACGATCAAGTACAGCAATTTTCTTTACTGTTTTAGGAATAGCATTTAAAAGATGTTTAACGGAGAAAGGACGATAGAGATGTACTGTTAAAACACCGGTTTTTTCGCCTTCTGAATTGAGGTAATCAACGGCTTCAGCAGCAGTTTCGCAAACAGAACCCATAGCGACTATTATGCGGTCAGCATCAGGTGCGCCATGATAGTTGAACAAATGATATTCACGACCGGTTAGTTTGGAAATCTGTTTCATGCTGTCTTCTACCAGATCAGGAATAGCATCATAGTATTTATTTACGGCTTCTCTTTCCTGGAAGTAAATATCAGGATTTTGGTTTGTGCCGCGAATAACAGGATGGTCAGGATTCAATGCGTTATGGCGGAAAGCTTCTACTGCATCCCAGTCAAGCATTTTACCAAGATCATCATAATCTATTAATTCAATTTTTTGGATTTCATGTGATGTTCTAAATCCATCAAAGAAGTTTACAAAAGGAATGCGTCCTTTTATGGCAACAAGATGAGCAATGGCGCTTAAATCCATAACCTGCTGAACGCTGCTTTCTACAAGCATTGCACAACCAGTCTGGCGGACAGCCATAACGTCCTGATGATCACCAAATATATTTAAGGATGAAGTTGCCAGAGCACGTGCACTTACGTGAAAGACTCCAGGTAAAAGTTCACCAGAGATTTTGTACATGTTCGGAATCATCAACAAAAGACCTTGTGATGCTGTGTACGTTGTTGTCAAAGCACCTGATTGCAAGGAGCCATGAACAGTACCAGCAGCGCCAGCTTCAGACTGCATTTCGATAACGTTAACTTTTTGTCCAAACAGATTTTTTACGCCTTTGGCAGCCATTTCATCAACGACTTCTGCCATTGGGGAAGACGGTGTTATAGGGTAAATAGCAGCAACATCTGTAAACGCATAAGAAACGTACCCAGCGGCCGTATTACCATCCATTGTCTTCATTTTTTTACTCATTATATTCTCTCCCTTACATCTATGCTTGAATATACACTACGAATAAGAATAACATACACTTATAATACACCATTTCAAAATTATTATCAATTATAAGTGTCAAATTTTTTTAAAGCAGTGCCATTAAGATAATCGCAGAGCTTTCCTTGGTATAAATTATTTTCTTCCATCTCTGTTATTATCGCATCACGTATCTTCCACCAACCGGTATGCCAATTGGCAAATACTGTATTTTCGGCAGGTGCTCTGCCAATTAATCTTTGCAGCACGATGGAAGGAGAAAGATATTGCAAAAAAGTTTTAACACGCTCTTTGTATTCCTCAAGGGAAATTAATTTTATTTTACCGCTTAGATAATCTTCGCTCATTTTCGTATTTTTTATAATATATAAAGCATGCAGCTTTACCTGGTCAATTTTTAAGGCAGACATCATTTTGGCATTTTCGATTACGTCTGTCATATTATCCCAGGGAAGATTTAATATAATATGGGCGCAGGACTGCATATCATATTGTTTTATTCTCAATACAGCATCGACAAATTCAGCGAGCGTATGCCCGCGGTTTATTTTATATAAGGAATGGTAGTTTACGGTTTGTAAGCCAAGCTCAATACAAATATCTATATTGTGCCGCTGTTTTATTTCGTTGAGACGTGCCAAATAGTATTCATTGATACAATCAGGACGTGTCGCTATATAAAGAGCAACTATATCATCAGCTTGGACGGCTTCATTGGCATATTTTTCCAATTGCTCCACTGGTAAATAAGTATTACTGAAATTTTGCATATAAGGAATAAATTTTTTAGCCTTATATTTAGGAATTATATGTGCTTTATTATTTGTTATTTGCTCTGTTATGGACATAGATGCAGGCAGATTTTCGTAGCCTGCGCCGATTGCACCACAGAAAGTACAACCGTTTGTGCCGCAGGTGCCGTCACGGTTAGGACAGGTAACAGGAAGGGCAAGGGGAAGCTTATAGACTTTTTCCCCATAACGTTGTTTTAAGTAATCTGAAAATGCATAGTATACCATTAAATTAAGTCACCTTTATCCATTAAAATTGTTTTGACGCTTTCCTCTGCATAAACAAACAATAATATGCAATTGTCGTCTTTTATAGACTGTTCATTTATAAAAGCGGGGATATTGATAGAAAAATACTCTATGTGGTATTTATCGCGTATTGCCCGTCTACTGGTAAATACGAAATCGGGAATATATTTTTTTACTACGGTAGAGTTTTTCCAAAAATTTTCTATTTCTTTATTATATTCTCTTTCACTCCAATTTAAAAATTCTGCCCTAAATCTGCCGTGATCAGAGCACAAGGCATCAAATTTCATTAAATTGAGCAGGACTTTTTTTTCATTAGAAGAAAGAATGCTGGTAAAGCTATCCAGATATTGATAGAGGGATTTTGGTGAATGGGCAGCCTTATCTAAATCTTTTTTATGCCAAAATACGGATAACTGGTAAAAAAAGGTAAAAGCATCTTCCTTGAAACAAGTGACGAGGTATTTTAAAGTGTTTCTGAAACGACCGGAGTTATAGTAAAAATCAAATACATCGACAAAAGTACGTAAGTTGCGCATTTCACCGGCCGATAGATATGCATTGGCAAGTACCTGGTAAGGTGCAGTATCCATAAAGGAGTAATGGTGTTCATCAACCAATTGTTCCATTGCTGAGCCTTTAAGCAGCTTTAAAAAACCTACTTGCAGCATATCAGGATAAAGAGCATACATATCATTGAAGGATTTTTGTAGCGAAACCATATCTTCATAGGGAAGACCGATTATGAGGTCAGTATGGACATGGATATTGCCAAAGGCAAGAATCGCCCTTATATTAGAAGATATTTTCAACCAGTTATTATTGCGGCTTATATGCTGTAAGGTTTTTTGATTGGTGGATTGGATGCCGATTTCTAGCTGTACTCGTCCTGGCGGCATTTTTTGGAGCAGCTCCAAAACTTCCTGATCAATATAATCAATAGTGATTTCAAAGTGAAAATTAGTGCGGCATTTTTGTTTTTGGATAAATTGAAGGATAGGGATGAAATGTTTTTTATCAGCATTAAATGTCCTGTCTACAAACTTTACTTGGCGCACATTGTGTCTGACAAAAAAGGCAAGTTCTGCTAGGACTTTAGCAAGTGAACGATATCGCACACCTATAGTGGCGCAAGAAAGACAATATTTACAGGAAAAAGGACAGCCACGCGAGCTTTCATAATAAAGTATGCGATTATCTAGTGCTTCAATATCGGCATCCGTATAAGGAAAAGGAAGCTTATCCAAATCTGGAAAGACGACCGGTATGCTTTCTTCAATTTTGCCATTAATTCTCTGGGCTATCCCCGGAATGGCTGCTAGCGATTTTTTGGTGATGAGGGATTGCAATAGTGTACATAAAGTTTGTTCACCCTCACCACGTATTACATAGTCAATCTCCGGGATTTGTTCCATCATTTTTTTTGTACCATAAGAAATTTCAGGACCACCACAGACTATTATCAGGTTTGGCATCATCTTTTTAATAAGTGGTAATAGCTCTTTAACCAATTCGATATTCCAGATATAGCAGTCTATCCCCAGTATATCGGGTCTTTTATCAAAAATTTGGTCAGCGATGGCAAGTAGATGATTATTTATTGTGAACTCACATAGTTCTATATTTAAAGGCAGAGTTTCATTATATTTTTTTAAATAGCGTATAGAAAGAGATGAATGTATATATTTAGCATTTATCGCTGTTAATAAAAGTTTCAATTAGAGCCTCCTATTTTTGTGTTTGAAGCTTGGGTTCCTGTGTGGAATTCCAACGCCATGCCCAGTTTTTTAAGTAAAGTGCGGTCAGTTTTTGGTTACCGCGGATGATTAAGAGGTTTTCCGCATTCTTTTCTGCAGCAGCTTTGGTGAAATTAAATGAACCTGTGATAACAGTCTTTTCATCTATAATCATTATCTTGTTATGGGCAATTTGAAAATCATTGTCTATTTTGACTGGGATGGAATTGTCAGCAAAAAATTTTAGCGGGGAATATTTGCTGGTTTGCTGGCTCTTATCAAGAATAATTTGTACATCTACACCGCGCTTTTGGGCATGCAGTAAAGCCTTAGAAATTTTGCTGTTGGTAAAAGTATAAGCTTGTACTTTTATAGAGCTTTTTGCTCCGTTGATTTCATCTACTATAGCTTCCTCTGCTCCACCATTAGGACTGAAGGCAACCTCGATAGTACCAGTCCCTTCTATCGTAGTCGGCTTGTTTATCTCGGCAGGCAAAACAACTGAATTCTCGGCAGTGGCTTTTTCGGCCGGTACTTCTTTTTCTGAGCAGCCTGCAAGGAAACCAACCGTGAATATAAGGCAGGCACTAATAATCAATATACTTTTTTTGAGCATAAAAAACGCATCCTTTATAATAATATCTCTTTATATTATAATATTTGCATGGTTTATGCAAAATATTGTTGGGCTTACCTAATGAAATCGGTAAAGGCGTCGCTCTCCGCATGGAGAGCGTTAATTGTCCGTAAAACATTAATAATATCTAAATATTCAATATTTTCTATTGAAATTATTTATATAAATATTACAGTTTTTGTCATTTTGATGCTATAAATTTTTTTCATGGGAAATTGACACATGTATAACGCATTAATTTGAGTTAATAATAAGCTGTATTTATTTTATGAATATAGCTATTCTAGCACAATATTTACGATATACTCAATTTATCTTTGTTTTATTATTAAATCGTATTTTACAAAAATTATCTGGATGGTAGAATATAATTATGCTATAATAAACATCATAAATATGTTTCTTATATGTAATAAATTCATATGAGATAAATGCGCTGTGACTTTAAACCTAGTTTAGTGCTATACATAAATTTTTTTAATAATTTGATTTCAGGAGGAGTACAATGGAACTTAAACAATTAGAATATTTTCAGATGACAAGCCGCTTAAAAAATATCACACGGGCTGCTAAAAGGTTACGTGTATCGCAGCCTAATATAACTGTTGCTATAAAAAAATTAGAGGCTGAACTGGGAATACAGCTTTTTGATAGAAGCCAGAAACAGCTTTCACTGACTCCGGAAGGTGCCGTTTTTTTAAATAGAATAGATCTTGCTTTGCGCAATATTCAGGATGCTGTATTGGAAGTTAATGACTATAAGAAACTTCAAAAAGGTACTATAAAAATTGGTATTCCTTCGATGATAGGAGCCTTTTTATTCCCTAAAATATTTTCTAGTTTTCAGCAAAAATATTCCCATTTAGATATTTACTTATACGAAGAAGGCTCGATGACCATTAGAGAACAGATTGAACGGGATGAGCTTGATTTTGGGATAGTTATTTTATCTGGTGCTTCGTCTAGTCTTGAGCTTCTGCCGATGTCAAAAAATCAATCTGTTGCTTGTCTGCCATTGGAACATCCTCTTGCTAAGAAAAAATCCATTGCTATCAGTGATATAGAAAATGAAAATGTTATTATGCTGAAAGATGGATCGTATTTGAGAAATCTTTTAATGCAGAAAATGAATAATGAAAATATAAAAGCTAATATTGTTCTGGAATCGAACCAAATTGAAACAATTAAAGGGCTTGTAGCTAGTAATGTAGGAATGGCTTTCTTGCTTGATTTTGTTGTAAAAGACACCCCCAATATAAAAGTATTACCATTTGAAGATCCCATCTTTGTAGATGTTGGTCTTGCATGGAAAAAAGATCGGTATATATCAAAAGCTGCCCAATCTTTTATTGAATTTTGTCAAGATACCCTTAAATAATAATGAAATATCCTGATTGATAGTTCATATGTTTTATCTTGGCGTGGCTTTTATTTTATCGTTCTTATAGATGAAATGATTCATATAGCTGTATTGTAGATTGTTATCTGAACTTGTTTGGGTGATAGTATTATTACTAACATACTATCGAAAAAGAACTGCCACACATTATAATGATGTGCGGCAGTTCTTTTTTGCAAAAAAATAATGTTGGGATAAGCAAAACTCAAGCTTATCCCAACATTTAGTGTGGAACCAGAAATTACTTATTGTTAGATGTAAGATTATAATCGAATTTTGGTTTTGAGTTTACCGTTTTTTCTCCAGTACTATCTTTGCTTGCAGTACTACTTTTTTCATTGGATGTAGAGTTTACTGATTCGGGAGCCGTTAATTGTTCAGTATTGAGCTCAGGCAGAGAACTATTGTTACTGCCATCATTACCAGTATCATTATCTTCACTAAGCCCGCCGGTTTCCATAAGTTCTTTTAGCTGAGCTGCGGATAAAGTTTCATGTTCAATGAGTTTTGCTGCTAACAAGTGTAGTTTATCAATATTTTCGATAATCAATGTACGGCATTCTTCGTATGCTTCTTCAATATAACGACGTACTTCTTTATCAATTTCGCAGGCAATTTCTTCACTGTAATTTCTCTGGTTATTGAAATCTCGGCCTAAGAATACCTGATGGTCATTACCTTCACCAAAAGAAATTGGTCCCAATACATCACTCATCCCGTACTGCATAATCATGTCACGGACGATACGAGAAGCCTGTTTGATATCATTTTGCGCGCCTGTGCTGATTTCTTTTAAAATAACTTCTTCTGCTACACGGCCGCCTAAGGTTACTTTTAACTGATCAATCAATTCACTGCGTGTATGATAAGAACGATCTTCTTTTGGAAGGCTTAACGTGTACCCACCGGCTCGTCCACGTGGAATGATAGTGACTTTGTGCACAGGATCTGCATTTTTCAGAAGAAGACCTGCTAAAGCGTGACCACCTTCATGATAAGCTGTTAACCGTTTATCTTTTTCACTGATCACTTTTGATTTCCTTTCAGGCCCGACCATGACTCTTTCAATGGATTCTTCCAGTTCAGTCATACCGATTGTCTTTTTATTGCGTCTTGCTGATAACAGTGCGCCTTCATTGATTAAATTACTCAAATCAGCGCCAGTAAATCCTGGTGTTTGTCTGGCTAAAATACCAAGATCTACATCTTTATCAACAGGTTTATTTTTAGCATGTACATTTAAAATAGCTGTTCTGCCCTTGATATCTGGGCGATCAACTACGATTTGCCGATCGAAACGACCTGGGCGCAAAAGCGCTGGGTCAAGGATATCCGGACGATTGGTAGCTGCTATAATAATAATTCCTTCATTTGCAGCAAACCCATCCATTTCGACAAGCAACTGGTTTAATGTTTGTTCACGTTCATCATGGCCGCCGCCTAAACCCGCACCACGTTGCCGACCAACAGCATCTATTTCATCAATAAAAACTATACACGGTGCATTTTTCTTTGCTTGGTCAAATAAATCACGTACACGTGACGCGCCAACGCCTACAAACATTTCCACAAAATCTGAACCACTTATAGTAAAGAAGGGAACTCCTGATTCTCCTGCTACTGCCTTTGCCAAAAGAGTTTTCCCTGTTCCTGGAGGGCCGAACAGAAGAACGCCCTTTGGAATACGGGCACCTAGGTCATTAAATTTCTTGGGGTGTTTAAGGAATTCAACAACTTCTTCCAATTCTTGTTTTGCCTCATCGGCTCCGGCCACATCTTCAAAAGTGACCTTTACCTTATTGGTATTCATCTTTGCACGACTTTTACCGAATGACATGACACGGTTGCCACCACCCTGCGTTTGCTGCATGATGAAGAACCACACACCAATAAGCAACAGAATAGGCAGAATTGATGTAAAAATACTCGTCCATAAAGGTGGATCTGGGGGATTTTCAGCCTTTATGTCCACACCGTTAGCCTGTAACTTGGCTAGAAGTGAGGTGTCATCGTTCGGATAAGTCGGAACAATGGTAGTAAATTCCGTTCCATCGGCTAATGTGCCGCTTATGGTATTATCAATGATAGTTACCTTTGAAATATTTTTTGCATCTACTTGTTGCAGAAATGCAGTGTAATTAATTTCTGGTTTTTTAGACGAATTATTATAAAAATGATCTATTAACGAAACTGCTATCAGTATGATTAATACATAAAAGCCGGCATTTCGTAGAAATTTATTCAATATTTAATCCTCCTTAGTTATAGCCCTTTGTATGTAAAACCTATGAGACAACATTATATCATCAAATATAAAATTTCTCAATTATCATAGGTTAAGCATATATCTCCTTCTTTAAAATACCAATGTATGGTAAATTACGGTACGCACTAGCGTAATCAAGTCCATAACCAACTATAAATTCATCGGGAACATCGAAACCAATATAATCACCATAAATATCGGTTCTTCGCCCATCCGGTTTATTTAGCATAGCACACAGCTTAACGCTAGCAGCTTTTCTATGCTCAAAATTCTGCTTCAGATATTTTAAGGTAAGTCCTGAATCTATAATATCTTCGACTATTATTACATGTTTATTCTCTATATCAGTGTCAATATCCTTCAATATTCTTACGGTTCCACTGGTTTTAGTGCTGGCACCATAGCTGGAGGCAGCCATAAAATCAAATCTTACAGGAAGTTTTATTTCACGCATCAGATCAGCGAAAAAGACTATGGCGCCTTTTAGTATGCCTACAGTCACTATTTCCTTGCCGGCGTAATCGTCTGTAATTTGTTTTCCTAATTTAATAACACGATCGTGAATCTGTTCTTGCGTAAATAAAATTTTTTCTAAATCCTTATGCATAAAAGGAGCCGCCTTTCATTTTGAGAAGTTATTATAGTTTTACCCAACGGTAAAATGTTCTTTATGTTTAATCCTTGCAGACTATTATATAGAACATAAACCAATGGATAATGTGTAAATTCTAATGTGGTTGAGTAGTAAAAGTTAAAATGCTATTTGTATCATTTAATGAAAGTTTCACCAAATTTTTGCTTTCAGTCGTAGGAACGCAACGGTTATCCTGCTGTATGCCGGCAATCCAAACAATACCTATATCATCAAAGAGTATTGGAATCCTGTCACGATCAATACGGGGGATTTTATTATCGATAAATAAATCTTTTAATTTTTTATGGCCAGTTAATCCTTTTGGTGAAAAACTATCACCATTTTTCCGAGTGCGTATTTTCAGACTACCAGCTATTTTATCTTTATCAATAAAACATATTTGTTTTGTTTTAACTGATTCCACTGTTTGAGCCGTTTCTGCGTTTATTATAATACCACTTTCAGGTATTTGCGTACTCCCTGGTACGTTAAGAGGGAAAGCTTTATTAATACAAGTAACTTCCTTTTCAGTCGAAATAATAAGCTGATGGTACTCTATCAAAACCTTCAGTGCATGTGGTAAATTAATGGATGTCCCTGTTTTTTCTCTCGCTGCCAGTAATATTATAGCATCAATATGTACATTCCTGATGTCTTTTGTTGTGCCACATAAATCAAATATCGCGGCACGGATAAGTTTCCTTTTTACAGCAATATGCTGAAGTGAAAATTCCGCTAATAAAAACGCACATCTATTTTTTACTTTGCTAACAATTTTATTGTAGACAGTTTGCGCATATGTAGTCAGAAAATCATTTTCTTCTGCGAGTAAAAAAGCCGTACGGCATAATGTTTCTTCAATGTTGGAATTATAACTGCGCAAATAAGGAAGTAAATCCATACGTATTCGATTGCGTGTATATGTTGTATCGCCATTGGTAGCATCGCGGCGAGGCTGTAAAGCGTGCAGCCGACAATAATTTTCGATATCTTCACGTGTGCAATCCAATAAAGGCCGTATTATGCCGTGTGCCTTTGGCTGGATTCCGGATAGTCCGTCTAGCCCAGCGCCTCGTAACATATGCATAAGAACAGTTTCTGCTTGATCTCCGCGGTGATGTGCGACAGCAATTGCTGTACAACCAAGTGAATGGGCTGTTTCGCGTAAAAAATCATACCGTAATTCTCTTGCCGCAGTCTCAAGCGATATTTTGTGGGTATCAGCATATGCACAAGCATTCACTTCTTTTAAATAAAACGGCAGCTGATTGTCACGGCAAAACTTTTCTACAAACTGGGCATCCGCAATAGATGCTTGTCCCCTTATACCGTGTTCTACATGTGCGACAAATATTTTCAAATTGCATTTTTCAGCCAACCGCATAAAAATATGCGTCATACATAAAGAATCAGGACCTCCTGAACAAGCTAAGAGGATACAGTCACCGTTGCTAAAGAGTTTGTGGTGATTGCTAAATTTCAAAACATGTGCTAGCATTTTTCTCCTAATTTAGACAGGTACATACAAAAAGCACCCCATTATAGAGTGCTTTTGGAAAATTATAAATTATTCATAATGGCGTGAACCACGGCCACCGCGTTTTGAATCAGTTTTTTTCCGCAAGTCCGTGAGTTTTTCATCGCTGTCTTTTAAGAATTTAGAAAGCTTATCTTCAAAAGAGGGAACCCCTAAATTATTCTGTCGGCGAAAGTCCGTATTAAAATTTTTGCGTTGCGTAAATCTTGCCGGAGTAGTATTCGCTCTAGGTGCAGCGGGATGAAGTGGTTTTTTTTCTTGAAGTTGCTTTATAGATAGGCCGATCTTATTGCCGTCTATAGTCAAAACTTTGACTTTTACTTTTTCGCGCTCTTTAAGAAAATCTTTCACATCTTTAACATATACATCAGCGACCTCAGATATATGAATCAGACCTACTTTACCTCCGGGTAATTCAACAAATGCACCAAAATTTGTTATTCCCGTCACTATGCCTTCAAGTACATTGCCAACTTCAATTGACATAAAATTATTGAATCCTCCTTAAAGTCAAGCCATTTTAATGGTATTATACCCTTAGATTGTCAACAGTGTCAAGATAATAAAAATCATATATGGCACTTTTTAGATAATATCCCATGATTTCTCGTACTGCTTTTTTCTTAGAAAAAAGTTTATAACTTAAATATATACTCATTTATCAGAAGCAACATAAGGAACTTCATCTTTTTTAGTCATCCCCAATTCTTCGCGGGCGATCTTTTCAATATATGCAGGGTCCTGCAAAGCATTTTTTTCTTCATTGAGCTGATCATTCTTGGCCTGTTCTTCTTGAAGATCTTTTTCAACGGTAGAACGTTCCTGCGCTATATCGTTTATATAGAGTTGCTGCTCAATTGCTATATAAATAAAATATCCTAGGAGGGCAAGAAGAATAACAATGAAAATATCAAAATGACGTTTTTTCATATGAATCACTTCCTTGGGATTTTAAATGAATGACACATTTTTTATTCTCCCTTTTTACAATAAATAACCGTTGCGAATATTTTTGATCTGTTTTTAGTAAAGACCCTAAAAAAATTGTGTTTTACATTACCAACTATAAAAATCGTGCTATTACATCCACTACTTTTTGTGCAGCATACGGTTGTTTTAAAGTACGTGCATTTTGTTTCATCCATGAGAGTCGTTCTACATCAGTGAGCAAGTCTTTAACAGTTTCACTAATATGTTCTTTCTTTTGTACCCAGACAGCAACACCATTGTCAGCTAAATAAGTAGCATTTTCTGATTCAGGCCCAGGAATAGGTGCATGTAAGACCATGGGTAATTCTCTGGCCATAGCTTCACTGATAGTAAGCGCACCGGGTTTACTGATCAGAAGCGTAGAAATGGCCATCAATTCATTGATGTTATGGGAATAGCCCCAAACCTTTATCAAATGGCGGGAATGGGCAATATAGCAATTGACTTCTGACCATAACGTTATATTGGCACCGGTTACCACTAAAAGCTGCATTGGAAATGTCAAGTTTTCTAATTCTTCCAAAGCATACTTTACGCTGCCAAGACCAAGTCCCCCACCCATAATCAAAATAATTGGCATATTATCATTTAAACCAAATTTTTTGAGAAGCGCAGTTCTATCAAAAGGTTCACTGAAAAGCCTATTTATTGGTATGCCGGTGACCGTAATATGGTCAGCAGCAATGTCACGGTCAATCAGTTCCTTTTTGAGGCCGCTGTGTGCGACAAAATACATGTCGACATTTTTATAAATCCAAATTTGATGCAGACAATAATCGGTTACTACAGTAAAAAGCAGTGCATTGGTTTGTTTTTTGCTTTTTAAATAAGAGGCTGCCGCACAGGGAAAAGGATGAGTGCAGATTATGATATCAGCGTGATATTTTTCGATTATCGAAGCCATATTACGCTTCATAAAATAAGCCAGCAGCACCTGAATAGAAGATCCCTTCACGCGGCCTGATGTGAAATTATAAAGAAATTCATAAAGTGCTGGTATAAAATCAAGCATTTTAAGATATATTTCTTTTAATAAATCATTTAAATAGGCTGTTTCAGGCGACATAAAATCGACAACATCGATTTTTGCGGAAGGGTATCGTTTTTTCAATTCATTGTTTACAGCTGCAGCTGCTTTATTATGTCCTGAGCCAATAGATGCTGTAACAATAAGGATATTTTTTTGTGTCATGTCTGACTGTTCCTCCAACCTGCCACAATAAATGCAGAATTGACGTATAAAGTATTATTATTAATAAATATTTGTGTGTTAAATTAGCAAAGGTACACACTGTTCATGCAGTTAAATATTGCGATTGTCCTCAGCATAATGAGCAGTCAATTATAAAAAACAATATTAAGATTAGAAACAGACAATACCGCTTTATTTATAATGAACCTACTATATGCATTCTGTATTTTATCATATACTCTTGGTTGTGTAAAATAAATTTGCCGCATAAAAGTTGTGTGTTATACTATGTGTAACATTTTACTACTGAATTAGATACCATATATTACCAGAAAATTTTCAAAAAAGGAGTGCTGAGTAGAACTTTATGAAGAAAAAATGGGACATTACTCCTCCCGATAAACATAAACAACTTATTTGGGCAGAAAAGCTAAATCTTTCACCTATCACCGCGGGAATTTTGATAAAAAGAGGCTGGACATTGGACGATGCAGCTGCTTTTTTAGACGCGGAGCAGCAAGATTTTTATGATCCGTTGTACTTGCCCAATATGCAGGCAGCTGTGGCGCGCATACGGGCAGCAATCCATAAAGAAGAACTTATAACAATATTTGGTGATTATGATGTAGATGGAATAACTGCCACTGTAGTTCTTTATAAAACTTTGCAGTCATTAGGGGCAAATGTTGAATATTATTTACCTGATAGGCAAAGAGAAGGCTATGGCATACATAAAGAATCAATTACTAAGTTTATAGATAAAACAAAATTGTTGATAACAGTTGATTGTGGTATACGCTCTTCGGCAGAAACGGAATATGCCAGCAATTATATGGATGTAATAATTACCGACCATCATTTGCCAGGACAGCAATTACCAGAGGCTGTAGCTGTTATCGATCCTAAAAGGGAAGACTGCGACTATCCTGACAAAAATTTAGCAGGAGTTGGTGTAGCTTTTAAATTATGCCAAGCATTATGGCGAAATATAAAAAATGAAGAATTTACAAAATATCTGGATATTGTTGCTTTAGGTACAGTTGCTGATATAGTACCACTTTTAAATGAAAACAGGAAATTTGTTAAAATGGGGTTATCTTCTATAAATAATATTGGGCTTTTGGCACTTATAAATTTATGTGGCCTCCAAAAAAATGAAATTACGGCAGCGCATATTGGCTTTGTACTTGGGCCGCGGCTCAATGCAGTTGGCAGGTTGAAACATGCCAGTATAGGAGTAAAACTGCTTCTAACTGAAGATAAGGACGAAGCTGCTGAACTAGCCCAGTTTCTTGATGAAGAAAATAAAATACGCCAGCAACTTGTAGAAAGTACTTTTCAAGAAGCTTCTAAAATAGTACAGGATAATGATTATGATAAATCCGCTGCGCTAGTTGTTGCTGCGGAAAATTGGCATCCTGGTATTATTGGTATTGTCGCTTCCCAACTGGTAGAAAAATTTTATCGACCAACAATAGTGATTAGTTTTGATAAAGAGGGGTTAGGTAAAGGATCGTGCAGGAGTATTAAAAACTTTGATATCTGTGATGCTTTGGCAGACTCTGATGATTTGCTTGTAGCATTTGGCGGGCATTCAATGGCAGCAGGCTTGACCATAAAGAGAGCTGATTTAAATCTTTTCCGCGAAAAGTTTACCCAGTATGCACAGCGTACTTTGTCTACAGAAGATTTTTATCCACTTCTTAATGTTGAAACAGTTTTGCAACCTGAAGATGTTACTAAAAAATTAATTACAGATATATCACGTCTTGAACCATTCGGTATGGGGAATCCTGCACCGCTTTTTTTATGCAGTGAAGTAAAAACAAATAGTATAAAAAAAATAGGAAAAGATGCTGCCCATCTCAGGTTTACATTCTCTGTAAAAAATAAAACTTATGCGGCCATAGGATGGCGAATGGGTGAATATGCAGATAAATTGCAAAATGAATTATTTCATTTTGTTTTCCGACCAGGAATAAATGTCTGGAATGGAAAAGAATATATTCAATTTGAAGTAAAAGATATAAAAATAGATGAGGGCGATTATCCGACACATGACGAGGTAGGATATTTATATCTCTTTCTAAAAAAGATGATGCCATTAAACAAAAATACTAGTAAACAAAATATTATTGATGTAATAAGACAATATGGACAGTTCTGCCAAAAACCAATTACTAAACAAAAAATTATGTATTGCTTAAAGGTGTTGTCGGAGATCGGTATAATAAAAATTAACGAAAAAGAAAACGAAATTGAATTTTTACCATTACCAAAAGAGAAAAAAGATATAAATGCATCAAAGACATTCCTGCAAAAATATAGAAACAATTAATAATTTGAATATAAAATGATTTAATGCTACTACAAGGTATGTTGATTTGAAGATAAGTATGTACAGGTAAAAAAATTTGTTTGGTCGTTTGCTTTATGCATTTTATAACAATAAAGCAGGTTCCAAGTCAAACATACTAGAATTAAGCAGCAGGCCAAAGTATAAAAAGAAAAGTAGCTACAAAGCATTATAAGTAACTGTAAAAATGTAATGTATATATATAAAGGTAAGATACATTGACAACTATTATCATTATCTGTATTATAGTGATAGGGTTTATATATAAAAATGTATTTATATATAATACTTTTTAGCTATAAATTACAAAGTTAACAGGAGTGGTAAAGATGGCGGTTGTTGTTGGGCAGAATAAGATGACGCTGAATCACGTTCGAGCTGGCAGCAGTGTGAAAGTAGAGTATTTGGAGGCATCACCGTTAAAAGAACGGTTGATGAGTATGGGAGTGGTTTCTGGTACAGTGATTAAAGTACTGAGCAGTGCCCCCTTAGGTGACCCTATGGAGATTAATGTGCGCTCTTACAACTTGGCTATGCGTCGCAAGGATGCAGAAAAAATTGTAGTATCATTATTACCGACAGCATGATTTTTGTATAACGTTACAATACATTATAAATTGTTTATAGTAATGTATTAAATAATCTAATAGGAGCAAATGGAGGAAGTTAGATGTCAACATTATCTGTAGCCCTGACAGGAAACCCCAACACGGGCAAATCTACAATATTCAATGAACTGACCGGCATACGTCAAAAGATTGGGAATTGGCCGGGAGTTACCGTAGATAAAAGGATGGGCTATATTAAACATGATGATAGGGCAATTTCTATTGTCGATTTACCAGGAACTTATAGTGTAAACGCCCGTTCACCAGAAGAAAAAATTGTAATAGATTACTTACTCAATGAGCATCCAGATATCGTAGTCGATGTAATCGATGCTTCTAATATAGAAAGAAATTTATTTCTGACTTTACAACTCTTAGAACATCATATACCAGTTTTATTAGATTTGAATATGATAGATGAAGCTACAAAACGTGGCATGAAGATTTCATCTAAAAAGCTTTCAGATCTTATTGGTATGCCTGTTGTTGAAACAATAGGCAGAAGTGCTAAAAGCACTAAAAAGCTTTTAAGTGTATTTACTTCTACAGTAATGGCAAATTATAAAAACAGTGACCTTATTGAATCTCATATCGAAGCAGTTGCTGCAGTACGTGCAGGTGAAGGTAAAGATGATGACAAAGAAGAAAAGGTCATTGCCCTTCGTTATGCTTTGATTGATAAATTGATTTCTGAAACTGTCGATACTAGCAATATGGCAAGCACTTCAACAACTGAAAAAATTGACCATTTCTTGGCCAATGGTTTCATTGCCCTTCCTATTTTGTTGTTATTGCTTTATGCTGTATTCGAAGTTACTTTTACTTGGATAGGACAGCCTTTAGCTGATGCACTTGATTTCATAATCAATACATGGTTCTCCGGAGTAGTTGACGACGCGTTGACAACTCTTGGTGTTGCTGATTGGCTCCATTCACTTGTAGTTGATGGTGTTATTGCAGGTGTAGGTAGTGTCTTAACATTTGTACCGCTCATATTTACCTTGTTTTTCTGTTTGAGTGTTCTTGACGGAACTGGTTATATGGCTCGTGTAGCTTTTGTTATGGACCCGATAATGCGTCGCGCAGGACTTACAGGAAAAGGCATAATGCCTCTTATCATGGGTTTTGGTTGTGGTGTTCCGGCCATCATGGGAGCAAGAGCCCTAGATTCGGAAAAAGACCGGATGGTTTCCATTTTAGTAACACCGTTTTTGACATGTGGTGCCAAACTTCCGGTTATGGCATTATTTGCGGCTGTATTTTTCCCAGATAATGCTTCCAATGTTGTTTTTTGTATGTACATCGTAGGTATAGTGATGGCTATTATAATGGCTAAAGTCCTTAATGTAACAACTTTTAGGGACAAGCAGTCAACCTTCCTTTTAGAGTTACCACCTTATCGTATTCCTGATATAAAAACAGTTTTACTGGAAACTTGGGATAAAGGTAAAGGGTACTTGATCAAAGCTGGTACAATTATATTTGCTATGTCTGTACTTATTTGGTTCTTAAGCAATTACAATTTCAGCGGTCCTACTGACGAAATGACAGAAAGTTTCCTTGCGGTTTTGGGCGCAGGTGTTTCCCATTTGTTTGCTTGGCAGGGTTTTGCATCATGGCAGGCAGGTGCTGCAGCTATTACTGGCGTAGTAGCCAAAGAAGCAGTTATATCAACAATGGGTATCTTGTATAATGTAGGTGATGTTGCTGATGATACTGTGGACGCTGCTAATCAGATGATGACAGCTCTTGGTGGATCATTTACAGCGTTGTCAGCATTAGCATTTATGGTATTTACACAACTCTACTCACCATGTGTAACTGCATTAGGCACAATCAAAAAGGAAACTGGTAAGTGGAAATGGATGTTTTTCGCCTTTGCTTACACTTGCGTAGTAGCATGGATAGTATCATTACTTGTTTATCAGATCGGTAGGTTATTGGGCTTCAATTGATGTCAGGAGGAATTTATTATGACAGTCACGGGAACAATAGCAACGTACGTTATAGCAGCAGTAATATTAGTAGCTTTCGCATATGGTATATACCATATATATTGTAACTTCTTCAGGGGTGAAAGCTCTTGTTGCAAAGAAGGAAAATCTTCTTCTTGCGGTTGTTGCGGTTGCCATGAAGTACATGACAGAAAAGTCCCAAGTTCTAAATAGAAAGAGAAATAGAACTGATGATGGAGTTTTAGCACTCCATTATCAGTTCTATTTTTTTACAATTTAATATTTAGGGAAGAAAATAGTATGTTTGTGTTAAATAAATATTTACTGGTATAATAAAAAGGGTTTTGAAAGGTAAGTTTTTTATTTTACGATCTTTTGGTAAAAAATAATGTGGAAGTAAGCTTGAGTTTTTGCTTACTTCCACATTTTATATAGAATCCATTTTTCTTTATTCTTCCCAGCTTTGCCGGTAATTTACTTACCGCTCCATGATAATTGCTCTTTTTAGCAAATAGTTTGTTCATCTATAAATTTTAAGATTTATGGACTACATTTAGATCTTAATATTAGCAATTTTTAATAATGGGTGCAATCAGACGAGAGGAAAATTGCGATCCTGTGTAGATAATGTGGCGGCCTTTGTTTAGATTGTCGATTGCTGGTAGATTAGGAAATTCTGGATGTGTCCAAAGCTCATTGCCGGTGATAAAGACATCAAGTTTTTCGCCAGCGTGCCATTTCATACCAAAAGGCCAGAAACCAATTTCTACTGGAACAATTTCACCAGAATGCAATTTTTGTACTTCATCAAAGGTATAATACGGGCGATTTACTGTAGATTTTTCCTTATTCAGTTTGCGCATGGAGACACGCAGACGACCGCTGGCACCAGTGCAATTTTGCCTATTGATGATAGGAATAGACATAAGTTTACCATCCTTATCACGTTTGCGAACATAGGCAAAGAGATCCATATCATCAGCTGATTCAGCTGCTACATACAGGCATAAGTTCATGTAGCCAATGATTTCTACATCTTCGGTAAACGTAAGCTGAAAAGAGGCTCCTTCCTGAGGATTATATATAAAGCTGTTTTCTTCATGGGGGGTGGCTTGACTGAGTCCCATGTTGCTGGTATCAAGATAGAAAGTTTGCAGTTTTTGGCGGTGTAACGGAAAACTTTCTTCGGGACGATTCGGGATATTTTTATGGCCTGGGTCAAGCACCGTTAAGCGGACACGTGGTGTTTTTTCCCAGCCATTATTAACACCTTTTAAATAGTGATCAAAAAACTTGCGGAGATCCTCAACATGCTCTGGTGTGTAATAATCGTGCCATTCATGTGTGTCATGTACGCGTAACCATTTCTCCTTAGAAGATATTTTCTCCCAACCAGCAAAGGTTCCATTCGTGTGCAGCATGTTTGTATAGCTGGCGGTAACGTAGGCTGGAATAGTGATCTTTTCTGCATGGACAATTTTATCTTCCCAATAAGCATCCATTAACGGATGGGATTTAATCATGGCTACAAGGTTTTCGTATTTATTGTTGCCATAAAGATGTTCAAAGATACTACTGACAAATAGTATGTCGGGAATACCACCCTTACAAGAAGTATCGCGATAATTGTCAAGTGCACCTTCCCACGGAGCAATAGCTGTTAAATGCGGTGGCTGATGTGATGCTACATTCCATTGTGCCATGGACAACCAGGAATTGCCAGTCATACCGACTTTACCATTACTCCAATTCTGCTGACCGGCCCACTCAATAAAATCGTATTCATCTTCAGCTTCTTGCGTTCCCCAGGCATACGCATCGCCTTCAGAACTGAATATGCCGCGCGGATCTGGATGTAAAATAACATAACCATGATTGACCCAATAACTTGGATTTGGTCCCTCAAACTCATTTAAACCATCTTCCCATTCTTCTTTGACACCCATGCGGCCTTCGAAGAGGTCATAGCAGAGATAATGACCTCGCTTGCCATATGGTGCCCATGCAATAAGTACTGGATATTTACCCTCTTTGACTGGACGGAAGATATCCATGTAAATGGTTGTACCATCTCTGAGCTGCATAGCAGCATCACGCTCACAAAGCACATCGCAGGGCAGTTCCTTTCCGCCGTGACGATGAACACTACCTTTTTTTAAAATATAAGTATCTGGCTGAAAACCTGGATAATCAGATTCCGTAACTGACGGTATCTGGCTAAAAATAATGCTGTTTTTAATTTTTGACACCATAATCACCTCATAAACGTCTTATATGTGTTATTTCGAATACAAAGCTAACACTTATATAGGCTGTAACAACAATCAGTGCTGCTTTAGTAGTATTATATGTTTATTGGTGACCATGGTAAATTAGTGCTTTTTTTAGCACCTAGTCAATATCCTGATGGTATATAGATGTTTCAGTTGTAATAGGAATCTGCTGTTCCTTCATCCGTTTAATATTCCATTTATAAATGCTGTTGATGATAGGAATCAGTGTTTTACCAACCTCAGTAAATACATAATCTGTACGACGTGGATAACCGGGATAATCAATGCGCTGGATAAGACCATCCCCTTCAAGTTCACGCAAATGTGTTTGCAAAATACGGCCAGATGCACTCAAAACGCGCTTAGTTTCATTGAATCGGACAAATCCTTTCTGCTCAATACCGCGCAATATAAGCATTTTCCATTTACCACCTATAGTATGTAAAAAAATTCATAAGGATTTTCTGGAATCTTATCATTCTTTTTAGTTATCATATTTATCCCTTCTTTTAAGCAAATCATAAAATAAAAACATCTATCACGTAGGCAGATGAACATAAAATTATTTCGATTACAAATTTAAGCAACTTTAGTTGCACAAAATAAAACACGATTGAAAATCCAAGAAGATACTATACTTGAAAAGAAACAAGCAGACAAAATTTTGATATTTCGTTCAGAAAAGAAAAAGAGTTGAAAACCCTTAATAAATAAGGATTTTCAACTCTCCAATGATTATTCCCACTCAATAGTAGCTGGTGGCTTAGAAGTTATATCATAAACAACTCTATTCACGCCGGGAACTTCATTTACTATGCGATTGGCTACTTTATCAAGTACTTCATAAGGAATTTTAGCCCATTCCGAAGTCATTGCATCAGAGCTGGTGACTGCGCGTAAGGCAATAGTATGGCAATAAGTGCGGCTGTCACCCATGACGCCTACTGATTTTATGTTTGGCAGGCAGGCGAAATACTGCCAAATTTTTTCAGAAAGACCAGCATTTGCTATTTCTTCACGGAAGATAGCATCAGCTTCGCGCGTAACAGCAAGTTTCTTTTCGGTTACTTCGCCTAAGACACGAATAGCAAGTCCTGGCCCTGGGAAAGGTTGTCTCCATACAAGATCATGGGGAATGCCGAGTTTTTCACCTACTGCACGAACTTCATCTTTAAATAGTTCACGTAGTGGTTCAATGAGTTTAAACTGTATGTCTTTAGGCAGGCCGCCCACATTGTGATGACTTTTTATCGTAGCAGAGGTTTTTGTACCGCTTTCAACTACATCCGGGTAAATGGTTCCCTGTATGAGAAAGTCCATTTTACCGAGTTTATTTGCTTCTTCTTCAAACACACGAATAAATTCTTCGCCAATGATTTTTCTCTTTTTTTCCGGATCTGAAACGCCTTCTAATTTAGTAAGAAATCTATTTTGGGCATTAACACGGATGAAGTTCATATCAAATTGTTTTTTAAAGATCTTTTCAACTTGATCGCCTTCATTTTTGCGTAATAGGCCATGATCAACAAAGATACAGGTCAATTGCTTACCAACGGCTTTGTGTGTTATTACAGCGGCTACAGAGGAATCTACACCACCAGAAAGGGCACAGAGAACTTTTTTAGAGCCGACTGTTTCTTTTATCTGTTTGACTTTACTTTCTACAAATGAAGCCATGCTCCAGTTTCCCGTTACTTTACATATGTCAAATAAAAAGTTTTGCAAAACTTTTTTACCAAAAGGTGTATGTTCTACCTCAGGATGAAATTGCACACCATAAATTTTGCGTTTGTCGTCAGCCATCGCTGCTACCGGTGCAGCTTTCGTAGTGGCAATAATTTTGAAATTTTCCGGAGCCTTTGCTACATAATCCCGATGGCTCATCCAGCAGGTATCGCCGTTATTGATACCGTTAAAGAGGATAGCTTTTTTTTCGAGCTTTATTGATGTTTTACCATATTCGCCTGAATCAGCATGTTCTACAACACCGCCGAGTTCGTTGGCAATAATTTGGTGTCCGTAGCAAATACCTAATATAGGGACATTTATGTCAAATAACCCTTTTACGGCTTGGGGAGTGTCTTGGGCGTAGACACTGGCGGGGCCGCCGGTTAAAATTATTCCTTTTGGGTTTTTGGCCTTGATTTTATCAAGTGTGTAATCATAGGGTACTATTTGGCAGTATACGCCGCATTCTCTGACTCTTCTAGCGATAAGCTGATTATACTGACCGCCAAAATCGATAACAAGCACAAGTTCATTGTTGTCCGTCAAAATAAATCCTCCTATTTATTAATTAAATGCAATTAAAAAAAATAAGTATTATTGCAATTGGCTTTATTCGAAAGTCTACTATATTATCTTAAAAATAGCAACAGAAAGGCAATAAAAATAATGCTCTCCCCACAGTGACAGTTTACTATGTAATACTGTCTGCTGCAAAGAGAGCAGTTGAAAAAAAGAATAAGTACGATTCTTTTTATTAAGCTTTATTTTCGCAACCGAGTACGTCGGTTATTTTATGTTTTACGAGTTCTTTAATATAATCTCTAGCAGGGGAGAGGTACTGACGCGGATCAAAATGGTCTGGATGCGCTGCCATATGTTCACGAATGCCTGCAGTAAGAGCCAGACGCAAGTCAGAGTCAATATTAATTTTGCAGACAGCTGATTTTGCAGCTTTTCTGAGTTGTCCTTCAGGAATGCCGACAGCATCAGCAAGTTTACCACCATTTTTATTGATGATGCTTACATATTTAGGAATAACGGATGATGCACCATGCAATACGATAGGGAAATTAGGCAAAAGTTTTTCAACTTTTTCTAATATGTCAAAACGAAGTGGAGGTGGAACTAAAACACCATCTGCATTTTTTGTGCATTGTTCTGGAGTAAATTTAAATGCACCATGACTTGTTCCTATAGCAATGGCAAGTGAATCAACACCAGTTGATTTTACAAAATCTTCGACTTCTTCTGGTTGGGTGTATGATGAATCTTCAGCTGTTACATGAACATCATCTTCTATGCCAGCAAGTCTTCCTAATTCACCTTCAACTACGACACCTTTTTTATGGGCATAGTCAACAACGCGTTTGGTGAGTTCAACATTATCCTTGTAGCTGTGTTTTGAACCGTCGATCATGACAGAAGTAAAACCCCCATCAATACAGGCTTTGCAGATATCGAAATCAGCACCATGGTCAAGGTGCAAAGCGATAGGCAGATCAGTATCTTCGATAGCCGCTTCTACGAGTTTTGTAAGATAAACATGTTTAGCATATTTACGGGCACCAGCTGATACCTGAAGAATAAGGGGAGCATTTTCTTCCTTTGCTGCTTCAGTAATGCCCTGAATGATTTCCATGTTGTTTACATTGAAAGCGCCGATAGCATAGCCGCCTTCGTAGGCTTTTTTAAACATTTCCGTAGTTGTTACTTTTGCCATTAATGATACCTCCAAATTTATAATCTGAGCAACCTTTTAAATTATACCACAAGTACAGGGCTTTTGTATAATGATAACGAGGGAAATTGTCAAAATTTTTCCATATTCACTGTATACTATTTATTTGAGATATATTTATGTAGAATATGTAAAGTAAAATAATTAACAGTTTACAGATAAATTTTGCTAGAAAGTACAGTCTGGTGAAAGAACTGTCCATTGGATTATTGACATCATTAGATATTTATAATATCATGATAAAGATATACAGCTAACTTTGAAATGATTTCCTGGAGGAATGTATTTAAATTATGAGTACGAATGAAAAACTTAGAAATATTGCTATAATTGCCCATGTCGATCATGGCAAGACGACCTTGGTTGATGCCATGTTGAAACAGAGCCATGTGTTTCGTGCCAATGAACAAGTGGCAGAACGTGTTATGGATTCCAATGATTTGGAAAGAGAACGTGGTATCACTATTTTATCAAAGAATACTTCTATTATGTATCATGATATAAAAATAAACATAGTGGACACCCCTGGCCATGCTGATTTCGGTGGAGAAGTAGAACGTGTTCTAAACATGGTTGATGGTGTCCTTCTTTTAGTAGACGCATTTGAAGGCCCTATGCCTCAAACCAAATACGTTTTAAGAAAAGCTTTGGAACAGAAATTAAAGCCTATCGTTGTAATAAATAAAATTGACCGCCCTGACCAGCGGGTGGATGATGTTTATGATGAAGTTTTAGAATTGTTTATGGAACTTGGCGCTGACGATGACCAATTAGATTTCCCTGTAGTATATGCAGCTGCGCGTGACGGTATCGCTAAGCTTTCTATGGATGATAAAAGCGATAATCTGGAACCTTTGATGAATCTTCTAGTAAAAGAAATTCCTGCACCAAAAGGTGATGCGGATGGACCTTTACAAATAATGGTAACTACATTGGATTCAGATGAATATGTGGGCCGTGTAGCTATTGGCCGTATTATCCGTGGACATGCCAGAGAAGGCCAAAATGTTGTAATAATAGACGGTGACAGCCAAAGAAAATCAAAAATCGGCCAGCTTTTTGTATATCAAGGCTTGAAGAGAGTCTTGGTAAAGGAAGCCCCCCTTGGTGAAATAGTTGCTATAACAGGTCTGGGAGACGTAAGCATAGGCCATACTATCGCTGATGCTGAACAACCGGAAGCACTTCCAGCTATAAATATAGATGAACCAACACTTTCAATGACTTTTGGTGTAAACACCAGTCCTTTTGCCGGACAGGAAGGTGAATTTATCACATCCCGTCATTTACGTGACCGTTTGTTTAAAGAAACAGAAACGAATGTCAGTCTGAAGGTAGAAGAAACTGATACAGCTGATACATTCAAAGTATCCGGCCGTGGTGAACTTCATTTGTCAATATTGATTGAAACAATGCGCCGCGAAGGATTTGAACTTCAGATCGGTAAGCCAGAAGTAATTTATAAGACTATAAATGGTCAGTTATGTGAACCTATGGAAAATCTTTCTATTGAAGTTCCGCAGGAATTCATGGGAACTGTAATGGAATCATTAGGTACACGCAAAGCGGAATTATCCAATATGGTAGAGCTTTCTGGTTATCTGAGAATGGAATTTACAATACCGGCTCGTGGTCTTATCGGTTTTAGGTCTGAATTTTTAACAAATACCAAGGGTAATGGCATTATGAATCATGTATTCCATGGTTATGTACCTTTTAAAGGTGAAATTCCGGGACGTGCCCGCGGCTCATTAGTTGCCTTCGAAAGAGGAGAAACTACTGCTTATGGGATTTATACCTTACAGGATCGTGGTACAATGTTCGTTTCACCAAATGAGCAGGTTTATGAAGGTATGATCGTTGGTGAAAACAGCCGTGAAGTTGATATAGATATTAATCCATGTAAGAAAAAGAATGTATCTAATATGCGTTCAAGTTCTTCTGATGAAGCTATAAGACTTACTCCACCTCGTATATTAAGCCTTGAACAAGCATTGGAATACATTAATAAAGACGAATTAGTTGAAGTTACACCTAAAAGTGTACGACTTAGAAAAGTTATACTTAATAAACAACAACGTGGTCGTATGAGAAAAAGCTCCAAATAAATAAAAAAATTCTTTAATAAAGAAGGATTTTATTCTTATGTGTAGAATAAAACTTACTATAAATAAATTTGGTGCGTTTTTAGATTAGTGGGGGTGAACTTAGTTGAAATTAATAAACAAAATAGCCAATATCTTAATGCCGATAGAAGAAGTTGAAGAACCTTTCGACTCGATGTCAGCAGATGAGAAAGCAGAACCTGTTAGCGGAGAGAAGCGTCGGTCTGCCAGACAGGAAAGTGCACAAACAGGAATTGAGACGTCTTCCATATCATCTGTTCGCTCTCATTTATCCGTACATGCAAATAAAGCTGCTGGTATAAAAATTTTCGTTTTCAAAATTAATGCATTTGACGAAGTTAAATCTGTAGCCGATGCGTTAAAACAAAAACGCGCAGCAATTGTAAATTACGAAAAAGTTGATACAGAAACGCAGAAGCGCATATGCGATTTTATTAATGGTGTTTGTTATGTATTAAACGGTGAAGTAAAACGTATATCTACTACAATGGTATTATATGCACCAGAAAATGTCATTATTGGTGATGGTGCTATCAGAGGAGCAGATGGCATATTCAGAAATGATATGGCCAGCTGACTTTCAAGTCTTATATAGTCAAGATGGGCTTTCTTTTACTTTCAAGGAAGGCCCGTTTTGTTTGTTTTTTTGTCTATGATATATAATTGAAAATCTTTACCAACGGCTTGATATATAAAGACGGTTGCGTTGTGTCTGTCATTATCATCTGAAATATTTATGTAAATGTCATCTTTAGTACTATTTAATATAAATTGTTACTGGCAAACTTATTGAAAAATAAGGACGCAAAGCCTTGGGTCTACAGAGATAATCCACGATTGCCAGGCTGCATTATTAGTTTAGATAGTGCAGGCTGGTTTTTATTTGAGTGAATAATCTGGAGGTATAGAATGTACGTCTTATACATTGGGAGGGATATGCTTTTTTCAAAAAAGCTGCAAAACCTGGTTACTGCAAACGGCTTTATGTACAAGCATACAAATTCTTTGGAAATTGTTTGCCATGAAATAAGTAATAAAAGATTTTATTTAGTAATTATTGATAAAGATATGCATACTCCTTATATAATTAGAATGATAAGGGAGAATAATTCTATTGCGTATAATCAAATTATAGTAGTTTCTCAAGATGATGACTTTGAAACGAAAAAATATTATTTCAGGCTTGGGATAATGGCATATTTTTATAAAAAAGAGTTTGATGCCGATCGGTTTAATAATTATCTAAAGACGTTAAATGATGAAGTGACGGTTATCGAAGCATTAAAGAATATGAAAATAGCGGTAGTTGATGATAATCCGTTTTTCCTTGATGTGGTAGAAAAATTCTTTTCTTTGCGTGAAATAAAAAATGTTGAATATTATGAAGAGTCACGAGCATTTCTACGGGCAAAAAATGATTTTGATCTCTGTTTCATAGATTTAGTGATGCCTGTTTATGACGGTGAAGTCTTGGTTCGACATGTCAGAGAAACAAATAATGATACCATTATTATCATTATTACCGGTTATAACAATGAAAAAAGTATTACACATTGCCTAAATGTTGGTGCGGATGATTTTATGTTAAAGCCGTTGGACTTTATAGTATTTATGTCGAGAATAAATTCGTGCATAAATCGTCATCGCTTGGACCAGGAACTGAAAAAAAATAATGAACGTCTTTTTGAATTAGCGACACGGGATACATTAACTAATATATATAATCGTACATATTTCATGGATGCGTATAAAAGGAAAATGGCTGAAGCGCTTCGCACAAAAGAAAGTTTTTCCTTGCTTTTGCTGGATATTGACCATTTTAAGAATATAAATGATGAATATGGACACCTTAAAGGGGATTATGTACTTAAAGAAACAGCAGCACTGTTGAGCCAAAATTTGCGCAAATCTGATGTTCTGTGCCGCTGGGGTGGTGAAGAATTCCTTGTGCTTTTAAATTCCGCTGATATAAATAAAGCTGCCATTGTTGCCCAAAATATGAGAACTCTGGTAGAGCAGAATAAACTACAGGGCGTACGTTCTATAACAGCCAGCTTTGGCGTTATAGAGTATTCTTTAGCAGTAGATGCAGAAAAGAATTTTACACTTTTGGATAATTCGTTATATCTTGCAAAATCAGTTGGCAGAAATAAGATTATCTGCAATGGAAATTTACAGTTATTTGGCAAAGAACCAATCACCCAAATAGAGTGGAGCCCTTTTTTCAAAAGTGGCAATGCTATTATTGATAATGACCATAAGGTATTAATTGATTTTGCCAATGAACTTATAAAGCGGTATTTTTCGTCTGGACATAGCCTGAATAAGGTTTTTCTTAAACACGTTATTTTGGCAATAAATGCGCATTTTAAACGGGAAGAAAATATTATGAAGGCAGTCGGTTACGAAAAATACGAAGAATATAGAGCGCTGCATAGAGAAATTATTGTGATGGCAATAAAGGAAAAAGATGCTGTCGATTCTACCAAATCTACCGAGAAATCAATGCAGGCGGCGATAGAATATATCGTGGGCAATGCGATTATAGGCCATATTATAAAGGCTGATTTTGATTTTTTCCCATTGTTACGTCAATAATTTATATTTGCTTGACTGCAAATAAGTACTGTGCTATAATTGTTTATTACAGAATGGCTAATTATCTGTAAAAGGAAGATCCTTCTTACAGATAAAATATATCAGGCGGGGTGTACAATGAAATATTATGAAATTAAGAGAGCAAGGTGTGAAAAATAATAACGGCCTTGCCTTTTTAATGTTCGTTCATTGCTTATTATTTGTTTAAATGTGCTGAGGGGTGAAAATTTTGTTTAAACCTGTTCCGGTGGGAAAAAGAACAAGGTATAGCTACGCCAAAATAAAAGAAGTTATGGATATGCCACATTTGCTGGATATCCAGAGAAATTCATATGAATGGTTTATGAAAGATGGGCTTAAAGAAATTTTTCATGACATATCTCCAATACAAGATTTTACAGGAAATCTTGTATTATCGTTTGAAAACTTTTCTTTAGGTGATCCTAAATATTCTATTGATGAATGCAAAGAACGTGATACGACCTATGCTGCACCGCTGCGTGTTAATGTGCGTCTAATTAATAATGAAACTGGTGAAATAAAAGAACAGGAAGTATTCATGGGCGATTTTCCGTTGATGACGGAAACTGGTACATTTATTATAAATGGGGCTGAGCGTGTCATAGTAAGTCAGCTGGTACGTTCTCCAGGTGCGTATTATGGAGTTACTACTGACCCTACCGGCAAACAATTGTATAGTTCTACGCTTATCCCAAACCGTGGCGCATGGATCGAATTAGAAAACGATGCTAATGATGTTGTTTCTGTTAGAATAGACCGTACCCGTAAATTGCCGGTAACTATTCTCATAAGAGCACTCGGTATTAGCTCTAATCAAGCTATTGCAGAACTTTTCGATAATGATCCCCGTATTGTCAATACCATGGAACGCGATAGTGCAGTTTCCAAAGAAGAAGCGCTTGTTGAAATATATAAAAGGCTTCGTCCAGGAGAACCGCCTACAATTGAAAATTCTCAGGCTCTTTTAGATGGACTTTTCTTTGATCCCAAAAGATATGATTTAGCTACGGTCGGTCGTTATAAAATAACCAAAAAACTTGGCTGGAAGAGACGGCTCGTCGGCCATGAATTAATAGAACCACTTGTTGACCATACTACTGGTGAAATAGTTGTGCCAGCAAATACTATTGTTGATATGGTCATGCTTGACCCTATAACAGTAGAACAGGAAAAAAACATTTTCGGCGATGGTGAAATGATTACCTTTTATGTCAAAGGTAAAACAGACAAGCCAATGAAAATGATTTGTTCACCGACGCTTGAATACCATCATAGGACTATTACGATTGAAGATATAATGGCTTCTATCAATTATCTGCTGAATCTTATGGATGGCGTGGGCAATACAGATGATATCGATCATCTGGGAAATCGTCGTGTTCGTTCTGTTGGTGAACTTTTGCAGAATCAATTCCGCATCGGCTTATCAAGAATGGAACGTGTTGTAAGAGAAAGAATGACTATCCAGGATAACGAAGTTATTACACCGCAGGCACTTATTAATATACGTCCTGTAGTAGCTGCGATAAAAGAATTCTTTGGTTCAAGTCAGTTATCCCAGTTTATGGATCAGCATAATCCACTTAGTGAATTGACGCATAAACGCCGTTTGAGTGCACTTGGCCCTGGCGGTTTGTCCCGTGAACGTGCTGGGTTTGAAGTGCGTGATGTTCACAATTCCCATTACGGACGCATGTGTCCTATCGAAACGCCTGAAGGTCCTAACATCGGACTTATCGGTTCATTGTCTACGTATGCGCGTGTAAACCGTTTTGGCTTTATGGAAACACCTTACCGCAAAGTCGATAAGGCTCATAAAAAAGTCACAAACGAAGTATATTATCTTACAGCTGATGAAGAAGAAGATATTGTAATTGCGCAGGCTAATGAAAAGCTGGATGAAAATGACTGGTTCGTAGCGAGTCGTGTTACGGCGCGTTTTCATGAAGAAACAAATCTTATGCCAGCTGATTCTGTAGATTATATGGACGTTTCCCCTAAACAGGTAGTTTCCATAGCAACGGCAATGATTCCTTTCCTAGAAAATGATGATGCTAACCGTGCCCTGATGGGTGCGAATATGCAGCGCCAGGCTGTGCCTTTACTACGTACGCAGGCACCTTTGGTCGGCACAGGAATGGAATATAAGGCAGCTTGTGACTCCGGAGTAATGATTCTGGCTAGAAATGCTGGTACCATTGCTAAGGTTACGGCAGACCAAATCGTTGTCCGCAAGGAAAACGGGGAATGCGACAGATATAAATTACAAAAATATTTACGCTCTAACCAAGGGACTTGTATTAACCAGGTACCTATTGTTTATAAGGGCGATAGCGTTTATAAAGGACAGCCTATTGCAGACGGTCCTGCAACTGACCATGGTGAGCTTGCACTCGGTTATAACATAATAGTGGCATTTATGCCATGGGAAGGTTATAACTATGAAGATGCTGTCTTACTCAGTGAAAAGCTTGTAAAAGAAGATATTTACACATCTATCCATATAGAAGAATATGAATGTGATGCCCGTGATACAAAGCTTGGGGCAGAAGAAATAACCCGTGATATGCCAAATGTTGCGGAAGAAGCATTGAAAGACCTTGACGAAAAAGGTATTATCCGGATTGGTGCGGAAGTTCGTCCAGGCGATATTCTCGTCGGCAAAGTTACTCCTAAGGGAGAAACGGAGCTTACAGCAGAAGAAAGATTGTTACGGGCCATCTTTGGTGAAAAGGCACGTGAAGTAAGAGATACTTCTCTGCGTGTACCGCATGGCGAAGCTGGTAAAATCGTCGATGTAAAAATTTTCAGCAGAGAAAACAATGATGAATTACCTCCAGGGGTAAATCAACTTGTACGAGTATATATAGCACAGAAACGCAAGATCGCAGTCGGCGATAAGATGGCAGGCCGTCATGGTAATAAAGGGGTTGTATCACGTGTTATGCGTGAAGAAGATATGCCTTTCTTGCCAGATGGTACACCAGTCAATATCGTTTTAAATCCTCTTGGTGTTCCTTCCCGTATGAATATCGGGCAGGTTTTGGAAACTCATCTGGGAATGGCTGTACGTGAACTCGGTATGCAGATTAAAGCCGGTGATATCACTGTTGAAAAACGTTTGAGAGATATCGGTTATGATTTTGATGCTTATGGTATGCCTAAACCTGATGCTGCAGGCTTGCATATAGCTACGCCTGTTTTTGATGGGGCAAAAGAAAATGAAGTATTTGAAACACTGCACGCGTCTGGTTTTTCCGATGATGGTAAAACGATTCTTTATGATGGTCGTACCGGTGAACCGTTTGAAAATCCAGTAACTGTCGGTTGTGTATATATGCTTAAACTGCATCATCTTGTTGATGATAAGATTCATGCGCGTTCTACAGGACCGTATTCCCTTGTTACACAGCAGCCACTCGGTGGTAAAGCACAGTTTGGTGGACAGCGCTTTGGTGAAATGGAAGTGTGGGCTCTCGAAGCATATGGAGCAGCATATACATTGCAGGAAATACTGACTGTAAAATCAGATGATGTTGTCGGTCGTGTTAAAACATATGAATCTATTGTCAAAGGCGAAAATATTCCTGAACCTGGGGTACCGGAATCATTTAAGGTTCTTATAAAGGAATTGCAGAGTATCGGTCTTGATATAAAAATCCTTTCTGAAGATGCTCAGGAAATCATGATTCATGATACGGATGATGATATTGTTGATGCACCTAATGAAAATGCAGGTATACCGAACCCGCCGCCGGCAAAGGAACATGATAATAAGCCTGCCGTTGCTGCTGACAGTCCAAAAACTGATGACGACGCAGTAGACGATGACGATATTATTGCAGAACTGGGTAATATGACAAACGAAGAAGATCCAGAAGCTAATAATCAAAACAGCTCGTCAAATGATGATATGGATACTAATGATGATTATAATGAATAGAGGGGAGTGACTACCCTTTGTTGGATGTCAATAATTTTGATTCCATGCGCATAGGGATTGCATCACCGGATAAAATCAGAGAATGGTCTTATGGTGAAGTAAAGAAACCGGAAACTATAAATTACCGTACGTTAAAGCCGGAACGGGATGGTCTATTCTGTGAAAGAATATTTGGACCTACACGTGACTGGGAATGTCATTGTGGTAAATATAAGCGTATCCGTTATAAGGGCGTTATATGTGATCGTTGTGGTGTTGAAGTTACACGGGCAAAAGTTCGCCGCGAACGGATGGGCCATATCGAACTTGCCGCTCCGGTATCACATATATGGTATTTTAAAGGAATCCCAAGCCGTATGGGGCTTATTCTTGATGTATCACCCCGGTCATTGGAAAAAGTATTATATTTTGCTTCATATATAGTTCTTGATGCCGGTGACACTCCGCTTATGAAAAAGCAGCTCCTAACAGAAAACGAGTATCGTGAATACAGTTCTAAATACGGTAGTAATTTTAAAGTTGGCATGGGTGCAGAAGCAGTAAAACAACTATTGGAAGAACTAGACTTAGACAAGATGAGCGTGGATTTACGTGCTGAATTAAACTCTTCCAGCGGCCAAAGAAAAATTCGTGCTATACGTCGTTTAGAAGTTGTTGAAGCTTTTCGTAAATCTGGCAACAAACCATCCTGGATGATTATGGATGTAGTTCCGGTAATTCCACCTGAACTGCGTCCAATGGTACAATTAGATGGTGGCCGTTTTGCCACTTCTGATCTTAACGACCTTTACCGCCGTGTTATAAACCGTAATAACCGCTTAAAAAGGCTGCTTGATTTAGGAGCACCAGACATTATTGTACGCAATGAAAAAAGAATGCTACAGGAAGCTGTCGATGCTTTGATTGATAATGGGCGTCGTGGTCGTCCTGTAACAGGACCTGGTAATCGTCCGCTGAAATCCTTGAGTGATATGCTCAAAGGTAAGCAGGGACGTTTCCGCCAGAATTTGTTAGGCAAACGTGTCGATTATTCAGGACGTTCGGTTATTGTCGTTGGCCCTGAATTGAAGCTCCACCAATGCGGTTTACCAAAAGAAATGGCATTGGAATTATTTAAGCCGTTTGTTATGAAGAAACTTGTTAATGCAGGTATCGCGCATAATATAAAATCAGCTAAACGAATGGTTGAACGTGTTCGTCCAGAAGTGTGGGACGTACTGGAAGAAGTAATAAAGGAACATCCAGTATTATTGAACCGTGCACCTACGCTGCATCGTCTTGGCATTCAGGCATTTGAACCTGTACTGACAGAAGGACGTGCATTAAAATTACATCCGTTGGCTTGTACTGCTTATAATGCAGATTTTGATGGTGACCAGATGGCTATCCATTTACCACTTTCTGCTGAAGCACAAGCCGAAGCTCGTATTTTGATGCTGGCTGCAAACCATATTTTAGCACCAAAAGATGGACGGCCTATAATTGTGCCTACACAGGATATGGTACTTGGGTCTTATTACCTTACTATCCTTCGTCCTGGTGCATTAGGTGAAGGTAAAATATTTACTGGTATTAATGAAGCTATTTTAGCTTATCAACATAAAGCACTTGCCCTTCAAGCTGAAATCAAAGTACGTATTAAGAATTACGGCATGGTGCGGACTTCATTGGGACGCATGATCTTCAACGAAATACTGCCAGAAAAAATTCGCTATTTTTACAAAGATAAAAAGACTGATGAATGGTGCCTTGGTATCCGCATGGATAAAAAGGAACTCGGTAAATTAGTTGCTAAATGCTATGATAAATTAGGTGGCAGTCAGACCTCAGTTGTAATAGATGGTGTAAAAAATTTAGGCTATCATTACGCTTGTATCGCAGGTATGACGGTTGCTATTTCCGATATTATTGTTCCACCAGAAAAAAAGCAAATAATTACAGCGACTGAAACTGTAGTAACTAAGGTTGAACGTCAGTTCCATCGTGGTCTTATAACCGAAGAAGAACGCCATAAAAAGATATGTGATCTCTGGACGAAAGCTACCGAAGATGTAACGGACGCTATGATGAATAACATGGATCCGTTTAATCCAATCTTCATGATGGCTGACTCTGGTGCACGTGGTAATAAACAGCAGATGCGTCAATTAGCAGGTATGCGTGGACTCATGGCTGATCCGTCTGGTAATATCATCGAATTGCCTATCAAGGCTAACTTCCGTGAAGGGCTTACCGTATCCGACTACTTTATTTCGTCACATGGTGCCCGTAAAGGATTAGCTGATACAGCTCTTCGTACAGCCGATTCTGGTTACCTTACACGTCGTCTGGTTGATGTTGCCCAGGATGTTATTGTCCGTGAAGAAGATTGCGATGTTGTAGGCATTAATCTGGTGCGTGAACGCGCTAAGCTTGCTACTTCTTCTTCCAATGCAATTTCTATGTTGGCACCGACATTAGTAGATCGTATCTTGGCACAGGATGTAACAGATCCTAAGACTGCTGAACTAGTTGTAGGCGCAGACACAGTACTTGATGATGAATTACTTAAACATATTGGCGAACATGGTGTTTCCCAGATAATATTAAAGGGATCTTCCAATGCCGATATATGTGCGGGTAGTGCTGTCGCAACTGAAACAATTTCACTTGGGGCACCAGAAGAAAATGTACGCGCTGCTATCAAAAAGGCTATGATGCATGAAATGCTCGGTAAAAATATTACAGAAGATGTTCGTACAAGTGATGGTACTGTACTTGTCCATGCAGACACACCATTAACGGAAAAGAACATAGAAGCAATTCTGCACAGTGATGCAAAAGAAGTAAAGGTACGCAACAATGCTGTTCGCGGTATTGAAGTTGAAGCAATCAAAGAAGGCAATGGCGTTATTGAATCACTTAAAGAACGTATTGTTGGACGTGTATTGGCGGAAGACATAGTTGATCCAGCGACCGGTGAAAAAGTTGCATCCTTAAATGATAGTATAACAAGTGCATTAGCTGATAAGATATGTGCTGTTCGTGAAAAAGTTACAATAAGAAGTGTTCTGACCTGTAAATCACAGTTTGGTGTATGTATAAAATGCTATGGGCGCGATTTGGCCAACGCTACACAGGTTGATATTGGCGAAGCAGTTGGTATCATTGCTGCCCAGTCTATCGGCGAACCAGGCACACAGCTTACAATGCGTACGTTCCATACCGGCGGTGTCGCAGGGGAAGATATCACACAAGGGTTGCCGCGTGTTGAAGAATTGTTTGAAGCACGTAAACCGAAACATCATGCCATTATCGCTGAAATTGAAGGTGATGTTTCTATCACTGAAGACAAAGGGATGCGCATAGTCGTCATAACACCTAAAGAAGGAGATCCGCGTGAATATCAGATTCCTTATGGTGCTAGACTAGTTGTACATGATAAAATGACTGTCAACCCAGGTGACAAACTTACAGAAGGCTCTATTAATCCACATGATATTTTACGCGTGTGCGGCTTAAAAGAAACGCAAAGATATCTTGTGTATGAAGTTCAAAAAGTTTATAAATCCCAGGGTGTTGAAATAAACGATAAACATATTGAAGTCATGGTACGCCAAATGCTCCATAAAGTGAAGATCGAGGATTCTGGCGATACTGGTTTCTTACCTGGTGAATATGTCGATATAAATACCTTTGAAGCTGCCAATGCTAAGACGATTGCGCATAATGGCATACCGGCAGTAGCACGTCCAATATTGCTGGGGATTACAAAAGCTTCTCTGGCTACAGATTCATTCCTTTCGGCAGCATCATTCCAGGAAACAACTCGTGTGCTTACAGATGCTGCAATCAAGGGAAAAGTTGATCCTTTGATTGGCCTCAAGGAAAATGTTATTATCGGTAAACTTATACCTGCTGGTACAGGAATGAGCCGCTACCGTAATATTCAAGTAAAACCACTTGATGAAAAAGCTGATGCTGATAATACTAAAGCTTAATTAGCAATTTGAAAAAGGACTGCGCGTAAGTGAATTATCACTTATGTGCAGTCCTTTTGTGGTTCTATACTAAATGTTGGGGTAAGCAAAAATTGGTTCTATACTAAATGTTGGGGTAAGCAAAAATTCAAGCTTACTCCAACATTATTTTTTACTCTATCTGAAAGAAAAATTATTTATATCAGTTTTTCTACTGCTGACAGCAAGTCAGCACTGCTTTTAACTTCCTTATCAGCAAGGCTGGTCGGCTCGGGACACAGACGTTGTCTGTGATTGAACCATACTGTCTTCCATCCGGCATTATAGGCACCTATGATGTCTGTTTCATAGGTGTCTCCTATATACCATGTTTCTGCAGAAATTATATTTAATTGTTTTTCGATGTATTTGAAAGCATTAATGTCAGGTTTTAGATATCCTGTATCCTCAGAGATAAAAATCTTGTCATCACTAAACCACCGATTCAGTCCCAAAGCCAAGATTTTTCTGTACTGAACCTGTCGCCTACCATTTGAGAGTATCGCTATAAGGATATGGTTCTTTCTACAAAGATTCAGTATCTTCACTATAATATCAGGAAGTGATATACGGGCTTGATGATAACGGTATTTTACTTCAAAAAGTTCAGCATCTTTTTTTGATATTGTTATTCCAGCGTCATGGTATGTTTTTTTGATGCGCAGGTAGAAGCAATCTTTTGAGGAAATAAATCCTTTTTTCTCCAGTTCAAGTATTTTATCCGAATATATTCTCGATTTTATAAATAGTTCATTGCAGTCGATATTTGTTTTGTCGATATACAGCTCTTTATGCACATTTTGAAATGGTTGCATTAGATCATAGAGAGTATCGTCCATATCAAAAATGACATTCACGATAGATTTCTCCTTTTCTGATAGAAATAAACGAATATTAAATGGATAATATTTGCTCTCTTATTATCTTTTTTTCAATTTTGTGGTAAGACCTTTAAGATTGAAACATTCAACATATCGGTCAATAGAATTTTTAATTTTATAAATTACATATTTTTCACCGTCAATACCGCTTGTTGCCAAATTTTCATATAGGATGGTTGTCTCCTGTTTGACACGGTCATTATTGAAGGTGTAATGACCACTTATTTCAGTGATAAGCAATGTGAGTTTTTTATCTCTGAAGATTTCTTCCGGAGACAGTGTGTCCTTGCCGTTGACCATCCATTTTTTCCAACGGCCGCTTTTTACAGCTTCCTGCCGCAGTACCTGACCTAGTTTTGATGGTTTTTTTAAGATTCTCTGCGCTGCTAGACGTTTTTCAACCTCAGTGAGTTTAAGATAAGCCTGTGTTTCCACTGTACCAAATTCGGGAGCGACATTCATTGCCGTTACACCAAGTGCAGGATGTTCCAGCAGAACAGCATCGTCAAGATAATCCCCGTTATGCTCCTTAAGACCTACACCATATTTTTTAGCAATTGCCGATAGTTCTTTACATGAAGCAGAGTCTACGTGACCTACATTTTTTGTAAGACGTGTAAGCGTACCCGTATTGCCAACGATGAATGCAGGATGTGGTAGTTTCTTTTCATCAAGGCGGGCAATAAGCTTTTTTATAAATTTTTCATAATTTTCACTGGAAGTTAAACCACCGTTTGTTTCTTCTGTGCCTACTTCATAGCTGATAGCGGGCAAACCGCGTACGATACGTTCTTTTTCGGCATATTCTATAAGTTCTACTGTGCGGTTAATGTTGACATCCATGTTAATGACCTTACCAATAGTATAGGGATCCTTAGTAGGATCTATATGCAGCAAATTAAATTTGCTAATTAAATCAATAAGATAGGATTTTTTACCAAGGGCCATTGCTTCTTTTTCTGGCAGATGGGCATTGCGCTCATTATCACGCTGCCAAGGACCACCGTGGTCACGGCAAAGGAAGTAAAGACCGTCGTAATTTATTTCTTTAGCGACCTTTTTGATCGCGTCAGCAAAACGTTCCTGATTCCAATTACATACGTACCCACCACCCAATTCATCTGCATCGACCTGATTGCGACTCGCAATAAACATCAACGGAAAATCTTTTTCTTTTGCAAGTATCATGGATGCTTTTATCAAGTTTATGGACATTGGTCCGATCCCTAGCATACTTGCCTTATTGTTTCCATTAAAAGCCAGCATTTTCTGTACAACTTCATTTAATGTAATTTTATCCATTACCAAGAACTCCTTCAAAGTATTATTTGAATTATTTTATTGTTCCTTTTCAATATTTGGACGCAATAAGTGCAGACAAATGGCTGTTACTATCACACCGACAGCCATATCTACTGCATACCACAGCGGTGCTTTATTAACTGCAGCAATAACGATAAGCCCACCGTGAGGCACCATGCATTCCACGCCGTGAATCATTCCTAGCCCTGCACCGACCGCGCTACCAATCATAATAGATGGTACCACAGTTTTCAGACTTTTTACGGCGAACGGAATAGCTCCTTCAGTAATACCGATAAGTCCCATAAAAGCTGCAGACGATCCCATACGACGATCATCTGCACCCCACTTACGCCGTGAAATAAAGGTTGACAGTGCAATACCAAGCGGTGGAACTGCAACCGCTATACGATAAGCCCCATTGGGACCATATATTCCCTCTGCCATGAGTGCCAGTGTAAAAGCTGTTGCAGTTTTATTGACAGGGCCGCCCATGTCAAATGCTGCCATTGCTCCAAGAATTAGGCCGAGTACTAAAGCGCTACCGCCCTGCATACCAGACAGTATGGTTATCAACCAACTCATTGCTATTCCTATCGGACCTACCAGAATGTATATATATACCATGGAAATAATAACTGTAGTAACAATGGGAATTATTAATATAGGCATAATGGTTTTTACGGTATCGCCGACTTTCCATTTTTTTACCCATCTTGCTAAAAATCCGCACAGTATCCCCATCAGCATTGCACCAAGAAAACCTGTCTGAACATGATTTTCACCGATCGGCGTATTAGCTATGAAGCCAGTAATCATTCCGGGGGTAATACCTGGTTTTCCTGCAAGGGAATAGGCAATGTAGCCTGACAGAACCGGAATCATCATTGAAAAACCTGCGCTGCCTATTATCCCGAGATTTTGAAGAAAAGGATTGGTAACAACCATCCCCTTACCAGCAGTGGCATCACCGCCGGCCAATGATAAAGCCAGACATATGCCTCCGACGACGACTGTCGGCATCATATAAGAAACGCCTGTGCTGAAAGCCTTGGTTAAATCACTAATAAAGCCTTTCATTGTATCTGACATCGTCTTATCCTCCTTATATACAGCAGTTTATTTTACTAGGCTGACAGCCTTATCGATGACCGCCGCAGGATTGCGGATAACTTCTGCGGGATTTAAAGTCAGGATTTTGCCTGCATCATCCTTTTCTTCAAAACGTTCTTCTCCTTCAATACCGATGGCTACAGCCATGATTACAACGTCAGCTTCTGTAATTTCTTCTTCACTCAATTCATTGTCTATTCCCATGCCACCCTGTGTTTCCACCTTTACCTCATAGCCTCTTCTTTTACACTCCTGCTCAATTGCCTCCTGTGCCATATATGTGTGGGCTACACCAGTAATACAAGCCGTAACTCCTACAATTTTCATATGAATCATTTCCTTCCTTTTTATTAATATTAAAGTTTTTTATTGATTGAATTCAAAAGTTTAAATGCTTCCTTTTCTGTTTGGCATCTGAACAGCTCTTCTCGAAAACTGTTATTGATTAATTTTTTGCTGATCTCAGAAATGGCCTTCAGGTGCAACTTATTTGTGTGTTTTTCTGGTACACCGATAAGAAATATAGCTTTTACACGGTCTTTTGTTATATTATCCCATTCAAAAGCTTCCTTTACGTTCACATAAGCAATAAATGCTTCTTTTACCGCATCTGTTTTTCCGTGCGGAATGGCGATACCGTATCCGATAGAAGTCGAAATGTCCGCTTCACGATCTAATACTGTTGCGATGAATTTTTGCTGATCGTGCAGCATGCCGGCTTTGTCAGCCATTGCCGCAATAAAATCGATGACGGCAAGACGGTTTTGAAATGATTGTCTAATAAAAATCAGTTTTCGGCTGATCATTTTCCACATCTCCTATGTTATAGACTCATAGACTCAGCAAATGAGCTAAACTTTTTTTGAATTTTTTGGTGTCTTCTCTGCCGAATTTCTTAATTTCAGTTCTTATATTCGAACGGACCATTTTTTTGTAAAATGTCGAAAATAAAGCAAAATTTGCCATGAATTGTTCTTTGGAAACGGCAAACATAAAAACATAACTCACATCAGATATTTCCCAATGAACTGGCTCCTGTAGACGAAGAATTACCAGTTTTGATTCTCTGACAAAATCCGGGTTTCCATGCGGTATTGCAATCAGTTCTATATCGGTTGAGGAAATATTCTCTCGTTCAATAACACTTTCCAAATAATTTTCGGTAACTAATTTGTCTTTATACAGTGAAGTAGCCGCTATTTTTATTGCCTCATTCCTAGATCTGATGTCTTTTACATCTATGACTGCCGCATGCATAATAGAAAGTGCTAATAGATTATTGATACAGTGCATTTCTATAAAATATCTGATTTGCTTAAGCTCATTTTGCGTGAGTAAAGGTGTTATATAAATTACAGGGATTGTTTTTGCTTCAATGTTTTCTGTGCTTAAAACAAGATCTGCATCGAAGCTTTTCATTTGAAAAAAATGCTGCATGGATATGGTATCCGCAATCTCCACCATGTGAAAAATTCTTTCTATTTTTGCGGCAATTAAGCTTGCTGCTGCCATACCATAGTGGCAGACAACAAGAATTCGGAGTTTCTTTTCACCATTTTTCATTCGTTCGATTGCTGCTTGAAAATGTAGTGTCAGATAGGTCATTTCATCATTGGATGGTTTGTACATGAACCTAGACGAAATGACTTCAGCAGTAACAGCAGCCATCTCAAATCCTAAGGGATATTGATGCTTTATGTCATGCCAACTGTAATCTAGAGAGAATTTTTTCAGCAGATCTCTGCGCAAAACTGTAGTATAAATATGCACGGAAAGACCTTTCATCAATTCCTGATCTGCGTTGAAATCTATTGACATACGCTCAAAGATTTTTCGAAATATTTCACCGACTACATCTCTCATTTCGCGTACAAATTTTGTGCTGTCTGATATTTTTTGTTTACGCAATGTCATAAATAGATAACACAAATAATTTTGTTCATTGGTGTCATAAATTTGCAGTATAGAGCAAATTGTTTTGGCCACAGCTAGATATTCCTTTTCTCCCTGCATGCCATGTATTATGTCGAAAAAAGCAGTTTCTATATATACTGTTTTTTTACTGCGCTGACAAAATTGAATGTAGATGATTTGCAGAAAAAATTGGCATATTGCCTCATCTGTGAAGATAAAAGCTGAGATGCTTTGAAGGTAATGAAGAGCTTTCATTCCTTTTATAATGTATTCAGGAATAATATATTGCAAAATAGGAAAATGTCTTACATGAAACTGTTTAAGTTCTTTAGTGAAATTAATGCCTTGGACATATGGCTCCATCACTTCCACAAAGCGACTTCGTTTTTCTATTTGCGATGCTATGCTACGAATGCCGTGATGCCGAGTTGACTGTAATTCTTCAGGATATTTTTTCAATAAGGATGCCATAATTTTTTCGATAAGCGATTTACTGACATACAAAGTATCAGCCATATCCTGCAGAACAACAAAACTATCATTAAAAAGCATCATTAAAATAATTTGTTTTTCCAGCGAAAATTCTAGCATTAACTCTGAAATTTTTAATACATAGGGCATATTTTCTATACCGTATATACATAGCTGGTTTCCTGGTAAAATTTCTATGGTTACATCATGGTCTTTCATAAAACCTTTTATGTTTTGCAAATCAGATTTAACGGTCTGCATTGAAACATTCATAGTTTTCCCAAGTTCCTTTATACCAACTTTAGGATTTTCAATTATACATTTTATAAGGTTAACTTGTCGTCTTACCAGTTTCATGTTTTTGCCTCCGTCTGAATAAATCATAGCAAATCTCTCCTTTAAGTAAAACTCAATATAATTCCATAAATTCAAAAAAAAATGTGTTTTTCAAATTATCATTTTATTATAATGATAATTTGAACAGTCTGTAAATTCACTAACTGTCTAATTTCTTTTAAAAATACTTTTGAAGAGTTTTATAATTTACTGATGAATATAGTTATATAGAATCTTAGTGCAAACCATTTCATTATGTACAAATATATTCTTACATCTAGCAAAATCCAAAGCAGTATCAATTGACCATTTATACTGTTTTACTTTTTCTTCACCCCAAAATAAAAAGGTTGAATAAGACTTGTCCACAACATATTAAAAGGTCTTCGGTGCTTCCTTTTATAGATAATTTGTCCAGTGTTGACTAAATACGTAATGTCGTGTTATGACTATTGTAATCTATCTACAATGATTACCCCAAATAATTTCTTATTCAACATTTAAATCACAACACGAGATCACTATGAATTTTTTATCCGTTCAAATTCATTTTACAATTAACTTTCTGAAAGAATTTGTTTTAGTGTCAAGAACTTTAAGAGATTCTTAATAGATGGATGTTTATTGTTAATTAAAAAAACAGCAGGATAATATTCCTACTGCTTTTGTAATGCCTTAATTTCTTGCCAAAACTTCCAACATTTCCATAAATTTTTGGGAGATTCCTTTTCCATTGTATTTTTCTCGGATAAATACTCTTTTTACTTCTGTGCATCCATTATCATATACAACGATTACGTAATGAATATCATCAAGGGAGTTATATGGAATATATTGCTCTCTGTTTTTTTCGCCTTTAACTAAATTATTAAAAAAATGATCTAAAGCGTGGTATAACCAGATAAATGCCCATTTTTCCCGTCAATATACTCAAAACGCATATTTTTAACCCGCCCAATCATTTTTCGTTTAATATATTATTTTAAATTTTGTCTAATAAGTAAATTAATCAAGTATTATTAGCTTCTTAACCCTGTGTGTTAGCATAGTTGTCAGTGATAGATGAAAGCTTTTGTGTTACTATAGAGAAGTATCACAGAAAGGAGCTCGACACCCATGCAGTATA
>NZ_SMAA01000004.1:0-107347 GCF_004341685.1 Pectinatus cerevisiiphilus
TGCCCACTTCGAACATACAGTCGAATCTGGAGCATAGTCAGTAGATGCACATATAAAATTTGAAGAATTACTGACAACTACCTTGACATTGAGCGTTCTGGAGTATTGATTGGTATTGAAATGATCATTCCCTTTATAAGAATTATCGTTACTAATCTATCAGGAACCCTACTAAAAAATATTATTCTTTCCGACATAGAAATAGTTCCAAAATCCTTTATACAACAATTTATTAAAACTTTAACCACATTGAAAGCACAATATAAATCTTACAAATTAGGAATAATAGGGATAGGATTTGCTTTTCCAAATTATAATCATAAAACTGGCATAATAGAAAACATACCCAATATGCAAAAATGGAATCAATTTCCTATTCTGCAAGAACTAGAGAAATGCAAATTAGACATTCCATTTTTTATTCAATCTACTGTACAGGCAGCTACTATGGGGAAAATTCATTTTGGAAAGGCCAATCCTTTTGAACAACTTGTATATATTTCTGGAACCTGGGGGATCAGTGCCAGCATGTATTCAAATGGTAACTTGATTTCTGGGCAACATGGCTTTGCTGGAAGAATTGGACATTCCATTATTGATGTAAATGGGCGACAATGTATATGTGGAAACAAGGGATGTTTGGAAGAATACGCATCCATTCGTGCGCTATTTAAGAAACTATATCCAGGACAATCTCAGCAGCATAAATACATCGAAGAAATTTTAAAAAGAGTCAAAAAATAAGAACCTATAGTCATAGAGTCCCTTTATGAAATAGTACAGTATTTAGCAATTGTTGTAGTCAATATCGTTAACATATTCAATCCAAGTTGTATATGTATTGGCGGTAATCTCGGTTTGATAATAGAAGCTTCACTAATGTTGGAAAAAATAAATACCATTGTCTCTCAAATGTTGCCAAAACGCTATTGGGAATCTTTAAACATCTACTGTTCAAGTTTGGGAAAGCTTGGCGTTACATATGGTTGCATTGCCGTCGTAAGAGAGCAATTACTTAGTATTTTAGACAAAACTCTCTAAGTTAAATATTAAATTTAAACTATATCAAATAGAACTAAACAATAAAACAAAGGATAGGTGAAAATCATGACAAATACAATTTTGCGAACAGAACTTGGCGATATTACGGCCAGACATTATGCCGATACCATTGTTAATGCAGCTAATAACAGTCTACTAGGTGGTGGTGGAGTAGATGGAGCTATCCATAAAGCTGCTGGACCGGAATTACTGGCAGAGTGCCGGACACTCAATGGCTGCAAAACTGGAGAAGCAAAGCTCACTAAGGCGTATAAGCTGCCATGCGACTATGTAATCCACACAGTAGGTCCAGTTTGGCATGGTGGAAAACACAGTGAGGCAGAACTGCTGGCAGACTGCTACCGTAATTCATTACAGTTAGCTCTAAATCACAATATTCGTAATGTAGCATTTTCATCTATCTCTACTGGTGTATACTCCTATCCAGTTCAAGCCGCGGCAAAAATAGCAGTATATACAGTCAGGAAATTCTTGCAGGCTAATCCAAAAGCATTTGATGATATATTATGGGTACTGTTTGATGAACATACTAAACTTATTTACGATGAAACCTTACGATCATAAATATGACAAGGCTTGACTATTTGTTCATTACGGTAGAAAATCATTGGGGAGATGATTAAGTGAATTTTATTCGATTGCTAACAGGATTTTTACTAATGGGGTTTCTGACTTTTTTAATGAATGGTACAATTGAGGCAGCTCCACATGAGCACAGTGAAGCTCTGCACGAAATCAAGATTCAGGATATTGAGGGAGTCCATATTGGTAATGCACAAGACAATGCAGCTAAGACCGGTGTAACAGCCATGATTTTTCCGCAGGGGGCACAAGCTGGTGTAGATATTTCTGGTGGCGGCCCAGCTTCACGGGAGACACCCGTGTTGTCACCAACAACTAATCCAACACCACTCAATGCGTTGGTATTATCTGGTGGTTCTGCCTATGGTTTAGCAGCAGCTAACGGTGTAATGCAGTATCTAGAAGAACACAATATTGGTTTTAATACTGGCTTTGCACTGGTCCCAATCGTCTGCCAGAGTGATATTTACGATTTATCATATGGCAGCAACAAGATCCGGCCAGATAGTAAAATGGGGTATGCAGCCTGCGAAGATGCTATGTATAACAATAATCCACGTATGGGGTCGGTCGGTGCCGGCACCGGTGCGACAGTGGGTAAATTATATGGTATGAAACAATCAGAAAAATCCGGGCTTGGCATCTATGCAGTGCAAATGGGCAATATAAAAATAGCGGCTGTAGTTACTGTCAATGCGCTTGGTGATATTTATGATGCAGAAAGCGGTCAAAAGCTTGCAGGTCTAAAAACACCTGACCGCAAGGCATTTCTTGATAGCAGTCAGGAAATGTACCGTGCTGGCGCAAAAATCAAAAGTGACCGTACCAATACGACAATTGGTGCGATCATTACCAATGCATCTTTTGATAAGACACAGTTGACGAAAATAGCTTCTATGACGCGTAATGCTTATGCCCGTTGTATTAGACCGGTTGGTACATTAGCCGATGGTGATACAATCTATGCTGTTTCCGTTGGTGATCAAAAGGCCGATCTGAACACTATTGGAACCTTAGCAGCCGATGTAATGTCTGAAGCCATCAAGCGGGCTGTAGAATCATCAGCTATGGATGATACTGATTATCTGGCAAATTGTCGCTCAATAGGAAAGTAAGGCAGCACTGCTCATTTTAAAATAATGTATAAATTCCCATCCGCTAACGGGTGGGTTTTCTTTTTCAAAGAAAAGCAAATTACACTTAAATGCGTTCTTATTAAACTACCTATTATTCAATTTACTTGCTACGATATTTATAATGATGTATTTTTTACTTTTATTTATTAACGATCACTATGCGGCCTTAAATATTTCTGTTGTTATCCTTCAGCTAGACATCCATACAAGAATAATGTTTGCGAATAAATGAACCATCCCTTGCATTCAGCACAATCATAAAGTATGAAGACTCGTAGATTATAAGAATTTACTATGTTATAATAAAAAAATATCATATTGTTCAGAATTTATAAGTGATATTTTACGATTATGCTATTATGAAATATATCCAGCACAGCTTAGAATAGCATTATTGGAAGTAATAAAACAGGTGGTTATCTTATGAATGAGCAGCAAAAAGGAAAAGTACTTGACTTATTTCAGTTTATTCGCTCGATAAGTTCATTGAAAACAAATATAGTAAAGAATATTCATGAACAAAACTGGTATCGTTTTTTAGATATGATCCCACAGGATGAACAAAATATTCTATTAAAATATAGAGATCATTTTGAAAATGACGGTCAAACGAGCGCGATAAAAGACAACAGTATCCTGTCTGTCCATAAACCTGCATTTCAGCCCTGCCCAATTCCAAATGAAATATTTAAAGAATGGTTAGAAAATGGATGGAATAATTTTTTTAATTCTGTAACCCTCAAAAAAAAGAAATTTTTCCCCAATAATAATAAAAGTGAATCGGGCTATTATGAAAACTTTGGGGACAGCGCACTGAGGACAAAGCTTTATACCAAATGGTTGAAACAACGCAATATTTGGGCTGCCAAGCAACAGCAAATTCATCTGATTCGACGTTTTTTTGTAGATTTATACCAATTATATGTTGATCTAGAACGAGACGCAGAAACTATCGAATTAATGATAGGTAATGGTATCCTCATGGATGGAAAGAAAAGAATAGTAAACCATCCAATCTTATTAAAAAAAGTAAAAATGAAATTTGATCCGGATACAAATACTCTCTCAATTTGTGATACCAATATCGAATCAGAGCTATATACCACGTTATTAAGTAATATTGATGGCATTAATCATACTGTTGTCCAAAAATTAAAGGAAGATTTATTTGCTGGCGATTATCATCCATTAGATCGCCATGATGCATATAATTTTTTGAAGGTTGCAATTCATAGCTTATGTCCAGAGAGCCTTTTCTTATATAAAGACGAAACCATACCTGATGGTACAGAGGATAAATTATTTTTATCAATTCGCCCAGTATTGTTTGTACGGAAAAAAACAGATGGTCTGGAGCAATTTATCGAACAAACTTTAGAAACAATCAAAAAAACGAATTTTATACCAACAACATTGATTGATATTATTGGAGGAGGAATGTTACCTCCTAAAGAGCCTAATAAAGAAAAGACACTGGAACAGGCATTGGCGGAAATTGGTGGTGAGGACGCAGATATTTTGCTAGCCAAACCAGCTAATAAAGAACAGCTAGAAATTGCCCAGCAAATTGAACGTCATGATGCTGTATTAGTACAAGGTCCTCCCGGCACAGGAAAAACACATACAATAGCTAATCTTATGGGACATTTTCTCGCAAGAGGCAGGAGTGTATTAATTACCAGCTATACCAAGAAAGCTCTATCGGTTTTAAAGGGACAAGTACCAGAAACATTGCAGAATCTATGTGTGGCTGTTCTAGACGATTCCAATGATGATATGGAAAAAGCAATAGACGGTATTACAGAATATCTTTCACGTTATACCTCTAATGAGCTACAAAAGAAAGCAGAAACAGCCAAACGTTCACGTGAAGAAATTATAGCTGCACTGGCAGAGACACGAGGAAAACTTTATGCCATAAAATTTAGTGAATTTAAACCGATTACTTATCAAGGCGATAATATATCACCATCAGCCGCAGCAAGATTTGTGCATGAAAATAGTGATAGTCTGTCATATATTCCAGGGAAAGTCGTGCTTTATCGTCCGTTACCTTTGAGCTTTGATGAGCTATCGACACTATATCATAGCAATACAGAACTCTCAAATACAGAAGAACAAGAATTGAACTGTGTACTACCTGATCCAATAAAGATATTAGCTCCTGAACATTTCCAACAATTACTAACTTCCACTGAACAGGCGCGGAAGGAAATTCAGCAACTAGCAGCATCGCTTGGGTTACAATACCGCTTTGATGATTATAACAGAGAGCTTATCTTATTTTCTGATAAAACAACAATGACCTTAAAAAAATCAGATAGTAAGTCTATTCAAGCCCTAAATGCATATTTGAATACTTTTGAACAGATCAAAGACTGGATGACCTATGCAGCTGTTGATGGAAAACATGGCGGTGGTGCACGTAAAAGATGGGAAATTCTTCTAGATAGTATCGAAAAAACATGTACCTTTGCCGATGAAATTGTTGAAACGACCTTTGGTAAAACGGTAAAATTCAGTGAAGGTTGCGATTTCTCACTGCTTTCTACAACAGTTGAAAAAATGCAGAAAATCTTTTCTGCTAGCGGGAAAATTGGACGCTGGAAACGCATGTTCAATAAACACTATGATCAAGTTGATCATATGGTGTCAATTAATGCACAGGCAATTTCATCAGCCCAAGATTGTGTAACCGTATTAAATGAAATTCAATTAAGGAAACTCAAAGAGCAATGTGCAAATTATTGGGATGAACTCTTGGCAATACATGAGGTTCCAAAATTTATGGAGCTAAACGATAGTGTAGAACCAGAACATATTGCCCGGAATATGATTAAACCCATTACCAGATACCTAGACTGGTATAAAAAAGAATTTGGTGACCTAGTTGTTCTTATGGAAAATATGGGTTTAGCTAAAGAAAAGGTTTTTCAGCATGAACAGTTTGATTCTGAAATTGAAGTTGTGCAACATATTCTGCAAGCAGTGAAGCAAACACTGCCATGCTTTGTGAAATTACAGACATCCCTTTTGCATTACACAGATGCAATGCAGGAGCTTTCCAAAGCTGAAGTCCAGTTTGCTACCTTGACAGCTAACCACTCCAACGTGTGCAGCGCATTACAGAAAGCATTCTTAGCACAAGATGCTGCATCATATGCGACAAGTTTTTCAAAATTAAAGCAGCTTTATACAAAATACGCCATACAGCAAGAACGAGAAGTATTACTGCAGCGTTTATATGCTGTTGCACCGGAATGGTCAAACAGTATTCGAGATCGCATAGGTATTCATGGAGAAGGGCAAGTACCAGATACCATCGATGAAGCCTGGCATTGGAAACAATATTCGGGAATTTTACAGGAATTAACGAAAGAACCATTTTCTGAATTACAGCGTAAAAGCTTGAGCTTAAGTCAAAGCTATCGAAGAATTACGGCAGAATTAGCGGAATATAGCGCGTGGTATTATTTACTGAAGCGTACAGAAACCAATCTTGATATGCGGCAGGCCCTGCAAGGTTGGAAGCAAACGATGAAAAAAATTGGCAAAGGAACCGGTAAAAATGTCCCACGCTTACGCATGGCAGCTCGAAAACTCATGGCACAATGTCAAAACGCGGTACCAGCCTGGATTATGACCATCAACACAGTGATGCACAGTCTCGTGCCAGGAAAAAATCTTTTTGATGTCATCATCATTGATGAAGCAAGCCAGGCTGACATTTCTGCATTACCAATTGCTTATCTGGCAAAAAAAATTATTGTCGTTGGTGATGATAAACAGGTCAGCCCAATGGCTGTTGGCATGGATATTGACAAAGTTAATGCCTTAGCTGATATGTATATCAAAGATAAAATCCCCAATTGGCAGTTATACACTGCTACCTCATCACTCTACGATATTGCCAAGACAGCCTTTCGGCCATTGATGCTGCACGAGCATTTCCGTTGCGTACCAGATATTATTGGTTTTAGTAATATGCTCAGCTATGATTATAAGATCAAACCATTGCGTGACACCAGTGACTGCAAACTTTTGCCTGCAACTGTAAATTATTATAGTGCCGGAATACGCGAGTACAAGATCAATCGAATTGAGGCTGAAAACATTACAGCTTTACTTATAGCTTGTCTGGATTTACCAGAATATCAAGGAAAAACCTTTGGTGTAATTTCTCTCCTCGGTGACCAACAGGCTAAATATATACAAAAATTGTTATTTGAAAAATTAGATCCTGTAATCTTAGAGGAATGACGTATCCTTTGCGGTGATGCTTCAAATTTCCAAGGTGATGAAAGAGATGTTATCTTTTTGTCTATGGTAGACAGCAATGAAAGTGACGGTCCATTACGTATGACTGCCTTCGGAGCGGACGATTCAACTAAGAAACGTTATAATGTTGCTGCGAGCCGTGCAAAAGATCAGCTTTGGGTAGTGCATTCTTTGGATGTATCGAAGGATTTAAAGCAGGGAGATATACGGAAAACCCTGCTTGACTATGCAACAGAACCGTCTGCAATAGATATTACGCGACAGAAAGCAACTGAAGAAGCAGAATCTCCATTTGAAGAGTCTGTAGCAAAAAATCTGATAGAAAAAGGTTATCAGGTGGTTCAACAATGGCCAGTCGGTGCCTATCGCATTGATATGGTTATTGTCGACGGTCAAGAAAGAGTTGCTATCGAATGTGACGGAGAGCGTTGGCACAGTGGTGAAGAAAAGATACGACAGGATATGGAACGACAAACTATTTTAGAACGTCTTGGCTGGCGTTTCATCCGTATTCGTGGTAGTGAATATTATCGCGATCCCGAAAGAACCATAGGACACGTAATAAACACTGTACACGAAATGGGGCTTCGCCCCGTAGGCCAAATGGTCACTGCACAACCAGAAAGCACATTGCTCCAGAAGGTTAAACGTAAGGCAGCAGAGTACATGGCGAATTGGAATGCAAAGCCATCACTAGCAATTAGTAAATACTCTACATACTACAATGATAAGTAAGCAAATCAAATAGTATATTAAAATGCCGCTGATTTTGTATATAGCTACAGAATCGGCGGTATATATTTTCTGGGTTATCGTTAATAGTGAGAATTATCTTTTACCATTCTCACACCTAATTAAACCTACTTCTATCATCCGACAAACAAATCCTGGGCATGAACTGCCGGATGGTGATATCTCTTTTTCCCTATTGAGTCTTGTTTATATTCTATTGCTTGGGATGGACACCAATGTAAACAAGCGAGGCATTGTTCACACTGATGCTTCCATGCCGGTCTACCATGCACAATCTCTATATTTCCTGCCGGACATACTTTGCTACAAACAGCACACCCTGTACAGTTTTCATTTGTCCAAAAATTATTATCCGTATCATTTGGTTTAAATGCAGCATACATTTTCCTATCGTTTGCCGCATCATTCAGCAATGGCAAATCATTTTCAAAATTTTTCTCGATTTTAGCAGCAATATCTTCACATCTATAAGGTTCAGCTTTAATTCTGTCTTTAAAATCCTTTTCCGGATGGGGATAATACATAAACCACATGCTCCCCGGCATAGACACACCAAAGTTGGCATTTAAATGCGCACCTTTACTTTTAAGCATAGTATTTATCTGTTCAAAAGCTAAGGCCGCATTGCTACCAAAATTTGCTACTGCAAAAAAATATGTATTGGTATTAACTACCAAATTTTCGATAAACTTCTCCATCATACAGGGAAGTCCCCTAAAATAGACAGGAAATACAAATCCTATTTTAAGGGATTGCTTATTTGCTGTTATACGCAAATTATTATATGTAACACGGATAATCTCAGAATCATTGATGCCATTGCTTAAATCACTGGCTATTTTAAAGGAATTTCCCGTACCACTAAAGTAATAAATAGTTGTTTTCTTTGCCATAATTTCTTCATTCTTTCCATCATCAACTCAAGCACCGCATATTATAATTGCTGTACATTCCAACTCTATCAATGCTCTCCACTTTTATATAAGTTATAACAAAATACTCCTTTCATGTGCAGAATTGGCTCTAGCAGACATGAAAGAAGTATTTTTTAACCATTACTATATATATTTACAAACCAAGTTCTTTTTTTGCTAATTTATCTACCAATTCATTGCCTTTCACGCCTGTATGGCCTGTCACTTTTTTAAAGCGCACAATATCTTTATACTCCTGCATAAAGGTTGCATACTGTGCTGTTCCCGGCTTATTGGTTTTCCAGCGTCCCTGTGCCCATTCAGAGATGCCTATATAATCATGGCAAATAACTATCGGCGCAATTTTATTTTTCTTTGCCCATTTAGCTGCCTGCATGGCAGCCTCTATTTCTCCTGCGACGTTATTCATTTTCGAATTTTCTGCTGACTGGCCGACACCGCTATCAGTATGTATAAGCTGCCCCTTATAATAAACGGCTATTGCCCAACTGTATTTTCCTGCTATATACGAACCATCAACATAAACATAATATAAGTCTTCATCATTAGCCTCTGCCACACTTTTATCAAGACCTAAGTATGCTTCGGCTTCGGGCAATGATACAAAACCTTTATAAAGGGCTCCTGCAAAATGGTCTATTTGTTCTTTGCATTCTGCCCATGTTTTAAAGATTCCTGTTTTTCTTCCATTTTTCACTGCATAAAAATTTTTCTTTGCGGCCAAATCATCTCTTCCTTTTTGCTTTTGTAAAATCAATAAATTGTTCCTATAATTTGCCAAACAGCATCAATTTTTGAGTGTTTTACCCGTCAATTTTTCCGCGCATTTATTTGCTTCGTAGATAACTTTTTCTTCATCAATAGTCGTAAGCCGCCCTTTATCAAGAAGTATCTTACCATCTACTATTACAGTATCAACCATTGACGCATTAGCCGAATACACCAACAGCGATACCGCATCATAGCATGGTGTCCACTGTGTACCCTGCATAGAAAACAGTGTTATATCTGCCTTCATTCCCGGTTCTATTTTTCCAGTATCAGCAAGTCCTACAGCTTTTGCACCATAATATGTTCCCATTTTTAATGCCTCAGCGGCAGGTATTGCCAAAGGATCAAGTGTAGCAGCTTTATGAATCAACGCGGCCAGATTTACTTCTTCCAACATATCCAAATTATTATTACTGGAAGCACCATCTGTTCCCAAACCGACACAGATATTTTCTTCAAGCAGTTTTTTTACTGGAGCTATACCGCTGGCAAGTTTCAAATTACTGCCCGGATTATGCGCCACTCTGACATTATATTTTTTCATTATTGCTATATCTGCATCACTCAGATGAACACAATGTGCCGCCAACACACCGCAATCCAAAATCCCTACATCTTCCATCAAAGCTATCGGTGTTTTCCCGTATTTAGTCTGGCATTCTTTTACTTCGTCTTCCGTTTCAGCCAAATGGATATGAATTTGGGCATCATATTTTTGTGCTTTTTCAATTACTTTTTTAAGAAAATCCGGTGGACAGGTATAGGGGGCATGCGGGCCAAACATAACTGTGATTCTGCCATCTGCGCCGTTATTATATTCTTCAAAGAGCGTACAATTTTCTTGTAGTGCCGCCATCCCATTAGGTGCCGCCCCGATCATTCCGCGTGATAAAACGGCACGTATACCTGTTTCTTCTACGGCTTCTGCCACTTTATCCATATCGCCATACATATCAGCAAATGTAGTCGTACCCGTCTTTATCATTTCAGCAATTCCCAGCATTGCTCCCCAATATATATCGTCTTTTTTCATCTTAGCTTCTACTGGCCAAATTTTATTTTCTAACCAGTCCATCAACTTCATATCGTCGGCATAACTGCGCAACATAGTCATTGACACATGCGTATGCGCGTTGACAAACCCCGGTATGGCTAGCTTGCCCTGCCCGTCTATAGTTTTATCCGCATTAAATTGTTCGGGAACTATTCCTATAGAAAAAATTTTATCGTCCTTTATGGTAATATTAGTTTTTTTAGTACTGCCATTTGGTAAAACGGCCAATACATTTTTTATCAGGGTATTCATCTTTGCTTTCCTGCCTTTAAATATAATTTTTCCTAACTGCTAAACAATATAAATTGAGCCCTGCAATTATCACAGGGCCTCCATAGAGCATCTGCGCTTAAGCCTGATGCAGATAATTATGCTGTTCTTCAGAAAGTTTATCAATGTCGATATTAAGTGACTTCAATTTTATTTGTGCCAATTTTATATTTATTTCATTAGGCATCAGATAAACTTTATTTTCCATCTTTTGGTGGTTCTGTAAAATATGGAGCGCTGAAAAGAACTGTACACCAAATGATAAGTCCATTATTTCAGCAGGATGTCCGTCACCAGCAGCCAGATTTACCAAACGGCCTTCCGCCAACAGGTAAAGCTTTCTACCGTCTTTTTGTTTATATTCTTCAATATTTTTGCGGACTGGTCTTTTTGACACGGAGCCAGCCATAAGGTCTATTTTATTTATTTCTACATCAAAATGTCCTGAATTGGCTAATACAGCACCATTTTTCATCACTGCGAAATGTTCTTTTCTGATTACGTCTTTACAGCCTGTCAGTGTGAGGAATATATCCCCTATTTTAGCAGCTTCCTGCATCGGCATAACCCTAAAACCATCAAATACAGCTTCAATTGCTTTTATTGGATCAACTTCTGTAATAATTACCTTAGCGCCCAGTCCTTTTGCCCGCATGGCTGCGCCCTTACCGCACCAACCATAACCAGAAATAACAACATTTTTACCGGCTATGACAAGATTAGTCGTCCGCATAATGCCGTCCCATGTAGACTGTCCTGTCCCATAACGATTATCAAACAAGTATTTGCAATATGCATCATTGGCAGCAATCATCGGGAATTTCAATTTTCCTGATTCCGCCAGTGCACGCAAACGGATAACACCTGTTGTGGTTTCTTCACTGCCACCCATGATACTGCTGGCAAGTTCTGCCCGGTCACCATGCAGGTGGGCAACCAAATCGCCGCCGTCATCTATGATAATATCCGGTTTCGTATCAAGTGCTTTATTGATAAACATATCATATTCATCATTGGTGCAACCATGCCATGCAAAAACTTCAGCACCTTCTTCGACTAGGGCTGCGGCTACATCATCCTGCGTTGAAAGCGGATTGCTGCCCGTAATAGCAAGTTTTGCCCCTGCATGCATAAACACTAATCCCAAATATGCGGTTTTTGCTTCCAAATGCATTGTTACAGCCATTTTTTTACCAGCAAATGGTTTTGTCTTAGAAAATTCCGCATCAATATGATTTAAAACAGGCATAAAATTCTTTACCCATTCAATTTTATCATGTCCTGATGGTGCAAGTTTAATATCACGAACCATTGATTCCATATAATAATTCCTCCTAATATTTTAAATTTGTTTTCTTATCGAAAATCAAATTTTAAAGCCGCCAAATTCTGCAATAGTATTTGCACAGCCGCAAGTTTCTTCCACCGAGTCCAACAGATCGATGGCTTTCATTATAAGATTTTTGATATTAGCCCCATTCTTTTCCATAGTGGCAACCACTTCAGCATGGGTCAGCGGGGTTTTTGATATACCTGCGGCCTGATTGGTGACCATAGAAACCGTAGAATAGCACATTTCTGCTTCATGTGCTAAAGTCACTTCCGGTACATTAGTCATACCTACCACATCGCCGCCCAATTTAGCGTACATCTTTATTTCTGCCGGTGTTTCAAAACGCGGCCCTTCTGTGCATACATAGGTACCTCCCATGTGTGCCCTTATTCCAAGTTTTTCAGCAGATTTTTTCAACACCTGCCGCAAATGCGGACAATAAGGTTCACTGACATCAAGATGTACTACTTTACCGCCTTCACCTTCAAAAAAAGTAGATATACGGCTTTTCGTAAAGTCAAGGAATTGGTCAATAAGGACAAAATCTCCCGGTTTCATATCAGGGTTTAACGATCCCACTGCCGTCGTCGCAAATATCTTCTTCACGCCGATTTTTTTAATAGCCCATATATTAGCCCGATAGTTTATCTTGTGCGGTGGAATAGAGTGATGGCTGCCATGCCGCGGAATAAATGCTACCGCCTTGCCATTATAAGTGCCAACCTTGAAAATAACTTCACCAAAAGGTGTCATAACTTTATCATCATGTACATCAGTTAAAATAGAGGGGTCATAGACTCCTGTCCCTCCAATTATTGCAATATCCGGCATAATAACCTCCCATTTTTCATAAAATGTATACGCTGCTCAACCAAAAAAATTTATTTACCCATCAATAAGTTCACGCAATAGTTTTTTATTCGTCCTGCCGACTTTTAAAGGATTTATTGACACAAAACCCTTATGTATTGCCCATATATCACTGCCCTCAATATTTCCAGCATCATTAGGAGTGCCATTCATAAAATAACATTTTTCGCCCTGTTCATTTATTTCTATCGCATATTCGTTATGATATGTACGGCGTCCTTGTTTTGTATAGCGGAAAATATCGTTTTGGTCAGCTATTTTCTTAGGAAAATTTATATTGTACATATATGGTTTTTCATTTCTCAATTTTGGTAACTTTTGGCTGAATATCTGTGCCACTTCAGCAAAACTGAGTTCTGAACCAACTACCCGTGATACGGCTATGGATAAAATACCATGTAGATGGCCTTCCATAGCTGCCCCCACTGTTCCGGAGTACAATACATCAGTTCCCAGATTACCGCCATCATTTATACCCGATATTATCATATCAGGAAGATCATTTTCATAGAGAACTTCGACAGCAAGCTTTGTGCAGTCAGCTGGTGTTCCGTACACCTTATGAGCTTCAACGGGCAAACCGAAATCAACTTTTTTTACTTTTATTTTACTATGCGCTGACAATGCCTGCGACATGCCGCTTTGCTGCACTGCCGGAGCAACTACACGCAAATCATAATCATTTATCAGGTTTTCTGCCATCGCATGCAGTCCCGGCGCATCAATTCCATCATCATTGACCAATAAAATTTTCTTCATAACTTCACCTCTGTCCCATCATTACATGCATCTGTGCGATTACACGCACATCATTTATTTTTTCTAAAGCCATACTCTGCCACGCGAGCATTTTCTTCGGTGCCGGTGCAGTATAACCGCCATACGGCGTAATAGGCTGTAAAACCAGCATAATATTTTTATTTATTCCGCACAACAAATCTACCGCTTTTTTAAAATCTTCTATCTTAGTTTCCTGCGCTATAACTATTTTGACATACACATCTTTTTGCATAGCTATGCGCAAAAATGCCGCATGTTGTTGCCATAACTCAGTATGTACTGCATCTGGCATCTTAAAATCCATGCTTACTATACTGATATCATCTATAACTTTTGCCAATGCTTCCGGCAAAGTTCCGTTGGTTTCTAAGAGAAGCGGCAAATCAACATATTCAGCCAATTCATGAATGAAAGCAGTATGGAGCAGCGGTTCTCCGCCGGTTAAACTGATGGCCTGATGCCGCTTTAACAATGTCTTTTTTATATACGGAAGAATAGCGGCTAGTTCAACAGGGTTAGACAGTATACCCTCATTTTCCAAATCACAGGTTTTTGTAGTAAGCATAGAATCGGTATCACAATAGCTGCACTCCAAATTACAGCCGGTAAAACGAATGAAAAGCTGCCGGCAGCCGGCATACTTTCCCTCTCCCTGTATAGAAGAAAAAATCTCACTTATCGGCGCGCGCACGCTTATGCCTCCTCACAATATGATACCGCAGATTTTTCCGTTTCCCATACTTTCACGAACTTTACATGGCATTTCCCTTTTATGTTCTCATGCTGACTCAATTTATGATATAAATATGCAGCAATATTCTCTGCTGATGGATTTGCAGTTGAAAACGGTTCAAGTTCATTTAAATAATGATGATCCAGTTCACCGATAATTTCTTTCAGTGCCCCTTTTAATTTCTTAAAATCAATAAGCATACCCAATTCATTCAGTTTGCTGCCACATACCACGGCCTCAACTACCCAATTATGCCCGTGTAAATTATTACATTTACCAGGATAACCAATGATACGGTGGGCTGCGCCAAAATCATCTCTAACTGACAACTCAAACATTTTTTACCTCCTCACAACCTCACTGTTTAAAATTATAACATAAATAAGTTCTTATTTCAGGTAGAGTTTCATTATCCCTAAGAAAAAGATTTCAAATAGTGACAGCTTTTTTCTATCTGCAAAACGCTACAGACTTGACTGTGTTTTCCTTATTTTATCCGCCTATTTAGGACAAGACTAAAATATCGCCAACCATTGCACGGTTGGCGATACAAAAATTACTTATTATATTTTATCTCATTTGGGCGGCTTGTTCTTTGAGTCTGGCAATTCTGTCCGCTGTAGCCGGATGTGTGGAAAACAAACTGGCAAACGATATATTCTTCCCAGCGAGGGGATTTATTATATACATATGTTCAGTTGCCTGTGATGCCTGAGGCATTGTTTTATGCTTGGCGTAATACTCTATCTTTTCCAAAGCTGACGCCAAAGCCAACGGATCTCCACAAATCTGCCCACCGCCTTTGTCAGCGGCATATTCCCGTGAACGGGAAATAGCCATCTGAATTATCGAAGCTGCGAGCGGCGCAATTATGATTGCTACCAAAAGGCCTATTATCCCGCCGCCTCTATCATTCTCATCATTACTACGGCCGCCGCCAAAGATAGCCGCCCATTGAGCCATATTGGCCAGCATGGAAATAGCGGCTGCAAAAGTGGCAGCTATCGAGCTGATCAATATATCCCGGTTCTTGACATGCGTCAATTCATGGCCGAGAACACCAGCAAGTTCTTCATACTCAAGAGTACCCATGATCCCAGTAGTAACAGCTACCGCCGCATGGCTTGGATTTCTGCCTGTAGCAAAAGCATTAGGTACATCAGTATCAATGATATAAACCTTCGGCATTGGCAAATCAGCCCTTTGTGCCAAATCAGCAACCAGTTTATACAGGCTGGGCGCATCTTCTTCATTTACTTGACGGGCACCTGACATCTTCAAAACAATCGAATCACTAAACCAATATGAGAAAAAATTCATGGCAAGCGCTACTATAAACATCAATAACGCACCATGCTGTCCTCCTACTAAACCACCGACAGCTATCAACAAAGCCATCAGTAAAGCCATCAATGCAGTTGTCTTCAGCATATTCATAATCTAATTCTCCTCCATAAATATATCACAGCTTCATCAATAAAGCTCTTCCTTAATATTATTATAACCTATATTTTGACTTAGGAAAATCATTACTGCTTTAGCATAAAATGCAGGTAATATATCCTATTGATTTTTTTGCATTTTCGCTTTATAAAAACCCCATACAAAAACACTTACGACCAAAATTGCTTCCAACCAGCCGTTAAGCCATAGCAGTTTACCGCCTATTACCTTGTCCATCAAAATCATCTTTGCTGCCGTAAATGCCAAGATGGCGCTGCCTAAATAAACCATTGCAGGAATTTTCTTCATTATCAGCAGGAACAACTGTGCACCGCAGATTACTATTGGCAGGCTGATGGCCAAACCACACAAAATAAGGCTCCATTTGGCAGTGGGTACCGTGTTGGCCACACCGGCCATTGACAAAACATTGTCCAAGCTCATTATAAAATCTGCTGTCATAATAGTTTTTACGGCTCCACTCAAACTGGAAGCCGCCTGCATAGTTTTTCCTTCACTGTCATTTTTCAGCAACCGTAAAGCAATATAAAATAGCGCCACCCCACCAATAAACTGAATATACGCAACTGATAAAAGCTCCGTAGCAAACAATGTTAAAATAACGCGAATAATAACGGCACCGGCACAACCTATAACCATGGCTTTCAAACGATGGTGCACCGGTAAATTTTTACATGCTAGCGCAATCAAAACAGCATTATCACCACTGAGTACCAAATCCAATACTAAGATACTACCTAATGCCGCAAACCATTCCAGTGAAAAAATTCCTTCCAAGTTAATAATTCCTTCTTTCTTTTTTAACCTGCCATTTTCTATCTTTTACATATACTGCTAAACCAGAGGACTATTGTACTTAAACCAATTTTCCAAAAGTAATTCATATACAAAAAGACCTTGCTTTATAGAAAATTTTCTATAAAACAAGGTCTTGCTTACAATAATGTCGGCCGCACCGGAGTAAAATTACTCGTCATGACGATTATCGGCCGTTCAGCTACTCCCCTATGATTGATAACAAACTCAATACTGTTTGACTATATAGTAACATAATATCGTCCGTTTTACAATATTTTAATTTGCTTCATACGGACGTATACGCAATTTTAAATTTTTCTCACTGCATACTTTTTTACATGCCTGTATTTCTTCTGCACCGATCGAATCAACTATTGTCATAACAACTTCCGGTACATACAATTTACATTCTTTAGCAAAATCCAGCATTGCCCCATATGCCTGCAATCCCAATGGGGCTTTTGTAAGCTCAAGATAAGCTTTGGCATTCGACGCATTCAAACTTATTGAAACTACATCGAGTAAACCTTTAAACAATGGTGCTGTATCTTTTTTATAGTACAGCGAAGCTAGTCCATTTGTGTTGAGCCGCGTCTTCTTTTCCGGCCAAATACTACGCACATAACGCAAACTATACAACAATGTTTCCAGACGCATTGTAGGTTCGCCAAAACCACAAAAGACAACTTCATTGACAGCGTCCTTATTGATTGCCGCAAATGCACTTCTAATAGTCTGTATATCTGGTTCTTGTTTTAACCACAGAGAATGGTCTTCCTGCATCTTCTTTAAATTTCTCAGGCAAAAAGTACACGAACAGTTACATTTATTTGTTATATTGACATAAATATTACATTTCTTTCCTCTATTTGCCTGCACAGCATCAGCAAATTCAATAAATTTACCTTTTTCCGCGGCATACAAAATCATAGCCAACTCTCCCTTATCTTAGTTCCGTCAAATACTCTTCAAAACAAATGCCTTCATTGCGCGGCAGACCTATTTTTTCTGTAAAAAGCAAACTTTTATTTATAAATCTAGCTGCCTTGGCAACGGCATATTCTATTGGTTCATTTTTGAGCAGTGATGCTGCCACAATCGCCACAAACACATCACCTGTACCTGAATGCTCACCCCCGATTCTGGCAAATTCAAGCATACTGCCCTGCCCTTGTTCATAAATAAAATTACCTATATTCTCACCGCGTTCAATCCCTGTTATTATTATCTTCATCGTGCTATTGGGACGAAACGCCGCTAACTTATTGCATATGGAAAAAAGGTCTTCATCACTGATAATCCCGTTCTGCGGATATGGTAAATCAAGGAGATTACACGCTTCCGTAAGATTAGGGGTAAGGACATCGGCACAGGTGACCAATTTTTTCATTTGCCTGCATAATTGATATGTGTATGACGAGTATAATTTACCCCCATCACCCATAACAGGATCAACAACCAGCAATGTTCCTTTTTCTATTTCAGAAGCAGGCCGTTTAAAATTTTTTATGAATTCCATAACAATATCAATTTGTTTTTCCGAGCCCAAAAAGCCCGTAAGAATACCATCAAACCGCAGCTTGAGTGCTTGCCAGTTTGCCATGTATGGTTTCATATGTTCTGTATAATCATCCATATAATAATCAGCAAAACCTGTATGTGCTGATAAAATAGCTGTTGGTAAAGGACATGCCTGTATCTTCATCGCTGAAATAAGCGGCAACTCCACCACTGTTGAACATCGTCCAAAACCGGTAATATCATTGACAATTGCCATTCTCTGTTGTTTCATTTTTTCTCCGTAGTCATTATCAAAATCTATATTTATATCCAAATTGCCATAGAGAATCAGATGCACCAAAAACTCCGCAGCCAACAATCACCCGCGGAGTTATTCAGTATGCCTCAACCATTCCATAATGCACAATAATCTTCTAATTTTAAAATGCTTAAAAAAGTCTCCATCTAAAATAAGAGTTTATTGTTTTGCCACACGAGGTTTCATGCGTTTTTTTGCCTGTCTTCTTTCACTGTATTCACGGAATGTTACCCATAAAGGAGTAGCCGTGAAAATAGATGAATACGAACCAAAAGCAAAACCAACCATCAACGCAAAAGCAAAGTCTCTCGTCGTATCGCCGCCGAAAATATACAGTGCAATTGTTGTAACCAAAATAGTTGTTACAGTATAAATAGAACGTGTGAGCGTTTGGTATATACTGCGGTTAGCCAATGCCTCTATATCACCACCGCGCTTAAAATGAAGTTTAAGATTTTCTCGAATACGGTCAAAAATGACTATTGTGTCCGTTACTGAATACCCTACAACTGTCAAGATCGCCGCGATAAAGGAAGAATCTATTTCTTTCTGCGTCAACGAAAATACACTTAGCACAACCAGTGTATCATGAACCAAGGCCAAAACTGCCGCCAAGCCAAATTTAAATTCGAACCGATAAGATATATAAATAATAATCAACAACCAAGAAATAAGCGCAGCCCATACGGCTTTCATGATCAGTTCACTGCCGATCGTTGCCCCTACTTTTTCTTCACGAAGTATTTTATAATCTCCTAGTTTTTCTTTAAAACCTTGTAGTACATTTTCACGTTCCTGCTGCGACAAATCTCTTGTCCTGATCATGACGTTCTGTGCTGTTACTGAGTCATTCTGTGCGCCTGCCATCTGTATCTGCGTATTACCTGCTACATAATCGTTCATAATCGTACGAACGTCATTAATATCAACAGGTTCCTCAAATTCCAGATTCAGCAGTGTTCCTCCGGTAAAATCTATACCTAAGTTAAAACCCTTAGTAAACATGCAGATAAGCCCTGCAATAATTATCGTTGATGAAAATATATACCATATTTTACGGTGCCCGACAATATCAAAACGGTTCATTCTTTCACCGCCTTTTCCACAAATAAGGATGCGCCAAATAAGCGATGATCATGTATTATATTGGACGCAATAAGCCATTTCAAAAGATACTGTGTCATAGTTGTGGCCGTGAACAAACTCAATATGGCACCTAATCCCAGTGTAATGGCAAAACCCTTAATCGGCCCTGTACCGAAAAAGAACAATACGATAGAAGCTAATATTGTCGTCAAATGTGAATCCAAAATAGTAACAAATGCTCTTCTAAAACCAGAATCCATTGACGCCCTTATCGTTTTACCCAATCTCATTTCTTCTTTGAAATGCTCAAAAATAAGTACGTTGGCATCTACTGCCATACCTACGGATAATATAATCCCCGCTATCCCTGGTAAGGTAAGCGTCGCATCAAGCATTTTCAAAGCAAACAACAAAATCAGCACATAAGCCATAAGGCTTATATCCGCGATAAGACCGGAAACTCTGTAAAATACCAGCATAAATAAAACTACGGCACCGACACCTATGGTGAACGCGAACTCACTTTTATCCTTTGAATCCTGTCCCAAGGTAGGCCCCACTGTACGTGTTTCTACGATCTGCACTTTTACTGGCAATGCACCAGAGCGAAGCAGCAAAGCCAGATTATGCGCTTCATCTAAAGAACGGCTTCCTGTTATGACAGCTTTACCGCCCGTTATCGGTTCTTTTACATTAGGCGCGGTCAATACCTGTCCATCAAGTGATATGGAAATTGTCCGTCCGACATTTTCTGCTGTAAGTTCAGCAAATTTTTGGGCACCAGCATCAGTAAATTCCAAAGAAACAACATTCTGTCCCTGTTGGTCGGTTTCTTCACGTGCGTCTTTCAAATCTGTCCCAGTAAGTACGGTATTGCCATCTTCATCCTTAAATTCCATCATTGCCGTTTTTCCCAAAACTTCAATGGCCTGATCAGGATCTTTTATTCCCGGCAATTCCACGATTATGCGACGCTGGCCTTCACGCTGGATGACAGGTTCAGTAAGTCCCATAGCATTAACCCTTGTTTCCATTATCTTTACTACACGATTCATCGCATCATCATTAACCTGCGCCTGCGGAGTATCGACACCTTCCAGTACCACATGGGTACCGCCTTGCAGATCAAGCCCTTGCCGTATCGAATATGCCAGCGGTTTTATAAAAGAAATAAAAATCGCTATAACAGCAACGACTACGACAGCGAGTTTTACAAAACTTTCCCGCCTCAAAAATTATCCCTCCAAAAAAGTAAAATACTTTTGTACACAAATTGGCAAATAAAATGCGGCTACAAACGCCGCTTAAAAAATGTACCACGAACAATCATCCTCTGCACCCGTTTCCTAAAGACAAGCACAGCAGGACAAATAACACAACTATTTTTATTATAGCCGTATTAATAGAACAATGTCAATTCAACAAATAAAACGAATTACTGCTGTTAAAACTTCCGTAATCGTCAAATCATCAGTCAGCAAGTACAAATCAGCATTTTTTCTGGCATCCGCCAAACGTGCATGCTGTATATCGATACGTTCCTGCGTCCATGAAACACTGCGTCTTTGCTGCACCGTCGGCAATTTGGCATCAAGCATTATAAGCTTATCCGGATGTTTCTTAGCCCATAATTTAGGTATGCAGGAATGTTCCTGTGCCATGTTATAGGCCTCATATCCTTTTCCCCTAAGCCCTTCCACTAAAGTAGATTTACCTGAAGCACAAATACCAACAACTACAATTTTCATAACGGCTCCCTGTCACAATGGAAAAACAACATTAACCTTACGTATTTTTACCGGTGTATTATCCTGTCCACACACTCCCATCACGACTACAGTCATATCGTCTCCCGCTTTGTTTTCATCGAGAGCCAGTGCATATTCCATAATGCTGTCTGCTATAAACTCTGCGTCTTTAGCTTCATTATTCTTCACAATATCTTGTATTTTGGCAAAATCTGCTGTTCTGCCATTGGTTTTTCTGCCCGCTGATTGGATGCCATCAGTATAAGAGACAATGATCATTCCCTCTTCCAAAGGAACTTCGTACATAAGCGGTTTTGTATGCCGATGTACACCGATCGGGTTTACATTTTCGTCATAAACACAAGTGTATTCATCAGTTTTGATGAGGACTGGGCAATTTGAATTACGGCTTATGACCATCGTCTGCGTGTCGAGATCAGCGCTTATGACAGTCAATGTACAAGAGACCTTTTTGTCTTTGACAGCATAAAGATAATCATGTACTGCCCGTGCTACCGCACCGTCACGTGTCCCGTCACCAATTAAAGAAACAGCTTTATTCACTACAAGACTGCTGGTATGATGTGCTGCCAGTCCATGTCCCTGTCCATCAGCCAATATTAGGGAGAGTCCCCCTTGCGGCCTTTCCGCTACATCGCATGTATCACCGCAAAATTCCATAGCATAGCGCGTCGTTTTAGCAATAGCCACTTTTATTTCCATGATAATGAACTTCCTTACAAGAATTTAAAATGAGCAAATCGCAGGCCACACACTTTAGCTGTTTTCCGTAATAACCTTATCAAGCGGAAAATCATATTTGTCTACGGGTACACTAGCAACTTGCTGAACAGAAAAACCTATGCCTATCTTCACTGCATTTGGGGCTTTCGGCAGGAATCTGTCATAAAAACCGCCGCCCATGCCCAACCTATAACCATCTTTTGTAAAAGCAACACCAGGCACAATTACCAAAGATATTTGTTCTGGCTCTACAAAGTGCAGTTCTGTTTCCGGCACAGACAGTATCCCCGCTTTCCCCAAAACCAACGCAGACAAGCTACTGACAACAGCAGCCCGCATCAGCCCTTCTTTTATATTAACTATATATGGCAGACAAAGCTGTTTTCCTTTTAGCAAAACATCCTCCATAATATGCTTCGTCTGTACTTCATCTGGCATTGAAGCAAATGCCATAACACAGTCTGCCTTTTTATATGCCGCTAAGGACAAGACCTTCCCACATATTATATCGCTCTTTTGCCGTATTTGCTGCTTGGTTAAATCTCGCCTGCGTGTGAGAATCTTACTGCGCAGCTCCTTCTTATTTTGCATTTGATTCTGCGTTTTTTTCCTGCGTTATACTATTGCCAATGGCACTGCGTGAAACTTCAATTTCAACATTATCGGCAACCTTAAGGCGAACACGTTCTTCATTAATCGCCATTATTTCTCCATAAATCCCACCTACAGTAGTGACTCGGCTGCCAACTTTTATTGCTTCAAGCATAGCCCGCCGTTTTTTTTGCTGTCTTTTCTGCGGACGGTATAACAAAAAATAAAAAATTACTACCAAAAGTACAGGGAAAGCAAAAGACTGTAACTGTTCCATATCCATTAATCAAACACTCCTTAAATATATTCATTATTTACATTATAAAACTTAAAGATACCATTATTTTTACTTCGACAAAGAGAAAAATTACTCCTTTACTTTAATACATATTTAGGAGCAAATTCATTATAAAAATCCACAAATTTGCCATCAATTATAGACTGCCGCATTTTCCGCATAAAATCAATAAGGAAATACAGATTGTGGATCGTCAAAAGACGCAGTCCAAAAACTTCATTTACCCGAACCAAATGCCGAATATACGCACGTGAATAATTACGGCAGGCATAACAACCGCAATTTTCATCTATAGGGTGAAAATCATGTTCAAATTCAGCATTCTTTATAATAAACCTTCCGTTCCACGTCATTGCCGTACCGTTGCGGGCAACACGTGTGGGAAATACACAGTCAAACATATCAATGCCGCGTTTCACGCTCTCAACAAGACAGTCCGGTGTACCAACGCCCATGAGATAACGCGGTTTATTTGCCGGTAATGCGGCCGCCGTATAATCGAGCACTTCATACATCAATTGATGGGGCTCACCCACACTCAAGCCACCGATAGCATAACCGGGGAAATCCATATCGACTAGTTCATCTACACAGCTTTTGCGCAGGTCTTTATACATTCCACCTTGCACAATACCGAACATACTTTGGTTATCAGCAGTAAGTGTTTCCTGACAACGCTTTGCCCAGCGTAAGGTTCTTGCCGTCGATTTTTCCGCATAGTCATGGTCAGCCGGATATGGTATGCATTCATCAAAAGCCATAATAATATCCGCGCCCAAATTCATCTGTATTTTTGTCGCTATTTCCGGTGACAAAAACTTTTTTGAACCATCAATATGTGATCTGAAGGCAACCCCTTCCTCTGTTATCTTGCGCAGCGCCCCCAGACTGAAAACCTGAAAACCGCCACTATCCGTCAAAATAGCCCTATCCCAATTCATAAATTTATGAAGGCCGCCGGCTTCGCGGATCAGTTCTGAACCCGGACGCAAAAACAAATGGTATGTATTGCTTAAAATTATTCCTGCTCCCATTTCTTTTAGTTCTTCCGGAGCAAGCAATTTAACAGTAGCTTGTGTGCCGACCGGCATAAAAATAGGTGTTTCAAAACTACCATGTGGTGTATGGATAATACCTGCACGTGCACCTGTTTCCGGGCAACGCTTTATCAATTCATAAGTAATAGCTGACATAAAACCTCTCCATTTTTAGTATTTAAAATCTATTGCTGTGCTTTTTTTGTAACCCGGGCACATAACCAAAAACAAACTGCCGTATACAAAAGCAAGACAAGCACCGACAGTAGTTCTGGGGGAGCTCCCCTGCCTATTTCCCTGAGCAAGAGGCTTGTATGTGTTAAAGGCAGCGCATGTATAAAATAGTAAAAAAGCTTTGGTAATTTATCCGGTGAAAAAAAGGTTCCGCACAAAAATGACATTGGCATTAATATGTATGTATTAAACCGCCCCATATCTTCATAGGAGTCAATAGTCATTGCCGCATAAAAACCGATTTCTGCAAAAATAGCACAATTCAATATCAGTACCAATAAAAATAACGGCGTTATCATAAAATTAGCGCCGAAAAGATACGCAAGAACAATAATAATAGCAGAAGAAATCATACCTCGCAATATGGCCGCCAGAATTTTCCCGATGACAAAAGAAAGCGGGTTAATCGGTGCAGTAAAATATTCCTCTATGCTTTTATGGTAAACACGCTCCCCATGTAGTGGCGACAAACTGTTAAATGCTATATTCATTGAATTAAGCGCCAGTATTCCCGGCACAAGAAAATCCAAATAAGAACCGCTGCCGGTATTTATACTTCTTCCCAGCCCCCAGCCAAAAGCCACCAGATAAAGGATTGGTGCCACCATGCGGCTTAAAATGAACTTTATCATGCGGTGTTTAAGCACCACTCAATCCCGCCAAAAAGCTGTGATGATATCGTACAGCATCAGCTGTTCACCTTTCTTCCTGTCAATTCGACAAAAACATCTTCCAAATTAGACCGCCGGCGCAGTATATTTTGCTGGGAAAGATTATTGGCAAACGCCTTCGCTTGTTCCTTGCTATGAAATATCTTAAACTCACGCTCACCATTTTCTTTATCCCATTCAACTGCATAGCTGCCAATTTTTTCCTGCAATGCTTTAGGCGTATCCAACGCGATCAACTTGCCTTTATTGATGATGGCAACCCGATCGCATAAAGCTTCTGCTTCTTCAATATAATGTGTCGTCAGCACAATAGTTACACCTGCTTTGTGCATTTTTCTTATCAAATCCCATATGCGCCGACGTACCTGCGGATCTAATGCCACTGTCGGTTCATCAAGAAAAAGGATCGACGGTTTATGCATTAATGCCCGCACGATCAAAAGCCGCCGCTTCATTCCTCCCGACAAGGCGCGGACACTGTCGTTTACCCGTTCCGACAGCTCGACATAACGCAGCATTTCGCTAATACACTGCTCCCTATCTTTTCGCGGCATATGATGAAGGCGGCCATGCAGCTGCATATTTTCCCCGACAGTCAGGTCTTGGTCAAAGTTTATATGCTGCGGCACGACGCCGATAAGTTTCTTTATCGCCTGGGCATCATTGCGTGTATTCAACTTCCCATAATATATATTCCCTTTTGTCGGTCTGGATAACATAGTAAGCATTTTTATAATAGTAGTCTTACCTGCACCGTTCGGGCCCAAAAGACCAAATATTTCTCCATCATCTATACGCAGGTTCATATTATCCACAGCCACTTTTGTCGATTCTTTTCCCTTCGCATTTTTATAAAGGAAGGTTTTTCTCACATTTTCAAGGCGAAGCAAATTTTTTCTCCTTTCATCATAATTTAGCAGCTATCTATTTGAGGGCATTATTTTAAAATTCAATTCCCTTTTGCGCCTTAATGCCGGCCTTATATGGATGCTTTATTTCCTTCATCTCCGTAACCAAATCTGCTTTTGCCAGTACAGCAGTGGTTGCCTCACGTCCCGTCAATACCAAATGCAGCATGTCAGGTTTATTATCGAGCAAAGACAACACTTCTTCTTCCGTCAGAAGACCAAACTTAACGGCATAATTTATTTCATCTAGTATTAACATATCCCAAAGGTCGTCTTTTTCTGCCTCTATAGCTTTGTGCAAAGCCGTCTGAGCCGCCTTTATATGTTCTTCCTTGCTGACACCTGTATTTTTTTGGGTAAAACCCTCTCCCATTTGCACGATTTTTATTCTATCGCCTGGCAATGCCCGTAATGCTTCCAATTCACCATACTGGCTATTGCCTTTTATAAACTGAATTATCAGGATACGCATCTGTTGTCCCCAGGCACGTAAAGCCAATCCCAAAGCAGCAGTAGTCTTTCCCTTGCCATTCCCTGTGTTGACTATGACCAAGCCTCTTGTCCGCATTATTTCCTCCACTCTTAAAATCCTTGATGCCACCAAGTCGGCACAACCGGCATTAATACAATCACTAAAGCAATAAACAATACCGTTACCGTATACATTATTTGTGTTGCGGCGACAATATGGCGTGCACACAACTTTTGCAGCGCATCCCCCATATAAGCCCGAAAATGCGGCAAACCAAAATAAAAGTTTTTGCCGCCTAATCTTACATTAAGCGCTCCTGCCACGGCCGCTTCTGAAAAACCACCATTGGGACTTGGATGTTTTCTGGCATCCCGTATAAGCATTTTCCATGCCATTCTATAATCAAAATGTAAAATTGCCGCTGCCACGACAATTAAAATTCCCGTTATACGTGCGGGTACCAAATTTAAAAGATCATCAATACGTGCCGATACTTTCCCAAAATACAAATATTTTTCATTCTTATAACCGACCATTGAGTCCAACGTATTCGCCATGCGATATAAAATTGCCAAAGGCAAACCGCCGATAAAAAAATAAAACAAAGGCGAAATTATACCATCAGTAGTATTCTCAGCAATAGTTTCAACCGTTGCCCTGACAATCTCCGGTTCATCCATATTTTCAACATCACGGCCGACGATGCAGTGCACCTTTTCCCTCGCCCCGAGCAGATCGTCGCGCTGTAAACTGTATATTACCTCTTGTCCCGCCTGCATCAGCGATTTCGGTGAAATCATAAAACTCAAAAGCAAAGCTTCAATAAATACCCGAACCCACCATGCAAAAGTCGATACATCCATGGCCCAAACAATAAGCCAGCCCAAACCATAAGCAATAGTAAGCAATATCAAGGCAAATATAGTTCCCGCTGCTATCTTCAAATATTTTCCCTGCTGGTCCCATCTTAAAGCACGTTCCAATATACTCACAAGGTTTCCCATCAATGCCACAGGATGCAGCCTGCTCTGCGGATCACCAATGATTGTATCTATTATAAACGCACAAACCGCAATTATTACTGGTGTCATAATATCCTTTATCTCCATATACAGAATTTAGTATAATTTACAGCTCAGCGATTCTGCCGTTTCTGTAATTTATTCTGCATACCTCTTGCCGTAGGTGTTTTCGCCAGCCCGCCCTCAGATGTTTCCCGTAAGGCGACCGGTATCATTCTGCCAATTTCATACATAGCAGCTATGACTTCATCAGGGGGAATAAAGCTTTTCACTCCGGCCATAGCCATTTCTGCTGCCGTTAATGCATGGACTGCATAAAAACCATTTCTTTTTACACAAGGGACTTCCACTAATTCGGCTACAGGATCACAAACAAGCCCCAGCGTATTCTTCAAAGCCAATGTCGCGGCCTGGGCTGCCTGCACATTCGTACCGTCTAAAATATCGACAACTGCCGCGGCCGCCATTGCAGCCGCCGTGCCGCATTCTGCCTGGCAGCCACCAACTGCGCCTGCTACACATGCGTTCTTCGCTATAATGTTGCCTATACCCGCAGCTGTAAAAAATGCGTTGCAATATTTTTCCTTGCTGGCGCCTTTGGCTTCACCAGCAGCAAAAACAGCCGCCGGTACTATTCCACAGGAACCGGCAGTAGGACAAGCTACTATCTTATGCATCTTGGCATTACCCTCACTTACAGCCAATGCATATAATAACGCTCTATGCGCTATATTCCCCAATAAAAGAGGTTCCATATTTTCTATTTTGACCGCATCACGCCCTACCATTCCGCTCACGGACAAGCGGTCGTCATATAAGCCCTCTTTTATCGAATCGGCACAAATTCTCAACCGCTGCCGCATTTTTTCTATTACCTGCTGTTCTTCCATTTCGTATTCTTCTGCTTCTCTACGCAGTACAATCTGTGCCAGCGAGGTATTATATTTTTCGGCCAAATTCAATAAATCTGCTACCGTAGCATATTCAAACATAAACTATCTCCCAAAAATGATTTCTTATCTTACCGCAAAGGATCAATTGCTATAACAGACTTCATTATCTTCAATGCATTTATCTCTTCCACAACAGCGTCCGGTACCCTGCTATCCGTATCTATGATCATGACCGCCTGCTGATGCTTCCCTTTTCGGAATACACGCATCTGTGATATATTGATATCATTTTTCGACAGAAAAGACGAAACCAATGGCACCACTCCGCTCTGGTCATTATAAACAGTCAGAAGCGTATATGTTTCACCGCTTATATCTGCCATAAAACCGTTTATCTTACGAATCGAAACCTTTCCGCCGCCCAATGAAACACCAACTATTTCCATAGTCTTGCCATCTATGCCAAATAAATTTATTTTTACCGTATTAGGATGCTGTACATCTTCATCAGACGTCCTTATTTTTATCGTCAATTTTTTTTCCGCAGCAAGTTCATAGGCATTGCGTATCGCCGGATCATCTGCCCCACAGCCTAAAAGTCCTGCGATGACAGCTTTATCAGTGCCATGTCCACAATAAGTCTTTGCAAATGAACCATAAAAAGTTATATCCGCCTTTACCGGTTCTTCCTTCAATATATAACGCGAAAGCAGTCCTATTCTGGCAGCTCCTGCCGTATGCGAACTAGACGGTCCGATCATTACCGGTCCGATTATATCGAATACTCCCATATTCACCCTCCCGCTGTTTTCTTATTCTCATCTTCCAAATTGCTTTTATTATATCATATGATAAAAATTTATAATATGATTCATTTATGCCATTCCAGCTATTTAGATATAATTTCAATCAAATACAACGACATAAATTTACTTCAAATCAATCTGGCAGCACTAATTCCCAACCACGTGGCGAAAAGACCTATTATGATATTTCCACCTATATTGCAAAATCCTTGAAAGAAATTTGACTGCAATAGCAATTGTATACTTTCATAACTAAATGATGAAAAAGTTGTTAATCCACCGACAAAACCGACTGTTACAAATAAACGCCAATAAGGACTGACTACCACACGCTCAGTAACCATCGTCATAAAAAAGCCTATTATAAAACACCCCACGATATTGACAATAAATGTTCCATAGGGCAGTGTAAAATCTATCTTTTCAGCAGCCCATTTCGATATCAAATACCGCAGCACCGAACCTATTGACCCACCAATCGCGACCAAAATAATTGCCAACATATTTCCACCCCATCAACCATAAATTTTTACTATATAAATCCCATTCTTTAACTGCTTGCCATAATTTTTTTACAAAGAATTAACCATTTTAAGCAATAAAAAAACCCCTACCATAAATTGGTAGGAGTCATTACTGCGCAAGCAGGGTTTCCGGTGAACTCCATCACCGCATTTTAAAATTATCAATTTGTATTATAGCAGTCTGTCTAGATATTATCAAGACAAGTTAAAAATTTTTCAGTTAAATGCCGTTCTCTATGCGTACAATGCCTCTATATAAATAATGCCAACCATTAATTTCGCCTATTTTATTATGCGCTTTTATTTTCCATGGCAGAAGCATTACTCTGCTTATCATCAGCCGCCTGCATCCTGCCAATAAAATTGTCCGTCAAATGAACTTCGCAGCTTAAAATATCTGTTCCGGCAACATCATATATATTTTTCACCACATCAGTATCAAGCAGTCTGTCTTGAGCCGTATCTTTACCCAAAACATTCTGCTCTAAATAATATTTGAGAATTAAATAATCCTTTTCAGATGCCGCCGCAGCCTCTCCATCAGAAGTAAATACTTCAAAAACAGTTTGCTTTTGCACATTGCTCAAAAGCAATATGCGATCGGCGCCAAGACCGTATCTGCGACTACCGAGCAATTCTATACCAGCAGGGCCTGGTACATACCCGTGTGTTTCATATACCATATATTCAATTCCTTCTAATATAAAATTCATAACAACCTGCATTTTATAATCACCTCCTGATTTATTATGTCTAGTATACCAAGCAATATACACAAGTAAAATGCTAAATATGCTTTTTATATTGCAAAAACTGCTTTATAATAAAAGAAATTATTATATGTAAAAATTTATTGAGGAAAATACAGCAATGGCAAATTACGAAAAAAGAGGTTATCTCGTTCAACAATTTAAGATATTTCGCATAAAGGATTATCTCAGCCCGTTAAAATTCCATTATCATTCTTTCCACAAAATAATCATTTTCATCAGCGGCGAAGTCACTTACACCATCGAAGGTAAATCTTATCCTTTACTGCCACGGGATATAATTTTTGTCAGCGCAGGTGAAATACATCGCCCGACCGCAACTGGTAACAAGCTTTACGAACGCATAGTAATATATATTTCTCCAGAATACCTGCAAAAATATTCTCATGCCAATGAAGATCTGGCACGCTGTTTTTCATCTGCCGCCCAGCATTCCAGCGTTATGCACCTGACCCCCGGAAAAAGCCATGACCTCCTCTATCACTTAGAAAAACTTGAACGTAACTTCCATGCAAAAGGATTTGCCAGTGACCTCTATAGCGAAATCCTTTTTATTGAATTTATGATCTTACTAAATCGCGCCCTGCTCAGTCATGAAATTGATGATATGCATTTTGCTGTCTATGACAAAAAAATCCTGCCAATCTTAAAATATATTAACGATAATCTTTTTGACGAACTCTCAATTGACTCATTGGCCGAAAAATTTTTCATAAGCAAATTTCATATGATGCGCCGTTTTAAGACCGCAACCGGCTACAGCATCCATCAATACATTACCAGCAAAAGACTTTTACAGGCACGTACTTTACTGCATTCTGACCTTTCGCTTACCAAGATATGTTTTGACTGCGGCTTTCGTGATTATTCTACTTTTTCCAGAGCTTTTAAAGAACTTTTTCAACAAACTCCCAGCGAATACCGTCAAAAAATACCAAACTAAGCCATAAAAAACTGCCCTCCTTTTCAGCAAAAGAAAAGGAGGGCAGTTTTATTTTAACAGTGTGATCTTTAAAGAAAGCTTTTAATAGCGTTAAACGCTACATTACCGGCATCAAAGGATGTATGTAGATATAGTATTCCTTCATCTGTAGAAACACTGTCCACATTAACCGCATCGACAAGGCTATTCCCCATTACCTGGACACTTTCCAACGGTGATTGTTCAATAAAAGGTTTAAAATCAATAGTTATATTGTTGCCGTCAATATCTGTCTTTATGCCATATTTATTATCATTAAGTGGATTGCCAAACATCTTCGTTAAAAGACCAACACTCATATTAGAAAAAAACCATGATGTCACAGGCTGGTCTACCATTTCCTTTTTATCAATATGGACGGTCATAGAGGAAGTATCTTTATTTTGTACAAATTTAGTAATAGTTCCTTCTAAAACCACTTTCCCCGATTTAGCCGTATCAATATTTGCTTCTATCCGATTATCTGGATGAATCGAAACCTCTGCACTTTTTATAGCCGGATAATCACTCAGCACCGACTGCAAATAATTGTTGACAACTGACTGTGGCACAGCCACTACACCGTCTTGGATCTGCTCAAGGGTCTGCGCATCCCATGTATCCTTGATAATCTGCTCCGAATCATCACTTATTAAGCTAAACGCCCAAACAGACTGCGTCGTAAAAATGAACAACGCCGTCAAAATTAAAAATATCCTTCTAACTCTAAAATGCATTTATAAGCACCTCTACTCATTATCTCCACAATAAAAATACCATAACTAAATTCCCTAATTTGAAATACATACCCGCTTATTTTTTACGTTTCATCTTTTTTATTTTATTCTTTTCCTGCTCACCGACTTGCAGTGATTCTGTAATTTTCTGTAATGCTTTATTATATGTAAAATCATCAAGCTTATTGTTCTGCAAATACGGCAGGGTAAGCTCAGGCAGCTTAATATAACAAGCAGACACAGCCCACGCTGCCGCCATTTTCGCATAATATCCAGCGTGGCCAATCTTATCTAAGGCTGCCAGTACATCATTTATATATGTTTCATCAATATAATATTCAAGCATCATAACAGCAGCAAACCTAACCTCGTATTCATGTGCAGAAAATATATACGGTTGAATAAAACACCACATATCCGGCCTATACTGTATGGTAAAAGTAAGGCTTGTGCAAAAACTGTCACATACTGACCAATTATTTATTTGGGGGAGAAAATTTTTTATGTACTCTAATCTTTTTTCCAGCGTACATTCGGCATAGCCGATAACCATACCGCGCAGCATTGTTTCCTCAAAATACTTATCTTGTGTTACTGCCAGATAATCTTGCCAGTCTCCTCTGCTCACTTCTCTTGCCAGCTTGCGCAGCAAAGGAACACGTACACCTAAAATATTGTCAACACCCGGTAACAGCTTTGCGGAAAAAGCGCGATATTTTATTTCAGCCATCTGTTGCAACCGATTTCTTATTTTCTCCTGCATTGGTTTACCCATTGCTCCTCTGCTTTACTTATCCGTACTGCCAAATACTTTATCAATATCCGCCACTATCACTTTATCAATAAAACCTTCATTTGCCATATTATAAAGAATCGGCATTACCTCACAATGCCCCATACCGGAACGATATGGTCTTTCTTCCGTCAAGGCTTGGTAAATATCCAGACATCCCAACAGCCGTGAATTAAAATCGAGATCCTTTGCCGTCAGCCCATAAGGATATCCCTTTCCATTCAGTTTCTCATGATGGTTTGCCGCCCATTCAGTGATCTCTTTAAAACCGCTTATCTTACTTAATGACACTCTTGTATAATATGTATGTGACTGTATTTTAGCAAACTCATCGTCTGTAAGCTTTCTCTCCGCCTCCAAAATATCATTTGATATCAACAATTTCCCCAAGTCATGCAGATCTGCCGCAATATGTAATTTAATCGTTTCTTCTTCACCATATTTATAAAAGGCTGCCATCATCCCCGCTTTTTCGGAAAGCCCTTTAGAATGTCTGCTGGTAAATTTCGACTTCGCATCAATAATTTTAGAGAAGATCATTGACATGCCGCGTATCTCTTTATAATCTAAATCCAAAAACTTTTCAGGTGTATATCGCCTTATTGCTTCTTCAATATTTTCTGGTTCCTGGTCCAAACGATAGCGAGTTTTCGTAATCTCTCGCAAAAAGGCATCACAGATAGACGCGTGGAACTTTCTATTTTTTAGTGTATTGACGATCTCCCTAACTTTATCATTATAAGCCCCATACATTTTATTCGCAGCAAACCTAATATCTATATAATCTGCAAAACCTATTATTTGTGATTTAAAAGGAATTTTTGCACCCCTCAGATGGAAAAGCCCTGACCCGTCAATTTTTTCATGATGATATAAAATAACATCTCTTTCATTGCGCAAGAATGGATAGTTCTTGACATTTCTCTCGCCTATAGTGCAATGTGCTTTTATATTCTCAAGCTTCACCTTTTTTTGGGGACGTTTATTGGCTATATATTCACTGAGTCCATTGTCATGGAGTACTGCCAGTGAAACAAGGTCAGCCAAATCGTCTTCAGCCATCCCTAGCTGCCTGCCGATCATTAAAGAAGTATATGCTACACGCTTACCATGATTCAAGGGAACTCCGAAGATGTCCCGCTCTACATAATCCAGCGCGAATGACACGGCAAGTAAAAAATTATTCAGATCAAATTTCATCGTCTTCTCCTAACATCTCATGATAAATAGTTACCATGTTCCTATGGAGCTTACTTATATAAAGAGCTCTGTCAGCCATTGGTAAGAGGTCATGCACAGCTTGTGTGTCAATCGGCAGCAAAGATGCGCCGATACTTATTGTACAACCAGAAATTCTCTCTTTTATTTTTAAGCGTATATTTTCAGCGGCCTCTAACAACTCCCCTTCCTTAATATTTCTCTTTATTATAGCAAATTCATCACCACCAAAGCGAAAAACATTTCGTTCTCCCACAGTTTCTTTCATTATAGCTACGGCATCATGCAAAATTTTATCACCAAAAAGATGTCCCTGGCTGTCATTATGCTCTTTAAAATGATCCAAATCAAGCAGGAGAAAACCTACTTCTTTTGTAGCTTTTTCTTGTACTTCACCATCGATAATCTGCAAGACTTTATCAAATGCCCGCCGGTTATAAGCACCTGTGAGTTCGTCTATATTCGCTTCCTTCGAAAGAGTACTGCGCTCAACAGTTATTTTCTTGAGTACAGCATTATAAATTTCGACTATTTTACGAAATTCCTCTTTATAATCGCTTTCTTTTAACTTTTTATAATTCCCCTTTTTCAGTGAATTAAAAGCTTCTAATAATTGGTTCATCGATTTTGTATAGCGCTTTATAATATACATTGCTATCGTAATGAATATTATATTTTCTAAAATAAATAGCATGATCATTTCATAGACAACAAGATCCCTATTTTTTATAATATCCGCTACAGGCGTATTGACAAGAATAATCCAGCCTGTCCTGCCAATCTTGCTGTAACCGGTAAAACGTTTTTCGCCAGCTGCATCCCGCGTCATTTTTGAACCGCTTTCGCCGCGTAAACTATCAACCAGTTTGTTTCTTGCCTCCATTTGCCCTCTTTCAGAACCACAAACAGCCTCTCCATTGGCGTCGAGAATCACTGTATATTGTTCAACATTGGAAACACTGCCCGCAAAAAAAGCATTCATCCTTTCTCCGGATAATTTCATTACGCCGACTACTGCACCGACAACATCGCCATTTCTTATAATCGGCACCGAAATATAAATTACCCGTTGTCCCGATTCTGTCGTATGGACATTACTTATATATTCTTTTCGCTGCTTCGTTTCTTCAAGATATTTCGTCTTTTGCAGATCAGCCGCTGTTACTATACCCTGCTCACCGGATATTGCGGTAATTTCTCCCTTTTCATCTAGAAACATTAAGGTATCTATATCCGGAGTAACTCTTTTAATTTCGTCAAGAATATCCTTATCGTCCATGATTTTCTCATCTGCTGAAATTCTATCCAAAATACTGCATATTGCGGTAAATCTTTTTTCTATCTGCTCACTATTACTCTTGGCTGTCTGTCTGCTTATCTCCAGCATCATAAAATTAGTATGCTCTAAAAAATTTCTATCGAATATCAAGAACTGGATTACGCAGCCTAGAAGCATAAAGACAATAAATAACAAGTTCAGCCTGTGTGCAAATGTCATATTTCCTCCTGAAAAAACATTTAAAGCGCACTGTACTATGCCCTTTTATTTCACCCGTTTAATACTCATATGTATTTTCATCATATTATATCATTTTACTATTCTTTAAATAAAATAGTAACTTATTTTTTTACAATATACATAATGTAGTTTTTACCCTATTGTATATTATGCAGCTTTTCACTCTTTATACATTTATATTAATTAGTATCACTGTCTCAGGCAAAACCCCATTTTAAAATAATCAGGCAGCAGTACATACTTTATCAATAATTTTACAGACAAAAATATTTACCGGCAATATATTTCTATATAATTATAAAAGGGCGCTCTCCCTCTTTTAATACCAGAGTACAGAAAGCGCTTTTATATAATCTATGGCATATCCATATAGCAAATTTCAATGGATATTATTTTTTACTGTTTGTCTTTTTCATAAATTTTTCTTCATTCACTGCAAATCTTTCATGGGTTCCTCTGCCGATTTCACCACTTTGATCAAAAGCCGTCACTTCATAGGAAATTTTCCGTCCGTCTACAGCGGTAATTTTTGCTTCGGCGCGCACTTTCATCCCCACGGGAGAAGCACTCGTATGCGCAACTGACATTGCTATGCCGACTGAAGTCCAACCTTCCGGTAAATATTCCTGAACAAGTTCTGCTGCTGCCTGTTCCATCAATGCCATCATTGCCGGTGTTGCATAAACGGGTAATGTGCCGCTTTTCATCGCTATCGCCGTATTCTTCTCAGTGACACTGCCACTTATTTCTTTTTTTAATCCTGTTTTTACTTTTTCAGTAATTTCCATGACTTAAACACCTTTCTTTATTTTACCTGCACATTAATTTTGAACCAATATTAAAATTAAACCTATAAATAAAGATAGCAATGTACTGCCTAAAAATCAATCTCTAAATATATATTAAGTTATAAAAAATATCCGCTTGACAAATAAAATACAGCTCCATATAATTGAACAGTATTCAAATGTATAAAAGGAGTGGGCAATATAGCTAGAACAAAAGATCCACAAGCTCGCATGAACGAAATCCTTGAGGCCGCAGAGCAGCTTTTTGCTGTGCAGGGCTATTATTCCACGACGATCCGTGATATTTCCCAGAAGATAGGCGTCGCCCAGGGAATGCTCTACTATTATTTCAAATCAAAAGAAGATGTACTGGAAACACTTCTGGATAAACATGTCAACGTCTTATTATTTGAAGCTTCAACCATTCAGACTACGGTACAAGCCCCTTCCGAAAAAATAGCTTCTCTGCTTTCAATGGTTCTCCAAAAAGCTATGTATAAAAACGGCCTGCTTTTAAACATGATCTATGACGTCCAGAATCTTCAAGTGAAACAAAAGCTTTTTTTGCGCATAGAAGAAGGCCTTTCACCAAAGCTTACCGCCATTATTGAAGATGGTATAAAACAAAAACAATTTTCTGTTTCGTATATACCGACAGCAATTGATTATATTCTTACGATTCTTGAATTTCTATCGCTGGCATTATACCAAAGGACTTCACCGCGTATATTAACATCACGTATCAGGATGGCTGAAAAACTCATAGAAAGCACTCTATCCAGCAAAGACAAAAGCATCCATATCTATACCAACGCCAACCGCTAAAAACCGCATTTATGCGGTTTTTTATAAGTTTTATTTGAACGTTGTTCAAATGTATTTGGAGGTGATTTTATATGCTGAAAAACTATCTCTTCAAGCATAAGAAATCTTTTATTTTATTCATAATTATTCTAATATCCGGTAGTCTGCTATTAGGTTTAAGTAAGTATTATTTAAGGAATCAAAACGATGACAAAACTTCTGCTGTCCCCACAAAAATAAACACCTTCACAATAAAAACAAATCCGGACGGCAATACAATTACTTATTCTGGTGAAGTGCGCAGCCGCTATGAAAGTGACTTATCTTTTCAGACTGGTGGGAAAATCATTGCCCGTAATGTCCAATCCGGCAGTGTCGTCCATAAAGGTGATGTATTATTCAGCATTGATACACGCGATTTGCAGCAAAGTGTAAAAAACGCGCTGGCCCAAGAAACATCCGCCCATGCCCAATTAGAATTAGCCGCCAAAAATAAACAGCGCTATGACCAGCTTTTCCAAGAAGGCGCCGTCAGCAAAGCTGAATACGATCAATATGACGAACAATACACAAATGCTGTAGCAGCAGTCAAGCAAGCCGAAGCACAGACCGCGCAAAACAGCAATCAATTAGCTTACAGTGATCTGACAGCCCCGTACGACGGTGTCATCACTGCCATCAAAACTGAAGCGGGACAAGTAGTGTCAGCGGGTCAGCCAATTGCGACAATAGCCCAACCGGACAACCTCGAAATAGAATTCAATGTGCCTGAAGATAAGATTGCTTACTTATCTGTAGGCGAAAATGCCTCAGTCACTTTCTGGGCTTTACCTGCCTTAAAGCTCAATGCTTCGATCCGGGAAATCACGCCTTTTGCCGATAATAACACACGTACCTTTAAAATCCGAGCTTCACTCCTGCAACCACCCCCAACAATCAAATTGGGCATGACTGCCTCCTTATCCCTAGCCCAGCCTATAGACCAAAACGCTATCAGCATTCCGCTGACAGCAGTCTACCAATCCGAAAATAAAGGCAGCGGTGTATGGTTAATACGCGACCATAAGCTCTCATTCCAGCCGGTAACTTTAGGAAAACCCGCTGATGACAATAAAACTGTATATATTTTAAGCGGCTTAGCACCAGGTGATTGCATTGCAGCAGCCGGTGTAAATAAACTTTATGAAGGTGAATCCATCGCAGAAGGAGATGAAGTTTCGTGAAAAAGTTCAACATGTCTGAATGGGTATTACACCATCGGCAGTTCACATATTTCTTTATCTTCCTTTTGACCATTGCCGGTTGTTTTTCCTATTATAATTTGGGACGTATGGAAGACCCTGATTATACAATAAAAGAAATGGTTATCGTGACGCAATGGCCTGGTGCTACCGCTAAACAAGCAGAGGAACAAGTCACAGACAAAATAGAAAAAAAATTACAGGACCTCTCTGGATTAAAAGACCTGCAAAGCTATTCACTTCCAGGACAAAGCATCATTTATGTCGAACTTAAAGATACTATCGACAAAAAAGATATTCCGTCTAAATGGCTTGAAGTACGTAATTTTGTCGGAGATATCCAAGGCAGCCTGCCAACGGGCACCTCTCCGCCGCAATTCAACGACCATTTTGACGATGTCTATGGCACTATATACGCACTTACTGGTGATGGTTATACTTATGAGCAACTGCGGCAGCAAGCTGAGCAAATACGCCAAACACTGCTTGGTGTCCCACATGCAAAAAAGGTGGAATTAATCGGTGTCCAAACCGAAAGCATCTATTTGGAAATACAAAATGAAAAACTTGCCCAGTTAGGTATTACGCCAACCGACATAAACACCGCCATCCAAGCTGAAAACAGCACACTTCCCGCCGGTATGCTGGAAACAAACGATGCCAATCTTTATTTGCGGGTAGACGGTTTATTTCATAATTTAGAAGACATAAATAAGCTCCCTATCAAGGGCAGCAACCAAAATATGATCCGCCTTGGTGATATCGCCAAAGTCAGACGGGATTATATAGAACCCAGCGACCCCAAATTTTTTTATCAGGGTAAACCAGCTGTCGGTATCGCTGTTTCGATGGAGCCAGGCGCAAATATAATTGAATTTGGCAAGGATGTCCATAACTCTATAACCAGTATACAAAAACAACTCAGTGCCGGCTTAGAACTACAACAAACGGTTAATCAGGCAGAAACTGTCAATAACTCCATCCATGAATTTATTGAATCTCTAATCGAAGCCGTCTTTATTATTTTCCTTGTGAGTTTTGTAAGTCTCGGTATTCGTTCGGGCACAGTTGTTGCTCTTTGCATACCATTTGTATTAGCAGTCGTGTTTACTATTATGTATATAACCCATATTGATTTACAGCGCATATCATTAGGTGCGCTTATCATCGCTTTAGGTCTCTTAGTCGACGATGCCATGATAGTTACAGAAATGATGATCGTAAAGCTGGAGGAAGGCTGGTCTCGGGCAGAAGCCGCCACAGCCGCCTATACCCTAACTGCCAAACCGATGCTCACAGGTACACTTATCACCTGTGCCGGATTCATCCCTGTCAGTCTAGCCAAAGGAAGTGCCTCAGAGTTTTGCGCCTCTATTTTTTATGTAATTTCCATCGCCCTTATAACTTCCTGGATTGTCGCTGGCAGTGTTACCCCGCTCACCGGCTACAATCTCATAGCTGCTCCTAAGAAAATTGCGAAAACCAACCTGCACACCAACAAGATATATAAAATTTTCATAAAGGCATTGACCTGGTGCCTAAATTACCGTAAACGTGTGCTCTGCATAACCGGTGTATTATTTATAATGGCATTATTAATTCTTGCTTATATTCCCGAAGAATTTTTCCCTGCCTCGACACGCCCCGAGTTAATTGTGCGCCTCGAACTACCAGCAGGTGCTTCTCTAAAAGACACTGAAACGACTGCTGCCGATTTTGCCAAATATCTGGAAAAAAATAATAATATCTCATATTTTACCTATCATACGGGTGAAAGTGCCCCCCGTTTTGTGCTCACCTTCGATCCTGCGCTCAGTAAACCAAACCTGGCCGAATTTGTTATTGTTGCCAAAAATGTAGAAGCGCGCCAGCAGTTACAAGACGAGCTGCCTTCACTTATCACTGCTAATTTTCCCAATGTAAAAGTCCACACCAAAGTCATTGTGACCGGTTCTTCTGCCGATTATCCCGTAATGCTGCGCGTCGTTGGCAATGACGAAAAAAAGGTGCAGGAAATCGCCCAGCAAGTAGCGACAAAAATGCGTGCTGAAAAATCATTGCGCAATATAAACCTTAACTGGAGTGAAAAGAATACATCTATTAAGCTTAGCATTGACCGGGATAAAGCCACAGCCCTTGGACTGACGACAAGTTCTTTAAGCAACGCCCTACAAGCAGCATTGTCGGGAACCACGCTTTCTGAATACCAGGAAAAGGACAGAACGGTACCTATTATTTTTAAACTAAATACCACTTCTACTGATTCTGTAAACAAAATTGCCAGCATTGCTGTTCCTCTGCCTGACGGAAAGACAATCCCCTTGGAGCAAATTGCCCGCATCAGCCTTTCCAACGAAAATGGAATAATCTACAGAAGGAATAATCGTCCTGCTGTGTTAATTTCTGCGGAAACTGTCAGTGATGCCAATGGCGATGACCTTACGCGAAAGACTTACAATAGCCTGCAAGAGCTTCGCCATTCGCTGCCACCCGGATATGCTATTGAATACGACGGTGCCACCGAAGAAAGCATTACTGATTCCGCACTGTTTTTGGAACCTGTCCCGTTAATGATAATAGCTACACTTGTCCTTTTAATGATGCAGTTGCAGAGTATACCCAAAATGCTCATTACCCTGTTGACCGCACCGATGGGCATTATAGGTGTCTCCTTCGGGCTTTTACTAACAGGAAAACCTTGGGGGTTCGTAGTGCAAATGGGTGTTTTGGCATTGTTTGGTATAATAATTCGCAATTCCGTCATTTTAATGGACCAAATAGATATATTCCAAAAGGAAGGCCAGCCTCTTCGGGAGGCTATCATAAACGCCGCGGTCAACCGGCTTCGCCCTATTTTACTGACTGCTGCTGCCGCTATTTTAGCAATGCTGCCTTTAATGAATAACATTTTCTGGGGGCCAATGGCCGTTGCGATGGGGGCAGGCTTGTTCAGTGCGACAATCCTTACCCTGCTCATTCTGCCGGTTATGTATGCTTGTTTATATAAAGCTGTACCTAAAAAACAGTAAATTATTTTTTATGGGAGATGTTTAAAAATGCTCAACTACCGTTATCTCATTATCTTATTGGGACTTTGTCTTATAGAAAATGTTCCTGCACACGCCCAAACCGCAACCAATGCGGCACCACCAGCACAACCAACAGCAAAACAGCTACCTGCTATTCCAGTAAACAGTGAATCATTTTTTACTGAAAATACACCCACAGATGTTGCTCCAGCCTTTGGTACTGATTTATACAGTTTAGCTAAAACTGTTGATGCCTTCCATCCCTCCAAAAAAAATGTACTACAAGCCCATTTTGGAAATGATTTCAATTATAAAAATGAACACAGTACGCAAATAGGGCTGGCTTCGCTGCAACATCTGACTAAAAACCTCTACAGCACCTCCGCATTGACTAACCGCCACCTCAGTGATGAAACGTATAAAACATATTATAACCTGCAAACAAGTGGTCTTTTATATAAATTTGACAAAGGTATAATCGGCTTATCTTACGACCACTATACAGGTGATATTGATATGAATGGCTTTACAATAAACAGCTCATATCAATTTGACAGCAGTACAGAATTACTATTTTTTTCAGGGAAACGGCCGCATAACGCGCCCGGTGCCATATTGCAAAATGTATATGAACACTTTTATGCATTAGGCTTACAAAAAAATATAAATGACCGTTTAACTTTAGATCTTGGGTACGATATCAGTAACCTTTCCGATGGTAACCAATATAAAAACTATTCTTTTAATGGTATATATAAGCTTGAACACACAAACGCATACGCAGATTCCCTGCTTTTTGATTATAGCCATGGCAGCTATGACAAATTTTCCCCTGCATATGATACACCAAGTAAAAATGACTATTACGCTTTAGGATTACGCCGTGACTGGCCTGTATACTCACAAAAACGGATTTGGTCGTGGACTACTAAACTCGGTACAGTACGCGATAATAATGAACCTTTTTCTTTCCTTCCCTCCACAGAAATAAAGCTTACCCAGAATATAAGCAAAAACCAACAACTTACCGCTGCTTTTTCCTATGCTTGGTACCAAAAAAGAACTGATGCAGAAGTAAATAATAACCGCAAAGCAAACAATTATTCATTTGCCCTCGATTACTCCATCACTTTATAATCTGCCTTTTTCGCTGGAGCATTATGCCAAGTTATAAAAATTTGCATTATTTTCTATGAACTATATTAAAAAAACTGATATAATAAAAAGGCATGGTATTGAGGATTTTTGAATTTGTACAAGAGGCATATTCACTGTACATCTGTACCTAAGCATTATTTCTTAATATAATATTGCTGATTTAGGAAGCTGACCTTTAAGATTAACTGTTATACAAAACAGTTTATTACAACTGCCGGTTTCCTTGATACATATAAAATCTTATTATAACAGGAGAAAACGATGGCAAAAATTATTTTAACTGGCGACCGCCCTACCGGTAGATTACATATAGGGCATTATGTAGGTTCTTTGCGGGAACGTGTGCAATTACAAAACTCAGGTGTATATGACAAAGTTTTCATCATGATTGCCGATGCCCAAGCACTTACCGATAATGCCGATAATCCAGAAAAGATACGGCAGAATATTATTGAAGTAGCACTTGATTATCTAGCATGCGGACTTGATCCTAAAAAGTCTGTTATCTTTATCCAATCGCAAATTCCCCAACTATGCGAACTGTCCTTTTACTATATGAATTTAGTCACAGTTTCTCGCCTGCAAAGGAATCCTACCGTAAAAGCCGAAATTCAGGCAAGGAATTTTGAAACAAGCATCCCTGTCGGCTTTTTTACTTATCCTATCAGCCAAGCTGCCGATATAACTGCTTTTCAGGCAACAACCGTTCCCGTGGGTGAAGACCAAATGCCTATGCTTGAACAGACAAGGGAAATTGTACGCAAGTTCAACACCACCTACGGTGAAACCCTTACAGAACCGGAAATTCTACTTTCCGGCAATGAAACCTGCCAACGGCTGCCCGGCACAGACGGCAAAGCCAAAATGAGTAAATCCATAGGCAATTGCATTTATTTGTCAGAAACTGCCGATGAAATAAAAAAGAAAGTAATGAATATGTATACGGACCCAGACCATATTCGTGTAGCTGACCCTGGAAAAATAGAAGGTAATACCGTCTTCACTTATCTCGATGCCTTTTGCACCGATGACCACTTTAAGCGTTATCTGCCGGACTATAATAATCTCGACGAATTAAAGGCACATTATCAGCGAGGCGGCCTCGGTGATGTTAAGGTAAAAAAATTCTTATATGCCATCCTAATGGAATATCTGGAACCAATAAAAAAACGCCGCACTGAATTTGAAAAAGACATTCCGGCAGTATATAAAATGCTACAGGAAGGCAGTGTCAAAGCCGAAGCCGTCGCCGCCGAAACTTTGGCCGCTGTAAAAAAAGCTATGCGGATAAATTATTTTGACGACACTGAACTAATCAAAGGACAAATTAAGCGTTTCCAAAAAAAATAATTTTTAACAATTCTTAGTTCTATAATAAATGTTGGTGTAAACAAAATTCAGCTTATGCCAACATCATTTTTTTGTAAAAAAGCCTAACATAAAAAATTTATTACATTAAAAGACTTAGAAACGGAAAGTGACCAGCTATGCAAATATCGATTCGTATCATTATTTTTCTCTTTTTTACCATTTTAACCGTCTTTCCTTATCCCAAAGCCAATGCAGACGGTCTTGTAAATGACGGGCCTCTCCGCACGGCAACATTCTGGCAGCAGCATAATACCGATGGTGATTCACTTGTTCTTACAGAGGCGCAAAAAGCGCCTTATAACCATGCAATACAGCAAAGTTCTCCGGCAATGGTAGACATGGCGGACTACCCGACAACTGAATCCAGAGATACCGTGAAACAAATAATAGAGGCTTCTTCAGTTGTCCCCGATGAAGCATATGATGAATTTGGACAGTCACTCAGCCAATCAGCAATAGATGATTTACTACATAATAGAGGTTTAGAAAATATCCCAGATACAGTTTCTGTCCGTATGGGTGTGACAGTCCGCCGCAGTAGTATTAGAACATTGCCGACCGCAGATCCCATATTTGAAGAACCGCAGGCCAGTATGTTCGACAGTCTGCAAGAAACAGCTATAGATCCTGCTGAGGCAGTGCTGATCCTGCACACCAGCAACGACGGCCAATATTATTATATACAGATGTATAATTACAGCGGCTGGGTAGCGACAGCAGATATCGCCCTGACCAATGATCGCAAGCAATGGCTCAATTACGTGAATCCCCAAAAGTTTTTGACCGTAACTGGTAAATCCTATCAAGTAACAAATGGCACTGAGATGCTTTTTTACCAAATGGGCAGTCGGATTTCTTTCACCAAAAAGAATAAATTTGGTTACACCATCATTATTCCACAACGCGATGCACAGGGAAATCTAAAAGAAAAATCCACCTTTATCACCTCTGCCGCCTCACTCCATGAAGGATACCTGCCATATACGCGCAACAATATAATCCAAGAAGCTTTTTATTACTTAGATGAACCATATGGCTGGGGCGGACTCAAAAACAGCGTAGATTGCTCTAGCTTTATCGCCAACCTGTATAGAACCGTAGGCATTTTTCTGCCACGAAATGCCGACCAACAAGAAACCGTAGCAGGACAGCATTTCCCCTTTACGGATCTTGATGAAAACGGTATTTATAACAGCATAGCCAAAAATTGTCGTCCCGGCGACGCATTTTTCATGGACGGTCACGTTATGCTGTATTTGGGTGAAGTCGATAATGTTCCTTATGTAATTGACGCACTTGGCAGTTACACGCAGGATATTGACGGACAGAAAATAAGACATCATATTTTGCATGTGGTGGTCAATGACTTATCCCTAACTGTTTTCAGCGGTAAGAGCTTTGCTGCTGTATTAACATCAGCCGTATCATTCCACCAATAGAAAAGTAATAGAAAAGACAGCCCCCAGTATTAGACTCTGCGTCTAACGCTGGGGGCTGTTTAAAATTCTTTAAAGCTTATATTATGTCTAGACTTTAAACTTTTGTACCTGTGTCTGTAAATTTTCAGCCATCTGTGCTAATGATTTGCTGGCATTGGCAATCTCATTCATAGATGCCGACTGTTCTTGTGATGCAGCTGAAACATTTTCTGCCGCTTCACTGGTTTTTTCACTGTCATCTCTCAATGTATGGGTATGTTTTACAATCATCTTGCTGTGCTCATCCATTTCACTGATCGCTGTGGAAATATCCTGTATCTGCGCTGATACCGCCTGAATAAAACCAGCTATATTTTCAAAAGTTTTTTCCGTGCTGACTATCTTTTCAGTACCGATCTTTACCTGGTCACGTCCATTTTGGATACTGGCAACTGCAGTGTCCGTATCTGCTTGTATAACCTTTACAATATCTGCTATCTGCTGTGCTGCCGCTTGAGAGGATTCAGCAAGCTTTCTTACCTCTTCAGCTACCACTGCAAATCCTTTGCCTTGTTCTCCGGCACGGGCAGCTTCAATGGCTGCATTTAGCGCCAACAGGTTGGTCTGTGCAGCTATAGCAGAAATAGTATCAACAATACTGCCGATTTCCTTGGATCTTTCTCCTAGGGAATTGACATCCACTGCTGATTTTTCTGTAATTTTTTCAATATGCCTTATTTCCGATACGGCTTCATCAATTTCACTTTTACCTGCATTTACCGCTTTTTCCGCTTCTTTACCTTTGACAACAGCACCATCTGCCCTGCCAGAAATATGATGGATCCTTTCTGCCAGATTTACTGCCGACTGTTCAACATTCTTGAGCGTCTTCAACTGGCTCGTCGCGCTTACCGCAATATCGCTAACTGATTTTGCTACTTGGTCTGATGCTTGTACAGATTGTTCTGTAGTCGCATTAATCTGCTCAACAGAAGCAGCTAAGGTTTCTGTTGACTCGCAAACAGAAACCAGCACATTTCTGACTTTGTCACGCATATAATATAAAGCCTTAGCCAATGCACCAATTTCGTCATCAGTATGTATCTGTGCTGCACGTTTGCCAAAATCGCCCTGCGACAAAGCATCCACTTCATCAAGCATCGGTAAAAGAGGTTTAAGCAGCCGCCGTATCGCCCATAAGACGCACAAGGATACCAGCAGAATAATAATTATGGATATTCCTGCCATTATCTTGAGCGCCTGCCTAGCCGGTGCAAAGAATTCATTTTCATCAGCGACAGCCGCCATACTCCAGCCCGCGGTTGGAACTGGTTCATAAAAAGCTATCTTATTTGCTCCCGACGAATCAGTAAACCGATACATCCCGGCTTCACCGGTCAGCATTTTTTGTCCGAGACCGCTTAATTCTTTGTCGTCACCATCAGTAATTTTCTTTTTCATGATCAGGTCTTTATCTGGACTGTTAATATATGTACCGTCATTGGCGACAAGGATACTATAGCCTTGTTGTCCCAGTTTAAAATCTTCTACCTTTTTGCTTACAGCATCGACATAAATAGCCGCTAAGACCATTCCCACATTCTTGTTGCTATCATCCTTAATCAAAGAAATAGCATTGAAGATGATCTTTCCTGTAGCTTGTGATATAACTGGCGAGGATATAAAGTAATCTTTATTACCGCTCATTGCGTCCTTATACCACGCCTTTTCCTGATTGTACATCTCCTTAGGGCCGTCAGAAGCCTGTCCCCACAAGACGCCAGAACCGTCAAAATTACCCCAGCTTACGCTGTCATAAACACCAGGATATCTTTTTTGCAAAAGTTGCAACCTATATATATTATTTTGCCGGGCTGCTCCAGGATCATCAGCAATATGGCGGGATACCGGGTTCGATGCAGTAAGTTCCGTTTCAAGCAATCGTGCATCAAGCCATGCATCTATGTTTTGGCTCACATCCGCCGTTTGCTTAGTCGCATTATCAAGCAAGGTTTCTTGTAAAACATTGCCCATGTATTTATACGCTATTACTGATAGTATTATCAAACCAATGATAATTATCGGCAGAACAAATATAAGTAGTTTTGTTTTTACAGACTGTGATTTTAACTTCAATTTACTCATCTCTTTCCTTAAAATGATTCTTCCTTTTTTACAGGCTCTTCTATTTTATCATAATATATTACAAAGTAAATAAGTTTCCTATTGTATATTATAGGAAATTTATTATCACTATGAGCAATTTAATATGATTTTTTTTTATATATTAATTTATTTTTTTTATATAAAGGTGAAATAACTGTTATTTTACTTCTATATGAACACCCCCAAAAACGTTCCAATTCTTTTGTTTACTGGTTTGCAGCCTAAGTACATTTTTCATGCCATAAAAAAACTATGTAAAAACTTTCACTTGACCTTAGAATCAAAGGGGAATTATACTAGCATTAAGGTATTAAATATATTTTTAATTATATACTGGATAGATAATTTTGATTAATGATTATTTTGTTCCCCAGCGATAATTATCGATCCAGTCGTAAACTTTAAACTCAGGGGTGAACTTTTATGGAATTTAAACTAGACAAAAGCGATTTTTCCAATTTGCCTACACAATATCAAACGTTTTGTCGTAATATTCTTCAGCATATACCAGAGAAACAAATCTTTATCGATCCTGTACGTACGTATGCTTACAGCGTTGATGCAAGCTTATATCATATAACGCCAAAAGTAGTAGTAAAGGTAAGAAACCTTCAGGAAGTATCAGTTCTTATAAAAGAAGCGAAAACACAAAAACTGCCTATTACCTTTAGGGCAGCAGGAACCAGTCTTTGCGGACAAGCTTTGACAGATTCCATTCTTGTCGTAATTTCAGAAGGATGGCAAGATCACCTTATTACCAATAATGGTGATAAGATCACTCTGCAACCTGGTATTATAGGAGCAGAAGCTAATTTGTATCTACGTCCTTATTCCCGTAAAATAGGTCCTGACCCAGCATCCATTAACTATGCACGTATTGGTGGCATGGCCGCTAACAACGCCAGTGGGATGTGCTGTGGTACAGCAGATAACAGCTATAAGACCGTTGAAGATATGAAACTGGTCTTTGCCGATGGTTCTCTGCTTGACACGGCAGATGCAGCTTCCAGAAAAAGCTGGGCAGCTGATGCCAACCATAAAAAGATGTTACAGGAACTGACGGATTTGCATGATGAAATTCATTCTGATAATGAACTTAAAGAACTTATTGCCCATAAATTCAAAATAAAGAATACTACCGGTTATAGTCTTAATGCTTTTGTGGACTACGATGATCCGTTTGATATCTTAAAGCATCTTCTTATTGGCTCAGAAGGAACACTTGCTCTCATTGTAGAGATCACTTACCGTACTGTTCTGGACCATAAATATAAAGCTTCAGCACTTATGTTCTTCCCCAGCATGAGAGATGCCTGCCTGGCTGTTATGAAACTTTATCGACCGCTTGTATCCGCAGCTGAATTACTTGACCGTATCTCTTTAAAATCTGTTGAAGATTGGCCCGGTGTGCCTTCATATATAAAGACCCTGCCCAAAAACGCAGCGGCATTGCTCGTAGAAATACGCGCAGAAAATCAAGCTGCTTTGACAACTCAAATTGCCCAGGTAAAAGAAAAACTCTCATCAATGACCACGTTAATGCCGATCGAGTTTACTGATGTAAGAGAAGAATACGAACGCCTTTGGAATATACGTGCCGGCATATTCCCTGCTGTAGGCGGAATTCGTGAAATAGGTACGACTGTAATCATTGAAGATATTGCTTTTCCTAAGGAAACACTGGCAGATGCTGTTATGACACTGCGTGAATGTATGAACTCACATGGCTATGGCGATGGCATTATCTATGGTCATGCCCTTGATGGTAATGTCCATTTTGTTTTCACCCAGGCATTCAATACTAAGGAAGATAAAGAGCGTTATAAAGTATTCATCGAAGACATTTGTTCGTTTGTCGTTGAAAAATACACTGGTTCTTTAAAAGCTGAACATGGAACAGGCAGAAATATGGCTCCGTTTGTTGAATTTGAATGGGGCAAAAAGGCTTATAGCATTATGACCCGTTTAAAGAAAGCTTTCGATCCGGACAACCTCTTAAATCCTGATGTAATCATTACTAAAAACGGGAATTTGTTCATCGAAAACATCAAGTCAATGCTGCCTACAAACGATATCATCAATAAATGCATTGAATGCGGTTATTGTGAAGTCAATTGTCCTTCCCGGAATTTCACCTTCACGCCGCGCCAGCGCATTGCCACACAGCGTGAAATAGCAAGACTCAAGGCTACCAAAGAAGATCCGGCTTTGTTAAAACGTTTTGAAAAGGACTACGAATTTTTCGGCAACGAAACCTGTGCTGTTGATGGTTTATGCCAGACTACCTGTCCAGTTTCTATAAACACAGGTAATTTTACAAAATATAAACGTTCCTTGGCACTCACACCTCGGGCAAAGAACACGGCAGCTTTTATCTCTGATCATTTTGCTGGTGTCAGCAGTGTCGTAAAACTTGGTCTTACTGGCGCTAACATTGCACATGCGACAGTCGGCACACATGCCATGGAATATATAACAGGTAAACTGCGTGATATCAGCGGTGGTAAAATGCCTCGCTGGACAAAATGGATGCCGAAAAGCGGCAGTACACCAAAAACTTCACGCAATAATGCTGCAGGTCCTAAAGTGGTGTATTATCCAAGCTGTGTTACCCGTATGATGGGACCAGCTAAAAATGACGATGACCAAAGACAGCTCGGTGATGTTATGATTTCATTACTGCAAAAAGCAGGCTACGATGTAATATTACCTGAAAACATGGATAAATATTGTTGTGGTATGCCATTTGAAAGTGAAGGCCAGTTTGAAACAGCAGACCGTATGAGCGCACAGTTGGAAAAATTATTGCTCTCCTGTAGCAATAACGGCGAATATCCTATCTTATGCGACACCAGTCCTTGCGTATATCGCATGAAGAAAGTAATGGGCGAACACCTCAAAATCTATGATACTGTAGAATTCATCCATGATTTCTTGCTTGATAAATTGGCTTTGAAAAAAACTGATGAAACTGTCATGGTTCATGTTACCTGCAGTGCCAGAAAGATGGGCTTAATTGAAAAGTTCCGCACCATAGCAGAAGCTTGTGCGACAAAGGTAGTCATTCCAGAAAGAGTTCGTTGTTGCGGTTTTGCTGGTGACAAAGGCTTTAGTCTGCCTGAATTGAACGAATCTGCCCTTGACCATCTCAATGAAGAAATTCCTTCCGGTTGTACACATGGTTACTCCAACAGCCGTACTTGTGAAGTCGGCTTGGCTGCCAAGAGCGGTATATGTTATCAATCCATCGCTTATCTTGTTGATGAATGTGCATCTGCACGTTGATATAAATGATCGTACTAAAAAATGCTGCCATAGCTTTAGAAGCTATGGCAGCATTTTTTAACTAAGCATCTTTATACCGTTTTTATAGGTGCAGTCGTATTTCGCTTTATCAATGTATTTTCCAAAATAATCTCATCGCTGACAGTATTTTGCGACTCTATTTTCTCCATCAATAAAGCTGTAGCTGACTGTCCCAGCAAAGACATATTCTGGTCTATCGTAGTGAGTTTTGGTTCAATAAAACGGCTTATCGAAATATTATCAAAACCAACTATGGAAAGATCCTCCGGTACGTTTATTCCCAAGCGATGACAACCGTTAATCGCCCCTACAGCCATCAAATCATTACAAGCGAATATAGCGGTTATCTTCCTGCCGCTTTGTATCGCCATCATCACTTTTGCTAAAGTATTATCCACAGTTTTTTCAATATTGCCTTCACCAATATTAAGCACATATGGTTTTACTTTATACTCAAACATCATTTTTCTATAAATTTCTTCTTTTATTTCATAAGAGTCACTACTCATACCACGAATAAAGAGTATATGCCTGTGCCCTAATTTCAATAAATGGTTCAGTGCCATTTTCGTCCCGGAAGCCTCATCATTAGAAACATATGATATTCCCGGCCTCTTTACATAGCTGTTTATAAATACCAGTGGCACCCTGGCTGCTATCTGGTCATAAAAAGCAGCTTCAACTGCATATGTGTTAGGCGATATATTGATAATGCCGCAGACATTGCGTGATAAAAGCTCCTGCATACATTGTTTTTCTTTCAGCGGATTGTCTTTTGCGCAAGTAATGAGCATAGAATAATTATAGTGCTTTATATATTCTTCAATGCCATCAAAAACTTCGGCAAAAAACATATTAAATAAGCTGGGGACAACTACACCGATAGTAGTGGATTGTCTTGTATTAAGTTCGCGAGCCTGAATGTTCTGCACATAATGAAGTTCCTTAATTGCGTCCAATACTTTTTTCTTAGTTTCTTCTTTTACGGGATAGTTACCATTCACTACACGCGAAACAGTCGCTACTGATACACCAGCACATTTTGCCACATCTATTATCGTCGTAGATTTCATCAACTTATCATCCTCAAAACAAAATTATAGGACAGCCATAAACTTATCAAAAGCTGCCAAGCCGATACTGTTTCGTTTATAGACACCTGCATGAACCAGTACCTGCATGAATATACTACCTACTTCGTTATTAAGGATATCAGTAATATTATTTTTGTCAATAGAACTATTGTACTTTTCATGCATTTTTTTATACCATTCAGCATGCTTTTTTATTTCAGGATCACCACTTATATCAGCTGTGCCGCGCAGTAATTCTTCCTTTATTTTCGCCAGCTCTGACTTAAGTCTGGCCGGTAATACAGCCAATCCCATAACCTCGATGAGGCCAATGTTTTCTTTTTTTATATGATGCACTTCATTATGCGGATGGAATATACCCAATGGGTATTGCTTAGTAGTACGATTATTGCGCAATACTAAATCCAGCTCATATAAATCTCCGCGTTTGCGGGCTATAGGCGTAATTGTATTATGCGGGGTACCATCACTTTCAGCCAATATTTGGACACTCGCATCAGAATACTGCCGCCAGGTTTTTAAAATATATGCAGCCAGTTCTGTTAAACGTTTTCTATCTTTCCCTGCTAAACGAATAGTGGACATTGGCCATTTTACTCTGCCGACAGTTACATCTGCAAAGCCATTAACTGTATACGTTTTTTCCACAGGAGCTTTAGCCATTGCGAAGGTGTAATTACCGCCCTGATAATGGTCATGCGCTAAGATAGAGCCGCCGACTATTGGCAAATCCGCATTTGAGCCTATAAAATAATGCGGAAAACGACTGACAAAAGACAACAGATTTTGAAACGTTTTCTGTGTGATCTGCATTGGTATATGCTTTTTATTTAGCACTATACAATGCTCATTATAATATGTGTATGGTGAGTATTGCAGGAACCATTCCTGTCCACCAAACTCCAACGGAATCAATCTAATCGTCTGTCTTGCCGGATGCCCTATGCCTCCGGCAAAACCTTCATTTTCGCGACAAAGCAGGCATTTAGGATAGGATAATGACTTTGCCGTTTTCGCTTTTATTATATCACGTGGATCTTTTTCTGGTTTGGAAAGGTTTATTGTTATATCCAAATCGCCGTATTCTGTCTTTGTCTGCCAAATAATGTTCTTATCTACACGCGCTTTTCTTATATAATTCGAGGCAATACTCAATTTATAAAAAAAATCCGTAGCCATTTTAGGCGATTGGTCATACAATCCTGTAAATTTTCCAATAACCTCTGAAGGGCGCATCATTACACAATTCATGATGCGTGTATCAAAAAGGTCTTTTTGTTCTGTTGTGTCTTCAATAAGTTTATTTTCTACTGCGTATGCCAGCATATTTGTCAGAATAGCCGATGCTTCATCTAAACGTTCATCTACTACTTCTTCCGCAAAGGCATCTACCCGTAAAACATCTAACAAAAGATTAGCCGCATAAATCTTATCTGTTTTTTCTATAAGCTTTTGCTGTTGTGCAAAATTGAGCAGTCTATTTATCTCATAATTTATATCCATAAGTTAATCCCCGGTTACTCATCAAATCCGTTTGGATGTTTTTTATGCCATTTCCAAGCCGTTTTTATGATGCTTTCCATATCTGTATACTTTGCTTTCCAGCCTAAAATTTTTCCTGCTTTTTCACTAGAAGCGACAAGTTTAGCCGGATCGCCAGCACGGCGTGCTCCCACAATTACCGGGATTTCTTCCCCTGTAGCTTTCCGTGCAGCTTCAATCATTTCTTTTACGGAAAAACCATTGCCGCTGCCCAAATTGAATATGTCACTGCTGCCACCCTTGCGCAGATAATTTATCGCTCTCATATGTGCATCAGCCAGATCCACTACATGAACATAATCCCGTATGCATGTTCCATCTTTAGTCGGGTAATCCTGTCCATATATCGTTATAGCTTTACGTTTTTTTAACGGTACTTGCAGAATAATTGGTACCAAATGGCTTTCTTGCTTATGGTCTTCACCGATATGTCCGTCTTCAGATGCCCCTGCTACATTGAAATAACGCAAGGATACATACCGTACAGAATGTATTAAGCTCACCCATTTCATCATTTTTTCCATTATGAGTTTAGATTCGCCGTATGGATTGGTCGGTTCTGTAGTATCTGTTTCTTTTATAGGGATTCGTTTCGGTTCTCCGTAAGTCGCCGCGGAAGAAGAAAAAACAATCTTATCTACTTTGTGCTTTACCATAGTTTCAAGCAATACCTGCATGCCATATACATTATTATTTAAGTACAAAAGTGGTTTTTCCATGCTTTCACCCACGAGTGAACAAGCTGCAAAATGAATAACTGCTTCTATTTTGTTTTCAGTAAATATTTTATCCATTGCTTTGCTGTCACGAATGTCTTCCTGATAAAACTTTACTTGTGCTGGTACAGCTTGTCTGTGCCCGGTGCGTAAATTATCCACTACGATTGGTGTTTCATTGTTTTTTAATAGTTCATCCACCATATGTGAACCTATATAACCGGCTCCGCCGCATACTAAAATTGCCATTTTAAACCTCCGCGTTTTATTGTTTCACATTTTCTATTTTTCGGTATTGCAATGGCTAATACCCGCTACAATATCGAAACCAAATTCTATTTTTACTACAAGGTTATTCTACTCGACTTTTCTTCATTATTCAATGACTTTTGTGCCATCACCTATATTGGCAATATAAAAGTCCGGCTTGTAACCTATTTTCTGTACATACCCTTTACTTACATTTTTCTTAAATGCATCAATACAATCGTTCCGCACAATGCTGACTGTGCAACCGCCAAAACCGCCTCCTGTCATGCGCGAGCCGATCACTCCGTCCTGTTGCCATGCTAATTCAGCCAAGGCATCAAGTTCCGGCCCGGTTACTTCATAATCATCCCGCAGTGATTTATGCGATTCATTCATAAGGTGTCCAAACAATTCCAAATCATTATTTTCCAGTGCAGTTACTGCTTTTATTGTTCTTTGATTTTCAAATACCGCATGACGGGCACGCCGCATACATACCGGATCTTTTATTGCTGTCTGTAACTGCGCGAAATCGTCTTCATTAAGTTCACCCAAGCTCTTCACGTTCCGTTTTTTCTGAATATCGGCTAAAGCCTGTTCGCACTGGCTGCGGCGCAAATTATAAGCCGAATCAACAAGACTATGCTTACAGTTAGTATTGGTTATGACTATACTGTATCCCTTAAGCAATATTTTTACATAACGATATTTTAGTGTATTGCAATCTAAAAGCATGGCATTATCTTTTTTACCCATGCCTACTGCAAATTGATCTAATATACCGCAATTCACACCGACAAATTTATTTTCTGCTTCCTGGCAAAACTTCACCATATCCAAAGTGTCGATAACAAATGAAAAGAATTTTTTTAATACCATTGCCGTAAGCATTTCCAGCGATGCTGATGAAGAAAGCCCTGCTCCGTCCGGTAAATTCCCATATATTACCAGATTAAAGCCCTTATTGACTTTAAAACCGTGGTTTTGGAATGTCTTCACTACCCCCAATGGATAATTGGCCCAATCATTAGCCTTATCGTTCGCTATTTTTTCTACATCAGCCGTTATTATTCCCTTTTCCGGTAAATTCAGTGAATAAAAGCATATTTTTTTATCTTCTCGCAGCGATGCGGCTCCATATGTTCCCAATGATATAGCACATGGGAAAACATGTCCACCGTTATAATCTGTATGTTCACCTATAAGATTTACTCTTCCAGGTGAATAGAATATATGCTGCGCCTGTTCCTTAAATTTCTCTTTATACACTTTTTTTATTTCTTCCACAATATCCATTGTATTCTCCTCTTCTTTATCTGCATGTCTATTTTTAAGCTTTTACAATTGAAAAACTAAAATCAATATCCTGCCCTGCTGGAATATGGTATTGTTTTTCTACATCTCTTCCCCAGCTGTCAATACCACCTACGCCCCTGACCTTACCAAGAATTGAAAGAACTGTTCTTCTAGGCAGTGGCAATTCCTCAACATGAGTAGCATTTTCCAATTCTTCAGCAGTATATGGCAAACAGCTAAATGCGAACGGCTTATCCAAGCTGCATATTTTTATACCAAATTGGTCATGTGAATTATCCGCATTATTTTTCGTGGTGCTACGAATTACTTTTACCCAATTGGTATTCATATGGACGCCACAATCTTGCGGTACTAAATATGGTGTTACAGGTAGTCCTTTTATTTGGTATGTACCAAATCCCCCGCCTGCCATCCTATCAGGATATGTTTCACCTGATAATCCTTCATATTCATAACCATCAGCCTTGGTAGGTATAATAAAGCGCATACCGAATACTGGCAATTCCGGTAGCTCATTATTCCCATAGTAATGGACTTTTACAGTTATTGTACCGCCCGGTACAATAGCATAACTGACACTAACCTTCGTAGAAGGCTTAGTAAGTGTTTGATACACATATACTATTTCTACTTTATCCGCATATTCAGCATCTGAATATTGATTGTTTACCGGTGGTTTAGGAAATGCTATCGGTTTCTCATTTATGCGCACGGCTATACTTGCCGTATCAATAAACATATCTGTGCCCAACCACTGAATAGACTTCTTCACAAAGCCATTTCCCTTGTCATTATCCGTCGCTGCCCGCCAAAAAGTCGGTTTTGCTTCCCTATAGAGCCACTCTTTGCCATTTATGACCAATGATTCAGGACCGCCTCTTGCATAATTGAAGATATAGTGAAATTGATTCCCGGCAATACCCAAGGTTGCATCACCATATATTATTTTCAATTTTTTATTTGTATTTTCCATAATAATATTTCACCTCCTGCATCGCGGGTTTCTCCGTCCTGTCAGCGAATAATAATCCATCACCGCTAAAATCATAATCAGACGGCCGATCATCAAAATCGCCACCATAACGCAGTACTTCCCGGCCGGTAAGTTCATCTTTAACCAATAGAGCCTGGTCAATAAAATCCCATATAAAACCACCATGGTACATAGGGAACTGCTCAAGCAAGTCCATATAAGATTTCATGCCGCCTAATGAATTTCCCATATCATGCATATACTCACACAATAAAAATGGTTTTTGCGGTTTATTTTGCAGATATTCTATTATTTCTTCAGGTGAAGCATACATCCGACTTTCGACGTCAGAAATAACACTCTCATATTTGCGGTTCCTTACCACGCCTTCATAATGGACAAGCCTTGACGTATCAACCTCTTTATAATATTTATTCATCGCCGCAATATTATCACCGGCATAAGACTCATTTCCCAGTGACCAAAATACAATGCTCGGATGGTTTTTTAATAATTCATAATTATTTTTTGCCCGGTCTAAGACAACATCGCGCCATTTTGGTAACGACCCCGGTACATTATAAGACGGTTCAATTTCACCCGATTTCTGCCATGAACCATGCGATTCCAGGTTATTTTCCGCCATCACATAAATACCGTGCTGGTCACAAAGACGATACCAAAGTTTCTGGTCAGGATAGTGGCATGTACGGACAGCATTGATGTTATTTTTTTCAATTATACTGATGTCTTTTTCCATATCAACAGCTGTTATGACTCTTCCGGAACGGGCATTCCATTCGTGTCTGTTCACGCCGTTGATAATAAATCTCTTACCATTAAATAAAATAACTTTATTTTTTATTTCGATCCGCCTGAACCCGAAATGGTATGGAACAATTTCCAATACGGTACCATCCGCTTTGCTTATTTCAACAATCAACTGATATAAATAAGGGGTTTTATTACTCCATAGATGTATCTGTTTAAAACGAATACCATTTACCTTTATTTTTTCCGCAGCTTGCTGTTTCGTCTGAAAAAGTACTGTACCTTCGCTATCCTTGACAATAACATTGACTACTGCATCAATATTACTGCTGGATAAATGGCAGTGCACATCAAGCAGACCGTCTTTAAAGTCATCTGTCACCGTCGGCCTGATCAACAGATCCTCAACATGTGTCTGGGGTTGGGCAAGCAAGGTAACATCCCTAAAAATCCCAAAGAATCTAAAGAAATCCTGATCCTCCAGAAAAGAAGCCGTGCTGTGCTTGAACACCTCGACAGCTAGTAAGTTCTCCCCTTTTTTGATAAAAGGTGTCAGATCAAACTCTGACGGCGTAAAGCTGTCTTCGGCGTAACCCAAGAAATGACCGTTAAGCCAAACATACATTGCCTTTTCTACACCATCGAACCGTACCCTAACATTTTTATCATAAAACTCCGGTGGCAATATAAACTTTTTACGGTAAGAACCGACTCGATTATCCTCCGCCTGGCTGAACATGCCCTTGCCTGTTTCGTCTGCGCCTAAGGTATATGCCGGCCTACGGTAAATATGTCCTTCCCATGGATAAAGTGTATTAATATAATGGATTTTATCATATCCGGCCAACTCAATATGACCCGGTACTTTAATAGTATCGAAATTACTGCTGTCAAAATCTTCAGCAAAGAAGCCTTGCGGCCGTACCATGGGATTTGAAGAAAAACAAAACTGCCATTCACCGTTTAAGCTCTGCTCAAAACTACTCTTATCATTTTGCGCCTCATCATAATCTTTATAAAATTGATGGTCACTATGTGCCGGTATCTGCCCTTTTCGAAATACTTCTGGATCATCCAACCAATTGATATCCGCCTGCAAAACAACCGACCTCTTTTCTCTTAATAAATTCTTTTTGCAAGTAAATTTCTATATCTAATCTACCGCCTCAATTACAAATAAGGCTGCATGAAAATCAACAGAAGCCGATGCACATTTACATGCATCAATCAACTGCCGTACAAAAAGGCCTGCATTCATTAATTCATCACCATAAAAGCGCTCAACGCTGTTGTTTACAGTATATTTTTGATCAGGGAGCAATCCCTTAAAATATATTCGTTTATACGCTGGATTAGCATGGTTTAAAATTTGGTAGCGACAAGCGATGGACTGCCGTCTATCGTCGCTGACCACCTGCCAGCTCATTACATTCCCCCCATTAACAAAGGGATTATCTATCCTATACAGCGTCCCAAATTGGAATAGACGCCGATACTTTTTATAAAACTTAACCTGATCTTGCAACTGCGAGATTTCTTGTATTGATAACTTGGTAATATCAAGTTCATAGCCAAAAATACCAAAGAATGCTACAGCAGCCCGCGTTGCCATTGGTGTCATCCGCCCTGTTTGACCGTTTGGCACATCTGAAATATGGGCACCCATCATTGACTGCGGATAACCATATGACGTTCCGAACTGAATAAACATCCGTTCTACCGCATCCGTATCGTCACTAGTCCATGCCTGCGGCGCATAATACATCATGCCCAGATCGAAGCGGCCGCCGCCTGATGCACACGATTCAAAGAGGACATGTGGGAATTTGCTTGTCAACCGTTCATAAAGCTGGTACACTCCCAAAATATAACGGTGCGGCATTTCCAGCTGCTGTTCGGCAGCCAGCTGAGTGCTGAACATCTCCGTAATATGGCGGTTCATATCCCACTTGATATAATCCAGTTGTGTTCCTTCAATAATTTTACTGATCGCTGCAAAAAGATAATCTATTACCTCCTGCCGCGTAAAATCAAGCACAAACTGATTGCGTCCAGGAGACATTGACCGTCCCGGCACATGGATAACCCATTCTGGATGCTGCCGGTATAGTTTGCTGTCAAGGGAAATCATCTCCGGTTCAAACCATAGGCCAAAGGCCAATTGCATCGCATGAAGCTGCTTTGCAAAATGGCCCAGTCCCAAAGGAAATTTAGCATCATCCGTAAACCAGTCGCCTAAAGATGTCGTATCATCATTGCGTTTACCAAACCAACCATCATCTAACACAAATAACTCTATACCCAAATCTTTCGCCTTACTGGCTATTCCCAATAATTTATCTTCATTAAAATCAAAGTAAGTTGCTTCCCAGTTATTAATCAAAATAGGTCTGTTTTTTTCTGCAAAGCGAGCCGGCAGCAAATGCCGTCTATAAAAACGCGCCAGTTGTTGGCTGAGACGGTTCATTCCTTCTGCAGTATAGCTGAGTACACATTCCGGTGTTTGAAAAGATTGACCCGGTGTTAGATTCCAAGAAAATTCAGCAGGATTTATACCGATCAATATCCGGGCTGTACTAAATTGGTCTACTTCAACCTGATCCAAGAAATTACCGGAATAGATGAGATTAAAACCAAAAACTTCACCACTGTCCTCATTTGTTTCTGGACGCGCCAGCATCATAAAAGGATTATGCTGGGCGCTTGATGCTGTCCGCAAACTGCCGACGCTTTGCACTCCCGGCCGAAGCGGTGTGCGGAGCAAATGACGTTCTCTTGCCCAAGACCCAGAGAATTGCAGTAGATCATACCTATCATCTGGGAGGTCTAATTGTACGCTGTAAGCAGTCGCTAAATGCACTGCTGTTTCGCTCGAATTAACAAAACATGCACTCCGGACAATTACATCCTGATGCGGAAAAACACTATAAACTATTTTCAATTCTAACTTAGCCATTTTATCTTCCATGAAAATAGTTAAAGTTTCTGCATCATCCCCAATTTCATCAAAGGTAGACGGTAAAGCAGGCAGCCGCTGCTTGCCTTTTCTTTTTTCATACCGATCGTAACCAAATTCTGAAATACGGCTGCCATCTTTCAAGACCAATTTATATGCCGGATAACGAAAATCGCCTTTACCAAAACTAGCATATTCCTGTTTCAACACATCCAGTTGAAAATCTGGCTTGTCTAATTTCCACGCAGGCGTAATATTTCTCTGCTCACGAATAGTTAAATCAGGATATTGCGGACGAACATGTATCTTTTTCCCATAATACAACTGCCCTAACTCACCGTTTTCCATCACTTGAAAAACATAGCTGGTATTATCCGTCTGTAAATGAAAGACTCCCGTCTTCTCTTCTACTGTAATTGCCATCATACACCCTCCCATCAAGTTTTTTATTTAATTTTTATGAACGCAGCTTAAGGACAGGACTGCCATGGTCAACTTCACCATCATTTTTCAACATTTCAAAATGTAATTTTTCATTATCATTAGTAAGTGATACCATCACTGTGTCGTCAAAACCAGCTTTTTGTATCTTTTCCCGAGAAAATGTGCTTAACAGGTCGCCTTCATGTACATGCTGACCTTGCCCACAATGTGTGGTAAATCCATCGCCGTGCATCTGTGCAGTATCAATGCCAATATGGATAAGCACTAAAGCATTTTCACTAGAACGGATAATCATAACATGCTTAGTAGGGAAAATCGTTTCAATTGTGCCGTCAAAAGGCGCATATACTTTATCTTCCGTAGGTTTTACAGCAAAGCCACGTCCCATTTTTCCAGCAGCAAAGGTTTTATCTGCAACCTTGTCCAATGGCATTAACATTCCCTTTACTGGAGCATGAATAAGCAGATCAATGTTGCCTATTTCTAATTGCGCAGCTTGTTCGTTCTTTAATTTATTAGCCCATGTCTTTTCCAGCTGATCAACAATTTCTGCATGTTTTTCTTCCGTAAGTGTGACTTTCTTGTAGAAAAATACACATGCTATCAATAACATGACTGCCGGTACACCGAACAGCATCAGTTTAAAAATCATCTGGCCATGCGCAGTAATTGATTCTGCAGAAGCACCTGAAGTCATTCCTACCCATACAGCGACGATACCAATAAAGCCATTTGTCAAAGCTCCACCAAATTTATCTATAAGTGGACGCACAGACAATGTCAAGGATTCATCCCTATGACCAAATTTTAATTGTCCATATTCAACAGAATCTGTCATAATCATTAAAACACACAGGAAAACCAACGGCTGCGGAATATAGAATAATACGCCCGCGATTAAAACTAAAGGTAAAGACTTACCTGCGAAGGTAAAGAGCAAAATACTTATCAATAAAACAGCTACCGAAGCAAAAAATACATTGCGGCGGCTGAACTTTTTCGCCAATGAAGGAAATGTTAAGACGATAAATATGCCGATAGTTGTATTAATTGTAGCTAAAATACTAAACTGTGCAGCATTTCCGAGGATAAAAGTAAAATAATATAATTCAACGGCATTAACGATCTGGATGCCAGCAGTATAGAACAAATAAGCTAAGGCTACCCACATTAACTGGTCATTGCGGACAAGAACCTTTAGCACATCTTTAAAAGTCGTTTTTTCTCTATTTTTACGTAAATTGGATTCCTTTTCCCTAGTACCAATAACAACAACAATTGCTGAAATCCACGAAACCAAGCCGATAACTACGGCAAAAGCAAACCAACCTTGTGAATCGCCCTGTCCGTGGTTACTATATTGTGAAAAGAGCAGTACTATAGGCATAACCACGATGCCGACAATATTTTGCCCTATATGAGATCCTACACGGGCAAACGTTGCTGTTTTTTCCCGTTCTCTTGAATCAAATGATATAGCCGGGATCATTGACCAGAAACCGACATCCTTAAAAGAGTAAAAGATATCCATCATAATGTATAAAACAGCGAACAAAATCAAATATAAATACGGATTACTTGTATTTAATCCACCCATATTAGTAAATAAAATCATTAATACGACAGAACCAATAGTACCACCGATTAGAATCCATGGTTTAAAATGCCCAAGTCGCGTACGAGTATTATCAATTGCGTTGCCAATAAATGGATCTATAAGCAATTCCAAAATTCTCAGAGCCATAATGATCAAGGTAATATACCCAATCATTTTAGCCCCCATTGCGCCACTATCCTTATCAAATAGATGTGAGGTAATAAACATTATAAAATATGTGGACAATGTAGCATAAAACGCGTCATGTCCAAACGCACCAAACGAGTAAGCAAGTCGAGACCGAATATGTTGGCTTTTTTCTGACATACGACAGTACCTCCTTTTAATTAAAAACTATCAATACCAAAAAGCCCAATAAATTTTAATTATTTTTACTGCATTGATAATTTTCCAAAAATTAAACTTTTATACCGTAAACGTTTACGATTATATACAAATTATAACTCTTATAAAACAAAAAGTAAACATTTTCTTTACATTTTTATAAAAAGTTTTTAACCAAAAATTTACCATATCCGCAAGTTTTTACAGCAGTACCTGCTCAAGTCTCCATGGACTATAAAACAGTACTGCTGCACATTTTTAATTAAAACAATTACAAATTCAACTGTCACTTGTAATTGTACACATTTTTTATTTATGTTGTCCCAAATACCAATTAACGAATTGCCGTGCAATGCGTCCGCTTCTTCCTGAATGTGTTAATTCCCAATGAAGTCCTTCAATGCGCAGCTCTTCACTATTAAGTTCAATTCCCGCCTTTTGTAAATAGTGCTTGATAATGGATAAATATTCTTCTTGGTCAGGTGCATCATAATTTATTATCAGACCAAATCGGTCAGATAACGAAATAGATTCATTGACACTGTCATTGCGGTGAATTTCTTCCTGCATATCATCCCTATCCTGCCATGTTTCCCTAATCAGATGCCTTCTATTAGACGTAGCATATAAAAGCACATTCTGTGGTACAGAAGAAACGCCACCTTCTATGACGGACTTCAAATACTTATAATCCAGTTCGCCTTCATTAAAAGATAAATCATCAAGGAAAACAATAAATTTATAGCCCGCTAAACTTCTCAGGCATTTCATAAGGGCAGGGATTGTCTTTATTTGGTCGCGTGTTATCTGTACAAGACGCAGGCCCTTTTGATAATATTCATTGGCCAGTGCTTTCACACCAGATGATTTTCCCGTACCACGTGCGCCCACCAGCAAAATGTTATTAGCAGGTTTATTTGCCAAAAAAGCCAGTGTATTATTGATAAGCATTTTTTTCTGTTTATCATAACCGATCAGGTCTTGCATATTAATTTTTTCAAAATAATCTATGCCCGTCAGTCCTGTGTTGGTTGACCAGCAAAAAGCCCGATAATATGCTAATTTCCCTGCCCCAAATCTTTTATAATGTTCTATCAGCAGTTTTGCTGCCTCATTAGCAGAACTGGCCGTTTCCATTGTACGAAGCAATTCATTATAGGCATCGAAATGACATTTTTTTGCCGGTTTATATTCATTTAGGATTTCATTTATTTCTCCTTCTTCTATCAATTTTCTCGAAAGATGAGGATAAATACTCTGCATATCCATTTCCAGCAATCTTTCCATGCTTTCCCCTGCGTTCCCATAGCGCTGGATATTATCGGCAATCATGTTATTTCCCTTAGCAAGTAAATATATCAGATAAGCTGGAAATAATTTACCTGACAACCCCAGCAGTTCACCATTACTGATCAGCTCATGAAAAAACACATGTCTTTCTTTGACATCACCACTATTTTCAGCTGCATCATATGCTCTAATCACCTTATCTTTCGCAAAATCGCGGAAGATAAGCAATTGCCCCAACATTTTACCCATACCAATCACCTATCCACAAATATATTTTCATATAATATTAACAGAAAGTTTTTCCATTGCCAATAAATAAAATTTTCTTTTATTTGATATTGACTTTTTGACTTTTATAAGTATAATATAAATATAAGGTTTGAAGGAGCCGTTGGAAAATAGCTTCTCAACCTTTTATAATTACAATAGTATATTTTAAGGGGGTTTTCTTATGTTTGGTTTAGTTCCTTTTGCAAAAAACAATGCAGCTAAAAAAGATGATGCTTTCGGTCGTTTGTTTGATTTCTTTAATGAACCATTTTTTAATTCGGCCATTGCACCAGTGCAGACCGCAATGTCAGGTTTTGCTTCCTTCAAAGTTGATGTAAAGGATGTGGGTGATTCCTATGAACTATCCGCTGAACTTCCCGGCGTAAAAAAAGAAGACATTTCCTTGAGCTACGATAATGGTTATTTGACCATTGAAGCAAACACCAAAGACGAAAATGAAGAAAAAGATGACACGGGAAAATATATTCGTCGCGAACGTCGTTGCGGCAGCATGTCCCGGTCTTTCTATATAGATAACATTAACGATGCTCAAGCCAAAGCAGAATTTAAGGATGGTATTTTGACTATAAAATTGCCGAAAACCACTCCTACAGACAATTCTAAACATATAAATATTGAATAATATCTGTGTGCTGATACAACATTCTGCATAGATTTTTTGCTGTAGTTTTTTAGATGACAGCTATTTCAAAAGCTTCTTTTATAGTGCAAAAGCACTAAAAAGAAGCTTTTTTCTTGTTTTCAAGTTTAAATTAACCATTCTCTATGCTTTTTGCGTATTTTTATCCTTGATGATTAGGCTAAGATTAGCACAGATAATCATTTACTCCCCATACAAAACAGTATATAATTATCTGCATAAGGATGAAGAGGAATTTGCATAAGGAGATTGCATATTATGAAGGGTACAATAGTAAGCACATGGGTACGCACCTGCAAAAAACTTTGGGGTGACAAATTAGTAAAGGATGTCATGGATGAGATAGGAATCGGATCTGGCCATATTTTTATGCCCAGTGAAGATATAAGTGATACAGCGGCACAATCGCTCGGTGACACTCTTGCCAAGAAATTGGGCAAATCATCTGCTGAGATCTGGCATGCCATCGGTAAAGATAATATTACAACATTCTTTGAATTTTATCCCGGTTTTTTCCAACGAGAGAACCTCCACGCTTTTTTGTCTTCCCTGTACGATATACATGTAGAAATAACCAGGCTTATTCCTGGTGCTAATCCACCTGTGATTGAAATAAAAAACATATCCACTACTGAGTCTGTCTTTACATATCGCTCTAAACGAAAAAAATTTAATTACTTCCGCGGCCTTCTGGATGGAGCAGCTGAACATTATCATGAAAAACTAGGCATTACTGAACTTGCAAAAGGCAGTGATTTCTTGCAGCTTAAACTGCAATTTCCCTATAAAATACAAAGTGATTACACCTATCGTCCCAACTGTCTGCTTGGGTTTTTGCCTTCCCTTTCAGCAAAGATTGGTCTGCTGACTGCACTTTGTTTATTTATCGTTGCCTTTATCACCAAAGCCTTTGACGGTTCGTTTCCGTTATGGATTCCCATTCTTGCCGGCATTTTTTCTGGAATGACAGCTTCTTTATTTTTGCGTCCGTTCTCCACTATCGAAAAATTACTTAATACACTTGGCGAACACAAGTATGCCACTACTGTAAAAATAAAATCTAAGGATATATTTGAACGGCTTGCCAACCAAATAGAATTATACAATGTGAGTATGCGCCGCAGCTTCACCGGCATTAAGGGACGCAATGATGAGTTAGCCCGCTATGGCAACGATTTTAATAAGTTTGGTAACACAATGAGTACAACCTCTGATGCCATTGCCCAAGTTGTAAACAGCCGTGCAGAAGCCTCGGTAACCGCCTCTGAAAAAATCTCGCAGGCAGTTAATATTTTAAATGACAATATCTCCACTTTGAAAAGTGTCGTTGAAAAACAGGTTAACAATAACACGCATTTACAATCAGCTGTAGAGGAAATCGAAAATTGTTTCTCTAATGTACATGATTCAAGCGAAAAGATCAACTCCAGTATGGCTAACTTCGCCAAGGTCAATACTTCCGTCGAAGGGTTGCGCAACCAGACAAAACGGATCACCGAAATTACCAACACAGTCGCTGCCATTGCCGGCCAAACCAACCTGCTCGCATTAAACGCGGCCATCGAAGCTGCCCGCGCCGGTGAACACGGCAAAGGCTTCGCCATAGTTGCTGAAGAAGTGCGTAAGCTTGCCGAACAGTCCCAGGAACAATCCCAAATCATTTCTGAAGATGTGCAGACAATAACAAAAACAATTGAAGAAGTAGTAGAACATGTTGATGTTGAATACGATATTCTCTCAGATGAAAATGCTAATCTGGTTTCAGTCGTAAATGAAAATGCTGCTTATCTGAAAAAAATACGAACAGTTTCTGACAACATAGTAGAAATAATAGGTCAATTAGAACAAGAAATGACCAGCATGAACAATGTGTATGAAAAAATTGAATCCATTGTTGATATTGCCCAGGATAATTCCGCTTCCACAGAAGAAATTAACGCCTCTATCCATATATACAACGAAAAAATTAAAGGCCTTATGGACAAAATAGGTGAATTTAAAAAACTGGCACGTTATTTTGCCGACGATATAAATGTTTTTAAAGTTTAAATTTATACCAGACCGACAGACACCTGTGTAAATTACTATTTCCAAACAAATCCCCAAATAAAAGGATCCCTACTAGCAGGCAATTTATAAGATTACCTTACTAAGGGATCCTTTTATTTTGAAATGCAGGAAGGGTAGTATTTACCTCACCCTTTAAGCCACAAACACAGCTTTAACAATCAATGTTTTTTATTAATTTTTTCAATATCGAAAATCAGCTTATCAATATTATCAGTATTTTTCTTTTGCATAAAAACAGGTAGCTCTGGGGCGGCTATCACCTTTTCTTTTTTTTCAGCCTTTTCCTTATTTTCTTTTGGCTGCGTCCTGATCTCATCATCCATAAAATCAGTAGCAATGACCGTCGCCCTGACTTTCCCGTCCAGGTGCTCATCTATTACTGTCCCCAGTATTATGTTAACATCAGAACTAGTACTTTCGTAAACAAATTTAGTGGCTTCATTTACTTCAAATAGGCTCAAAGTTTGATCACCCGTTATATTGAGTATAATACCTCTGGCTCCGTTTACCGAGCGCTCTATCAGCGGACTTTCTATAGCCATTTTTACAGCATCTACAGCCCCGTTACCTTCTCCTATCCCCAGCAGTGCCTCGGAATTGCCATTCTGTTTAAAGATAGAGCGTACATCAGCAAAATCAACGTTTATTACGCCTACTGTCAAAATCAACTCTGATACGCAACGTATAGCCTGTCTTAAAACACTGTCCGCCATATGAAAAGCATTCAGTAAAGACATATGTTTATTTGTGCTGCGTAATTCCAGCAATTTATCATTTTCAATGACAATAAGCGCATCAAGGAAAGGACGCATGGCATCAACGCCGGCCGCAGCCGTCTTTTTTTTACGTGATCCTTCAAAGGAAAAAGGTGTTGTAACGACACCAATGGTGAGTATTCCCATAGCATGGGCAAATTCGGCAACCACAGGTGCAGCACCTGTTCCTGTACCTTCTCCCATGCCAGCCGTAATAAAGATCAAGTCAGCACCAGTCAAAAGTTCCTTTATGGCAGTTTCTTCGCTTGCCGCAGCTTCCTGTCCTAGGCTAACCCGGCCGCCGCTGCCAAGCCCACGTGTCAAATTATCGCCAATCTGTAGGACCTTAATGCCACTTCGTTCCAACGTCTGTAACTGTTTCCTATCAGTATTTATAGCAATGAGCTCCATTTGGGGATGATCCCCCTCAGCTATACGTTTTAAAACGCTATTACCACCGCCGCCAACACCGACAACTTTTATATTGACAACTGTTCCTTGTATATTTTCTCTCTGCAAAAAAATCCCCCCTTATCACCGTGGGTAGATATAAAAACACCATAGCACTACTGTATCAGGTCATCCATTTATTGACGATGTTCGCACTATGTACATATTTTCCTTAACAATATTCATTATTGAAAGACATGGTTCTACCACTGACTTCATCGAAACTAACAACATTGCCCCATTTTTGCTATACTAAACTAGTATATAACAATATGAACTTTTATTCCTGCATAATAAATCTATTATTATTATATACATTGACAGTGCCAGATATCAAGTAATAGATTTTTATTTTGTGTTTTTTGTAGCTTTGTTGTAGAATATTAGAATATGGGGTTTATGTGCCATATTGTTTCTTATTCCACAGCAAAACATGGTAGGGGGGATTTTCTTGCCAAAAGCAGTATCTTACTTTCTGATAAATATATGTATATTCAGTTTTTCTTTATTTTTCACACAAACTGCCCATGCCGGAAATTTTATTACGGCCTCAGCATCTCTGGCAAAAATCTCGGCGATACGTATCAGTTCTACGAATGATAAAGTGCGTCTTGTTGCTGACGCTAACAAAGAAGTAGATTATGAATCATTTGGTTTATCTTCACCCAACCGTATTGTCATCGATTTAAAGGGTGCCTGGCTTAGCCCGTCCGTAAAAAAAGATTTCACAGTTTCCAACAAAAACATTAACCATATCCGCGTAGCCCAATTTTCTCCTGATACAGTCCGTGTAGTCATTGACACTTCGCTAAAACGTGATTCTTACGATGTATTTTCGATTCCTGCTGACAGTAGCAATCCTTATCGCGTCGTAATGGATTTTGGTAAGATCAGTAACAATGGCAGTAGTAACGTGCAGCCTGCTCCAGCGCCTGTAGTTCCTGCTACACCTGACACACCAGGTTCTGATATCTTCACCACGCCTGGCATAAAAGGCAAAAAAATTGCCATTGACCCTGGACACGGTGGAAATGATTCTGGTGCAATTGGTTATAATAAGTCTGAAGAAAAGGATGCCACCCTTCGCATTGGTATGAAACTAAAGAAAATGTTAGAAGATGCCGGTGCTACTGTTATTATGACCAGAACTACGGATACCTCTGTTGCTGCTCCTACAGCCAGTGATGTTGAAGAACTGCAAGCCCGTTGTGACATAGCTAATAAGGCTAATGCTGATATTTTCATCAGTATCCATAATGACTCATTCACGGATACTTCTACTGACGGTACATCCACTTATTACTACGGAGGCGGCAGTAGTTACAGTAAGAAACTCGCAGACTGTGTCCGAGAAGGTATTATTGCCAGTGTACACACGCCCGACAGAGGTACTAAAACAGCTAATTTTTATGTAATCAAGAATACCAATATGCCGGCTATTCTTGCTGAGGTTGCTTTCATTTCTAATCCTGCGGAGCAGGCTCTGCTCACCTCTGAAGATGGCACCACCAAATTTGCGACCGGTATTTATAACGGTATCAACGAATTTTTCGCGGGCAATAATTAATAACCCCACACCTTTAAAAGCAAAACAAAAACAGCCATTATACTGAATAAGTATAATGGCTGTTTTTTTCGTACCATTCACCTATTATACTTTTCCCAAGGCAGCACCATAGACAACGAATTGCTCCTTCGGTAAAAAATCAAGTGCTTTATTTATCTGCTTATCATCAAAAGAACCGAGAGCACATACACCTGCACTTATTGTCTGGGCTGCAAGATAAAGATTCTGGCACACATGGCCTGCATCCAAAAAGGCATATCGGTATCCCCTTGAAGCATAACGGCTGGCCACTCTTTTGATAACAGTACTCCATATAAAAGTAACGGCACTGCCAAGCACTACTTGATATGTGGAAAAACAATTGCTTATTACCGTTTTGTCTGCCTTTATTTTGACTAGCGCATGCTCAATAGGCAGAAAACGATATACACCTGCTTCTAACTTCTCTACATTATTCACTAAAATATATGTTTCCAAAGAATGAGTTGCTCCTGCGGACGGAACTGTACGAAGCGTAGCTTTGTCATTAGCCATTTTTACGCCTTGCGTACACCAGAGGAGGTATGACAGTTCTTTTAAAGCAAGCGGTTTATCGCTATAGTGGCGAACCGATGCGCGCAATTCCACCATTTCCAGAAAATTAATATTACGGTCGTCAAGCAAATCCGGTTCCGGCAGCTCTATTATCTTATCTGTTACCAGAGCTGGAAGTTCAAGCGGCAGCCTTTCTGTCACTTGCGGCTTTACATTTCCTCGCTCCCATGCAGATTCCCGCAGAAAATCCTGCGCAGATTTTACATTATCCATTTTGCCCTCCATAATTGGCAATCATTATTTATTAATTAATAAAATAGGGAGGCCTCAGCCTGCCTGCTGTAATTCTTACTTATCTTCCGGGTCTAAATCATCAGGATCAATAAAGCTGTGATATTCACCGCCGCTGCGTCTGCTCAAAAGTTCTCCGAGCAGTTCCTTAGGTGCTATATTATGGTAAGCCAAAGCCACTAAGCAATGATACCACAGATCGCCCATTTCGTATAAAATTTCTTTCTTATTGTTATTTTTAGAGGCAATAATAGTTTCTACCGCTTCTTCACCCAATTTTTTAAGAATTTTATCCTGCCCATGCCGCCATAGATAATTCGTATAGGAACCTTCTACAGGATGGATTTTCCTGTCCTGAATAACATCATATAATTCATTCAATACTCTCGTCAAACTTGATGTCTGATGTTCCTCTACAACAGCGATTTCCTTATTTGAAGTAAGGAGCCTTCTGCCGCTGAAACAAGTATATGTTCCCGTATGGCAAGCGCAACCTGTCTGATGTACACGCACTAATAATGTATCACCGTCACAGTCATAGAATATTTCACCGACTTTTTGCTTATTGCCGGAGGTTTCTCCTTTATTCCACAGTTTTTGTCTGCTGCGGCTAAAGAACCACGTATAACCTGTATCTATAGTTTTTTTGAGTGATTCTTCATTCATATAGGCCAGCATCAATACCTGGTCATTGTCAATTTCTTGAATTACTGCGGGAACCAGCCCGTTTGCGTCAAATTTTATTTTACTTATATCTATCATAATCTTACCTCCACACCGCGCGACAACAGATATTCTTTCACCTGCCGGATCCGAAACCGGCCATAGTGAAATACTGATGCAGCTAATACAGCATCAGCTTTTCCTTCTGTCAACACATCATAAAAATGTGATAATTCACCTGCCCCGCCTGAAGCAATGACGGGGACGGACACTGCTTCCGATACCGCCCGTGTCAAGGCTATATCGTAGCCATTCTTTGTTCCGTCAGCGTCCATGCTAGTCAATAATATCTCACCGGCTCCCAAGGCAACCGCCTTTTTTATCCATGCCAAACAGTCAAGGCCGGTAGGTGTACGTCCGCCATTTATATATACTTCCCAGCTATCTTCACCGTTTCTTTTAGCATCGACAGCCAACACCACGCATTGATTGCCAAATTTTTCTGCCCCTTCACTTATCAAACTGGGCTTTTTTACGGCCGCTGTATTAAGTGATATTTTATCGGCTCCAGATTTCAGCATATTGCGCATATCTTCGGTAGAACGTATTCCTCCGCCTACAGTAAAGGGGATGAAGACCTGCGACGCGCATCCTGATGCCACATCTACCATCGTATTCCTTTTTTCATTGGACGCGGTAATATCTAGGAATACAAGTTCGTCAGCACATTCTTTATCATAAAGGCACGCTAGTTCTACAGGATCACCAGCATCACGCAAAGAGACAAAATTTGTTCCCTTTACAACGCGGCCTTCTTTCACATCAAGGCAGGGAATAATTCTTTTAGTGTACATTTTCATTCACCCTCGGCAATTTTTATCGCATCTTGCAAATCAAGCGCGCCCGTATAGATAGCCTTACCGGCAATAACACCCACTATACCGTCATTTTCATACTTTTTCAATTCACTAATTTCTTCAAGGGAGGACAATCCTCCTGAGGCCACAACTTTTGCGCCACTGTTTTTTGCCAAATTTACTGTCGCATGCACATTGATTCCCAGCAATGTGCCATCTCTTGAGATATCCGTATAAATTATATTCTGGACTCCTGCCGCGACCATCCGTTTAGCCAATTCTACAGCATGCACATTACCTGATACGCCCCAGCCTTCAACTGCTACAATACCGTCTTTAGCATCAATGCCAACGACTATTTTATCGCCAAAAAGTTTGCACGCTTCTTTTACCAGCTGCGGATGCTGTACTGCCACTGAACCGAGAATAACACGGCTGACACCTATCTGCAAAATCTTTTCGATATTTTCAATTGTGCGTATGCCGCCTCCCAATTCAACCGGGATATCAAGTGCGTCAACGATCTGTTTTATAACCGGTAAATTCTTCGACGCACCAGCAAGCGCACCGTCTAAATCCACAATATGAAGATACTTTGCTCCCATGTCGGCCCATTTTTTTGCCGTCTGCACAGGTTGCTCAGAAAATACTGTTTCTCTGGCAAAATCTCCCTTAAAAAGTCTGACGCATTTGCCGCCCCGTATATCAATAGCAGGCAAAATCAACATAAATATAACCTCACAATCTTTATGTATTCCTAAAGTTTATTTATTGTACTTTTAAGGACAATTACTCATACGTCCCTAAGCATTGATGAATTTTTCCAGCTCGTCCTTTGTCACCATCACGCCGTTTCCCGAACCAATTTTTTTCTTACCTCTGGCATAGCTGGGAACAGCATCAAAGTCCTTTTCCGACCATGCATACACGTTGCCACGTGTCACCAACTTCTGGTAAATACCTTTTTGTAAAGCTTCTTCAAATGCCTTTTTAGGGACAGCACATTTTTCGGCAATATCAGCTAAAACGGCAATATCCGAAATATCCAAGTTATGCTCAAAAACTGCTTCAAAAACTAATTTATGATATTTTAGCAAATCACCGTCATGCTCCAGCACAAAATACATTCCACAAATTGCCTGGTCACTATGCACTCCGTGTTCTTCTGGTCGCGGATGGGCTTCACAAGGACGCCAGATAATATCCAGATTCTGATATTTTTTCATAAGTTCCTGTAGATTTTTATGGCCGCGATAGCAGTATGGGCAAGTATAATCAAAAAATACTTCCAGCTTTTTATCATCACTGCGCTCTTTTATTTCGTAAATTTCAGACATGACTAAATGACCCCCTTTTAAATTTCACCTTTATATTTATCTTTATTATAGCATAACGCTATTTTCCTTCGCATAGTGTTTTTAAACAATTTTTCATACTGCCTGTATAAAATTTTTTAAAATCTGCAAACCGACTTCTCCCGATTTTTCTGGATGGAACTGTGTCGCTGCGACACGGCCTTTACCTACAGAAGCCGTTACCTTTTCTCCATATTCGGTCCATGAGGTTATTATCGACTGGTCAGCAGGAACCGCATGATAACTATGTACAAAATAAACATAGGGACGTTCAGGTAAGTTTGCCAGCAGCGCTGTACCTTCTTTAACAAAAATATTATTCCAACCCATATGTGGAATTTTCAGCTGCGGCGCATTTATTTTTTTTACTATGCCTTTAAAAATCCCCAAGCCCTGCACGCCGGGACTTTCTTCACTGCTTTCAAACATCAGTTGCAGTCCCAAACAGATACCGAGGAACGGTTTATTCGCCGCTGCTGCCAGCAAAGTAGGCACGAGTCCTGTTTTTGTCAAGGTATCCATACAGTCGCCAAAAGCTCCTACTCCCGGCAAAACTACTTTATCAGCTTCTTCTATCTGTTTTTTATCAGCAGTAATACAAGCATCCGCCCCTAAAAAAGCGAAAGCCTTTTGTACACTAAACAAATTTCCCCGGCCGTAATCTACTATCGCAATCATCACAATACCCCCTTACTGCTTGGTATGCCGTCCACTTTCGGGTCTTTTTCTATAGCTTGCCGCAAGGCATGGCCGAGTGCCTTGAAAATCGCTTCAATTTTATGATGTGAATTTTTTCCATATAGCACTTTTATATGCAGCGTTATTCCTGCATGAAAAGCAAAAGCCCGAAAGAATTCTTCAGCCAGCTGGGTATCGAAGGAACCAATCATCGGCGCTAATTCTCCCGTCTCGAAAACTAAAAAAGGCCTGTTGCTTATATCAAGGGAAACCATTGCCAACGCTTCATCCATGGGAATATAAAAAGTGCCATAACGCCTGATGCCTTTTCTATCGCCAATAGCGCCACGAAATGCATCCCCCATGGCGATGCCGGTATCTTCCACACTATGGTGCCCATCTACCTCTATATCACCGTTACATTCTACATTAAGATCAATCAAACTATGGACACTCAACAGTGTCAACATATGATCAAAAAAACCGATTTTAGTATTCACCGCTGCCTTACCAGTTCCATCGAGCTCCAATGCTACCTTTATGGAAGTTTCCAAGGTTTGGCGCTTTATTGTAAATTGACGCATTTTCTCACTCCTCAGTATGGGTTTCTACAAAATCTTTAACGGCTTTCATGAAGGTATCATTTTCCTCCCGCAAACCAGCAGAAACCCGAATACAGTTTTTTAGTCTGGGGGCATCACCAAAACTGCGTACACCAATACCAATATTTGCCAAATATTCGTTGAGGCCGACAGCTTTATCATACTTCATCAATACAAAATTTGTTGCCGAAGGATATACCTGTATAACTGACATTTTTTTTAGCTGCTCGGCAATACGATCACGTTCCGACCGCATCATTGCGATCCGTGGTTCATATTCATGCCTCATTTGGTAGACAATATCGGCCGTAACTGCTGAAAGTATATTCAAATGATATGGCATAAACACCTTTCCAGTTATTTCTGTTATCTTTTCGTCAGCTATCATATAGCCGACTCTGGCTCCCGCCAAACCATACGCTTTTGAAAAAGTACGTGCTATTATCATATGCGGATACTTATGCCATATTTCCATGGCTGACCTGCCGTCAAACTCTATATATGCTTCGTCAACTACAAATGCGCAGTTAATATTCTTTGCTATATACTCTATATCTGCCAACGGTATATGCGTCCCTGTCGGATTATTAGGTGCACATATTACCGCTAAATGTGCCTTATTATCATTTACAGTCGCGACAAATTTTTCTGCATCCAGACAATAATTTTCATCAAGGTCAAAGGGAATACTTATTGAATTACTCAATTCCGCATAAATTTTATACATTGAAAAAGATGGCTGCGGATAAACAATCTTATGATTGCGGCCGCCGAAACAAAAAAACATTTTTTCCAGAATTTCACTGGAACCATTAGCCAAAAGTATATTACGGCGCTGTACATGATAAGCAGCTGCCAGCTGTTCGGCCAACGACTCAGTTTCCGTGTTGGGATAGCGGTTAAAAGCAAGCCGTGACAAGCGTCCCATAACCCGTTCTTCCACTATAGGCGGTAGATTCATATTACATTCATTTGCATTGATTTTAATATTCCAATCTCGTTCAATAACATCATAAGTTGGCAATTTTTTTATTTCTGCACGGTATTTCAACATATAAACTTTTCCTCCCCAAAGTATCCGGTAGCTGCCCGCTCATTTTTCAGTCCGCGCTGTTTACCACCTGACGAAGTGCTTCAGTCAATTTACTGATTCTGGCAAATTTCATTTTAAAGCTCACTCTGTTAGCTATAAGCCGTGCTGTTGCATCTGCTATAAAAGCATATTCCACCAGATCATTTTCCCGAAGGGTAGTGCCCGTTTCCACAATATCCACAATACTTTCCGATAATCCCACAATAGGCCCTAATTCTATTGAGCCATGCAATTTTATATACTCCATTTGCATGCCCTTGCTATTAAAAAATGCCGCTGCTATATGCGGAAATTTAGTGGCTACCCTTGTATTTGCATAATCAGCAAGATGTTTCCTTTTGGCTTTTTTGGCCACAGCCATCATCAAATGACACTTCGCAATCTGGAGATCCAACAATTCATATACATCTTTAGCAGATTCCATCAATACATCTTTACCGATCACGCCTATATCAGCCGCACCATATTCGACATAAACGGGGACATCTGCTGTTTTCGTTATGATGAACCGTATTTTTTTGCTTTCATTTGTTATTATGAGTTTGCGTGATTTATCTGACAAACCTTCTGCCGTATAACCTATTTTCTTAAATAATTCAGCTGCCTTGCCAAAAACTTTTCCTTTTGGCAGGGCAATAGTTAAATATTCCATATTCTCTGCAGACATTAAGCCAACGCCTTTCTTTCGTAGTGATAACCCATCCCACCTAAATATTCCATAAATAATTACCAAGCTCCAGATAGGATAAAAGTTTTGTCAAAACAAATTTCATTTATTATTGTCTTTAGTTAATCTCATCAGCTTGACGCAGCAGCACGAGTTCTTGGCTATCATTTTTCTTTGGCTTGTCATGATGCCGCTTTACTAACTGCGCAACAACCTGTTCATCTATTTTTTCCAGCTTTTCAGCGCCAATAGCTGCATGGTGCATACATATATATAAAGCATTGCGCCGCCTGCCAATAATGCCGCCTCGGCCATTTTGCGCAATATAAACAGTCATTCTACCTGATAATGAAGATAACAGCACAAACAATATTTTATCGATAAGACAAACGCCCGCCGCGCTCCGTCCTATATCGTGCAGCAATGCTGCCCTTATCAAAAGCTGCCTGTCAACTTCAATATGCTGTGCCAAATTTACGGCAGTATAGGCTGTACGGACTGCGTGCCGCTTGTCATATACATTCATTTGGGTGAACAGTGCCAATTCCTTGTCATGCAAATATTCGGCAATAAAAGCATTGTCTTCTGCCGAAAGTGTAGCATTAAGCGCACGAAAAAATTGTACTATTCTTTGTATCATTGAATATAAACCAAATTTACATAACCTTTTTTCTGGCAATATGCTTCCGCTTCAGCCAATTTTTGCGCTGTTCCCGCAAGTTCGGTTATTTCTCCCGCTGCCCGGAGGACCATTGCTTTTTCCACAGCTTCAGCAAGATGGCCTGCCGCATAGGCAACATAGTTTTCCTTGTTGTTGGTAAGGCATTCTGCCTTACCCTGATTTTTAAGTGCCAGCATGAGTCTTTCTAAGCCCAGGGCAAATCCTGTAGCCGGACATTTCCTACCAAAGTCTGCTAAAAGATTATCATAGCGTCCTCCACCGCACAAAGGACTGCCTAAACCCGGCGCATATATTTCAAAAACCATTCCCGTATAATAACTGAAATCACGGATAACCCCCAAATCAAACACGACATATTCAGCAACGCCATAAAGCTGCAATGCTTCATAGATTTTCTGTAAATTTTGCAAAGCTTGCCGACTTTGTTCATTAACAGCAAAAGCCTTCGCCCTTGCCAAAACAGTTTTATCACCGTGCAGCATTGGTAGTGAGCGCAAAAATGCTTTGGCATCATCTGTCAGCGCGGCTTCAGAAACGGCCTTTTCCAATTTCACCAAATCATGCTTTTCTAATGCTGTACGAATACATTTTTGTTCTTCCGCTGACAAATTCCATTGTTGCATAAGCCCATTAATAAATGCCACCTGCCCCATGCAGACTTGAAAATTACCCAAGCCTGCTTTCAGCATACTTTTTATAGCCAAGGCAACAATTTCTGCGTCCCCAGTCGGTTCGCCGTTCCCCATCAATTCTACTCCGGCCTGGTAAAACTCGCACTGTCTACCCGTCTGTGCCTTTTCATAACGGTAAACCTTACAAATATAAGAAAGCTTGAACGGTACATCCTCATTCTGCAACCGGCTTGACACCAGCCGCGCTATAGAAGTGGTCATTTCATTACGCAACGCCAATGTTCTATTATTTTTATCAAAAAATTTAAACATATGCCTCTGCATACTATTTTTATTGCCAATCGTCAAAGTGTCAAGATATTCTACCGTAGGTGTGATTACTTCATCATAGCCCCACACTTTAAATAAATCAGCCAATACATTTTCAATATTTCTCTTAATAGCAGCATCATGCGGTAAAAAATCTCTCATGCCGTAAGGTATTTCCAACAAAAAATTTTTATCCCTGCACACTTATTTTTTCTCTCCGTTCCGCCCGATAATATTTTTTTCTACACCCAATCTGTCCAACACCAAATTATAACCATCAGCACCATAATTCAGGCACCGCTTCACACGACTTATAGTTGCTGTGCTGGCTCCCGTACGGGACACGATTTTTTCATAAATATGTCCCTGCCTGAGCATTGCCGCGACCTCCAATCGTTGGGCCATCGCTTTTATTTCGCTTATGGTACAAATATCCTCAAAAAACTGATAACATTCTTCAATATTTTTCAAACTTAGCACTGCTTCACATAAGTGATCATTTAGCTCATCTTTTAATTTTGGATTACTCATCAAATAGTCCTCCCTAACAGCTTTATGTTTTCTCTCGTTAAGTCTTTATCGAATAAAAAACTATACTATAGTTATACACTAAACACAGTAAATAATCAACATATTCTTTACTATAAAAAAACAAAAAACGCATCGGTTATTCAACCAATACGTTTTCTCCCGAACCAACCAGACAAACTGCTGCCACATCGCTGTGAACACTTCATTTGGTTAAGCCTACCCCTATTCCAATGTAAAAATCTTTTCTTAAAAAGAAATCTTTTCCAAATCATCCGGTATATAAATAGTCTTTTTAAAAAATTCTTTGGCTTCTGCCATATATTTTTCTTTCCGCTGCGGAAAGGTTTTATCTTCAGTATGATACAGTAAAACCGCCTGTGCTTGCAGCTCTTCCGCTACGGTACAGGCTTCTTTTACCGTGCTATGGTTTTTCTCATATGGATTGAATTTATCCCGATCAGCATAAAGACAAAATGCCTCTGACATCAAAAGGTCACTATGACTGACGATATCCCGGCAATGTTCATTATAAGGTTCATCCCCAAGACAGGAAAGTTTGTAGTGATCAGGGAAAACTGCACTGAAACCAAACTGTTTCTTTTTGGTGGAAAGTATATCAAAAAAGGTCACCTGCATGGTGAGAATAGGCAACTGCTCTTTATCCTGCACTGTACGGAAAATAATACGTTCTCCCATTTTTTGAAGATCTTTCTTCTTAAGTGTGAGTTCTGCTATTTCTTTTATGATATGCAGTACTTCCGAATGCCCATATATGTAAAAATTTCCTTCGTATTTGTTTTTCCCCATAAGTGTAGCTATTTTGCGTATCACCCAAATCACGCCGAGTACATGATCTGTATGTCCATGCGTCACAAACATATGGTGTACATTAGCAAAAGCTAATCCGGCTTCTTCCATCCGGCGCAAAATAGTATTGCCACCGCCTGCATCGACCAAAAAAATTTGTCCATTATCTATTATGGCAAAGCACGTATTATAATACTTTGTCACCATCGCATTACCCGTGCCCAGCATTACCAGTTCTCTCATCAATATCACTCCATATTCCCCGGACATCAGCATTTATATTATTCGCACCAATTTCTCAAGCTTCCACACTGGTAAAAGCGAATTTGGTAACATCAAACAGTCCCATATCTGTAAGCTTTAATTCAGGAATGACCGGCAAAGACATAAAACATAACGTCATTATCGGATCAACATCATTACTGACCCCCAGCTTTTTATGTGCTATTTCATGGATTTGCGTAAGTCTTTCATTTACCCATTCGCCGTCTTTATCACTCATAATGCCAGCAATGGGCATAGCCATTGCCGCAAGTGTCTTTTGTCCACAAGCTAAAAGCATGCCACCCTGCTGCCCGATAAGTTTTTTTACCGCGTATTCCATATCTGTATCATTTGTGCCGACAACAATGATATTATGTGAATCATGCGCAATGGAAATTGCAATAGCTCCCTGTTTTATACCATAGTTGCGCAATAATGCCACTGCCGCATTACCAGTATTTTTATGTCTTTCTATAACGGCAATTTTGACAACATCAAGCGCCGGTGAATATAAAAAGTTGCCGTTTTTATCCAGATTAACTTTGGCAGTTCCCTTTGCCGTAACCACGCCCCCAGGTAAAATATCAATAGTTTTTACATAATTTGAACGTAAATGTAAAATTAATTTTTGGGCAGAAAAGTCCTTCACATGACAACTCCCGGCCACACTGTCAATTGGATATTTTTCTATTTTAGGCAAATATTTACCATTTACTGCTGTCAATATACCGCCAATATAAACTTGTGAAACATTAAAATGTTCAAGATCGTCTACAATAGTCAGATCGGCTCTTTTTCCCGGTGCCACCGCACCTCTATCAGACAAGCCATAGCATTCGGCAGCATTAAGGGATGCCATACGCACAGCAGTAAACGGGCTAAGACCAGCCTGTACGCAGCGCCGCAAATGGTCTTCTAAATGACCCTTTGCAAAAATTGTTTTGGGTTGGCGGTCATCAGAACAAAGCAGACAGCGCCGTTCATTATCACTTCTTACACCCTTGACCAGCTTTTGCAAATCATTGCAGGCAGAACCGCTGCGCAACATTATGTACATACCACGTTCTATTTTTTGCTGCATTTCCTCTACAGTGGAACACTCATGGTCAGTGCTTATTCCTGCGGCAACATACGCATTAAGGCCATATCCAGAAAGTCCCGGTGCATGTCCGTCGATAATTTTTCCATTTTGCTTTGCCGTCATCAATTTAGCCAAAACAGCTTTATCATTATTTATTACACCGGGAAAATTCATAAATTCACCCAAACCGAGGATTCTTTTTGAAGCCATCGCCTCTGCCATAACTGCCGCGGTAATTTCAGCACCTGCATGCTCAAAAGGCGTTGCCGGTACACAGGACGGCATCACGTATTTTATATCAAGCTTTGTTTTCTCAGCGGCTTTCAGCATATATTCCAAGCCTGTCAACCCGCAAACATTAACGATTTCATGCGGATCGGCAATAATTGTCGACGTACCGTGGGGAACAAGCAGCGCACCTATCTCCTCTGGGCTCACGCAGGAGGACTCGATATGGATATGGCTGTCGATCAGCCCCGGTAAAACTATCGCTCCATCCATCTCTTTTTCATCAAGGCCTTTATAGCTGCCTATCCCTGCAATCATACCATCACTTATCGCGATATCGGCACAAAGCAGCTTTGCACTGTAAACATCGACAATACGACAGTTGCGCAGCACCAGCTCTGCTTTTTGTCTGCCTGCTGCTATATCAATCAATTTTTTTAAATTCTTTTCTTCTGGCACACTATTCATCTCCTGCTATAACAGCTTTTAGCCCTGGCTAAATCTGACAGAACAATAATATTATTTATCCTTGCCAGCATCCAGATACCGCTCGCCAATGATCACTGCCGCAAAATCATCAACCGGTACCGGCGGAACAAGCATCCCTAGCGGTAAAAATTTTTTAATTCCTTTGGGTGGGTTCTCCTGCCAATATCTTTTTCTAGCTGCATCTGTCGTCCTGTATTCGTCAATTACAGCCAGTTGTATTGTCGGAAAAGTTTCTTCAATAAGCTTTTTTTTATCTTTACTTGTAGTGCCGCTGCCTATCACAAAAGTTTGTACCGCATATACCCGTTCCAATTTCTGCAAAACAGCAGGCAAGCTTTTGGTAGTCACCGTTTTATGAAAAAGCATTGCCTTATCTAAAGCCAAGACAGCCACACCGCATTTTTCCCGTCCCGGGTCCACGGCGATTATACATTTCTGCTTAATATCCATTATTACCCAAATCATCTACCTGTAAAATCAGACGCAATGGTCCCAGTATATCCGTATCACCGTTTGAATAAGCAGTCAAACGGATAGAGCCGTTTACACGAGCCATCGACTCGGTTGCAGTATATAACTGATCCATACTGATAACACCTATAGATCCTCGCAACGGATCAGGTAAAATCCCGTTGGCAGAAGCTATGACATTTATATCATGCAGGAATTCCAAAAGTATTTTCTGGGCTGTGCCTTGGTTGCCGTCCATGACAAATTCCCTGCTTGTGATCATTTTGCCATTTTGATAAACAACCTTATCAGGATAAAGTTCTATATTAGTCCTGACAGGTTCGCCCTTTACCAAATTAGCCGCAGCGATAAACCTTATGACCATATCCTTATTTTCCCTACAAATTTCATTAATTGCGTTTTCGTATTCTTCAGGATATGTCCATATGCCGATCTGGCCGGACTGGTTGCTGTCAGTTACTCCCGAAACCTTTGTATTTGCCATATCAATAAGTTTTGCTAAGGCATTTTGTGCTACTGCACGATCTACAGTTGCCGGAACGACTCCACCAAAAATCAATTCACCCGCCTGGTAAACTATCCGTTTACTGCTCAAATCACCATTTCTCTTAACTAAATCATTATTTTGCGCTTGTAACTCACTATTATTATTTTTAAGTTCATTATTGCTGTCTTTTAAGCCATTATTATATACTTGCAGTTGGTTATTTGTTTCGTTCAAATAAACATTTTGTCCTGATAAGTCCGTGTTTTGTGTTTCAAGTGCATCATTATCGGCAAGTAATTTAGCTTGATGGTCTTTCATTTTTTTAGTCTGTTCTTTGGCGTTTGTGAGCTCACTTTGCGTATCTTCTAAGTTTGCCTGCATTTGTTTTTGTTTCTGTTGCGCATCATTTAGGTCATTATCCGCCCTATTAAGATCTTCCTGTGTCATCTGTATTCTCTGCTGGAGTTTCTCCATGCCGAAAAGGGCAGTTCTGACATCTTTAGAAGTAACGGCCAAAATGCCGAAAGTCATAGTTGTGATTGCTATCCCCGTGATTATTGTCACTATTATTGATGTATGCCTTGGCCTAAGCCCGAACAGTGACATCTTCCGTTTTCCCACCTTACTACCCAAACGGTCTCCAATGAATGCAATGATCCCGCCAACTATAACCAATACTACAATTAACACGATACCATGCATCAAAACTCCCCCTTTCTAAATATCTTTAAGTAATTCTAGCAGCAATTTCCTTTTTAAATCCTAACCTTAAAATTTACTGTCCCAAATTTGCGTCTATTACGTTCTCCCTGCCTTTCTGATCAGATAACAGCCTATGATAGCACCTACCAAATTTGGCAGCCATACAGCATAAGCTGGCGGTATAGCCCTACCAATAACATTGGACACCGTCATAAGTGTATAGTATATAAATATTATAATTATACTAAGGCCAAAACCTATAGACGAGCTGTTCCGGTTAGGCTGAAGTCCCAAAGGTACCCCGATTAAGGTAAAGATAAAGCTTGCTAACGGTACTGTAATTCTCTGATACAGTTCAATTTCAAAATCTGTCGTATCAACATATTGGCCGCGCATTATTTTAATCTGTGCTTCCAGTTCCTTCATTGTCATTTCTTCTGGTTTTTTCTGTTCCCGAATAATACTATCCGGACTTTCCTGTACAGGCAGTTTCTGCGTGTCAAAATGCATCGTATGGGACATTTCCCCGTCAGTAATTGAATATATAACACCATTATGTAACAGCCATTCATTATCGCCCCAATCGGCATAATCGGCATTTTCTACCCTGACCAGTTTACCTTCTTCAAAATCCTGCATGGTAATCCATTCCATACGGTTCTTTTCTGCATCATAGCGACGGGCATAAACCAACCGTTGAATATTACCGTCCTTAATTTCCTTTAAAATTATATGCTCCCTTGACTGTGGAGCCGTATTATTTTTTATTTCATAATTAATAACATCCGTATATGCTTGATTTGCCCAAGGAACAACATACTCATTAAAAGCTATAGCAAAAATACTGACAACAATACCCATTACTAAGATAGGGCGCATAATACGGTAAAGACTTATACCGCATGACTTCATTGCCGTTATTTCACTTGCTCCTGATAACTTACCAAAGACTAAAAGAGACGCTAAAAGCATCGACATTGGAAAGGTCCAGAGCATTATTGCTGGCATGCTGTAAATGAACAAGCGCACTACCGATGAAAAGGACGCACCATATTGAGTAACATACTGCGCAATTCTTAACAAAGTACCTGAACCGATAAAAACAGCGGAAAAAGCAAAAATACCAAATAAAAATGCTACTATTATTTCTTTCAATATATATCGGTCTAAAATTCGCATGTACAACTGCTCCTATAACGTAAAATTATTGCCAAGATAAAACTTTTTGGCAATCTGACTGTTGGCTATTGTTTTGCTATCACCGGCAACAAGAATTTTCCCTTCATTCATTATATACGCACGATGAACTATATTCAAAGTTTCACGTACATTATGGTCTGTAATTAAAATTCCCATACCACGTTTGCACAGATATGCTATTATTTCCTGAATATCAGCTACTGCCAGCGGATCAATCCCGGCAAAAGGTTCATCCAATAAAATAAACTGCGGTTCCAATGCAAGGCACCTTGCGATTTCAGCCCGCCGGCGTTCTCCACCGGAAAGTTGCAGCCCTTTGCGCGTACGAACGCGTTCAAGACCAAATTCTTTCAACAATTCATCTCTTTTTTTATGCTGGGCCTTTCTTGTCAATGATGTCGTTTCTAAAATTGCCATTAAATTATCTTCTACTGTCAATTTGCGAAAAATAGATGATTCCTGTGCCAGATAACTGATCCCCAACTCAGCTCTTTTATACATAGGCATTTTCGTAACATCCACATCCGATAAAAAAACATGTCCTTTAGTCGGCCGTTCAATACCTATGATCATATAAAAAGTTGTTGTTTTGCCAGCCCCATTTGGTCCAAGCAGTCCTACAATCTCACCTTTTTCTACATTAAGTGATATATTATTTACCACATTACGCCCTTTATAAGTCTTTATGAGCTCTTTCGCCTCTATATTCAAGTTTGTACCTCCAGATAGTTTAGCCGCCAGGAATAAACTCATTTAAAAAGTGCATATAGAATATGCACTTTTAATATAAACAAATATGATCAATTTTGCAATGCAAAATGCAAATTTACTTGAAATCATTTTTCTACGTGCCATTATAAATTACTAATGCTACAACAAAACTGTATTTTTTATATACAAAGGCGGCGCAAAACGCGCCGCTGTTTAGAGCTGTTTATTTTACCGCAGCCTGGCCAGTATCATCTAAGTATAATGTCAAATTTTCACCGCGTAATGTATTATTATCCTGCATAGCCACAGCATTACCAGTCAAAATGACCTTACCGCTGTCATTGCCATAATAATTGGCATTATCGCTATATGCATCTATATTACGTGTCTGACTTACTATATGGACATTTCCTGTCGCAATAAAATGATTTTCCTGCATATAAGCTTCAATACGATTTCCTGTTATAGTGCCATCACCAGTCGCGATAGTCCCACCGCTTGGCATGAGCGCATAATCCGTATCCGTATTATATTCCAGCCTCGAACCTGTCACCGTCTTATCAAGCTGATGGGCAACAACATTACCATTGGCAATGAGCATATTTGCGCCTTGCGTAAATACTTCGTCAGAAGTCATATGCAAATTACCTTTATCTGCAACGACATTACCAGTTATATGGCCTTCGCCTGTCTTAGAATTATAAACTGCCTGGGCACCACTAATACGTGCGCTTTCCTGTGACATCACAACATTTCCCGTAGCTGTTATAACACCTGAAGACGTGCTATATTCAATAGTATTTGCATTCAGCTCTGTTGGTTTACCCGCATCAGCAGAAACCGTCCCAGTGTACAAGGCAACTGCTGTAAGAACCACTACTGACATTTTTATTACATAGTCTATTTTCATTTTGCTGCACTTCCTTTTACGATATGAGCATTTCCTGACAATTTAAACTGTGAAAAAGCATTACTGCTTTCTATCTTATTACCCTCAGCCTGCATGTCACCTTTTACTATCTTTACATTGCCCTCACCAGTAAACACCTGACTATCATTGTCCCAAGACAGTGACTGTGAATCAAAAGTCAAGCCGTCATCCCGTTCTACATGCACGCCTGTATCCATTGTGATGTTTTTTGCTTTATCATCATAAATACCATGTGCTGCCGTTAATGTCAGCGTATAACCATTTTCATCATAATACTTACCGGTTATATTCTGCATTTCGGCTTTTTGCGTCTGCGGGTCCATCACTATACTGTCCGCGCTTATTTCCCAGATTTTTTTGCCATCACGCTCTTCAACGATCGTATTTCCTGTATAATCCATAGTCTGTTGTTTGGGAGTGTCATCAGCTGCTTTTTTTTGTGTTGCCGGCTTAGTGGTCACTGCCCATACACAAATCGCAATTACAGCTATGATGAATGCATATATCGCTATTTTATTTTTATTATCACTTAAAATTTTCATATGTTATCGTCTTCCTGATACATGATGTTTTGTTTTTTTCTCATCTGGTGCTGTATTCCATCTCTTTTGAAACCATAACCACTGAGTTGGATTTTCTCTGATAACATCTTCAACAAATTTTGTCATTTTTATTGTAAATTGCAGCAAATCCGCATCCGCATTATCCGTGCTCTCACAATGCATAATATCACCAGCAATAAGCCTGTGTTTGCCATCTTTACGGCGAACAATAAATAAAGGAACCACCGGTGATTGAAATTTACGGGCAAATACAGCAGGCCCCAGCGGGGTTGAAGCCGGTTTGCCAAAAAAATCAATAAATGCACCACCGGGGCCGGCGTCCTGGTCAGCCAAAAAGCCCAAGATTTTTCCTTTTTTCAGTGCCCTGGCCGCAGCCAGCAACTCACTTGTCCCACGGGCAAAAACCTCTACTCCGACCATTTCACGATATTCATTCAATATTCGTGTATGTTGTGAATTGGGTTGTGGTTTTACAATAGTTGTCGTCGGAATGCCATTAAACGCCATTGACGCTGCCATCCATTCCCAATTACCAACATGCCCCGTCAAAACAACGACGCCATGTCCTTCCTTTAGGGCTTCCCGCAATTTTTCCAGTCCCCGCGGATCAACGAAATCATTTATATTATTCTTATTGAGGTGCGGCATATAGAGTATCTCCATAAACGTCCTGCCCATGTTTATAAATGATTCACGAACAAGCCTTGCCGCCTCTTCTTCACTATTAGACAATGACGCACGCATTTGCGCAATTGCCCTTTTGCGCTCTTTGGCTATCAAATGAAAGTACAATATTCCCAAAACTTTACCCATATATAGTAAGGCTTTGTGTGGTAGCAAACACACACAAAAACTTAAAATTTTTAAAATATAGTATTGCAATGGCGCTTTCCCCTCTCAGTCACCTCTGCACGACTGCAGCCATTATTCCGGTAAGCGGTGCAGACAAACCAACCGTTTCTTCATCTATTATGATAACTGCTTATATCTATCCAGTAATTGCTTTACTGTGAGCGATTATCCAGCATCCCTGCTGAGCTGCCACCATCATTAAGATAGTTTTTTATTATAAGCTGCCATTTTTTTTGGGCTTTAAGGATAAATTCTACTATTTGCCGTACAGCTCCTTCTCCTCCGGCAAAATCACTAACTAAATAAGCAGTATTTTTTACTTCCGGCACTGCATCTGCCACTGCAGACGGGAAACCAACTTTTGTCATAATTGGTAAGTCCACTATATCATCACCAATATAAGCGATCTGGTCATCGTTAAGAGAAAACTTTTCCTTTATTTCTCCGTAGGCTTTCAGCTTATATAAATTACCTTGATAAACCGCATCAAATTTTAATTCTTTACCGCGTTTCTCTACTATAGCTGATGCACGCCCCGTTATTATAGCCAATTTTATGCCACTTTGTCTAGCCAGGCTTATACCCAATCCATCCCTTACAAAAAAGGCTTTAAAAATTTCTCCGTCGCTACCATAATATAATTTTCCATCACTTAAAACACCATCGACATCAAATATGATCATGCGCACCTTTGCCGCATGTGCTACTGCCTCTTCTTTCAAAAGCATTACATCACACCCTGCCGCAGTAAATCAGTAAGATGGACAATACCAATAGGATTATTGGCTTCATCGATTACTGGTAAAACGGTAATGGGGCGTGGTTTATGTTTTTCCATAATCCTCAACGCTTCCGCTGCCATTTTATTTTTGGTAATAGTAAGCGGTGCTTTTGTCATAAGATGTTCAACCGGTTCATTAAGGAATTCAATCCCTTTAGAAAGACCGCGTCTAATATCACCATCCGTAATAAGACCAATAAACACTCCTGCAGCATCGACTACCGAAGTGGCACCAAGCCCTTTATCGGTCATCAGGAACAATGCTTCTTTTGCTGTTTTATCTTTAGCAATAACTGGATTGTCTTTTCCGCTATGCATAACATTTTCCACAGTCAAGAGCAATCTCCGTCCCAATGCACCGCCTGGATGAAAGACTGCAAAATCTTTCGCTGTAAAATTACGCACTGATAAAAGAGCCATCGCCACGGCATCGCCCATGGCCAATGTTGCCGTTGTGCTGGCTGTCGGTGCCAATCCCAGCGGACAAGCCTCCCGTTCAATACTCACATCTATGTAATATTCAGCATTTCTACCAAGAGAAGAGTCCCTTTTACCACACATAGCGATAATAGAAGCTCCTATTCTTTTGATTATCGGCAGTATATTTATAACCTCTGCTGATTCACCGCTGTGTGACAATGCCATAACAATGTCTTCATCAGTGACCATGCCTAAATCTCCATGAAAAGCTTCTCCTGGATGCATAAAAAAGGATGGTGTTCCTGTGCTGGCCAATGTAGCGGCAATCTTTCTGCCAATATGCCCGGATTTGCCCATTCCTGTCAATATTATACGACCCTTACAATGTAAAATAGCTTTTACTGCTGTTTCAAATTCATCATCTATATGCGAAGTGAGATTTTTTACGGCATCTGCTTCTATTGCTAGTGTCTCACGTGCTTTATCTTTTATTGTCCCTTTCATATTATGAACCTCCCGGTTTCTTCGATGGTTGTCTGTTTTTTAATTTATACCACGTTTTACCAAAAACTGCCCGCCATCGATTAAATTTCATCTATATTGACAATCCCAATTTTGAGTTAAAAATTTTTACGCCAGTTAACTATTACCAATAATTCAAAAATGCTTTTTGGTAATCTCATGTATTGCCAGTGCATCTTCTAAAATACCAGCCAGATCATCAAGCCGTACCATATTAGGTCCGTCAGAAAGTGCTTCTTTCGGATTATCATGCACTTCCATAAACAAGCCGTCTACCCCTGCTCCTACGGCAGCACGTGTTAAATATTCTACATATTCACTATTTCCAGCCGAACATGTTCCACCAGCACCAGGCAGCTGCACGCTATGTGTAGCATCGAAAATCACTGGATAACCAAATGATCTCATTATAGGGAAAGCACGCATATCTACTACGAGATTATTATACCCGAAAGAAACGCCTCTTTCTGTAAGCATAATCCGTTCATTGCCAGCGCTTTTTATTTTGTCTATTACGTTTTTCATATCTCCAGGTGCCATAAACTGCCCCTTTTTTACATTGACAGTTTTTCCTGTTTTAGCTGCTGCATAAAGCAAGTCTGTTTGCCGGCAAAGGAACGCCGGTATCTGGATTACATCCAATACTTTCGCTGCTGGTCCCACCTGTTCTTCTGTATGTACATCACTGATAACAGGAACATTTAATTCTTCCTTTATTTTCTTCAAAATAGCTAATCCTTCTTTTAAACCGGGGCCACGAAATCCTTTATATGATGAACGATTTGCCTTATCAAAGGATGCTTTGAAAACATAAGGAATACCAAGCCTATCCGCTATTTCTTTTGTTCTTTTCCCAATATACAGGCTGCGCTCGTAACCTTCTAACACACATGGGCCTGCCAATAAAAGCAGCGGATTTCCCGGTCCTACTTCAAAATCTGCTATTTTAACATTATTCATAATTATTTTCTTCCCTCTTTTGTTCTGTAATATTCGTTTACCTTGATAAGATCTTCCGGTGTGTCTACACCAATAAACCGTTTATCTGAAGTTATTACTTTTATTTTATAGCCATTTTCAATAGCTCTAAGCTGCTCAAGTGATTCCGTTTTTTCCAACGGAGTAGGAGCCATCTGTGCATATTTAAGCAAAAACGCTCTTTTATAGGCATATATGCCTATGTGTTTATATACTGGTACTGCAGTATCGTTCCGTGGATATGGTATTAATGCCCTGGAAAAGTAAATTGCATAACCCTTCTGGTCTGTTACCACTTTAACGTTTCCCGGTTCATTCTTCTCTTCTTCAAGCATAGGCGTCATTACCGTAGCCATATCAAGATTTTCATTTGTAATAAACAAATTACCCAATCGGTCTATCAGTTCAGGGTCAATGAGCGGTTCATCCCCCTGTATGTTTATAATAACATCCGCATCCGGATAATGTGCCGCCGCTTCCGCCAGCCTGTCTGTGCCCGTCAAATGGTCCTGACGAGTCATAACAGCTTTTCCACCTGCTGCTTCCACCGCTTTAAAAATACGCACATCATCTACTGCTACAATGAAATCAGTTGGAACACTGGCTTTTATCGCCTGCTCATAGACACGCACTATAAGTGGTTTTCCTGCAACGTCGGCGAGTGGTTTTCCCGGCAGGCGTGTCGATGAAAAGCGTGCTGGTATTATACAAATTATTTTCATCTGTCCATTAACCTCCACGAATAAATCTATTTATACTGGGTAAAACACATACTTTTCATTTATTTTTCAAAGGTGGCAAATGTTCTCTGAGATATCGGTCAAACTCCTCTGCACCCTTTTTAAATTTTATTTCAATACTGATTATATAAATTGGGATTCTATCCTTCTGTTCAATAATCTGCCGCGGGAACTTAACCGCGTCCTTATCAGTTATGATGATAGCTTCTGCACCACGCGAGGCAGCCTGCCGCATCACAGCCGTTATCTCTGCCGCCGTATAATCATGATGGTCAGGGAAACGGATGCTCTCTACAATAATCGTGCCTATACTCTGCAAGGTCTGCTCAAGTGAAGCCGGATTACCGATAGCCGATACGGCTATTATCTTACAACCTGCCATTTCCGTTATTTTCTTGCCTGTACTGCCAATATTATCTGACCAATCACCAATTTCTACAAAACCTTTAGGGTTATGTATACTTTCAACTACCATAGCATGATTATTATTTTGAGCTAAGGTTTTTCTTATATATTCACAGGAATGTGGTGCCGCTTGGTCCACCTTTGTCAAGAGACAGACATCTGCACGGTTTAGATGCGTCAAGGATTCCCGTAAGGTTCCCCGCGGTAAAACATACCCGTTACCAAAAATATTTATTGAATCAACCAATAATATATCCAAATTTCTCTTTAACTGCCAATGTTGGTATCCATCATCCAAAATAGCTATTTCTATGCCAAAATGTTCAATGGCGTACCGTCCTGTAATAGCTCTGTCCGCACCAATAAGTACAGGTACATCTGGTAAATTCTTAGCGAGCAGGAAAGCTTCATCCCCCGCTTGCGCCGCTGTCATCAGCAACTTCTTCCCATCAGATACCACACCTACATCGCCATGCCATTTAGCTCTATAACCACGATTTAAAATAGCGACCTTATAGCCTAATGCCCTTATCTCTTTTGCCAAGCGCTGTGAAGTTGGTGTCTTTCCTGTTCCCCCGACAGTAATATTACCAATACTGATCACATAACAATCAATTTTTTTCTGTTTCAAAATATTACATTGATAAAGCCATAATTTTAAGTTTACCAGTTGTTCATAGATAAAAGAAAAGAACCGCAGGACAGCAATTAAAATACGTCCGGAAAAAGTTTTTTTCCTCTTACCATGCACTAATTCAAATAAATACGTCTGAAAATTTTCAATTGCTTCTGTTGAAGGAACTGCCAAGGTCTTATGGTTTTTCCCCAGTTCGTCCAACACATCCCGTAAAATAATTGCCGAACGACGCGATGCTCCCTGATTTTCATGAATTATCGCCAGACTTGTCGTTTCCATTCTATGACGAATTTCCGGATGGCGGAACAGCTCAAGCATTTCACTTGTCAGCATTTTACCATCTTCTGCTGTTATACAAGCATTACGGTTTTTAAAAAGCATGTACGTATCCTTGAAATTAAACATGTGCTTGCCGACAATTATTGCTTTACCATGGGCTGCCGGCTCAAGTATATTATGTCCGCCATGTGGTACAAGGCTACCACCGACAAAGATGACATCCCCGACACTATAGATCTTGCCTAACTCGCCTATTGTATCAAGAATAACAATATCATGTCCATATGCTGCTTTTTCTTTCAATTCAGTACGAAATGCTGTTTTAAAACCACTTTGTTCACAAATCGATTTTATATCATCTTTGCGTATAATTTTACGCGGTGCAATAATTAACTTTATTTTAGGAAACTCCGCCCTCAGTTTAGCGAATGCGTTCAATACATAAGCTTCTTCGCCTCTATGTGTGCTACCCGCAATCACTATTCCCTCTGCATCCGCCAAACACATTTCCTCAATAATCTCTTTTTTCTCCTCAGTTGATACATTGGTATAAGTTTGGTCGAATTTTGTGTTACCTGTCACTGCGACCAATTTAGGATCAGCACCAAGCTGTATTATATAGGATGCATCTATTTCTGACTGCATCGCAAATTTATTTACTGTCCCAATCATATCGCTGAGCAAACTGAACATATACTGATATCTCTTGACACTTTTATCGCTAATCCTGCCATTTACCATCATTACTGCCACATTATAACGCCGTGCTGCTTTGAGAAGATTTGGCCAAAGTTCCGTCTCCACTGGTAAGAAAATACGTGGTCGTATTTTCTTGACAGTATTTGCCGCTAAAAAGGGCAGATCAAGAGGGAAATATATTATACTATCAGCATCATCTATTATGCGGTTAGCCATAGTGTAACCTGAACAGGTAACTACCGATATCAGAATAGGCGTATCTGGAAATTCCTTGCGGAATTCTCTTATTAACGGACTTGTAGCAACAATTTCACCAACAGACGCCGCATGTACCCAAATACAGTCCTTCCCTGCTACCTTGTCAAGCGCATGTTTCGGCAAAAAGCCAAAACTTTGCTTCATGCGCTCGCCAAATCCTTTTTCCCTTATCAACCGGACAAGAAAATACGGCATCAGTATAATTATGAGCACTACAACTACAATGTCATATAGTATCTGCATCAATCACACCTGCCTAGATTTTTTATCATTAAACTGTATATTGTACAGATGGCTGTATAAGCCATTTTTTCCCAACAATTCGCGGTGCGTACCCGATTCGACCATTTTCCCATTTTCCATGACGATTATATTATCAGCCTGCAGAATAGTAGACAATCGATGGGCTATAACGAATGAAGTCCGCCCTACCATCAACTTATCCAAAGCCTCTTGGACAAGTTCTTCACTTTCCGTATCGAGGGCAGATGTTGCTTCATCAAGGATCAATATACGTGGATTCTTTAATATGGCACGGGCGATCGCAATACGCTGCCGTTGCCCGCCGGACAAAGTTACGCCCCGTTCACCTATTTGCGTTTCGTAGCCATTGCGCAATTCTAAAATAAAATTATGCGCATTAGCAGCCTTTGCCGCAGTTATAACTTCTTCATCAGTGGCATCGAGCCGGCCATAACGTATATTGTGCATTATTGTATCACTGAAAAGCATCGTTTCTTGTGGGACTATCCCAATTTGTTCACGCAATGAGCTGATTTTCACATCACGTACGTCCATGTCATCAATGCATACAGCGCCTTCTGTAACATCATAAAAGCGCGGGATTAGATTAACAATTGTGGTTTTACCCGCTCCACTTGGACCTACAATAGCAATCACTTGTCCTGGCGCTGCCTTTAGCGACAAATCAGTGATCACAGCGCGCCCTGGATTGTAAGAAAAACCTACATGCTTAAACTCTACCTTCCCCGTAATCTCAGGAAGTACTATTGCATTTTCCTTGTCCTTTATTTTCTCTTTTGTATCCAACACACTAAATACACGGTCAGCTGCTGCCATAGCCGCCTGTATACTACCAAAGACACGGCTGATACGCTTTACAGGATTTGATAAGTTGACGGCATATGTTAAAAAAGCCACCAAAGATCCGGCAGTCAAACTGCCATGTACTACCTGATAACCGCCGAACCAGAGGATCAAGGTGACGATGACGGCTGCTAAAAATTCCACCGTAGGAGTGAGCAGCGACATCAATTGTACACCCTTCATATTAGCTTTGAAGTTTAGGTAATTTTGCTTTTGGAAACGCTCTATCTCATAATCTTCACGCACAAAAGATTTTATGACACGCACTGCTGAAATCGTTTCTTGCAGAAGTGAAGTTATATCGGCTGTCCTTTCCTGCACTATTGCTCCATTATCCTTAAGCTTGCGGCCGAAAATCTTCATGGCTTTGCCGATGAGCGGGACTACTATTATCGTTACCAACGCAAGCTTCCAATCAAGATAAAACATCATGCAGACAGAACCAATAAAAATCGATAGCTCCGTAACCATATCAATCAAGCTGTTAACTAATGCTGCTTGCAAAGCAGCCACATCATTAGTTATATAACTCATTATCGTGCCAGTTTGCTGTTTTTCATAATAAGCAAGTTGAAATTCCTGAAACTTTTTATAAAGAACTTCCCTTATATCAATAATGACTCTTTCCGCAACATAGGACACAAGATATGTCTGCCCATAGTAAAATATCCCCCGGAAAAAGAAGACTACAATAATTCCTATTCCCAGCAGGTTAAGCGTCATCATATCTTTTTGCGCCAGCACCTTATCAATCAAATCCTTTATGATCCATGGGACATAAAGATTCGCCGCCGCTGCCATAATAATACAGACAACTGCCATCCCTAATCGCGGGACATAAGGTTTTATAAATAGTAAAAGCCGCTTATAATTATTATTCATTCGTTATTCTTTATTCCTATTCATTGGATTTTGTGCTAACTATCCTTTATGCCTGAGTAAACCGCCCATCCGCTGTTTTTATTATCAGTTCTGCCGTGCGGGCTGACACTCCTGGTTTACCAAGCTTATATCTTATACTCTCCAGCATTTCGTTGTTTTTTGCCCGGCCATTTTGTATAAGGGAATCTGCTGCCGCCACGATATTTTCTGGCGTGACTTTATTCTGCAACAATTCCGGGATTATTCCTTTTCCTGCCAAAATATTCGGCAGGCTGAAAAACTGCACACTAACAAACATTTTGGCAATATAGTATGTCACTCTTGACATACGGTATAAGACAACAGAAGGAAGTCCCATCAATGCAGCTTCTAAAACCACTGTTCCAGACGTGGCAAAAGCAATATCACAAATTTTCATCAAATCATAAAGTTTATCCTTATGAAAATTTATCTTTAAACCATACTTCAATGTCATCTTATGTAATTCTTGCACTTCGATATTTTGCGCTGCGACCATATGAAAGACGGCATTGCCATTTTTTGTGGCAAACAGTTGTGCAGCCTTAAGCATTACAGGCAATATACTCTTTATTTCCTGACGGCGGCTTCCCGGTAAAAGCAAAATGTTTTTTTTCGTGCCATCTATAGAAAAATATTTATATGCATTTTCCTTCTGCATGGAAGCTCTTACCGTTTCAACCAGCGGATTACCAACGAACTCAATATTTGCTCCAGCTTTTTCATACACTGCCATTTCAAAGGGAAAAATTGCCGCAATCATATCAGCCATTTTGGCCACTTTCTTAGCCCGTCCTTTGCGCCATGCCCACGCTGAGGGAGGTATATAAGAAAATACTGGGATTTTCAACTTATTGGCGATTGAAGCCAAGCGCCAATTAAAATCTGGATAATCAATAAGTACCAGCACATCCGGTTTTTCCCGTTCCATCAAAGCGCCTAACTTATTGCGAAGCTTAACCAGCCTACGCAAATTCAGCAAAACTTCATAAAATCCCATGACGCTGTACTGTGCCATATCCGCAGCCAATTCAACCCCAGCCTGCTGCATCATTGTCCCGCCAAAGCCAAACATCCTTATATCAGGTTCTATTTTTTTTAAAGCAAGTGCCAGATTAGCCCCATGCATATCGCCGGATACTTCACCAGCGGAAAACATTATTTTATGCATCCATATCTCCAACCAAACAGACTCATTAAAAAACGCAGCAAGCAGAAAAAGACGCGAGGATAATCCATTTTGAAAATCCACCGCGTCTATTTATCATAAGGCCACTACTGCTATCCCATTATTATTTGCCAATGACAAAACTTTTTCTTTATCCACTATAATAGTTTTGCCAGCCTCGACAGCCAATACCCCAGCGTGGACAGTGAGCATAGATTCGATCGTTTTTATTCCTACTGCCGGTACATCAAAGCGATTATCCTGCTGTGGTTTAGCAACCTTTACCACTACTGCTCCGCTTTGGGCAAGTGCCCCACCGCGCAAAATACAGGCATCAGTACCTTCTATAGCTTCCAATGCCATAACAGCCTGTTGCTTAACTACTACAGTCTGTCCGACATCAAGTTCCCCCAATTTTTTTGCCATAGAAAAACCGAACCGAATATCAGCAATTTCAGTTTCCGTCGGTTTTCTCTTAGACAATACTCCTGCATCCGGCATCAATATTTTTAATAATGCCGTCTGCTCCACTGTTTCTATTCCCTCTGCGGCAAGTTCCTTCACAAACGCCAGCATCAGGGTATCATCGCTGCGGTCTTTTAGTGACGACAGCACTTTTATCATTCTGCTGTCCATTTGTTCATGCTGCCCATTAAATAATAATTCTTTCGTCACTTTTCCGAGCATTGTTACCTTATTTATATGATTATCTTTAAAAAATTTTATAATTTCATTTAACTTTGCTACATTTATTCTTACAAAGCATTCCGCTGTAGTTGCCAATTCTTCATCGACAGATGCTAATAACCCTACAGCAAAAACTTTTAATCCTATGCTCCTGGCTGCTGCCGCGAATTCTACGGGCAATCTGCCCGCCCCGGCTAATAACCCTACAGCTTCCATACAAATCCCCTTTTATTCCACATTTTCTTTACGCGTACGGCATATGCCACGTTCTGCATTGCGTAAAAAGCGCAGAAAATGTTCTATTTCTTCGCATGATTCAACATCCTGCTCTATCACTTCTATAGCTTGTGACAGACTAAGCCCTGAACGGTATAATATTTTATATGCTTTCTTGATATTACGTCTGGCGTCAATGGATATGCCGGCTCTGGAAATTCCTACATTGTTCAAGCCGCTTACCTTAGCAGGATGTCCATCAACGATGGTATAAGGAACAACATCCTGTACCAGCTTCGAGGCGCCCCCTATCATAGCATTACGACCAATGCGTACAAATTGGTGGACACCGGTTATTCCGCCGATTACCACCCGGTCTTCAACCACTACATGTCCAGCAATCATAGCGGAATTAGACATTATTACATGATTGCCAACGACACAATTATGGGCAACATGGGTATAGGCCATCAGCAAGCAGTCATCACCGATGCGAGTCTCAGTTTCCGCTCCGCAGCCGCGGTGAACAGTTGCGCATTCCCTGACAACAGTACGGTCACCTATAAAGACATAAGATTTTTCGCCTTTAAACTTCAGATCCTGTGGTTCTGTTCCAATAACGGCTCCTGGATAAATAACACAATTCTCGCCAATTCCGGTCCAACCTGTTACCATCGCATGTGGCATTATTTTCGTGCCATCTCCGATTTCAACATTTTCATCAATTACTGCATATGGCCCTATTTGAACATTTTTACCGATTTTCGCATGGGGATGTATAACAGCGGTTGGATGTATATATGCAATTACTTTATTTTCTGCATTCATAATCCTACTCCTCACTGACGCCAAAACCTGCCTGTCGTCTTTTATATGGATAAAATCCACATGAGGAAAAATATTCCACCCTTCATATTTCCTCGAAAATGATCATTTTCAGGAAATTTTCATCTATTTTTAGCTTTTCCCTGCTCAAGTTAACTATTTATCAGCATCATTTACCGTTTTTAAAGCAAATGTAAAATCCCCCTGTGCTACAAGTTTATCATCAACAAAGGCCTCTGTATGAAGTTTGCCAAAATCACCGCGTACTTTTATAAGCTCTGCCTTCATCACCAATTGGTCACCAGGAACCACCGGCACCTTAAATTTAACATTTTCCATGCCGCCAAAAAAAGCAAGCTTACCACGGTTTTTTTCAGGATACAGCATAGCAAAGCCGCCTACCTGTGCCATTGCTTCCAGGATCAAGACGCCAGGCATAATCGGATGTCCAGGGAAATGGCCGCGGAACTGAGATTCTCCCATCGTTATATTCTTTATGCCAATAGCACTTTTAAAAGGAACGACTTCCAATATGCGATCAATAAGTAAAAAAGGCGGCCGATGCGGCAGTACCTTCTGAATTTCATTTATATCAATCATTTTTTTTCCTCCACTTGTCAAAGTTGCTGACTATGTCTCCTAATCATTTTTGCCAAGCCTGTATTAAGCTGATGGCCTGATTTAACGGCAATAAAATGCCCCTTTACGATTCCTCCGCTCAATCTGAGATCGCCAATTATGTCCAATACTTTATGACGAACTAATTCATCGGGAAAACGCAATGGATTCAGCCAGCCGCTATCATTGTAAACAATCACATTTTCCAGCGTACCACCCAGCCCAAGTCCCATTTTACGCAGCTGCTCTATCTCTTTTTCGTAGGCAATAGTGCGCGCTGGTGCAATCTCCTTTGCATAAACCGATTCATTAAGCATAAAATCCGCATATTGTATCCCTATCAAAGGGTGCTCATTTAAAGATGTAAAGCTTATCCTAAAACCGTCATAAGGCAATGCCACAACAAAACGTTCGCCGTCATCTATACGATATATTTTATCTATTATTATTTCTTTGCGCAATTTCTGCTGTCGTTTGCGGCCTGCTTTTTGTAAGGCAGCAAAAAAATAAGCAGCGCAGCCGTCTTTGACCGGAGGCTCCTCTCCATCTATTTTTACATAGCAATTATCAATAGAATAAATATGCAAAGCTGACAACAAATGCTCAATAGTAAAAATACGCACATCACCGCTGCTAATAGTCGTCGCGCGAAGAGTCGTCGTAACATTCTCTGCCACAGCACGGATCTCTGGTGCTCCGGGGAGATCAGTCCGTATAAAAACAATACCAGTATCTTCAGGGGCTGGTAAAATTTCCATACTGACATTTTTCCCAGAATGAAGGCCTATCCCTTCACACAAGATTTTCCGGTCCAAAGTTGTTTGATAACACATTAAAAATCCTCCTGCCTGATATTATTATATTTTACAAGACAATTCTCCTTCCTGCAAGTCCTTTTGCTATATGCCAGATATGTTTCCTGTTTTTATGGCATAGTATAGGTAATACCCCAAAAAGGTTCTCTGTCACGCCACCCTGCCGTTATCTGTAAACCTTTGGCTGTTGCCATACGCAAACCATACGATGTCTTTTTATCAATACGTTCTATCATTAATGACATATCGGGAAAGGAACCGCCCTTTGATAATGGAATCAATTTTGTTTCTAATCCCACAAAACCATTTTTGTAATACTGCGTCCCCACTCCTGCCGTCAGCCTAAGGCCAAAAGGCATTGCCTTACTCGCTGAGATATACACTGAACGTTTATCATTGTTCATCAAATCATACACACCCACAGCTACCCCGGGACTAATAATACTTTCCTGTTTAAGATTTATTTTAGTACTCAACGTTTTCAATGTACGATCTTCATTTTCATCGCGCAATGAGCCGCTCATTTCGATACTTCTCGTCAAAGGCACTGCAAAAACTTCATAATTTTTTCTATCCATACTATAATAGCCGAGCTCTAACTGGTCAGTCCTTATGACATCAGCCGTGGGAATATCGATGAGACCTGTTGAACCATATGTTGTAGGCGCCGCTTCTGCATGTATCCCGTGCAACAGGATTGCTGTTAAAATCAACGTTAGCATACATATTTTCCGCGTCATTATAACGTCCTTTCAGATTACAATACCATCATCTCTTATACTGTATATAATAATACACTTAAACTAAAAAAAACGGCACTCGCCGTTTTTTTTAGAAATCATTATTTAACACTATTCCCGTTAAATTTTTCTCTTACTAAGACTGCGTCACTTTTAATAAGCTTTTATAAAACACTTTTAAAAAACACGATGTACTATAAAGACAATCATTTTTCCGTGTTTTCCAAACGCTGCCGTTTCCTTATTTTTTTTAATATTTGGGGAAGATGCACTGAAGCTGCTATAATCCTTAACCACTCCTGATGTGGTCTTGCTGGAAAACCTGCATAAAACACACCTTCCGGTGTGTTGTTTATAACTCCCGACCGTGCCGCAAACACCGAGCCAGCACCAATATTTATATGGCCGACTACACCTGTTTGCCCACCAAAAGTTACATTATTACCGACCTTAGTGGACCCTGATATACCTGTCTGCGCCACGACCAAAACATTTTCGCCAATATCACAGCTATGACCGATATGTACAAGATTATCAATCTTTGTTCCTCGCCGAATGTAAGTAGATCCCATAGCAGCACGATCAATTCCTGTATGTGCCCCTATTTCAACATTATCTTCTATAACTACATTACCAATCTGAGGAACCTTTATATGCTTTCCGTTCTTCGTAACAAAACCAAAACCATCCGAGCCAATTACTGCTGAGCTATGGACGATCACATTTTTACCCACTTCACAAAATTCCCGCACTGTCACGCTAGAATAAAGCAGAGTACCACTGCCAATCTTTACGTGCTGTCCGATATAAACATGTGGATATAATATAACATCATCACCGATAACAGCATTATCATCTATTACTGCAAAGGGCATTATGGCAACATTCTTGCCAATTGTGACATTAGCACCAATTGACGCCTTATCACTTATGCCGCGCTTTATCTGCAACGGGGGAGTGAAAAGTTTTATGAGTTTTATAAATACTTCCCGCGGATTATCGACAAAAACAGCCGGTAAAGGAAATTCATTAACTGTGCTAGGCAGTATTATTGCTGATGCCTTACATTTTTCTGCTTCACTGATATGCCCATCCACAGCAAATGTAATATCACCATCCACAGCAGTATCAATACTGTTTACTCCGTTAATAACAATTGTTGGATCGCCTGCCAGCCGTCCTTCTACAATTTTTGCCAACTCACCTAATGTCTTTTCCATAGACAATTATCCCCTTACTGTAACTTCTGTATAACCTCATCTGTTATATCGATTCCCCCTTGCACCACAACGCCATCAATATTTGCTGCGTTGTCATCCGGTGCTGTTGGGTCAATACCCACTGAAGATTTAACTGTCACAGCGGATAGATCTTTTTCCTTGGAAATTTGTTCCATTACTTTATCTACTATTGCCTTTCTTTGGGCATTGTATTTTTGCTGTACACCAGAAGCTTTACGCTGAAGATCCTGCGCTGCTTTTGTGTAATCGTCCTTAGACATACTATCCTGTTTTTTGGCTAAATCTTCCATTTGGTCATTATAGGGTTTATATTCTTTTTCAAAAGCATCGTTCAATGTTTTTAGCTGTGGACTTTCCGTTGCTACCCGATCTATATCAATATAACCTATTTTGGCTTTATTGGAACATCCCGTCAATAGGACACTCATTGCTATAACCAATAGAGATGATATCAAGATGTATCTCATTTTATGACTCAAAATCTTATTCCTCCCTGCCGGTTTCAGTCGGCATCTTGCATTTGTTTTATGACATCGCTTGTAATATCACGCACGGATGCTGTCGTGACCACATGGTTATCAAAAAGGCTGTCCCATTCATCATCTGTGGAAAATATTTCATTTAGTTCATCTTCTGGATCAGCATAAATGACATCTAAATGATACATGACCGCAAACATTGACGCTTTTGAAGCGATATCATTAATCATGCTTTCCCGCAATGCCTTTATTTCGCTATTTTTATCATCAAGTTTTTTCCAAAGGGCAATATACGATTTTTTACGTTCAGCAATTTCATCCGTTTGCTCTTTTATCATGGCATCTCTTTTATCTTTGAAAGCTGTTTGCTGAGCATCAACACCTGCTAAATTATCTGCATTTTTTTGCGCCAGAACACCCTGGAAATATTTCACACGTTCTGCATAATACTTATGCAACTCCGCTTGTACATAATTTTCATATTTTCCAACGACAGCATTTACTTTAGCAGCACGCTCATTTTTCAACTGGGCCATCTCCCCTTGAAGATTATTCACTTCATCAGGAGTGAGCCGCAAACTTTCTGCATTATCCAATTTTAAAGAACAGTTGACGATCGCATTTTCATATTTATCATTTTCTTTTTTTATGTCTGCCTTCATGCTATCCGCAATTTGTGCACGCAGATCTTTTTCCTTAGCAATCATCTCATCTTGCAGATTACTGTTCATAATCTGTATACCCATATCATTTTTTTGCTGAGCAAAATCAACAAACGCATTTTCCATGTCATCCGTTAACTTTGCCGCTGAAGGGTCTGCTGGTAAAGCTCTCATTTCTGCAGCAATGCTTTCTCTTTCACTATAAAGCTTTAATAAATCATTATAGCGCGGATGCGTTTTGAGCACCTCATTGAGTTTTATGACACCGGCACTGTAAGTGGGGGAAGTCTTTACAGCCGGTTTATGAAAATACTTTAGCAAAAAAAAGGCTGCTAATAAAACAATGGCAATCGCTATTATCCCGACAACAGCATTTTTTCTATTTTTTAACTGATATTTAGCCGTGACCGCCTCCCCCTTCCGCAATAATGCTGAAATGAATATTTGGGCACAGCAAATAAATTTCTATGCCTCAATTACTGCTGCTTTTTCATTTTACTCATTACATCCTGCGTTATATCTTGTCCTCCATAAATTACACTGTTTTTATCAAGTACGACAGCCAGCCCTTTTGCATCTGCGACAGATTGGACATTGGCTTTTACTGTTTCCATAATAGGATCAAGCAGTTCTTTTTGCTTTTCCATCATACTTGTTCTTACTTTATTAGCATAATCGCTCTTTTCTTGGTCGCTCATGCTGGCAGCCTTGGCATTAAAATCATCTTCTGCCTTTTTCTGTTCATCCTGCATTTGTTGGCGTACCTGTGCCAACTGCGGTGAACTGGAAACAAGCTGGCGATAATCAACCACTCCTACATTAGATGAAGATGCAGCCCAAGCCGTCCCCGTATCGTACTGTGACACACCAATTGCCACGATACTCAACACGAACACAGCCGCGATGATAAAGCTTATAATTTTTATCTGTTTCTTCTCAAAATTGATCATCAACTATTCTCCCTTTGTTCAAGCGTATTATATATGTCCGTAAGGACAGACTCATTATAGCAAACAAAACTTTTTTATTCAAGCAACGCATTAGAAATGCCCTATCAAGCGCAGCCACCTATCTTTCTCATGGTCAGCTTGCTGCCATACATATTCCAGACTTACAAAATCATGTAAATTATATCTAATAGCACCTTCCCAGCTATCTTTTGCGGGTGCATACTCAAACCGTGCCAGCCATTTTTTATTAAATACACGTTGTGCATCAATACTCCAATATTGGTCTTCAAAAAAGTAGCGTCCGCCAAGGCGCCATTTTTTATCAAAGTGATAGTAATATCCTGCTGCCCAATCAACTTCGGTTTCTTGTGGTTTAAAAAATATTTGCGTAAAAAATTCATTTTTAGGTGTCAAAAACCTCCCCAGGTGAACTCTATACGTTATATTTTCATCTTCACTATTATGGCGGCCAAAATCTGCCCATCCTTCAATACCAATATTATATTTAGCTGTATTTGAGTGACTGGTTATTGTCGTCTGCTCACCTGTCTTTATGTCCACATCTGTGTGCATGCCAAGCAATGAAAAGGATGACCGCTTATCTAATGCCTCTGCAAATTTCTGTGCGAAATACTCCTTATGCCTATCAACAAAAGCTACTGGAACACCTAAAAGTATATTTATCTGATTTTGGAAAAATACCCGTTCCTGTAACAGATAAATATTGGGCACAGTATCCGACCTCATCATCAAATCAATATTGCGGATAACCGGCATACGCGGGTAAATAGTCACCACTACTTTTGCCGTTGCACCTGGCTGCATCTCAAAATCAGCCCTGAATTCTGGTAAATTTTTCTCCATAAAATCATCTAAGCTGTGTTTGAGGACACCATTACTCCAATCGACAGCATCCACCGGCAGCCCGCACAAATTTTCCGCGAACAAATCATGCATGCCTTTTATATCGGCCATAGCCAGCGCAGCTATTTCCGGTGACACCCCGTCTGTTTTTATTTGCACATCAACAGCCGTTATAGTGTCATCCCATGGTAGCAAATTAACCGTTACATTGACCTGTTCATCACTAGTCGCTATAGTAACTCCATCCACTGTATAACCTATGAGGATTTTGTCAAAAACTTCTTTTATTACTGTCTCGTATTGCGCTTTTCCCGCATTGATTTCATCGGGACTTTTCCCATCCATAAGTTGTTCGGCAATCACAGTAACGCTTGCCTGCATCCTGTTTTTTATCATTACCGGCAAAGGACCTGCCGAAACTACATCTACCGCAATATTGCTATCATCCGTTACTGCAGCGTTGACATTATGGAAGCTGAACAAAAATACGCATACTGGCAAAAGCAAAAATATCTTCCTAAAATTCATAAGCTTGCCTTTAAACTTTTAAAAAGTTCCGCCCACAGAGAAATTCGTCCGTCCACCATCTTCACCTATACCATAGTCAAGGCGAAGCGGTCCAACAGGAGTTTCGATTTGAATGCCGATACCATAACTATGATGGAGACTAAAAGAATCTTCAACGGACTGCCATGCCCAATCCTTGCCGCTCCATGCATCGCCCATGTCAAAGAAAAGTGCGCCTTGCACCTTATTGACCACTGGGAACCTATATTCAATAGAACTCGTAACCATACTGTTCCCCTTAAACTGGTTATCTTTATAACCACGCAGGGACCCTTGTCCACCTATTTGGAACTGGCCGGCTTCTGGTAAATCATTGTCAGAATAACCTGCGTCCAAACGCAGTGCTAAAACATGTGAATGGCCTAAATCATAGAACCGCTGGCCGCTAAACGTATATTTATTGTAATTAAAGTCGCCGCCCAGCCCAGCAAATTCCGCAGCCACACTATAACTGCTGCCTTGCTTAGGATTATAAACATTATCCCTTGTATCAAGGGCATGTGTGAAGGTTATACTACGTGTCGTGCCAAAATTACTGTTGAGCCATTCAGTTTCATTACTACGGTCATAGTCCCCTTCTTCATGTCCATCATATTCATCTTTTCTATTTTTTAACGTTATATAATTTGTTGTATATTCATTTGCCGGACGACCAAAGGTAATTTCACCGCCCTCATATTTACGCTTATAGCCTTCGATTTCATGTCCGTCTGTATTGTAATCATAATATTCATATGTACGATTGTACAAATTTAATGACATTGAAGTTTCTTTGGAATCAAGCCATGGGTGCCGATAACTAAAAGTAATACCATGGTCATCATCATCGTTGCCGCCAAATTCGTAAGTTAATTTAGTCGCGTCCCCAGTTCCACGGAAATTGCTATCGCTCAAGCTAATCATACCAATTACACCATCGCTGTTACTATAGCCTGCACCAATACCAAATGACCCTGTCCGCTTTTCTACTACTGTAGTTTCAATAATTACGCCATTAGGGGTTTGTCCTGGTAAAAGTTTCATATTTACATCTTCGAAAAAGCCCAAATTATAAATACGCTGCATACTGCGTTTGGCAAGCTTTGCATTAAAAGTATCGCCCGGTTTCATGCGCATTTCCCTGGTTATAACCTTTTCTTTAGTCTTATCATTCCCTTTTACCGAATAACCTTCAAGTATCCCTTCATTAAATTTAAGCGTTAATACTCCATTTTCATCTATAGCCATATCATCAACTTTAGCGAGAATATAACCTTCTTTTCTATATTCCGCTTCAATATTATTTATATCATTGCTCAAAGTCTTACTGTTTAAAATTTCGCCTTCTTTTACAGTCAGCATTGATCTTATTTTTTCAGTAGAGAGCTCTTTGTTGCCAGATATATTTACTTTACTGAGTACAGGATTTTCCATAACATGGTATGTTACTTTTACCCCTTCTGGTACCACTTCAAAGGTAGGATAATTATCATAAAATAAACCTGTATCATAGATAGCTTGCCGATCGGCTTCTACCGCACTGCTCTTAAAGCTATCTCCCGCCTTCAATTTTATTACATCACTTACAGTTGTTGGGGGCAAAGTTTCAATACCTGTAACATCCACACTTACTACAGTCTTATCATCATACTGCGTTTCTGTTTTTGATAAAGTATCTTCAGCCGGACGCTGTTGACGCCAAATATCAATTGGTTTGGGTTTATCATTAGCCGGTTGTGCTGGCGTTTCACCAGCAGTAGCAGTTTGTTGTGCATCTGCGGGCTTTTGTGCATCTGTAGCTTGCTGTGTATTTGCAGTCTGTTGTGTGTCTGCAGGTTGTTGCATGTCTACAGGTTGTTGCGTATCTACAGGTTGTTGCGTATCTGCAGGTTGTTGCGTATCTGCAGGTTGTTGCGTTTCTGCAGGCTGTTGCGTTTCTGCAGGTTGTTGTGTTTCTGCAGGTTGCTGCGTATCTGCAGGTTGTTGTGTATCTGCAGGTTGCTGCGTTTCTGCAGGTTGTTGTGTTTCTGCAGGTTGCTGCGTATCTGCAGGTTGTTGTGTATCTGCAGGTTGCTGCGTTTCTGCAGGTTGTTGTGTTTCTGCAGGTTGTGG
>NZ_SMAA01000004.1:107353-209018 GCF_004341685.1 Pectinatus cerevisiiphilus
AGGTTGTTGTGTTTCTGCAGGTTGCTGCGTATCTGCAGGTTGTTGTGTATCTGCAGGTTGCTGCGTTTCTGCAGGTTGTTGTGTTTCTGCAGGTTGTTGTGTATCTGCAGACTGCTGTGTGTCTGTTGTTATACTAGTGGTAGTGTTATTATCGCCTATTTCTGCGGCTGTTGGTGCATTCTGCCTGTCTGTTGCCACAAGGCCTCCATCTATACTTGTATCTGGCATCATCATTTGCTGACTATTTGCCATGTTCTCGTCAGCAATTGCATTATAAGCTCCATTATTTTCTTGTGCATAAACCACGTTGCCTTTAACAAATGTAAAATTAGTTACTGCTACAGCCAAAGCACAAGCTAATAAATGCCCCTTCTTTTTATTCAAAAAAATTACCTCCTGAAATTAGTGATCTTATTATTTTTGCAAAGTGTCCTTTGCCGTTCGCATCAGCTGCTGCATCTCTTTCGAAGGAACCTGAATTTCACTCTTAGGGTCAGATATCTTCTGATAAACTTTTGGTGAACTTTCTTTTTCTTTTTGTTGGTCTACAGATTGCTGTGCTGCATAATTGGGTTCAGCTTCCTGCTGTGCTGCCTCATTTACATTGGTTGAGACATTATGACTTATTTTTTCCTGAGTATTTGTTTGTTCTTGTTCCAATGGATGTTCTTCTATCTTCTTATCAGCTGAAACAACAACTGGAGGAACAGTAATCGCCTTAGCGGAATGATTATGTTCATTTAATAAAAAAAACCCTCCTGCGGCAAAAACAAGGACACTCATCATTAATGGAGCTATATATTTAAGCCAGAAAGGTTTGGCTGTATTAGCCATTTTTTCCCTAGCACGTCTCAATTCCGCTTCCGCCAGCATAATATGCAGATCGCTGCGGATGTTATTATCATGTTCTAACGAATTTTCCGCTTTCCCCAGCCATTTCTTAGCTGCACTTACATGATCCATCATAATCCGGTCTGTTTTTGCCATGAAACTGCCCTCCTCACTTATGTTTGTTATTAATATCCATTTAAAGGATTTAATTCTGCATGCCATTTTAGGTTAAATTTACCTTTATTCAGCCTTATCCGTATTTTAACCAATTTTTATGAGGTAAAATAACATATTTGCTCTATGTCATGATCGATTTATCGTCAATCATCTATTTCTAATACAATTTTTATCCATTTTTTAATCTTGATGGGATTAATTAACATCATCTGCAAACAAGCATTAATTCCAATGATGCATAAACTTTGCCATCATTCCCCGCAGGCGATGTACCGCCATCTTCTGCAACCGATAAACATGGGACAGACTTACCTGCATGTTATTAGCCAATTCTTGCGGCGCCTTATCTTTTAAATAAACACCATCTAAAACAGCTCTTTCTTTCGGTGGCAACCGCAACATAATCTTTTGTACTTGTCCCGTCAAAAAATTTTTTTCTGCCTGATTTTGCACATCGGCCTTATCATCGACCATTGCTGCTACATCATCAAAAAAATCGTATAAACTACAGTATTTATCCTTTGCCGATTCTTTATTTAAATAATTTAAAATCCGCCCTTTTATTCTATGTACTGCATATAATGAAAACGCAACATTCTTGTCGGGGTCATATCGTTCTACAGCCTCAATAAGTCCCACTGTTCCCTCTTGCACCAAATCCATTGCAGCATCCATTTTACAAAAAGGACGCACGCATTTGAAGACAAGCGGCTGATAAGCTTCTATGATTCTACAGCGTGCCTGTTCATCGCCATCTTTTTTGTATTGCTGCCAGCACTGCTCTTCTTCTGTTTGTTCCAACAGTATTATTTTTTTTACCTCAATCATATAATCACCGATGTCCATTGTCAGCCGCCTCCTTATCTTTAACGTTTGGTAATATTATTCCCTTAAAATTTAATATTCGCATCCAGTGTTACCCTATATCCGTCTCTGCTATCCCATTCATTAAGTATGCTCATATTTTTACTAAGATCATATTGGATACCAAACCTATGATCATCATAATTGATGCTGTTCGTGTATTTAAGCATCATTTTATCTGAAATATATTTACCAATTTCGATACTATATACTTCATCATAGTTATTTTGCCCATTGTGCTCGTTTTCATTATAAATAGTATCACTTACAATGTTAAATTCGTCAAGTTGTAACGTATAACGCATAAAGTTTTCGATTTCATTTAAAAATCCCATCTGCAAGCCAACTGTTGCCAACTGCGTCAAATCAGATGAGTCAACACTGTCTCCCTGTCTATCAGCATTACCAAAAGTCAAAAGCTTTATAATTTCTTCTTGGCTCATCTGTGGTTCTGAAGTAAGTAAAAATTGCATATTACCAACCGGCCCTTCTATCGACAAGTTCACTTTCACTCTTGATAAATTCGCATCACCCTTGAAAGTTATACTTGGCATGAATGATCCCAGCTGATTGAAATAAGCATTTCCTTCCCTTATCTTAAAGACTGTTCTCAGATATTCGACAGTGCCTCGCAGTACATTAATTTCGCCTGACGGCAGCGGGTGTTCTGTTGTCCCGCCAAAATGGATGCTCCCACCTATATCCATATCATAAAGCATTGATTTATAAAAACGTACATTATTGCCGACGTTTATGCCGACATCAAGCAGCATCTCAGGTAGAAAAGAAGTACTGCTGTCTGGAATACCGGGGAAAGATATCGTAGATTTTTCTATATTCATACTCCCTGCCAGCTTTGGCATATCCCTATTAAAAAATTTACCTTCACTAAAAGTAAATTGCGCACTAAACGGTCCTCGATAGAAACTACTGTCTATGAAAAGTTTATCAGCATTAAACGCAAAATTATACTGTTTTAAACCGCCGCCCGTTATCAACGTGTCACCAGTCAGAGAATATGTGCCATCACCCATTTGACCACTAAAAGTGTTTACCTTCATATGTTCACGATCAAACGCAACATCAATCTGCATATTTTGTATTGGTTTACCTAATTCTTTAATTTTCATTGAACCGTTATCCATCTTAATATAACCCGAAAACAGCGGATGGGCCAATGTTCCATTTATTTTTACATTACCTTTTAGTGGTCCGGTAGCCCAGTCTACATGTTTTGTTAAAAGCGGTAAGATACTCAAATCGGCGTTGTCCAACGATACATTTAAATCAATCTGTTCATAATTAGTCAGCATTTCCCACGGTTTAGCTTTTAAAGCCGTCAATGGTATTTTCCCACTTGCCGAAGCCCTATAAGGTCCCTTATTTATTAAGAATTGGCTGACATTAATAACGCCCTTATCCAGATTAAACAAGGCGGTCAATTTATCAAAGGTTGCTGTGCCTATCCCACCATTAGAAACTTCAAAGGAAACATTAGCCTGCGGACTCTCCATTGTTCCGGTAACCTGTGCATAAGCATTCACACTGCCTTTAACATCCGCATCATAATTCATGAGACCGGTAAATAAACTAGCATCTATATCCTGGGCAGAAAAGACCACATTAAGCGGTCCATTCAAAGTCCATGTTCCCTTCGCAGCGACTTTCCCATTATTTTGTTCTCCATAGAATTGATTAATAACTACAGTATTATCATTATAAGAGGCATCTATAGACATCTTTTTCAACGGATATTTTTTTAAATATCCATCATCAATTGTTCCCAATAAATGTACGTTAGGATTACTTAAAACTCCGCTCAAATCCATTTCGCCATTAAATATACCTGTCAAATAATTATTTTTAAAGTTGGTCATTGCTGCTAAAGATTCGGCCTTTACACCATCTACTTTTAATTTTCCAGCCAATGCACCGTTTGAAGCATTTATCTGGCCATTAAAAACTACTTTGCCAGTTTCCTGCATCCATTGCAGATCACTTATTGAAAACATGCCATTTCGATAATTACATTGTCCTGTAACATCAGTTAATGCTTCTCCGTTAAAGATCAGTTTATCCGCTTTTAATTTGCTCGAGAAAATTATATTATCGATAGTTCCACTGACATGGCCCGCAAAACTTGCCCGCCCTTCAATAGGATAAGGCAAATAAGACGGCATTTTAGACAAATCAATATCATCTACTACCACATCAAAATTAAGTACGTTATTAGCATATATACCACCATTGATTGCTACGTTAGCAAACGGTGACTTTATATTTAAATTCTGCACTGTAACATTACCAGTAGCAGCATTATAAGTATAATCCCCCTCAGCTGAAGTCAGCAAGACTCCATGATAGCTGCCTTCATGAAGCAGTACATGCCCTGACACGTTCATATTGCTAAGTGACCCTGTCAAATGCAGTGTATTATCAATATTTCCTGTTATTGGTTGTCCCGGTAAAAGCACAGAAGCAATATCTTCTATCCGCGCATTTTTCGTATTTACCGTCAAGTCGATTTGATGGTCTCCCTTAAATCCCACGATTCCCTGCGCACTATGCACAACTTCATTGGCATCATTTCTAAATACCAGTTTCTTTATCCATACACCATCCATATTACCGACAGCAGAAAGACGCAGATTATGATAAGGCTGGTTCATGATCTGTCCATCCTTTGCCCCCAATTCCAATTTTAAATACGGATTATCCATATTCCCCTGCAAGTGTCCATAAAAAGCCGCTGAACCATCGGCAGGTACTGTCAAATACTTCTGGAATAATGCCAAATTCACATTGGACCCATAAAATTCGAGATTAAGTACTTTATCATCAACAGTCCCCGCTGCGGAAACGACACCATCCCCATCGAGCGCTACCGTCAGCGCGCCTACATCTATATGCTTCCCTGTTTTTGACAAAGAAACATCTGCCTTATTTATTGCTATACCATCATAAAGGCCCCCTCGGAGAGAGGCTGAGGCATATCCTTCTATACTGTCAACACCAGTAGTATCTCCTTTAAAGACAGCATTCGCCGAAATGCGGCCCGATAATCCTGGCAGATATTCCTGCAAGGCATCACAATTTACATCTTTTACAATAGCATGGCCTTCATATGATTTATCTTCTATCTTAAATATTCCATCAGCCTGAACTTTCCCACCAGCAAAATCAAGTGAAGCCTGTTCTATATATAATACATCATTTTCAAAGTTTCCCTTTACTTTCGCGTTATTAAAAGTATATCCATAAAAACTTGCCTTTTTTGCTGATAAATCTGCTGAAACAATGGGGTTGGCAACCGTTCCCGTTATATTTGCGGAAAAGGCCGTATCTCCATCAAACGGTATATTGGCAAATATATTTTTGGGGTTTATCGCATCTGAATGTGCTACTAATGACAATTCAGGATCAGCAGCAAATGATACCTTCCCGTGTACATCTATTGTCTGCCCCTTTATTGCAGCCTTAGCAAAAACTGTCAAAAAATCCTTATTGAAAACAATTTGGCTGTTAATGTTATCAACATTTGTATCCATAATCCGGCATGAAGCATCATTTATATCAGCCTTGCCCTGCAAAGCTGTTAAATTTTCTCCATCTAAGTCAAGCACCGCATTAACGTTCTCTATCGTACCACTATTTATAACAATATTCTGTGGCAATACATCAGCCGGTATTAGATATGTATAATCCGCAATATTGATTTTATCCGCTTTTATACTAAAATGTTTTTCCTCATTTTCAATGTCACCAGAAAGTGAAATTGGCGTATTCTGCTGCATGAAATCTGCCTTTATATGTGTTTTAGGACTGTCTGCCATATCAGCATCAATATTCACTTTTGTAAGCGTGATTGTCTTATCGTCTACAGTAATATCCACTGTACCATTTTCTGCCGTCACTTGTCCTGTAAAGGTGCTTTTGTTTGTATTATCAGTAAAGATATCGGCATAATTCCATGTGCCGTCTTCTCTTTTTTTTATATTCACTGTAGGTTTATCTACACTCACAGAAGCAATGCTTGTCGCCACATCACCAGTAATAATTGATAGTGGTTTAAACTTCACTGTTGCTGCATCAGAAGATATTATTTTATCCCCATTTTTATCATAAATAGTTATCCCGTCTGCTTTTATGCTAGACCAGGAAAGTACTGTTAAATTTTCTATTTCCACCTTAGTATGTATAGTTTGCGTCAGAGTATCACTGACTGTCTGGGCAGCAGATTTCATAAAAATATCTAATCGGCTCATATAAAAAAAAGAAGCCGCAAGTAATATAACGATAAATGAAAATACAATTATCGTAATTTTTTTTTGCAGCTTCTTCATTTATAAGTCTCCCCTTGTTAAACTTTTTTAAACTAAAAAATTTTACTGATTTGCCCCTGATGCACGATCTAATACATTAAGTCCGGAAGAATTATTTTCTTCTGAACCGGAATTAGCGGTAGTAGCATCAGATTCATCTCCAGAAGCGACAGTTGAGGTGGGAACTTCCTGTGCATTATCTGTAGACGCATTAGGATTAGCATTAGTATTAGTTTCGTTGGTTTCGTCACCAGTTGGAGCAACAGGTGTAGGAACATCCTGTGCCACTAATTGTGCCGAAATTCCCATTGCTTTATATAATGCTGCTTTACTAATAGTGAAATTATACAATGCCTGATTGTAATTCATCCGTGCGCTCGTATATAAAGTTATAGCGTCCAGTCTATCACTGTTAGTACCTACACCAGCCTGATAACGAACATCAGCAATTCTATTGTTTTCAACTGCCTGATCGACTGCTGTTTTTGTCGTTTCAATGTTTGTACGGGCTGCTTCCATTGATAAATAAGCCTGCCGTACGTCTAGACGGATTTGGTCATCCATATCAGCTTGTGCCTGCTGCGCTTTTGCCAGTGCAGCTTCAGCTTGTTTTACTTGGGAATGGGTGACATTATTATCAAAAATATTCCAACTGGCTTGTACGCCGACCGATTTTTTATCGCTCTGGTCATTATCCAGCATACTATTACCTGCTATGCTTTTTTCCGCTACCACTGATACTTGCGGTTTATTACCAGCTTTTGCTGCTGCAATTTCTGCCTCAGCTTGTTCTACAGACTTTTGTGCTGCTACACCGTCAGGTCTGTTCTTAAGTGCTATATCCATACATTCTTCCATTGTCTTAGAAAAATTTGTATCTGTCAAATAATTATCACTTGGTTCAACATCAGTCATCAAATCCTGCCCTATGATCTTATTAAAACTGGTCATAGCCACCTGCAAATTATTATCTGCCGTTACAAGATCCTGCTGGGCATTAGCCAGGTTAACCTGGGCTTCCAGTAAATCGACTTTCGGCACTACACCTGCGCCATATTTAGCATTTGCCATTTTCAAATGTTCATTATACTGGGCGACAGTGTCTTCATCGACTTCTTTTATATTTTGGTAATTCAGGATATCATAATATCCTTGTAACGTCTGTAATTCTATACCTAGTTGTTCATTTTGTAAATTAAGTTCACCTATTTGAACACCTATTTTAGCACTTTTTATATTATTTTCCAGTTGCCCACCAGTATATATTGGTATGCTGGCCGTTATATCATTACCATATGAATGGTCTATATTCGTATCATCATAATAGTGCCCACCGAGTTTGCTGGCAGAACCTTCCCATTTCAGGGTAACACCAGTTTGCCCTTGTGCTTCTCCTAAAACAGCCTTTGCATTTTCCAAATCTGCTTCTTCTTGCTTTATACTATGATTGTTATTCAAAGCTTCTGTAATACTTTCCTGTAATGACATACTGCGGGCAAAAACTGTCCCACTCAACGATATTGTCATCATTCCGCTTAAAACTAACGCAGTTAAATTTTTAACCCATTTGTTTTTACTTTTTGCCAAAATAATTCCTCCTAAATGCCAAACATCTGTACTCAAATATATTTTTAAAATTCTCTGCGTATACCCAAATAGGTCGTCCTGTCAGCTTTGCTGTTAACATCATTGACTTGCCCCAGCAAATAAGTATCAGGTGCCAGTCTATACTGTCCCCGGAATTTCACCCGAATGTCATCCATATCATATGCATCCACGGAAAACCGCCAAGGACCGCTATATGTATCAATCCCTATTCCGGCTTTATTATCGAAGAGGCCTATGCGTCCCGAAAAAAAATTATTACCGGAACCTACCTGTAAATTTGTAGCAGGATCATCACCGCCTATATCATCTCCTCCTATTAATAAAAAATCATTAGGATTATTATATATTTTTAAATCAGCATTCAGCATCATATCTGACTTTTTCCCGCTATATAAAGCATCAACGCCGACCTTTGTCTTTATTGAACTTATCTTTGTCATCATATTGTCGGCTTTTTTCGAAACTGCATTTGCATTATGCAAAACACTGCGAAGATCTTCAGCAGTCTGTGGGTCTGCTATGACAGGTTCAAGATTAGCTGCCATATTTTCTATTCTTGTACTTGTACTTGCCAGATTAGAAGCTGCCGTACGGACATTATCCGTCACTTGGCCGTCACCATTTAATTTGACCATAGTCTCTACACTAGAGGATGTACGCTGCATACTAGCAGTGAGTAGTACCATATTATGTACTATCTCGTTAACATTCCCTTCATTATTTCCCGCCATGCGGGCTATTACAGCAGTAGCCTGGTCAATATTACCCGTAATATTCTTCAAGTTAACTGCTGATTCGATCAGAGAATCCTGTACCTGCGGATTTCCTATTACAGTATTGACTGAAGTAACCATTTTATCAACTTTATCCAATGTATCAGAAACTGAAGCCATCAGTGAAGTTATATTGCGTTCCTCTGTCCCCTGTACAGTATCCCCAGCAGCTAAATAATCGTCGCCGCCTGTTCCATCGGAATATATATTAACAAATTTTTCTCCCATCAAACCATCACTAGATATTGTTACCGTAGATTTTTTCGGTACTTTTATGTCATTTTTTATTTCTAAAACAACATTTGCCCCTGATCCATCAGTAGTAACTGTGCGCACATTCCCAATATCGACTCCGGCATATCGCACTAGTGCCCCTGGCTTTAAACCATCAACATATTTAAATGAAGCCGTTATTTTATAACGGGGCGCCTCACCAAAACTAATGTGTCCTAATTGCACCACAATAACCAGTGCTAAAGCCAGCGCCAGCATTGTAAACAATCCCACCTTAGCTTCTGTCGTCATATCATCGCCTCCGTTGTAAATAAAATAATAGTAATCATTATATTATTCGCCCACCATTTATAAATTCCTGTACCCTTTTATCCGAAGAAGTTTTTATAGCATGTGCATCCTCCAGCGCTATTATCTCACCTTCATAGATCATCGCAATACGATCGGCAATATAATAGGCACTATCCATGTCATGTGTAACAACCACTGAAGTTACATGCATCTTCTCTTGTGTATATTTTATAAGCTTATCTATCTTTCCCGCCATAACTGGATCAAGTCCAGATGTAGGTTCATCATACAATATTATTTCTGGTTCAAAAGCTATCGCTCTCGCCAGACTGACTCGTTTCTTCATGCCACCCGATAACTCATTGGGCATATAATTGGCAAAATCTTTTAACCCGACTGTGTTAAGTTTCTCCTCAACTATATGACCGATTTCAGCTTCTGTCAATGAACTGTGTTCCCTTAAACCGAATGCCACATTATCAGCGACAGTCATAGAATCAAAAAGTGCTGAATACTGAAATACCATCCCCATATTCAATCTGACCTTATCCAATTCTTCTTCGTTCAATTTTGCTATATCTTCATTTTTTATCCATACTTGCCCGCTGCTGGGTCTTTCTAATCCTATCATGAGTTTTAACAATGTACTCTTGCCTGAACCACTAGCACCGATGATAGCAAGCGTTTCCCCCTTGTTTATGGACAAATTTATATTTTTCAATACCTTATAATCTTTAAATGACTTATTTACATCTATCAGTTTTATCAACATGCAGATACCTCATCTATACAAAAGCAATGACAAAAAACAATTAAAAAAGAAAATGGCCATAATCGCATCAACGACCGATTTAGTAGCCGCTTTACCAACCCCCTCGGCTCCATTACCTGCATTTAGTCCGTAATAACAACCTATAATGGCAATAATACTACCAAAAACCACAGCTTTTATGAGTCCACCTGTAAAATCATGTATCACAACAAATGAATTAATTGACTGCATGTACATAAAGGACGACACGTCATAATAATTTGCTATCACCCAACCGCCGAAGGAACCAATGACATCACCAAAAACGACAAGCAGTGGTAACATCACCATGCACGCAATAAGCCGCGGCACAACTAAATACCTGATGGGATTTGTTGCCATTACTTCCAATGCATCTATTTGTTCTGTTACTTTCATCGTGCTTAATTCGGCCGTTATAGCAGCTCCCACCCGGCCAGCAGCCACTACTCCCACTAGCACAGGCCCCAATTCCCTGCCTACGGCGATTGTCACCACTCCACCAATAGTAGACTGTGCTCCAAATTTTATAAATTCTGTGACTGTCTGTAAGGTCACAACCATTCCTGTAAAAAGCATCGTCAGCATAACTATTGGTAATGTATCGACACCCAAATGAGCCATCTGTTGTAAAACATACCGCATCCGTGGTATCCGTTTACATTGCTTCAATGTCTGGAAAAGTAATATAATGAAGCCGCCCCATGTCTCGAGAATTCTTAGGACAAAAGAACCGACAGCTTCCAGTATAAACATATTACCACCATCCTCCCTAGATTTTATTAGTCCATTTTCTCCTAAATCAATCCATCAAGTACACTACGCTTCGCCTAGTTTCATAATTATTGCTATTTGCACAGACTTAGCAAGATTTTATATTTCGAGCAAAATACCCAGCACATTATTTCCCATGCTAAATAAACATTCTATTAAATGATTTTAACAATAATAAAAAAAATAGTAAATACTAATTTACTATTTTTTTTTTAGTACACCACTTTATTTTTTTATATTCAGGTTTATACGCACTACATTATCAATAATATATCCCGTTGCTGCCTTTACTTCTCTAGGTGCAGCATCCTTTTTTCCCAACTGGCCATTTTTTTCCATTTGTTTTTGTTTTTCCATGGCATCATCTATAGCCTTTTGCTGTTCCTTTTCATTTGTTATCTCAGGAACTGCTGCCGCTACAACGATTTCATTATTTTTATCTGTCTGCAATAAACCATTTATTTTATCAGCCGCTGATAACGTCTTATCTTCCTCTGGTGTCATATCTAATCCCTGTAAAGGAGATAATACCACCGGAATAAGACCACCGCCCCTGACTTCCAGTGTCATGCTGCCAGTACCTTGATTCTGCGGCACAGTATATGGAATGAGCACTTGTTCCTGAGAGCCTCGATATGGTTGCAAAATAACTTTTAAATTGACAACTTCACCGGGATGGGCTTCAGTTCTATCAGGAGTTACACTGATGATAGACGCTGTCTTACGGTTTTCATTAAACGACAAATCGACATTAATACCTGTAATATCATACTGCTTATTAGTATCAGTACAAATAATATTTAACAACTGTCCTAATTCAGAAACGGCAAACTGGCCGACATCAGTGCCATTATAATACATATTGCTTCTATCGACTTCTCCTGTATTGACAGCATTTGTCCTTATCCCTACCTTAACATCTGCTGTACCAGAACTGAGACTGTCTATTGTACGGTCTAAAGATGCATAAGCAATACTAGCTGCCAAATTAGGCAGCAATTCTTCATCATAAGCAATATTTGTGGCAAACACTGCTTTTTTCCCATTTTGCTTATCATCAACAGTAACCTTCATAGGCACTACTGATGGATATTTGCCCAATATACCGCTGACTCCTGAATAGCGGTCCTGGTTTATACGACCAATTATTTTACCAAACGAAGATACTTTCTGTCCGTTCACCAGACCATCTGCTGTACCGACAATATCTGCATCTGTCATAAAATAATTTACATTTCCCCGATAGGTGAACGGATGTCCAAAAGCCAGAACACGATTATTGTCCACTGCTGTAATGGTTCCCACTGCACCTACAGAAAAATCTCCGTAAGTCAATGCTACCCCAACAGAACTGCCAGGGCTTACGTTTGCCTGTCCGACAAGACTGTCTGACCCGGAAGACACTGCAGTTCCCATACTAACAGCATAAGGGTACATGTTAAACGGCAAAAGTTCCTTTTTTAAGAAATCCATGCCTGCTCCGTAAAACCCATTAACAGCTAATGATACTGCAGCATTTCCATCATCTTTTTGGTCTTCTGAACCGTATACTTTTTTCCAGCCAGTCGTATCTACAAATTGTGATTTTACATCTTTTGGTTGGGCAGCCTTGGTATCAGATGCAGTTGTTGCTTTTTTATCTTTAATTCCTGGGACTGGAGTTTTTCCCTTTTTAAACAGCTCATCTAATTTAGCCTCGTCCTGCGCAATCTGTTTCTTTTGGTCAAGCGTATTTATCTGCACTTGCTGAATCGTGCCATTGTCAGCTTTTGGATCGGGCAGATCCCAAAGCTGAAGCATATTCTCTACCGGTGTAATATAAAACACCCGCGGATTTGTATCACTGCCTATACCACGGGCAACTGCCCCTATTAAATAACCATCCACATAAACTGGGCTGCCGCTCATTCCGTGTATGACGCCCTTAGTATCATCCATCATTGGCCCATAAGCTTCTGCCATGATCTGCTTAGATGAGCCTTTCCCATTATCTTCTACGCCTATTATTTTTACATTAAAGCTTTCTATGTCACTTCCCTGTACTACAGTTTTAGCTGTCCCTATCATTCCCGGTTGCAATTGCTGTGTCGTCATAATCGGCACCATAGCCATACTTTTCACCGGCAATGTCAGAATACCTAAAAACAATAACGCAAAAAAAATTTTCTCGATTTTTTGCAAAAAATTCACCTCAAAATTAATGGATTTAAATATATATCCTCGTTAAATAAATTTTTCTATGTTCCCCATACTACCTTTCAATATCCATAATAATTCAATTTCAAGGCAAATAGCTATTATCATTCAGCCGTAATTCGAGCCACTACCTGCCCTACGGATATTTCTTCCCCAGGATTAACCAATATCTCACTTACTGTTCCATTGGCAGATGCCCTGCTCGCTGCTGTTTCTCCTGTCATTGTGGTTATTTTCACCAAAGCTGCGCCTTCATTTACTGCAATTCCAGGCTGTGCTGTCCATGACACAGTTCCCGACAAAACTGATTTCTGGTCAATTACAGCTTGGGCTTCCGCCATATGGTAAATTCCTGCCAAAGCACATATTCCTATAAAGAATACAATTAATATATTTTTTTTCATTTCTATCGCTCTCCTTAACGAATAATATGTTTATAAAATCTGCTGGAGTTAATATGTTTTGCATATATTACCTGCCGAAAATACATTTCACTTTGTATATCGAATCTTTTTTCTAAAATACTAAGCTTTATCGGTTAAACTGCTGGCAAAACCCGTCCTAAATTCTCTCCTTCAGCAGAATAAAAAAGAAACACATCCTTTCTCTAGCAATCTTCTCTACTCATTATACATTAGCCTTTTTTAATAGCAAGAAGAATATTTTTACTTTATAATAAATATTTTTTTAACTTTTCTTTACTACTGCCAATGAAACACCGACCAGTCTTTCATTACCATCTGATGGATTATTCACGACTTGATTTCCTACTACCATTTCAGAAGAACCGCCCCCATCAAAATTAACCGCATCGACTGCACCAAATTTTATTAACAATTGGGCAAACCCATTTAATGTAAGTCCATCAACCTGTTCTTGCCGTCCATCAACCACCATTAGCAAAACATGTCCGTCAGCCTTTATTGCCGCAGCAGTGCGCGGTGACATGCCCCATGTTACATCTGAACCTATTTGTTCTGCATCAGATGTTATATTAACCTGTCCGTTTTGTACAAGACGCGGTCCCACGCCTACAATCTGAAGAGAATTTTTCCATATATCGCCAAGATCTTCATTAATAGTCATTTCATCGCCTACTTTTAATCCCTTCAATGCATCCTGCATTGTTCCATGCGCTGAAATTACAGTTTGCCCGTCTTTTAAAGCGGAGTTATTGGTATTTATCTGCACAATTTTATTATCTTGAACAACGTATTCTATCCCATATTCATTAGTGCCCGTACTATCTCCGTAAAAAGAATTATATTCGACTATTGTATCGGCACTGCGGTCACAATTAACTCCACTAATTGGATAATCGCCGTTTTTAGTATGCACTGTTCCATTATAATTCACCAGTCCAATTATTGCTTTTCCCGTATTATCCGTACCAAACGCTGTCCGTGGCAAATAAGTGGTAGTTGCAACAGTTCCATCAATTTTCGTCAACCCATATACTTCTTTTTGCCCCCCAAAATAAGAAGCATTTACTCCGGCTTCAGCATTATAATAACGAACCATACTTGAGACTGTACTTTTTCCCAGTGTTCTTCCTCCGCCAAGTACAGGGATAAGTTCAAACTTAGTAGGATCTATATCAAGGGCATATGCTTTCAGAAGTCCATTTTCATTATATCGATCATAAGTAATATAATCTAAGCCATCTTCCACATTATGTTTCAATGTGTGTTCATAATATCTTTTTACATCAATAAATACTCTCGCTGGATTCTGTAAAACATTCACATTATATGGTACCGTCTGATTTAAAGCAATCGTAACCCTGCATCCAGACTGTATATTGGTGATATTTACAGATTGTACCACATCGCCGTCAACATTTATACTATTTTGTACCTTTGAAGCATCCACACCCGAAAAATCCACATTGATATTTTTTCCTGATGAATCAACCGTTGCCTGATATACCGGCATTGTATCAAATTGCAAGACAATGCGCACATTGTCCTGAGAAATGCCTGAGCGGGCTTGCGTCATATTTATTGGACTACTCGCCGCAAATGTCATGGATTGAAATATAAAGAAAAGAAATACTACAATACTAAATACTCTGTTCAAAATTTTTTTCACTGAACTATACCTCTTTTGATGAATAAAATTAAAAGAGTCCATTGCAAAATACATTGATCTGCAGCTGAAAATAAATCAACAGCCTACAAATATATATTTTGCAATAGCCTCTCTAAGTATCAACCGTTTATTTTTTATATGCCTTTACTTCAGACAGTGGTGGTTTGAAGTCCTGCTGCTTTATCTGACGATAAAGCATATCGCCCAATCCTACACCACCAGCTTGAGCTAAATTTTTGGTCATCTCAGTATCATGCATCGCACGTAGAATATTATCCGCGTTAGAATCGCCTAACAGCGAATCCGCCGGTACAGTTTTACGCATTTCCTTATACATCAAATCAAGGAACATTGCTTCAAACTGTACACATGCATCTTTTAACTTAGCATCACCTTTAGCTGTATTAGAAACCTTGGCTGCCCTTTCCAGATTTTCTCCTGATTCTTTAATCTGTTTTGTTGCCTGTACCTGCTGTGCCTGTTCTAGTGCGGGTGATGCTGTTACAAGATTTATTCCTTCCATTTCAAATTCCTCAAATAACCTGCAATTCTGCATGTAAAGCCCCTGATGTTTTCATGGCCTGCAAAATAGCAATAATATCTCTCGGTGTAGCACCAACAGCATTCAGTGCCCCTACTACATCATTTACATTAGCCGTTGCGCCAAGGACAACAGTATTTGCCTTTTCTTCTTTTACTCTTGTGTTGTTATTCCTTGTCACAATAGTACTGCCCAAACTATACGGTGCCGGTTGGTAAACATTAGTTGTTTTATCAATGTTTATACTCAACCCGCCCTGCGCAATAGCCACTTCATCAACGCTCACATTACCACCCATAACGATGGTGCCTGTGCGTTCATTGACAACTACCTTGGCTGGTGAATCGGGGATAATTGGTAAATTTTCAATGTTAGAAACAAATCCCACAATATTATTTCGATAGCCAGCCGGTACATTTACATCTACTCTACCTGGATCAACAGCTGATGCAATACCACCATAGTTTGCATTTATCGCATCAGCAATACGTGCTGCCGTCGAAAAATCGGAATTATTTAATGAAAATGAAATATTACCATTTGTTCCCAGTGTATCTTCCACAGTCTGTTCTACAATGGCACCACCACTGGATATACCAACAGTGGTTATATTTTTACTACGCCCAGCTGCCGAATAACCACCGGTAGCAATAGGACCTTGTGCTACAGCATAGACCTGCCCATTTCCTGCGCGCAGCGGCGTCTGTAAAAGAACCCCGCCGGCCAAGCTCTTTGCATCCCCCATTGACGACGTCGTAAAATCGATATTGTCGCCCGCATGGGCAAATGCCGGCAATGTCGCCGTCACCATTACAGCTGCCACATTTTTTGTCTTTAAGGCAGTATTACTACTATCAATATTTACACCAAAATTTTTAAGCATATTTGCTACAGAATTTAATGTCTCTATCGTTTTATTGCTGTCGCCTGTTCCTTGAAGTCCTACTACCAATCCATAGCCTACCAGCTGATTGGACCGTACACCATCCACTTTGGCGATATCTTTAATTCTCGTCGCCGAAACATCAGCGGCAAAAACACAATTCATTGAAACCAAAGTAAATAAAAGTACTGCCAGACAACTCGCATATTTTAATAACTTCAGCATTTGCTCTCCCTCTTCATTATCACATCAAAAGAGTACATTAAATATTTGTGACAGAATTCCTTGTCTCTGTTTCGCATTGAGAGGTCCTTTCCCGTCAAATTTAAGTGTAGCATCAGCTACCAGATAAGAGGGAACCGTGTTATCATAAGCCACATCATCTTGCCGCACCGTACCACGTAAAGTGATCTTGTGCTCATCCTTATTCTGCCATATAGATTGCGTTCCTTCTACTACCATATTGCCGTTTGGTTGTACATCAACTACAGTTACGGTGATCTTGCCATTAACAGTATTTGTATCTTTTGCCGAACCATCAGCTTTAAAACTGTCCGACTGTCCTGCACTAGCCTGCGCCAGAAAACTAAATATCCCCGCACCTGCATTCAATGAATTATTTGCCGTCTTTCCATTACTCATAGACTTCGTTGCACTTGTAGATGATGATTCGCTTATAATCACAGTCAAAATATCGCCTATGTTATGTGCTTTACGGTCAGCGAACAAGCTCATAGAATAATTATTTTGGGAATCAGCCCATAATGATTGAGCACTGGCCAACGAATGTGGAAAAACAACTGCCCCAAACAAAAAAAGCATTATGTATATGGCATGTTTCATTTTCATTATATCACCTGCAATCAATATATCTTAACTATCCATTTGAATTGCAACAGTATTTTCATCAATTACCTGTCCACTCACTATGACACCAGTTGTTGAATTTTTCACTCTGATGACCTCGTCCTTACTACCGTCAGTCATCGCCACTCCATCTGTCTGAACAGTCAATCCATTTGTTTTGACCATAATGTGTACAGGAGCGCCCCTTTTCACTATAACAGGGCTCACTAGTAAACTTTCTTTAAGAATGTCACCCGGCTTAAGCGGATACCGCGATATCTGCCCTATTGCCTTATTTATATCAGTCATATAATACGCCGTTACAGAACTGATTTCTTTTTTTTCAATACGTACATCGTCTGCTGTTAAAACAGTGTTTGCCCTTACCGCTCTGGCTGCTACGACAACATTATCAAAGGTGTGCAATTGAAATCTGCAAACAGCCCGCCCTGCATCTTTTCCCTTTACATTAAAATGGACATATACCACAGTTGGCACAGTATATTTTATACCATAGGGCAATTCAGTTTCCATTTTCAGTTCTCCCGGTGGTATTACCATGTCAGCAGCTCCGGTCAGCAACTCAATAGTCCAGTCCCTTTGCTCACCGCTTGCTTTTACAGCTTGCTCCATTTCAGCTTGGGCCGCAGCATTTATTTGTGTTGAAGGCACTGTTTGTGAAGCTCTTGTAATTGTTATATTATCAGGTATCGACCATGTTATATTACTACTATCTACTCCAGATGACTGTATTTTCATTTTCAATACATACGCCGTAAGTGTTTTTACGCCACCTGGTTTAAGAATATTTCCCAGTTTCATATTTATAAGTTCTTGCAACCGCTGCCCATCAGCACAGCTAATATCCGCAATCGACCCCAGCAAAATATCTTCGCCCCATATTAGTCCCGTGTCATGCACAGTTACCCATGCTGGTGACGCAGCATATGCTAAAGCCGGAAAAGAAAAAAGGACACATGTTATCGCAATAACAATATTTCTTCTCATTATAAATATCCTATTTATCGTTTAAGTCCATTAGCAATTTCCAACATTGAATCACAGGTAGTAATTGCTTTTGAATTTGATTCATAAGCACGCTGGGCAACGATCATGTTAACCATTTCATCAGCTACCTGCACATTCGACATTTCAAGATATCCCTGTGTTATTGTACCAGCTCCATCCTCCCCAGGATTGCCAACTATTGCATCCCCTGAAGCATTGGTCTGATAAAAGATATTTTTTCCCTGTGCCGAAAGCCCTGCCGGATTTACAAATCTCGCTAAAGTTATCTGCCCTACTTCTTCCGGTGTATCCTGTCCCGCCGGTGTAGCAGAAACAGTACCATCTGAACCAATTGTAATTGAATCTGCCGGTGCATCTTCAGGAATAGTAATTTCCGGTTCTAACGGATATCCATCGGAGGTCACCAATCTACGGGTTTCATCTAGTTTAAATGAACCATCACGGGTATAACCAATAGTGCCATCCGGCATCGTTACCTGAAAAAAACCATCACCATCAATTACCATGTCGGTTGGATTGCCCGTGGCTTGATAGCTGCCCTGCGTAAAAATTCTATTTGTAGCAGATAAACGTGCACCATGCCCCGCCTGCATTGCTGCCGGATAAATCGTATCTGGTCCGCTTGTTGCCCCTGGCTGGCGCAATGTCTGATATATCAAATCCTGAAACTCAGCACGCTGTTTTTTATACCCTGTTGTATTCACATTAGCTAAATTATTGGAAATAACATCCATATTCTGCTGCTGTGTAGTCATTCCTGTAGCAGCAGTCCAAAGTGCTCTCATCATAGCCGTAAGACTCCCTTCAATGTTTCCATTTCAATACAAATCCTCTATGAAACCCTGCCAACATCATTGACAGCCTTGTCCAGCAAAGAATCTTGTGTAACAAGCGCCTTAGAGTCAGCTTCGTATGTTCTATAGTTATTAATAAGCTCAACCATTTCTTTTGCTACGTTGACATTAGATCTTTCAAGCCAGCCTTGTTGGACAGAACCAGCAGCCCGCTGCGGTTGAGCCCCATTTTGCGGACGATATAAATTATTGCCTTCTTTGAGTAAAGCGCCTCGATCTGCAAATCCTGCCAACTCTATCTGTCCAAGGTTTTGCCCGCCAGCGTTTACCGTTCCATCGGTACCAATATTGATATCAGCCGTATCAGGTGGAATATTTATTACTCCTCCTGTAGTGTTTAAAACAGCTTGATTATTTGCAGTCACCAATTGTCCTGCTGCGGAACGGTAAAAATTACCATCACGCGTATACCGGACTCCCTGCGGTGTGTTTATCGCAAAATACCCGTCACCTGTAATTGCAAGATCCAATTTGTTGCCAGTGTTTTCAAGTGCCCCCTGGTCACGTATCACAGCGACTTCTGCGACTTTTGCGCCGCGTCCTAAAGTCCCAATGGCAGGTGCTCCGCTGCCACCATCAGCAGCGACAGTTCCTCTTAAAAGATAATTTCGCGCCGTGTCAATATTTTGCAAGGCCGATATATTATTTTGGGGTGTTTCTCCGTCATTAATGCGATGCAAAAGAACCGACTCAAATTCTTCGCTTATCAGTTCATCTTTTTTATAACCATTGGTATTAACGTTTGCCAGATTATTAGCTATTGTATCTGTACGTATTTGTTCGGTTATCATTCCCGAGGCAGCCGTATACAAGCCACGCAGCATATCATCACTCCTAGTTTAAATACAAAGGGTATCAGCAATTCATCCTAAAAAATAAAAATATATTACATGTAGTGAAAATATATTATATATTTTATTCGCTAAACTTTTTCCCTATCCTTTTTTATAGCTGCGATTCTTATTTAATAAATACTTGTGTTATGTAACAATTCATTCATGTCTTTGCGCATTTTTACCGTTTTTGCCTCTTCTGCCAAGTTTATCTACCCATTCCAAAGCTCTTCCTGTCCCTATTGCCACACATGACAAAGGATCATCAGCTAAATATGTAGGAATTTCCGTTTCCTTTTGAATTAGTTTATCTAGTCCATGCAGCATTGCTCCTCCGCCAGTCATTACAATGCCATGATCCATTATGTCAGCGGCAAGTTCTGGAGGTGTATCCTCTAAAGTCTTTTTGACACACCGTACAATTGCATTGACTGAGTCTTCAAGAGCACCGGCTATTTCATCGGATGTCAGTTCAATGGTTTTCGGCAAACCGCTAAGTAAATCTCTGCCGCGGAACTCCATTTTCACATTACGTTCACCCTTTATTGCCGTTCCCACATTCATTTTTATATTTTCCGAAGTTCTTTCGCCAATCATGATATTATGGTTGGTTTTTATGTATTTTACAATAGCTTCATCAAACTTATCACCAGCGACGCGCAATGATTCACTGACAACGACTCCGCCCAAACTTATAACAGCGACATCTGTAGTACCGCCGCCTATATCTATTACCATGACTCCCTGTGGTTCAGAAATATCTATTCCCACTCCCAAAGCAGCAGCCATTGGTTCTTCAATCAGAAAAGATTCAGAAGCGCCTGCCTGTTTAGCAGCCTGATTAACAGCTCTTTTTTCCACCGTAGTCACCTTCGAAGGCACACATATCATAATGCGCGGCTTTGTAAGAAAACTATGGCCTGCAACCTTTTCAATAAAATACTGGATCATTTTTTCCGTTATATCATAATCGGCAATAACGCCGTCACGCATCGGTCTTATTGCTACAATATTCCCCGGTGTGCGTCCAATCATTTTCTTAGCAGCTTCGCCTATTTCTAATATGCGGTTAGTATCCCTGTCCACCGCCACTACTGACGGTTCACGCAAAACAATCCCTTTGCCTTTGACATATATTAAAACATTGGCTGTGCCTAAATCGATACCGATATCCCTAGCCATTCCAAACATTAAATATTCCTCCTAAAACTAAAAAGCCTACATATGTATTACTATATAATATTACAGTAACATTATCAATATATATTTCATATCTTTAACCAATAAGAATAATTCTAAAAAAACAAATGCAGAATTTCTCCGTAATGTTGAAGAAATCCTGCATTTACATTCATTTTATAAAGAAAGACTAAAAATAAAAGCTCATCATTCTGTCCTCATAAAGTTTTTACTTTTTTGTTTCTTTACGTGCAAAGTACTCTCTGTCCAGTATTCCTAATATTATTAGATTTTCATACACGCCGTCAGTCAGTATGGTTTCCCGTATAAGGCCTTCACGTACAAGCCCTTCCGATTCATACACATGCAGCGCACGCGCATTATAATCCTTGCAATCGAGCCATGCCCTATGAAACTTTAAATCATCAAATGCCCATGATTCAAGCATCTGCAATGTTTCATGTCCATACCCCTTACCTTTTTCATCAAGAATAATCCGTGTAAACTCAATTTCCTTGGAAGGATTATCCAGTCCTGCTATCATTAGGAAGCCTACTTTTTTTCGTGTATCAATAGTTTCTATAATAATATGGATAGCTGCCTTGGTATTCAACGTAGTCATATGTACATCCCTTGTATAAGGAATAACATATTTCGCATTTTCCGGCCTATATTCCACTTCCATTATATAATCCATGTCATCTTCTTCAGCCTGTCTAAATTGAATACGCTTGCCTTTTTTGATTATTTTGCCTTCTGCCATCGTGATACTCCTCTATTATTATTCAAATCCCGAAAAAGAGACCTTTATTATCATTCTTTTACATGTTATAGTATAATACATTATAAAGTTAATGTAAATTGACTTATTATAGACTTTTGCATCGGTATTATCAATACATCACCGCAATGCATTATTTTATTTTATTTAATACCGGAGGAAATAAAATGAATATACTTTCAAGCCTTGGTGATTGGCACTCTTGGCTAGATTTGTTGATTGTCCCATTCTTTATTCAAGTTGCCGCATTGATAATAGGTAAAATAATAAATACCTTCATTAATAAAAAATTACAGGAGCATCTGGAGCAGCATACCCTTCCTTATATTTTTGCCCATGCGGTAAAGGATCTGCCAGTTGCCTGGTGTTCCGGGGTAGGTTTATATTGGACTATCCATTCCATCAAAGTCCTTAATACCACTATAATAGATTTATTATCATCTCTGCTATATGCCGTCATCATCTTTTCCATTACCCGCGTTCTTGCCCGTACCGTATCGGGAATGATTGCCCTGCATATAGCACGCGCAGAGGACACCACTAAGGCGACTTCCCTTCTCAGCAATATCATTTCTTTTATCATATATTCAGCCGGCGTAATTATTATCTTGCAATATCTTGGTATATCCGTCACACCATTTCTTACTGCATTAGGTGTTGGTGGTATGGCTGTTGCTCTTGGTCTCCAAGATACACTTTCCAACATATTTTCCGGTCTCCACATCATTTTATCGAAACAACTTCAAGTATATGATTTTGTAAAGCTTGGTAATGGCTACATTGGTCAGGTTGTCGATATAACATGGCGTTTTACTAAAATCCAATCACCAGCCAATAATATAATAATCGTCCCTAATAAGGAGATAGCTTCCTCTACCATAATTAATTACAATATGCCCCAGCAAGAAATTGATATCTCCCTTACGGTTGGTGTCAGCTATGACAGCGATCTTGATTTAGTTGAAAAAGTCAGTCTGGAAGTTGCCCGTAATGTTTTATTGAAAGTAGAAGGAAAAGTAGATTTTGAACCGTTTGTGCGCTTTTTTGAGTTTGCTGACTCCAGCATTAACTTCAATATAAATATGAAATCTAACATATTTTTAAACCAATACATAATTAAGCATGAAGTTATAAAGGCATTGACCAAAAGATATCGTGAAGAAAATATAAACATTCCCTTTCCTGTACGCACCATCATTACAGCAAATTAATTTTTATTTACTTTTTATTTTTAATAGTATTATATGTATTAGTCATTCATCATATTATATTTCATAACAAAATGTGATATAGTGAACTTATAGTATTTAGTTTCTACTTGAAAAAAGGTAAACATTCGTTTACAATATATTAACTGCTTAATTTATTTATTATTTCAGTAAGGAGATTACAATTATTAATACCAAAAACATTCCCCACCGGTCTCTAGTTTTTTTCATAGAATCGTTTGAATTATTATTTTTGATATTAGTTTTACCACTATCCTTCATCCTGCCAACCCCTCTGGGATGGGAAAATGGGCCGTTAGAAAATTCCCAAGTAGTCATTTTGCTAATTGCGATGCTATTAAACCTGTACTGGTTTTATAAAAAAAAGCATCTCTTCCAACTTACTGCCAGCGGTGCCTTTTTATTGCTCGCGGGCAGAGAAGTAAACTGGGGGCGCTGTTTTTTCCCCATAGGGATGGGACCTGACGGACCTATTTTCATACCGATGGAACAATTTCCGCATCATACAATGATAAATACAGTTATTGGCATAATGCTCGTTATCGTTTTAATTGGGGTTATTTTTACTACGCCCTGGAAAAAAATAATTGTGCGGCGTTTATTTCCCGTAAAATTATTTATTTTCGCTTGTATCTGTACTATATTTTCCCTTATTGGCGATTCAAGCCGCCTCTTCTCTGACGCACAGGGCGAACTTGTCGAAGAGCAAGGTGAACTTCTGCTTTATTTTCTACTCTTACATGTCTCTGTGTATTATTATTATTTTCTTAATATTGATGATCAATAAAAACATTATTTTTATATATGTATTTCCATATTTTTCATCCCAATGCCCTTTTCCGGCACAGATTTTTGATACTGCTAAAATCCCTTGTTATAGAAATAATTATATGCTATATTTATAGCAGTTGCTTTCCCCTAAATATTCGCTGAAAGGCAGGTTACATATGCGCAAATTTGCGACTATACGTGGCCGCTCAATTGCAATAGCAACTTTTATAATTACGTTGCTCATTGCTATCCAGCTGCTTCTCAATAATCAGATTTATTTACTTGCGGCTGTCATCTGTGGTTATTTTACAGCAATGTATTACGTTTTCATGCTTGCAACACGTATAAAAAAATCAATGCTGCTTTCACCATCTGCTGCTAAACGCAGTGCCCAAACCGGTATGGTGTTGCGTATTATATTCCTTATATTATTTTCCCTGCTCATCATAAAGTTCGCTAAAGATTTTTTTATTGCGTTTATTGCAGGTTTTTTTATTATGCATATAATAGTATTTATTAATTTGATAATTTTTTCTTACCAAGAAAAAATTCATTAGGCTATAAAACTTCGCCCGTTTGGGAAGTTATTTATAGAGGTTTATTTAAAAATCCAATGTAGGGAGTGATTTTATGCCTGAAAGTGCGGCTCATGAACTCATGTTATTCGGTCTATCTTTTAATCTAGAAACATTAGAAATGACATGGATGGTCATGGCTGTCGTTGTTATTCTGTCTATAGTCGCGACGCGCAATTTGAAATTGGTGCCAGCCGGACTACAAAACATATTTGAAATGGTCATAACAGGTCTCAATTCCCAGATCAACGCTAATATGGGAAAACGAGGCGCTTTGTTTGCCCCATTTCTAATTTCCCTGTTTCTATTTTTACTTATCTCCAATTGGTGGGGACTTATCCCGGGTATGTCATCGCCTACCAATACTCTGAATACCAATTTGGGTTTAGCGCTTTTGGTAGTAGTCATGCTCCATGTATTAGGTCTATATTACAAAGGAACTAAGTATATAAAACATTTCTTTGAACCATTTGCTCCTTTTGTAATAATCAAATTGATTGAAGAAATAGCAAAACCAATAACACTTTCCTTTCGTCTATTTGGTAACATTGTGGCAGGAGAATTATTAATCCATATTCTTCCTAAGCTTTTACCAAATATTTTTGCTGAAATAATACCAGGTGTGGTATGGCTTGCTTTCTGCGTCTTTGTTGGTGTAGTACAGGCATTTGTTTTTACGATGCTTTCAATGTCATATCTTGCTGATGGCGTTAGTGATGAGAATGAGTAAAATTTGTTTAAGTGCCATAATGGCATAATTATTATATTAACAACCCTGAGGAGGATTTTTTAATGGAAAATTCAATTGCAACAGCAGCAGCTTTATTAGGAGTGGGCATAATGCTAGGTTTAGCAGCATTTGGTGCAGCTATCGGTGATGGTCTCGTAACCGGCAGACTTATTGAAGGTATTTCCCGTCAACCCGAAGCTAAAAATACTTTATTTGTCAACACACTCATCTCCGTTGGTCTTGTTGAAGCAATGCCTATTATTGCCCTTGTTGTTTGTTTCATTATCTTAAGTGCTGCAAAAGTTCTCTGATTTTAAACGTTATTACAGTTTACAATAAAAGGAGGACAGTAAGTTGATAAATATTGATGGAACGCTTTTAGCGCAGCTTATCAATTTCATTGTATTGGTCATTCTTCTTAAAATATTCGCCTATAAGCCCATCATGAAACTGCTCCATGAACGTAAAGAAAAAATTGCGTCTTCTATAGAAGCAGCAGAAAATGATGAAAAGAAAGCTAAGCAAACATTAGATGAATATCAGAAGCAACTTGCTGAAGCCCGTGTCAAAGCCCAAGAGATCGTTGATAAGGCTATGAAACGTGCCCAACAGGAATACGATGCTTCTCTCGCCCAAACTAAGCAGGAAATTGAACAAATGCGCCAAAAGGCTAAAGAAGATCTCGCGCGTGAACGTACACGTGCTGCTATGCAGTTAAAGGGTGAAGTTGTGTCTGTGTCCATGGCAGCAGCCAGTAAAATCATCGCGGCTAATATGAATAATGATGTTAATCAAAAATTAGTTGGTGACTTTATAGAAAAGCTTGATAAGGATAAGCTGGGTGGCTTATCATGTTAAATATTCAATTAGCAAAAAAATACGCTGCAGCTATGTTCGAATTGTCGCAGGAAGAAAACCGGTTGCCCCAGCATGGTGCACAGTTGACTCAAATCAGTAATTTATTTGAGGACAGTCGTGAACTAAAAGCCTTTATGGATAATCCACAAATTGATCTGCAAGTGAAAAAAAATCTTATGTCTAAAATATTAGCTGATGATTTTGATGCGCCGGTTTGTAATTTTATACTTTTACTAATTGATAAACACCGCATATCACTGCTTTCGGAGATTATCGCTGATTTTCATGCCCTTTCCAATAAAGCTCTAGGTATTCAAATTGTTTATGTTAAAACAGCTTTTGCTTTAACAGACACGCAAAGAACTTCCCTACTGCAAAAATTGGAAAGCATTACTGAAAAAACCATACAGCTGAAAGCTAATATAGATCCTTCTATAATAGGCGGTGTGATTATAAAATCAGGTGACAGGCTTATCGACGGCAGTGTTATAGGACAACTAAAATCTATAAAAAAACAACTGGTGGCAAATTGTTGATTGGGGTGACTAACTTTTTATGAAAATGAATCCTGAGGAAATAACGGCCATCATCAAGGACCAAATCAAAAATTATAACATTGATTTGAACGTTGATGATGTCGGCACTGTTATGGAAATTGGTGACGGCATAGCTCATATCCATGGTCTAAATAAAGCTATGTCAGGCGAACTTCTTGATTTTGGCAGTGACATATATGGTCTTGTATTAAATCTGGATCAAGACAGCGTTGGTGCTGTTTTGCTTGGCAGCGAAAATAAGATAAAAGAAGGTGCGACTGTAAAGCGCACCGGAAAAATTATACAGGTTCCTGTTGGTGAAGCAATGATAGGACGTGTTGTAGATGCACTAGGACGTCCTATTGATGGCAAAGGACCAATAGATTTTCAGGAATATCGCCCTGTAGAATATCCTGCACCAGGAATTGCTGACAGAAAATCTGTACATGAACCTTTACAGACCGGACTAAAAGCTATCGATGCCCTTGTTCCTATCGGACGCGGCCAGCGTGAACTTATCATCGGTGACCGTGGTACAGGAAAAACCGCAATTGCGGTTGATACGATGTTAAATCAAAAAGGACAAGATTGTATTTGTATTTATGTTGCAATCGGCCAAAAAGCTTCCACTGTGGCACGTGTCGTCAAAACCCTCGAAGATAACGGCGCTATGCAATATAGCATCGTTGTGGCTGCAACGGCAGCTGACAGCGCGCCGCTCCAATATATAGCACCTTATGCTGGTGTCGCCATGGCCGAATACTTTATGTATAAAGGTAAACATGCTTTATGTGTGTATGATGATTTATCCAAACATGCTGCTGCTTATCGTGCAATGAGTTTACTTCTGCGTAGACCGCCAGGACGTGAAGCATATCCTGGTGATGTATTCTATTTACATTCCAGATTATTAGAACGTGCAGCAAAACTTTCCGATGAATTGGGCGGCGGTTCAATTACAGCACTGCCTATAATCGAAACCCTTGCTGGTGATGTATCAGGATATATACCAACAAATGTTATTTCTATCACTGATGGTCAGATAATGCTGCAAACAGAAATGTTTTATTCTGGCATAAGACCGGCAATTGATGTAGGTCTGTCCGTTTCCCGTGTTGGCGGCAGTGCGCAAATAAAGGCAATGAAACAGGTTGCCGGACGTATGCGTCTTGATTTGGCACAGTATCGTGAATTAGCTGCTTTTGCCCAGTTTGGTTCTGACCTTGATAAAGCGACAAAAGAACAGTTGGATCGTGGTGCCCGCATGGTAGAAACATTGAAGCAAGCCCAATATTCACCTCTTAACGTAGCTGAACAGGTATTAGTTGTCTATACTGCGGTTCGCGGTTTCTTAACTGATGTACCTACGGAAAAAGTTGCTTCATTCCAGCAGGATTATCTCAAATTCATCAATTCATCACATGTCGAACTCATTGACCTTATTAATAAACAGAAAAAGCTCGACGATGATTTAGAAGCACAGATAAATAAATCTATTGAAGAATTTAAAGCATCATATACTTTTTAACTAATATTTCAGCATAGTATATTAGTCGAGGAAAAGGCGAGGTGATTAATTTTTGGCCAATTTACAGGATATACGCCATCGTATAAAGAGCGTAAAAAACATCCAGCAGATCACTAAAGCCATGAAAATGGTAGCTTCTGCCAGACTACGGAGAGCTCAGGCAGCCGCAGTAGCCAATAAACCATATGCCGAAAAAATGTATCAGGTAATTAATGAAGTTGCTTCCAATACAAATGGTGTTTCGCACCCACTTTTAGAAAAACATGATAGCGGTAAAACACTTTTTGTTATTCTTGCTTCCGATAAGGGTCTTGCCGGCGCTTATTCCAGTAATGTGTTTAAAGAAGCTAAGATTCATATTACAGGCACTAATGAAGCACAAAATTTTGCTATAGAGCATAAAAAGGCTGCCACAGAATCTGGCGACAAAGCAACATTGGCGCTTGCTATGCAGCAGAAACCAGCAGAAGCTAATACAGAAAAACTTTTAGAAAAAGCTATATTGCAAACTGTAGCAAAAGATGATCTTGATATTATCAGCATCGGCCGAAAAACAACTGAACATTTCAGAACAAATGGCTATAATGTCATAAAAAATTATGTAGGGTTTAGTGAAAGACCCAAATATGAAAATGCCCGCGCTATCGCTACAGAAATAACAACTCTTTTTACTGAAGGGAAATATAAGGATGTGTATATGATTTATACACGTTTTGTTTCCGCTATATCTGCTATCCCTGAAACGGTAAAGCTCTTGCCGTTCACAAATACAGATGCCGGCTCTGCTAATACTCAGCAGGTCGAATATATTTATGAACCTTCAGCTGAAACTGTACTCGGTTTTTTACTGCCGCAATACTTTGTGACAATGATTTATGCTGCATTGCTACAGGCTGCTGCCAGTGAATTATCCAGCAGAATGACCGCCATGAGCAACGCTACAGACAACGCTCAAGATCTTATGTCCAGATTGGACCTGCACTATAATAAAGTACGTCAGGCCAATATTACCCGCGAAATCACCGAAATCGTGGGCGGTGCGGAAGCACTTAAGTGAGGAGGTTTTTAATCATTGGCTAAGGGTAAGATTGTACAGGTCATTGGACCTGTTGTAGATATTGAATTTCCTATTGAAGATATACCAGCAATATTGAACGCTATCACTATCAAAGGTAAGTCTGGCAGTATCGACATTGACTTAACCGTAGAAGTAATGCAGCATTTGGGTGACGGTATAACCCGCTGTATTGCAATGAGCTCTACCGACGGTTTAACCCGTGGTATGGAAGCTATTGACACAGGTTCTGCCATTATGGTTCCTGTGGGAGAAGAAACACTTGGACGTGTCTTTAACGTTCTTGGCCAGACAGTTGACCATAATCCAAAACCCGTCGGCAATAAAGAATTTTGGCCTATCCATCGTTCCGCGCCAAAATTTGATGAACAAGAAACATCTACACAAATTCTTGAAACAGGTATCAAGGTCGTTGACCTCATTGCCCCTTATGCACGTGGCGGCAAGATTGGTTTATTTGGTGGTGCCGGTGTAGGAAAGACTGTACTTATTATGGAATTAATCCACAATATAGCTACACAGCATGGCGGCTATTCCGTATTCTCCGGGGTAGGCGAACGTACACGTGAAGGTAACGATCTTTGGTCAGAAATGACTGAGTCCGGCGTTATAAATAAAACCGCACTTGTTTACGGCCAAATGAATGAACCACCTGGGGCTCGTATGCGTGTAGCTTTAACCGGCCTCACAATGGCAGAATATTTCCGTGATGTAAAAAATCAGGATGTACTTTTATTTATTGATAATATATTCCGTTTCATACAGGCAGGCTCAGAAGTTTCTGCACTACTCGGCCGTATGCCATCAGCAGTTGGTTACCAACCAACACTTGCTACTGACGTTGGTGCCTTACAGGAACGTATAACCTCTACTAAGAAGGGATCTATCACTTCCGTTCAGGCAGTTTATGTTCCTGCGGATGATTTGACAGACCCTGCTCCTGCCGCTACATTTACTCATCTTGATGCTACTACAGTTCTTTCTCGCCAAATTGCAGAATTAGGTATTTACCCCGCAGTAGATCCGCTTGATTCCACATCCCGTATTCTTGACCCGCATATAATTGGGGATGAACATTATCAAGTTGCCCGTAATGTACAGGCTGTTTTGCAAAAATATAAGGAACTTCAAGATATCATTGCCATCCTGGGTATGGAAGAATTATCAGACGAAGATAAACTTACAGTTGCCCGTGCACGTAAAATCCAAAGATTTTTGAGCCAACCGTTCTTCGTAGCAGAACAATTTACCGGAACACCGGGCAAATACGTTCCCCTCAAAGAAACAATACGCGGCTTCAAAGAAATTTTGGACGGCAAATATGACGATCTGCCTGAAAGTGCATTTTACATGGTTGGCAGCATAGATGAAGTAATAGAGGCAGCAAAAAAAGCAAAACAGGGGGCATAATCCATGTCAACAATTAGATTGGAAATTGTCTCTCCTGACAAAATGGTTTATTCCGAGGATGTAGAGATGGCCATAGTCCGCTCTACTGGGGGTGAACTGGGTATTTTACCCAAACATACACCTCTTTTGACTGGTATTCTTCCCCATGCTATGCGTATAAAAAGAAATGGTGGAGAAGAACTTATAGCTGTTTGCGGTGGTTTTATGGAGGTTACACCCCATAAAATTACAATATTAGCTTCAGCTGCCGAATTACCTATCAACATTGATATAAACCGTGCCCAAAAAGCATATGACAGGGCGCAAGAACGGCTTGAAGCTTTGCAAAAAGCTCCCGAAGAACATAAAGACATTGATTCAGAACGTGCTCACGCTGCACTTGACCGTGCTAAAGCACGTTTACAAGCAACAAATAATAAACAGTAAAACTTTTTACCGCAGTAGATGTATTTATTACGGTTCTATACTAAATGTTGGGGTAAGCAAAAATTCAAGCTTACTCCAACATTATTTTTTTACAAAAAAAGAGCATAAAACAAAAAAATCCGTTACAATTAAAGTTCCGCAACTAAAAAGAAAGGATTGATGTTTTATGCTCAAAGAAAATTATACTATAGAATTATTAAATTTAAAAGGATTTAACGTAATAAGAACAGCTGGCAATGTAATTACTATCTGTCTACCGGTCAAACCGCATATATGCCCACAGTGTAAGAATGAAACAAAAAAGATACATGACTATAGGTTACAAAAAGTTAAACATTTGCCCGTAGCACATACAAGCTACACTATTTTAATAAAAAAGCGTCGTTACAAGTGCCCTTACTGTAATAAGCAATTTTATGAGAAAAATAACTTATTGTCTAAATATAAGTCCATATCCACAGATTTGAGAAAAAGTGTTTTGTATTATGCCAGTAAATTGTTTAATACAAAACAAATTGCAGACATTTGTAATCTCTCATATTCTACCGTGGTGAGAATAATCGATTCCATAATTATTCCCAAACCAACTGTTTTCCCGGATGTTATTTCCATAGATGAATTTAAGGGAAATACGGGTGGTTATAAATTCCAATGTGTGCTTACTGATCCAATAAAGAAAAAAATTATTGAAGTGCTGCCTAATAAAAATAGTGAAGATATATACGGACATTTGGCTAACAACGACATAAAAAATAGACTCAAGGTAAACTACGTAATAATGGATATGAGCAACCAATTCCGTAGTATAATGACTAATTGTTTTCCTAATGCTAAGGTAATAGCAGATAAGTTTCATGTGCTGAGACTGGCAAACTGGGCAATGGAACATATTCGTAAGCAAGAACAAAAACGTTTTACAGATACAAGGCGTCGATACTTCAAAAAGAGCAGGTTTATTTTGCTGAAAAGGAGGCATAAGCTTAAGAGAAATGAGAAGATACAATTATCCCAAATGCTCAGCGTATCTGTTTTACTAAAAAAAGCCTATATATTAAAAGAATTGTTTTATATGGTTATGGACAGCAAAAATGAAAAACAGTTTTATAAGAGAATATATAAATGGCTTTTTTTAGTAGAAAAATATGGTATCGATAGATTCCTTGCCATGGCAAAAACTGTCAGGCAGTGGCTCCATCCAATAAGAAGAGCCGTTTTAACAGGTTATACAAATGGCTATACTGAAGGCTGTAATAACAGGACTAAGGTTTTGAAAAGAATATGTTTCGGTGTCAGGAACTTTAAGAGGTTCCGTAATAGATTGATGTTTATTGCTAATTGTAAAAAAGCAGCAGGATAATTTTCCTACTGCTCTTGTACTATCTTGAATTTTTCATAACCCCAACCATTGACAATGAACCTTTATTACTGCGGTTTTTCTATTTGCTTTTATTATCTATAAAACATATAATAGCAATATATTATTAGACGTTTTATGTTTTATTTTTACCTCCTGCAATATTAATATCAATTTGCCCGAAAGGATTATTTAATATGGACTATACAGGTTATATTGGTACATATGATTCACCCAAAAGTTCTGGTATCTATCGTTTTATTTTTAATGACCGTACTGGCAGTATATCCCCTCCCGGTTCCTTTTATAAAACGGATGGTGGTAAATGTGTAGCTTTTGCAGGTAAAAATCTTATAGTCACAAGAGAACATAACAATAAAGCCGGCATTGCCCTTATTGACGAACAGGCAAATGTACTATCAGAAAGCCTTCTTGAAAAAAAGACTCCATGTTTTATTACCTTTCATAATAACATGATATATACTGCTAATTATCACGATGGAACGGTTCTCCTTTATAAAATAGATAATTATAAACTGCAATTAATAAAGCACCTGTCCATTGGTGCTAATGCAGGGTGCCATCAAGTTCTCTTTTGGCATAATTTAATCTTCGTTCCCTGTCTCAACCTCGATTGCATAAATATATATGATACAGCGAAAGATTTTACCCTAAAGGGAAAAATACCATTTGCCAAGGGAACTGGTCCTCGTCACGGCGTCTTCAGCAATGACGAAAAAAGATTCTATCTAGTAAGTGAACTCAGTAATGAATTATTTTATTTTGAATTACAGCCTGATAATTCCTGGAAATTAAAAAAGCAATTATCCATTGTAGCAAAATCAGCGACAGTCGACAGTGCTACTGCGGCCATACGCATTTCAATAAATAATCATTTTCTTTACACTTCGACGCGCGGCAGTAATCTACTTACCGTGTTTTCGATAAGTGACGGCCCACCAACATGTATCCAACAGATCTCCAGTGCGGGTGACCACCCCAGAGACTTTTTACTCAGCTCAAATGGCGACTATCTTTTAGTCGTTAATAGATCATCTAATGAATTAATCAGTATGCACATCAATAGGTCTACCGGTCTTATAGAAAATATCGTTGCTAGAAGACCAGTTTTTGAAGGTGTAGGAATAGCATTGAAATAGGAGGAATCAGCATGTCGGAATCAGCATTTACAATATTTGGTGGAACAGGTGATTTAACTTTCCGCAAGTTGCTACCAGCACTTTATAATATGAGTGCTTCCAATGACAGTGCTGCCGATCGCCAAATAATAATCATCGGCCGTCGTAATTACAGTACAGAAACATATTGTGCCAAAGCCAGAGAATGGGTTAAACAATTTTCTCGATTACCTTATACAGATGAAGATTTTAAAGTATTTTCTAAGCGAATTAGTTATTATAAAATGGATTTTACTGATATAGCTACATATACATCCCTAAATGCTTATTATCAAAAACGCCATTTAACAGAACATATATTCTATTTTGCCGTTGCCCCTCGTTTCTTCAGTATTATTGCCGATGGCCTTACAAACGTAGCTAATGCTTGCCACGGTAAAGTAATTTTAGAAAAACCTTTTGGTGAAGATCTTGACTCCGCTAAAGTGCTCAATATCCAATTAGAAACATTTTTCAATGCGAAAAATATTTTCCGCATTGACCATTACCTTGGCAAAGAAATGATCAGAAATATCCAGACACTGCGTTTCAGCAATCCAATTTTTTCCAATCTTTGGAACTCCCGCTACATCGAATCAGTGCAGATATCGGCTTTTGAAGATATAGGCATAGAAGGACGCGGTGGCTACTATGATGCTAGTGGTGCTTTAAGGGATATGGTGCAGAACCATTTATTCCAAATATTATCCATAGTAGCAATGGAATGGCCTGAAAAATTTTCTACGGATGCAATGCATGATGCCCAAATTCGTGTACTTCGTGCCCTACGCCCCGTGATAGATGTCCGTGAATCATTAGTGCTCGGCCAATATGAAGGTTATCATCAAGAAAAGCTGGTAAAACCTCAGTCCAAAACAGAAACTTATGCGGCATTGCGCCTTTTTATAGATAATGAACGCTGGTGGAATACACCTTTTTATATTCGTACAGGAAAAAACTAGATCGGCGCGAAATAAAAATCGCTATTATTTTCCGTCCTGCTTTTCTTGAAAAAGCAGCCCAAAACATTCTCATAATAAAAATTCAACCTAGTGAAGGTGTTTATCTACAGTTCAATATAAAAAAACCAGGCGATACAGATGAAATCATACAAGCAAAAATGGATTTTTGCCAAAATAACTATGTAAATAAATTAAACACACCAGAAGCTTATGAACGTCTGATAAAAGCCTGCATTAATAATAATAAATCATGGTTCTCCCAATGGGATCAAATCGAGCTGAGTTGGAACTATATTGATAAACTGCATGAATTATACGACTGGGAAAAATTACCTTTATTTAGGTATAAGGCGGGTACTACAGGGCCTCAGCAGGCAAATGAATTACTTCGTCGCTTTGGCCATAAATGGATTGATTAATATTTATGTTTAATCATCCTTACAGCTCCCATTCCACGCAATCTGACGCTATACAGTATTTTCCATACTTATATTCTCAATTATTATTTAAAAATTTCTTGACTCTACCATGCTCTTTTATTATAATAATTGAGTATGAAGTTTTCTCTTGTGATTTCCAGCCCCGGTAATCGCGATGAGGCTTTATATAATTATTTTATAAATTATTTTAGTTAATCGCATTATAGGGAAGGAGATATCGATGAAAACCACATTCATGGCCAATGGCCAAAATGTTGAACGCAAATGGTACATCGTGGATGCTGAAGGTCAGACAGTAGGACGTCTTGCTGCTGAAGTTGCTAAAGTACTCCGCGGTAAAAATAAACCCACTTTTACTCCACATGTTGATACTGGTGACTTTGTTATTATAGTAAATGCTGAAAAAGTAACCTTTACTGGAAAAAAACTTATTCACAAAACTTATTTCCGTCATTCCGGCTATCCTGGAGGTACAACTTTTACTACAGCAGGTCATATGCTTGAAAGACAACCTGTTAAAGTTTTAGAATCCGCTATTCGCGGTATGCTTCCGAAGAATCGTCTTGGCGCTCAAATGTATAAAAAACTCAGTGTATATGCGGGTACACAGCATCCTCATGCTGCTCAAAAACCGGAAGCACTTGAATTTGATATTCGTTAATAAACTTGGAAGGGAGAACATAATTTAATGGCATTAGTTACTTACTACGGTACAGGCCGCAGAAAAACCTCTGTTGCCAGAGTTCGCTTGGTTCCAGGTGAAGGCAACATCAAAATAAACGGTCATGATATGAGTGAATATTTTGGTCTTAAAACACTGGAATTGATCGTAAAACAACCGCTCGTATTGACTGAAACTGAAGGAAAATACGATGTTATCGCTAAGGTAGAAGGCGGTGGAGCTTCTGGTCAGGCAGGAGCAATACGTCACGGTATTTCCCGTGCACTTTTACTGGTTGATACTGAACTGCGTAAATCACTGAAAAAAGCTGGTTTCTTAACACGTGATCCACGTGAAAAGGAACGTCGTAAATACGGTTTGAAAAAAGCCCGTAAAGCTTCACAGTTTTCAAAACGTTAATATATCTTTTTGTTATTACAATCCCGCAATTACACGATTGCGGGATTTTTGCATACGTTCACAGCTGCGCTGTTCATTTAAATTACAAATAGGATTTTTCTTTAGGAGGCCTTGTTTATGCTCAAAGAAATACAAAATCGTCGTAGTATCCGCAAGTATTTACCAAAGGATGTCGACGATGAATTAATTTTACAATTATTAGCAAGTGCCCGTTATGCTCCATCTGGCAGCAACACCCAACCTTGGCATTTTCTAATAGTACGAGATAAAAAACAGCAATCTAAAATTGTCCGTGCCGATCATAATCAAACATGGATGCTCACAGCTCCTGTTTTTATTGTTTGCGCCGCTGACATAAACACTCGCATAACAAACAATACCACAAATATAAATTTAGATGAGAATTGTGCTCTACCCGAGCTTAAACTTATTATTCGGGATAGTGCTATTGCCATTGAGCATATAGTATTGGAGGCAGAACATCTGGGAATTGCTACCTGCTGGACTGCCTGGTTTAACCAGGATGAAATGAAGAAAGCTATTAATGCTCCTACAAACTTATATATATGTGCTGTACTTACAGTTGGTTTCGCAGACGAAGCACCTACACCACGTCCACGCAAAAAACTCATTGATCTTATCAATTATGAAAATTGGTAATTATTTCTCTTAACCACCCCGCGGAATACTATTTCCCCTTTTTATTCCCACATATATTATTCTTATTTGTATTTCATTTCCCACTGTTATATGCCATTTACTATTTTAATAAAAATAATATAGACACTGTCAGTTTGCGATGTTTTAGTTATATGATAAAATATAAGTTATAATATAATTAATTATGTACCATTTTACTTTATTTTAATTATACGGGGGCTAAAATGAAACAATGTATGGACGCTGATAATCTTCACCGCCGCTTAAAAAAAATCATTGGTCAAGTTCAGGCAATTGACCGTATGATAGATGAAGATGTACCTTGCGAAGATATTCTTTCGCAAATAAATGCAGCAAAGTCAGCTTTGCACAAATCAGGACAAGTAATTTTAGAAGGACATATCCGCCACTGTGTACGTGACGGAATTGAACATGGTGATGTCAATAAAACTATAGACAATTTCACTAAAGCAGTTGAACGTTTTGCTAATATTACATAAATTATTTAGCAGCAGCCTTTTAAAGGCTGTTTTTTCTTTCCCTGTTGACAACCCATAGGGGTATATGTATTATATACATATACCCCTATGGGTTTAGAAAGGCGATGTAACATGATACCCCCCAAAACAATTCTCCAAAAATTTATAACCAAAGACATCTTATGCCTTATCATTTCTGCGCTCTCTTTACTTTTCAGTTTTTTTGCTATCATCCCTCTTCCCTTTAATGCAGCCTGGATAGCTATTATCCTATGCGGTATCCCAATCATCAAAGAAGCGTTCTCCAGTTTAATTTCTTCTTTTGATGTTAAGGCAGATCTCTTAGTGTCAATAGCTTTAATTGCTTCCGTAATTATAGGTGAATTTTTTGCAGCCGGAGAGATTGCCGTTATAATGAAATTAGGCAGTCTTCTAGAAGATATGACAGTAGCCAAAGCTCAGGCCGGCATAAAAAAATTAGTACAGTTAACACCACAAACTGCCCGGAAAATATCAAACGGACAAGAACTTATTATCCCCGCCAAAGATGTTTGCCTCGGTGATATTTTAAGAATTTTACCAGGAGAAACCATTTCCGTCGACGGTAAAATCATACGGGGTGAAACATCCGTCAATCAGGCTGTTATGACAGGTGAAGCATTACCTGTTGATAAAGGTGCCGGCGATAAGGTACTAAGTGGTACAATCAACCAATTTGGTACTTTTGACATGCAAGCTACACATGTCGGTGAAGATAGTTCTATACAGCGAATGATCCGCCTTGTTCAATCTGCTGATGCCGGTAAAGCAAAAATTGTCAGCCTTGCAGACAGATGGGCTGTATGGATAGTGGCAGCTGCACTAATCACGGCTTTACTGACCTGGATTATCACGGGGGAAATCATACGTGCCGTAACAATACTAGTAGTTTTTTGTCCTTGCGCCCTGGTTTTGGCTACGCCCACAGCGATAATGGCAGCTATTGGTAACGCGACAAAACATGGTTTTCTCATCAAAGCCGGAGACGCTCTGGAAAAGCTGGCAATGACTTCTAAAATTGCTTTTGATAAGACTGGAACATTAACATACGGGCTGCCCCAGCTTATTGGTATGCAAAAATTTTCTTCTGCTTATACGGAAGATGAGATCTTTTTATTTGCAGCCAGCATAGAAGCCCGCTCTGAGCATCCATTAGGAAAAGCTATCCTCGCAGGTTATACCAAAAGTTCTAATCAAAATTTACTGGCTTTGGAAAAGTTCCAAATATCGCCTGGCCGTGGTTTACAAGCCGTCATTAACGGTAAACATATTATTGCCGGTAACATGCGAATGCTCTCAGAATGGCAAATAGATATCAAAAAAAGTCATAGTGATTTTATACAAAAATATTTATCTAACGGTTGCACTCTTGTATATTTGGCAATTGATAACGAACTTATCGCTTTTTTCGCATTGACTGATACGTTGCGCCCTGACGCAAGCCATATTATTACCAATCTGAAAAACTTAGGACTTACCTCTATTCTTTTGACTGGTGACCATGAAAGTGCCGCCCAAAATATCGCCGCCCAAATATACATAGATATAGTCCATGCCAACTGCCTTCCTGTGGATAAATTAAAGCAAATCGATCTTTATCAAAAAACCGGTAATAATGTCTGTATGGTCGGCGACGGCATTAACGATGCACCTGCCCTAAAAAAAGCCTTCGTTGGTATTGCTATGGGTGGTATTGGTAATGATATAGCCATGGATGCCGCAGACATCACACTTATAAATGACAATATCAAAGAACTTCCCCATTTGTTACATTTAGCAAAAAAAATGATGTTAACCATTAAACACGATCTAATTTTTTCTATGCTGCTTAATTTTATTGCTATTGTTCTGGCAGTAACAGGTATTCTAAATCCCGTTGTTGGCGCCTTAGTCCATAATGCAGGTTCTGTACTTGTAATAATAAATTCTTCTTTACTACTAAATTGGCGGGAAAATAAGAACTATACCTATCCTTCTGCAAAAGAACAGATTTAATTTTTTAGTACCCACTCACAATTGTAAATTTTTACATGAATAATACATGATTTTGTACATATTAAATGAAGTTCGTCATTCCTTGTCTCTTGTCAAAAGATATAGTCTATGCTATCATCAGTTCTGAGCAAAAAAATGAGGGCTGCCCTGCGCAGCTCTTATTTTTCTGAAATGAACGGAGGCACTATGAAACGAACTTATACCTATAAGCAAAAGACTTTGCAGTTTTTTGCTGTACTGTTACCTATTTTTATAACACAACTTTCAATTGTTTCAATAGGTTTTTTTGACACTATCATGTCAGGACATGCAGGTGAACAGGAATTGGCTGGTGTCGCGATCGCTACCAATCTCTTCTTCCCATTTTTCAACAGCAGTCTTGGCATTATTTCTGGGCTGACACCATCTATAGCACATCTTTACGGAGCAAACGAAAAGGGTAAAATCCGTTTTATCGTCCAACAAGGATTCTATTGGGCCTTATGTCTAGCTCTGATTTTCATTATTGCCGGTTTTGCACTGGTCACGCTGCTTGTCCCTATTTTGAACCTTGAACCACGTGTAAACTATGTTTTTACTCATTTTTTATTGGCCATTGCTTGTGGCATCTGCCCTATTTTTCTATCGGCAGTTTTAAGAAATTTTATTGATGCACTTGGTTTTACCAGACTTACTATGTGTATCACGATATGTACTGTTCCCATCAACATCTTTTTAAATTATCTTTTTATTTTCGGTTCATGGGGATTTCCTAGCATGGGTGGTGTTGGTGCAGGGATAGGATCAGCCATCACATATTATATAAACCTACTTCTTAATGTACTAGTCGTAACTAATATAAAACCTTTCAAAGATTATCACATCTTCAAGCAATTCCCGTTACCTTCTTTAAAAGAATGGAAACGGCAGCTTAGCATAGGTATCCCTATAGGGAGTACTATTTTCTGCGAACAAAGTATATTTGGCGCAGTAGGCCTTCTGATGACTGTTTATGGTACCGTTGTTATTGCCGCCCATCAGTCAGCGCTTAACTTTACTACAATGGTTTATATGATTCCCTTAAGTATAAGTATGGCATTAACAATTTTAGTTGGCTATGAACTCGGCGCAGGCCGATATAATGATGCAAAAAAATATAGCCGGCTCGGCCGAATAGCCTCTTTTATTTTCGCAACCAGTATTGCCACTACTCTAATAAATTTCCGTATGGGAATAGCTTCACTATATACTAATGATCCATCTGTAAAAGCGTTTTTGTCAATATTTCTAATGTATGCAGTTTGTATGCAGCTGTCTGATGGTATAAATGCTCCATTACAAGGCACTTTACGCGGTTATAAAGATGTCAAAATAACTTTTTATCTTGCTGTATTATCATACTGGCTGCTTGGCCTTCCTATTGGCTGGATTTTAGCTGTCCAGCTTAAGCTGGGGCCTTATGGTTATTGGATAGGTTTAATTGCCGGCATCTTAAGCGGTGCTGTTTTATTAGCACTTCGCCTAAAAGTCGTAGAAAAAAAATACTTAAAAAAAATGACCGGTTCTTGCTAAGGAATCTCTAATTATTTTTCTTCTACCTATAAGACGATCGTATTTTACTCTTTTCATTTATATAACTATATAATACAAATACTCGCTGTAATAGATTTTACTACAGCGAGTATTTTATATTTTCAACACTTTCTTTATTGCAGCAGCCACTCCATCATTATCACAATCTGCTGTCACAAAAGTTGCTTTTTCCTTAACTGTGTTTTTAGCATTCCCCATTGCTACTGATAGACCAGCATAAGCAAACATTGGTAAATCATTATCGCCATCTCCCAGCACCATTATTTCTTTCTGGTTAATGCCAAGATATTCTGCCAATAATTTTAAACCAGTCCCTTTATCTGTTGCAAGGGGTGTAATATCTATTGTATAGCCAGTATTTTGCTGAAAGGAAACATATTTACCAAATTTTTCTTCCAGTTCCGCTAATATATCTACAGGCAATTTTTTATTATCCCGTAATATAAACTGCGTTATTTTATGGGTATATTTTTTATATGCTTTTCCCGTTTCTATAAAATTAAGTGTTTTAACAGTAATATAATCAGGAAACATCTTCCACGAAAAATATGGTGCCAGATTTTTTATCCCTATATACCAACTACAATATACATCATTTTCGAAAAGGAATGCCAAAAGGGCTTCTGCTACTGTATCATCTATATATTTTTCATAAATCAATTCGTCTGTATCAGCAGTTCGCACCATCCCCCCATTACATGAGATAACGGGTACTTTACTATGGATTTCTCTGCCAAAAAATGCAGCACAGGCATGCATTCTTCCTGTAGCTATTGATACATCTACATCTTGTTCAGCAGCCTTCTGCATCAAATTAATGCTTGTCTCACTAACTAATTTCTGGCTGTTCAAAAGAGTTCCATCCAAATCACTGACAATTAATTTTATCGCCATACATATCCCACCAAACTTTCACATTATTTATATGCTTTTCTAATCAATTCAACAAATTCTGCTTGTTTTTGTATAGATAAAAGTTTTTCAACTTTCTCCTTTTGCTTAAGGATCTTAAAAAGTTTATTTATAGCATCAACATCTTCGCTTTTCACTGCTGGCATACATATCAACTGTGCGCTATTACCATTTTTATCCCAATGCATTTCTTTTTTTAACACAGCAAAAATTATAACCGATTTGTTTACAAAAGATGGCATCCCATGCGGTAGTGCTACATTGTTTCTAAAATAAGTGCTGCTCATAGATTCCCGTCTCAACACAGAATTTATATACTCGAAGCTTACAAAGCCTTCATTGCATATAAGTTTTCCCATAGTTTCAAGTACTTCCTTTTTAGTTGCACCTTCTAATCCAATTAATACAAATTTTTCTCTGATTAATGTATGTGCCAACCCACTGCCATTTTTCTTCAGCAAATAATCAAGAAACATTCGTTTATCTTTAGTAAAATTATTATCATAAGGTATAAAATTTAATCCTTCTATTTTAGGATTAATTGTTCCAACAATGGCCAAAATATTATATTGTTGTTTCAAATTATTTATCTTGATCTTCACATTATCATCCATTATGCTCATAGAAAATATATTTACACCTGCATAATACCGTGACAGTACATTTTTTATTTTTAAAGCTACACCGTGACCTGTCAAACACATGCTTATCAATGCTGGTTCTTTATCGGAATTTTCTACTGTTACAAGAGAATAATTATGTTTAGAATTTATGATATCATAATATATATTATCTAATGATTCTTCTGATGCATCAGCTTTACGCACTGCTTCCAACACAGAAACTAAATCCACTCTGTCAATTGTCCGTGTCTGCATTCCTGTCCTACTATGCACTATTTCACCAATACTAACCAATGAACCCATATCTACGAAAAATAATATTCCTTCTTCTGCATTTAAAGATTTTGCAAGTTCAACCACTTGTTCAAATATTTTTACAGGATTTACATCAAGCGGCATATCTATTGCTATAGGAAAATCGACATTAAGCATTTTTTTCACTACATTAACCATTTCTGTTGCTACTTTGCCATGCGAAATGGTAATTATGGCAATACGATTTCTTCTATCTGGGGACTTCATTAGTTCATGTATATATATTGCAATAAAACCAATTTCCCCTTCGGGTATTTCGATTAATTTTCTTTCAGCCAAGCGTTGTGCTAATTGACTAGCCAATTTAAATTCATCAGCAAAATTTTTCTTAATATAAAGAAGATTGGGGTTCATTATTTCTTGTTTAAACTTTATTCTTTTTATAGCTTCTTCCAAATGTATAGCTAAATAAATTAATACTTTTTCATTTATTGGTTTATCTGGTTGCTCTTTTCTTACAAAATTCAAAAATTCTTTCAACAATTGAATAATCGAACTATCTAAAAGATATTTTAGTTCATCAAGCGACGATATATTTCTATTTTGAGAATCCAATCGTATTTTATCAAAATATCCCAATAAAAAATTCCATATTATCTCTTCTGTCTTTTCATTAGAAATACTAGCGTTTTTTAACTCATAGTATTTATTTTCTATTGTTTCATATATATCTTCTGGTAATGAATATTGATTTTTAGTTGTGAGCAGCGAATCTTCTATTTCGTCACTATTAGGAATAAACAAAGCATCATTAAATCTTATATTATTTTTTTGTATGTTTATATCATAAAAAAATTTTTGATATAAAATTTCATTAAAACCTATATATATTTCTTCCCTTTTATTATTTATCTTATCAACATATGCATTAGCACAGGTCACCTGTATCTCACTTTTCATCTGACCTATATTTCCCGTATATTTTTTAAAAGCAAATGCTTCCATTATTTTAGCATTGACTAAAATTTTATAATTTGTTCTGTTTGCCTCTTGTTGGAAAAAACCATGTATCAATTTTATTTTTTCATGTAAAGACCGATCTTCCAGTGAGGGTAATTCTATAATCATCGGAATTCTTCTTCTAAATGTCAAAAGAAGCGACGATTCTATATTCTCTGTAGTTGCTCCAATAAAATATATGTGCGCTGTTCTTTCTGTATTAACCTCACCCATACGTCTAAACTTCCCTCTATCCAAAATAGAAAATAACATTTCTTGTCCTTTTGGCGGAAGCCGGTGTATTTCATCTAAAAATAGCATTCCATTATTTGCTCTTTCTACAAGCCCTTCTGTATCTTTATCAGCTCCTGTAAAAGCTCCCTTTTTATAACCATACAATATTGATACAAGCAGTTGGGGATTATCACTATAATCAGCACAATTTAACAAAACAAACGGTGCTTCTGCTTCTAAGACTTTTTGCTTCACTGCATATTTATACATATATTCGGCAAATAAAGTCTTTCCTGTCCCACTTTCTCCCACAATAAGGGTAGGTAAGCCAAAAGGTGGATATAAAATAGCCGCTTGACCTTGTTTTATATTTTTTAACAGACTGCCCTTGCAGCCAATTAATTTTGAAAAAACATCTTTTTCTTCTGTAAATTTTTCTGTATTATTCTCTATATCATTATTTTTTCCTTCATTCATAAGGTCAGATATATATGTTCTTGATATACAGATGCCTCTTTCTGTTAATTTACTTACAAGGCTGCCTGCACTTATATTTGGTTCACTCATTTTTATTGCGCTGATAGCAGCTTTAACAATCTCTTTTTTCCTTGTACGTGAATTGGGTATGTTTAGCTCTTTCCTTATCCCAGTGACAGTTTCGCGTAAAACATTTAATTTTTCTGCCAATTGTTCATCTGTAAGTGGATTTTTTTTATTTTCAGTCTTAATCATAGCCATCAGCTTATCCTTTAAATTCACAGTCACTATGCAACCTCCTTGTCATTAATTAATTTTTCTCATTTTTCTGTTATATATTTTTCAATTTTTTTACTTTTTCCATACTTAAGAAAACAAAACTAAATTATATACTACAACAGTTAATAGTAAAAGTACACAATATACAAATTTATATTAGCAGAAAAGGCAAGGTTGTATATCTTACAAATACACCTTGCCTTTTCACTCAGTAAAAATGGGGGTTATGCTGTGTAGAGTAACAACTACTGCAGCTTAGTTATCAGGCAGTCAACGTCACAGTTTAACTGCCCAGGAAACCTAGTTTATCAATTACGAACATTCAACATTTGTTTTCCTGTCAAATAGCGTTTGAGATCCTCTATACCAATTTCGACGGAATTACGCATAGTATCACATGATGTGCCTGCTAAATGAGAAGTAAGGGTAATATTATCCAACTGCAGATAAGGATGATTTTTAGGTAATGGTTCTTCATCATAGACATCTACTGCTGCGCCTCCTATGCTTCTGTTTTTCAAGGCATTTACCAGTGCATCAGTATCTACTAATCCAGAACGGGCTGTATTGATAAAATATGCTGTTTTTTTCATTTTCGCTAATTGCTCAGTCCCAATGAAATGGTGTGTTTTTTCTGAAAGCCGCAAGTGCACGCTCACGAAATCAGCTGTTTTTAATAATTCATCAAGTTCAACAAATTTTACATTAGTATCTGTAAATTTATTCTTATCAATATACGGATCATAAACAATAACTTTTGTACCAAATCCTTGTAATCTTTCTGCTACTCTTTGTCCTATATAACCAAAACCAACAATTCCAGCAGTCATTGTACGCATATCATGAATATATTCCTGATTTACATATTTTTTACACCACTTACCTTCAAATATAAGTTTATGACTACGGGCAATATTTTTATTTTCTGCAATCATCATACCTACAGTAAAATCAGCTACTGCATTTGCACTACGCCAAGGTGCATTTATAAGTTTTACTTTTTTTTCTGTTAAGGCAGCAACATCAGCATTTTCATAGCCACCGCGTAATACAGCTGCAACCTTTAAATTTTTACAGGCATTTATTACTTCTTTATTTATAGAAGCTACATGCACTACAAGAATATCTTTATCTGCACAATGTTTAAGTAATTCCTGGCATGTAGGTGCAGCATCCACCCCTCCATGTTCTATTAACAACATACGGTCTGTTATTGGCCCCATTGCATACATATCTTTATCTTCAATTATTGATACTTCGGCACCGTATTGTTCCAAGTCATGCATTTGTTCCATAAGGTCTTTAGTTATACCACCATCTGCCACGCAGAGAATTTTTGTCTTTGCCATTTTTATCTCTCCCAAAATATTTTCTTCGTCAAATTTCATGCTTTATTCGTAGAACCGACCAAATCAATTTTCGCAGCGACTACTTTCTTTAAGGCTATTAAAGGTTTTTCATTAGCATTATGGGGCCATATAGCTAAATGTTCAGCCGCGTTCAATTCATCTTTCATCGTACCGTAAAAAGCGGTAAGCATTTCTGAGAATATATTTAATTTGCATATTCCATTTTGTACTGATTCTTTTATTAATGCATCTGGTGTCCCCGAACCACCATGCATTACCATTGGTACAACGGATATTTCATTTAATGTCTTTAATCTATCAAAATGAATTTTAGGCTTATATACATATATACCATGCGCTGTTCCCACTGCTACCGCGATACAATCAACCCCTGTAGCATCAATAAACTGCTTAAGTTCATCTGGGCGCGTCAAAGAATCTTCTGGTTTATCAAATGTATCTTTCTTAGGTGCACCGATTTCACTGCTTCCTACTATTCCATCACCTACATGTCCCAGTTCTGCTTCGACACTAACATCAAATTTATGGGCATAATCAACAACAGTTTTCGTCTTTTCGATATTTTCCTTTAATGGAAGCATTGATCCATCAATCATTACAGATGAAAAACCTGCATTTACGCATTTTTTTATAAATTCCACATCAGTTGCATGGTCTAAATGAATACATACTGGAACAGATGCTTTTTGCGCTATTTTTCTCAAACTATAAAGCCAATAATCCAACCTGTCGCCTTGTAAATCCAGACATAATCCCATTAAAATAACAGGGGATTTCTTTTTTTCAGCCACTTCCACTACGGCAAGTGCCATCTCAAGATTACTTACATCGAACGCTCCTACTGCATATTTGTTCTTGCGGGCATCGTTGAGCATTTCCTTTAAACTAACTAGTGACATAAATATTCCTCCATTATTTATTTATGATATATTCAGATGATGTATCACCTGACAGGAACGGCAATATTTCTTTTGCCAGCAAATACGGTGAATGTAAAAAGGCATCTGTCGTACTTCCGGCTAAATGAGGTGTTATTGTGACATTGGGCAGCGTTGCTAACGCATATTCCCTAGGTAATGGTTCTTTATCAAACACATCCAAAGCAGCACCGGCAATCCTATTATTGTGCAAAGTTTCATACAGTGCCTCTTCATCGACTAATCCAGAACGAGCTGTATTAATAATATATGCTGTTGGTTTCATCATATTCAGCAGCCTGGCATTTATCATATGTTTTGTATCTGCAGTCAAGCGGCTGTGCAGCAATAAAAAATCAGCATTTTTTACCGTATTTACTAAGCTATCCGTCTTTATATACTCTGGAAGTCCTGCTGCAAATGGATCATAAGCAATTATATTCATATCAAAAGAATGCAATCTTTTCGCAACCTTTTTTCCTATTTGCCCAAGACCTATAATACCTGCTGTTTTATTCGCTAAATCCGGTATATATGCTTTATTCGCATATTTGCGTATCCATTTCCCGTTTTTCAAGTTGGTATGACTTCTAGCTATATTACGACATTCAGCAATAAGCATTCCCACCGTAAAATCAGCTACTGCTGAAGAATTTCTCCCCGGTGTATTATAGACAAGAATATTTCTCTTAGTTGCTGCTGCCAAATTAACATTTTCACAACCACCACGCAAAACGCCTATTACTTTGAGATTTTTACAAGCATCTATAACTTTTTCATTAACAGGGCAAAATTGTGTAATAAGAATATCTGCATCTTTTATCTGTTCAATCAACTTATCAGGAACTATATATGCTTCACTGCCTTGTTGTTCTATTTGTAGATTAATCTTCTGCAGTTCTTCCTGATTCTTTAATTGCCAGTCAACAACAGACAAATCTATATTCTTATCCTTAAAAATAGCAAAACCTGCTTTTATATACTGTGCGGGTATAAGCAAATCTCCTATTCCGATGACTTTCATTTAAGTAAATCCTTTCATAAACAACAAACATTAATAGATGGACCAAAAGACTAACTAATTGATTATATGCACTGTTCTTATATCTGCATCATTAAGCTATTGTTGTATTTGCAATATATCCTTCAAAAATATTTCTCGCATCTGCATCTTTGATCTAAGCGCATGAAAACTGATTACATTTTGCTGTTGCTTGAAATAATTAACTATATTTTTTAAATAATTCAAATGATTATTTTCACCTTTCAATGCCAGCATGAAAACTATGCCTACATCTATCTGTGAACTATTGTTGCCCATTTCCGCAAACTTTACTACCTGGGGCAGCACAGCTACCACAATAGCTTCTTTTAAGACATTTTCCGGATTAGAATGTGGGACTGCAATACCTATCGGTTTTGTCGCTAAACCAGTTGGGTAATTATCTTCACGATCCAGCGTAGCCTTACAATAAGCTTCATTTACGTATCCTTTTTCAAATAGATCTTTGGCCAGAAGAGAGATTACTTCTTCCTTTGTTTTTACTTCATTTAATATTGCTGCATCATAAAATATATCTTCTGTCTTGCCTACGTTACCCATATTCTCCATCCCCTTAAACGTTTAAAAACCAAATATCCATGAGAACACTTTATAAACTATAACCAATGCTGGCGTACCAGTAGCATCCCATGCGGACAGAGCTCCTTTTGATGCATCATATCCTAAGCTGCCTGCTAATTGGGTCATTGGTCCGGCCATCAAAGTAGCACCCCAGCAGAATAGTGCAACAATGATTGACAAAATGATAATATTATGCAAAATATTTCCTTCAGTAATTGCATTAACAGCAGCACTTTCCCAAAGGACGATAATTAAACTTACCGAAGCAATCATTTGATTTCCCGGCAATAAAACTGAAATTATCAAAGCTAATGGATACATAATTAACGTTGTCGGTACTACTGCCGAATGGCCAATAACTGTAGAACAATCAAGTGCTATTCTGACATCATCACGATGCATTTTGCTTACTAATATCTTTCTTGCTGCTTTGATGATAGGAAACCAACCTTCAACAAGAATAGATGCCATTCTTGGCAGTAAAAGAAAAGCGGCAGCCATTTTTACACCTAAGAGCAGGGAAGCCATAATCCCTATTTGGCTAAAGAGTCCAATTAATATTCCCAGCACTGCCCCCATAACAGTAGTTTCACCCAATACACCAAATTTTTCCTGTATAGTTTCAGCGTTAAAAGTAGCATCTTTAATCACCGGTATTCTCTTCAATACCCATTCAATAGGAATAGCTATACATGCCTGAAAAGAAAAATGTGTACCATGCGGCCATGATCCGCCTGGTGGAAAATTATTGATTTTTTCTATATAAGGTGCCGCAATATCCGCAGCTTTCACATCTATTATCAAAAAAACTACAACAGCTACAGTGGCTATCCAGAAGTTACCACTTACTACTCCTACCATACCAGCGAGCAGCATGGCACGCCATGTATTAAATACATCCACATATAATGTCTGTGTAAAACGAATAGATACTAGGAAGATATTCAAGATAAGAAATACCAGTACCCCGAAATATCCATAAGTATTACCAAAGGCATAGCCCAGACAACCCCAGCCTATATCAACTACACTCTTATTTATTCCGTACAAAGAAATAATATTAAGAATAGGCTGAACCATAGCTGTTTGAATAAGATTCACTACTAAAAATAAACCTGTCAACCCGATAGATACTTTTAAAGCACCTAAAATAGCTTTCTTAAATTCAACGCGTACTAGTATTGAAACGATAAGGATTATTCCGACTATTGTGACTGATGAATCAAAACCAAAGAATGTGGATAATCCTTTTGTAATAATTCCTATAAAATCCATACTCATCACCTCTGTCTATTTACTTATTCATCTTATTCCTTCATAATTTTTTTGACATTATCCATAATTTCATCTAATGCTTTTTTAGCTGCAGCGTCATCTAACATAACACCTAACGCCCTAATCATAGGCACAGAATAATCACCATTCATTTCTACAGTAGTAACGAGCAAATCCATATTACCACTGGCAAGAGTTTCTTCTACATCTGTAACTCTGCATAAAGTAACGCTAACATCTTTACTCAAACCTTCTTCTTTTAAACGATCTTCAATTTCTTCCCTTAAATAATTTGACGTACATATTCCCGCACCGCAACAACAAAGAATTTTTACTTTTTTACTCATAATTCATTCATCCTCTTCTTTTATTTTGTAAAGCTAATGCTAAATAGAGCAAATCTCATGCCAATTACAAAAAAAACATTGTTTAGCCCTGTATTTACTGAATATTTTTTTACAATATTTTATGGTAAATTACATAAACAACATCTTTTTTACAAAACTTGTCAATTTCCACAACAAAATCTTCAATATCAATATTACCAAACAGGTAGATATAATTGATTATAGCTAATTCCTTATTTTTTTAATTGAAGTTTATCTTTTTATTATATATGGGAACTTTGTTACACTATATTTGTACAATATGATATTAAAACTGATAATTAAACTACTTTAATTAAATTTACTGTCAATAAAAAATATTACTTTTTACCGTAATTTATGATAATATAGAAAATATTCACTACTAGGAAAAGGAGTTTTCATTCATGCATTATGAATTTACTGATGATTATCTAACCGGAATAGAATTCATCGACCAGGAGCACAAAAAGCTATTCGACATTGCTAATGAAGCCTATGACCTTTTGACCAATAATTTTATCAATGATAAATATGACCGCATCCTAAATCTCGTTGTCGAATTACGGGAATATACGATTATCCACTTTGCTGACGAAGAGAAATATATGGAAAGTATTCAATATCTTCACCGCTTCAGCCATAAAATTGAACACATGAAATTTGTTGAAAAATTAAACTCCATAAATTTAGAAAAAATTGATGCCAACCAAAAAGACAGTATTATAGATCTTCTTGGTTTCTTGGTAGAATGGCTACAAAACCATATAAAGAAAAAAGATTGCCGCTTAAGAAAGTGATTTTTACAATAGATGCTAAAAAACACCCTGTGACGCAGATAGGAGATGAACCGCCTCCCATAAGCTAGCTTTTGAAGTCTAACTTATGGAGGGCACAGTTCAAGAATCTGTTTTGCAGGGCATTTTTTTGCAACTATCCTTTCCATTTATATCATAATAAGTCAATTTCCTTTTAGTATCTTGTACAATCTAGTATAATATTATTATATAATTTAGTATGAAGGTATTTATTTTATTAAAGCTTTACATATTAAATGTATGATATACTTATGCAAATTGACGAATATTTTATACCTTACTTGAAAACAAACGCTTTTTATCTGGCACTTATTAATTTAACATAGGGGGAATTTCATGAAAAGCTGCGTCATCAAATTTTTGTGTCTGGGATTAATAACGGTTCTCTTGATTGCAGGTTGTGGGAAAAAAGAAGAACCTGCATCCACTGCACCATTGGTAAAGACTCAAAAAATAGCTGCGGATAATGATACAGATTCCGCCACTTATGCAGGTTCTGTGCATGGGCGTTACGAAACTAATTTATCATTCCAAGTGGGCGGAAAAATTTTACAGCGTGCTGTCCAAGCCGGAGATTTTGTCCATGCCGGTGACGTATTAATGACAATAGACAGCAAAGACATCGTCCAGCAAGTTAATCAAAGCGAAGCCCAAACAGAAGCTGCCTATGCTGAATTGCAGCTGGCAAAGGCAAATCTCACGCGTTATCAACAGCTGTATGCACAGGATGCTATACCCCAAGCTTCACTTGATCAATATCAAACAGCTTACGACTCTGCTCTATCGGCTTATCAGCAGGCAACTGCCCATACTCTGCAAGACCGCAATTCATTATCCTATACAAATCTTATGGCTAATGCCGACGGTGTCATTTCTACAATCAATGCAGAAGCAGGACAGGTTGTTACCGCTGGACAAACGGTGATGACTCTCGTCCAAACGAATGAGCTGGAAGTAGAAATAAATGTTCCTGAAAATGATATCAAATCTCTCAGCCAAGGAATGCACGTAACGGTTTCTTTTTGGGCCCTTGCTGATTCCACAGTTGATGGTATAATTCGTGAAATATCACCAATGGCAGACCCAACAGCACGCACTTACCGTGTCAGGATTTCCCTTCCCCAGCCACCTGCTGAATTGAAACTTGGCATGACGGCAAGTGTTCTCTGTTCTTCAACTTCCGCTGACCAAAACACTTACTTATTACCACTTTCCGCCATATACCAAACAGGTGATACACCAGAAGTATGGATTGTAGCTGATGATAACACAGTAGCCTTAAAAGAAGTACAGGTTTCCACTTTCGATGAAAACCATGTAAAAGTGTCTGGACTGGATAAAGGTGATGTTGTCGTAACAGCAGGTGTGCAAAAGCTGCGTGATGGCCAGAAAGTCCGACTTGATGATAGTACGGAAGGTGATAATTCATGAGAAACCTTACTGAATTATCTTTAAAAAATAAGGACTTAGTTTGGTATTTTATCATTGTCGTTATCATTGCCGGTATTTTTTCTTATAGCAAACTGGGACGCATGGAAGACCCTGACTTTACCATAAGAGAAATGGTTGTTTCAGTCAGCTGGCCAGGAGCTACTGCCAAACAAATGGAAGAACAAGTGACCGATAAGCTTGAAGAAAAACTACAAGATACACCCGGTCTTGATTATTTAAAAAGTTCCTCTCGCCCCGGCCTATCAATTATCTATGTAACGCTTCGCCAAGATGTCGACAATTCCAAAATACGTGATACTTGGAAAGAAGTCCGCAATCTGTGCGAAGACGAAAAACAATACCTTCCTGAAGGTGTTTACGGTCCTTTTTACAATGACCGTTTTGATGATGTTTTTGGCTCTGTTTATACTGTCAGCGGTGATGGATACTCTTACGAAGAACTGCGCCAGCATGCTGAACGGATACGGCGTCTTCTCCTTGGTATTTCCAGTGTCCAAAAGGTAGAACTGCTCGGCGTACAGACAGAAAAGGTTTATATAGAAGTAAGCAATGTAAAACTTGCTGAGCTTGGTATAAGCCCACAGACTATTGCTAACGCGATAAAAACACAAAATGAAATCACGCCCTCTGGCATGATTGAAACATCTTCTGATAATGTTTATCTTCGTTTTAGCGGGATATTTGATAACCTTGATGATATCAAAAACCTACCCGTCAATGCCAATGGAAAAATATTCCGCTTAGGAGATATTGCTAAAATTGATCGTCGCTATGCAGATCCGGCTGACCCTAAAATGTTCTTCAACGGAAAACCGGCAATTGGCATTGCTGTATCAATGGAACCAGGTGGCAATATCCTCACGCTTGGTAATAACCTCAATACTATGTTGGAAAAAATAAAGGCGGATATGCCTCTCGGTCTTGAAATCAATCAAGTTTCCGACCAACCGACTGTCGTTAAAGAATCTATAGGGGAATTTGTAAATACACTACGCGAAGCGATTATCATCATTCTTGCCGTCAGTTTCTTAAGTCTCGGCCTGCGTACCGGTCTTGTTGTAGCCGGATGTATACCGCTGGTACTGGCTGGTGTTTTCGTGATGATGTATATATTTGGCATCGACCTGCAAAAGGTGTCTTTAGGTTCGCTTATTATTGCATTGGGACTGCTTGTTGATGATGCGATAATTGCTGTGGAAATGATGAGTGTCAAACTTGAAGAGGGACTTGACCGCTTTAAAGCTGCCTGTTATGCATTCGAGGCCACGGCCAAGCCGATGCTTACCGGTACACTGATTACCTGCGCTGGTTTTATCCCAGTTGCTTTTGCCAAAGGAATGGCTTCCGAATTTTGCAAAAGTCTTTTCCCGGTAATAAGCATTGCCTTACTCATTTCATGGCTTGTCTCCGTAATGGTTGCCCCACTATTCGGTTATCATCTCATACGTGTTAAACCACCGACCAATGGCACAGGGAAAACTGCACCATACCAAAATAAATTTTATTCACTTTTCCGTAAAATTCTTACCTGGTGCCTACAACACAAAAAACCTGTTCTCGGCGTAACTATATGTATATTTGCCCTTTCTATTTTTTCTCTGCGCTTTATTCGCCAGGAATTTTTCCCGCCTTCCCTGCGGCCAGAGATAATTGTGGAAATGCAGCTGCCAGAAGGATCATCCTTAAAAGCCTCTGAAGACACTGCAAATAAATTTGCCACCTTCTTAAACACGCAAACAGACAATATTAAAAACTTTTCCTATTATGTCGGCGAAGGAGCCCCTCGCTTTGTCCTGACTACAGACCCGCAGCTGCCAGCTGATAATTACAGCCAATTCGTCATTGTTGCCAAGGACGTTGACACACGTGAACAGTTGGCAGAAACAATCAATAAAGAATTAGCTGATAATTATCCAAATGTACAGGGTAATGTCAAATTCATCCAGACCGGGCCGCCAGCCGATTACCCTATAATGCTCCGCGTATCCGGTTATGACGAAGACAAAGTGCGCGGTATCGCAGGTAAAGTAGCAGATATTGTTGCCGCCGACAGCAATAATGAAGACGTCCATTTTGACTGGAATGAAAAGAACAAAACCATGCATCTGGCGCTTGACCAAGATAAATTACGTGCAATGGGAATATCCGGCCAGTCTGTGGCACAAATGCTTTACACCGAAATTTCTGGTGCATCGGCTGCCCAATATTATGCAGGTGACAGAACTATAGATATCATGCTCCGCATGAATGACAGCGACCGGCACAGCCTCGCTGACATAAAGAACCTTCCTGTCTATCTTGGTGCTGCTGGCTATGTTCCTTTACAGCAAATAGCAAAGATCAGTTATGATGCTGAAGATGGACTCATATGGCGCCGCAATTTGCAGCCTACCATCACAGTTGAAGCCAATATTAAAGAAGGCACTGCCAACGATGCCGCCCAAAAAGCTTATAATGCCACAAAATCACTACGTGACTCATTACCGCTTGGTTATAGCATAGAAGCCGGTGGATCGCTTTCCGACAGCAACGATGCCGTCCAATTTCTCCTAGTTCCCCTTCCCGCTATGATCTTTGTCATCATGACACTGCTGATGATCCAGCTCCGGAACGGCAAGCTTGTGATACTGACCTTGCTCACTGCCCCGCTAGGTTTAATAGGTGTAAGCTTCGGTATGATTTTGCTGGATAAAGCTATGGGGTTTGTTGCACAGCTGGGTATACTAGCCTTAAGTGGTATGATCATAAGAAATTCTGTCATCCTTATTGATCAAATCCAAAAACATATCGCCGCTGGTGAAACACCATGGGATGCTATCATCGACTCTGCCATCCTTCGTTTTCGCCCGATCATGCTTACTGCGGCAGCAGCTATTCTGGGGATGCTGCCCCTCATGTCCAGTACTTTCTGGGGACCTATGGCCGTCGCTATCGCCAGTGGTTTATTGGTAGCCACTATACTCACATTGCTCATACTACCAACGATGTATGCAGCATGGTACAAAGTGAAAAAACAGTAATTCTAGTAATTACTGACACATAACAAAAATAGAGTTCCTTCCGTTATACAACGGAAGGAACTCTATTTTAATTACTTGGGGACAAACAAAATTCTATTAATAAGAATCTTATTTTTAAATTATTTCAGCAACGAAATCAGCCGAGAATAACCATTGCTTCGCCAGCTTTAACGCTTTTACCAACTTCAACGTTAACTGCTTTAACTGTACCAGCTGCAGGTGCTGTGATTTCATTCTGCATTTTCATAGCTTCAAGGATAAGTACAACATCGCCAGCTTTAACAGCCTGTCCTACAGAAGCTACAACTTTAGTGATTTTACCAGGCATTGGAGCTGCTATGGTTGTACCACCTACAGGTGCTGCGGCTGGAGCTGCAGGAGCTGCGGCTTTAGGTGCTGGTGCAGAAACAGCAGGTGCTGCTTTAGGAGCTGGTGCTGCAACGGCAGCACTTTTTACTTCTTCAATTTCTACTTCATAAGAATTACCATTCACAGTTACGTTAAATTTTTTCACAAGATATTCCTCCATAAACGTATTTCTTTTTATTTACAATAATTCATCTAAGAACTCAGACTGCATCGCGACGGGCTGCCATAATCCAACCTTCATGGCGTTTAATGCTAATAGCCCTAACTTTTCTGCCCAAGGCAGCTTCAAGAGCTGCGGTAATGGCAGCAACAACTTCTTCGCTAACTTTATTATTTTTTTCCATCGATTGCATACCTCTTTATCATAATGGTACATTACCATGTTTTTTAGCTGGACGATCTTCGCGCTTGTTAACCAGCATATTCAGTGCTGTAATAATGCGTGGTCTCGTTTCCCGTGGTTCTATTACCATATCAACATAACCACGTTCAGCAGCTTTATAAGGTGTAGCAAATTCTTCTATATATTCAGCTGTTTTTTGTTTTACATCTGGATCTCTGCGGAAAATGATATTAGCCGCACCAGCAGGTCCCATTACAGCTATTTCAGAAGTAGGCCAAGCCATTACTTGGTCAGCCCCTAAATCACGGGAACACATAGCCAAATAAGAACCACCATATGCTTTACGTGTGATTACTGTAATCTTAGGTACGGATGCTTCACTGTAAGCATACAGCATTTTTGCACCATGACGGATAATACCACCGTATTCCTGATCAGTTCCTGGTAAAAATCCCGGAACGTCAACAAGGTTAACGATAGGAATATTAAAAGCATCACAAAAACGAATAAATCTTGAAGATTTATCAGAAGCGTTAATATCAAGACAACCTGCCATTATGTTTGGCTGATTGGCAATAATACCTACACTGCGTCCATCAAAATGAGCGAAGCAGGTAATAATATTTCTCGCAAAATGTTCCTGTGCTTCATAAAATTCGCCATTATCAACCAACATACGGATAACGTCTTTCATATCATACGGCATGTTAGGATTATCTGGAATTACTGTATTAAGTCCGTCATCCATACGGGAAGGATCATCACCCGTATCTACATGCGGTGCATCATCCATATTGTTACTTGGTAAAAAGCTTAACAAATAACGGATTTGCTGTAAGCAATCTTCTTCTGTATCAGCTGCAAAATGAGCAACCCCGGATGTGCTGTTATGCGTCATAGCACCACCGAGCTGTTCAGCAGTTACTTCTTCAGCTGTAACTGATTTTATAACAGCAGGACCGGTTATAAACATCTGGCTGGTATTTTTTACCATGTAAATGAAATCTGTCAAAGCTGGAGAATAAACTGCACCACCAGCACAAGGTCCCATTATTACAGATATCTGTGGAATTACACCTGATGCCAATGTATTTCTAAGGAAGATTCCGCCATAACCGCTCAATGCGTCTACAGCTTCCTGGATACGTGCTCCGCCTGAATCGTTAATGCCGATTATAGGGGCGCCCATCTTCATGGCCATATCCTGAACTTTCCATATTTTCTTTGCGTGCATTTCACCGAGGGAACCACCTTCAACGGTGAAGTCCTGTGCAAAAGCATAAACCAGACGGCCATCAATCGTACCGTAACCGGTAATAACACCTTCACAAGGAAGATCTTTCTTTTCCTGACCAAAATTGGTGCAACGGTGCTTTACGAATTGGTCAAGTTCAACGAAGGTTCCTTCATCAAACAATAATCCAATACGTTCACGAGCTGTCAATTTACCTTTAGCATGCTGTTTGGCAACACGTTTTGGCCCGCCGCCTTGCATATTATGTTCACTTTTCGATCTCATAAGATCGATTTTTTCCTGAACTGTGGTCAAAATTATACCTCCCCATAATTTATCTCAAAAGCTGGTTTTTCAAAGATAAAATATCAATTCTCTTTGCTGTATAGAGCACCCTCCCCGGTCTACATCTGCATGCACCATAAACGCCGCCAGCCAAGCATTTTGTACATTAATTTAATTCAACCGGGATGGGAACAAAAACAACTAAGACCTTAATTGGTTCTTAGTAAAAATTATTTTTTACGCTGACAAAGTTCGAGCAATACGCCGCTTGCTTTCGGATGAATAAAAGCAATAGAAGATCCGCCTGCACCATAACGAGGTTTTTCATCAATCATGCGTACACCTTTAGCTTTAAGGTCAGCGATAGCATTTTCAATATTGTCAACACGAAGAGCTACGTGCTGTATTCCCTGGCGTCCGCCATTTTTAGCAATAAATTTAGCAATAGGGCCATCTGGTGAGGTTGATTCAAGCAGTTCTACTTCTGCTTCACCTGTAGGAATAAAAGCTGTCTTAACTTTTTGTTCAGCAACTTCTTCTTCACCGGTGCATTTTAAACCAAGGACATCAGTATAAAATTTCTTTGCTTCTTTTAAATCTGGTACCGCAATACCAATATGATCTACACATTCAACTTTAAACATTGTATAACCTCCTAATAAACTTTGTTTATTATTTATTTTAACAATTCGTCCATCAATTGATGGACTATAGTATAAGGATCATTTCGATGTGCTTCAATATCTTGCAGACACTTGTTAATTCTACCTGTATCTACAATATGTTTTGTGACATACGTACCTATCGACGAATTGAGCAGTTCCAAAAGTTCTGTTTTAGTCCTGTCATGACGTCTCTGTGCTAATTTACCTGTTTTGCTTATATAAGCATAATGCTTTTCAATAAGCTTTACGAGGTCATCAATTCCTTCGCCCTGATTTGCAACAACTTTTTGTATAGGAGGACGCCAATCAAATTTTAGACCATCAAGATCAAGCATCATATTGAGTTCAGCTTGCAGTTTATCTGCTCCATCATGGTCTGCCTTATTGATGGCAAACACATCGCCAATCTCTAATATTCCTGCTTTTATAGCCTGAATATCGTCACCCATTCCTGGTATAAGCACAACAATAGTGGTATCAGCTGCTTTAACGATATCGACTTCTGATTGTCCAACACCAACAGTTTCAACAAAAATAATATCTTTGCCAAAAGCATCAAGTGCTTTTACAGCATCCGCTGTTTTATGTGATAACCCGCCAAGGCTGCCACGAGTTCCCATACTGCGAATGAAAACACCTTCATCAAGTGTAAGTCCATTCATTCTTATACGGTCACCCAAAATAGCTCCACCGGAAAAAGGACTAGTAGGATCGACAGCAATTATGCCGACGGTCTTTCCCATATTACGGTATGCTCTTGCAAGTTTGTCTGTCATAGTTGATTTTCCCGCACCCGGAGGCCCGGTAATGCCAAGGACAAAGGCGTGCCCCGTGTGATGATAGAGCTCTCTCATAATGGATGAGGCATTTTCATGTTCATTCTCTATAGCCGTAATAGTACGGGATAAAGCCAGCCTGGATCCACCTAAAAGTTCTTTTACTATATCCATACCTAAGAACCACCTTTGATGTGAATGAAAGTTGCCATTTCAATAGAATCTTATCCCAAATTTCTGAATTATCCTCTATAGCACAGGCAAAATTTTCTTATTTTGCCAGCGAATAATTTGCTAAAATCGAGCATGTATAGACATCTTGCCCTCTCAATAAAACCAAGAGGGCAAGATACTACAATATTTTTATTTTACGTGTGCTTTAATGAATTCAACAATATCACTAGTTTTTGTACCAGGTGTGAAGACTTCAGCTATACCAGCTTTTTTAAGAGCAGGAATATCACTTTCAGGAATAACACCACCGCCGACAACAAGAACATCTTTCATGCCTTTTTCACGAACAAGTTCTACAACTCTCGGGAAAAGATGCATATGTGCTCCTGATAATATACTCATAGCAATTACATTGACATCTTCCTGAAGTGCAGCTTCAGCAATTTGTTCAGGTGTCTGACGAAGACCTGTATATATAACTTCAAAACCAGCATCACGAAGTGCGCGAGCTACGACTTTAGCGCCACGGTCATGTCCGTCAAGTCCAGGTTTCGCAACTAATACTCTAATACGTTTTTCCATCATTAGTCCCTCCGACAATCTCTATATTATAAATTTGTATGTGCTTCGTATTCACCAAATACTTTACGCATTACGCCGCAAATTTCACCAAGTGTAGCATAGGTTCTAACCGCATTAAGAATATGAGGCATAAGATTTTCATTTGCATCTTTACATGCAGTTTCCAGATCAGCCAAAGTTTTCTTAACCGCGTCATTATCACGTTTTGCTTTCATTTCAGCAAGTTTACGTTTCTGTCTTTCACCAACAGAAGCATCTACTCTTAAGAGGCCTTTGACAGGTTCTTCTTTAATCTGGAACTTATTGACACCGACAATAGTTTTAGCACCGGATTCAACATCCATCTGCCATTTATAAGCGCTGTCCTGAATTTCTTTTTGAATATAACCTTTTTCAATTGCCGCAACAGCACCACCGATTTCATCAATTTTCTTGATGTAATCCCATACTTCTGCTTCAATTTTATTGGTCATTGCTTCAACATAATAAGAACCTGCAAGCGGATCTATAACATCAGCCAATCCACTTTCATATGCGACAATTTGCTGGGTACGAAGTGCTACCATAACTGATTCTTCAGTAGGCAAAGCCAAAGCTTCATCACGTGAATTTGTATGCAGAGATTGTGTGCCGCCCATTACAGCTGCTGCTGTCTGAAGAGCAACACGGACAATATTATTATTAGGCTGCTGTGCAGTCAGCATAGAACCTGCTGTTTGTGTATGGAAACGCAGCTTCATAGATTTCGGGTTTTTAGCATGGAAACGTTCCTTCATGATTTTCGCCCAAATACGACGAGAAGCACGGAACTTAGCAACTTCTTCCAAAAGGTTGTTATGTGCATTCCAGAAGAAGGAAAGACGTCCGGCAAAAGCATCTACATCAAGGCCAGCCTTAATAGCAGCTTCAACATAAGCTATACCGTCACTGATGGTAAAAGCGATTTCCTGAGCAGCTGTAGAACCTGCTTCACGGATATGATAACCAGAAATGGAGATTGTATTCCACTTAGGTACATTTTTCGAACAATATTCAAAGATGTTAGTTATAAGACGCATTGATGGACGAGGCGGGAAAATGTAAGTACCACGGGCTGAATATTCTTTCAGTATATCATTTTGAATGGTACCTTTAAGTTGGTCAGGAGTTGCTCCTCTTTTTTCTGCAACAGCGATATACATTGCCAGCAAAACTGATGCCGGCGCATTAATTGTCATTGATGTAGAAACTTTACCAAGATCTATTTTATCGAAAAGAACTTCCATATCAGCAAGTGAGTCAATAGCAACACCGACTTTACCTACTTCACCTTCAGAAATAGGATCATCAGAGTCATAACCGATCTGTGTAGGTAAATCGAATGCGCAAGAAAGTCCCGACGCACCGGATTCAATCAAATAACGATAACGTTTATTTGATTCTTCAGCTGTGGAAAAACCTGCATACATACGCATAGTCCAGAAACGGCCACGGTACATGGTAGGTTGAACACCGCGTGTATAAGGATATACCCCTGGGAAGCCGATTTCATCGGCATAATCGGTATCTTTGATATCGAGCGGAGTATAAAGGCGCTGTTCAGGAAGATTTTTACGTTCTGGGAACCTTCCTATTGCCTTTTCTACGTTGACATTATACTGATCTAATTCAGCTTGAATCTTTTCTTTTTCAGTGCTCATAGTTATTTTTCCTCCTGGATTTTTATTTACTCGGATTTATATATAGAGGACTTTTTAATTATCCGATCTATAAACCAAAATCGTCAGTTTTTGTATTTCAGCTATTTTTTCATAGTCCCTGTTTCTAAAAATCTTTGATGCCATGACAAAGCCTCATTCAGCAGATGAGGTGTCTGTGCGTGCTTAGTAGCCGCATCAGCTCTTTCAAAATAATCAAGAAGCATAGGTTTGAAATCTGGATGCGCGCATTTTTCAATGACAACTCTTGCACGTTTGCGTGGCGAAAGCCCGCGCAGATCAGCCAGCCCCTGTTCGGTAACAATAATGTCAACATCGTGTTCAGTATGGTCAATATGTGAACAGAACGGTACGATTGATGATATTTTCCCACCCTTTGCCGTTGAACCGGTGCAGAAGATAGTGAGATATGCATTACGGGCAAAATCACCCGAGCCGCCAATACCATTCATCATTTTACTGCCCATGATATGTGTGGAATTTACGTTGCCGTAAATATCACATTCAATAGCTGTATTCATAGCGATAACGCCTATGCGGCGTGCTACTTCTGGACTGTTCGATATTTCTTCTGGACGAAGTACAAGATGTTTTCTATATTCTTTTATATTCTTATAGAAACGTTCCAGACCTTCCGGTGATGGAGATAATGCTGTTCCTGACGCAAAGCTTAATTTACCTGCATCAATAAGGTCAAACATCCCATCCTGAATTACTTCAGTATAAACCGACAAGTCTTTAAGGTCGGATTCAACGAATCCATGGATAACAGCGTTAGCCACATTGCCTACACCGGATTGGAGCGGCAACAAATTTGCAGGCATACGCCCTTCTTTAATTTCATTGTCGAGTAAATCGATAATGAAATGTGACATATGTTTAGAATTATCATCAATTTCGCCTAACGGACGAGTATGATCTTTTACATCACATGGCACGATAAATTTAATTTTATCTGGATTACACGGTATATAAGGAGTACCTATGCGATCATTAGGTTTGACAATAGGAATCGGTAAACGATGCGGAGGATCAAGTGGTACATAAACATCATGCATTCCTTCAAGTTCAAGCGGCTGCGTAGCATTTACTTCTACAATAACCACATCAGCCTGCTGTACATAAGAAGCAGCATTTCCCAACGAAGTTGTAGGAATAATGTTACCTTCTTCTGTTATCGCACATGCTTCGACAATAGCTACATCGACGCCACCGCCCATATAACCATATCTTGCGAACTGTGCAGATTCACTCAAATGCATATCCAAATAGTCTACATCACCACTGTTTATGCGGTTTCTAAGTTCTTTATTTGTCTGATACGGCATGCGCTTAGCAATACCATTCACTTTTGCCAAAGCACCGTCTTCTTCAACACCCGTAGAAGCACCTGTCCACAAGTTAATCTTAAACGGTTCTTTTTCCATACGTTTAGCAAGGGCCGTTGGAACAGCTTTAACATAACCTGACGGAGTAAAACCACTGGTAGCTACATTCATTCCGGGTTTGATGTAGGCAGCAGCTTCTTCGGCACTAACGATCTTAGACCGCAATTCCTTATTGCGTACGCGATCGAGAATGTCAACCATTAAATATTCTCCTCCCCATGAATCAATAACTATAAATTTTTATATTATTAAACTACCGGCAAAACTGACTGCCGATGACGTCATATATGGCCTCTAGCTCATTTTCAACTATAATCAAAGCCAATAGTAATTATTCACCTCATTTATAGTGAATTACATAGCAAAACGACCATATTTCTACAATTGTTAGAATACCACCAGATATTGAACGCGTCAAGCAATTTAGCCAAAAAACAAACCCAAATTGTATATATTTGTGAAAAATTTTACATAATAGTAAAACGCTGCACTGCCTGTATCCAGTGCTTTATTTTCTATTAACACAGCATGGTGGTACTGATACTTTTAATGTTTTCACATCGTCCCTGCGAAAATCGTATAATATAATTTATTTATTGACCAGTTTATGTAATTTCTTTAAAAATTATGAGTTAAAGTAATCGTTTGATATTATTTGCAAACATCTTCTAAAATACGCGGAAAATTTATCTTTCATAAGGTCCAGCGAAATTACATTCCAGCCGTAATAAAAATATGCATTCCATTTCATGCGCTTCTCATGTCTAAACAATATCTGCGTTTATCTTCAGCGCGGTTTTCTCGTGATATGGTATGACAAACAAGAAAGCCCGATGGATAAGTCTTCATTTACTATGTGCATGTCATCTGGTACTTTCATCCTGATCGGTGCGAAGTTCCATATTCCCTTAATTTTTGATTTCACCAGCCGGTTTGCCACTTCCTGGGCAAACTGTCCCGGCACCGTAATAATGCCGATATGAATATTTAGATCTTTTATGGTCTGCTCCAGTACATCAATATCAGTCACTTTGACATGGTTTACCGTCTTACCTACAATTGATGAATCATGATCAAATAAAGCTACTAAATTAAAACCGAGTGAAATAAAATTATGGTAATTCGCCAAGGCCGATCCCAAATGGCCTATGCCGATAATAGCTATGTTCCAGTGATTATCCAAGCCTAAAATATTGCTGATACTGTGTTTTAATTCATTCACATAATACCCGACACCTTTTTTGCCGAACTGGCCAAACGATGCCAAATCCTTACGAATTTGTTCGGGTGTTATCTCCAGCCTGCGGCCAAGCTCTTCAGAAGAAATAACATCGAGTCCTTCATCCTGAGACATGCGCAGTGCCCTTAGATATAACGGCAGCCTGTCTATCGTAGCTTTTGATATATCTTTCATTTATTTTCGCCTTCTCCCGTACCTATTTAATTTTACAGCCGAATTGGACCCAGTAAAAAATACTGTGCCCAATTGCCAAGTTCTAACTTCATAATAACATAAATGTCTTTCCAGCTTCAATCCAATCAAATATCCTTTAAATTATATGCTTTGTTTTTCTGAATTTCCTCATCGGATAACTCAGGCAGCGAAACCAAACCCATGCGTCGTCTTTGCAGTTCCTTTTGTATAGCAAGCAGCGATGGATGCCGCAGCAGTGCCGCCTCCACAGCCATTACAGTACAAAAAAGCATTGTCAGTCGCGTATTAAACAAGACAAAATCAGTAAATCCATTAAAGGCTATGGCAGTCAGCGCCAAACCACAGCCCAACAATGCACCGCGCAAGAAATTGGTAGACAAATGTTTATAAACTTTTAAAGCCCGCCAAATATTGCCGCCCAAGCATGTTATAAAAGCAGCAAAACCGACAAGACCTATCTCAGCCGCTATATTAAGGTACATATTATGTGCATGTACAACTTTTATAAAATTGCCCTGCATATAAAAATCATATGACGGATAAACAAAATAATATGCTCCCCAGCCTATTCCCAGCAAAGGATGGTCCAATATCATTTCTATGGTACTTTCCCACAATGCCAGCCTAAGCTCAGAGGAAGTATCTATAGTGGTAAAAATAGAAGTCATCCTGTTAAATAGAGGTGTATCTATATACATCAATCCTGCCAGCAAAACAACAAGCGGGAAAATAATTTTTCTTTTACAAAAGACTCCGTATGCGGCTATTACCATAACAATGCTCAAATAAGCCCCCCTGGCATAAGTGAGCCCTAAACCGATTGCAGCCAATATCAAAAAACTGCCAATTATTATTCTGACTGTTCTTCCTCCGGCAAATATAAAAGTACCAAAAGCCAACGCCATAATTATATTTAGATATCCTGCCAATAAATTAGGATTTTCCCATGTTGAAAAAATGCGTCGCGTTACTTCTGGAAAAGTTTTTGTATCTGTCCAATCCATACCAGCAGTATTGATACCCACAAAGTATTGGAAAAAACCATAAAGCAAAACGATTACTGCTGAGATTCCCAAAACAACAAAAACTGTTTTGATATGTTTTTCAGTGGTGATGCTCTGCACCGCCAGATAATATATCAACAAATATTTACCGATAAGATGATACGCATTATAAAAGCTAAACATTTTTTGTGGCGAATTAATAATAGAAAAAAACACGAAGCATACAAAAATTGCCAAAGGTATATCGATAGGTGTCTTTATCCATTTCCAATCGCCAAAGTATGCCTTCATTATACAAAAAAACCAGCCCAGGAATAACGTGTATGTGGCTGCATCACCACTGAACGGTAAAAGGAATACCGTTATAAGCAACATATAAAACATCATTACACCCGAGTCCTGAGCGTATTTATGTCTCTTAAAAATATTCATATATCTCCTAAAATATTACAAGTTCTTAATATCTTTTAAGACTGCGCATAATCGCATAATGTTATTATTAAAATTTAAACTTTATTTTTACCCGGCTCCTTATTCTTCATCAGACACAGGTCATGTCTGAGTTCGCCGATCAAATAAAGTGAACCTGCCAGACACAGCAGGCATTCTTCCTGCGTCAATTCCAGTGCTTTATCTAAAGCGGCCTGCCGGTCTTTTTCTACTTGCACATATTTGACGTCCAATTCCTTCGCCCATTCTGCCGGGTCAGCCTTACGTGCTGAATTTGGTTCTGTTGCAATAACGATATCTTCAGGACGCAATAAGGTTTTTAGCATAACGCTGACGGCCTTATCTTTTAATATGCCGAGAACAAAAACACGCTGTTCTGTAGGATAATATTTGTCCAGATTTTGTCTGAGCATAAGCGCGCCAGCCGGATTGTGCGCACCGTCAATAATTATCCTTTTCCCATTTATATAAAATCTTTCAAAACGGCCGGGCCATCTTACATTTGCCAGTGCCAACCGCATTGCTTCTGTCGTGATGCGTCGTTCATCATTAGCCAGCAAATATGCTGTCATTATTGCCAGTGCGCCGTTTCTCACCTGATGTTCCCCTAAAAGATTAAGGGCAAATTCTTCCTTTACCCCAATAATTTTAGAAGAAAAAGATATATATTGCTTACAGCCATCATAATTTAAAAATTGCGCCTGGAAATCAGCATCTTCGATAAAAAGATCTGTATTTTTCTTAGCGGCTTCCTCATTCAAAATATCCAGTGTCATTCCCTTTACATCAGTAACTACAGGAACTCCATCCTTAATTATCCCCGCCTTATGATGGGCGATACCTTCAAGTGTACCCCCACAAAGATCAGCATGTTCAAAAGCGATATTAGTAATGACGGAAACCTCCGGAACTATGACATTTGTCGAATCCAAAAGGCCGCCCAGCCCTACTTCGATAACAGCATATTCAACATTATTAATAGCGAAACAGAAAAAAGCCGCTGCCGTCAATATTTCAAACTGCGTAGGCGATTCCATGCCTTCACTGACCATCTGGTCAGCAAAGGTCTTCACGACGCTTATACAATTAGCGAATGTTTCTTCCGTTACTGGTACGCCATCAATCTGTATACGTTCCGTATAAGAAAACAAATGCGGTGAAATATACAATCCTGTTTTTATTCCCGATTGATGAATAATTTCACTGACCATTGCACAGACAGACCCTTTACCGTTCGTCCCTGTTACATGGATAGTCTTGTATTTAAGCTGTGGTTCATCTAATAATTGCAATAACCGCTCTATTCTTTCAAGCCCCAGCTTAACACCAAACCTATTCAATTCATCGAGATACGTTAATGCTTCTTGATAATCCATTTTTTATCACAAAGTTGCTAAATAAGACAAGCGTTCTTCCACTGCCGCCTTCTTATCAGCATAACCTTTTTGTTTCTCCTTCTCTTTTTCTACAACTTCAGACGGAGCCTTGGCTAAAAAGCCTTCATTGGTTAATTTCTTCGCAAGGCGTTCGATTTCCTTATTGAGATTTGTTATTTCCTTAGTAAGCCTTACTGTTTCCTTCTCTACATCAATAAGACCTGCCATCGGTAAATATATTTCTATGCCGCTGACTACAGCTGTCATCGCATTTTCCGGTCTAGATGACTTATCTGTCCACACTGTCATTGGTTCAGCTGCTGCTAAAGCAGCCAAGTAACCTTTATTATCCGTGAACGTTTTTTGCATATTACTGTCAGCAAAATAAAGAATAACTTCACTTCTTTTACCAGTTGCTGCGTTAACTTGGGCGCGTATATTTCTTATTGCCTTAATAGTTTCCATAACAGCTGTCATATTCTTTTCAGCAACATCATTTATCTTAGCCATTTCATTATCCGGCCATGAACTAATCATAATGCTCTTGCCTTCATGCGGTATATGCTGCCATATTTCTTCTGTTATAAATGGCATAAACGGATGCAGTAATCTCAGTGTATGTTCCAGGACATAGCTCAGAACATATTGGGCAACCCTTCTTTCTGCTGTATTTTCCTTATCATAAAGACGTGCTTTGCTCAATTCAATATACCAATCGCAGAACTCGTTCCAAATAAATTCATAAAGAGAACGTGCGGCTTCACCAAGCTCAAAATGTTCTAAATTCTTTGTGACTAGTTCGGCAGTATGGGCATATCTACTCAATATCCATTGGTCGGCTAAGCTGTATTGTGCTTTTTCTGGTACAAAAGTTTTATCAAACCCTTCCAGATTCATCAGCATAAAACGAGAAGCATTCCATAATTTATTAGCAAAATTACGCGCACTTTCAACCCGTTCCCAATAAAAGCGCATATCATTGCCCGGTGTGTTTCCCGTTATCAGCATAAAGCGTAATGTATCAGCGCCGTACTTTTCAATCACTTCAACAGGATCTATGCCGTTTCCTAATGATTTACTCATCTTGCGCCCTTGTGAATCACGTACCAGTCCATGTATGAATACATGTTTGAACGGAATATCTCCACCGAATTTTAACCCCATCATGACCATGCGCGCTACCCAGAAAAAGATTATATCGTAACCGGTAACAAGTACGCTCGTAGGATAAAATTGTTTTAATTCTTCCGTTTCTTCTGGCCAGCCCATCGTTTCAAACGGCCAAAGACCGGAACTGAACCATGTATCAAGTACGTCTTCATCCCTGCGCAATTGATGGCTGCCGCAAACAGGACAGACAGTGATGTCATCCCGCGACACTGTTGTTTTGCCGCAACTATCACAATACCATGCAGGAATCTGGTGTCCCCACCAAAGCTGGCGAGAAATACACCAATCCCGTATATTTTCCAGCCAATTACAATAAATCTTTGTAAACCGTTCCGGTACAAACTTTATTTTCCCGCTTTTCACTGCCTCAATAGCCGGTTTTGCCAGTGATTCCATCTTTACAAACCATTGTTTAGAAGCCATTGGTTCAACAGTCGTATTACACCGCGAGCAATGGCCGACTGCATGTTCATGTTCCTCTATCTTCACCAAAAAGCCTTGTTCTTTCAGATCTTCGACAAGACAACGACGGCATTCATAACGATCCATGCCTGCATATTTTCCTGTATTTGCCGCCATCCGACCATCGTTGGTCATTACCAGTATCTGTTCAAGGTCATGCCGTTGTCCCATTTCAAAGTCATTGGGATCATGTGCCGGTGTAACTTTTACAGCTCCTGTCCCAAACTGCGGGTCTACATAGCTATCGGCAAAAAGCGGTATATGGCGGCCAACAATAGGCAGTATCAATGTTTTCCCGACTAAAGCCTTATATCTTTCATCATCAGGATGGACAGCCACACCAGTATCACCAAACATAGTTTCGGGACGTGTGGTCGCAATTTCCACAAACTCATCCGTGTTTTCTACCTGATAGCGGATATGGTACAAATGCCCCATTTCAGTTTCATGTTCCACTTCAATGTCGCTGAGTGCTGTATTGCAATGCGGGCACCAGTTTGTAATACGTGTTCCCTGATAAATAAGGCCTTCTTCATACAAACGAACGAAAACTTCCCTTACAGCTTTGGAACAGCCTTCATCCATTGTAAAACGTTCTCTATCCCAATCACAGGATGAACCTAAGGAACGCAGCTGATACATTATACGGCTGCCAAATTTTTCTTTCCATTGCCACGCGCGTTCTACAAATTTTTTCCGACCAAGCTCATGTCGGGAAGTGCCTTCTTCTCTGAGTGCCGCATCAACTTTTGCCTGCGTGGCAATTCCCGCATGGTCACAGCCTGGCATCCACAAAGTATTATATCCCCTCATTCTATGGAAACGTATGAGGATATCTTGCAGCGTATTGTCCATCGCATGTCCCATATGCAGCTGTCCCGTGACATTTGGTGGCGGTATAACAATACTGTAAGGCTTTTTCCCCTTCTCTACTTCTGCATGGAACAATTTATTGTCTTCCCAAAATTTATACCATTTTTTTTCAAAACTCTGTGGGTCATAAACTTTTGGAATGTTTGTTTCCTGCAATGTATTCCCTCCTAATAATAAAAAAACCCCTTCGTCCTTAATAGGACGAAAGAGTGTACTTCCGTGGTACCACCTAAATTTCTTTGCCAAATGGCAAAGCTCAAACGCCTAACGCCGCGCTGCGCGTTTACGACTACTTGTTTCACCGTAAAAGCTCCAAAGCTACAACAACAAATTTTTACGGAAAAATCTTCCAACCTAAGGATTTTCTCTCTGTACCGTATCCGTTTGTGTTCTCTTTTTCATCACAGTTATCATATTCAACGCCATTATGTTATCATAAAATCAAGTAAAAAACAACTTCCCTATTTTCCTCATTCGTTCTTATTTTCCTAGCACGTTTTTCACGCACCATACCCTCATTTATGTTATAATATACAAAAATTATTTACAGCCATGTTAGGAGAAAAAATGCATTCATTGAACATAAACTTTTCTATGTCGATTTTAAAAAAACTAGGCCAACATACAGGGTTTATCATAAGCCTATTTATTTTTAATTATTTGTCTGTAGCTTGGTCATTATGGCAAACCGGAAATTTTGCGGCCATGTTTCTTGATGCTTTATTCTTATTGGCAGCAGTACTGCTGTTTACTCTTTTGTTAGCAGTGATTCCCTGCCGCATTATCAGGCACTGCCTATTTACCTTCGTCTCCTATTTAAGCGGACTCTTATGCTTAATGGAACTGTTTTCCATCTATACTTACAGCGCAGTTGTAGGCCCTGGAATCATCACGGCAATCTTGGAAACCAACCGCAACGAAGCTGTTGAATTCTTTAAAATGTATGTCAGCTGGTACTGGCTTATATATATACTTCTATTTTTTAGTGCTTCTTATTTTTTACAGAAACGAGCCACTTTTTCCCAGCTCACTTTTAAAACATATAAATATAAAAATCCAGTTTTACCATTACTCTTAATTGGCGGTGCCGCCGGATTATCTCTCTTCTTTTTCTACAAGCCACTGATTTTAAGCAATTTACTTGATATTCCTGTTGTGCGGGTTTATGCTGCTGCCCAAACAGCAGTAGGTGACATAAAAAGTTACCAGAATCTTGATAAAGAGATGTCTGCTACAGATGATATCGTGCAAAATGATAGTACTATTCCCAATATCGTTTTTATTTTAGGTGAAGCAACCAATAGAAACCATATGCATCTTTACGGCTATCCGCTTGCCAACACACCGAACCTGGATGCATTGGCAGCAAAAAATGAATTGGCTATATTTACTGACTGCATCAGTCCGCATTCTACAACTGTCAGCGTATTGAGGGAATTGTTTACCTTCTGTAATTATGAAGCAGACCGCCCTTGGTATGAATATAATAACCTGATTGATGTGATGAATGCCGCCGGCTATAAAACCCACTGGTTATCTAACCAGGAAAGCTCCGGTATCTGGGGTAACGTTGCCCGCTTATACGCCAACCGCAGTGCCGTTCACGAATTTACTGACATGCGCGAATCACACGAAGATTATGGTACACTAGATGAAGCGCTGTTTCCTATGCTCGATACAGCAATACAACAAGCCGGCGATAAAAATTTTTATGTACTGCATCTGATGGGCGGGCATAGTCTTTATTACAAGCGTTTCCCCTACAGTTTTTCAAAATTCACCAAAGATGACATTCCGCGCAATGTAACCGATGATAAAAAAACTGTTTTAGCGCAATATACTAATGCCTTATATTACAATGACTATATAGTCAGCGGCATCATTGATAAATTTCGTGATATGAATGCTATTGTTATCTACCTACCTGACCATGGCGAAACAGTCTACGATGACAACAGCAGCTTCTCCGGACACGTAGAAGAAAATCCCAACCATTATATGCTCGAAGTGCCGATGCTTATGTGGGCTTCAGATAAATTTAAACAAAGCTATCCACAAAAATGGGCAGCCATAAAACTTGCTGTGAACAGACCTTATATGACCGACGACATGATCCATACCGTACTTGATATTGCCGACATCAAAACAACGGAATATGACCCGCAAAGAAGCATTATCAATACTGCCTTTAATGCATCACGCCCGCGTATGGTACAGGGACATGACTATGATACGCAAATTCGGTTTGAACCTGCGCACTGAATATTATCCATTATATAGATAGATACTGCCCGCGTTATCCTAGCAGCAATTATTGCAAAACACAAGAAGGCCCCATAAAGGGGCCAGCTAAAAAACTTTTCTTCAAGCAACTGCTTCATTCATTATATTGTATAATTTTAGTTCTCTTAGCCTTCAATTTTCTTCATCCGAAAGGCTTTACAATCCATTGCCCGCATTGTCGCAAGCACTCCTTCAAGATGATCATATTCATGCTGCATAAGTTCAGCCATACTGCCTTGTAGATAAAAGACTTTTTGATTCCCATCCATATCAGTAAAATAAACATTGCACTGTTCGTAGCGTCGCACTTTTACGTAAAGCCCCGGCAAAGACATACAGTCATCCCAGACTTCCATCATTTTCGCCGTCGGAAATTCCAAACGGGGATTGATAAACACTAATGGCTCATCAATCTCCACATAGATAATCCTTTTTCCTATGCCAATCTGCGGAGCCGCTATCGCGCGCCCCGCATTATTCTTGCTGCGCCAATCAAGTAAAGTATCACGCAAATCTTCTACGATCTGCCCTATATCTTCATCTTTACTGACAGGTACACTGACATCGTATAGGTTATGACTGCCCAGCAATAAAATGGGTCTAATCATTTTATTGCTCACCCCGCAAAATTGTTCTCTGCTTTATTATTTACGGTTTTTTTGCTTACGGTTTTCTTACCTGCTGTCTTACTTTTGTTGATACCATTATCTTTCAGTATCTCTATCTTAGGCGGTTCGTTCTTTTCAATACATTCAGCTGTAATCGTTACCTTGCGATGAAGTTTCGATTTTGGTAATTCATACATGAGATCAAGCATTGCTTCCTCAAGAATCCCCTTCAAGCTGCGCGCCCCTGTCTTTCTGGCTATAGCTTTTCTAGCTACTGCCCGCAGCGCATCTTCTGTAAATTCAAGTTCTACATTATCGACTGCCATCAGTTTTTCGTACTGTTTTACCGGTGCATTTTTCGGTTCGGTCAATATGCGCAGCAATGCATCTTCGTCAAGGGTTTCCAAAGTACAGATAATTGGCAGTCTGCCGATTATTTCTGGAATTATACCAAACTTCATCAAATCTTCTGGTGTTACTTTTCTGATGAGTTCATCATATTTTGTTTCTTTATTTTTATTTTTAACCTTTGCACCAAAACCAATAGCTGAGTCATCTTTTTTCAAACGCTTTTCTATTAATTTTTCAATACCTACAAAAGCACCGCCGACAATGAAAAGTATATTGGTAGTATCCACCTTGGTTGTCGGTGCTTCCGGATGTTTACGCTGTCCTCTTGCCGTAAATTCTACCGTACTGCCTTCAAGCATTTTCAACAGTGCCTGCTGAACACCTTCATGTCCGGGATCAGCTGTTATAGAATTGTTTTCTCCTGATTTTCTGGCTATTTTATCAAATTCATCCAAATAAATTATGCCGTGTTCCGTCTTTTCAACATCCTTACCAGCTGCATAGTAAAGATTTCTTACTGCCACTTCAACATCCGCACCAACGAATCCAGCTTCAGTCAAACTTGATGCATCTGTTACAGCAAACGGAATATCGAGCAGCTCTGCCAAATGTGAAAGCATTGCGGTCTTCCCACAGCCTGACGGACCCATCATAATGACATTTGATTTTTCAATCTCGACATTATCGCCCTTATTCATGCATTTCATTCTTTTATAATGATTGTAAACAGCTACTGCCAAAATTTTCTTTGCATGATCCTGGTTTATAATATATTCATCAAGATATTTCTTTATAATATGCGGTTTATTTTTATCTAATACCCCATCTAAATCATTTATAAATTTCCGACGAATGACTTCTGCATTTTCCTCTTCATTATCACTTATTAATTGATATATTTCTTTTACACAATCCTTACAAATAGCAAATCCTGTCTGCGGGTCAAAAATCGGCAAATCATACTGACTGGTAATTCTAATGTCTCGTTTGCAGAAACTACATATATGGTGTAAATCATTTTGCGCCATGACTATTCCTTCTTTCTTTATCTGCCACATTAAGCCAGCTCTTATCTTTCAGTATATAAAGCCATCAAAATGACATAGCAGTTGAAATTTATTTAAATTTAAAGATTAATGCAGTTATATACTGCATATCCAACGTATTATATAGTATAGCAGAAGAAAGCTGATGATGTAAATAATAATTAAGCAAAGCATTCGTACCAAATACTATTTAAATTGATGCTAAAGTTTAGTTATTTACAGAGAAAAAACTTTATATTCTTTACCAATATGTTGACAATTAATACATACTATATTTCCTTTTTTATTCAACATATAGTTATTTTTTATATTTGCTATACTGTATTTAGTGTTTTTTTTTTAATTGTGTTGCGTTTAAGGTAATTTTAAATTATAATAATCCTTATCAAGTGCAAAAATTTATCTAGTAATATTTGGTTATATTCGACTGACAGCCACCTGCTTCCAGAATTTCTCCTTCATGGTCGGGTGGCTATATTTTACAAAACTCAGGCGATTCCTTTTATCCGCTTGATATAAGAATCTTTTAGAAAGAAGCGAATTTTTTTGGAAAAATGGTATGAAACCGAGATCGGCAAAAACATCTTAAAAGCAAAATACTATCATGTTGGCGAAACTGATCCTCAGCTTCTTATTGACCGTGTAGCCTCAATATTTTCTCCGACAATACAAAAGAGTATGCGCCAATATCTTGAAGACGGTTCTGTATGTCCGGCAGGAAGAACACTATATGCCGCAGGTGCAAAAGGGAAATTTAAGGCAAGTCTAAGCAACTGTTATATTCTTCCCTCACCTGAAGATAATATAGAGTCCATCTTCAAAATCAATACTGAAATCGCACGGATTTTTTCCTATGGAGGCGGCATTGGTGTAAATATAAGCAACCTTCGCCCTAAAGAAAGTATTGTTAATAATGCTGCACGTACTTCAACAGGCTCCGTATCATTTCTAAAAGTCTTTGATTCTACCGGTGAAGTAATCAGCCAAAACGGCCGTCGTGGTGCAATGATGGTAGGACTTAACTGCGACCATCCAGATATCTATGAATTTCTTCATATGAAACAGGACAATGAACGATTAGCTTCAATGAATATCTCCATATTATTTAAGGATGATTTCATGCAGGCCGTCCTAAACGACACCGAATATGAATTAAAATTTGATGTAAAAAGTACCGGTGAAAAAATCAGGAAAAGAATCAAAGCTGCCAGCTTTTTTGATGAATATTGTCGCACTCAATGGGATTGGGGGGATCCCGGGGCATTATTTGTCGATAGATTAAATGACTATACACTTCTTAGCGGTTACGATGATTACAAAATAGAAATAACCAATCCGTGTGGCGAATTTGGCGGCAATGCCTACAATTCATGCAATCTTATGAGTATAAATCTTTATAATTTTATTGATGAAAAATTCAGTGAAACACCACATCTCAATAAAAGTGCCTTTCGTTCTGCCGTCAATATAGCAGTGCGGGCTTTAGACGAAATTCTCGATTACGGTTATGAAACCCAGCCGCTCGATGCCAACCGAAAATGTATAGACGATTGGCGCAGCATTGGTCTCGGTCTTTTTGGTGTAGCAGATGCTCTCGTAGCCATGAAATTAAAATACGGCAGCCAGCAGGGCAATTTCTTTATCGCAGCTGCCATGCGCATTATGTTCATCGAAGCAGCCCGCACTTCCTCACGGTTAGCCAGGGAAAAAGGAACCTTTGGTCGCTACGAATGGGAAAAAACCAAAAAATCACCTATGCTTGACTTACTACAAAAGGAAGCTCCTGATGTATACAAAAACATAAAGGAATCCGGTTTACGAAACGGCACGCTGTTATCTATTGCCCCAACAGGAACGATCTCACTTCTCATGGGAACTTTTTCAGGTGGCTGTGAACCACTCTACAAGATAAGCTATATGCGCACCACCCATAAAATGGAAGGTGAAAAGAAATCTTTTAAAGTTTATGCCCATTCGATAAAAGACCTTCTCGACTATCACCATCTTTCTTACGAAATGGATGATGCAGAAATCAAAAGACGCTTCCCTTGGATTATCGAGAGCCATGACGTCCCTTATTTAAACCGCATCAAACTACAGGCTGCCATGCAAAAATATGTGGACAACTCGATTTCCTCTACTGTTAATTTGCGCCATGATGCTTCACCTGAAGATATAAAGAACATATATATCACCGCATGGCAATCCCACTGCAAGGGCATAACCGTGTTTCGTGATGGCTGTAAACGAGGAAATATTCTCGATGTTTCCTCGAAAAAAGATAAATCAACAGTAAAATATGACAGTATTAGGCCTATTAAAAGAGATGATATTAAACGCTTGGACGGTTGCACACTAATCAGGCATACTGCCTGTGTAGACAAACTTTACATTACAATCAATAAAACACCTGACGGTAAAGTATTCGAAGTTTTCACTAACGCTTCCGGTCATGGCTGCACTAGTAATATAGCCACTATTACCCGCCTGACCTCCTTGGCTTTGCGCTCGGGCATAAGTGTTAAACAAATAATAAAACAACTTTCTGTCAGCAAATGTGCAGGCTGTCAGACACTTATCCGCAGAGGTCGGCATGATATTTCCCTTTCCTGCGGTACTGCCATTGCTTCAGCATTGGCAGAAATTTATAACGAAACACAGGAAAATGCCGACCAAAAATATACCACTAACATAGAAGATGCTACAATAAACAGGAAATGTCCAGAATGTAACCATTATACACTTAAACCAGAAGGCAATTGTGTAACGTGTACATATTGCGGCTGGTCAAAATGCGAATAATAATGCAAAGCTCGGATAATAAACCAAAAAGACAGGAATAATAGCAATATTATTTCTGTCTTTTTGTATATCTAGCATCAGCATGTTTGCAAAGCAATGTAAAGACACAACATGATAGACCGTCCCCATTTACCGTTATTAATAATTTGTGTAAATAGTATTATTGATAGTAGCTATTGACTTCTAATAAGATACATTATAAAATAAAAATGTTTGAAAATTTCATATTAAGGGATAAGTGTCCTAAGGGACTTAATAGAAAAACCGGTGAAAAACCGGTACGGTCACGCCGCTGTGATAGGGAGCAGCATCAAAAAATACCATTGGAGAAATCTGAGAAGGTTGATGCATAGCGATGAACTATAGTCAGAAGAACTGCTTAACCAACAATCACCATAGTTAACCTGCGAGTGATGGGGAGGGGATTAATTGCAACACTTTTGCTGCAGATAATTCGCTGGCTTTTAATGCCAGCTTTTATTATGTCTAAAAGACTGTTTCCTCATGGAAGCAGTCTTTTTATTTGTGAAAAATAACATTATTGCGAAAGGAATCTCAAAAATGAAAAGAAAAATTATGATCCTGACAGCCGTCTGTGTTTCAAGTGGAATATGCTCGCAGACCCTTGCCGCGGAACAAGTACCAGTAAAGGCTGATGCCACAGCCCAAGAATATTCCCTTGAAACAGTCAATATAACCGCAATGCGCGACCGTAAAAGGAATGTAGATATCCCAGCCGACACCGAAACTTTAACTACAGACCAGCTCGCCGCTACGGGTGCCAACAATCTTCAAGAGGCATTAAAATACACTACAGGTATAGTCTACCTTGATTATGGACCTGGTGGTAATAGCATGGGCAATATGCGTTCAAAACTACTTATGCGCGGAGCAGAAGTCCTTGTGATGATCAATGGTGCACCACTCAATATAAGAGGTTCATACAATCTATCCGATATCCCCATAAGTGATGTAGAACGTATCGAAATAGTACGCGGTGGCGGCTCTGTTCTTTATGGAAGTGATGCTATCGGCGGTGTTATAAATATCATTACCAAAAAGAAAAGAACAAATTCTGTAAAAACATCTTTTGGCAACATGGGACAACAGGAACATCACATTAGTATTCAGCAGGGAAATCTTGGTATTGGTTACGATTACCAAAAATGGGGCAATGTCGACAATATAACTAGCAACAATAAAAATTTTAACGGCTCAGAAAAAAATAATATATCGCTCAATTACAATATCAATAATGACTGGTCCATATTTTATAATCACAACAATTCCAAAATGGGATATTTTACCCCCTTAGTCAGCAGCCGCTCAGCAAATCAGACTGACCACTATGATACGACACGTGATTTTTTCCAAATAAATTATCAACATAAAAGTTTATCTGGGAATTTTTACTATAATGAGCGCAGACATAATTCATTTACAGATAATACCATCTTAAAAAAAGGAAAGAATACTGGCCGCAATAATGACATCAGTAAAGAAAAAAATTACAACATAGGGTTAGACATAAATAAAAAATGGCGGGTCAGTACCAGAGACAATATATTATTTGGGACAGCTTATCAACGAGAAAAATACAGTAAAACAGATCTTGAACAGACCAATCCCTTTATCGGCAAATCAAGTTCTGACTATGAAACCACTGACGCATCGCGAGATAATTACTCAGCCTATGGTCAATGGGAACATCGCTTTAATGATACTGATACTGTTATTTTAAGTGGGCGTGAATCTTGGACAGCCAATGGCCCGAATGATGAAAACTATACTAATTTCAGTGGTCAAGGTCAATTTATACATAAACTAAATAATAATGAAAGTATATATATGAGCATTGGTCAATCGTTCAAAATGCCAACACTCAACCAATCTTATAATACATTAAGCGGTTCGCATGATCTTCAACCGCAAAAAGGTACCCATTACGAAATAGGCTGGAAAAAAGTACAGGGGGCTCACAATTGGCAAACATCATTATTCCATTACAATATAAAAAATAATATCACGCCTACTGTCGGTGAAACTAAAGTTACATATTCAAATGAAGATATCCGAAACACAGGCATTGAGATCATGGATATAATTAATAGCCATAATAACTGGAAATACAATTGGGGTATCGTCTACAGCAATCCAGAGAATAATCCTAGTGGTACCAATGCCATGGGTAAATCTCTGCGTGGAACATGGGCACAAGAATATGGCAAATGGCAGTTAAATGGTGGGGCAACTTATCATGGAAAAAAAGTTACTGCCGGAATAAACGCAGTATACTTATTTGATAGGGTGAACTCACCAGATAATGCTGAACCTACTGATTGCAAGCCATATTTATTGACAAATTTTAACGTAAAATATGATTTTGATGCAACTCAAAGCGTCTACCTCACTGTAAACAATATTCTGGATCGTGATGATATCGTAACCCATTCCGCCTCCACGCCGTATTATTCCACACCAATAAATTTCATGTTAGGTTATGAATTAAATTTTTAACTGTTCCATAAAATAGTTTATTTTACAGATTTTAGTTGTTTTTACATATAAAAACCAAATAAGCATCAATTTTTACGAAATCTATTATATAATATATATTATTAGGAGGTGATAATTTCATGAATTTATACGTAGCCCGTCAACCTATATTAGATCATGAATTAAATACAGTAGCCTATGAATTACTATTTCGTGATGGTCTGCAAAATTCTATGAACTATAATATTGACGGCTATGATGCAACGCAAAAAATCTTATCCAACAGTATGGTTGCCTTTGGTCTAAGGAATATTGCCGGCAATAAAAAACTTTTTATAAACTTTACTGGACAAAACATAGAAAAAGGTGATGTAAGCAGTCTACCGCCTGAAATGGTAATAGTGGAAATCCTGGAAAATACCGAACCGACCGCAGCATTACTATCCACCTGCAGAGAATTAAAGAAAAAAGGCTATAAATTTGCCTTAGATGATTTTGTGTTTGCTGCTAAATATCAACCGCTTATTGATTTAGCCGACATAATAAAAATTGATTTTTTAATCACTAAAACACCTGCCGAAAGAAAAAGGATGCGTGAAATTCTTCCCAAGCATATCAAACTTTTGGCAGAAAAGGTGGAAAACCAGGAAGAATATGAACAAGCGCTTGCTTTTGGTTATGAATTATTTCAAGGCTATTTTTTCTGCAAACCTGTTATTATTTCGCAGCAGACTTCTCAAGTAGATATAACCTCCCAGTTAATGCTGTTGCGTGAATTAAATAATAAAAAACTTGATCTAGACCGTCTGGAAAGTATTATTAAAAGAGATATATCACTTATCCACAAATTGCTTAAATATATAATAAATTCTCCTTACGCCAGCAGTTCCGATAAGGTACACACACTAAAACAAGCGATATCACTGTTAAAAATAGATGGTATACGCAATTGGATTAATCTAGTATGCATGAAGGACCTCTCTGCTGAAAAACCCAATGAACTATTTACTACTCTGCTGATACGTGCGAAGTTTTGTGAACTTACCGCCGAAAACATACCCAATACAAAAGTAGAAAAAGATACTGCATTTTTGGTAGGAATGCTTTCCTTATCTGATGTAGTCTTGGGCCAGCCGATGGAAAAAATAATTAATGACTTAGGTCTTGCCACCGAAATAAGGGATGCGCTTGTCCTGCACAAAAACATTTTAGGGGAACTACTCAAACTATCCACAGACTATGAGCATGGTAATTGGCAGGAGGTAAAAATTTGGTGCAAAAAAAATCATTTTCCTGAAGAATTACTTGCCTCTCTTTATAATGAAGTTATCCAATGGTCTACCAAAGTCAATGAAGGCATAAGCAGTGTCATGTAATAATAAATTTTTTATACTCAAGCAAGGGCGGAAAATCAACCGTGTCATACGTATTTTCCGCCCTTAAGCTTTTTATTCAGATATCTGTAAAATTATTTGAATAAAAGTTTTTTTCTTTATAATTGTTATTTTCTGCTTTTTGTTATAATATATATATTATGAATATCTTTAGGGGAGGTTATATCATGAATGATCCAAATTGTGCTTATTGCGGTAACGATGACACATTAGCAAAATTCGGCATATTTATCTGCGAGTTACCAGCAAGTAAAATCTATTTATTCAAAGAACAAAGCCATCTAGGCAGATGTATCGCTGCTTATAAAAACCATATTGGTGACATTAATGAACTCAGTGATGCTGAGTTAAGCGCTTATTATCAAGATATTGCCAAATTATCACGGGCATTGAAGCAGATCTTCCGTCCTGATAAAATAAATTACGGTGCCTATGGTGATACAGCTAAGCATTTTCATACACATCTTGTTCCTAAATATAAAAATGAATTTGAATGGGGCGATGTTTTTGCAATGAATCCCGACAGAATATATTTTGAGACTGCCAGATATCAAGAACTAATAAAAAATATTAAAGCTGCACTTTAACCAACATTGCCTACAGTCAAAAAAGAAGAAAAGAACGTTTATGATAACTAAACTATATCATAAACGTTCTTTTTAGTTTAACGGGTCACTTTGCAAAGCGACGGTACCTGCACGTCCCGGTAGATATCCGGCATAAATTCTGCATTTTTTTATGTTGGGGAGTTTCTTGCCTTCTTTTAAAAGGACAAACTCAAAACCCTGTAATCTAGCTTTTGCAATAAAATCATCAAGGATTGATATTTTTGCCAGCCCTTCCGTTTCGGCATGGATAGTAAATACATTCCATGGTTTATCACAATTTTTTAGCCAATAATCTACAATATTGTCCTCAGTAACACCCATAATTCCCAATACTTCATCCATCGTCAGTAAAGTGCCAGGAATCTGTACGGGCAAAAACTCCTGCCCCTCTACCACTGGATAAAAAGGAGCATAACCGCGCACATCTGAACAAAAATCAAATCCCATAGTCTGTTGCACTTTTAAGCTTTTATACGTCGTCTGCCATCCTGGTGCACCGCAAAAACGGGGTTTCTGGTGCGCAAGTTTTTCAAACAGATTACACGCTTTAGTCAAATGCTCACGTATTTTAGCTTCTGATAATACAGGCAGTTTATCCTGCCAATAAACATGATCCCAACAATGAATACCACAATCATGCCCATCAGCTATTGCCCTGAGAAAGGGCGCAGGATTAGGCCCTACTATCAACGGAGCAGGCAGTACAGTACCGTATAGCATTGTTTTCAAACCATATGTAGCAGGTGCCTTTGTCCGAAGCATTTTTGCCAAAAAGCCTTTACGAAAAATTCGGCGTATCGCTTTACCTGAATTATCTGGTCCCATTGAGAAAAAAAAGGAAGCTTTGATTCCATGCTTTTGGAAAACATCAAGCATATTAGGGACACCTTGCTCATAGCCACGTTTTGTATCTACATCTATTTTAATAGCAATTTTTTTCCGCATAGCTTATAAATCCTTTTTTAATTGTGCAGCATACCAATCTAATGTCAATTTAATAGCTTCGCGCAATGTAGTTTTAGGCTCCCACCCCAGTAAATCTTTCATTTTTTGTACCGATGGCAAACGATCCTGCATATCCTCATAATTCTTCCCATAATATTTTGCCGCAGGGATTTCAATCAGATTAACATTATTTGCTTTCTCTGCAAACTGCGAATAATTTTTCATTTCATCGACTATCATTACTGCTAATTCTTTAATGGAATAGTGATTTGACGGATTGCCAATATTAAATATTTCGCCATTGGCTTTATTATTTTCATTTTTTATTATTGTAATAAGTCCATCAATACCGTCATCTACCCATATAAACGAGCGTTTCTGCCCGCCACCACCGACAAGATTGATCCGGCCAGTATACAAAATATCATATATGAATTGTGTTATAGAACGAGCTTTGTGTTCAGCAGCATCTTTGAATGTATCCAAACCTGGACCCACCCAATTAAACGGGCGGAATATAGAAAAAGGCAACCCTTTTTCCTGTCCAAAAGCAAAAATAACCCTATCCATCATCTGTTTGCTGCAACTATATATCCAGCGTGATTTTCTAATAGGGCCTAACGTAAGTGTACTTTCGTCTTCTACCATTATCCGGCTGTTTTCTGTAGGCATTCCATATACTTCAGATGTAGAAGGAAAAATCACTCTTTTTTGGTACTTTGCGCAATGACGTACTATTTTCAAATTTTGTTCAAAGTCCAGTTCAAATGTTCCTAATGGATGTGTTATATAATAAGCTGGTCTGGCTATACCGGCAAGCGGTAAAACAACATCATTTTCTTTTACAGCCTGTTCCAGCCAATTTTCTTCCTTAAAGATATCACCGGTTTTCATTGAGAAACGATGTTCATTTTTAAATTCAGCAAGATTATTGTCATGTAGGTCAAACCCCTGTACCTGCCAGTCAGTCTTCTGCAATATAGTCCGCAATAAATGTGAGCCTATAAATCCATTAATACCGGTAATAAATACTTTCATTGACTTTACTCCTTATACTCTATTAACGCTAAAACATTCTCCATTCTGAAAAAGCGAACCAAAACCTTTGTCGGCAGGATCACTATCTTTTCCATCAGGCAAGGAAATTTTCTGCAAAACAAGAAAACCCTTTCCACACTTTACAATAACAGCTCCAGCTTCACGGTACACTGTTCCCGCAGGGAGCTGCGACATCCCATTTACCTGTCCGTCATGGTACTTTTGCCAAAACTCAGCATCATCCAAAGGCAATGCCTGCCAAATAAATACCTTCTGTCCTGCCCAAAAAGTAAATGCACCGGGAAATGGATGCGTTACAGATCTTATTAAATTATAAATCTTTATCGCACTGTCATGCCAATTTATAATACCGTCTTCTGGCCGTCTACGGCCAAATTTAGTTGCCTGAGTTTCATCCTGTGCACGATGTGGAACAGTTCCCTTCTCGATGAGCGGAAGATATTCCCGTATTATTTTTCGCACCGCGTTACTGGCCTTTAAAAAAACATCGTGTCCTGTATCTGTAAAATTAATAGGGAATTGCTCTTGCGCGATTATATCTCCCCTGTCAGCTTTTGTCGTCATGACATGCATCGTCACACCAGTCTGCCTTTCGCCATTCAGTACCGCCCAATTGATACAAGCTCTCCCCCTGTATTTAGGCAAGAGCGAACCATGTAGGTTATATGCCCCCAAGCGCGGTACTGCCAAAAATTCATCTGGTATTATCGCTCTATAATATGCTGATAAAATTATATCAGGCGCGGCCTGTTTAAAAAAAGGATAAGCGCCTTCATCTATTTTCTTGGAACGATAAACAGCAAGCTTTTTGCTTTTTGCTAAATCATATACTGAATCAAACCAAATCGTTTCATCATCCGCATCTATATGTGTAAACACGGCAGAAATATTGGCACCCATTTTTAATAATTCATCAAGGCAGGCAAAACCTGGTTGGCTATAAGCAAATAAAACAATGGCGGGACGAGCATCAGTTATTTTGCCCATTAATATCTTCTTCCCATATCTTCTTTATTACGAAACGCGGTCTTTTCTGTATCTGTTTATAAATCCGGCCTATATATTCACCTATGATTCCCAAACTCATGATGGAAATTCCTGTCAGGAAAAACTGAATTGCCATTAGCGTAAAAAGACCTTCCGCCTCTGACCCGATAACAAATCTCCTTATCAGTATATAGGCAACAAGCAGGAAACTGAGCACGGATATTCCTATCCCGCTCATCGTCACCCATTGGAGCGGTGACAATGAGAAACTTGTCATGAGGTCAAAATTAAGCCGTATTAAACGAAATATGCTGTATTTAGATACGCCGAACTCTCTTTCACGATGCTCTACAGTAATTTCTACAGGATTAACTGCATATTTCTGTCCCAGCGCGGGAATAAAGGTCGTAGATTCATTACTATTTGCTATTATATCAGTAATTCTGCGATCATATCCCCTGAGCATACAGCCATAATCATTTATATGCAAACCCGTTATACTATTTGTTATTTTATTAACAACTTTTGACGCGGCCTTGCGGAAAAACGGGTCATGTCTATTTTTCCGGCAAGACCCAACGACATCATGCCCAGCATCCATCTGTTTTATAAGCTTAGGAATCTCTGACGGCGGATTCTGCAAATCAGCATCCAGCGTTATTACAAAATTCCCCCGCACATGCGAAAAGGCTGCCATTATTGCCATATGCTGGCCAAAATTACCATTAAAGTCAATAAGGCGGACTACTTGAGGATGTATTTTCCAAAAATCATACAGCATGGCAAAAGATTTATCCTGACTGCCATCATTGACAAAAACTATTTCATATCTTCTGCCTAGGTTTTCCATCACTGGATATAACTCTGCAAACAGCCGTGGCAGTGATTCTTCTTCATTATATACTGGAATAACTATAGATACTTCCGGAGCCATTATTTCACCTTTTCATACGCTTATTTGCAAACAGCTTTTACTGCTTCAACCACATCTTCTACATCTTGGTCCGTCATAGCCGGGAAAAGCGGTAGAGACACTATCTTTTCGCCGATTTCTTCTGCTACAGGCATATCGCCTTTTTTCAGACCAGTTATTTTGGCATAGGCACTGAACAAATGAACTGCCTGATAATGATATGCCGTACCAATGTTATATTGTTTCATCTTTTCCATGAATGCATCACGGGTAAAGCCTGTTTTATCACTGTTTATAAGCGGTGTATAAATATGCCAGGAATGTACACAGCCAGCTTCTACAGCTGACGGTAAAGTCAATCCTTCCATATCTGCAAAGGCATCATTGTATCTAGCGACAATTTCAGCACGGCGCTTATTAAACTGCTCCAAATGCTTCAACTGGTCACGACCTATTGCTGCTTGGATATCCATCATCTGATATTTAAGTCCTGGTACGAAAATGTCATAGTGGCTTTTTCCTTTTGCCCCAAAGCGGTTCCATGCGCCCTTATCCATGCCATTTTGTCTTTGTACAGACATACGGTCTGCCACTTCTTCATCATCAGTCGTTATCATACCACCTTCACCGGTAGTGATATTTTTAGTGGGATGAAAACTAAATACGGCAGTATGTTTTGCTCCCCTGCCCGCACCGATTTTTCTGCCATGATAAGCGGCACCCAAAGCATGGGCACTATCTTCTATTATTGCCAAGCCATGCTGCTTTGCAATTTCTTCAATAGAATCCATATCGCACGGACGTCCTGCAAAATGCACAGGAATAATTGCCTTCGTCTTAGCCGTTATCTTTGCTTCTAATTTTTTGGGATCTATATTAAATGTATTGGGATCTATATCAGCTAATACCGGTACTGCTCCGGCAAAAATTATTGCGTTCACCGTACTGGCAAAAGTCATCGGCGTAGTTATTACTTCATCGCCCGGTTTCACCAGTGCCATAACAGCTAAATGCAAACCTGCTGTAGCAGAATTAACGGCCACTGCAAACTTACTGCCGACATATTGTGCAAAATTTTTTTCAAAGTCAACTGTCTTAGGTCCCATTGCCAGCCAACCGGATCGTATTGAATCACAAACATCAGCTATAGCAGCTTCGCTGACACATGGTTTAGAAAACGGCAGAAAATCTTTTCTCATTACTATAAACTCCTTTAATTATAAATTATCTATTATCAGTGCGTCAATCCGCGTTTAACAAATGCCGATGACGATTAGGTATTCGTCTTTTATTTTTAACATTGCCGACATTATTTGTTGACAATATAATAGTATCCACCTTTAGGTCTCACTTCGTCATTGAATATTACGTGCAAATTTTTCACTATATGCAGATTTGATAACATATTTCTTTTACTTTTATCAAATACAATAAATACCCGTTTATCGCTATTCCATAAATTGATGAGTTGATCATCATCAATAAACCAGCCTTGCCCGCTTGGATGCTTCGAGCCGAATTCCAATTCCCCTAAATATGACGCGACAACAATACGCTTTTGCAAGTAAAAAGCTAATCCCTGCACATAATCGCCATAAGAAACGACAATATCTCCCGGTCTGATAGTACTGCGTATATCCTCAGCAACATATAAGGTTGTCCTACTCACAGCTACCTGGTTATGGATAGATTGCAATCCACAGGCAAACAAAAAAGCGACCACAGACATAGCTGAAATAGTGCAGCGAACCTGTTTTGTCTTAAACCAAACCGATATGACACACACGAGTCCAATGGTCAAGGAAAGGAAAATCAACCAACCTGTGCAAAATATCTGCCATGCACTTAAGTAACCAGCCTGCATAGAATAGACTATAAGAGCTGCAACGAAAATAAAACAGCCAATGCTGTTAATCCACAGTCCACCGCCAATCCATCTGCCGAGCTGTGACGCCCTTCTTATTGAGGCAGCCAGCAAAATTGCCAGCGCAGAGAGACAAGGCAATATGTACGGTACCAATTTTGAATCAGAAAACGAATAAAACAAAAATACAACAAAAAACCATGTCAGCAAAAATATAATATCACATTTGTTCTTTTTTGACTCTGTCCGGCGTATGATACCATTTTTAACAAAAAGTGCCGGTAAAAAGCCCAGCCAAGGGAAAACTCCCAATATTATCATGGGAATAAAAAACCAGAATGGTTTATACCGATCTGCCATCTTGGTAGCAAAACGTAAAAAATGTTCACGTATAAAGAAAAAATAAAAGAAATCTGGATTGGCGCGGCATACCAGATAAAACCAAGGTACGCTGATTACCAGAAACAGCAATATTCCCGGCCAGTATATAATATCACGTGCAATATTCCATTTTTTTGTAAAAACCATATACCAGAAAATAATTCCCAAAGGAAGTACAATAGATATAAGGCCTTTTGTTAACAACCCAAATGCCATCGCCGCATAAAATAAAAGATACCATTTTCTATTTTGGCTGAGACGTGCCTTATAAAACGACACCAGTGAAAGAGTCATAAACATCGTTATCATCATATCGAGGATATTGATTGACCCTACCACGATATGTAGTGTTGTTGTAGCCAAAATAACGGCTGTCAACAATCCGGTGCGATTGGTAAACATCATTTTACCAAGCCATGCTGTGAGGAAAATATTAATTATCCCCGTCACCGCTGGAACTACACGAGTAGCCCCTTCGTTCTCTCCCAAGACATACATTGATGCTGCTGTCAGCCAATACTGTAATGCCGGTTTCTCAAAATACTCAACACCATTGAGCCGCGGTGTTATAAAATCACCGGTAGCCAGCATTTCCCGCGGGATTTCGGCATAACGGCCTTCATCCGGTTCCATTAAGGGGTAAGCATTAATGTGGACAATATACAGGGCAACTATTGAGATTACAATGAAAAACACTGCTATCTTTTTTTGCCGAGTGTCTAACGTATGCAATAAAATACTCCTCTCTAAAAATGCGCATAACTAGAATTATTATAACATTATACTGTTATTAAGCAAGCTTATCAGTATAACTCCCACAATAAACGCATAAAGTACAAGCAACGAGAAAATTTACATTTTTTCAATATTTTTAAACACATTTACACTTTACATCACTCAATATTATTTATTTTGTAATAAAAAATGTGACTATTATTATAATGTGATTTATTTTTCATACATGCGTTTATCATGTCATCACTTTCTCTATTATTCTAAATAATAAACATGAAATATTTATGAAAGGTCTTTTAAAAAAGGTCCTTGCCACTGATGTATTTATCGCCTATTTTTTTCAGAATAAATTCAGATAGACACGCTAAAATTAAATAAATATTTTTCTGGAACGTCAGCTGTTAAAATAAGATATAATTATACTGGTATAGAAAACGATTGGAGTGATAAAATTATGAAAATACTCTTAGCAGAAGATGACCGTAAACTTTCTAAAATACTCGGTTTTCTACTGAAAAAAGAAGGCTACAGTGTAGATATAGTTGACAACGGAGAAGATGCCCTCAGTTATTTATCTATTACAAACTACGATATAGTCCTCCTTGACTGGATGATGCCGCGAAAAAATGGAATTGATGTATGTATAGATATCCGCAAAAACAGCAAAAACTGTGGCGTTATTATGCTGACTGCCAAAGATACCCTTGAGGACAGAATAAATGGTCTCGACAATGGCGCTGATGATTATATAGTCAAACCTTTCGAATTTCCCGAATTGCTGGCACGCATAAGATCTGTTTTGCGCAGACAAAATAATCAATATCAAAATAACACCATGTCATTTGAAATGGGTTTAAAAATTGACAAATCAAATTTTACGGCATATTTGCATGACAAAGACTTACAACTGACACGCAGGGAATTTCAGTTGCTGTCTATTTTGCTGCAAAATATGGGTACAACATTGCCGCGTGAACAGATAATAAATAATATCTGGAACGATGAAGACGGTATTTCTTCTAATGCCCTTGATGCTTTAATAAAATTATTGCGGAAAAAACTGGCTGATGCCGGTAAACAAGATCTTATCAAGACAGTACATGGTATCGGCTACAAAATTGAGGCATAGGCTATGAAATTATTTTCCCAATTCCGTAAAAAATTAATCAGACAATATATGCAGTTGACATGTCTAATCGTCTTCATTTTAATTACGCTTATTTATGCTTTTATTGGTTCGCTTGTCTATAATAACTTTATCAGCCAAGCACATATGCTGGCCATGGAAGAAATAGAAGAACTGAATTATATAGTCAATGAAAACAATGTACCACTTGATCTTCCGCCTGATAACAGCAGTAGCCAAAAATACCTGACCCGCATATTCTATTATATGTACGACAAGGATAACCGGCTTATCAAGATGTCCAATAAAATTGATTGGAGTCGGGCTGCTATTGCCTCAATGGCAGCTCAAGACACACTACAGGACGGACAATCAAAAATCCATATGGTCTTCACGGATCGAAATGACTTTCGTTTTTTTGTCATCTCCCGCGAATCCATCTGGACTAACGGACAATACTCTGGAAAAGTTTATGCTGGTTTTGATATAAGCCACAATCTGATGTTTTTGGGCAGATTGTTGCTATGGTTAATACTCCTGTTGATATGTACGCTTTTTATGATCAACAAAGCTGCTAATTTTATGGCAAATAAGGCGATGCGTCCTATTATTGAATCATTTGAAAAACAAATACTTTTTGCTGCTAACGCCTCCCATGAGCTGCGTACCCCTTTAAGTGTCCTTTTGTCCGGACTCGATGTCTTAAAAGATGATACGGATAACAAGTTATCCCGTTTTTCTCAAGAAATTTTAGCCGATATGACCGGTGAAATTCTCAAGATGAAAGCGCTTATAAGTAATATGTTGCTTTTAGCCAGATGCGACAGCAGTGCTGTCAGTTTCCAAAAAAGTAAATTACCAACCACTACCATCCTGGAAAATACTGCGGCTCGTTTTAAGACTATTGCGGCAGATAAGGATATAACTTTGACCGTGTCGAACAATACTACTGAACTATATGCATATGCCAATTATAACCATGTTGAACAGATATTATCCATCCTGCTCGACAATGCCATAAAATACACTCCTAAAAATGGTAAAATTTCTTTGCAAGCATATACCTCTAACGACGCTGTTATCATTTCCGTTACGAATACAGGGGCTGGCATTCCCGCTAAGGACCTGCCTTATGTTTTTGAACGTTTTTACCGTTCTACAGCTGTCCAGAAACACGAAGGGAGCGGTCTGGGGCTTTCCATTGCCAAAGCATTGGCAGAAAAGAACAACGGTGCTATTTCTGTACAAAGTGAAGAAAATAAGCAAACTACTTTTACTCTGTATCTACTGCAAAAAGATTGAGGCATTCAATACGAAGATATTTTTTAGTTAAGGTTTACATTTGTACTTGTAAAGGTTATCATATTATAGATATTGATAAATTAATATGTGGATTTAGCATTTACTGATTAATTTGTCATACTCTAAAATAATATTACTAAATTTTTAGGAGAATCTTCATGAGAAAATCAGTTGATGTAATGGCAGACAACGTAGACCTGCCAGAACTTACTTTCAGGGGCATGTTTTTGGGAATGCTGTTAACAGGTATATTTACAGCATCAAATGTCTATCTCGGTTTAAAAGTAGGACTCACATTCTCTTCCTCTATTCCCGCAGCAGTTATTTCCATGGCAGTTTTGCGCTTGTTTGCAAAATCCAATATATTGGAAAACAATATGGTACAAACCCAGGTATCCGCCGCAGGAACTTTATCCGCCGTTATTTTCATAATTCCAGGACTGCTCATGAGCGGTTATTGGACAGAGTTTCCATTATGGCAAACTTTTATGATCTGTTTATGCGGTGGTGCACTCGGTGTATTGTTCACTATCCCGCTCAGAAGGGCAATGGTAGTGCACAGTGATTTAGCATATCCTGAAGGAAAGGCTGCCGCTGAAATATTAAAGGCCGGTAGTGTTTCCCATGATACTGAAAACGATAATTCTAATGCACAAAACAACGACGGCCTCAAGGAAATCGGCATGGGGGCTTTTCTCGCAGCAGTAGTAAATTTATGTACTGCTGGCTTTCGTCTGCTTGCAGATCAAATAAGCTGGGCATTTGCCGTTGGTAAAGCTGTTTTCAGTATTACCCTTGGTCTCTCACTAGCACTTTTTGGTGCAGGCTACCTAATCGGTTTAGCAGGTGGTATAGCTATGCTTATCGGCATTATTCTGGCATGGGGCGTATTTACACCTTATTTCACTACCCTTGTTACACCTAAAGAAGGTATGGACCTAATTGGTTTTGCCGCATCCGTCTGGTCAAGCAAAGTTCGTTTTATTGGTACTGGTACAATCGGTATAGCTGCACTATGGACGTTTTTGATGCTGATGAAACCTGTACTAAAGGGAATAAAAGAACTTATTTCCAGCAATATACAAAACAGAGATTTAAAGACTGCACATCGCATGGATACTGACTTATCCTTAAAGGCAATGTCTATTCTGTTTGCCTTGATAACAATCGGCTTACTTGGCACTATATATTCTTTTGTTACCGAAACCAGTTTTTCATCCGGCGCAATAATCCTTTTTACGGTTATCGGCACTCTCCTCGTCTTATTAATCGGTTTCTTGGTAGCAGCTGCTTGTGGCTATATGGCAGGCCTAGTTGGTTCATCATCCAGTCCTATATCAGGGATTGGGCTACTCGGTATAATAATTTCTTCCGTGGTAATTTTAATAATTGGTTCTTCACAAGGCATATTTGCTGATCCCCTCGGGAAGAAATTTGCTATAGCTTTTGCCATTTTCATCACCAGTATTATTCTCGCCACTGCAACTATTTCTAATGATAATTTACAGGATTTAAAAACAGGTTTTTTAGTTGGCGCCACTCCTTGGAAACAACAAACAGCACTTATTATAGGCTGCATATTTGGTGCCTGTGTAATATCACCTGTTTTAAACCTGCTCTATAAGGCTTACGGCTTTACAGGCGTCTTCCCTCGGCCGGACATGGACCCGACCCAAGCGATGGCTGCCCCCCAAGCCAATCTCATGACAACCATTGCCCAAGGTATTTTTAACAGCAACATCGACTGGAATCTTATCGGTATAGGTATTTTCCTCGGCATCGTTGTCATCATTTTTGATATCTTCATAAAAAAATTCAGACCAATGTGGAGTCTGCCGCCACTTGCTGTAGGGATGGGCATTTATCTGCCGCCATCTGCCGATGAACCTTTAATTCTCGGTGCTATAGCAGCTTATTTAATCCACAAATATTTGAAAAATCGCGCGCAGAACAAAAATCTTGACGCTGCCAAAGATTATATAAAACAGCATGAAAGACGCGGCGTTTTATTTGCTTCAGGTATGATTGTCGGCGAAAGTATCATGGGGGTAATTATTGCCGCTGTTATTGTTACGTCAGTAACCTCCGGCGGCAGCAACGACCCATTATCCCTTGTGGGTAAAGATTTTGCCTCCACTTCCCAATTTCTCGGTCTTACCGTATGTATCATAGCTATGCTTTATTTTGTACGAAGAATCATTTCAAGTAAATTCTAATCATATTGCTTTTCCCCCGAAGAAACAGGATACATATTTTTCTGTTATTTTTGGGGGATTATTTTCTTTATTATAGTGCTCTATTTTATTGCTACTTGCAGAAGATATTATTTTTGCGTAAAATAGAGCACAGATATAAATGATAGTAATAAGATTTTGTTGCTATCTGTTGCCAAAACAAAATGAATGAGGATATTAAAATGTATACCATAAAAGAAGCGGATAGTCCCTCCATGTGGCAGTTAACTGCAAGGCTTATACATGAATTGGCTGTCTATGAAAATCTGGAAAATCTTTGCAGCGCCACTACTGACGACATTGAAAAACTTTTTTCAGACAATCTTTTGCATGCTCTAATTGCTTTCAATGAAACCGGAGAAGTTGCTGGTTTTTTAACATATTTTTATATGCTGTCTACTTTTCGCGGTAAAAAGATTGCTTATATGGATGATCTTTTTATCCGAGAAAACCATAGAAGGAACGGTCTCGGGAAAAAATTAATCACCGCGTGGGAACAAATCGGCCGCTCTGCAGACTGCTGTAAACTAGAATGGAAATGCCTCACTTGGAACAAACCCGCACAAAACTTTTACGAAGCTTTTGGTGGAACAAAAGACGTTGAAAACCTCACATATTATAAAGTTATTGATAAATAATAACGCTTATAAAATCAGCAGTATTGACGCAATTTTTTAAGGAGGTAATGCGGTGAAATGGATAAACCATATGCTGGTAACTGGAAGTATAGTATATGCTGTAACCGCTGATCCCTTGCTGGCTGTTTACAGTATCGCCGGCAGTGTTATTCCTGATAAACTTGAAGGGAAACCACCCAAAACAAAAAAAGCTTACTGGCGGTGGCGCCAAAAACACCGTACATGGACACATTGGCCTGTTCCCTATCTGTCCTTAATAGTACTAATCTTGCTGTTTCGACGTTTCGGTCTAATTGAGCCATCACTCTGGCCGCTAGTGCTGATTCCTCTTTTCATTCTGACTGGAGCGCTTTTGCATATTGTTGAAGATGCCTTATGCGGCAAGGTCCCTCTTATTTCGCACAATAAAAAAATAGGGCTAAAGATTTTCACGGTCGATTCCTTCGGTGAATATTTTTTTTCTATATCATTGATCATCATTTTATTGCTTTACCGTGGTTGTTCATATATTTTAAATAATTGATTGAGAAGGTTGATTATGAATTTCATTTTAATTTTAACTGGCGTATTACTTAACGCTATTGCCCAGCTTGTGCTGAAAAAAGGCATGTCTATCATCGGTACAGTGCAGGTAGATATGGCATCCATTATAACGATGATAATGAAAGCCGCTGTGAATGTTTACATTTATCTTGGTCTTTTATGTTATATCTTAAGTTTTGTCGTCTGGCTTATGGTCTTATCCCGCACAGAAGTTAGTTATGCGTATCCGTTTTTAAGTATAGGCTATATTATAGCCGCATTTGTAGGTTATTTTTACTTTGGAGAAAGTATGACTTTATATAAAGTCGGCGGTATTATTCTTATCTGTTTTGGTGTATTTTTACTATATCGATCTTAAATTTTCCCTTAGGGAAACATTTCTATGCTTATCAAAAAGGAGTACCTACCATGAATGGTAAAAAGCGCTGGCAGATAGCGATTATCTTTTCTATAACTGTTCATATTTTATTACTAATATTCGTTTCCCACCAGATAAATAAATGGCTGCCCCCTCCCGTTCCTTTGCCTGCGCAGGAAGACATCGCTGTCTTTATTGATGATACAGAACCAGTTGATGATAATACTCAACAAGATGACAACGATAATGCTGCCCCTCCTGTACAGCCCGATTCTGCTATAACCATCCCCTCAGAAACCCCGGCAGCGCAGTCAGCAGAACAACCGGAACCCACTCCTTCCACCAAGCCAACTCAATCACCATCAGTGGAACAACAAAACCCCCAGCCTTCAACTAATAATAAAAAGAAAAGACCGCAACGTTACAGCATCCCGTCTCTAAAGGGCGTAAATTTGGCAGATATTGTTGATCCTATGCATCCACCAACACTTCCCCCGCTCATAAAGAAAGTCGAGTTTACACCACCTGCTAAACTGCTCGCTTCGCCCCATCCCATAGAAGTAGAAGTAAAGTATATGATCGAAGCTGACGGCAGTGTGCATGCCGATATTTCCAAATCTTCAGGTGATGAAGATATAGACGATGCTGCTATAGAAGCCATTTCTGCTTGGCGCTACGAACCGTCAGACAAGCCCTATCCGATCCCTGTCCCGTATCAATTTCGCTGGCCGCCAGCAGAATAATTTTATAATTTACATTAGAAGGAGTGTCATTATTGCCTAAGTATAGCAAAGAAGACAATGGTTCTAGTTCATATCAAGCACAATCACGCATAGCACTAATTGTCATTTTGCTGATTTTGTCTTTTGTACTGTTAGCTTTGCGCTACATTTGGGTACAGACAATTCTTCATAATGAACTATTGGAGCGAGTCCAGTATCAAGCAGAAGACCAGTACACCGTCCATCTCCCACGTGGTTCTATTTATGACCGCAACAACCACGAACTGGCCATAAGCAGTATGACAAAATCCCTTTATGTAGATCCCAATCATGTCAAAGATCCACAAACTCTGGCTAATGACTTATCACCATTGATTAATATGCCTCCGGAAGATATAATGCAGCGAATTTCCATCGGTGGTGGTTTCGTTTGGCTGAAGCGGCAGATGGAACCGAGCGAATCTGACGCTGTTGCGAAACTTATAAAGGAAAAAGCTTATGGTACTTGTCTTGGGTTTAAAGAAGAAAGTAAACGCTACTATCCTAATAAATCTCTTGCTGCTAACGTCCTGGGTTTTGTCGGCACTGACGATAAAGGCCTTGACGGCATAGAACAATCTATGGACAGTGTCATCAAGGGGCAAGTGGTAAATATGGCACTCTTTACTGACACTTTGGCACGTCCTATTCTTTCTTCTGTACTCAGCAAAGTCGAACCCCAAGGTAATTCCCGCAAAAGTGTCCAATTGACGATTGACAGTACAATCCAATATATCACCGAACAAGCTTTAGACAATGCTATGGTTCAATATGCCCCTGCAGCAGCAACAGCAATAGTCATGGACCCTAAAACAGCAGAAATACTAGCCATGGCATCAAGACCTTCCTATGATCCTAACAATTTTAGTGCGTATCCCTCAACCAGTTGGATAAATAAAGCTGTATCCTTCGTTTACGAGCCAGGCTCTACTTTTAAAGCAGTAGTTGCAGCAGCAGCTTTACAGGAAAAAGTCGTCCAGCCGAACGATGTTTTTGTTGATCCTGGTTATTTAATGATAGATGGGCGGCGTATCCAAAACTGGAGTGAAGGTAGTTTCGGCACAGTTACCTTCACTAAAATTATCGAAGAGTCCATCAATACCGGGTTCGTACATATTGGACTGGGCCTTGGTGCTGATAGATTGATGGAATATGCGCGAAAATTTGGCTTTGGTAAAAAAACTGGTATTGAACTCCCTGGTGAAGAACAAGGTATTTTATTTAACCCTAAGGAAATGACCCAGATTAATGTAGCCACAGCATCCATCGGCCAAAGCATCGCTGTAACTCCTTTACAAATAGTAACAGGCATGTCCGCTATTGCCAATAAAGGTGTTTTGATGAAACCTCATATCATCAAAACAATCTTCAATCCTGACGGCAGTGTCTATGAAGAAACAAAACCACAGGAAGTCCGCCAGGCGATAGACCAGCCAACAGATCAAGTCCTCACCTCACTGCTTGAAAAAGTTGTTTCTGAAGGCGGCGGCAATAAAGCCGCAGTTCCTGGTTATCATATTGCTGGTAAAACAGGAACTGCCCAGAAAGTTGATACTACCAACGGTGGTTACCAAGCAGGGCACTACGTTGCATCTTTTTGCGGCTTTGCCCCAGTTGAAGATCCCCAATTCGTTGTCCTCGTAATACTCGATGATCCACAAAAGGTCAATTATTACGGTGGACAGATCGCTGCTCCTATAGCGCATGACATCTTTTCTGCCATTTTCCGCTATCTCCATATAGAACCTTCCGTTCCCACGCAAGATGACACACCATCATCCTCAACCGAGCAAAAGGCAGCAACTAAACAACCTGCTCCCGTTGTCCCCAAAGGGATGATAGCGGTTCCCAATTTATATGGCAAAACAATTAGAGATGCTACGCAGATATTAAACGACCTTCAGCTTGAAATAGGCATTGTCGGCAACGGCACTGCCGCTACGCAGACACCTTCAGCGGGAACCCCAGTCGCACCACATACTAAAATAAACGTACATTTTTCTCCATAAATGTGATAAAATTAAAACGATATTCTTTGTCAAACTGATTAACTTTCTGTAACGATAATAAAAAATACAGACATATACTGTCTGTATTTGATAATTAATGTATAAAAAGGCAGGTTATTTAATAATGCTTGATAGCAAATTTGTCAGGGACAACACTGAAAAAGTATTGGATATGCTCAAAAAGCGCCACAATCCTATGAATCTTGACCGATTTAAAGAATTGGAAGAAAAGCGCCGTACCATCATTGGTAAAACAGAAACATTAAAGGGAACGCGTAATAATGTTTCTAAACAAATAAGCGAAATGAAAAAGCAAAAAGAAGATACAGAAAAATTGGTACTTGAAATGCGCACAGTAGGAGAAAAAATTAGTCAATTGGACAAAGATCTTCATGCGACTGAAGAAGAACTTCGCGACATTCTATTACATATCCCTAATATGCTCAATCCATCAGTACCTGTAGGCAATGATGATAGTGATAATCCTGAAGTACGACGTTTTGGCGAACCACGCAAGTTTGACTTCACCCCTAAAGCACATTGGGACATAGGTGCCCAGCTTGATATACTCGATGCCGAACGCGCAGCCAAAGTTGCTGAATCTCGTTTCACCTTTTATAAAGGTATGGGGGCACGTCTGGAACGCGCTGTTATCAACTTCATGATGGACACACATTCCAATGAACACGGCTACACTGAAATGCTTGCTCCATATATTGTCAATAAAGATAGCATGATTGGAACAGGCCAGCTGCCAAAATTTGCTGAAGATATGTTTAAAATTCAGGATGCCGATTTGTACCTCGTACCGACTGCTGAAGTTCCTGCCACAAACTATCATCGTAACGAAATCTTAGACGGAGCTGCCTTACCTGAATATTATTGTGTTTATACTGCTTGTTTCAGAGAAGAAGCCGGTTCTGCCGGACGTGATACACGTGGTCTTATCCGTCAGCATCAATTTAACAAAGTTGAACTTATTAAATTTGTTAAACCAGAAGACTCATATGATGAACTAGAAAAAATGGTAAGAGATGCTTCCCATATCTTGGAACTCTTGGAGATCCCCTACCACGTTGTAACCTTATGCAGTGGTGATATAGGCTTTACCGCAGCCAAAACCTATGATATTGAAGTTTGGTTACCAAGCTGTAATATGTATAGAGAAATCTCTTCCTGCTCCAATGTTGAAGACTATCAGGCACGTCGTGCCAACATAAGATTTCGTCGTTCCCCTAAAACAAAACCAGAATATGTTCATACATTGAATGGTTCCGGTCTTGCTGTAGGCAGAACCGTAGCGGCAATATTAGAAAATTATCAGCAAGCTGATGGCAGCGTAATTGTACCAAAAGTCTTGCGCAAATATATGGGTATTGATGTAATAAGCCGTAGCTGATATCTTACATCTGTTTAAATCATAAACATTTAACCAAATAATATTATAGTATCTTAAAATGCCGCTGGTATTGTATAGTAAATATAATACCAGCGGCATTATTGCTATACACTATTTGATTGATCGCTTACTTTTAAAGTTCCTGGCACCGAAACATATTCTTTTCAAAACCTTAGTCCTGTTATTGCAGTTTACCTGCATTTACATTACGTTCTGCTCGATTCTAAACCAACAAAGTTCCTATCAACGAAGTTCAAAGCATCGGATTTACATTACATTCTGCTCAATTCTAAACGGACATAAAATGCTGCTTGCCGGGCCATCTAAAGCATTTACATTACATTCTGCTCAATTCTAAACGGAGGAATAAATAATGAGTATATCAGCAACTATCTTATTTACATTACATTCTGCTCAATTCTAAACAAAGAAAAAAAGCTTACGCTGGGCGACGATGATCGGATTTACATTACATTCTGCTCAATTCTAAACTTATGCCTAAAATACTAAAACCAGAGGCAAAAACTTATTTACATTACATTCTGCTCAATTCTAAACATAAACGCACGGAGGCCATAACCAGCTATATAACCAATTTACATTACATTCTGCTCAATTCTAAACCGGTTTATTTTCTTTGTATAACGTAAGCCCATCGATATTTACATTACATTCTGCTCAATTCTAAACCGACTCAACCAGCAGCACCTACCGCTGAACAAGTAGATTTACATTACATTCTGCTCAATTCTAAACTGGAGTATCTCCAAAAAAGATGTTGTCATAGAGCGCATTTACATTACATTCTGCTCAATTCTAAACGATACTAACGTAACAGGTACAGCTTTAAGTGCTGAATTTACATTACATTCTGCTCAATTCTAAACTCATTAACGTTTAATGGCAAGGTTGCAGCTGGTGAAATTTACATTACATTCTGCTCAATTCTAAACAAAGCTGCGTACAAAAGACAAACATTTTATAACGCTATTTACATTACATTCTGCTCAATTCTAAACTCGCCTGTATTGGTAGCCGCAGACTGATTGCCTGTATATTTACATTACATTCTGCTCAATTCTAAACACAAGGTTTTCGCCTGACTGGATCACGTTAAAACTTATTTACATTACATTCTGCTCAATTCTAAACGTTATCTCCTGTGTATATCCGTAAGCAGTTGCAGGAATTTACATTACATTCTGCTCAATTCTAAACTTATGGGCTAGTGACAAGCAAGGAGGTGTTGGATTAATTTACATTACATTCTGCTCAATTCTAAACAAGTTGTATTTATAACAGATAATTTAGACTCGGCTAATTTACATTACATTCTGCTCAATTCTAAACACAGTGTATTAATAGTAATGCTAAAGTACAAATAATATTTACATTACATTCTGCTCAATTCTAAACTTAAATCATTAAATATCTGCTATAATTGTCGGCAAAATTTACATTACATTCTGCTCAATTCTAAACCAAGCGGTAGCGGTACAGTGCTTGGTACTATATTTAAATTTACATTACATTCTGCTCAATTCTAAACTGCCGACGTCCCGCCCTGTCCATCGTCAATGACGCAATTTACATTACATTCTGCTCAATTCTAAACATAACTACAGGAGTTTTCCTTTTACCACGTATATTCATTTACATTACATTCTGCTCAATTCTAAACAAATAACTCCATATATGGCTTAAATCCGCTATAATCATTTACATTACATTCTGCTCAATTCTAAACTTACCTAAATCTGTACCAAATGAATCATGTATAAGCATTTACATTACATTCTGCTCAATTCTAAACACAGCCGAAAATTGTTAGCCCGCAGGTACTGTTTGTATTTACATTACATTCTGCTCAATTCTAAACATATGACAAATGCAGAGAAAAAATAAAAACACTCATATTTACATTACATTCTGCTCAATTATAAACCATGCACCCGATCACAGCACAGTATTCGTTAACTGCATTTACATTACATTCTGCTCAATTATAAACCGACAGGTGACTCGGACTTTGAGCAATATCATGCAATTTTACATTACATTCTGCTCAATTATAAACCTAATTTTCGCAGTGTGGTTTGATATTCTATGTCAGTTTTACATTACATTCTGCTCAATTATAAACACTACGGCATACCCATGCAACGACGTTGCTTGCTGATTTTACATTACATTCTGCTCAATTATAAACTCAAAATAATATAGAATAGTAATTACAAAAGAGATGAATTTTACATTACATTCTGCTCAATTATAAACAAAATTGAAGGAAAATTGCGCACACAAAAAACGCTCATTTACATTACATTCTGCTCAATTATAAACTTAAGATGTCGTAGGCTGCCTAAAAGTTTTAAAACAATTTACATTACATTCTGCTCAATTATAAACTATACGACAGGTCGGGACAAATTTAAAATGAAAACGAATTTACATTACATTCTGCTCAATTATAAACCATTTGCAGAATGCCACAAGTACAAAGTCTAAAAACATTTACATTACATTCTGCTCAATTATAAACTTGACATGACAAAAAGTAAGCCGCCCTCGGATGTGAATTTACATTACATTCTGCTCAATTATAAACTTACGACGGCCATCTCGATATAATCGACCTAAAATAATTTACATTACATTCTGCTCAATTATAAACAAACTTGCCAACGAAAAAGCAAACACCGAATCTAGCATTTACATTACATTCTGCTCAATTATAAACACAACACAATAGGTGATGTTAAACAAAAGGACACTAATTTACATTACATTCTGCTCAATTATAAACAAATGCGTATTACCACCGCTCCTACCAAACAATTACAATTTACATTACATTCTGCTCAATTATAAACAAACCTTAGAAAATAGTGATGCTGGTATAATGTCAGTATTTACATTACATTCTGCTCAATTATAAACGTAAAAATATGTTGCATTAATATATCCTACAGACAAATTTACATTACATTCTGCTCAATTATAAACTTCTGGATGTAACGTGTATTGTAGCGGTACTGTCAATATTCTTTCGCAAAATCATAGACCTCATTGCTACTAAAGTTAGCCAAGGATTGTCTCGGTATTACATTCATACAGATGCTTCA
>NZ_SMAA01000005.1 GCF_004341685.1 Pectinatus cerevisiiphilus
TATACTGCATGGGTGTCGAGCTCCTTTCTGTGATACTTCTCTATAGTAACACAAAAGCTTTCATCTATCACTGACAACTATGCTAACACACAGGGAATACAAGCCGGGCAATAAATAGAGTTATGTGCATATAATAATATAAATGTCGTTTACTGTAAAGGAAGTATACAAAACATCTATATTAAAAAAATAAAACAAAATATCTACAATAAGACTGCATATCTATTTTCGGAAGAAAAAAATTATTCAACCAAGAATAAAAGTAGATAAATCATTAAACTTTCTTTCATATATACTATCTAATATATTATATCAAAAACATATGACATTTTACTATAACAAAACCATACCAATTAAGTATTTTTCTTAAAGAAGAATCATAAAAATATTATTTGTATCATAAAAAATATTTATTTATGTTCTTAATCGAATCTAAAAATCACCTAATTATGTTATACCATAATGAATAATTAATTTCAATAAGGATTGTATCTTGGTCTATCCATTTATGTTATAATAAATGGAAATGTATATAACTATGTCTAATCGGGTTGATAATACGCCTTTTACTAAAAGACACGGCTGAAAAATTCTCTACCGTATCCTAAAATCAACTCAGTATCATTTTTTAACTACAATAATTATAACAGCAGGGAGGAATGAAATTGAACGAAATTATTGTCATTACATCAGGTAAGGGCGGTGTCGGTAAAACAACGACGGCAGCAAACATTGGTGCCGGTTTAGCCTCTCGGGGGAAAAAAGTTGCTCTTATAGATACGGATACCGGCCTGCGTAATCTTGATTTGGTATTAGGTGTCGAAAGCCATATATGCTATACGCTTATTGATGTTGCCAAAGGTAAGATTTCTTACGAAAAAGCTCTTATACGCCATCCCCAATACCAGACCTTATATCTTCTCCCTACATCACAAAAATACGACAAATCAGCAATTAACGGCAATGATCTCACAAAAATATGCAAACAAATGCGCAATAGCTTCGATTTTATTATCATTGATTGTCCCGCCGGTATTGAACAGGGCTTTAAGACAGCTATTGCTGCAGCTAATACGGCAATAATAGTAACTATGCCTGAAATGGCAGCCCTGCGTGACGCAGATAAAGTCGTAGGCGAACTTAACCGCGCTGATTTTACTGATATCAAGCTCATCATCAACCGTATCCGACCGGATATGGTTTCTCGTGGTGACATGCTTGATATAACTGATATCAAAGACATCCTTGGTGTAACCGTCATCGGCCAGATTCCTGACGAAGAAGCAATTATCAAAAGCACCAATAGAGGGCAGCCTGTCATAGAAGACAAGTCATCCCTTGCCGCCCAAGCCTATCGGGATATAACCTGCAGGCTTTGTGGTGAAACCGTCCCTTTTCTTGACCTTAGCTGTAAATCATCTTTTCTCGGTAAACTTAAGCACTTATTTAAATAGTATTTTAACTTGAGGGCATATCCTACAAAAAAGGATATGCTCTCTTTTTTTATTTTCCCATGCAAAACCTATCCCTTAATTTAAACTATCATTTTATATAATCTTTTTATTTTATCCTTATATTTTTAAACTTTTTTATCCCATTTTGGGTCTTGCTTATATTTTTAAATCGCAATGTCAGTGAGAGGACAAAAGCAATTGCAATAATAATGCTGGCAATAATTATCGCATAATGAAATCCGCTATAAAGTGCTTGGATTTGGGTTGCCGGTATATCCAATACTGCCGCTTTCTTTAGATAATTATTCTGCCCTGCCGTCATCAAGCCTACGAACAAAGGAGTACCAATAGCAGCTCCCAGTTGAATAAAAGTATTGATAATGGCAATCCCATGTGTTCGGTTTTCCGTTTCTAATTGGCTTAATGCATTTGACTGGTTAGGTGCCCATGCAAGAGCTATTCCAAAATAAACCAGTGTATTAATAACGGCAATTATGACTATAGGAGTAGTCGGCTGAATACGAGACAATAACAATAAAAACACACACATAATAAAAAAGCCAAGCGGAATGATTGTCTTCCCGCCAATTTTATCATAGATTTTACCGGAAACAGCAGTCATAACACTACACACCAAAACTGAGGGGAATAAAATCAAGGCCGCCATTAGCGAAGATAACGCTAAGCCATTTTCAAACAACATAGGTAAAATAATATTCATGGAAAATTGCACCATCTGCAAAACTATAATCAACACTGCGCCTAATGCAAAATAATATTTTTTAAAAACTCTTATGTTCAACATAGGTTGTTTTAACAATAACTGACGCCGGCAAAAAAGGGCTAATATAAAAATACTAACAGCAAAAATAACTACATTTGTCATAATAGGGAAAAAACTTATCATGCTTATGCCATAAACAATAAGGGAGAAGCCTACAGAGGATAACAGAATCGATTTATAATCTATTTGAGGCTTTGTAAGTTTTACGGTTTCCTTCAAATAAAGAGAGCCACCAATAATGCAAAACAAAATTACTGGACACAGCATAATAAAAAGTGCCCGCCAGCTAAAAAATTGTAAAATGAAACCAGATACAATAGGCCCAAGTGACGGTCCTGCTAAGACTACACAAGTACACAAGCCCATTACAAATCCCTGTTTTTCCGGTGGATTTATTGCCAGTGCCGCATTAATCATGATAGGGGCAAGCAGCCCTGTCCCAATTGCCTGAACCATCCTTGCCGCCAGTAAATTGGGGAAGTTAACAGCCAGACCAGCTAAAATTGTTCCTGCAAAAAAAAATGTCATAGCTCCCACATATAATTTTTTAGTAGTAAATGTATTTATCAGAAAAGCGGAAACTGGTACCATAATTGCCACAATCAATACGTATCCCGTAGACAACCATTGTATTGTAGTAGCTGTTACTTCCATTTCCACCATCATTTTTGATAACGCGACATTTAAAATTGTTTCATTAAATAACGATAAAAAACCGCCTAACAACAGCACCAACATCATTGCCTTTATATTAGTCTTATCCATTATAATAAACTTCCCCTTTTGTATTTAGACCAGTCAGTATATTTTAAATATAAAACAGCTATTTTATATTATTAAACCTTATGTAGTTTTATACGGCTTAATAATAACAGCAATTTGTTCAGCAACTGCTGCAAGAGTCGTCGTATCCTTTTTAGTGATAGAAATAGTAATTGCACCTTCTATCATTGCCTGGATCACCATTCCTAAGTTTTGGGCTGATTGTGGGAAAATGCCACTTTCCCTTAATTTTTCTGCATAAATTTTTTCTAGCTCTATAAAGGATTTCCGGCAAGCTTCCCTTAGTGTTTCACTAGACAGATACGTTTCCAGTGACAACAAACTTAAAGACACATTCTCCAATTTACCATCTTTTTTTATAGCCTTCTCCATATCTCTTATGACATTTTGTATTGCCAATATAGGGTCTGCATACACACTTAAGCTGGCTCTAATCTTGCTTTGTATTATATCGCTGGCCAATCCAATAGCCGCTAAAGCCAATTCTTCTTTTCCTTTAGGAAAATAATAATACAGTGACCCTTTTGGTGCATCGCTTTTTTTTAATATCTCATTTAAACCGGTTGCATGGTATCCCTGCATTTGAAAAAGTCTTGATGCCGCTTTAATCATTTTTTCCCGCGAATCAGTCCTAATATTCATTATTTGAGCCCTCTCTATTATAGTGATCGGTCTACATATTATAATTTATACTAAAATAAACGTCAAGATAATAACCAAAAACCTGCTTTACTTTTATACCATGGTGTCAATAATATACCTGCCAAAGTGTAAGCCCTGCTGCCGGTGCTGTCTTCCCAGCTTTATTGCGATCCCTACTTTGCACAATTTCAGCAAATTCTGCTGGTGAAATTCTCCCGTTCCCGACTTTTACAACAGTACCGATAATATTCCTCACCATATTTAACTGGGTATACTTATAACTGGATAGGGCAACGCAGAGGTGCAACATTAGATGATTACGCTGTCATTCCACACCGGCTATTTATGTAGAAAATGGTCAATAACTTGAAAAAAAGAATTTTTCATTTTATAATTTTATAATAGGAGAAATACTATCGATAGGAGTAATATTATGGGTGAAAATTTTATTCAACAATTATTTGCTCAGCGGATTGGTGGAAATCAATTTGGCAAAGATACAGTTATGTATAAATTTGAGAAAATAAAAAGAGCAAAAAGAGCAGCATGTGCAAAAAATCCTGAGGTAGAATTAATTGATTTAGGTGTAGGAGAGCCGGATTGGATGGCGGATTCCGAAGTGATTGACGTGTTGTATAATGAGGCCAAAAAAAGAGAAAATAAAGGTTATACGGATAATGGCATTCAAGAATTTAAAGATGCAGCAGTTGAATACATGGAAAAGGCATACAACATTTCTGGGTTAGATAATAAAAACGAAGTTAATCATGGTATTGGATCAAAACCAATTCTAGCTTTATTACCCTTGGCTTTTATCAATCCGGGTGATATTGCTATTATGACAGTGCCAGGTTATCCAGTATTGGGAACTATGACCAAAGCCTTGAATGGTGAAGTTGTTAACTTACCATTGCTGGCAGAAAATAGCTTTTTCCCAGACTTAGATTCGCTAACTTCTGAACAGCGTCGTAAAGCAAAATTATTATATATTAATTACCCTAATAATCCAACAGGAGCTACAGCGACTAGGGAATTTTTTGAAAAGGTAGTACGTTTTGCGCGAGAAAACGAAATTATTGTTGTTGCTGATGCTGCTTATGCAGCTCTTACTTTCGATGGTGAGAAGCCATTGAGTTTTTTGTCTGTTGATGGTGCAAAAGAGGTAGGAGTAGAAATTCATTCCTTATCCAAAGCCTACAATATGACTGGATGGAGATTAGCCTTTATTTGTGGGAATGAATTAGTTGTAAAAGCTTTTGCTGCTGTGAAAGATAATAACGATTCAGGGCAATTTGCTGCAATTCAAAAAGCTGGCATTTATTGCTTACAACATCCGGAAATTACAAAAAAGACTGCCTTAAAATATTCCCGTCGACATAACATGCTAGTAGAAACTCTTAAAAGTGTAGGTTTTTTAGTTAAAAAACCTAAAGCTTCTTTTTATCTTTATGTTCAAATTCCAAAGGGAACAAGCGATGGGAGAGTTTTCTCATCGGCAGAGGATTTTTCTGAATATCTAATTACTGAAAAATTAATTTCTAGTGTTCCTTGGGATGATGCTGGGCATTATATAAGATTCTCGGTTACTTTTGAAGCAAATGATGAAGAGGAAGAGGTCAGAATAGTTAAAGAGATTAAACGTCGGTTAATGGAAGAAAAGTTTATCTTTTAAGGGAGTGTTGTGAACGGTCAAATTAAATGTACCAAAAACCTGCTCTACTTTTATACCATGGTGTCAATAATATACCTGCCAAAGTGTAAGCCCTGCTGCCGGTGCTGTCTTCCCAGCTTTATTGCGATCCCTACTTTGCACAATTTCAGCAAATTCTGCTGGTGAAATTTTCCCGTTCCCGACTTTTACAACAGTACCGATAATATTTCTCACCATATGATACAAAAAGCCGTTGCCCCAAAAACAAAAAGTAAATATATCGCCCTTCTTTTGGCAGCTGGCTTCATAAAGTGTCCGTACAGGGCTGCCGGGTGCACCTCCCGCTGCCCGAAACGCGGAAAAATCATGTTTTCCCACCAGTTGGGAAAGAGCTTCCTGCATTGGTTCTAATTGCAGACTATATTCGTAATGCCAACTATAACGGCGTAAAAATGGATCAGGAATCTTATTGTGATGCAGTTTATAAATATATTTCTTTCGCTTAGCACTATGTAATGCACTGAAGTCCCGATCAACCACCTGCGCATCTGTCACTACTATATCCTTTGGTAATAAGCGATTTGCCGCTCTGGGAATATTTTCCAAAGGTATCATTCCGTCAGAAAAAAAATTTATTACCTGTCCTCTGGCATGGACGCCCGCATCTGTCCTGCCGGCAGCAGCGATCTCTATAGAATCACCAAAAATCGACGGTAACACTTCTTCTAATACATTTTGGACAGCTACACATTTATTTTGCCGCTGGAAGCCATGATAATTCGTCCCATCATATGCTACTGTCAGCTTCAGGTTACGACGTCTTTTTTTCATTTTCTCTTTATGTTCTGTTTTCATAATTTATATGCCCTCTATTTTGAAAAAAAGCAAGCATGCTATTATTGCGGCAAATATAACCATAAGGCAAAAATCCAAATTACCAATCTTCATTTCCTTCATGCGTGTCCGTCCCTGACCACCTCTATAGCACCGTGATTCCATAGCCATAGCCAATTCGTCAGCACGTCTGAACGCTCCCACAAAAAGGGGAATCAATATCGGCATCACATATTTCATTCGCTGCAATATATTGCCGGAAGAAAAATCGGCACCGCGTGATTTTTGTGCCTTTATAATTTTATCCGTTTCTGTTATGAGCGTAGGAATAAACCGCAAGGCAATAGTCATCATCATAGAAAGTTCATGCGCCGGTACCCCTATTTTTTTAAAAGGACTCAGCAGACTTTCCAGTGCATCAGTTAAGACCAGCGGAGAGGTGGTAAACGTTAGGATAGACGCCATAAGGACAAGCAATACTAACCGCAGTGTTATGAAAATTCCCTCAGACAAGCCTTCCCATGTAACAGAAAAAATCCATAGACTGGCTATCGTTTTCCCTTCCCCACTAAAAACATGGACAACGAATGTAAATAAAACTATCCAAAACATTGGTTTTAATGCTTTTAAATACATAATAAACGGTATCTTGGAAACAAGCATCAATGCAATATTTAAAAATATTAAAAGCGAATAATCGACTCTGCTGTCACATAGAAATATAGCAATAATCAAAATAAAAAGCATTATTATTTTTGCTCTTGCATCCATGCGGTGAAGAACAGAATTTTCTGGGAAAAATTGGCCAAGCATCATATCATTAAGCATTTTTCTTCCTCCTGCGATATGAGGCACAGATAGCGTCAGCAGCGGTTGCCACATTTAAGCAGTCCAGCTTGACCGGCAATGCTTTTTCATTAATTTTTTGTAATAATTGCGTCAAATGCGGTGCCCGCAATCCTGCCGAAGTTAAGATTTCTTTTTCCATAAAAATCTCCTGTGGTGCCCCATCCGCAACTATCTGCCCATCATTTAACACAACGATACGCCCTGCCAATCCTATTATGTCATCCATATTATGTGACACCATTATAATTGTAGTGTTTCCTTCACAATAAAGATCTTTTATGTTTTTTAATAAATCATGCTTTGCCTTCGGATCTAATCCCGCCGTAGGTTCATCCAAGACCAGATACTCCGGCTTTAACGCCACTATACCTGCAATTGCCACCCGTCTCATTTGTCCTCCGCTTAAGGCAAATGGTGAAACATCTTTGTACTGCGCATAATCAAGGCTAACAAAAGCCATTGCCTCTTTCACACGCTTGTCAACAGCAGCTTCTGCAAGACCAAAATTTCTAGGGCCAAAAGCAATATCAGCATAAACTGTTTCTTCAAAAAGCTGCGTTTCGGGATATTGAAAAACCATTCCAACAGATCGCCTGGCTTTAATTTTTCCTTTTCCCTTGCTGTTTATGTTCACACCGTCGACCTTCACTATTCCGGACGATGGTGCAATAAGGCCATTTAAATGCTGCATAAGGGTAGATTTGCCAGAGCCAGTATGTCCGGCTACCGCGACAAAACTGCCCTTTTCAATTTTTAGAGTAATTTTTTTCAGCGCATCTTTTTCATATGGAGTTTTTTTCATATATGTATAGGTAACATTTTCTATTTCAATAGCCACGTTTATTATCACCGTAATTTCATTTTATTATTGCTGTCGTCAAATATTATACCCCGCAAGTATTGTTAACGCAATTGCAATTGACGTTTACGTTCTATTATTTATTTAAGGAATGTTTCACAATTATGCAGTTTTGCTAAAGTAAAATTTGTCTTTGAGGTTACTTTAATTGACAAATATATATTATACCTGAATCCGACAAATATAAAAAGGAATGCCTTTTCTTAAAAAATGATATAATAATACGCCCTTCCCATAAAACAACATTTTATGGGAAGGACGTCAAGGTATAAACTACAAAAATTCTTTGTTATTTTTGTAAAGGACTTTTATCTAATTTATCAAAACCTGTCAGCAGTTCCAACATCATAGCTGTTATTTTGCCGCAATCCCCTGCACCGTCGCCTTCCACATTCAATGGCATTTTGGGGTCATGTAGTGACTGGCGCAAAAGCGCCCAACCATTCACGTCTCCCTTAAAGGATAAGCGCACACCTTCATAGGATGGTTTTACCACTGTATAACCTTTTGCTTTAGCGCGTTCTTCAAAGGTCTTTAATACCATTTGCCCATAGGTTTTAAAATCTTCGCAATTTATAGCCATACGGTATTCAGCTTCTTCGAAAATTGGTTTAAGTTTTTCTATAAGGCTTTCTATCGATTTATTTTCTTTTTTGGCAACAGCAGCAGCTATTAAAAGCTTAACCGCAAGATATGCGCCATCATCAAGATAATAATTTTCTTTAAGTGCTCCATGCCCACTTGTTTCTATGGCCAGCGGAGATACCTCACCTTTAGCGTTTAGGCGCTTACATTCATTGATGACATTTTTGTAACCACGCATATACCGATGATGTTTCAGATGAAGTTCATTTTGTAAAAAGTCTGTAAGTTTATCAGATGTTACCGAATCCGTAATGATAGTTGATCCCGGATAAGCAGGAGCCAGAATTGCTGACATCATTGCAATAAGAGCGTCGCGGTTTATTTCTTTGCCATCAGCTAAAACAGCAGACATACGGTCTACATCCGTATCAAAAATAAGTCCTAAGTCAGCCTTATTAGTGATAACCGCGTTGCGTATAGCCTCCATAGCCTGTTTATTTTCTGGATTAGGTATATGATTAGGAAAATGTCCATCAGGGTTCAAAAACTGACTGCCTGTAGTATCCGCCCCTAATTGGTCCAATACTTTTTCTACGAAAAAGCCACCAGCCCCATTACCCGCATCAACAACTATATGCAGTCCATTAAGCGGATGGCAATGATCTGTAGCATTTATACCTTTGCGTATCTTTTCGCAGAGGTCTTTTGCATAGATATCAATAAGATTACATTTTTTTACATCTTCCAATTTGGGATCAACAACTGCTGTCTGTACTGCTATCTCCAACATATCTGTCAGATCACTTTTTTCCATTCCTCCATCAATAGTGAAGAACTTTAATCCATTGCGATTAAAGGGTAAATGACTGGCTGTTATCATTATTGCCCCATCAAACTTTGTTTGTTCATATACCAATGACATAAACATTGCCGGTGTCGTTGCCATACCACAGTCATAAGCTTTCGCGCCATTACCCAAAACAGCTTTCAAGACTTGTGCTTTTAAAGTATTGGCAGATATACGAGAATCGTGACCCACCGCAATTTTTAATTCAGTAACTTTTTTACCTAATTTATTAGCAAGCCATTTAACAAACGCACCTGCAATACGATTAACATATTCTTCCGTCAAAGTTACCGGTTCACCTTTTACACCTTCCAAGGCTGTACCTCGTACATCACTGCCATTTTGCAGACTTAATATTGCTTTCTCATCTGACATCAAAACCCTTCCCCTCATTTTTAGTATATTCTAAAAAAATACAAACTACTATATTATCATAATAACAGTTTTATTATAGTTATGAAAGAAAAAGAGCGTAAAATGATAACACCCGTACTCATTTTACGCTCCCATCCACAGCTCCTAAAAAACATCACACTTGATTATTTTGCTGCTTTGATATGTTCCTGTTCCAATTCATTGATGCGCATTACTTTAGGCTGTGATCTGGATTTTTCTGAGTATTCAGAGTCGAGCCATGTATCGAGTAAAGCTTTTGCCAATTCAGTACCAATAACACGTTCTCCCATGCAGATTATCTGGGCATTGTTACTCATTCTGCTGCGCTGTGCCGAAAATTGATCATGACATACTGCTGCACGTACACCAGGAACTTTATTGGCACATATGCACATACCTATACCTGTACCACAAACGAGTACTGCACGTTTATACTTACCCTGAGCTACAGCATCTGCCACTTTGTAAGCAACATCCGGATAAAGAATTACTTCGCCCTTACCAGCACCAAAATCATCAACTTCATAGCCTTTTGATTCTAAATGTTCCTTTAAAACGATTTTTAAATTATATGCTGCTTCGTCGCAGCCGATAGCGATTTTCATAACATTTTCTCCTATCTTTTCTACACAAATTATTTCAAATACTCGCTTACTTTTTTATCTATACCTTCAGCATCAAGGCCAAATTCATGCAATAAACCTACTGCTGGGCCAGAATGTCCAAAGCAATCATTTACACCAATACGCAGTACAGGAGTAGGACAATTTTCTGAAAGAACTTCACATACAGCGCTGCCCAAGCCGCCAATAATCGAATGTTCTTCCACTGTTATAATTTTTCCTGTTTTCTGTGCTGCTTCAATAACCAGTTCTTTATCAATAGGTTTTATTGTATGTATATTTATGACACCCACATCTAAACCTTTTTGTGCCATTTTTTCAGCAGCCTCAATAGAAGCTCCTACACAAAGCCCTGTTGCTATAATAGTGGCATCTTTTCCTGCACGCATTACAACGCCTTTGCCTATTTCAAATTTATAACTAGGCTTATCATTAATAATAGGAATAGCCAATCTGCCAAAACGCATATAAACAGGGCCGTCATAATTATATGCAGCTTCAACGGCAGCTCTTGCTTCAATATCATCAGAAGGATTGATAACTACCATTCCCGGTATAGTGCGCATCAGTGCTATATCTTCGTTACACTGATGTGTTGCTCCGTCTTCACCGACAGAAATCCCTGCATGGGTAGCACCTATCTTTACATTGAGATGCGGATAGCCGATAGAGTTTCTGACTTGTTCAAATGCACGTCCAGCAGCAAACATCGCAAAAGTACTTACGAATGGCACTAAGCCTGTCGTGGATATTCCAGCAGCGATTCCCATCATATTTGCTTCAGCAATACCACAATCGTAATGACGATCAGGGACAGCTTTTTTAAATATGCCTGTTTTGGTGGCAGCCGCCAGATCAGCATCCAAAACAATTATATTATTATGTTTTTTATATAATTCTACAAGTGCATTACCATAGCTTTCTCTTGTAGCAATTTTAGCTGCTGTCATGCCAACGCCTCCCCATTCTTTTCCAATTCAGCCATAGCTTGTTTATATTGTTCCTCGTTAGGAGCTTTTCCATGCCAACCCACAGCATTTTCCATAAACGAAACGCCCTTGCCTTTTACACTTTTAGCAATAATGGCTGTAGGTTTTCCTTTAGTTTCCCGTGCTTCTTTAAAAGCTGCCCTAATTTGGTCAAAATCATGGGCATCAATATTTATCACATGGAAATTAAAAGCCTTAAATTTTTCATCAATTGGATATGGTGAGCATATTTCCTTAACAGATCCATCAATTTGCAGATTATTATTATCAACTACCACGGTCAGATTATCAAGCCCATGGCTGCCCGCAAACATCGAAGCTTCCCATACTTGCCCTTCCTGTAATTCACCATCACCGAGCATAGCATATACGCGAAAATCCTTCTTTTGCACTTTTGCAGATAAAGCCATACCTACAGCGGCAGAAATTCCCTGTCCAAGAGAACCGGTTGACATATCAACACCAGCTGTGTGTTTCATATCAGGATGTCCTTGCAGATACGAATCAATGTGGCGAAGTGTCTTCAAATCTTTTGAAGGGATATATCCTTTCAGTGACAATACAGCATATAGTCCTGGTGCCGCATGTCCTTTTGAGAGAACAAACCTGTCTCTATTCGGATCTTTTGCCTTTTGGGGATCTACATTCATTTCTTCAAAATAAAGATAAGTTAAAATATCAGCTGCTGACAATGAACCACCTGGATGACCAGATTTTGCGTTATATGTCTCAATTATGATATCTTTGCGCAATTCATTAGCAGTTTTTTTCAAAGCTACATTATCCATTTTGAACCTCCTTATAAATTACCAGTCAAAACTGGATGTTGGCTATAAATACAAAACTTTATCGAAAAAAGTACAGTACAACATTCATTAGAATAACTTTCAGGCTATCGAATGAGGTTGTTTATTCCTAATAATTTCTTCTGTTCGTTATTGTTTAATTTCTTTTACGGTTTTTTAACTCTATTTCATGTTTTTATTATAGCAAAAAAAAAATCTTTTTCAAGTATTTTTTTGTCTATATCGTTATTTTTTCCTGTAATTTTATTTATTTCTTATTTTTATTTTCACATTCTTATCTTTATTATTTTTTTTTGTGGAAATTGAGCAGAAAACGATTGTCAAAATTTCCGCATTGCTATATAATATAACAAATTAGTCATTTGATTATACTATTCAAAATACTTTACTATCCGAGGGGGGTTTACGTTATGTTTGCTATAGAGCGGCAAAACATCATCTTAGAACATATACGGGAACATGGTAAAATAACGACACAGCAAATATGCGAGAAATTCACAGTTTCAGCAACAACGGCAAGAAATGACATGAAAGAATTAGAGGAAAAAAACCTTATAACAAGGACGCATGGTGGTGCTACCCTGACTGACCGGCAATTGATAGCTCCATCTGCTATTCCGCATTCTTTCCAAGAGGAAGAAGACAGTTACAGTTTTCTTTCCCGTGAAAAAAAATGTATGGATGAAAAAGAACATATTGCTTCCAAAGCTCTTTCATATATTACAGAACGGGGATCAATTTACTTAGATTCTGGTACGACAGCTCTTGTCATGGCAAAAAAACTGGCCACTATGCAAAAAAAATTAATTGTCGTAACCCACGGCCTACATATCATGTCTACCTTGATTACCAATCCTGATATCACAGTCATATTTGTCGGTGGTATTGTTGGTAAGGACGCAGCTTATATTGAAGGAACACTTGGCGCTGGTATTTTTGACAATCTCAACATTGACCTTGCCTTCGTTTCCGGCTACGGCATGACAATAAAATCCGGACTTACTGATTTCAATCCATATGAAGTAGAATTAAAACGTATAGTAGTTAAGCATTCCCATAAAATAATCGCCCTTGTCGATTCCTCAAAATTTGATGTTGTTTCCACTGCTAACTTTTGCCCTACAGAAAGCATAGATACGATTATTACTGATCCTAAAGTTTCTCCCAATATAATTCAGGAATACCAAAATAAAAACATCAATATTGTTTACTAAAATACTCCAAAAAAAGAATGGCGATTGCCATTCTTTTTTTTATTTTATATGCGTGGTAATTATTTTTATAATGTATGCGATCTCATCTTTGCTTATATTTATATCATATTCTTTTTCGAGTGGTTCCAAGGCTTTATGTATGCTTTTAAATAATTCTTTATTTTCTACATAAAATTCTTCCAAATTATCAAATTTAACATTTATACCGCCTATACATCTATCCAATACACACCCCATATGAAGGACCATATCCAATACCATATTTTTATTTTTCTCAGAATAATGCAGTTCTTCAATAAAATTACGTATTTGAAAAATAGCATGTCGTGGATTAACAAATTTTACATATTTTTCTAAAAGATCTTTAGCAGTTTCGTATAAAGTTGGTATTTGCAACGATTCTGGTAAGGAAAATGGTCCTTCAATGTTACCGTCAAGCAAATGGAAAAACAGTTGCTGCGTCTGTTCCTGTAAAAGCTGATTGATAGGGAAAAACGGTACTGGCAACTGCGGATCTATATTACCCACTACGGCCGCCACATAATAAAATTCTCCAGTCTGTTCGAATATTTCCCTAGCGTTTATATAATCCGCCGTTATTACCTTTATTGAATTGGTATAATATTTTTCCAAAAGTTCATCAAGCATATTTTTTATCATCATGCTGCTGCCTTTACCCGTGGCACATACTGCCAATATTGCAATTGGCTTTCGTTTTACAGTTTCTGTCATTTCTCCTTGTTGCGGATTTTTTCGTGTATACACTTCATCGATATCATCCATATCATAAAGGACATGACGCAGTACTTCTAAAACTATGGGTGTAGATACAGTTTTTATAAGCCTAATCTTTATTCCCGTATCGGCAGTCAATCGTTTATCAAAAAATAAAAGCGAACCCATGTCGACTAATAGAATAATTCCCTTCCCTTTATTTATCGCCAATGCCATTGATTTAAGCTTTCCATATGTTTCATCTATACTCTGGTTCAATGGCATATCTATTGCTTTAACAAGATCTGTATTAAGCAGCGCATTACACGTATTAGCCATACTTGTAGCCGTTGAGTCCCCATGGCAGATAATAATCATGCCTATTTTACTGCTATCGGCCTCCACTCTACTATGATATAATAGCAACGCTAAAAATCCTTTTTCACTCTCAGGTACTATTAACCCAAATTTATCGCTCAGCATTTCCACCATTTTATCAGCTACTCTAAATTCTTCTGGATGTTCTGTCCTTATTCTATACAAATGTTGATCATCATCTATTACTTTTTTATCAACTCTTTTAATTAATGCTTGGATATGCATTGATAATCCAAATAAAAAATAATTTTTAAAATTCACCTGTAATTTATTTCTTGCGTATTCTATAAGCTGCATTGTAGTATCTATAACTTCTTTGGGCACCAATTTATAAAGATTCGTTATTTTGGAATGTGTATTAGCAAAATATTTATTAACACTACTTAGATAAGTATCTATTTCATTTTTTAGTACATCCGTTGTATTTTCAATGGTCACGCCTTCTTCTTTAAGATTTTTTAATTTACTTAGGATTATGTCATAGATATCATTTTCTACCTCATCAGACATAATTTCTGGATTTTCTTGAGGTAATATACTTATATCTTCTGAAAACATATCAAGATATCGTGTTATACTTTTATCCATTTTTACATAATTGAATAAGACATTACGTATATCTTTATTCAACATTTGATAGCCCACATAAATGGCCTGATTGTTTTGCAAATATTGTAAAAAAGCATTTGCGCAGAGAAGTTTAATTTCCGAACGCAATTGCCCTATATTACCACCTTTAAATTCATACAAAGCTAATGCTTTTAAAACTTCCGGTGCAATATTTATTGGTCTTTGCAAATTTATAGCTTCAAAGCGGAAAAACTGTTCTATAATTTCCACTTTTTCTGCAATGGGCTTTTCTTTATAGCTAGGAAGAATTATATTCACCGGTACCCGTCGCACAAAAGTATTTAATAATACGGTGGAAGGATCCTCTGTAGTTGCTGCAATAATTAATATATTACTCTTTCTTTTATTTCCATCACCCAGCCTTTTATATTCGCCCTTGTCCATTAAATAAAAGAGCATTTCTTGTCCGTCAGGTGGAAGCCTATGAACTTCATCCAAAAATAAAATTCCACCATCAGCTTGTTCTACCAATCCTGCTTTATCTGAATCCGCACCTGTAAATGCATTTTTTGCGTGTCCAAACAACTGCGATAATAATAACTGTGGATTATTAAAATAATCTGCACAATTAAATGTTACAAATGGATACTGTTCCACTGTTTTTTTATTCACCAACGTACCATAAGCATGCATCGCTTGGGCAAAAGTAGTTTTACCTACACCGCTTTCTCCCAAAAGCAACGTATGTAATCCGCGTGGAGGATATACGATTGCGGCTTTTGCCTGCCGTATCTGATAAAGTAAACTACCATTATACCCAAGCAATCTCATAAATGGATCTTCTGTTGCTATTTGTCTATCAATAATAGACTCCTTTAATTCTGTCAATGTGTACATATTTTTTTCTTTAATTCCATATTTTTCACACATACGGCAGATAATTTCATATGGTAGAAAAGTTACTGGTCTGCTGTTTATTTTTATTACCATGCCATCCTTCCACATAGTATTTAAAATACTGCTGGCATTATTACGTAATATACCGAAATGTTCTTGTATCTCTCCTGCCTGTACCCCTGGATTATCCTCATTCTTTATAGACTCTATTATTTCCCCAAATACACATTTTTCTTTAATATAATTACTAACCAAATCTACTTGTCGCATAACTATCCTCCTATATGATCACTAAAAACCATAGAACAATGATATTTTCCCCTTTACACGCTAGGAAAAAATCCAGTAACGCAGATAATCGTAAAGGAATATTTCTTATTTAATTCTTAATAAACTAATTTTTTCGAATTATATGCACTATCATTTTTATATCTATACACTACCACATTTCATGAATTTTGTGTATATTTTTTTCGTTAATACCTTTTAAAATATGGTATACACTATTTTGGCACGCATTTTGCATTATTTAGATTGTGAAGTTAAAGTTATCATGCTATTTACTTGCAAGTACTATTTCTGCTGATCTACTTAACATTTTCCCTACTTCAGTAAGCAGTCAAAATTTAAAGGTATATATTTTTGTAACTTCTATTATGCTTCTTATGAAATTAATAGTTAATTCATTATGCTTACACAATACAATATCTTATTATTTCAAAGACTGCCCATGTTACGACATGGCAATGATATTTTAAAACCAAAGGAGAGAAAATTCCATGGACGCAATTCAAAATCTTATACGTTTCATTTTGGATTTAGGCGCTACTGTAATGATGCCTATAATCATAATGCTTTTGGGCTTAGGATTAAGGCAAAAGTTTTCGCAAGCTATTCGTTCAGGTTTAACCGTTGGCATGGGTTTTGCCGGTATATTTTTGGTAATAGGTCTTTTTTCAAGTAATCTTTCTCCCGCAGCCAAAGCTATGGTAGAAAATTTTGGTCTCCATCTTGATGTCCTTGATGTCGGCTGGCCCGTACATGCCGCAATAAGTTTCGGTACACCTATAGTGCCAATCGTATTCATTATGGGCGTATTAATAAACATCATAATGCTGACAATGAATTGGACTAAAACGATGGATATTGATTTATGGAATTATTGGCATTTCATCTTTGCTGGTGGTTTAGTAATGTACAAGACAGGAAGCACCGTCCTTGGCATCATCGCTTCTTGTATAACAATTATCATCGTTCTCAAATTAGCTGATTATACCCAACCTTATGTTGAAAAATATTTTGGTATGCCGGGGATCTCTCTACCACATACAGAGGATGTCGGTTGGGCTCCAATATGTATTTTGCTCAATAAAATAATTGATAAAATTCCTGTTATAAATAAAATCGAACTTAATCCACAGTCAATCCAAAAACATTTTGGTGTAATGGGTGAACCCATGTTTATAGGCCTTGTACTTGGCGGTTTTATTGGATTTTTAGCTGGCTATGATTCTAAGGGAATTATTCAACTAGGTATTAATATGGCTGCTGTTATGTTTTTATTACCACGCATGTCAAAAATACTCATGGAAGGCCTTATGCCTTTATCAGATAGTGCCCGTGAATTTTTGAACAGCAGATTTCCTGGCAAAAAAGTTTTTATCGGTCTTGATTCAGCCGTTGTAGTCGGCAATCCCTCAGTAATGGCAGTATGTCTGTTGATGATTCCTATCACATTACTGTTAGCAGCAATATTGCCTGGTAACCGCATAATGCCCTTCACTGATTTAGCTGGTTTATGTTTCTGTCTTCTCTGGGCCGTAGGTGCTTCACGCGGCAATGTATTTCGTGGGCTTATCATCAGCACGATACTTATGATTTTCATTCTTTATATTGCTACAGATATAGCTCCAGTAAGTACAATAATGGCTAAAGAAGTTGGTTTTCCTTTCCCCGAAGGCACACTTGCAGTATCTTCTCTTGATGGTGGATCACATTTCATTCCTTATATAATTTATAAAATCATTGCTTTTTTCCAATAGTATCATTATAAAAATATATCCATCGTCAAACTTTCTACTAATTTTGGTTATTAGGCAAACAAAAAGGCATGGAATAGATTCCTCTATTCCATGCCACTAACCTAAAGACGAGGTAAACTTATGTTTCTTATTCAAACAATGCGTATAATGGCAGGTCCTTATCTATGTAATTTGGCAGATATGTATTATGCAAACCAAGACATATTAAACACAATCGTCGTATTATGCGGCGCTGCCTGGATATTTTACAAACGATATACACAAAAAACATCTGTGTAAAAATAATAATATAAAGGAGTAATGTAAAAATGGCAAAAATAACAGTCATCGGTGCAGGTGCAATGGGAAGTGCTTTTACCAAACCTATAGCGGATAATGGTAACGATGTAAGATTATGGGGTTCCCCTCTTGATAATTCTATAATAGATAGTCTTAAAGCTGGTAAAAACCATCCCAAACATAACTATCCCTTACCAAAATCTGTTAAATTTTTCTATCATAATGAATTAGCAGAAGCGCTTAAAGATACTGATGTTGTAGTAATGGCAATTACTTCTGATGCCTTAGGTACTGTTTTTGAACAGGTGGTTCCTTACTTAAAACCTGGGATGCTGGTAGGCAGTGTAACCAAAGGTTTTAACTATGATAAATCAGGTAAAATAGTACTTTTACCCAATATTTTAGCAGAACGCCTCCCCAGCAGGTTAAAACAACAAATAGATTTTGTTTTTGTTGCCGGTCCATGTAAAGCTATTGAAGTATTATGGGGTGTTCCCACATCTGTAACTTATGCCAGCACTAATATCAAGGCTGCGGTAAAATTACGTACTCTAGCTGAAACAGAAGTATATAATATCGATACGACAGACGACGTAACCAGCACCGAACTTTGTGCTGCCATGAAAAATGCCTATTGTGTAGGTCTAGGCATGGCTGAAGGTTTTCCTCAGCAAAAAGGAGGATTTCTTCACAAAAATACTAAAGGCGCATTATTTACATATGCTGTTACTGAAATGGGCATTTTTGCAAAAGCGCTTGGTGGAACACTGGGACCAGTGCTCGGCCTGCCTGGTATGGGAGACTTAGAACTTACCGGTGAAGCGGGTCGTAACCGCACTCTAGGTGAAGCTATTGGCAGCGGATTATCTGCAAGTCAAGCAATTGCCAAGATGAAAGAAAATGATATTACCGTAGAAGGTTATCCTGCCATAAAATTCGGTTATCTATTAATGAAATCCTTAGAAAAAGAAGGGAAAATACCTTCTGCCAGCATGCCATTACTGTCTGGATTATACGACATACTTTATAATGATGCGGCCGGTTATGAATCAATTAAAAAGCTTGTCAAGCTCTGCACTGCTGCCAACATCAGCAACAGAAAAATGTAATATGCGGGGAGGTGAATCGTCTATTATAAAAAACAAATAATAGACAACGTTTTATGGAAAAAACATTTCAATTTGATACATCTGTAAATCAAATAGCATTGGAAGCCAATAATGCAAAAGACGCACTAAAAAAAATTAGTTCTTTATTATATGACTTTGGTTATGTAAAAAGCACTTATCCAGAAGCAATAATTACTAGGGAAAAATCTTTTCCCACAGGGCTTCCTTTCGAAAAATGTGGTATTGCTCTTCCGCACACTGATTGTTGCCACGTAAATAAACCCATGATCTCTATTTCTACACTAAAAACTCCTGTCGTCTTCAAAAATATGGGAGACGCTAGTCAAGATGTATCTGTAAAAATGATTTTCATGCTTGCTATGAAAAAAAGTGAAAATCAGCTTCAATTATTATCTGAACTCATGGAAAATTTGCAGGATAATATTCTCATGGAAAATCTGCTTCAAGCACATTCTTCAGAAGAACTTACAAAACTCATGTCAGGAAGAATAACTGTATAAGTAAAAACAATTTCACTTATATCGACTGCTATTGATTAATGATAGATTAATGATAATTAATATATTTATTTAAATAAAATTTAAAAAGAAAAAAGAGAGGTATTTATAATGAAATACAGATTATTAGCCATATGTGGCTCAGGTATCGCCACTTCAACAGTTGCCGCTGAAAAGTGCCGCAAACTTTTAACAGAAAAAGGGATTGACGTAGAAGTTCTCGAATGCAATGCCACTGATATAACAGCCAAGCTATCCACTTTTCAACCACATGTAGTAGTTCCGACAACCACGATTTCTGACTCTATGCTCGGTGGTGTAAAAAGATTTCCAGGACTTCCTTTCATCACAGGTATAGGTACTGAAAAAGTCGTAGATGACATTGCTGAATATTTAAAGAGTATAAAATAATACGTTCCCCATATGCTTGCACCATGTTATATATAGTATGTTAGATAAACTGTTTTCAATAGTATAAACTTTTTTACTAATGCAAAAGAGGAAACCATTTAAAAATAGTTTCCTCTTTTATGCATTCCCACTTGCTACTCATTACTGCCATTCATCTAATATTTTAGCCAATTGTAATAATATCACCAATTTTAGGTACTGGTGCACCATCACCGCTGAGATTTATCTGTCCTGGTAATTCAACTTCAGCTTTGTCAGTAAATTTCAATGTACAATGTCCCAATGTCTTTAATGTATGCTGTGCTTCTTCACCTACAGCAGTTACCGTATAGGTTTTTTCACCTATTACAAATTTATCTCCTACAGCCACTGGTTCACTGAGTTCTCCTTTAGTATGCATAAAACATACTTCGGCTAATGCTTCCATTTCACATTGCTCAAATATAACCATGTCACCGGCTTCCAATAAATCCCCTGCTAACGGTCCAATACTAGTTATTTCTACACTGTACTTCAAACTGACCACTCCTAAAATATTACTTTAATTTTCAAATTGTATTATTTGCTATTACCATCCAGATATCCTTTTTATAAAAAAATATCAGTTTAAGTATTTATCACTTAAACTAAACAAACTCAGATGAGTGCCGATATGCTCCCACCTGAATTTGCTGTGAAATTTTATTATGCAAATAAGCCAATGCCTACAAAATATGCCACAATAACACCTATTGGTCCGCCAACAGCACGCGACATAAGTATCGCCGGTACACCTATATCAACTGTTTCCGGTTCTGCTTCCATAAGACTCAGGCCTACCGGCATAAAGTCACAACCGACCTGTGAATCTATTGCAAACAATGCTGGAAGGGCAAACTGTGGTGAAATTGCCCCTGCCCCAATCTGTGTCCCGATAAGTACGCCGATAACCTGGGCAATAACTGCACCTGGGCCAAGCATCGGCGAAAGAATAGGCAAAGAACAAATTACTGATATAACGAACAATCCCGGTAATGAACCTGCATACGGTGAAAGATGTACCGCTATAAAATCGCCAAGGCCAGAACCCATTATCAATCCTATAATCATACTGACAAAGGCCATAAACGGCAGTATTGTCTTGATAACCATGTCTATCGTATCGCGACCTGCTTGGAAAAAGATTGCTATTACACTACCAGCAGCCTTACCGAATCTTGTAAGTATATTTCCTTTTCCTGATGACGTTCCTGCCGGTGCGGCAGTTTTTGTTGCTGGTGTTGCTGCTGTCGGTGCTGGCTGTGGTGTGCTTGCCGCAGCTCCATCGGCAGTCACTGCGCTTATACCGTCTTCTTTTACATCTGATACATATATTGTTTCATTTATGAATGCTGCTAAAGGCCCTGATTTTCCTACCGGTGTTAAATTTACTGTAGGGATCCCTTTTTTCGGATATATACCACAGCGTAAAGTACCACCGCAATCTACAATTGCCACTGCTATTTCTTCATCTGGTACGCCATTTTTGAAACCATCAATTAATTCTGCACCTAATATTTTCGCTATTTTATCTGCTATTGCTGGTTTTTCACCACCAGTTATATATACGACTTTGTTTCTGGTTCCCTCCAGTTTTATGGTGAGCGGCCCGCCAAAACCGTTTGGTCCTCTTTCTATTCTAACTGCATTAGCCATTTTTTATATCCTCCTTTATACCTGCATACCTTTTTTCTTCATCATATACAGTGTGATCTTTTCTGTAATAATACCGCGAATCAATATTACAATTACACCTGCTATAAAGTACCGCACAGCAAGCTCACTTGTATCTAATCCCAGCTGGGTAATACCGTTTGCAATACCAAGCCACACAAAAAGTTCTGCCGGGTTAGCATGTGGGAAAAGACCAGTTATCGGATGACAAAAGCTAATACATGAATCCATAAAGGCCGGTTTGTACTTCTCTGGCAGGAAACGTCCTAACGTATATGCCATGGGGTTGCCCAAAAAGAACATGGCAATTACATTAAAAACAGTATAACGCAGAATAATATTTTTGCTTGTCAACTTAGCAAATTTATTTATCCTTTCCTGTCCCAAAATATTTATAAATGCATTAATAGCTGTAATAAGCGCTATCAATGTGGGCAGCATACCGGTAACCATACCAACGAAGCTCTCCCCGCCTTTATGGAAAAGGCCGATAAACCCTGCTGCCAATACCCCCAAATACTGCATAATCCCTGTTACTCCATCCATCTTTGTTCCTCCTCAATATTTTTTACGAACTTTGATAACCCCTTTGTGTAAGAAAGAATTTGCACTCCCTTCAACGATAGATTTATGTAAATGCCTACAGTCTACACTTGTTAGTTATTTAAATACACAAACAATTTCTCCACTTTTACTGTATAATCATTGCAATACTTATATTAATTATTATAAATTAGATATTGCAAATTTTCTAACTATTTTATAAGTGACATATATAAAAAAACACTTATGCCACACTTAACTTTTCTTCTAAGCTTGTTAAGGCTTGTAACAATGCCTGGTTTTTCTTTTTTTCCTTCAAGGCTTCCTGCTTTAACTCCATATAATTTTTGCCTTCCCATTTGGCAATATTCTTAAATCGAGCCAGCAAAGTAACGCCCTTCATCTGTTTTGCCTCAATTATTTGCCCAGAATCGTCAGTTACTAAAACAACAACATTCCCTGATGATAGTTTACGTTTCTTTACCCCTATACCAACATGTCCTTTATCCATAAGCTTTCTCACAGTTGCCTTAAAATGATTCATCTGCATATATACAAAAAAACATTGAGCAATATATAAAACAAAGGCAAGTAATAATATCTTTTCCATATTTGCTCCTTCTATTTTTGCAGGATAAAAGAGATATATCTTTTATCCTGCAACTACAATTTACTATAACTTATTGTTTAATAAAATCATCTATTATCTTTGTATATTTTTCTGTCAACCCTAAGTCTGAAAGCATATTCAAGATAGTATAACGTTGACGGACTTCTTTAGCTATCAACATACTATTATGAACTATTGTTTCATCGACGCCGACTTCCTGTGGACGAAGCGGTGCACCGGCTTTTTTCATAATATTTTCAATAAATACTGATGTTTTAGCAGTTTTTGCCAAAGCCAGTATTTTATCAAAATTATCTCTTATCGTTTTGATTCTTTTAATCCTATTTTCTATCGAATTTCTATTATCTTTTTTAGCATTCCTTAAAATTCCTGGTGCGGCTTTTCCATAGAGTCTTTTAATATCTGCTTCCCATTTTTCTTCATCAAACTTTTTAGCAGCTTCAATAGCGGCATCAAAATCAACTTTTTCATGCGCAAACGTTTCATAAATTTTTCCAGCAATGATACTGGTAAGTCCCACTTTCGTTCCATGTAAAAGAGCTTCTTTGCCTTGGAACAAAAACATCATTTCCCAATAGTGGGAAAGATGATGTTCGGAGCCAGATGCAGGACGGGAATTATTTACATAACTCATTGCTATACCTGTACGTAAAAGGCCATCCATGATATTAGCAATCGCAGTATCTGAACGAGTTTTGACACCATCAATATTATCTATGCATTTTTGGACAGCATCTTCCGATATTTTTGCAGTTGCTTCGCAATAATATTCATTATTTATAATTCTACTCAATTTCCAATCTATCAGTGCCGAACATTTGCCGATCATGTCGCCCAGCCCTGCTAAAATCATCCGTTCCGGTGCTTTTTTCAGTATGTCAATATCGCCAAGAATAACTTTTGGTAATTCGCACGGAACACTAGTCTTCAAATTATCGATAGTCAATGCAGAGGTATCTGACACAAATCCATCCATGGAAGGTGCAGTAGCTACTATCATACCTTTTATACCGGTACGACGGCTTATATATTTAGTAAGATCGTTCAAAACGCCTGAACCAACCGCTATAAGAAAATCTGTCGAATTATCAACAGCAAGAATAAGTTTACCCATAGCTTGTTCATCTGGAACTAGATCACGTTCTACTTGATAAACTAAAGTTTTATATTCAATATTATTCTTATCAAAGAGTTCTTCTACCTTTTTACCTGCTACTTCATATGTGTGAGTATCTGCAATTATCAACGGATGTTTACTGTTATATTCATTTACTATATTGACAAGCTTATTTATAGCTCCATTTTCTATAATAACTTTGTCAACCTTCATATAATGTTCATGTCCGCATTCACAATCAATTTTTTTACCAATAAAATCGTTGATTCCCATCTTTTCAACAGCAGCTGCTGTTAACTTCATATAAATCCATCCCCTCTTTATTTTACTTGCAAAACATTCTAAAAGTTACAAGTAATAATAAATTTCCATGTGTATAAACACTTCTGTATATATAATGCCAGCAAAAATCCTAATAATTAAAATACAAAATGCGTTTAAATGCCCTTTTGTCTTTTGTTTGTTATCGTTTTTATTTTATTTGTTTTGATTTACATTTATTATAACAAATTATTTTTAAAAAGCAAGTATTTTTTTTAATATATTGCGTTATTTGTTTTCCTTTGACATTTATTTTTTTAGACATACATACGCTGCTTTTATTTATGGTGAATTGTTTATATAAAATATTACAAATATAATTTCATTCTAAAAAAACAATATCTCCAATTTTCTTTTATAATTTTCTTGTGTATAATAGACATAATATCTATATTTGTCGTTACTATCGAGATTATAGCTGTTGAATAAATCACTATTTTAACCCATAAAATTTATTAATGTACATTAAATATATAAAAAATTCTAATTTAATGTATAAATATATAATTTTCAACATTTTTCAATAATAGTTTGACAATAAATCATTTATTGGCTATACTCTATTCAAGAGTATAAAGTAACTAAAGAGGTGTAAACACATGCTTGCGAATGTAAACGAAGACAAAGACAATATTTTAAAAGATATTGATGTATTTGCCCTTGATATGGACGGTACTATTTATCTTGATGAATATTGGATAGACGGTGCAAAAGATTTTCTAAAGAAAATTGAAGAATCAGGACGTAGGTATATTTTTTTAACCAATAACTCATCCAAAAACTCTAAAAATTATGTTGATAAACTTCATAAGATGGGTCTTGATGTAGATATTGATAAAATCGTGACTTCAGGCCAGGCAACAGTTTATTATCTCCAACAAAATTATCGTGGAAAAAGAGTTTTCTTGTTAGGTAACAATTTACTCAAAGAAGAGTTTAGGGAAGGCGGCATTACACTTGATGACACTAATCCCGATGTAGTAGTTACTGCCTTTGACACCACATTAGATTACAATAAAATGTGTAAGGTTTGCGATTTTGTCAGAGCAGGTTTACCTTATATTTCAACCCATCCTGATTATAACTGCCCAACCAAAACTGGATTCATTCCAGACGCAGGTGCAATTCATGCTTTTATCAAGGCCTCTTCTTTCAGATATCCCGACCATATTATTGGCAAACCAAATGCAGATATTATAAAATATCTACTAGCAAGACTTCATACAACAGGTGATAAAGTTGTAATGGTAGGCGATCGGCTTTATACAGATATTGCCGCTGGAAAGAACAATGGACTTTATAGTATGTTAGTACTAAGCGGCGAAACTAAGCTTGAAGATGTGGAATCTTCCGAAGTCAAGCCCCATCTTATATTTGACTCCGTAAAAGAAGTTATCCCACTTTTATAATACTCAACATTAATAACCACCCAAAATCATCAAACCCCAAAGACCCGTAGCGCATCTCTTCCCAAGATTAAGCGCTGCGGGTCTTTGGGGTTTATATAATTAGCTCTCATTTTGATAAATAATAATAACTCTCTTGAGGCCCTCTTAAAAAGATTTTACTGCCCTTATAATATCTTTAGCAGTCAACTTATATTTCTCCAATAACACTTCAGGGGCACCAGATGTTCCAAACTCATCATTTATACCAACAAATCGAATTGGAACTGGCCATTCAACTGATAATATTTCACTAACGGCGGAACCTAGTCCACCAATAATTGTATGTTCTTCTACAGTTACTATACGTTTCGTTCGTTTTGCCACTTCTACTATCAATTTACGGTCTATGGGTTTTATAGAACATATATTTACAACACTAGCATGTACTCCATCTTTAAGAAGTATTTCAGCTGCTTCGATAGCACGACTTGTCATAATTCCCGTGCTAATTATAGCTACGTCAGTACCATCTCTTAATACTTCACCTTTACCAATACAAAATTTATAATCGTCACCGTGTATATCTGGTACCGCTATACGACTTATTCTTAAATATACAGGACCTTTATAAGCGATAGCAGCCTTTATAGCCATTTCAGTTTCTTTAGCATCAGCTGGTACTAAAACTACCATATTAGGTACACTGCGCATCAACGCAATATCTTCTACTGCCTCATGCGTAGCACCATCATATCCCACGCATACACCATTATGTGTACCTACTAATTTCACATTAAGGTTACCATGTGCCACTGTATTTCTTACCTGATCAAAAGCCCTACCTGTAATAAACACTGAAAATGTTGTAGCAATTGGTATCATATCACACGTTGAAAGTCCTGCAGCAATTCCTACCATATTTTGTTCGGCAATTCCTATATCTAAAAACCTTTCTGGACATACATCTTTAAATTTTAAAGCTCTTGTAGCTGAACCCAAATCTGCATCCAAAACTACAATCTTAGGATTTTCCTTTAATTCACAGAGAGTTTCCCCAAATACATCCCGCATAGCCTTTGGCATTATATATCACCTTCTAATTCTCTAAATATTTTTTCAAACTGAACCCTATCAGGTATTTTCCCGTGCCAAATGGGATTATTTTCCATAAAAGATATACCTTTTCCTTTTATCGTATCAGCAATTATAACGGTAGGACGCCCACTAGTAGAACAGGCCATTTCCAATGCATTTCTTATATCGCGAAAATCATGTCCATTAATTCTTATTACATTCCAATTAAATGCAGCAAACTTTTTATCCAATGGGGCAATACCCATAACGTCTTCATTAGACCCATTTATTTGTAACTTATTATAATCAACTATTAATGTAAGATTATCAAGTTTATATTTTACAGCACTCATTAATGCTTCCCAATTTTGTCCTTCATCAAGTTCTCCATCTCCAACAATTACATACACACGGAATTTTTCATGTTGCATATGTGCAGCAATTGCCATTCCGCACCCAATGGATAATCCCTGTCCAAGAGAACCTGTAGACATATCTACCCCTGGAGTAGTATTCATATCCGGATGGCCTTGTAAGATAGATCCGTACTGTCGCAACGTAGAAAGCTTTTCTTTAGCAAAATACCCTTTTTCTGATAGTACTGCATAATAGCTAGGATTACCATGCCCCTTCGAAAGAATTAATCTATCGCGATATTTCCAATTAGGTTCATGAGGTTTTATATTCATTTTCTCAAAATAAAGTGTTACCAATATCTCCACCATTGATAAAGCTCCGCCAGGATGTCCAGTTCCTGCTTTTTCTAACATCTGCATTGTACTTAACCGTATCCGCTTGGCTATTTTTTTTAATTCTATAATATCCATTACTTTTTCCTCTCTCTTCAAACAAATTATTAGTCAAATATATTAATTAAAAAGAGCTATTAATTTTGCAAATGCTAGGCCTATTGTTGCGTAAAACGGATCTCCAAAAGTACTTCCGGTATTAGCTAAGGCTCCTGTACTAGGAATCAAATATCCTGTACCTATTGTAAGGACAATACCGACTATAAAAGGTCCCACAATTGCCCCTTTCCACCCACCAGTACTATTACCAAATATACCAGCAGTGCCCCCAGCAAAAAATGCGGGTACTATTCCAGGTAATATAATATATACTGAATTAATTCCAAATTGAATAAACATACCTATTATCATTCCAATAAACATAGATACAAAACCAAATATAAGTGCTGTTGGTGCATAAGGAAACACCGCCGGACAATCAATTGCCGGAATTGCCCCTGGAATAATTTTCTCAGATATACCAGAAAATGCAGGTATAATTTCAGATAACATCATACGTACACCTGCTAAAACTATTGTTACACCTCCAGCAAAGGTCAACCCCTGTATAATGGCAAACATAAATGGATTCATTTCTTTGCTAATGTTCTGTTCTACATAACTATACCCTGTAATTAAGACTGCTATCAAAAATATTACAACCATTGTTATTGCCATACTTGCTGTAGAATCTCTAAAAAAGCTTAAACTTTTTGGTAATTTAAATTTTTCAGCACTTTGTTCTGGTTTGCCAATATATTTACCAAGCCACGCTGAAAACCAGTACCCTATATCACCAGTATGTCCAATTGTAAAAGCTTCACCTCCTGTAATCTTTTTTGTATACGGGTTAAGTAAAGCAGGCATAAAAGTAAAATATATTCCCATAGTTACAGAACCGACAATAAATAGCATTGCTCCACTTAGATTGGCCAATGATACATATATAGCAGTAACAAATAATGAAACATACAGCATAACATGCCCTGTAAGATAAATAAATTTAAATTTGGTCACTCTAGCCAATATAAGATTCATAATAAATCCACCTACCATTACCAATGCGCCCATTGAACCAAAATTAGCAATAGCAAACGGAAGGACTGCTTCATTTGTGGGAATTATACCATTTATTCCGATTCCTGCATTCAAAATAACTCCTAGCGGAGCTAATGAATTCCCAACTATTCCCGCACCTCCACCAATAATCAAAACACCAATTATCGTTTTTAATGTTCCCATAACTACTTGGTTCATCGGCCTTTTTTGCATTAATAACCCGACCAAGGCCACTACGCCAAGTAAAATTGAAGGCTGAGAAAGCACTTGAAATACTATAAAATTAATAATTTCCATTATATTTCACTCCTATGTTTCTTCAATTCCTCAATTTTCGTAATAAGTTTTTTCTCAATTTCATCTTTCTTAAAAAAATTAGTAATGAATATAATTTTTTGCGGATCAATGTATTTCAATGAATCTTTTAATGCCTCAACGGTAATTATTAAATCAAAATTTTCACCTAAAATTGAAGCTACACCAGCTGTTTCTACATCATTTTCTATTCCCAATTTATCTAACACTGACCTTACATGTATTTTAGCAATCATGCTACTACCAAGCCCTTGTGGGCAAACCGTAAATATTTTTAACATAATAAATCCTCCTAAAATGAACACATTATATATTTAGTAATTCATAATTCAAGTCTAAGAAAAAATATCCAATACAGTTTGGATGGTTGCCGCATCTTTTATCTTTTTTACTTTTTCTTTGTTTCCCAATATTTGCACTAATTCTGACAATTCTTGCAAATGCTCTTCATCCCTAGTAGCTGCTAAACAAACAACAATACTTACTGGATCATTTTCCTTATTACCAAATGCTACAGGTGACTTAAGTGTTATAAGACTCATTCCTAACTTTTTAACTCCAGCTACAGGATTAGCATGCGGCATTGCTATTCCCGGCGCCAATACTATATACGGTCCAATATCTTTAACAGCTTGTATCATGGCTTCTATATATTCTTGCTCTATAGCACCAATATTCTCTAATAATCTTCCCCCTTCTCTAATTGCTTCTTCCCAATTTTGAACATTGATATTTATTCGCACTGTATACTTATTAATTAAATCAGCTATCATACTTTTCACTTTCCTCAAATTTATTTATTATTTCTTCAAATCCTCTATTTACTAACCATTTATTAGGTAACTTAGCTTCTATAAACTTTTCAAATAATATTTCGAAAAAACCACTCCAAAGTTCATTTAAATTTTTAGGAATACATAACAAAAATACCAATTGTACATATTCTTTATACCAAATAATAGGTCTATCCAACACAGCCACTGCAACACAAGCTTCTTTAATATTTTTATCTAATGCATGAGGAATTGCTATACACTGTCCGATCTCTGTAGAAGATAATTTTTCTCTATTAATTATTATGGTTCTTATCTTTTCATCAATGTATTGTTTCTTTATCATTTTATTAGTAATTAAATCTATAACTTCATATGCGCTTTTAGCTTTCAGTGCTGGAAAGAATAAATCTTTTTTAAAAAAATTTTTATAATTAATAATATGCTTATTAGCAATTCTGTTAATCCGTTTTTCCACTTTTAATAAATCCGCCTCTGACATTATAGGTGTTATTCTTACAATTTTAGATGAATCTATCGCAACGGGTACTGTCGAAAATACAAAATCAACTTTTTTTATTTCTTCTAGTGTTAGTTCATAACAACTCATAACTTTTTCTATATGCAAATTCTCACCAAAATGCCTCTGTAATTTACTTTTTGCCAATAGTGCTGTAGACAATCCCATACTACAAACTATAATTGCACGTTTAATTTTTCTTGTATTTAATTTATTACGTTCTAGTGATGCCTCAAAATGAATTGCTAAAAAACCTATTTCATTTTCATTGGTTTTTACACGTTCTTTTTTCTCTAAAACTTCAGCTGCTAAAACAGCCATTTCAAACGCTAATGGATAATTATCTTTCACTGTTTTTAAAATATCATTTTTAATATTCATATTGAATTTCAACCTGCTAATGGCTGCTATTAAATGAATCATCAACCCTGATATAAGTTCATTATCAATTGATAAATCAATTTCTGTATTAGCTTCTATTGATTTCAATATATCATTTACTAACGGAAAAATATCATCCCGACTCTTAGCTGATTCAATAAACTTTTGACTAGCAATAAAATGTTGTGTTAAATAATACACTTCATTACTTATATCAACACCCAATTGGACATTTACTGCATTTAATATTTCACTTGCCGGAATAAAATAATTTGATTTTTGCAAATATTGCTGCTGACTTTCATTATATTCAACTGTATTTTTTTTTATAGCTCTACGCATGGTAATAATAATGTGTACCAACAAATTTTTAAATGCTACATCTGTTAAATGAATATTATGTTTTAATATTATTTTTAGTACTATATCTTTAATAGTATCAATTTCAGCCTTAGGAAATATATCACTAACAAATTTATTATTTGCTAAATTTAATAGATTATCATGGTTAAAAATATATGCTGACATACAATAACGTATTTGCATCTCATTACCTTCTATTTTTATACCGTTTCTGCAATTTGTAATAAGTTTAATATTAAATTTACTTAAGTTGTTCTTTATGTCTTTTAAATATTTTTTTAATGTGGATAAACTTATAAATAATTCATCTGCTAATTCTTCTTGATTAACCATTTTATTATGAAGAAAATTTATCAATATTCTGATTATGATAAACGATATACGATCATCATAATAAAAGGGGGACTATGTTAATACCTTTATAACATTTCTCTTTACTAATAGAATACATATCTACAAAATTATCATATTTCTTGTAATCATCAATTACAAGCGTATATCCCTGCCCTGTTTTAGAAATAATATGTGCGCCCTTATCTTTTAGCAAAACCATCAAGGCCCTCATATCTTTGCGTACAGTCTTACTACTTACTCCTAGTGAATTTGAAAAGGTATTTCCTGTAATAGTATTGCCTTCCTTACTAAACAGTTTCAGGATTTCTAAGATTCTTCTATTTTGAATAATCATCATAATATCCTCCACTGCTTTTATTATATATTCAATGTTTTGATACTTCCAGCTATAAAAGTTCCTTAATATAAGGCATTTTTATAGCTGGAAGTATTAAAATAACGTTGGGGCAACTAAAGTAATCGTTTAAAACTTTGCTAAATTAATCTCCTCCATAATTCCAATCACTATAATATACTTTTATAATAAATATGCCATCACCAGTTTAAATAGATTAAATTGGTGATGGCATAACAAACAATAAACACCTGGAATAATATCTCAGTAGCAATTACCATTTGTAATTATTCTACTATAATATCTCCATTTCCCAAATCATTTAACAATTACATTTTGTTTTTTTATGGTTTTTCATATTAACATACGACATAAAATAAATAGCTGCTCCCGCAATAATAAGCGCACCCAAAATACAAGTAAATATTAACACTTCATTATTCAAAGCCCTATATAAACCGAACAGGCCAAAAGTAATAAAGACTATCGCCGCAGTCCATTTTACCGTACGTTCCGGAATCTTTTTCCCTAAAACAATACCTACTACAATTCCTAAGCCGTCAGCCAGCATCATCCCAGTGGTACTTCCCAACCATACAGGCAGCACTGTATCAAATTGAGAAGAAAGCGTAATAGTAGCCAATTGTGTTTTATCACCCATTTCCGCCATAAAAAAAGCAATTGCGATTGTCCAAAAGGGCCCATACTTAGCCATATTTTCTTTACCGCTTAATTTATCGCCCCGCAATGTCCATAAACCGAATATTATAAATGCGATTGATGCGGCAATTTGGATATAATATATTGGTACAAGCCGCGTAAGATAATTCCCTATGAGTACCGCGAGAAGATGATTAAAAACAGTTGCGGCAAACACACCCCACATAACAGTCTGCCAGCGGTACCGCACAGCAAATGCCATTGCCAGAAGCTGTGTCTTGTCTCCCATTTCCGCCAAAATGACGAAAAGCAGTGAAGTTATAAATGCTGTCATTCCTTCATTCCTCCAATAATTCTCTATTTTTCTTCATATATATAAAAAAAGACCTCCGGCGTGATAAAAAATCACGTCGAAAGTCTCGCTAATTGACATTTGTCAACGATAAGGCCAGGCACTATTTACTACAATACCAGTTTGTTGACCTTACCTATATAAGCTACTCCCTTTTGTACATTGTTTGCAGTATAACCTATATAAATATTATTGTCAACTGATCTATTGTACTATTTATTGTTAATATTTTATTAACAAATTTTTCAGCATTAATAATTGATTGATATTTATTTCATCTTTTCTATTTGCTTGCATACTTCATCTGCAATTTCCTGCTGCCATCCGCAATCAAACATAAGCTGCAACACACCATATCTATTCCGTAATTCTTTTGCGTAAATTATACCATTCCTAACCATTTCCATAGTCACATCTATTTGATCAGGACGATACGGTGCATCTATTTTTTTCATGCGTTCAATCATTTTATCGACAGTTGGTAATTTTTCTGCCAGTTCAATAATTTCTGCTTTATGCTTAGCAACCATAGCAAGCCGTTTTGCTACATTTTCGTCAGTATTCTTTTGCGCACGTTCTTCGAGCGCTATAACACCTGGTGCAGCCGGTCCATACACACGTTTGATATTTTCTTCCCATGCCATTTTATCAAAATGTGGTTTTGCAAATGACGACGCAGCTTTCAATTTTTCAGCGGTTTTCCGATATAACAGCAATGCTATTATCGTGCCCACTCCTACTTTTGTCCCATGATGCACACCTTCATGTCCATGTTGTAGAAAAATCATTTCCCAGTAATGGGACATATGGTGTTCACTGCCTGACGCAGGCCGCGAATTACCACTATAGCTCATATCAATTCCCGCTAAGGCAAGTCCTTCCATAACAGCACCTACAGATTTTTCATCACGTTCCTTTATGCCATTATCCGCAGCTGCTGCAACATCGGCCACAGCCCCATACATTATATCAACCAATCTATCACAATAGTATTCCCCAGTGACAATATGTGCTAACTTCCAATCTGTAAGACATACATATTTCCCAAAGATATCACCGATGCCAGCAGTAATCAAATGCATTGGTGCATCCTTTAAAACAGCGGTGTCAACTATAATCGCCGTAGGACGCCCCATATTTTCATATGTTGTCTTTAAACTATCCACCATCAAAGGTGCTACGTCTGAGGCATAACCATCCATAGATGGTGCCGTGGCAATTATAAAATAATCGGCCTTTATAGTATGTGACGTAAACCTACATAAATCATTGATGACTCCTGAGCCAATGCCTATTAAAAGATCACAGCCATTAGGTATATGTGTTATAATCTTCCCTGCTGCCAATTCATCAGGTACCAATTCATGATTAGTAAATATATATTTACTATAACTTATGCCATTATCTTCAAGTATTTTATAAACTTTCTGTCCTGCAGCTTTTTCTGTATTAACATCAGCAATAATACAAATTTTTTTATAATTTTTTTCTTTTATATATTCAGGTAATATAGCAATAGCATCGTGGGTGATATGTACATGGCGCATATCGCATTCATGTACTTTTCCACAAGCACAATCAATTTTTCTTCCAATATAATCTTTCCAGTTACGCACCAAAATCCCCCTCTTTATTTTCAACATCTATATATTGTCTACATAGCAAATAACATCTATGCTCGACAATCAATACATTTATTTTAGAATATGCCCAAGCAACCTGTTATAATACCAAATAAAATCAATGCTCCCATCAATTTTATCGGTGAAGCACCTTTACGGACATAATGCAAAACTACTAAGGTGAGTACTAACGGAATAAGTCCAGGCATCAATTTATCGAGCAAATCATGTTGCAGACTAAATGCAGCACCTCCGCCCAGATCAAAATTCAAATAAAATTCTAACGGGATGAATCTTCCTACTAATCCCCCCATTACCATAGTTCCTAAAAGGGATGCAGCTTCGATAACCCTGTTTATTTTACCGCCTGACATTATTTCTTCAACAGCTCTTCTACCATACCGATAACCATTGAACCACATATTATAAGAAATACTTGTCATTATCATAAACTGTGCTAAAAGAAAAATTATTGGGCCGGCAATATTATTATTATTGGTTATCCCAATACATATTGCTAACATAATTGGTGTTATAACACCTTGTGTCAGGGTATCACCCACTCCTGCCAATGGTCCCATTAAACCTGTCTTTATACCATTAAAAGCTTCATCTGTTATAGGTTGTCCGTTAGCACGTTCTTCTTCCATTGCCACAGTTACACCATGTATTACCGAACCACAAATAGGTTCAGTATTAAAAAATGACATATGCCTGGTAATTCCCTGCTTTTGTTCTTCTTTATCATGTGGATAAAGTTTTTTCATAATTGGCAGCATCGAATGGGCAAATGCCACTGCCTGCAACCGTTCATAATTGTAATTTGATTGGGCAAACATAAACCAGTTAAACCATGATTTACGCACATCCGCTTTTGTTAATTTATTATCAGCCATTTAAGCGTTACCTCCTTTATCACTACGATAATTGATAGCACTTATAGTGAGCGCTATCACTGCACCGACGATAGAAATTATGATGATATCCATCTGGAAATATACTGAACATAATATGCCTAAGATGAAGAAAGGCATAGTGAAACTATTACCTATTAATTTCAAGTTCATCGCAATACCAAGTGCAGGAAGCATAGCACCAATTACATTAAATACGTGTAAGATATTAGGTGTTAATATGTTAAGCATACCATTTACAGCCGTAGGTCCATAATAAACAACGAGCGTTGCTGGAATAAAACTCATAACAAATAATAATACCTGTGGTGGCACTACATTTATAAATGCTACCATGTTCAAATTACCCTTTTCGACTTCTCTATCAGCCCAATGCACAAAAAATGAGTTTACTGTCATCTTAGCAATCCACAAAACAGTTGCTATTGTCCCCAATGGAACAGAAATAGCCATAGCTGTCCCAACATCAAGATTAGAAGCGATAGCCAGTGCAGTGCCTACATAACCGGCAAAGGACGGATCTCCCATTTGCGCTCCACCTGCCGAAATAAAGCCCAAATAAATAACATTTATACCTGCACCAATCAGTGCCCCTTCCATTGGATGCCCTAAAATGATACCGGTGATAAATCCTGCCAACAGTGGTCTATTAAAAGTAAAAAAACCTGCATAACTAAGCCACGGACTCCATGAGAGGTAATAAAATAATCCTATTAATGCAGCTTGCAACAATGTCAATTCCATTTTTATGCCCCTTTCTCTTTAAAAAAAACTTTGGATATCCTTAGGTGTATCATCTGGAACAATCTGGACAACCACATGTACCCCTTTATCTATTAGTTGCTTAAAACATTCTTTTTCTTCTTCTGAAATAGATATATTACGATAAAGCTGCTTACGGCCTTTTGTCGCTCCCATACCGCCTAAATCCAGATCTTTTATTTCTACTCCTTTTTCCATAAGTGTCTTTATCGTCATTGGTGTTTTAGCAAGTACAATTACTCTTTCACCTGCATCATCCTGCTGCAATATTTCAGCCGCCTGTTCAATCGTGTGAATGCCAATTTTAAACGAGGAAGGTGCGGCCATCTTAATAATTTTAGACATAAAATCGTCATTTGCTACACCGTCATCCACTACGATGATTCTATTTCCCTTTGTAACTTTAGCCCATGCAGTCACTACCTGCCCATGTATCAATCTATCATCAATTCTTGTCAATACAATATTTAACATATTAGATTCTCTCCTCTTTAATCTTTTGTTGACGCTAATTCTGCAAATAATTCCTTTATGCCATCCTTACCTGATTGCATACAATGCTTGGTAAGTTCTTCCAAATCATAAGAATTTCTCATCGTAATTGCTTCTAATAACATAGGAAAACTTAATCCTGTGATACATTTATATGGTGCTTCTACATTTGAACTTGCTATTGCAGCCGCATTATATGGACTTGCCCCAAACAAATCAGCAAAGACAAGAACTCCATCATTTTGATTTAATTCTTCAATTTCTTTTTTTACTTTACCGCAAAATTCTGTAATATCATCTCCTCTATGCAAACCTAATGTTTTCACCCTTTCGACAGATCCCAATACCAGCTCAGCGCTTTTCAACATTGCTTTACCGAAATCTTCATGAGTTAGCAGCAAAACTGCAACCATATTTCCAAACCCTCCCTATATTACCGTTTCGCTTATTATATAAGCAATTTTTGTGCCAATACACATACAAGAATGTGTATCGTTATTTAAATATCCATATAGTTCAGTGATGGTAATGTTTACTAAAATTTTTCTTTACATACAAATTCTTCTAAAATTTATTAATTTTAATACAGAATATCATGATATAATTATCTGTATCAAAGCATCATATTAATCTGTATCAATTTATAAAGGAGTTTTGCATATGCACTATTCTCGCAAACAAAAAATACTGCATATTCTAAAAGAGCATGGTAACGACGTTGCCAAAAAAATCTATCCAGAAATTTCCCCGCAACTTGGTTGTACTACTATGCATATTGCAACTGTTACTGGTATACTACGCAATAATGTAAGCATGGAACTTAATGTGGCCTTAAAACAAAATCTCGTAATAAAGATAAATGGTAAACCCGTTCTATACATTGAAAAAGATTTATTAGAAACTATATACCATCTTCATTTTGCTTCAAATGTGTTCAGCAATTTTGATGCTTTTAAAGCTTATATTGCTGCTCCTCCTCAAAAACCGATCAATAAAGATAAAAGTTTTCAGAAACCTTCTCAGAAAATTTCTATAAATACAGCAGAAAATATTTTTGATACTGTCTCAGAGCACGATGTTTTTAATAATTTAATTGGTGTGACTGATGATCTTTACACTCAAGCCAAGCAGGCAAAAGCAGCAGTTTTATATCCGCCCAATGGCCTGCATACACTTATAACAGGGCCTACCGGCAGTGGCAAAACAACTTTTGCCAATATAATGTACCGCTATGCCGTAGAAATGAAAACATTGGCCAAAAGCGCGCCCTTCATAATATTTAACTGTTCGGATTATGCAGAAAACACCCAATTACTTTTATCTCATCTATTTGGTCATATAAAGGGGGCATTCACCGGTGCTTTTAAGGAAACTACCGGTCTCGTTGGCCAAGCTAATGGGGGTATTCTCTTTCTTGACGAAATTCATCGTCTGCCTCCAGAAGGACAAGAAATGCTTTTTACTCTTATTGACCACGGTAAATATCGAAAACTAGGTGAAACAGAAAGCTACCATACGGCAAACGTCCTCATTCTCGCAGCGACAACAGAAAATCCCCAATCAGCTATTTTAAAAACATTTTTCCGTCGTATTCCTATTCTTATAACACTACCAGGGCTCAACGAACGCCCCCTAAAAGTACGAATGAAGCTAATCAACCACTTTTTTCAAGCTGAATCCAAAATCATCCAAAAACCCTTGATCGTTTCCAAAGAAGTTTTAAAAGTGTTATTAACCTATAAATGTAGTGGTAATATCGGCCAGCTGCACAACGACATCCAGGTTTTATGTGCCAATGCTTTTATCGAAAATGTACTATCAGCCAGCTCCGGTTACAAACAAAGCATAAGTATAAAATTATCGCAACTAACCGATAATTTAAAAAATGAATTTTTCCAATCTGCATCAAATCGCCAGGAACTTTATAAAACATTTAATTTTAATGATATCAAATCCATTGTTTTCGATGGTAACAATGACCAGCTCAGTGATCTTCTAATAAAAGATGACTATGCTGTCGATGCTGGTTTTTATGAGTATATACTCAAAACAGCACAATCGTTTTATAAGGACGGCGTTGCTATAGAAACTATAAAGGAAAAAATTCATTCAAAACTATACCATCAAAACATTACGTCAAATAACAGTCCTAAAGTAAAAATTGATAAAGAAATTTTAAATAAAATTGTCAATACTGACCTGACAAATATAATAAAACGTCATCTCAAGGCTGATAATATTGCCGCTGCTGATAATAAAATGATCTATAGTCTGGCACTCCATTTCGAGATGCTTAAAGACCGCTTAGAAAATGGTCAATCAGCTGCCGGTATTAATTCACAAGAAATTATGCTTAAACATCCCACTGAATATAAATTAGCAAAGGAAATCTGCGATGATGCTTCTGGTCTGTTTGACATGATGATACCACCAGAAGAGATAGCTATAATTGCTTCTTTCTTTTATACGATAAATAAGCAAAATAAATCCATAGCCCTTCCCATCATCGTTGTCTGTCACGGACGCAATACAGCCAGCAGCATGGTCGAAGTAGTAAAATCCTTAATGGGCAACCATGAAATTTACGCTATAGATATGCCACTTGATGCAAAAGTGGATACTACTTTGACGCTTGCAGCAGAACTTGCCCAAAAAATTCACTGTGGTCATGGTATTCTCATGCTTGTTGACATGGGTTCACTTATCGATTTTGGTGACATGATTACCGCCAAAACAAGTATTCCCATAAAAACCATAAGCAACATATCTACGCCATTACTCCTTGAAGCTGCACGCCGTTGTATGATGCCTGATATCACCCTGAATGATGTTGTAAAATTACTCAACAATCAATTAAACTATGCTTCCGAATTATATGTTGATACTGAACAACATCCTCTTTTCACATGGTCTGCTTCCCTCGATCCCCACCTTCTTACTAAAATAGTTTCTTCATTAGCTGATATCACCACATTTATTGACGTAAAAAAAGCGACTGACTTACTTGGTCAAGCGCTTAATAACATATTACAATACTATAACCAACCGCTTACAGACCATATATTCGTGAAATTCATCTTCCATTCAATCTGTATGCTCGAACGCGTCATCCGCAAAGAATCCCTTTCTTACAAGAACTATATAAAATTAAAAAATGACCATGAAACTCTTTTCAATGTAATAAAGAAAAGTTTCACAGTCATAGAAGAAACTTACGGTATAACGATCACTAATACTGAGCTCTCTTATGTAACAGAAATGTTCCTTTTAATCCTCCCCCAAAAATTACGAACATGAACTTATTTTAAAGCTGCAAGGCTTTTACCAGTTCATCATCAGTATAGATATCCGTAGAAATCTCAATTTTTCGTTTTCGCAAAGCATGTACCATCTGTGATGCCAACGGCAATTCAAGACCAAGTTTTCTAATCTTTTCAACATCACTAAATATTTCACGTGGCGTACCATCCGCTGCTACCTTACCGTCGTGCATAACGATTATTCTGTCGGCTGATATTGCCTCATCCATAAAATGCGTTATCAAAATTATTGTCATGCCATACTTTTCATGCAACTTATGTACAGCCTCCATCACAGCCGCCCTACCAGAAGGATCAAGCATAGCCGTTGGTTCATCAAGTACCATATAATCCGTCCGCATTGCCAAAACCCCCGCAATGGCAATAAGCTGCTTCTGTCCGCCCGAAAGAAGGTGCGGGGCAAAATTCCGCTTTTCCTCCATATTAACAGCTTTAAGACTTTCTGTTACTCTCTTTCGTATTTCTTCCGGCATTATTCCCAAATTTTCTGGTCCAAAAGCGACATCATCTTCAACAATAGCTGCAATTATTTGGTTATCAGGATTTTGGAAAACCATTCCTACCTTTTGTCTAACCTGCCAGATTGTAGTTTCATTTTTAGTATCAAGGCCATCTACGATACAACTTCCCGCTGTAGGCAATAAAAGTCCATTAAGATGTCTGGCCAAAGTCGATTTTCCTGAACCATTCATACCGATAACTGCAATAAATTCACCCTTATTTATTGTTAAATTTACGTTATCAAGTGCCTTTTTTTTCTTGTTATCAGTCTGTATATATTCGTACATAAGGTTCTTTATTTCAATTTTATCCATATTATCCCCTAAACTATCATCTATAATATTCTTACCTTTATCTAATATTTTAATAACCGTTACTACGCCTTAATCTAACTCTATTTTATAATAATACCTCATTATATATCATTGTCAACACAGATTTTCTTTTCTTATACAATCTTTATATTTCAAGTCATATATATAATTTCTATTTATATTGTATTTTTTTATCTTAGTTGTCTTATATTTTTCCCAATGCTTTTCTTTATTGACATTACCTCTCGTCTATGCAACAATGTTGAAGTAGCTTCCATTATATTTATTAGCCAACAACCATAAATATAACAGATAATGCATTCTATGCATATCTAGGGAACAGGTGCCAATAACTTAATAGAATACTTGGTAAAAGCCAACGTCGTTATGCGGAATAAATTATTGTAAACGTTTAGATACAATAATTTAATAATGCACAACCATAATAAGGCAAACCAAGAACTGCCTGTTTAACAATCACTATACTGTAATTCATCTATATGGTATACCTATGAGTAATAGGGAGGAGATTTTTTTATGGTCAACAAAGGAAAAATTGTAATTATTGGTACTAGTAACGTTGGTTCTGCAATTTTGAACAAAATCACTGATTTTCAATTAGCTTCAGAAATAGTATTGATTGATATTAATACTGCTAAAGCTAAAGGTGAAGCTCTTGATGCCAGTCATGCAACATCATGCATATACAGCACAAATATAAACGTTCACGTTGGCACTTATAAAGACTGTCATGATGCGGGTATTATAATTATCACGGCTGGGCCTAGCATAAAGCCTGGTGAAACACCGGACCGGCTTATTTTAGCAAAAACCAACGTCAAAGTAATGCATAGCATTATGTCAGAAATCACAAAATATACTAAAGAAGCCATGATAATTGCTATAACCAATCCTCTTGACGTAGCGACCTATTACATTTCTACACATTTTGACTATCCGCGTGAAAAGATAGTAGGCACAGGTACAATGCTCGAAACATTTCGATTACGCCGTATCTTAGCCAACCATTACCATGTTGATCCAAAAAATATTCATGGCTACATCCTCGGTGAACATGGTAACTCCGCTTTTACAGCTTGGAGCACTGTCAATATTGCCGGCATGCCGCTTAGTCATCTTGATGACTGTTTTAACTTTTCGCAAAGAATAGATTGTAAGGCAATCGAAGACGAAGTTGTCCAGGTAGCCTATGATATCATCAACTTAAAAGGTTGGACCAACACGGGTATAGCCATGGTTGCTTGCCGTCTTATCAAAGCCGTTCTATATGATGAACATACCATTTTGCCGTTATCCGCAGTATTGGAAGGTGAATATGGTCTACGTGATATTGCGTTGAGCATTCCTCGCATGCTTTGTGGGGAAGGTGTTGTAAAATCCTTTGAAGTAAAGCTTACTGATGCTGAACGGGATTTATTGCTTCGTTCTGCTGAAAGTGTCAAAAAAGCATCAGCCTGTTGCCGTGATTTATGATGGGCATTGTTATACAATTGCATATAATAAATAAAGATTAGAATAGATCTACAATTTATATACTATGCACTGACATTAACTGGTAATAACTGAATTGCAGACGTTGCAATGAGATATGTTAAAATGCGGGCGGTTTTATATTAAGCTGCCCGCATTTTTTATGACTCCAATCATTGAAGATAAACCGCAAGTTTAGTAATTCTTATACTCCTGTGAATAATTCAGGTTAAATAATTTCGTATTATTAATTTATAACTTGACACATAAATATACCGAATGCTAAAATAAAGCCATAATTTTATACGTTGCAGGTGCTTATAATGCCTAACAGAGAAGTCCGGTGAAAAACCGGCGCGGTCCCGCCACTGTAATGCAGAACTGTTTCATAAAATGTCACTGGTCAAATGACTGGGAAGGCTTGAAACGGTTATGAAGCTGAGCCAGGAGAACTGCCCGCAATACGAATACAACCTACGAGTGATAGGCCCTGTACATTTTTTGCTGTGCTTTTTGTACGCCTTATACTTTTTTGTATAAGGCGTTATTTATTTTCATAATAATTCATAGAACTATTTATAAAAAGCTAATGAATAAACAAGGAAAATATTTTACATATATAAACGGACGGTTAATATGCATATTCGCATTAAATTTTTCATTTTATTTATTTTTCTTACCTTTAGTATAGTTATATCCCTTGGATTCGGGTCGGTTAATATTCCTAGTTCTCTTGTACTCAAAGAAATACTAACGTTTCTTCAAACAGGACACCTGCATTCGGCTACCCACGAAACTATTCTACTATCTATTCGTTTGCCAAGAACTTTATTTGCCGTAATTTCTGGAGCAGGCCTTGCCATGGTGGGCCTTGCCATGCAGACCATCACCCGTAACAGCCTGGCTGATCCCTATATTCTCGGTGTTTCTTCCGGTGCCAGTGCGGGAGCAGTATGTGCAATTATATTAGGCTGGTTTTCTTCACTTGGTCAGCTGAATGTTTCCACCGGCGCTTTTCTCGGTGCTGCTTTATCAACCGCCCTGGTCATTGTACTTGTCGGCCGCAGTAGCAGTCCTATAAAACTTATACTCATCGGCATGGGCATGTCTGCCTTTTTTTCCGCCCTGACGATGATGGTTATCTACAGTGCCCGCCACGAAGCACAGGTTCGCAGTGCAATGTTTTGGCTGCTGGGCAGTTTATCGGCAATACAATGGCTTGATCTTATTTCTGCCGCTCCTGTGACTATCTTTTTGGGGATTTTCCTATGGTTTTTCCGGCACGATTTTGACCTTTTGCTTTTAGGTGCCGAGGAAGCAGGCTTATTGGGATTATCTGTAAAACAGTTGCAGCTTCTTGTTATCACTGCTGCTTCACTTTGCGTAGCCGTACTTGTCACTAAGGCAGGTTTGATTGGTTTTATCGGTCTTATTTCCCCTCATCTGGCGCGAATTCTGGTTGGTCCTCTCCACAGCAGGCTTATTATATTTTCCAGCCTGACAGGCAGTATTATCCTGTTGTGGGGTGATGTGCTTTCACGCAGCATCTTTCGGCCTGAAGAGGTTCCCATAGGCATATTGACTGCTTGTATCGGCGCACCTCTTTTTATTTGGATAATCTGCAAGCGTTATGGAGATTAATAAAAATGCTACAAATAAAAAATCTTAATTATAAAATAAAACAGCAGATCATTCTCAATAATATAACCTTAACTTTTCCTGACAATAAAATAACATGCATAATCGGCCCAAACGGCTGCGGCAAATCAACACTTTTAGCACACATATCAAGCCTTTTAAAAAGCAGTGAAAAAATAAGTCTTGACGGCATTTATATTGAAAAAATTCCCGCCCGCACTTATGCACGTAAAGTGGCCATTCTCTCCCAACGCCAGGAATTTTCCATAGATGAATTTTTAGTCAGTGACATTGTCCTAATGGGGCGATACCCCCACAAAAAAAGATTTCAGGATTATTCCACAGCTGATATCCGCATAGCCGATAAAATGATGCTCAATACGGGCATCAAACACCTGTCCGGGAAAAAAATAAAAACACTGTCCGGTGGCGAACGCCAGCGTGTATTTATAGCCAAAGCTATGGCACAGGAACCCGATATCCTTTTACTAGATGAACCCACAAATCATCTTGATGTCAAATATAAATTGGCTCTGATGCGAGAATTAAAAAAATTTGGCAAAACAGTCATAATAGTGCTGCATGATTTATCCCTTGCGGCACGCTGCTGTGATAATTCTATAGTCATGTATGATGGGACAATAGCCGCTGCCGGTAAACCAACAAAAATTCTCACACCCGAATTTCTTGAAAAAATTTTTGAAGTACCATTTTATACCGCTAAACAAAATGATAATTATTTTTTATATTACTAAGGAGGGTTTTTCATGAAAAGTATTTCAAAGCTATTTATATTTTTTAGTCTTTGTCTCACACTGCTGATTTCAGGCTGCGGACAATCTACCCAAAAGCAAGATATTCCCGCAAAAACCGGCTATCCCGTGTCATGGACGGAAACGCTTGATGGACAGTCTACAGAAATGAAAGTAACAGCACCACCTAAACATGCCGTTTCAATGTCACAGGCAACAACAGAAATGATGCTCACTCTTGGCCTAGCCGATCAAATGGCAGGAAGTGCTTTTAAAGAAGAAGATATTTATCCACCGCTGCAAAAGAACTATGATAAAGTTAAAGTTCTTGCCGACAAATGGCCATCATATGAAATCTTTATGTCTACAAAACCTGATTTTGTCACCGGCTGGGAAGTTCCTTTTACTAAAAAAGGTATTGAAGCTGAAAAAATAACAGCACAGCATATCCCTATTTTCATTCCCGCTTCTATGCAGTCCACGCAGGCGGATCTCACCACACTTTTTGATGATATGATTAAACTTGGTGAAATATTTGATGTCAAAGACAAAGCGGATGACTGGGTGAACAGTCAAAAAGAACAATTAGATGTTATTCAGAAAAAAATTAGCAACCTACCTTCAAAGAGAGTATTTGTTTTCGATTCTGAAGATGGTCAGCCCTTCACTGTTTTCGAAGGATATACCACCAATCTTCTGCACCTTATCGGAGCCGAAAACGTCATGAGTGGCCAGGGTGTTGATAAAACATGGGCAAAAACAAGCTGGGAAAACGTGGTAAATGCCAATCCGGATTATATTATCATAGTAGATTATAGCAACAGCATCAGAAGCACTGACGATTTCGACCAGAAGGTTGAAAAGATAAAAAATAATCCCCAGCTGCAAAGTATAACCGCTGTGCAGAAAAATCAGTTTTTAAGAGTGAAGCTTTCTGAAATCACTCCCGGAGTGCGCAGTGTAGCGGCATTACAGCGTCTGGCTGAAGAAATACATGGCATAAAAATAAACTGATTCCCATACCGTATATATTGTCTAATTTTTTAAAAATATTTTTTCATCGCATAAAATAAAAAACTGCTGCCACGAAAGCTTTTATTTATAAATATCTATACATATATCATTTATATTTATAAGTAAAAAACTTTCTGAAGCGGCAGTTTTTCTGTTATTTCAGCAATAAACTATTCTTAAACAAAAAACTAAAAAAATAACTATTGTTTATATCTTATCATAGTAGTATAATATGGACGATAGCTAAATAACAGCTAAATCATATTATAAAAATTTACTCAATAAAGCTTACATAATTATCTGGTTAAATTTGAAGGAGAATTTTCAATATGAGCGATAAATTACTTGAAGTTAAAAATTATTCTGTTGCCTCTACAGACGACGTGCCTATACTGCATTCATTAAATCTTACCATAAAAAAAGGAGAAACCCATGTTTTAATGGGACCTAACGGCGCCGGGAAATCCACCTTTGGCTCCTCTCTTCTCTCTAATCCAGCCTATAAGCTCACTGATGGGCGTGTATTCTTTGAAGACGAAGACATAACAGACCTGCCTACTGACAAAAGAGCAAAAAAAGGGATTTTCTTATCATTCCAAACTCCTGTGGAAATACCGGGTATTTCCCTTTACAGTTTTTTGCGTGCCGCTGTAAAAAATACGGGAAGTCCTCTGACAGGAAAATTATTCCGCAAAAAACTTAACGAAACACTAAAGGTCCTTGATCTGAAACAGGAATATCTGGAGCGTGACCTGAATGTTGGTTTTTCTGGCGGTGAACGGAAAAAAGTAGAAATGCTCCAGCTTCTAATGCTTTCATCAAAGTTAGCAATCTTAGATGAAACAGACTCTGGTCTCGATGTAGATGCTGTTAATATCATGCTCAAAGGCATCAATGAATTCCAGCAGGACAAAACAAGAGGTTTACTCATAATCTCGCATAATATGCATATTTTAAATAAATTGAAAATAGACAAGGTGCACATCCTTGTAAAAGGTCATATTGTTGCCGAAGGCGGCAGTGAGCTAATTCAAGAAATAAACAAGGATGGCTTTATTCATTTTGAAACACAAGCAGGTGATTGTAATGTCTGATACATTAGCCAAAAATCCTTCAATAACTGATATTAATCGTAATTTATATGATTTTACCAAAGGTGAAAAAGATGTTGAAAAGCTTGCCAGCGGCTTAACTGAAGAAATTGTACGTCAAATAAGTGCTAAAAAGAATGAACCGGCCTGGATGCTTGAACATCGCTTAAAATCTTTGAAAATATATCATGAATTAAAAGTCCCTAACTGGGGGCCTGATATCTCTGGTCTCAATATAGATAACATTGTAACATATGTCCGCCCTAATACCAAAATGGCCGCAAAATGGGATGAAGTTCCAGAAGACATCAAAGATACTTTTGAACGACTTGGTATCCCTGCCGCTGAACGTACATCACTTGCTGGTGTAGGTGCCCAATACGATTCGGAACTCGTTTACCATAATATTCAAGAATCTGTTGCGGAAAAAGGCGTCATTTACAGTGGCATTGAAGAGGCACTGGCCGGTCCTTATGCCGAAATGATAAAAGAACATTTTATGAAGCTTGTGCCGCCCACTGATCATAAATTTGCTGCCTTGCATGGAGCTGTATGGTCTGGTGGCTCATTTGTTTACGTTCCGCCCTATACAACTGTAGAAATCCCTCTTCAATCTTATTTTCGTCTCAATTCACCTGGTGCCGGCCAATTCGAACACACACTCATTATCGTCGACAAAGGTGCTCATCTGCATTTTATCGAAGGCTGTTCCGCCCCTAAATATAATGTTGCCAATCTACATGCCGGCTGTGTCGAATTATTTGTAGGTGAAGGCGCACATTTACGTTATTCAACAATTGAAAATTGGTCTAAAAACATGTATAACCTAAATACCAAGAGAGCGAAAGTTGAAAAGAACGGTGTCATGGAATGGGTGTCTGGTTCTTTTGGTTCACATATTTCCTATCTTTATCCTATGACCATTCTAAATGGAGAGTATGCCAAAGCTGAATTTACCAGCATAACCTTCGCAGGAGAAGGCCAAAATCTCGATACTGGTACAAAGATTCTACATAATGCTCCACATACCTCCTCTGTTGTCAGCACAAAATCTCTTTCAAAATCTGGTGGTACAAGCACCTTTAGGAGTGCCGTCACCGTAACCGAAAAAGCCCACAAAAGTAAAACAATTGTTTCCTGCCAATCACTTATGCTTGATGATAAATCACGCTCTGATACCATTCCTCTAATGGATGTACGCTGCGATGACGTCAACGTCGGCCATGAAGCTTCTATCGGTCGTATTGATGATGCTGCCGTCTTTTATCTAATGAGCCGTGGTCTTAGTGAGGAAGAAGCAAAAACACTCATTGTCAATGGCTTTGCCAATCCTATTTCCAAAGAACTGCCGCTTGAATACGCAGTAGAAATGAATAATCTTATACGTCTTGAAATGGAAGGGAGCATCAGCTGATGAATACTTCACTTAATGCCAATAAACTGCCTACCCTTACATGGAATCATTTTAAAGTAAACCATAAAGAGATTCATCTATCAAATGAACCTGATACTGCTGTTTCTCCCAAAATCATAACTAACAACAGCACTGCTGTGTTAAAAGATAGTCGCACACTAGACGATCTTACTTTTTCCGGCAGTGATAAAAAAACGGAAACTTATATATTGCAGAATGCTTCACTAACAAAATCAATAATTGTTCCTAAAAACAATACCGATACTGCTCCGCTTATCTTCGACTTGAACCTTCAACCTGCTGACAAGCTCACCTGCCTTTTGGATATAGTGCTTGAAGAAAATAGTTCAGCCAACATAGTAGTATCTGTAAGTTCTGCAGCAGAAAGTACTGCACAATATGCAGACCTCATCAGAATACATGCGGCAGAAGGGGCTTCACTTAAACTCACTTGTCTGCAATTATTAGGGAAGGCAGCCTTATCTTTTAATAATATCGTTGCTTGTCTGGAAAATGAAGCTAAAGTCAGTGTCCTGCAAATCCCGCTTGGCGCAGAAACAGCCTTGGCTTCTGCTATAATGGATTTACGCGGCTATCACGCAAATTCTGAAATACGCTCTGAATACATTGGCCATCTCACCCAAGATATTGATCTCAATTATGTAGCACGCCATTATGGTAAAAAGACACTTTCTGACATAAAAATGACTGGTTTTCTTTCTGATTCCAGCAAAAAGACGGCTCGTGGCACAATTGATTTTCATCGCGGTTGCAAAGGCTCCATCGGCAACGAAAGTGAAACCGTGTTAATGCTCAATAAAAACGCCAGAAATAAAAGTGTTCCTTTAATACTCTGTGATGAAGAGGATGTGGTTGGTACCCATGGTGCAGCCATTGGCACATTGGACGAGGATCGCTTTTTTTACTTAAAATCTCGCGGGATCGATGAAAATTCAGCCCATCGTCTTTTTCTTGATTCTGCCGTTTCCCGCTTGAAAGGCCTATTGCCTGACATGCTAGCAGCAAAAATCGACAATTATAATAAGGAAGTGCTTTTTAATGAATCAGTATAAGAATTTTTTCCCTATAATGCGCCGCTATAAAGATTTGGCTTATCTGGATAATGCTGCTACTACCCAAAAACCTGATATGGTCATAGATGCTGTAGATAATTATTATAAACAGGAAAATGCCAATCCATTGCGTGGTCTCTATGCCTTGTCCCAAAAAGCCACTGAAGCTTATGAAAATGCTCGCGAAAAAATTGCAAATTTTATCGGCGCAGCTAAACACCAGGAAATTATTTATACAAGAAATGCTTCCGAATCGCTTAATCTTGTTGCTTATAGCCTTTCTGACTTACTTTTAAAAGAAAATGATGAAGTGCTTATTTCCATCATGGAACATCACAGCAACATGATTCCTTGGCAGCAAGCAGTTAAACGCCATCATGCAAAACTTGTTTATTTATACCCTGATAAAAACGGTCTTATAACAACTGATGAATTAAAAAATAAACTTTCTCCCAAAACAAAAATCCTTTCGCTCACACAACTTTCAAACGTACTTGGTGCAAAGCAAAATTTAAAAGAACTTATTAAAATCGCCCATGCTAATAAAACAGTTGTTTCAATTGACGGCGCACAAGCTATTCCTCATAGTAAAATAGATGTACAGGCTCTCGACTGCGATTTTTATTCATTCTCCGGTCATAAAATATACGCACCTATGGGAATAGGTGTACTTTATGGTAAGGAAAAATATTTAAACGAAATGCCACCTTTTCTAACTGGTGGTGAAATGATTGATTATGTCGATGAACAGACTGCTACATTTGCTGAACTGCCTTATAAATTTGAAGCTGGCACACAAAACGTTGGCGGTGCAGTGGGCTTATCCGCTGCAATAGATTTTATGAATTCGATCGGCTATGATACAATCATTAAAAGAGAAACTGAATTAGGTCGTTTTGCTGGTGAAGAACTAAGCAAACTTCCTTATGTAACAATATATGGCGATAAAGACTTCTCCCATCATCATGGTGTTATTGCTTTCAATATAGAAGGTATCCACCCGCATGATGTTGCCTCTTTGATGGACTCGGGCGATGTTGCCATACGTGGCGGCCATCATTGCGCCCAGCCACTCATGCGTTATCTCAAATGCAATTTCTGCTGCAGAGCGAGCATGGCCTTTTATAATGATGAAGAAGACATTATTAAACTGGTCAACAGAACAAAATATATAAGGAGCTATTTCAATGGCGCTAAATAACATTTATAACGAAATTCTTATGGAGCATAACGCTCACCCTGATCATAAACATAAACTTTCTACCGCTAGTGACTGTAAAACTGCCATCAATCCGCACTGCGGTGATGAAGTCTTGGTAAAAAAAGGAATCAACCCAACTTGCGGTGACGAAATAATACTTGAGCTTAATGTTGAAGATGGTGTAATCAAAGATGCTGCCTTTAATGGGCAAGGTTGTGCTATATCTCAAGCTTCAACTGACATAATGGTCGATCTCATAATAGGTAAAAAGATTGATGAAGCCATCGAATTGACTGATCTATTTATAAAAATGGTTCGTGGTGAAGAAAAAAATGAAACAAAACTTGAAGAGCTTGATGAAGCTATGGCTTTAAAAGATGTCTCCCATATGCCCGCGCGTGTAAAATGTGCAGTTCTTGCGTGGCACACATTAAATGAAATGTTGAAAGAAAAAGAAAGCCAAAAATAAAAATACTTAATCTCTCTATCGTAAGATTAAGCAATTATTCTACACCTTCTCACCATCTGCTTGCAGATATCAACGTTTAATTAGTCATTTATAACACCCAAATATCAAAATCCCCCCCAATATATTATCCAAATCGATAATATATTGGGGGGGATTTTTAGTGAAACTATATGATTATATATCTCTATGTAATTCAAAAAATGGTCCACTGACCGCTGCTCTTATAACATTGTGCTCACTGATGAAAGAAAAGCTTTTTTATCCCGCGTCGAAAACTTCGGTAATGAAATTATGAATTTATTCCGGTTTTCTTATATTTTGTTGAACCTTGCCCCAATCACATAAGGCTTCTAAAATGGGAATAAATGACATTCCTCTTTTAGTTAATGAATATTCCACTTTAGGTGGAATTTGACAAAATTCTTTGCGATTAATCATTCCGTCTTTCTCAAGTTCTTTTAATTGACTAGTAAGCATTTTATGCGTAACTTGAGAAATATTTTTCTTCAATTCACCATATCTCAACGTATTTGTACACGCTAATTCATATATAATTTTTAACTTCCATTTTCCATCTACTATAGATAATGCATATTCAAAAGGAGCTTGTGTACTCCGACATAATGCATCCATACTATTACTCTCCTTTTAGTGTGTATCATACAAAATAGTGCATACTAGTTTATTACAGTATTTTACATTATAATTTAAGCAAATTCAATGTTTAACAAATTCGGAGGATAATTATGATAACTAAAAAAAAGATATATATCATACATGGATATAATGCTTCTGCAAATAGGCATTGGTTTCCTTGGCTTGAGCAAGAACTAACTTCTGACAAGAACATATCAGTGATATGCCCTCTCCTACAGAACCAAAATTGGGAGAATGGATAGGTAAGCTATCAGAGAGTATAGATAAGTTAGGCCAGAATATCTTTTTTATTGCACATAGTCTTGGGTGTATTGCCTTATTAGGCTATCTTGAAACTCTAAAAGAACTTCCTAAAATTGGTGGAATTATATTGGTATCAGGATTCAATAAAAAATTAGAAAATATACCAGAGCTTAATAATTTTATTCACACCGGAATTAATTATAAAAAGATAATTAGTGCTGTGTCTTTAAGAGCAGTGGTTACTGCTATAGATGATAAAATTGTCCCAACTGAATTTAGTAAAGAACTAGCTGATAATTTAGAAGCAAAATTTTTTCAGCTTTCTACCGGAGGACACTTCTTAGATAGCGATGGATTTTCAAAGTTTCCCAAAATCCACGAAATAATAACCAATATGATAGCAGATAAACAGGGATATATAGGTAATGAAAATGATTAATACGATGCAAAAATATAAAATTGCCAGTGTAAATTTTAAAAATCGAATTGTTATGGCTCCTATGGTTCCATTTTATCTCAAAGCAAACACTGATGGAAGCATGAGCGCAAAACAAATTACCCATTATTCTAATTTTGCTTCCCGTGAAATGGGCTTGATAATCAGTCAATCTCTTGCAGTGAGCAAGAAATATCCCATAGACGGAGGGGCATGTGCATATGATAGAAATATACATACCCCTTATCTAAGAGAAATTGTTCAAAAATGCCATGAAAATAAAGTTCGTTTTTTTGCCCAGTTAGCATATCCAAGTATCAGTTATTTTAAAGGTGGAAGTATCAATAACTTATCCACAAGTGAAATAGTTACGATTCGAGAGGAATTTATAAAAGCTGCCTTCCTCTGTGAAGAAGCAGGGTGCGACGGGATTGAACTTCATGGGGCAAATGGATTTTTCCTCAATATGATTACTTCTGATATTGCAAATAGCAGAAATGATCAGTATGGAGGAAATGTATCAAACAGAACACGATTAATCAAAGAAATAATAAAAAAAATTAAGAAAAACTTAAAAGATGATTTTTTGATTTCTTTTCGTTTTGGGTGCAGTTGGAACTTGATTTTAGATTTAGAAACTATAAACGAACTTATCAAGAGCGGTTTGGATTTAATTCACATATGTTCCGGTATTCCCCATTTAAAAAGCTTGGAATTATCAAGTGATTACGAGTTCAATCAAACCGTGTACACAGCTGCTTTCTTGAAGAAGAATATAAACATTCCTATCATAGCAGTAAGTAATATACAAACTATTAATCGCGGTAATTTTTTATTAAAAAATAATATGTGCGATCTCGTTGCATATGGAAGACCTTTTCTAGCAGATAAAAATTTTATTATGAAGAGTATTAGTGATTGCAATTATAAACCCTGTTTCAATTGTAAATATTGTTTTTGGTATTCTACTGACATTAATAAATGTCCAGCACAACGGAGACTAAAAAATAACCTTTAAACTATAGAACAGCATATTTTCTTAAGCATAAAGCATCAATCTTTTCTTTTGAGTTGTGTGAACTTTAATTGCAACGGATTTTTTTGTTTTATGCGCTTTTTTTGTAAAAAAATAATGTCAGAGTAAGCTTGAATTTTTGCTTACCCCAACATTTAGTGTAGAACCATAAAAAGATGAAGTAACAAATAAATATTACTTCGTTTTGGTCCAACTTTATAGAGTCATTACATTATTGAAAAGTAGCCATTTTAGGTATAAATATCAAGAAATAATGAGCATTTTACTAAATAACAATTATTGTCCCCCGAGTATCAGCACAATAAACTCAACTGTCGTATTATTTCTTCTCCTACTGCTTTAGTTGATGCTTTTCCACCAAAATCAGCGGTCAATACAGTTTTTTCCGTTAAAACTTTTTCGATAGCTCTGATAATTTTATTACTCCATTCTTTCTTACCAAAAAATTCCAGCATCTGTGCAGCTGACCAAATCGACGCCATCGGATTTGCGATTCCTTTGCCCGCAATATCAGGTGCAGATCCATGTATTGGTTCAAACATAGATGGGTATTTTTTTTCTGGATTAATATTAGCTCCAGCAGCCAATCCCATTCCACCGGCTATAGCAGCTCCCAAATCAGTCAATATATCACCGAATAAGTTTGAAGTGACAACTACTTGAAAACGTGCTGGATCTTTTACAAAAAACATAGCAGCAGCATCTACTAAATATGTATACTGTTTTACATCAGGATATTCTTTCCCCACTTCGCTAAAGACTTCATCCCAAAACACCATCGAATAATTAAGGGCATTCCCTTTACTTATGCTTGTGATGGTTTTATTTTCATGTCTAGCCAATTCATATGCATAACGAATAATTCGTTCTGTTCCTTTGCGGGAAAAAACACTTGTCTGCAAAACGACTTCTTGTTCTTTTCCCTTATAAAGCCAGTCCCCAGCTCCTGCGTATTCACCTTCTGAATTTTCCCGTATTACCACCATATTAATGTCTTCCCTGTTAATATTTTTTATAGGGCATGGTGCCCCAGCCAACAATTTAACAGGTCGCAGATTTACATACTGATCAAACCCCTGCCGTATTTTAATAAGTAAATCACGTAAGGATATATGGTCTGGTACATTAGGAGCACCGACTGCCCCTAAATAGATAGCATCAAATTTACTTAGACGTTCAAGGCCGTCATCGTCCATGACTTTTCCCGTCTTACAATAATATTCACATCCCCAAGGAAAATAATCGAATGAAAAGGCAAAGCTCCCATCTATATGTGCTATCTTTTCTAAAACTTTTACACCTTCAGCAATAACTTCTGTACCAATACCATCACCGGGTATAACCGCTATTTTATATTTTTCCAACTTCAACCCACCCTTTTTCTTTATTACTTTTAAAATAAACTTTATTTTACAAAAAATCAATAGCTGAAGAAAAATATATACTATAGTAACGTTATTTCCAATAAAAAAAAGAACCGCCAAAAGACAGTTCTTATAAAGACCATTCTCATCACCAACAAGCATCGCCTGCTGCTGACAAGTGTTTTTTATTTTACTAATTCAAGAATGACCATCGGAGCGGCATCACCGCGACGAGGTCCAAGTTTAAGAATACGAGTATAGCCACCTTGACGTTCATTATATGAAGGCGCTATTTCGTCAAACAATTTTTTAATTACTGCTTTATCAAGCAAATCTTCTGCAATCTGACGGCGTGCATATAAATCACCACGTTTAGCCAATGTAACCATTTTTTCAGCGAGAGCACTGATTTCTTTTGCCTTAGCTTCAGTTGTTTCAATGCGTTCATGCTTAAATAAAGAAGTCAGCACGCTGCGAAAAAGGGCACGACGGGCGCTACTGTCACGACCTAATTTTCTATAAGTCAATTTGTTTCCTCCTATTCTTCATTATGTGAAAGTGAAAGACCAAGTTCTTTCAACTTATTTCTCACTTCATCAAGTGATTTACGACCTAAGTTTCTGACCTTCATCATATCATCTTCAGATTTTTGGACAAGATCAGCTACTGTATTAATTTCTGCCCGTTTTAAACAATTAAAGGAACGAACTGACAAATCGAGATCTTCGATAGTCATTTCCATTACTTTATTCGCGTCATCTTCTTCATTTTCCATGAAGGTGCTTTCTGATTCATTTTCTTCTTCAGAACAGCCTGCCATACTCTGGAAAAGTTTAAAATGTGCGATTAAAATACTGGCAGATTTGCTTATTGCTTCTTCTGGACGCAATGAACCATTAGTCCATACTTCCAAAGTCAGTTTATCATAATCTGTAACATTCCCTACGCGAGTATCCGACACAGTATAATTCACTCTCTGGATAGGGGAAAAAATTGAATCTATGGGGATGACACCGATAGGCTGATCGGCTTTTTTATTCTTGTCAGCGGGAACATAACCGCGCCCACGTTCAACAGTCATCTCCATTTTGAGTGAACCGCTTTCATCGACAGTTGCTATATGCAGATCGGGATTTAATATTTCAATGTCGGCGTCAGCCCTGATGTCAGCCCCAGTTACTTCTTTTTCACCAGTGACATCTATACTGATCGTATGCGGTTCATCGTTATGCATTTTGAGACATAAGGACTTAAGATTCAAAATGATATTAGTGACATCATCCCGCACACCAGGTATTGTAGAAAATTCATGAAGTACGCCATCAATTTTTATTGAAGTTATAGCTGCTCCCATCAATGAAGATAAAAGAATGCGACGCAATGAATTACCGAGCGTAGTTCCGTAACCGCGTTCAAGTGGTTCACAAACGAATTTGCCGTATTTCTGATCTTCACCTATTTCTACAATTTCTATTTTCGGCTTTTCGATTTCGATCATCTAAGGTTCCCCTCCTTTATTCTATGCACATAAAGTGCCACAATATGACCAATATGACATATTATCTGGAGTACAATTCGACGATAGCCTGTTCGTCTACTGGAACATCGATTTCATCGCGATTAGGAAATCTTGTTACGGTTCCGCCTAATTCACCAGCACTAAGCCAAGCTGGAACACTCAATTTATTGCCTGATTCGGCAACAGCCTTAAACAATTCACTTGAACGGCTGCTTTCCTTTACACCAATTACATCATTAGCTTTTACAAATGCAGACGGGATGTCAAGGCGTTTGCCATTAACTGTAATGTGACCATGTGTAACCATTTGTCTAGCCTGCCGGCGAGTATTGGCAAGACCCAAACGGAATACAACATTGTCAAGGCGTCTTTCTAATAAAACTAAAAGATTTTCACCAGTAACTCCTTGCATTTTTTTAGCTTTATCATAATAAAGGCGAAATTGTTTTTCCAATACACCATATATAAATTTTGCTTTTTGCTTTTCTTTAAGCTGTGTGCCGTATTCACTTATCTTACGGCCTGTGCGGCGGGGCTGGCGTTTAGATTTTTTGCCAAGACCGACTACAGCAGCCTCTATGCCTAAAGAACGACATCTTTTCAGAGACGGTACTCTATCAATTGCCATTTATCTATTTTTCCCTCCTATTATACTCTTCTACGTTTCGGCGGACGGCATCCGTTATGAGGAATCGGCGTAACATCCTTAATCATATTTACTTCAAGTCCCGTAGCCTGGAGTGAACGGATAGCTGCTTCACGTCCCGCCCCTGGTCCTTTTACATAAACTTCTACCTGTTTTAAGCCGTGTTCCATAGCTGCCTTTGCGGCTACTTCTGCTGCCATCTGAGCTGCAAACGGAGTGCTCTTACGCGAGCCTCTGAATCCGAGACCGCCAGCGCTTGCCCATGAAAGCGCATTGCCGTTTTTATCAGTAATAGTAACAATTGTATTGTTAAAAGTCGAACGAATATGAGCTACGCCATATTCAATATTTTTACGTTCTCTTTTTTTCGGACGAGATTTACTTACTGGCAATTCTAACCCTCCTTATGCTTCTTCTTTCTTTTTACCCATAATGGTCTTCTTAGGACCTTTTCTCGTACGTGCATTATTCTTAGTATTCTGTCCGCGTACAGGGAGTCCGACACGATGACGTCTGCCCCGATAGCAGCCTATTTCTACTAAGCGTTTAATGTTAAGGGAAACTTCACGACGAAGATCACCTTCAACAGTATAGCTTTTTTCAAGTGCTTCACGCAGCTTTGCTACTTCATCTTCCGTCAGATCACGTGCGCGAGTGTCAGGGTTTATACCTGTAACTGCTAAAATATCACGTGCTGATTTCGGCCCGATACCAAAAATATATGTTAAAGCGACTTCCATCCGTTTATCGCGTGGTAAATCTACACCGGCAATACGTGCCATATATTAACACACCTCCTATTATCCTTGTTTTTGTTTATGTTTAGGGTTTTCACAAATGACCATTACCCGGCCTTTACGTTTAATTATTTTACATTTTTCGCAAATGCGTTTCACTGATGGTCGTACTTTCATTGCAATTACTCCTTTCAGCAATATTCCTATAATCCCAACTGCCGCTTACTTAAATCTATAAGTAATACGGCCTCTCGTAAGATCATATGGCGTAAGCTCAATTGTAACTTTATCGCCCGGCAATATGCGGATAAAATTCATACGAATCTTGCCGGATACGTGAGCTAAAACGACATGGCCATTTTCCAATTCTACCTGAAACATTGCGTTTGGTAATGCTTCAAGTACTCTACCTTCAACTTCAATTACATCTTGTTTAGACATGAAACTGCTCCCTTTCGAATAAAGGTTGGGCGAACTACTCTTTCAGGCAACCTTTTTTCTAAGGAACCATCCTTGCCCAACATTATTGCAATGAATTGTCTCAATAGCGTCTTTACCAAACTACTATCCGACGTAAACTTTTCCATTATATCAGCCGCGCAGTACAGCCACAACATCACCGTACACCTTGTCCATAGACTGTCTGCCATCAATTTCTTTATATAATCCTGCATTTTTATAATACGCTATAAGGGGCTTAGTCTGTTCATCATAAACAGCTAGGCGATTTTTCATGGTTTCTTCACTGTCATCAGCACGCTGATACAATTGTCCACCACAAACATCGCAAATACCTTCTTTAAGCGATTTTTTAAACTTTATATGATATGTTTCTCCACATTTCTTACAAATGCGGCGTCCCACGGCTCTTTCTATGAGGTCCTGTGCAGGGACATTTATATTAAGAGCACCAGTGAGCTTAAGTCCCAATTCGGCAATTATCTTGTCGAGGGCTTTTGCCTGTTCTACTGTACGGGGAAATCCATCAAGGATAAATCCCTTTTTACAGTCTGGCTGAGAAAGACGTTCCTTGACTATGCCAATAGTAACATCGTCAGGAACAAGCTTACCTTGGTCCATACAAGCTTTCGCTTTTTTACCAAGTTCAGTTTGGTTCTTTACTGCTGCCCTGAACATATCACCTGTAGAAATATGTGGTACTTTAAATTCTTCAACTAATTTTGCCGCCTGTGTACCTTTACCGGCCCCAGGAGGTCCCATTAACAGAATGTGCACAATAATTTACCTCTCTATTTCATGAAGCCTTCATAATGGCGCATTACCACCATGGATTCTATCTGCTTCATCGTATCCAGTGCTACACCGACCACGATAAGCAATGCCGTACCACCGAAATATACTCCCTGAATGTGTGTTGCATTAGCAATAAGCGTTGGAAATATAGCTATCAATGCTAAAAACACCGCTCCAGCAAGAGTTATTTTTGTCATAATCTGGTCGAGATAATCTGCTGTATCTTTGCCTGGTCTTATACCTGGAACAAAGCCACCATATTTCTTAAGATTATCAGCCAAATCAGGTATTTTTAGTGTAACAGCTGTATAAAAATAAGTAAAGAAAATTATTAGCAAGGTATATACTACCGTGTGAATAGGCGTTCCCCATTGAAAATAAGAGGTAGCGGTTTTTATCCAGCCTACACTTACAAACTGTCCGATAGTTGCTGGAAACATCAATAATGATGAAGCAAAAATTATCGGTATAACCCCTGCTTGATTTACTTTAAGCGGTATATGGGACGAATGACCGCCATAAGTTTTATTTCCAACTACTCTTTTAGTGTAAGATATAGGCACCCTGCGCTGCCCTTGCTGAATCGCAACAACAAACACAACCATAGCAAGTGCAATAAATAAAAACAAAAACAGATTGAAATAATTTATTGTTCCCGCCTGCAAATACTGGTACATAACCCCTAAAGAATGAGGTAATGCTGCTACTATACCAGCAAATATTATCAACGAAATGCCATTCCCTATACCATTGGCTGTTATCTGTTCACCGACCCACATTAAAAAAACAGTTCCCGCTGTTAATGTGATTGCAATAATCAATACAGAAATGGGATTTGGATTTATTATGGCAGCACGTAAACCTATTGACATTCCAATGGCCTGTAAAAACGCAAGGACAACCGTTAAATAACGGGTGACCTTAGTCGTTTTTTTCTGACCTTCTGCACCTTCTTTTGACCATTCTTCTAAAGTAGGTACAACAACAGCTAAAAGCTGCATGATGATGGAAGCATTGATATACGGTGTTATGCTCATAGCAAATATTGAAAACTTGCTTAAAGCCCCGCCAGAAAATAAATCCAACAATCCGAATAGATTACCACTGTTAAAAAGATGTTCGAGTGCATCGGGATTAACTCCCGGGACAGGAATATGCGTTCCCAGTCTAAACACTGCAAACATTATTAAGGTGAAGATGATTTTTTGCCGTAATTCAGGAATTTTAAATATGTTCCCAAGGGCTGAAATCAAATTAGATCACCTCAATTTGCCCGCCTGCTGCCTTGATCTTTTCTTCAGCAGACTTTGTAAATCCCTGTGCCCTAACAGTAAGTTTTTTTGTTATTTCGCCATTACCGAGAATCCGAATACCATCATGTACGTTCTTCAATATTCCAGATTCCACTAAAGCAACTGCATCAACTACGCTGCCATCTTCAAAACGATCCAGCATACAAATATTAACTTGCGCATATTTTTTTGCAAAAATATTTTTGAAACCACGTTTTGGTAATCTGCGGTATAACGGCATCTGACCGCCTTCAAAACCGGTACGGACACCACCACCGGAGCGGGAGTTCTGACCTTTATGACCGCGCCCAGCAGTTTTACCTAAACCAGAACCAAGACCACGGCCGATACGAGTACGTGTTTTCTTAGAACCCGGAGCAGGAGATAATTCATGTAAATTCATAGTCACCTGGCACCCCCTTTTTCATTATGCATTAATTTCTTCTACTTTTATAAGATGTTCTACTTTATGGAGCATACCGCGAATAGCTGGATTATCATCCTTTTCCACCACGGAACTAATTTTCTTTAAGCCTAATGCTTTAACAGTCGCACGCTGATCTTGCGGATGACCGATAAGGCTACGGGTAAGAGTAACTTTCAGTTTTGCCATTGAAATAACCTCCTTAACCCAAAAGTTCCTGAACAGTTTTACCGCGCAACTGCGCAACTGTTTCTGCTTTTTTCAATTGATCCAACCCACAAATAGTAGCACGTACCATATTATTAGGATTAGATGAACCAAGTGATTTCGTTAAGATATCACCGATACCGCACAATTCCAATACCGCACGAGCAGGGCCACCGGCAATAACGCCAGTACCTTTTGCTGCTGGTTTCAAAAGAACTCTTCCTGCGCCGAAAATACCTGTAACCTGATGCGGAATTGTTTTTTCTACTAACGATACTGTGATAATATTTTTCTTTGCATCTTCAATGCCTTTTCTGATTGCTTCCGGTACTTCTCCGGCTTTGCCAAGTCCTGCGCCAACATGACCGTTTTTATCACCGACGACAACCAAAGCACTGAAAGAAAAGCGACGACCGCCTTTTACAACTTTGGCAACACGATTTATATAAACGACTTTTTCCTGTAACTCAAGCGCATTAGCATCTATTCTGGCCATCAATTAACCTCCTGTTCTATAAATTAGAATTTAAGTCCTGCTTCACGAGCTGCGTCAGCTAAAGCCGCTATACGACCATGATATACATATCCGCTACGGTCAAACACAACTTCAGTGATGCCTTTATCTATAGCGGATTTTGCAACTGCAGCGCCAACAGCTTTTGCTGCTTCTACGTTTCCGCCATAATTTGCAAAATCCTTATCTTTTGAACTAGCCGCAGCCAATGTAACACCATTCACGTCATCAATAATCTGTGCATATATATTACTGAGACTACGAAATACATTCAACCGAGGTCTTGCAGCCGTACCGGACACACGATTGCGTACGCGTAAATGACGCTTTTGACGAGCCTTGTTCTTATCTTGCTTTTTAAACACGCCAATTGCTCCTTTCTCTTAAAAAAATCATTTAGCTCCCTTGCCGCCGGCCTTACCGACCTTACGACGAATGTGTTCATTTTCATACTTAATGCCCTTGCCTTTATAAGGTTCCGGTTCTCTATAACCGCGAATCTTAGCAGCAACTTCGCCAACGACTTCTTTATCAACACCGGATACAACGATTTTGTTAGGAGCCGGAGCAGCAAGAGTAATTCCTGCTGGTGGTTCAACTACTACAGGGTGAGAAAAGCCTAATGAAAGATTAAGATTTTTCCCCTGCTGGGTAGCTCTATAACCTACACCATTGATTTCAAGACTTTTAGTAAATCCTTCGGTCACACCTATAACCATGTTATGAACCAGGCTGCGTGTAAGACCGTGTAATGCTCTATGATTTTTATCGTCGGAAGGACGCTGTACAGTGACAACATTACCTTCAACTATTACTTTTATATCTTTATGGCACGTACGAGACAATTCACCTTTCGGTCCTTTTACAACTACATGATTATTATCATCAACTGTAACTGTAACACCATTAGGGATCTCAATAGGTGCTTTACCTATTCTTGACATTTGTACACCTCCCAGTTCTAAAAATTACCAAACGTAAGCTAATATTTCGCCGCCAACTCCTGTGCTGCGAGCCTTTTTATCACTCATAATACCTTTTGATGTAGATATTATTGCAATACCAAGTCCACCCAGAACGCGCGGTAGCTGATCTTTTTTTACATAAGTACGAAGGCCAGGACGAGAAATACGTTTTAAACCGGTTATTACGTGTTCATTATCAGGACCATATTTCAGTTTAATAGTAAGTACACCCTGCTTATTGTCTTGTGTAAAAGTATAATCTTTTATAAAGCCTTCTTCTTTTAAAACATCAGCAATAGCTTTTTTGATATTAGAACCAGGAATTTCAACTTTTTCATGTAAAACAGAGTTTGCATTGCGCAAACGTGTAAGCATATCTGCAATCGGATCAGTCATTCCCATAAAATCGATATCCTCCTTTCTTTCTAACTTTACCAGCTGGCTTTCGTTACACCAGGGATTGCGCCTTTATAACTTTGTTCTCTAAAACAAATACGGCACATATCAAATTTACGCATATAACCGTGCGGACGGCCACAAATTTTACATCTATTATATTGACGAACTTTGTATTTTGGTTCTTTGCTCCATTTTTCGATCAATGCCTTTTTGGCCATTAAAAACTATACCTCCTCTTTTTATGCGCTGAACGGCATCCCCAAAAGGCGGAGAAGTTCTTTGGCCTCTTCGTCGGTTTTCGCCGTTGTTACAACTATAATGTTCATACCACGGATTTTATCGATTTTATCATATTCGATTTCCGGGAAAATCAATTGTTCTTTAAGTCCTACTGAATAATTACCACGTCCGTCAAAAGCTTTTCCACTTACACCACGGAAGTCACGAACGCGCGGCAGTGCAATGTTTACGAACTTGTCAAGGAATTGATACATGCGTACACCGCGTAAAGTAACTTTACAACCGATAGGCATACCAACACGTAATTTCCATGCAGCTAAAGATTTTTTAGCTCTGGTAAGTACTGGTTTCTGCCCCGCAATGATAGTCAAATCTCCAACAGCAGCATCAAGTGCTTTTGAATTGCCAACGGCTTCACCAACACCCATGTTAATAACAATCTTTGCCACTTTCGGCAACTGCATAACATTTTTATAACCAAATTTTTCGGTCAAAGCCGGTACTACTTCTTTTAAATACTTTTCCTGCAATCTATCCACCAATATTGCCTCCTTCCCTTATTATTTTGTCTGATCCAAAAGTTCGCCGCATTTCTTGCATACACGAACCATTTTCCCATCGACTAATTTTTTAGCTATACGGGTAGGTTTGGAGCATGCTGGGCATACAATCATGACTTTAGATGCATGCATAGGTGCTTCCTTAGGAATAATTCCGCCTTTAGGAACGTTTTGATTAGGCTTTGTATGGCGTTTTACTTTATTTATTCCTTCGACTACAACTTTATCTTTTTTAGGCAGAGCCTGCAAAATCTTTCCCTGCTTGCCCTTATCTTTACCGGATAATACGAGGACCGTATCACCTTTTTTTACTTTTAACTTATATTGCGACAATCTTGCACCTCCTCATCATTAAAGTACTTCTGGCGCCAATGAGATGATTTTCATAAAATCTTTGTCACGCAATTCTCTGGCTACAGGTCCAAAAATACGGGTTCCCCTAGGGGTTCTATCATCTTTTATAATTACAGCTGCATTTTCATCAAAACGGATGTAGGATCCATCTTTTCTTCTGAGTCCTTTTTTCGTACGTACAACCACAGCTTTAACGACATCCCCTTTTTTTACCATACCACCAGGAGATGCAGATTTTATTGCGGCGACGATTACATCACCGATGTTGGCGTACTTACGATAAGAACCGCCCATAACACGGATGCACATTATTTCTTTTGCTCCAGTGTTATCGCCAACATTAAGCATTGTCTGTTGTTGGATCAATTGCTTTACCTCCTTTATTAAAATCCTTCGGCTTTAATCTTTATTTTGCCCGTTCAAGAATTTTAACGACTCTCCAGCGTTTATCTTTAGATAACGGACGTGTTTCCATGAGAGAAACGGTATCGCCGATATGGGCATCGTTGTTTTCATCATGAGCTTTAAATTTAACCGTCTTCTTTATAGATTTCTTATAAAGAGCATGCTGTTCAAGATCTTCAACAGCTACTACAACGGTTTTTTCCATTTTATCACTTACGACTTTACCAATCTTAGTCTTGCGTTCATTTCTTTCACTCATAAAAGAGCCTCCTTCCTTATGCATATCATCATCAAGCATTAGCCTTTAATTCCTGCTCACGCTGAATTGTTTTAACACGGGCAATTGTCTTTTTAATATCTTTGATACGCATAGGATTTTCAAGCTGGCCTGTGGCAAGCTGAAATCTCAAATTGAAGAGCTCTTCTTTAAGTGAAGCAAGTTTCTGGTTAAGTTCGCCGTCACTCATATCACGTATATCTTTAACCTTCATTTACTTCACCGCCCTCTTGCTGTTCTTCACGTTTTACAAATTTGGTCTTTATTGGCAGCTTATGCCCTGCAAGACGCATGGCTTCTTTTGCTATTTCTTCCGTTACGCCGCCCATTTCAAACAACACACGGCCCGGTTTTACTACTGCTACCCAGTATTCCGGCGAACCTTTACCACTACCCATACGTGTTTCAGCAGGTTTTGCAGTTACCGGTTTATCCGGGAAAATCTTAATCCAAACTTGTCCGCCACGTTTAACATAACGTGTCATTGCAATACGAGCAGCTTCAATCTGGCGGTTGGTGATCCATGCTGATTCAAGTGCCTGAAGACCATATTCACCATGTGACACTTTATTGCCACGATGAGCTTTACCCCTCATATTACCACGGAATTGTTTACGGAATTTTGTTCTCTTTGGTATTAACATTAAGCTTCGCTCCCTTCAGCTGCGACCTTAACAGGCTGCTTCTTTTCTGGAAGGATTTCGCCTTTAAATATCCACACTTTTACGCCAATACGACCATAAGTTGTATGTGCTTCAGCTGTCCCATAATCAATATCAGCTCTTAATGTATGAAGTGGAATACTGCCTTCACGATAAGATTCTCTTCTAGCGATTTCAGCACCGCCAAGACGTCCGCCAACAGTAATTTTAATACCTTTGGCTCCCATACGAATGGTGCGTCCCACAGACTGCTTCATAGCACGACGGAATGCAATACGGCGTTCAAGCTGTGATGCAATATTTTCAGCAACAAGGGTTGCATCCATATCCGGCTGTTTAATTTCAGCGATATTAATATCTACGTGCTTTGTGGTTAACTTCTTCAGGCTGTTTTTGATTTGTTCTATTCCTGAGCCGCCACGACCAATTACCATACCAGGTTTTGCGGTATGAATTGTAAGTTTAAGACGATTTTTGGAACGTTCAGTTTCAATTTTTGATACTCCGCTTTGTTGAAGACTATCTTTAAGATATTCGCGGATCTTTATATCTTCATATAAATTTGCTGCGTAATCTTTGTCAGCATACCACTTGGCATCCCATGTCTTGACGATGCCAATACGCATGCCATGCGGATTAACTTTCTGACCCAAATCTATTACCTCCTTTTTATTTTTCTTTGACTATAACTGTAACATGTGATGTGCGCTTTAAAATTTTGAATGCCTGTCCACGAGAACGCGGATGGATGCGTTTCAAGGTAGGTCCCTGATCAACATATGCTTCTGCTACATAAAGAGCATCAACATTCATATCAAAATTATTTTCAGCATTTGCTACAGCTGATTTTAATACTTTATTAACTACATCAGCGCCTATTTTAGGCGTAAATTTTAAAACTGCAAAAGCTTCTGCCACATTCTTACCGCGAATGAGGTCTATAACCACGCGAGCTTTGCGCGGAGCAATTCGAATATATTTTGCTGTTGCCTTAGCTTCCACTAAAGTTCCTCCTTTCGGCAGTTATTTTAAAACGGTCTTGCGTTCTTCCCCAGAATGACCTTTAAAAGTACGCGTAGGTGCAAATTCACCTAACTTATGTCCGACCATATCTTCAGTTATATATACAGGCACATGTTTACGACCATCATGCACAGCAATCGTATATCCCACAAACGCCGGCAAAATAGTTGAACTTCTTGACCATGTTTTTATGACTTTTTTTTCATTGCTTGCATTCATCGCATCGATTTTTTTAACAACGCTCTGATGTACATAAGGTCCTTTTTTAACTGATCTTGACAAAATGCATCCTCCTTTCAACCATCTAGTCTGCAGCGAAATATATGCTGCTTATATTATTTATCACGTTTGCTTACGCGATGTTTAACAATAAGTTTATCGGACGGTTTTCTACGGCGTGTTTTAGCACCCATTGCGCATTTACCCCATTTAGTTACAGGATGTTTACGACCAACAGGGCTTCTACCTTCCCCACCACCATGTGGATGGTCATTCGGGTTCATCGCGACACCACGGTTAGCCGGGCGAATACCAAGCCAGCGTGAGCGACCTGCCTTACCAATAGAAATATTTTCATGTTCAAGATTGCCAATCTGGCCGATAGTTGCACGACAATTTATATGCACTTTACGGATTTCGCCTGAAGGCATACGCAAAAGAGCATAATTGCCTTCCTTCGCCATAAGCTGAGCGCCTGCTCCAGCGGAACGAACTAACTGTCCGCCTTTACCAATCTTAAGTTCAACATTATGGATCATTGAACCAACTGGAATATTAACTATAGGCAATGCATTACCTGGTTTTATATCAGCGTCTGGTCCGGATACGACGGTATCGCCGACTTTCAATCCATTAGGTGCAAGGATGTAACGTTTTTCACCATCAGCATAATTCAACAGAGCAATACGGGCACTGCGATTTGGATCGTATTCAATAGTTGCTACACGAGCCGGAACAGTATCTTTATTACGTTTAAAATCAATTATACGATAAAGACGTTTATGTCCACCGCCTTGATGTCTTACTGTCAAACGACCATGCATATTGCGGCCGCCTGTTTTCTTTAATTCTTCCAACAGTGATTTTTCTGGTTTATCAGTTGTTATTTCTTCAAAAGAAGATACGGTCATAAATCTTCTTCCTGGGGAATACGGTTTAAACTTTTTTATTGCCACTTCATTTACCTCCTTTTCTTCAAGTTACGCTTCGAAGAATTCAATTGTTTCTCCTGCAGCGAGCTTTACGATTGCTTTTTTATAATCGGCGCGTTTGCCAATGTTACGGCCCATACGTTTCATTTTACCAGTAACATTTATGGTATTTACATCCGTTACTTTTACTTTGAAAATTTCTTCAACCGCTTTGCTAATTTCAACTTTGTTAGCTCTTTTATCAACCTTAAAAACATATTTCCCCTGAGCCATCAAATCTGTTGATCTTTCTGTTACAAGCGGTTTTATTATAATATCTCTTGCATCCATTATGCCAATACCTCCTCAACACGGGTAACAGCATCTTTCGTGATGAAAAGCTTATTATGATTTAAAATATCATAAACATTCAATCCACTGGAATTTATTGCTTTCACACCCGGAATATTACGGGAAGATTTTTCCACATTTTCAGCAAAATCAGCAGTTATAAAAAGTGCTTTACCATCGACGCTGAAATCCTTAAGTAATTTTACAACATCTTTTGTTTTCGGTGCTGCAAAATCAAGATTTTCAAGTACGACTATATTTTTGCCGTTAACTTTATCTGTAAGTGCGCACTTAATAGCCAAGCGACGCTGTTTACGAGGCATGGAGAATGCATAAGAGCGAGGATGCGGTCCAAAAATAGTACCGCCGCCAACCCATATTGGAGAACGGGTGCTGCCGCTTCTTGCACGGCCAGTGCCTTTTTGCCGCCAAGGTTTACGGCCACCGCCACGAACAAAACCTCTTGTCTTCGTAGCATGTGTGCCCAAGCGTTGAGCTGCAAGCTGCATAACAACGGCTTGATGCACCAGACCTTCATTTATTTCAACACCGAATACATTTTCTGCCAGCTGTACGTCGCCGACTTTTTGTCCGGTCATATTAAATACTTCTACTGTAGGCATATTACCTCTTTATCCTCCTTCCAATTATTTTTTATTTGGTTTGACTGTTTCTTTTATCATTACAAAACTATTTGTTGCTCCAGGTATAGCACCTTTTACAAGTAAAAGATTGCGATCTTTATCAACCCGAACAATGCTAAGACGCTGTATGGTAACCTGATCTGCACCCATTCGTCCTGGCAGTTTTTTACCTTTTAGTACGCGTCCACCATGACCACTGATCATAGCACCTGTAGAACCAGGTTCACGATGTGATTTAGAACCATGCTTCATCGGACCACATGCAAAATTATGACGTTTAATACCGCCAGCAAAACCTTTGCCTTTTGATATTCCGACTACATCTACCAAATCACCTTCAGTAAATATATCAACATTGATTGTATCACCAACGTTATATTCAGAAGCATCAGCCAAACGAACTTCACGGATATATTTCACCGGAGTCGCTCCAGCTTTAGAAAAATGACCATGCATAGGTTTGGTTACTTTCTTTTCTTTCTTTTCACCAAAACCAAGTTGTACTGCATTATAACCATCATTTTCCATTGTTCTATTTTGAAGCACAACATTTTTACCGGATTCAACTACTGTAACGGGTATTACTCCGCCTTCTTCGGTAAAAATCTGAGTCATGCCGAGTTTTTTACCTAAAATTGCTTTTGCCACGTTTGCCACCTCCTATTACAATTTAATTTCGATATCCACACCAGCCGGTAAATCTAAACGCATTAAAGCATCAACTGTCTTCGATGTAGGTTCTAAAATATCAATAAGACGTTTATGTGTTCTCATTTCAAACTGTTCACGAGAATCTTTATTTACATGTGGAGATCTTAAAATTGTATAGATATTTTTTTCGGTAGGCAAGGGAATCGGACCGGAAACCATAGCACCGGTTCTTTTGGCAGTTTCAACTATCTTAACGGCACTCTGATCAAGAGCCTTGTGATCATAAGCCTTTAAACGAATACGTATTTTTTGTTGTTTGGACAAAATAATTCCTCCTTATCGCCTGGATTCTATGATCCGGACATTTCTCTGCATTAGTTACCTCGTCCAACAAAACGAGCAATCTAACACATCATCGCATTGGACAAAAAAAAGCCTTATATAAGGGCGGCGAAACGCCGCCCTTATATAAACTTTATATTCTTTGAAGTTACTCAGCAATTTCAATTACACGGCCGGCACCAACTGTATGGCCGCCTTCACGAATAGCGAAACGCAAACCCTTTTCAATAGCGATTGGGGTAATGAGTTCGATATCCATTTCGATATTATCACCAGGCATAACCATTTCTGTACCTTCAGGCAATTTTACAACGCCAGTAACATCTGTCGTGCGGAAATAAAACTGCGGACGATAGTTGGAGAAGAACGGAGTATGACGGCCGCCTTCATCTTTAGTCAGTACATATACCTGAGCTTTAAATTTGGTATGCGGATGAATTGTACCAGGTTTAGCAAGAACCTGTCCACGTTCGATTTCAGTACGGTCAATACCACGCAGAAGTGCGCCGATATTATCACCAGCAACAGCGGTATCCATGCTCTTACGGAACATTTCAATACCAGTTACTGTTGTTGATTTTCTTTCATTGGAAAGACCAATGATTTCTACAACATCATTTAATTTGAGTTCACCACGTTCAACACGGCCAGTAGCAACAGTACCACGACCAGTAATGGTAAATACATCTTCAACTGGCATCAAGAAAGGTTTATCTGTATCACGGGTAGGTGTAGGGATATAATCATCTACAGCATCCATGAGTTCAAGAATTTTCTTTTCTGCTTCAGGATCGCCTTCAAGAGCTTTTAAAGCAGAACCAGTTATAACTGGAATGTCATCACCTGGGAAGTCATAAGAAGAAAGAAGTTCGCGAACTTCCATTTCAACGAGTTCCAAAAGTTCAGGATCATCAACTTGGTCAGCTTTATTAAGGAATACAACCATTGCAGGAACGCCAACCTGACGAGCGAGCAGAATATGTTCACGAGTCTGTGGCATAGGACCATCAGCAGCACTAACAACCAGAATAGCACCATCCATCTGTGCAGCACCAGTAATCATGTTCTTTACATAGTCAGCATGGCCCGGGCAGTCAACATGTGCATAATGTCTTTTAGCAGTTTCATATTCAACATGTGCTGTATTAATTGTAATACCACGTTCACGTTCTTCTGGAGCTTTGTCAATCATACTATAGTCTTCAAATTGAGCAAGACCTTTTTTGGAAAGCACTTTCGTAATAGCAGCTGTAAGAGTTGTCTTACCATGGTCAACATGACCGATAGTACCAATATTAACATGTGGTTTAGTTCTTTCAAACTTTTGTTTTGCCATTGTGAGTAATTTCCTCCCTTATTCACCTTTGTTTTTTGAAACAATAGCATCTGATATATTTCTAGGAACTTCTTCATAATGAGAAACTTCCATTGAATAGTTCCCACGACCCTGTGTTCTAGAGCGTAAATCAGTAGCATAGCCAAACATTTCAGAAAGAGGTACCGTACCGTTAATGACTTGTACGCCATTACGCGGTTCCATTCCTTCAATGCGGCCACGGCGAGAATTAAGATCGCCGATTACATCGCCCATATAATCTTCCGGAACAGTAACTTCAACCTTAACATAAGGTTCCAGCAGTACCGGATCAGCTTTTTGTGCGCCATTTTTAAATGCCATAGAGCCAGCAATTTTAAATGCCATTTCTGATGAATCGACTTCATGGTACGAACCATCATACACAATAGCTTTGATGTCAACCATTGGATAACCGGCTACTACGCCGTTTTCCATAGCTTCTTTAACACCATTTTCGATTGGGTTGATATATTCCTTAGGAATAGCACCGCCAACAATCTTGCTTTCAAAAGAGAAACCTGCGCCTGGTTCTTGTGGAATAAGTTCAAGCCAGCAATGACCGTATTGTCCTTTACCACCAGATTGGCGAATAAATTTACCTTCAGCTTTGACGTTTTTCTTTATAGTTTCACGATAAGCGACCTGCGGTTTACCAACAGTGCATTCTACTTTGAATTCGCGTAACATACGATCAACAATTATTTCCAGATGAAGTTCTCCCATCCCTGATATAATTGTTTGTCCAGTTTCCTGGTCGGTTGCAACGCGGAAGGTAGGATCTTCTTCTGCTAGTTTCTGGAGAGCTATCCCCATCTTTTCCTGGTCAACTTTTGTTTTTGGTTCAACAGCGACGGAAATAACCGGGTCCGGGAATTCCATGGATTCAAGAACTATCGGATTCTTTTCATCGCAGAGTGTATCACCTGTTGTCGTATCCTTAAGTCCAACTGCAGCAGCGATATCACCACTGTACACGATATCAAGTTCTTTACGATGATTAGCATGCATCTGTAAAATACGGCCGATACGTTCTTTTTTATCTTTTGTAGAATTATATACATAAGAGCCAGCAGACAATGTACCAGAGTATACACGGAAGAACGCAAGTTTGCCGACAAATGGATCAGCCATAATTTTAAAGGCCAATGCAGAAAAAGGTTCTTCATCACTTGCATCACGTTTGGCTTCTTCGCCTGTATCCGGATTTGTTCCTTTTATAGCAGGAATATCTGTAGGTGCAGGCATGAAAGCAATAACAGCATCCAGCATTGGCTGTATGCCCTTATTCTTATAAGAAGAACCGCAAACTACCGGGCAAATTTTACATTCTACTGTAGCTTTTCTTATTGTCTTTCTAATTTCATCTTCAGTAATTTCTCCGCCTTCAAGATATTTCATCATGAAGTCGTCATCAGTTTCAGCAATAACGTCCAGCATCTTCTGACGGTATTCTTCAGCCTTTTCCTTTAAGTCATCAGGAATAGGTCCGAAGGTTTCCAGTTTGCCTTCTTTATCTTCATAAAGAATAGCTTCCATCTTTATAAGATCAATCATGCCACGAAAACCTTCTTCAGCTCCGATAGGAATCTGAATAGGAACAGGATTAGCGTGCAGACGATCAACCATCATCTGGATAACGTTGTAAAAATCAGCACCAACAATATCCATCTTGTTCACATAAACCATACGCGGTACATTGTAGCGTTCAGCTTGGCGCCAAACGGTTTCGGATTGTGGTTCAACACCACTTTTTCCGGAAAGGACTGTTACGGCCCCATCAAGTACTTTTAACGAACGTTCAACTTCTACTGTGAAGTCCACGTGACCGGGTGTATCTATAATATTGATACGATGCCCCTTCCAATGGCAGGTAGTAGCAGCAGAGGTAATAGTTATTCCTCTTTCCTGTTCCTGTGCCATCCAGTCCATAGTCGCTGCGCCGTCATGGACTTCGCCGATCTTATGAACAATGCCAGTGTAGAACAGTATACGTTCGGTCGTAGTGGTTTTTCCAGCATCAATATGTGCAATGATACCTATATTGCGAGTTTTTTCAAGGGAAAACTCTCTAGCCACTTACATCGCTCCTTGTTCTCTAAAAATTACCAACGATAATGAGCGAATGCTTTGTTAGCTTCCGCCATCTTGTGAGTATCTTCTTTTTTCTTAATAGCAGCACCAGTATTGTTAGCTGCATCCATCAATTCGCCCGACAATCTTTCATTCATTGTCGTTTCGCCACGCAAACGGGCGTAACTTACCAGCCAGCGTATGCCAAGTGTCATGCGGCGGTCTGGACGAACTTCAACCGGTACTTGGTAGTTAGCACCACCAACACGGCGAGCACGAACTTCTAAAACAGGCATTACATTATTAAGTGCAGTTTCAAAAACTTCTAATGGATCTTTTCCTGTCTTATCTTTAATGCGGTCAAATGCATCATACACAACTTGTTCCGCAACACTTTTCTTACCAGAAAGCATTATTTTATTAATGAATTTTGTCACCTTTTTGGATTTGTAAACCGGATCCGGCAACACATCACGTTTAGGTACAGGACCTTTTCTCGGCATCTATGTCCCTCCTTGTTATTAATCATTTTTTAATTATTTTTTCTTACCACGTTTAGCACCATATTTGCTTCTACCTTGTGCACGGTCTTGGACTCCTGCTGTATCAAGTGAACCACGAATGATATGGTAACGGACACCTGGCAAGTCTTTTACACGACCGCCACGAATCAAAACAACGCTATGTTCCTGAAGATTATGTCCAATCCCGGGAATATAAGCTGTAACCTCGATGCTATTAGTTAAACGGACACGGGCAACTTTGCGCAATGCGGAGTTAGGCTTCTTTGGGGTAGTTGTATAAACCCTGGTGCAAACGCCACGTTTCTGCGGGCAGTTTTTAAGTGCCGGAGCCGTAGATTTTTCCTGCATGCTCTGTCTGCTTTTTCTGATCAACTGATTAATTGTAGGCATACATGCACCTCCTTCCTAAAAGATAAAACCCTGAATAGGGCATATCGGCTTACTTGTTTATTATAGCTGCTGCTGCAGCGCCGACTTCAATCGAGTAGGCTTTACCAAGCTCTGCCATCGTAAATTTTGCCACCACTTTTGTTTCTTTTTCTTCGCATAAAATACGCAGTGGCTTCAAAACTCTGTCATCTGCGTCAATAGCCAAAAAAACATATTTTGCCAAACCGTTATTGACAGCTTTTGTAACTTGTTTAGTTCCAATAACCCGTTTTGCATTTTTTAGTTCTTCTAGCATTAGTATCACTCCTGTAACATTACCGCAGTTTTAGACACTCATATATATTACCATGACCAAAAACCTATGTCAACACTTTATTTATAAGTATTTTCGTGTACACGTTGCCTGGCGTATCACAGCGTTCTTAAATGCACAAAAACATTTGCTATTTTCCCCATATATTTCGCCTGTTCCAGAAGAAAGACAAATATAAAACCGCTGTGGTAAATCCCACAGCGGTAATAAAATTTATAAAACTTTTGACAAAAATAATTTTGTCCGGTCTTCTTTCGGATTTTCAAAAACAACTCGTGGTTGTCCTTGCTCTATTATCCTGCCATCATCGACAAACAATAATCTGCTTCCTACTTCCCGTGCAAAACCCATTTCATGGGTAACTATAACCATTGTCATGCCTTCTTCAGCCAAAGTGCGCATAACATCAAGAACTTCACCCACCATTTCAGGATCGAGGGCTGATGTCGGTTCATCAAACAGCATTGCCTTAGGGCGCATCGCTAAAGCCCTGGCTATAGCAACACGTTGCTGCTGTCCGCCTGACAGTTGGGCAGGATAAGCGTGCGCCTTATCTTTCAGCCCTACTCTTTCCAATAACGCGAACGCATCTTTTTCTGCAGTTTTCTTAGCAATATTTCTAACTTTCATGGGTGCAAGGGAAATGTTCTCCAATACATTCATATGCGGAAATAGATTAAAGCGTTGAAAAACCATGCCTATCTCAGAGCGGATTTTATTAATATCCGATTTTTGTAAATTCATACCGTCAATCAATACCTGGCCGCTGGTAGGTATTTCCAAATAGTTCATGCAGCGCAGCAAGGTGCTTTTTCCTGAACCGGAAGGTCCTATAATAACTACTACTTCGCTCTTCTTTATGTTCAGGTTAATTCCCTTCAAAACTTCAGTAGCCGCAAATGATTTATGCAGGTCCTTAACGTCTATCATTTTTTATATCGAACCTCCACTCCAGATAAGCTACCAATCGTGATATAGTGAGTGTCATTATAAGATAAAGGAATGCCACACTGAGCCATATTTCCAAAGATCCATAGGTTCTTGCTATCACAAGCTGGCCACGTCTGGTAAGTTCTTCAAAACCTATGACAGACACCAGCGAAGAATCCTTCAGCAACGCAATAAATTCATTGCCAAGTGGTGGTATAACACTTTTAAACGCCTGTGGTATTACAATGTAGCGCATTGTCTGCGGCCACGTAAGACCAAGGGATCTGCCAGCTTCCATTTGACCTTCATCAACAGCTTGTATGCCTGCACGAAAGATTTCTGCTACGTAAGCTCCGCTGTTTATGCCGCAAGCCGTAATAGCAGCAATCAACGGATTTATTTTTATCCCCAATGCAATAGGCAATGCAAAATATATCAAAAAGATCTGTACCAAAAGCGGTGTACCACGAATGAAGTCGACATAAATTGCCGCCAGCCATCTTATGGGTTTGACCTTGGTAACACGTGCTATCCCGACAAATAGTCCTATAACTATACCTATGCCAACGCTGATTAATGTTATCTTTATTGTAATCAGCGCACCAGCCAGTAAAAGTGGAAACGACTTAATTATTAAATCAAAATTAAAGCTCATATGGTCAACATCCTATATATTTTTTCGGTGCTGTTAATTATTTGTTATCTGTTGGTTCAGTGCCAAACCATTTTTTATAGATTTCATTATACTGTCCATTTTCTTTAAGCTTTTGAATGGCCTCATTAATTTTTGCAGCAAGTTCTGTATTATCCTTTTTCAATGCTATTCCATAACTTTCTGAAGTGAGTTTTTCACCAACGCGTTTCACCGTGCTATCACTATTTTTTACCATATAATAATCATTTACCGGTTTATCATTCAATACTGCATCAACATTTCCCGCCTTCAGTTCAAGAAAAGTATCTGCTGAGCTATTCATTTCTTTTACTTGCGCATTAGGAATTTTTTTGGCTTCTTCAGCTCCTGTAGTACCAATCTGGACAGCAATCTTCTTACCATTGAGATCGGCAAAAGAATTGATATCATTATTATCAGCTTTTACCATTGCGGTAAGACCTGAGTCATAGTACGGATCTGAAAATGTTACTTGTTGTTTGCGTTCATCAGTTATAGACATCCCCGAAATAGCAATATCTATATTACCACTTTGGAGTGCTGGTATAAGTCCGTCAAAAGCAATATTATTTATTTCTACATTAACTCCCATTTCCTTGCCAACAGCTCTTATGATATCCATATCAAACCCTTGATATTCATCACTGCCTTCTCCTTGAAACTCAAACGGAGCAAAGTCAGCATTAGTGCCAACCTTCAAAGCCTTTGCATCCCCTGAACCAGAAGAAGCATTATCGCTGCTGGTTGCATTGTCACCGCAACCGGCCGTCAGCATAGCTAGTCCCATAACAGCCGCTATACATAATAACATTATTTTTTTCATATCTAATCCTCCCAATCATAATTTACAATTTTATTATTAGTCATGTAAAAAGGAGCACGGTTAATGCCATGCTCCTTTGCCGATGCTATCCATACACATAATCGTTCATTATTGCTTACCACACAGTTTTACTTATGCAAAGCATTAAAGCAATCACGGCAATATACCGGCCGGTCAGATTTTGGTTCAAAGGGAACTTGTGTTTCTTGTCCACATTTTGCACAAACTACATTATACATTTTACGAGGTGCAGCCTGCCCATCGCGGTTGTGCCTTCTCGCCGTACGGCAGTCATGGCACCGTCCAGGTTCATTAGCAAAACCCTTTTCCGCATAAAATTCTTGTTCCCCTGCAGTAAAAATAAACTCTTTACCGCAATCTTTGCATACCAAAGTCTTGTCTTGATAATCCATCTGTAAAGTCTCCTTACATTTCAAGCCCGTTCGTTCTCCATCGCCGTAATATCAAGCTGTGCAAAATAGAACAAAATAAGCTTATCTAAATTTACGGCAAAGCCGTATGATCAAACGCTAAGATCTACATTAGTGCCAAGGTTTGGATCCGAGCCGACAGACATTTCAGTAATCATTTCAGCAGATGAATTCATATCATCAAAAACTTTGCCAAGAACAGATACACCCACACTTTCCTGTGTGCGTTCCTGACTTATACCAACTGACATGGCAGCAATACTCATACTAGTATCCATAATGAACATATCCTTTCGGCATAGATATCGCAAATCTGTTTTTATTATAAAGGAAGGCCAGTAAATTTGCAATAAAAATTCATTTTCTAACAGTAAATTCACAATAATAGAAATTCTTTTCTTAATCTTTTTATATAATCCTAGCAAAATCCCAGCAAAATACAAAAAACCGTGAGCCTAAAACCCACGGTTTCCTAACTTCTATTATTCGCTGAATAAAGCAGTGGACAAATACCGTTCACCTGTATCTGGAAGAATTGCCACTATTGTTTTGCCTTCATTTTCCGGTTTTTCTGCCAGCTGTACAGCCGCAGCAAATGCTGCCCCTGACGAAATGCCGACTAAAACACCTTCTGACTGTGAAAATTCACGACCATATTTGAATGCATCTTCATTGGAAATGGTTATAACTCCATCATAAATCTTAGTATCAAGCGTTTCAGGAATAAAACCTGCACCGATACCCTGAATTTTATGTGGGCCGGCTTTTCCTTCACTCAATACAGGTGAAGTTTTCGGTTCAACAGCATAAATCTTTATAGCCGGATTCTTTTCTTTTAAATATTTGCCTGTTCCTGAAAGGGTTCCACCTGTACCAACACCAGCAATAAATATATCAACTTTGCCATTTGCATCAGCCCAAATTTCAGGACCTGTAGTTTTGTAATGGGCTTTCGGATTTGCAGGATTTGTAAACTGCGATGGTATAAAAGAATTAGGTGTTTGCTTTGCCAATTCTTCAGCTTTTGCAATAGCGCCCTTCATTCCCGCTTTTCCATCAGTCAGTACAATCTGTGCGCCGTATGCTTTAAGTAAATTACGACGTTCAACACTCATTGTTTCCGGCATAGTTATTATTATTTTATATCTATGTGCGGCAGCAATAGCAGCTAAACCTATACCAGTGTTACCACTAGTAGGTTCTATGATAACAGAATTTGCCTTCAGGATACCACGTTTTTCTGCATCTTCAATCATTGATTTGGCAATACGGTCTTTAGTACTACCGGCTGGATTAAAATATTCCAATTTAGCAAGGATGTCTGCCTTCAAGCCATGATCTTTTATGTAATTGTTTGCCCGTAAAAGTGGTGTCCCACCAATAAGTTGTGTGATGCTGTCATATACTTTAGCCATTTAAATAACCTCCATTTATATTATTATTTTCAAATGATGATACTATTAGTTTTCTCACTAAAACCGTACATATGTATTCCAGAAATGTCTTGACAGAGACAAATAATCAAAAAAAGCCTGGAAGGATAAATTTCTGCATCCCTCCAAGCTTTTAGTTTTCTAATCAGCTTGCCACTTCTGCGTTCAATACGCATATCACGGTCTTCATATTTCTATAATGTGATTATAGCACTCATAAAAAACAAAGTCAAACATTTATTACCTACTATCTAAGATATTTCTGCTATTTTTTTTAATCCATTTAGTTGCTGATAAAACTATATTATAATAGGTACAAATATATTTACAATAGGTAGGTAATAGTATGGATGATAAAAAAGTTTTCATATCTGTATTGATAACATCTTTCTTTGGCCCGTTTATGGCAAGCTCTGTGAATGTTGCTATACCATCTATGGCTCTGGAATATGGTGTTAATGCAGAAAATTTGACTTGGGTATTGACTTTATTCTTATTAGGGGCTGTTGCCTTCTTACTGCCTTGCGGTAAGCTGGCCGACATAAAAGGTCGGCGGAAAATCTACCAAATTGGCTGTATTGGTGTAGCTTTAAGTACTCTCTTCTGCATTTTCACTTCCGACTTAAAAACATTGCTGCTATTTCGTTTTATCCAGGGAGTATGCATGTCCATGAATTTTTCCACCGGGATGGCCATGCTTATAGCCAGCAACCCACCGCAAAAGCGCGGACAAATAATTGGTTATTCTGCAGCCTGTGTATATCTCGGTCTTTCACTGGGTCCTGTTATCGGCGGTGCACTTACAGAATTTCTAGGCTGGCGTACCATTTTTATTTTTACTGCCGCAGGTATGTCAATGAGTATATATATAATGCACTTTGTAAAGCAAGAATGGTATGGCAACCAAAAAGAAAAGCTCGACATTCCCAGTTCTCTTCTTTATGCTCTGGCATCTTCATCAGTTTTATACGGATTATCTGATTATGTCAGCCATCCACTCATGAAATGGCTGGTTGTTTTAGGATTAATCTTCGGTGCGCTCTTTATTGCCAGACAAAAATATACCAAATACCCACTTTTTACTTTAAATTTATTTAAAAATACAATTTTTGCCATGTCCAATCTAGCCGCTCTTATTCATTACAGTGCAACTTTTGGCATTTCTTTCGTTCTGTCTTTATATTTACAGATTATCCGCGGATTAGATCCGCTTAACGCAGGTATCTTATTATTATTACAGCCAATAATGATGTCGATTTTATCTCCGTTTGCCGGAGCTTTGTCGGACAAATTTGAGCCCCGCCTAGTTGCATCTTCCGGCATGACGCTCACTGCTGCGGGGCTGTTCTCTTTTTCTACCATTGCAAATAATACATCGTTTTATTATATAGGAAGCATTTTATTGATTATCGGTATTGGGTTTGCTCTTTTTTCATCCCCCAACAATAACGCGATCATGGGATCTGTACAACCCGAATTTTATGGTGTGGCCTCCTCCATACTGGCTGCAATGCGCATGTTTGGGCAAGCGACCAGTATGGCAATTGTTTCTTTACTACTGTCTATATATACCACCAATATCATTCCCGCGGAATATCTTACTTCACTGCTCAGCGGTATGCAGCAAATTTTTCTTGTCTTAGCTATAACCTGCACTATAGGAATCTTTTGTTCAATGGTCAGGGGTGCGAAAAAAAATAACTAAAAGATGTTTTCCTTACCCTTACCGCATTCCATAAGCATACGTGCCAAAAGATACATACGTGGAACCACACTTGAAACCTTTGAACATTCTCGTTCGGTATGATTCTTGCCTCCTTTTACAGGCCCCAATCCATCGATTGCTACAGCTCCTGTTGCAGCAGCCCAATTTGCATCAGAAGAACCACCTGCTCCCACTGTACATAATTGTTTATCCAATTCACCATAAATATTTTGCGCGCACTTTATCAACAATACATTCCGTCTTATTTCAGGATTGCTACCGGCATGTGCAGTTTTACCAAAAACTTCCAGTTAAAATTATTTTGTGATGCTTCGTCATTGTATTTATTTATTACTCATGCTATACTTATAAAGTTAATAATTAATTTAGACTGGTTTCAAAATTTATTTTGAATCCCCTGCCCTTATAAAAGGGCCGATAGTCCAGAGAGGGAGGTGATTTCGTGAGAAAGTACGAAGTCATATTTATTGTAAGACCAATGGAAGAAGAACAGACCAATGCCACAATCGAAAAATTTTCCAAGATCGTTACCGATAATGGTGGCATCATTGACAAAGAAGATCGTTGGGGTAAAAAACGTCTTGCCTATGAAATAAAAGGCTGCATGGACGGTTTTTATTGTCTGTTCGATATCAGTGCTGAATCTACTTGTGCTGATGAACTTGATCGTGTAATGAAAATTACTGATGAAATCTTGAAGCACATGATCGTTAGATTAGACGAAAAATAATTCGTTTAGGGGGACGCATATGAATAAAGTCATTCTAGCAGGACGTCTTGCTACCGATCCGGAAGTTCGCTATACTCAGACAGGAAAAGCTGTAGCTTCGTTCCGTCTGGCTGTAAATAAGCGTTTTTCACGTGATCAGCAAAACACAGCCGATTTTTTTACTATTATTGCCTGGCAAAAATTAGCTGAAATATGCGGCAATAATTTGGTGAAAGGTAGTCAGATTCTCGTTGACGGTTATCTACAGGTGCGCAATTATGACGCTCAAGATGGCTCAAAACGTTATGTAACAGAAGTGGTAGCTAATGATATAGAGTTTATGGGGTCACGCCCAGCTAATCATGCAGATAATAATTATGCTGGAACACCTTCTGCCTCTGGTACATCAAGTCAGTCTACCGCACCAAAAAATCAACCGGCTGCATCAAGTCCAGCTTCTTCCTTCGGTTCAGAGCTGCCCCCTGACGAAGAAATTCCATTTTAATTTAGGAGGGTATTACCATTGGTTAAACGTGATAGAGGTAGAAGACCAAAGAGAAAAGTTTGCAGTTTCTGCGCAGATAAAGTAGAAGCAATTGATTATAAAGATGTTGCTAAATTACGTCGTTTTGTCACTGAACGCGGCAAGATTTTACCGCGCCGTATTTCCGGCAATTGTGCACGCCATCAGCGTCAGGTAACGTTGGCAATCAAACGTGCCCGCAATATTGCTTTATTGCCATTCACAGCAGAATAATTTAAAAATCGACACATATAAACCGGCCCCCAAAAGTTAGACCACTGAATCTAACTTTTGGGGGCCGGTTTTTTATTATTCTACCTACAATTTAAATTATTGCTATCTAGAACCACTTACAAGAACACTTCATTATAACTATCTGACTATCAACACAGGACAATCTGCCCGGCTAACCAAATATTGGCTAACACTGCCCATTATTATTTGCTTAATAGTTCCCAAACCTCTGCTGCCCATAACAATAAGGTCACTTTTCTTATCCTTTGAATATTTTAGTATCATCTTTGACGGATCGCCTATTTTTAATACATAAGACGCTTCTCTTTTTGCTGCACTGACCTTTTTCTTTGCCTGTTCCAATACTCGTTTTCCTTCTTTATCAATATCATCAGGAACATAAGTATCCAATGACATTCTTTCCACTGCTGAAACTGCTGTATTTAGATCTATAACGTAGAGTACTACTAATTCTGCCTGAGAAAGGCCTGCTATATATATAGCTTGTTCTAAAGCGCGTTCAGAATGAACCGACCCATCGATAGGAACTAAGATTGATTTTATTTCTCTCATAATATTTACACCCCTTCTATGAATTTTTTCGTATTGTTATCTGTATATTGTATTATTTCTATAAAAACATAAAAATACCTTGTAAAAAATCTATCGACATCATCAAATGCTTGACACAGATTGCTTATTTTGCTAGACTGAAATCAGCAGGGGTGCTTTATGCTGAGAGGGCAATCGCCCAACCCTTCGAACCTGTTGGTTAATACCATTGTAGGGAAGCTGGCATAGCTAATTTTAGTCTGCTTTCTTTTGAAGGCAGGCTTTTTTATTTAGATAATTTATTTTGGAATAGCAAACAGTAGAAAAGAGGATATACATGCACTATAAAACACAGATTGAAGCAGCAAGACAGGGAATTTTGACGGATCAAATTAAATTAGTTGCAAAAAAGGAAAACCGTCCAGCAGAATGGATTAGAGAAGGTGTTGCCAATGGTACTATCGCTATTCCTGCCAATGTGCATCATCAATCACTTTCAGCTGAAGGAATCGGTGACGGCTTAAAAACAAAAATCAATGTAAATCTTGGCATATCTGGTGATGCCAAAAATTATGATTTAGAAATGAATAAAGTGAAAATGGCTGTAAAAATGGGTGCTGAATCCATTATGGATCTGTCTAATTACGGAAAGACACATGAATTTCGTGAGAAACTAATTGACTATTCACCTGCTATGATAGGAACGGTTCCTATGTATGATGCAATCGGCTATTTAGAAAAAGATCTGCTCAAAATGACTGCCGATGACTTTTTGCGCGTAGTAGAAGCCCATGCTAAAGAAGGCGTTGACTTTATGACTATCCATGCAGGCATCAACCGTCGTGCCATAGAAGGTTTTAAACGGTCAGGTCGCCGTATGAACATCGTGTCCCGCGGCGGTTCCTTGCTTTTTGCTTGGATGGAAATGACCGGCAATGAAAATCCTTTCTTTGAACACTATGATGATGTTTTAGAAATACTGCATGAACATGATGCTGTTATTTCTATAGGTGATTCACTGCGCCCCGGCTGTCTCGATGATTCCACCGACGCCGGACAGATCGGTGAACTTATTGAAATCGGTTATCTTACTGAACGCGCGTGGAAAGCTGGCGTCCAAGTTCTTGTGGAAGGTCCTGGCCATATGGCAATAGATGAAATAGCTGCCAATATGAAACTTCAAAAAAGACTTTGCCACAATGCTCCATTTTATGTACTTGGCCCATTGGTAACAGATATAGCACCTGGTTATGACCATATTACTTCAGCAATCGGCGGTGCCATAGCTGCATCAAACGGCGCTAATTTTCTATGTTATGTTACTCCTGCTGAACATCTCCGCCTGCCTAATTTAGACGATGTACGTGATGGTATCATTGCCGCCAAAATTGCTGCTCATGCCGCCGATATAGCTAATAAGCTTCCCGGCGCCAGAGACCAGGACAACCGTATGGCTGATGCCCGCCAAAAGCTTGATTGGAATGCTATGTTTAAAGAAGCTATGGATCCTGAAAAGGCAAGACGCTATTATGAAAGCGTGCCACTCGCCCAAAAACATACTTGCTCTATGTGTGGAAAAATGTGTGCAGTAAGAACAACCAACAAAATTTTGAGCGGTGAAAAAGTCGTATTTTGCGATGAAAACGGAAAATGTGATTAATAAAAATAGGAGTTTACGTCAAATGTCGTAAGCTCCTATTTTTATTTAACTTGAAATAAACTTCTATATACAATTAGAATAATGAGGTTTGCTACCATGATGGATCTACATTGCCATACTACTGCATCTGACGGCCAGTATTCTCCAGAAAAAGTTGTAGCTTTCGCCAAAGAAATTGGTATTTCTGTCCTTGCCATAACAGACCACGATACTATCGACGGCCTAGCCCGCGGTGAACAGGCTGCAAAAGCCGCGGGCATTCGTTTTATTCCAGGAATTGAAATAAATGCGCAGGGAACTAATGTCCATGTATTGGGCTATAATATTGCTTATAAAAGCCGTGCCGCGCAAGATATCTGCATGGTCAATAAAAAGCTGCGTATCAAAAGAGCTGAAATGATATTAGCCTATTTAGCCAATAAAGAGGTTTATCTAACTTGGGCTGATCTTGAAAAATATACTTCTGGTGGAATAATTGCCCGCCCGCATTTTGCCCGGGCAATGGTCGAACACGGTTATGTCAATACAGTCAGTGAAGCTTTTACAAAGTATCTGGACACCAAAGAATTCCGTGCGATAAAACGCCCCCGTCCTACTGCCGAAGAAGCTGTAAAAATGATAAAGGCCATGCACGGTATTCCTGTACTGGCACATCCAGCCCTACAGAAAAAAAGTGATGAAGCTCTGGAAAGTTTGCTGGTCCAGCTTAAATCAGTTGGCCTGCTCGGCATAGAATGTTATCACAGTGAACATTCGGCAGACGATGTCCAAAAATGTCTTTCTCTCGCAGCAAAATATAATTTACTTATCACTGGCGGTAGCGATTTCCATGGGAAAAAAATAAAACCTGCTATTAAACTTGGTACAGGCATCAATAATAATTTAAACTTTCATGATGAAGCTTTAATCTGCCAACTTATGCAAAATAAATATAGTTAAAATAAATCTCCTAATTACCATATTACTATGATTTCCCCTATCCCGTACTTTTATTTAAACAAATAGCAAGATAATGGCTTGACCAAACAAGAAGTATATATTAGAATATGGAAGACATGGGCGTTCTAATTGTCCATGCCCCATTATCCTTATCCATGTGCCGCAATCTGCCGCAGCACAGGCGATAAAAAGGAGGCCTTAACGTTTTATTAAAAAGCATATTGCTTAGCGCTGGCTCTTAATAAAAGAGGACGAGGAAGAGGTTGTCGAAGTATTCAGCGGATGCCTCTCGGCTGTAATCCGGTCGAAAAAATTTGGCAAAACTGTAAGGTGACTTACAGTACAATACAAAAAATAAGGATTGGCAGATACGTCTTTAATAATTATTTTATTTTGGAGGTATCTCATTATGTGTGGAATTGTTGGTTATGTAGGAAGTAAACAAGCTGAACCATTTCTTATAGATGGTTTAACAAAACTGGAATATCGCGGTTATGACTCTGCCGGTATTGCAGTTATTGACAATGATAAAATTGATTTGGAAAAATGCGTTGGCCGGTTAGATGCATTGAAAGCCAAAATTAAAGGCCATGAACCAAAGGGTGTTATTGGTATTGGTCATACAAGATGGGCAACCCATGGCGGCCCGTCTGATGTTAATGCCCATCCGCATTTGGACTGCAAGGGTGACTTTGCTGTCGTCCATAACGGCATTATAGAAAATTACATGCAGCTTAAAGAAAAGCTTATTGAAAAAGGCCATAAATTTTTATCGGAAACAGATACCGAAGTGGTTGCCCATCTGCTTGAAGAATTATACGATGGCGACTTTGAAACTGCTGTTCGTGAAGTTTTAAAAAGAATAGAAGGTTCTTATTCTCTCTTATTTATGTCCAGAAGAGATCCAGATAAACTCATCTGCACTAAAAAAGATAATCCGCTCATTATTGGTCTTGGCGATGGAGAAAACTTCATAGCCTCTGATATTCCTGCTATAATTGGCTATACCCGCCGTAATTATATAATAAATGATGGTGAAATAGCAGTCGTTAAAAAAGATTCTATCTGGATAACTAATCAGGATGGACTGCCTGTAACCAAAAAAGTTTTTGAAGTAAATTGGAATGCTGAAGCTGCCGAAAAGGGCGGTTATGAACATTTCATGCTCAAAGAAATACATGAACAGCCTAAGGCTGTCCGTGATACAGTTATGCCTCGTATTGCTAAAGACAATTTGAGCGTAATACTCAATGAATTAAAATGGAATAAAGAATATCTTGATTCCTTCCATAAGATTTTTATAGTTGCCTGCGGTACAGCTTATCATGCAGGACTTGTTGGCAAATATTATATTGAAAAACTTGCCCGTATACCGGTTGAAGTGGATATTGCCTCAGAGTTCCGCTATCGTTCCCCGATTATTGACGAGCATACCTTGGTAATAGTTATAAGCCAGTCAGGCGAAACTATTGATACACTGGCCGCCCTAAAGGAAACGAAACGCCTTGGCGCAAAAACGCTAGCCATTACTAATGTTGTTGGTTCATCTATCGCCCGTGATGCCGATGAAGTAATTTATACTTGGGCAGGCCCTGAAATCGCTGTAGCTTCTACAAAAGCATACACTACTCAGCTTGTTACCGTATTTTTACTGGCTATGTATATGGCCGGCATCAAAAAATGTATTTCACCTGAACGTACAAAACAACTGCTCACCCAGTTACGTAAATTACCTGACCAAATTGACAGGACACTCGAAGATCCTGAACCGATTAAAACTTTTGCTAAAAAATATGGTTTCAACGAAGATGTTTTCTTTATCGGCCGTTCCCTTGATTATGATGTTGCTCTTGAAGGTGCCTTAAAGCTGAAAGAAATTTCTTACATCCACGCTGAAGCTTACGCTGCCGGCGAATTGAAGCACGGTACACTAGCCCTCATCATCGAAGGCGTTCCCGTTATCGCTTTAGCAACGCAAAAAAGTGTTTATGAAAAAACAATCAGTAACATTAAAGAAATTAAAGCACGTGATGCCATTGTTATCGGGATCACTTCCGAAAGTAATGATACCTTGGTAAAATGTGTCGACCATGTAATCAAAGTTCCTAACACTGATGAACTTTTGATTCCGCTTTTAACCGTAGTACCTCTACAGTTGCTGGCTTATTATGCGGCCATTACTCGTGGCTGTGATGTTGATAAACCTCGCAATCTGGCAAAATCAGTAACAGTTGAATAACGAAAACCGTTCACAGGCTGCCGTGTTTAAATTGCGGCGGCCTTTTTTATCATCATATTGTTGTTGTGCACTCGCCTGCTTTTAGCAAATACGTATTCAATTCAAAACCATTTTTTAACAGCAGTGCCCTACTATTATCAGGAGGTTTTATTTTATGAAAGCATTTATTTTCGATATGGATGGGGTCATTATTGACAGCGAACCCATGCATAATGCCACACTTGCAGGAATAATGAAAGAATACCATATTGACACTGACGCCGAATACATGTATACACTGAGCGGGCTTAATATTAACGCAATGTTCCAGAAAATAACAAAAGAAAAAGGATTATCCGTTCCTGTAGATATATTTGTCAATAAATACATCGAAAAAATTTTATCCCATATCAAGACAAATAAACTTAAATCCATAAATGGTATCTACGAATTATTAATAAACCTCAAGAAAAATAATATTCCTACCGCTGTGGCTTCATCTTCACCGATGGATTTCATTAAAGCCAATATAGACAAATTACATTTCAACGCATATTTTAAGTTTTTGCTCAGCGGCAATGAAGTAAAGCATGGTAAACCCGCGCCTGATATATATCTTGCTGCCGCCAAGCGGCTTGCCGTACCACCGCAGGACTGCGTTGTTCTCGAAGATTCGCATAACGGTGTGCTCGCAGCCAAATCAGCAGGAATGACCTGTATTGGCTTCCATAACCCCAATAGCGGAACGCAGGACATCAGCATGGCTGATATAATAGTCGACAGCATCCCGCAGATTGACCTTGCCTCACTTTAATCTATTTTCCCTATATATTTTAAACTAAATCCACGCTTTTTCTATTTTCTAAATACAGGCAAATGCAGCCGTCCAGAAAACTTTGTTCATAATAAATATTGCTTCTAAAAAAGCAACGCAGTATAATTAACATATATTTTCTAACATGTACGAGGGAGGTTGATATTATTATGATGAGTGATTCTATGCGTGAAATGCTCGACCTTAAGGAACTTGCCCAAATAGTCAATGGTGTACATAATCCTAACGCTGATGCCTATCGCGCCCGGTTACGTAAAAGAATGGACGCTATACCTGAATATGCTTATTTAAATTCACTGCGTATGGAAGATTTCAAAACGTTGGATGATTTATACGCTACTGTAAAAGGAATAAAAACCGAAGAAGACTTAGAAAAAAGAATTATCCGCACACCGGAAGTACAGAAAAGTGCTTTCCGCCGTTTATGGAAACAATTACCTAAAACTGCTTAACATTGTCCCATATCGGTCTATGCATAATTTTTCCTATACTTCAACTTATATGAGCTTAACAAAACCCGCTGTTAGATATCTTTTATAACAGCGGGTTTTAAAATAAAAAGCACAAAATGCCAAAGTCAATACTATTCTGATAAAATATTGCTCTTATTTTTTTCCCATAAAACAATATACCACTAGTAAGAGGAAATAACCTATCGGTATAGAACTAATTATTATATAAAATTGATAGTGAGGTGAATTGATATGTGTAATACTATTCCCGAAATAACCTTAAATGACGGTTTAAAGATCCCGTCTATAGGTTTCGGCACATATACGTTAAAAGGTCAAAGAGGCATTGAAGTTATAAAAGATGCTGTTAAAACAGGCTACCGTCTGCTCGACTCTGCTTTTAATTATGAAAATGAAGGCACTTTGGGCCGCGCCGTCAAGGAGTGCTCTATAGCGCGCAACCAATTATTCATCTGCTCAAAACTCCCCGGACGTCACCACGCCTATAAGGAAGCTTTGGAAACCATTGAAGAATCGCTTTATAGAGCCGATCTTGATTATTATGATATGTACCTCATCCATTGGCCTAATCCACGCGTCAATCAATACGTAGAAGCCTGGCAAGCTCTTATCGAAGCCAAAAAGAGAGGTTATATACGTTCCATAGGTGTATGTAATTTTCTTCCTGAACATATTGATAGATTGATTAAAGAAACAGGTGTATGCCCAAGTATCAATCAGGTTGAACTGCATCCATATTTCAACCAAAAAGAACAAAGGGAATATAATGCCAAACATCACATTGTTACACAATCATGGAGCCCGCTCGGACGAGGCAATGCATTGCTTACAGATGCTGTTATCACTAAAATTGCCACTGCCCATCAAAAATCCATCTCACAAATTATTCTGCGTTGGCATACCCAGCTTGGTGCACTGCCTATTCCTAAGGCCTCCAGCATTAAACACCAGCAGGAAAATATCAATATTTTTGATTTTAAATTATCAAGTGCCGAAATGGAACAAATTTCCAGCTTAACCAGACCCGACGGACGTAGTTTTAACCAAGACCCAGCCGTTTACGAAGAATTTTAACCTGCTAAAAAATATCACAATATATACCAATTTGTAAGGGAGCGTTTATATTGTCACAGATAAGCATCGCCGCTGTAGGCGATTCATTCATCACCCAACATCTGCCTTGTGATGAGAAATTCAACGCACTGCAAGAATACTTTTTACAGCACGATGCCCGTTTTACCAATTTTGAGGTTCTACTCCATGATTTTGAAGTTTATCCGGCACCAGTAAGCGGCGGTACATGGGCTGCCGCCAGACCTGCTGTTCTCGAAGATATAAAAAAGCTAGGCTTCAATATAATTGCCTGGGCTAACAACCACAATATCGATTGGAATCTCGGCGGGCTGTTAACCACTTTACATCATTTGGAAGACAGCGGGCTTGTCCATGCTGGAGTGGGACGTAACCTCGCAGAAGCAGGACAGCCCCGTTATTTGGACACGCCCAACGGCCGCTTGGCTCTAATCAGCGTCACTTCCACTATCTCGCCATGGGGAATGTCCAGTGCCCAGCGGCCTGATGTCCTCGGCCGCCCCGGTGCTAATGTACTTCGTTACCAAGCAGAACACAGGGTTCTTCCTAAACAATTAAAAACACTTAAAGAAATTCTTGAACAAACAGACATAAATGCTAATCGCCGTTTAAACGAAATGGAAGGATTTGCCAAGCCCGTTGCAGACGGTTATTTTATAAATGATATCTGCATAAAAAGCGCAGATACTCCTGGCACGATTACAAAAATGAACCCTAAAGATGCCGAACGTATCACCGCTTCTATAAGTGAAGCCAAACGGCAGGCAGACGTCGTCATCGTCAGCCATCACACGCATGAAAGGAAAGGTCTCAATAAGCAGCTGCCCGCTGATTTTGCACGTGATTTTGCCCGCATGTGTATTGACAGCGGTGCCCATGCTTATATAGGACATGGTCCTCATATATGGCGCGGTATTGAGATTTATAATAAAAAGCCTATATTTTACAGTTTAGGCGATTTTATTTTTCAAAATGACTCCGTGGAAAGGCAACCCTCTGAATTTTATGATCTGTACAATTTGAACTCGAACAATAATGTTGCCGATGGTCTTGATTGCAGAAGTGCACACGATACACGCGGTCTGGCTGTTGATAGACGCGTTTTTGAGTCAGCTGCCGTTTCCTTTTGCGTAAAAAATGGTTCCATTGATAAAATAGAACTGCGTCCCTTATCTCTAGGTTTTGAAAATGGTCGTGCCAGACGCGGCCGGCCAGAATTTGCCGACGAAACAAATGGCAAGCGCATTTTAAGTGAAATTGCTGCTCTTTCGGCAAACTATGGTACTAAAATAGATATATCCCATAACTTGGGGACAATTATTGTGTAAAATATACACTGCTTTTATCAGAATAACGGTCCCTGCTAGAAAATATCCCAACTATATGCTTATTAAAATTTGTTAATGGACAAAAGAAAGGTTTACTGGTGGAAAAGATGCAAGATTTTTTATTTGACATTTTAGGTAAGGTCATTCCTGTTTTAGTGACAGTTATGCTGCTAATAGATAATATCATCAGCGCATGAACTGGCCGCTCTTTCATTTTCTTACATTATAAAACAGCACTTATCATTGTATAAGTATTGTTTTTTTTATTTTGCAGGTTGATTACTAACAAAGTTAAAGCATCCGCATTCAAAGTACCATGCCTACAATGCTTTTATTTTGCGTCTGGCAAAGACATACCGACCTTTATGAGCTGGCATGTCCGTTCAGCTGCAAAAGTCAAATATACGGCAGCATTCTGCATACATTCCGTCAAAGTAGCCGGTGCATACGGCAAAGCTGCAATAGCGTCGATGCCATGCGATAAAACCTCTTTTGCCTCAACAGTAAGGGCACCAGAAAGACAAACTACAGGAATATTTTGCTTTTTAGCGACAGCAGCTACCCCTACAGGTGCCTTCCCCTGTGCAGTTTGGGCATCCGTATAGCCTTCACCTGTTATGATAAAAGCTGCACCTTTTATTAATTCAGCAAAATGGATTGTGTGTAAGATGAGTTCTATACCAGGAACTGCTTTGCCATTAGTGAAAAGCAACAAACCAGCACCAAGACCACCAGCAGCACCACTGCCTGGAATATTGCCAACATCAATTTTCAGGTCTTGCTTAGCAACATTAGCATAATTTAGAAGGGCAGCATCAAGTTCTTGCACTATTTCTGGTGTGGCTCCTTTTTGGGGGCCGTAAACGGCGGAAGCTCCTCTGGCACCACAAAGAGGATTATTTACATCACTGGCTATATAAACCTCAGTAGCAGCAAGACGCGTATCAATCTTCGTTACATCTATGTGTGCCAACTGTGCCAGTGCTGCTCCTCCCCGTGCTAAACAGCGGCCATTTTTATCGAGAAACCTTGCCCCCAGCGCTGATGCCATTCCAACTCCACCATCATTGGTTGCACTGCCGCCAATACCGATAATAATACGCTTAGCACCTTTGTCCATCGCTGCTTTGATGAGCTGGCCGGTACCATACGTGCTGGCCAAACGGACATTTCGTTTTTCCTTTGGGGTAATCAGCAGACCAGAGGCTTCTGCCATTTCTATAACAGCCGTAATAACGTTTCCTTCATGAATGATACCCCATGCTGCATTAACAGATTCGCCCAATGGTCCTTCTACCATTGTGTGCATAATCTGTCCATGAGCCATTTTTACAATAGCTTCGACTGTACCCTCACCACCATCGGCAATGAGTACCTTACCTATTCGAGCTAGAGGAAAAGTCTTTTTTACACCACTTTCGATTGCATCTGCTGCCTGTGCTGAAGAAAGACTGCCTTTAAAAGAATCTGGAGCAATAACGATATACATTTTCCATACCTTCTCTCTTTATTTTTATCTACTTTCTATTTCTCCTTTTTCAAAGTGATAACCTCCTCCTTCTGTTCATCTTCTATTGATATCTCATTTTATACAGCGCCATTTTTAGTGACCAAACCAAAATCACTGAACGATTCAAAATACATATAATTTTTACTACGAACAAAAAGGGCACTTGATGAAAAATATAAAACATAATGTTATTAAAAACTCCATTTCGTTGTTGCGGCCGTTTAATCATTTTTTTAAGCACAAATCTTTCAGCAGTATAGTATTGTTATTATTTACCATAATCGCGATATTTTTAGCCAATAGTAATTTAGCTGATGAATATCAAACCATATTGAGCTTACATTTATCCATTGGTATTATTGACCTATCTATCCTGCACTGGGTGAATGATGGTCTGATGACGATATTTTTCTTTGTAATTGGCTTAGAAATCAAGCGGGAATTTCTTTTTGGTGAACTCAAATCCCTATCTGCCACTATTTTACCAATAGCCGCAGCTATCGGCGGCATGATCGCACCTGCATGCATTTATTATCTCATCAACTATGGAGAATCCACTGCCGTTGGCTGGGGTATTCCCATGGCTACAGACATCGCCTTTTCACTAGGTGTCTTATCCTTAGTAGCTGGTAATGCTCCCCGCAGTATAGCAATATTTCTAACTGCTCTAGCAATAGTAGACGACCTAGGTGCCATCATCATAATTGCTTTATTTTATAGCACCGCCATTCAATTTACTGCTCTCAGTTATGGTTTGGCCGCATTGTTGGCAGCAGTCCTTCTTAATAAATACAATTGCCAAAATGCATTCAGCTATATAGGTTTAGGATTAATTGCCTGGTTTTACTTTTATCATGCTGGTATACACCCCACTATTGCTGGTGTAATCTTAGGCTTAACTATTCCTGCGCAGGACACTCGTGACATCAATAAATCACTTTTGCACAAATTGGAATATTATCTTGCACCATGGTCAGCATGGTTTATTATGCCTGCCTTTGCATTAGCCAATGCTGGTATACAATTGCACTTCGCGGAAATAAGTAACCTGTTTGCCCCAGAAGGGATTGGCATATTGGCTGGCCTTGCATTGGGTAAGCCTCTGGGAATATTCGGCACAGCATTTTTACTATTAAAAGCAGGTTTCGTTAAAATGCCGGAAAAAACTACTTATTATCATTTTTTAGGAGCGGGCGCACTCAGCGGAATAGGTTTTACCATGTCATTTTTTATTGCTTCCCTTGCCTTCGCTGATATTCCCCAATACCTCACAACCGCTAAATTAGGCATTATTTCCGGTTCAATTTTAGCCAGCCTTATCGGTACTATTATTTTCAAATTAATAGACTATAAACATACGTAATAAGGATTTTGGATACAGACATCCTAATATAACGAAATTATTTAACGCGCCAGCTATGGCAATGAACAACATCAACAACTAAACATTAAGGCACTGCAATAAATGCAGTGTTTCAGACCAAAGACAAAAGCACCTGCATTTATCTATAGCAGGTGCTTTTGTATACTTATCCACAAAAATTATTATTACTTTATTTACTTATGTATAAATGATATAATACTGCAATAAATTATAAAAAATAAAACTTAAAGGGTGTTATAATGACTACAAAAAATAGGTTATTAAATTTTGATTTTTTTGCAACAATAATTATTCCCTTAGCTATATTTTATATATTCAATTATCATCAAAACTTACTATGGGGTGCTATTTTATCTGGTGCTTGGTGTTGTGGTTTTTTCCTTTTTCGTTTAATTATAAATAAAAAAACTAATATCCTCGCTTTACTAACTGGCATCTTTTCAGTAATAAGTTTATTAATCACTATTATTTTTCATGACCCTAAATTTTATTTTTTAGAACCCATTTTTTCTGATTTTATTTATTCTGTTATTTTTTTCGGCTCATTATTTTTTTCTCGTTCACTGATTCAAATATTTGTTGAAGATAGTAAAATTATATCTTTTTCTTCTGAATACACAACTTTTGAAAAATATATAAAAACATGGAAAATCTTAACCATAATTTGGGGCAGTGTTATGTTACTCCTGGCTGCGATAAAATTGTTAATTTTTTATTGCATGAGTATCAATATTTACTACGCAGTAAGTAAAACTTATTCAGCTGTAATTAATCCTTTACTTATAATTGGATCTTATAAATTTCCTAAATGGTATTGGCATAAGGCCGAATAATTATATTATTTTATAATGTGCCACATTTTTATAACCCCGATTATTGACGATGAACCATAATAATGCCCTGTAACTTTTTAGTTACAGGGCATTTAATATTTTGATAACCATGTTGTTATAAGATCAACATAGCATCACCAAAACTAAAAAATCTATACCGTTCCTGTACAGCTGTTTTATATGCCCGCAAGACATATTCTCGTCCCGCAAATGCACTTATAAGCATAATCAGTGTTGATTTTGGCAGATGAAAATTAGTTATTATCCCATCGACAATCTTGAACTTATACCCCGGATAAATGAATATTCCTGTTTCACCGCATTTAGCCGGCAGAAAGCCATCATCTCGTGCAGCCGATTCCAATGTTCTTATCGAGGTAGTACCCACTGCAATGATCCTGCTGCCACGTGCTCTAGCAGCATTAATCCTATCTGCGGTTTCTTTTTCAATATGGAAATACTCTTTATGCATGACATGGTCTTCAATGTTATCTTCATTGACAGGGCGAAAAGTACCTAGTCCCACATGCAGCGTAACAAACTCCAAATTTACGCCCATGTCCTTCAACTCAGCTAAAAGTTCTTTCGTAAAATGAAGACCCGCAGTAGGAGCGGCAGCTGAGCCATTTTCCTTAGCATAAACAGTCTGATAACGTTCTTTATCTTTAAGCTTTTCATGAATATACGGTGGAAGCGGGGTTTGCCCCAGACGGTCAAGTACTTCTTCCCAAATACCCTCATAAGAGAATTCAACTATTCTTCCACCGAAATCAGTATTCTCTTTTATTTCACAGCTAAGTTTACTGCCAAAGTTTATTATGCTGCCGACACGGGCTTTTCTTCCCGGTTTAACCAATACTTCCCACTGGTTGCCTTCTTGTCTGCGCAAAAGGAAAACTTCTACTTTTCCCCCTGTCTGGTCACGCCTGCCTATCAATCTTGCCGGTATTACTCTTGTATTATTAAAGACCAATGTATCTCCGGCCTTTAGATATTTTTTTAATTCAAAAAAATGTGCATGTGTTATAGATTCATCTTTTCTGTTGAGCACCATAAGCCTTGAATGATCCCGTTCGGGACAAGGTGTCTGGGCAATAAGTTCTTCCGGTAACTCGTAATCAAAATCTGTCAATAACATAAATAATCTTTAAATCTCCTTTTTAATAAGCAATTCTATCTAGTCTATGCGCTCTTAGACAACAAGTGGTAAACGAACTAAAACCTGACAGCTCGCAGCTTTTCAATACCAGTTGCCTATAGAAACTTCACTATAATAAGTATATAAAATTGTTTGGTAATCATAGCCTTGTTCTGCAAGGGTCTTCGCACCCCATTGCGACATGCCAACCCTATGCCCCGAACCATACCCATCTATTTTGATAACTTCTCCACTGCGATTTGTTATAGGATGGATGTTATTGTTTACCCCGGTCTTTATCTTGGGAACCTTATAATCGGGTAGTTCGACATCAATATCTTTACTGTAACCGGAATATTGGTCAATAGGCACATTTATTTTTTTCGGTGAAGGTATGATTACGTCAATCGCAAATTTAGTGCTTTTAAGCCCCAAGACGCGACGCACTTCATTGCCCGTTAATCTAGCAATATTCTTATCGCCACTGAACACCACTGTTTTTACGGCACCATTTTTGCTTCTGTCGACCTGTCCACCACTATTTAAAGCTGACAATGTCACCGACTGGAGTGTCCCTATATCATAACCATATTGATTTAATTTTCCGCTTAACTCAACTGGAGTCATTTGCAAAGACCAATGATAATTAGGTGAATTCTGGTCATAATCCTTAACCGCCCGCAGATAGGGAAGATATGTTCCCCATACATCCTCGCTATTTTCTGTATTACCACCTGAACTAGCATGGAACGCGGCAAAAATAGGCTTATGTGCATATAGCAGCACCTGTCCACGCGTATCATCTACTGCTTTTTGTACTATATCATTTTCTACATTGCTGCCACCATACGCCTGGCAATGAGCCAAAGCGCAGACGTCAAATCCTTCGTTTTCGTGACGATTGAGGCTGTACAGAGCGTAGCTCCTAGCTGTCACAGCCTGTGCCTTCAAAGCTTCCACAGGCCACGTAGCGGGCATTTCCGTAGCTACTACACTGTAAAGATATTGTTCAAGCGGCAGATCATTTATGACCGTGATACCATCTGTCATCTTTTTTATGAGTATCCTACCTCGATATGTTTTTTTATTTACCACTGTGCGGCCATCATCATCTGACGGCTGTACAGATAGCACCATACTTTTAGCAGGAAGGTTATTTATATACAACCGGCCATTTTTCTGTGTAATCAAGACTTTATCACCGGCGTTATATTTCCCAAACGTATCATTAGTTCCCGGGTCCTTTATCAAAAAGAGCTTATCAGACGATACCATTATGCTTGACTGCCTAGTCCACAAACCAACGCGGATATTCTGTTCTGCCGCCAAAACTTTAGTTAGAGAGCAAGTTAATACAAGAGTAACCATTACAAAAAATATTATACTATGTCTCAAACATTTCATATCTTCGCCTCCCTTGCCAGTCATTTTCCTTTTTTCCTGCTTGCCTTCTTTAGCTTCACAGGCTCTACGATGTTTTTCTTATCTCTGTCACGCCATCCACAATAAATAAATCCGGCCAAAGCAAGTATAAAGGCTATACCGCTCGTCATCTGGGCTGATGTGCACAAACCAAAAACAAGTTCGCTGTAATCGCCGCGTAAAAACTCGAGGAAAAAGCGGACTACTGAATACAACATTACATAAAGTGTAAAGGCTTGTCCTCTGCCGTGTTTAAAAGATCGGAATATCAGCAACAAAGCAAAAATAACGATGTCCAGCTGACCTTCCCAAATCTCTGCCGGCCAAAGCGGTTGGTTCCCATATACATGATGTGCCAAAGTAGTAACAGGATAGACAATGCCATAACCAGTTCCTGTAGGTGTGCCGAATGCATCACCATTGAGCAGGTTTGCGCACCGCCCTATAGCCTGGCCCAAAATTATAGCCGGTGCCAAAATATCAGCCATTGCCAGTACATCAATATTATGCTTTCTAGCATATATGATGCCCACTATCGTACCTAGGAAAACACCTCCCTGTATTGCCATTCCTCCCTGCCATACATTAAATATTTCTGTAATATGATTACCATAGTAATCCCAATCAAAGAAGAAAACATCCCACAAGCGGGCACCCACGATACCAGCCATCCCGCAGTAAATTCCCATATCGACTATATATCCATGCCATCTTCCATCTTGCTTTGCTAAAAAATAACCCACCCCGACAGCAAGAATAATGCTCAGCGACAAAACCAGACCATAGGAGCGTATAGGGAAGCCCCCTATGTAAAACAAATACTGATGCATTTATTTATCATCTCCATCCATTTCATAATATTTTCAAAAGGTCAACCACATTATCTCGGCATCTTCGTTGTTGTCCAAATAATAATGCGGACGCCTGCCAACACTTTTAAAACCAAACTTCTCATACAGGCGTATTGCCTTGTCGTTGCTTGGGCGAACTTCCAATGTTACTGCGGTAATATGTTTCATTTTTGCTATATCAATTATTTTTTCAAGCAATAAACTTGCTATCCCTTTACCCTGGTATTCTGGTAATAAAGCAACATTTGTGATCTGCCCCTCACCAAAAACCAGCCACATCCCTGCATAGCCGATTATCTGCTCTTTACCATTTTCTGTATTTACAGCCAGCAAATAACAAGCCTCTTTTTTTGCTGCTTCTTCCCAGAAGGATTGTCTTGACCACGGCATAGAAAAACACGCTTTTTCTACCTTTTCTACATTAGCAGCATCATCAGGGCGCATTTTCCTAAAGCTTATTTCCATCATTTTGTCGTTCCTTCTGCCGTTTTTCCCATAGCTCCTCAGCTTCTGACCGCCTTATATACAACGGTTCCAACGTCATAAGGTTGTCTGTTTTACCCGCCGCCAATTTATCTATTCCGGCAAACGCGGTATTTGCGGCACGCGGCATAATATGATATGGTGGTGCTACTTTGGTATTAATACACTGGGCAAATAACTGTTCCTTGCGTTGGGCTATATCGCCCATGGCAACAACCGGCTTGTCCATATGTTCACATATTTCTATGGCTTTATCCAGCGCAAGTACAGATAATTCCCGCACAGTCTGCAAAACACCTTTTTCCCATTTATGTACAGAAAAATAAACATTTCCCTTTTGTGCATCAATAAAGGTTGCTGAATATATATTTTCTACAGGATAATGATATGCGAGGATTTCATCTGTGCTTACTCCTGCAACCGGTATATCCAATGCATAAGCCATCATCTTAGCTGTGGCCAGACCTATCCTAAGCCCCGTAAATGAGCCCGGCCCTATATTAACCGCAATTCCCGTCAATTCATTTTTAGTGACATGGGCTGTCCTCAATGCATCTATGACATGATCCATCAATACTTCCGACTGAGGTTTTTTCAGCTGCATAATAACCTCTGACAGTAATCTTTCTTTCGTTGCTACAGCAGCACTGGAAACCATTGTTGCTGTATCTATTGCAAGGACTGGCATAACTTTTTCAACTCCTCATACTGGTTTTGGTATTTTGTTCCATTCAAAGTTACCGTTATTTTCCGTCTGTTATTTTCCTGCTCATAAATTTTTATATATAAATTATCTTCCGGTATGGAAGATGGAAATCTGTCCGGCCATTCAATGATAATTATTTCACCGTCTTCCTGTACGTATTCATAAAAACCAATCTCATATAAATCATCTTCCGAATTAAGACGGTACAAGTCAAAATGGTAAATGGGCACATCGCCTTCGTATATATTCATCAGATTAAACGTTGGACTAGATGCGCTGCCGCAATGTAAAGATGCGGCCAACCCTTGTGTGAGCGTAGTTTTTCCCGCACCAAGATCACCTTCCAGGCATATGACTATTCCCTCATGCCCTACTTTTCCCAAAAAGGCTCCTAAATGTTTTGTCTGTATAGGATCATTTGTATATATTAAAAAATTTTTTTCTTTCATTATAATGCACCTATCCCTACTTATATTAAGGAATCTTAGTCCACTAATTATAGCATAATATTAGAATTTACGCAGTGCCTAAATAGTATCTAACGCTCTGTTTTATAAGCTTTGCCGGTTCCAATCCATATTTACTTTTTTATCCAAATGAACAGTAATTTTAAGAAAACTAATCTTCTTGTATACTTTTATATTTTCAAAAATATAAAAGTATACAAGAATACTCTTTCATTTTGGCAGGATATCTACAACTTATACAGAAGTTTATAATTTCATGATAATATTCATTGACTAAATTTTTAGGGGGAATTATTTTGACTTCAAGTATGGCCGCTTCTCATTCAGTGGGAAAAGTAGCAAAGGATGTCATCTTCGGGGCAAGTGCTGCTTGCCGGGAAGCTGTCAGTAAATATGGCAGTGAAAAAGTAACCAACGCGACAATTGGTGCTATTATGGATGATAACGGACATCTGGCTTGCATCCCTATCGTAGAAAAAGTTCTGCGTACATTACCCATAAATGATCTTATTTCTTATGCACCTATCTCCGGTGTTCCTGAATATCTGGATATGACCACTGCGCTCACATTTGGCGACCATAGGCCTGATGGGTATACTGCTGCCGTGGCTACTGCCGGTGGTACAGGTGGTATTCACCATACAATCTGGAACTATACCGAAATGGGTGATAGTGTTTTAACTTCCAATTGGTTCTGGGGAACATATAACATGCTATGCCATGAAGCAGGCAGAAAACTTGTTACCTATCCTCTTTTTGATGAAAAGCTTCATTTTAACATAAACGCGTTTTCTGCTAAAGTGGATGAACTTATCGCTAAACAGGACTCACTGCTAATCATCATCAACGCTCCAGCACATAATCCTACAGGCTACAGCTTAAGTGAAAGTGAATGGTCTGATGTCCTTGCTGTCTGCCGCAAACACGCAAAGATACCCGGTAAAAAAATAACCATAATGGTCGATATTGCTTACATTGATTTTGCTGGCGAAAAAAATGAAACCCGCAAATTCATGCAACAGTTCTCCAATCTGCCAGATAATATTCTTACTATATTTACGTTCAGTATGTCTAAGGGTTATACTGTTTACGGACAGCGTTGCGGATCAATGATCGGGTTGTCCTCCTCTAAAGAAGTTATTACTGAATTTGCCAATATCAATAAATACACAAGCCGGGCTACCTGGTCTAACGTAAACCACGGTGCCATGGCATTGCTTGTTGCCATAAATAAGGATAAGACTTTACAAAAACAATTTGAAATAGAACGTGATGCACTTTATCAGATGATTCGCCGCCGCGGTGCAATCTTTATGGAAGAAGCTCAGGAATGTGGCCTAAAAGCTTTGCCGTATAAAGCAGGTTTCTTTCTTTCTATTCCTGCTAAAAATGCTACCGCAGTATGTGATAAAATGCACGATGATTTGATTTTTGCCGTTCCACTCAAAGCGGGTGTGCGCATTGCCGTCTGCTCTGTCCCTATTAATAAAATGCACGGAATCGCCAAAAAAGTTCTGAACACTTTAAATACCATTGAATAAATAACCCCACATTTTTGCTACATATCGCCAAACAGCTTTGGAAAGCTATCCAGGGCTGTTTTTATTATTCTTTGATTTTGTACCATCGGAGGATTTTTATATGGAAAATTACGAACGGAAAATTGATTTTAAATTGATTATGGCGATTGTTGCCACAGGTATTATGGCTTTTGCAGGAGTAGTCATTGAAACGGCCATGAATGTTACTTTTCCTACACTTATGAAAGAATTTCAAGTGGACACGTCGACAGTACAGTGGATAACCACCGGATATTTATTGATTCTTTCCATTATTATCCCTGCCTCATCCTTTTTGAAAAAGAGGTTCTCGACAAAGTCCTTGTTTGTGACAGCGGCAATTTTCTTTCTTGCCGGTACTATTCTCGATGCCTGTGCCCCATCTTTCTCACTGCTGCTTTCTGGCAGAATCCTACAGGGTTTTGGTGCGGGGATCGCCCTGCCGCTTATGTTTAACATTGTTTTGGAACAAGTACCCTTTTCTCATATGGGAACAATGATGGGAGTTGCTACTCTCATTCTCGCGGTTTCACCGGCAGTGGGTCCTTCTTTCGGTGGTTTTGTCATTAATTATTGGGGCTGGCGGATGATCTTCATTTCCTTGCTGCCATTACTAATAATCTCGCTGCTTATCGGTATCTTTTCAATCCGTACCATCGTAAAGCCAGTGCAAATTCCCTTTGATTGGCCTAGCTTTATACTTTTAGCGATAAGTTTTAGCAGTCTTATTTTTGCCACAAGCAGCGTCGGCACGCTCGGCTGGCACAATCCTCTCATATTAAGTGAATTTTTTATCTGCATCCTCACTTTCATTATTTTCTACAAATCCGCCAGTCGAAAGAAAAATCCCATTTTCCATCCGTCTGTTTTTCGCATAAAAACATTTACACTAAGTGTTATCGTCATTGGTATTGTACAATTCATCTGCCTCGGTCTTGGCTTTCTAATTCCCAATTATTCCCAACTTGTCTCTGGTCAAAAAGCACTGGTTGCCGGCCTTTTGCTATTACCCGGTTGTATTGTCGGTGCCTTTATTCCCCCTTTTAGCGGCCGTCTTTTAGACCGTATCGGCGCAAAAAGACCTATTCTATTAGGCAATATCTGCATTATCGTAGCTGCCTTTCTCTATAGCATTTTAGCCCAGCAGATTACAACTATGCAGTTTACTATTATTTACATAATCTTTACTATCGGCCAAGGTTTCAGCAGTGGTACTTCCATGACCAATGGGCTGCGCCAGCTTCCCGAAAACTTGAGCACCGACGGAAACGCCGTCTGTACGACAATCCAACAATTAGCTGGTGCTGTTGGTACTGCCGTTGTCACGACCCTTGTCTCCGCCGCGCAAGAACAATTCCCCGATCAATTGCCTTATGCTACTATGCTCGGCAGTAGGGATGCGTTGTTCTTATTATTTGCCTTAGCATGTATTGCCCTTATCTGTTCCATGATTATTTTCCGCAATATAAAAAAACCACAGACTACTTAAACATTCTGCCATAAAAATAAAATCCGCCCTGCCTTTGATATTTAGGCAGAGCGGCTTTTATTTTCCTGCATTAACTCTCGTCCGTATCTTTTGTAAATGCGGAAAAAGCTTTACTTCAAGTTTATTAACAAGCTCTTGCAATTCGTGGGAATCAAAATCATAACTGACTTCCGGAATGTCAAATACTCTACTTTCCCCAAAAAATTCATCACGAAAAACATTGTAATAAATTATAAAATTACTCTTATTGGTAAAATCGCTGTAATCAAAAATAATGTATGAACCATTTATGACGCGTACCGGTTGGTCGGGTGTTATGAACAACTTAAAACCGGCGAACGTTTCCGGCAGCATTTTTTTATAATCCCATTGCATAATTTTTTTATCATGCACAATAGAAGTTATATGTTTGGGATTAAAAGTCTGCATATCAGCCAGCAAATCGTCACACCTTTCCTGAAGTATCTTTTGAAAAGCTGCAAGATCCGCATAAATATATTCTATCACGCAAAATTCTGTGAGCCCAATCCGCATACGCAATTTGTACTCATTTGTTTCTTCATGATAATATACCGTCACGCTGCGATGCGTTTCTTTATTTTCATAACGGTAAAGATCCAGTACATCACCTTTTTCCTGCATAAGCAGCACGTAATCAAACCCGTGTATTTGTTTAGGCAGCGTCTTCATGTACTCCCATGTTTCGATCTGCGCCATTATCTTTTCTTTTGTTGCCGCCTTCATATTATCACCGCTGTAAACTTATTTACCGGTACGACCACGTTTTGTCATTGGCACATTATCTTTGCAAAGTGGACAATCTTCCTGTTTATATGTAGTAACATTCAGTTTCAAAAGTGCTTCGTGTGGTACATCACCAAAATCAGCTTTGCCGCCGCTTCTATCAACCAATAAACCGACACCGACAGGTATGGCACCTTCACTCCGGACAACATCAATAACTTCTTTGACAGATCCACCGGTAGTAACTATATCTTCAACAATCAGGACACGTTCCCCTGCTGCCAAAGAGAACCCACGCCGAAAAGCCATCTTGCCATTTACGCGTTCCGTAAAAATTGCGCGCGTACCAAGTGCTTTACCAACTTCATGAGCCAATAAAATACCGCCTGTCATCGGTCCTACCACAGTTTGGATCTGTTTATCAGCAAACCTGGCGGCCAGTTCCTTACAAAGTGCTTCCGTATATTCAGGATGCTGCAACACATTGAATTTTTCCACATACATGGGGCTGTGCAACCCAGAGGTCAGTAAAAAATGCCCCTTCATTATAGCGTTTGTTTTTAAAAGTAAATTCTTTACTTCCTGTTCAGTCATATTTTATCTCTCCTACTTTTCATTTACGCTATTATATCATTCAGCAATATTTTTGTCATGCCCGCCAATAAATACTTCGTATCTAAGTAGGTTAGCTATAGTTTATTTTCGCTTATACCAATACCAAAGGCATATTATTATTGCGGCAAACAACATTACCGCCCCAACGAGCTCGCCGTTTGTGCCATATAAGGGAAATACCATACCAGCTACACTCAGCACAAATACCAAAACTGGTATCTGCCAAATACTTTTAGCTGGCAAAGCTTCTACAGGAAAATAACCATTACTGTTATTCCTTTTTACATTTGCTGACCGTTTCCACCAGCCCACGAACCCCGTTACAATAACAACAATTGTTATTATATCCAAAACAGCCCATATAATTTTAAGTGTAATTGTATCATGGTTATGAATATGTAAATCCAGGGAAGCCGCTGCAAAGGAGAGATAAGCTGGCAATGGTTCAGTATAATACTGCATACTGCCCTGCCCATCAGCACCAACAAATACCAATTGTCCCATAAATTCCGTTGGCCTGTCTTGAGCCGGTGTCAAATAAAAAACATAGCGGGAACGGTTTAATCTTTTATCCGGCATATCAATTGATAAAATATACTTTTTATTGAACTGCTGGTTTATAAAACTGATTGCCTCTGGTAAGCTAACGTGTTCGGCATTTATCTGGGGAGACATATTTTGTGATGCCGCTGCCTTTACATTGCTTATATAACTGCCATAACCAAGAGAAAATACGACGATCATCACACCACTAAAACACAAAAGGGCTGCCCATGCGGCCGTGGCTATGCCTAAAAATTTGTGCCAGCCAAACCAGCCTGCCGCTGATGAAGTATGGGAAATCTCAGCAAATCTAGTTTTCTTCATAAATGGTTCATAAATGAATATTCCTGATACGACTGATACGAAACTCAGCAAACACATAAAACCCAAAAATACCATGCCGCCCTTGCCAAGTCCCATATACATATGTAATAGATGCATTATATGCATAAATTTAGCAACAAATGGAGACTTCACAACTTCTCTGTGCCAATTCTGCAAAGTATTATCATCAGGATAATACGCAACTTGCTCGCCACCCATACTCAAACGTGCATCCACAATTTTTTTACTATCCTTATCCTGGATACGGTAGAGAATACGGCCATCATCCGGTTGCACTGAAATTGCTTTTACAACTTTATTCGGATAATTTGTCAGTATAGTATTTTCACCATCTTCTACATGTTGCCAAACGGAAGAATAATTAAGTGAAGCATGCTGCATATTCTCCTGTACCATATTATAATCATGTATTTCCATCTTAAACAAAAGCGGCAGCCCTGTAATACAGAGCAGCAAAAAGAATACGACACAAAGCAAACTTATCCATCGATGAATCTTATACCAATACTGCACATTTGTCATCTCCCTGAAAAATTACAAAAAAAATAAGCCCCTTCTGAAAAGAAATGGCTTTTATCTATAAAATGACTAAGATAATCCCCTCCCTATCGCTCGCAGGTAATAATGGTGATTTTTAAACAGGCAGTTCTCCTGACTTAGGTTCATTACCTTATCGCGTCTTCCCAGTAAAACCAGTGACATTTTGCGATAGACTCCCCTTACAGTGGCGGGACCGTGCCGGTTTTTACCGGCTTCTCTATTAAGTCTTACGACACCTGTTCGACAATATTCAGTTACAATAACAAATATACTTTCCCTTTTTATAATTGTCAATGATTTACTGCAAATATATTTTTTATTCTATTAGCTTGCAGCCTGCCCTTTTACAAAGTTCATATAATTGATGTAATGGCAAACCTACTACATTTGAATATGAGCCATCTATTTTCTTTATAAAAATTGCGCTTTTGCCTTGTACTGCATATGAACCAGCTTTATCCAAAGGCTCTCCGGTGGCTGTATATCTTTCTATTTCTTTCTGTGATAAGTCTGCCATTTCTACTTCTGTAGTAGAAAAAGCCTGCCAAATTTTATCATTATAAACAAGCGCAATTCCAGTATATACCTGATGTACCTTACCGGACAATTTCTTTAACATAGTACCCGCATCAGCTGCATCAATTGGTTTCCCGTATATTTCCTTTCCCAACACCACGACTGTATCTGCACCTATAACCCAAGTATCTTGATGTTTCGCCGCTATCTGCTTTGCCTTCAGCAAAGCATTTTCCTTTACCACCTCTGCCGGCAGACCATGTTTTACTTCCTTTGCCGATGATGGTTCAAAAATAAATTTGCAGCCGATCTGTTCCAATAATTCTCTGCGCCGTGGTGATGCTGATGCTAATATTATCATAAAATTCTCCTCATCAATCTACGACAGCTATTTCTGCCAGTATTTTTTTGGCAGCCGCACGTGGATCATCTGCCTTGTAAATAGGCCGACCAATGACCAACTGACTTGCCCCATTTCGCAATGCCTGTGCCGGAGTCGCGATGCGGCTCTGATCATCTGCGGATGCACCCGCAGGTCTTACTCCAGGCGTGACAATCATAAAATCTTTCCCACAGGCTTGGCGTATCTTTGCAGCTTCTTTAGGCGAAGCAACGACACCGTCAAGTCCAGCTTCTTTAACCATCTTAGCCAACCGCACTACTTGTTCCTCTAGCGGCATCTGCATCCCAAGCTTTGCCCAATCATCCGCATTCACACTGGTAAGCACTGTTATCGCAATGAGCTTGGGCGGTTCTATTCCCATTTTAGCCGCTTCTTCCTTGACTCGCTGTGCCGCCCTATTCAACATTGTAAAACCGCCCGAAGCATGCACATTAAAGATATCCACACCCAGTTTCATCAGTGAAATAAGTCCTTCAGCCACCGTATTCGGTATATCATGCAATTTTAAATCAAGAAATATCTTTTTCTTTTTGCTCTTCAAATATGTTATTATCTGTGGCCCGACTGCATAAAAAAGTTCCATGCCCACTTTATAAAAAATAATACTGTCTCCCAGTTGATCTACTAAAGCTTTTGCTTCAGCCAACGTCCGCACATCAAGTGCCACAATAATTCTCTCATCAGCCATGTACTTAAATTCCTCCTTACAAACGCGTTACAACACGCCATTTATTATAACATAACCGCCTACACTTTAGCATTTATCTACCTTATAATAACATTTACATAATCTTTACGTCTAAACATTTTTGCACTATAATTATTAACATATTATTATAAGGTGATGTTAAAAATGTCTATTGATAAAGTAAAATCTTATTTTTCTCGATTTGGTATGGAAAATGCTATCATGGAACTCCCTATTTCCAGCGCAACCGTTCCTGAAGCCGCTAAAGCATTAAACTGCGAAGAAGCACGTATAGCCAAAACCTTATCTTTGAAATTAAACGACGAAGCAATATTAATTGTTGTCGCCGGTGATAAAAAAATTGATAACCATAAATACAAACAAACTTTTGGTAAAAAAGCCGCTATGCTCAAGGCTGATGAAGTTGAAAGACTGACTGGCCATCCTATTGGCGGTGTGTGCCCGTTTGCCACAAGAGAAGGATTAAAAATATACTTGGATGAATCCCTTAAACGTTTTTCCACTGTATTTCCTGCTTGCGGCAGTACCAACAGCGCAATTGAACTCACGGTAACAGACTTAGAAAAATATTCCCAAGCTGCCGGCTGGGTTGACGTTGGCAAAGATTCTATCCATTGAATATTATGATCTTATATTAACGAGGTGATTTCATGTTATTATTTGCAGCCATGCTCGTTTTAGGGCTGATAATAGGTTTTGTTGGTGCTGGTGGTGCCGGTGTAGCAATTACACTGTTGACAGTCGGCTTCGATGTAAAAATCCATACTGCTCTCGGTATAGCTCTCGGTACAATGATGTTTACCACTTTATCGGGAGCCTTAAGTCATTTACGTGAAGGTAATGTGGATTTAAAAATAGGCTGTGCCATGGGTATAGGCGGCGCTGCAGGTGCTTTCCTCGGCGCTAATACATCCAATTATATTTCTTCTGCTGGGTTGAAATCAGCTACAGCAATAATGATGCTGCTTTCTGCATTACTTCTATACATAAGGCTTTTCCACTCTCAGCTAATGTCTAAAGCGCTACATATAAAACCTTCAGTCTTAGTTGGCCCGCGTTTTTGGATCACTGCACTTATCACAGGCATAGTAAACGGTTTTTTATCAGGAGCTTTTGGTATCGGTGCAGCAGCCTTCATCCAGCTTAGTATGTTATTGATATTCGGTATGCCGCTTTATAAAGCCGTTGGCACAACGATGATGATCATTATCCCTATTTCAGCTTTCGGTGGTTTGGGCTATATTCTTTCCGGACATATTGATTTTGTTCTCTTTCTCGAAACGCTACTCGGTCTGATGGTCGGTGCCTTCATCGGTGCAAAATTTACACGTATGGTGCCTATTCCCGTACTGCGTTTTTTTATGGTAGCAATGCCTGTACTCGGCGGCGTAATATTAATGTTTTTCGATTAATAAATAATTCCCCATTAACAATCAGCTGTCATCACCGCTAGGTCTGGTGACAGCTTAATTCACTAAAGGATATTTACATGGAAACCAGCAACAAAGCTCTTACATTTTCTCTGAAAAAACTTTTCTATATCTGGTTCATTATTGGCATCACCTCATTTGGCGGCGGTGCCATAACGCAGTTTTTAATACAGGATAAATTTATTTATGAATACCGCTGGATAACTGAAGAAGAATACACAACAATTATTGGTATCGGCCAAATCACTCCCGGTATAAATACTTTGGCTTATACCATTCTGATTGGCAGAAAACTTGCCGGTTTTCGCGGCAGTGTTTTATCTGTATTAGGTTTAGTCATTCCCAGTGCTACAATAACGTTGGCTTTATCTGCCGCATATTTAAGCGTAAATCAATATCCGGTCGTGCAAAATGCTTTGAAAGCTGCGTTCGCCTCTATTTTTGGTATTTCTATTATTACCAATTGGCGCAATATAAGGCCTATCCTGCGTCATGGTAAACAGGAAGGCCTCCTGCCGTTATTTTCTTTTCTGCTCATTATCGTGATCACTGCCATTCTCTATCGTGTTTTCAATTTTTCCGTCATTCTTCTCTACCTAATCGGTAGTTGTGCCGGAATATTCATTTATAAATTCATCATAAAAAAGAAGCCGAGGTTACCCAAATGATCTATTGGTGCTTATTTTTTTTAACAGTTCTAAAAGCAGTATTATTTTCTACCGGCGGATTTGGCCCCCTGCCTTCACTGCATACCGATTTTCTGGCTAATGGCTGGGCAACTGAAAAACAATTTGCTGAAGCTATCGCCATCGGTCAGATTGCTCCCGGACCAAATGGTTTATGGGTAGTAAGCCTTACGAACTTATCTGGTGGATTGATAGGCGCAATATTAGGTGCTATCGCCTTGATCTTACCGCCATTTTTTATTCTTCTCGTCAGAAAATTTTATGCCCGTGTAAGATACGCCCCTTCAACACAAGGTGTATTAGATGGCATGGTGCTCGTCGTTTCCACGTTCAGTATTGTCGTATTGGCAAACATATTTTTCAACCGCAGCCCTGATGTTATATTACTCCTCATTGCAGTTATAAGTGCTGCCCTTGCTGCCACTAAACGAGTATCAGTCAATCTTATTTTACTTGTCTCTGCTGTTGCCGGTGCATTGTTGCTGCATTGAGGCAGTATGTTTGTTGGAAAATGCTTTTTATTTATACAGGTATATGGAGTTTCAATTTCCCGAAAGGATGTTATTTAAATGCAGGAACTTTATTCCATAGGTGACACCGCTAAAATCATGGGAATTTCTGTGCAGACACTACGTAACTATACCAATATGAAACTTGTCATGCCACAACATATAGACCTTGAAACAGGCTATCGTTATTATTCGTTTAAACAATTTCACTATATCGACCGTATCAAATATCTGCGTTCACTTGGTATGTCACTCGCAGAAATAGCAGAAATTCTGCAAAATGGAAAACCAGACAAACTACTTGTCCACCTTGAGGCACAAAAGAAAAAATTGATTTGGGAACTCAAGGAAATGGTCGATCGTTACGAAGACATTGACTGGTATATTAACTACTTCCAATACCTTAACCATTATCGTATAGAAAATGTTCCATATATACTACACTTTGAAACACGCCACCTAATGTATGTTGACTATCTTAGCCAAGATACAATAGAAAGTGTAGAAACGCGTCTAGCCAAACTAAAAAACAAAGCTAATATACCATATCGACGCCAATATGGTTATATAATAGATTTTCACGATTTTTTACAAGGTGAATTTACACCGCAAAAGTATTTCACTTATCTCAAGGATAAACCAACAGATGTCACTAATGACAAATATTTACATCTACCCGCTGGCCTTTATCTATGTTTATGGGTTACTAAACGCACCAACATGAAAACTGATTTAATAAAAAAATTCTTTTCAGAACATCCTGCGCCTTCCTTTTCTATTGCTAACGAATACGAAGACAGCCTTGTAGAATACCATTACTGTCCATATGAAATTCAGACACTGATACGATAACATACTCCTTCATCTATATACCTCAGACACGATATTCGTTTTCTTGCGAAATCATTGTTTGAGGTTTTTTGCATAAATATATAAAAACGAGCTTGACTTTATAGCCGTTATAGACTTTAGACTTAGCTTATGCCTAAGCGAATTTATATTTTCTACACAGGCTGTTAATTCCACATTCGACTAAGGAGGATGTAACATGAAAGATCCTATAAACTTTTCCGAAGCTACCGAAATTTTATACCAAGGTGAAGATTACTCACAACTTTTAAAACCAGAAGCCGCTCCTATTTATGTAACTACAGCATTCAATATGGGGGACCTTGACGATGTACAAAAAACTTATGACCAAAAAGGTTATACCTATATTCGCACCAGAAACCCGAACCGCCGGTCATTAGGTGACCTGATTTCATTTCTAGAAAAAGGTAAACGCACACTTATCTGTTCTTCTGGTATGGCCGCAATCACGACGACCTATTTTGCTCTTCTAAATCCTGGTGATCATTTTCTCGTCAATGAAAATATATATGGAGAAACATTTGATGCCATCAATATTTTCCTAAAAAAGATGCATGTTGATGTTGACTACGTTGATTTTTCCGACCTTACAGCAGTGAAAAAAGCAATAAAGGATAATACGCGCATCGTTTATACGGAAGTTGCGTCTAACCCGACTGACAGACTTGCTGACATTGCCGCACTAGCAGACATTGCCCATGAAAAACATGCTTTAATGATGGTTGACAATACCTTTACTACCCCCATAGCAATAAAGCCACTATCTCTCGGTGCTGATATAGTCATAAACAGCCTCACAAAATTTATAAATGGTCACAGTGACGCCTTGCTCGGTTCCATTACTGTAAAAGATGACAACCTATTTGACACGATACATTCCATACGCATGTTAACTGGAACTTCTGGCAGTCCTTTTGCCACATGGTTAGTCTATCGTGGTATACACACCCTTGATTTACGTGTTCGCAAACAAATGAAAAATGCCGCTCTTTTAGCAAATACTTTAGCAAAACATCCTAAAATACTTCACGTCAACCATCCAGCTTTGGATAATTTTCCGCAAAAAGAACTGGCAGACAAACTTTTTAAGGACAAATATACTATGACAGGTATGCTCAGTTTTGAGATGCCAAACGATCACTCCAAAATAAATGCTTTTATGAATCGTCTTCATATAGCTCATTATGCCCCAACATTAGGTGGTATACGCACCACATTATCACATCCACTTCATTCTTCGCATTATCACGTTCCCAAAGATGAACTAAAAAAAATGGGGATATCTTACGGCCTCATGCGTATATCTACAGGCATAGAAGATGCCGATGATCTAATAGCTGATTTTACCCAAGCTTTAAGCGTTTTTGACGATTAATATTACACAGGAGTGCTGTTTATGGAAGAATTATCATCTATAATAGAGAAAATGATCTGTACTGAAGTAGCAGCTAATCCGCTTGAATACCGGGAACCGATCATTGGTTATGCGGATGCCAACGATCCTTTATACAACACATTAGATGAAAAGATTGGTGCTAAACAATTTCATCCGCAAGAAATGCTGCCCGATGCAAAAACTGTCATTGTTTACTTTATTCCGTTTCCAGAAACATTAATTCGCGCCATTCGCCAAGATCAGCACACAGTTCCTATATGGTCACAGTATTACGATGCTACCAATAAACTGCTCGATAAAATAGGTAAAAATATAATCAAAAAAATGGCCACTTTTAACATAAAAGGTGCAATGGATCCGCCAACAGAAAATTTTGATCTTATCTCCCTTACAGGTCATTGGGCCCATAAAGCTTCTGCAGTGATTGCCGGAATTGGCACCTTCGGCCTTAATCATCTTTTAATCACACGGCTTGGCAGTGCAGGCAGGCTTGGCAGTGTTGTTATAAATGCTAAGATTCCTCCCACTTCACGTCCAGTTTCTTCTTATTGTCTTTATTACAAAAACGGAAAATGCCGTGTTTGTGCAGAAAAATGTCCCAGTGGTGCCTTAACAACAGAACGATTTGATAGATTTCGCTGCAATGCTTATCTCGACGGAAAAAACATAAGAGATGACCAACAGGGTTGTCCCTTATGCAGTTCTGGTCCATGTGCTGATAAGGGTTTTTAGGGAGTGCAATATGAGTTGTTATACAGACAATGAACATAAAAAAGGAATAAACGCTACCCTTTATTGGCAAGCAAATCCACCTAAAACAGCTGTTGAATTTTTCCTTTATGGTGAATATTGTTATCGTTTATACGACTTTCGTGAAGCTTTAACAGCCTATAAATATGCTGCCGAAGATGAAGTTGGTGCCCTCTTCCAGTTAGCATACTGTGTTCTGCATGGATATGGAACTCCTGTCAATAAAGAAAATGCCACTAAATATTTCAAACTGCTACTTGAAAAGACTAACGAAAAAGAAGCACGTCATTGTTATTATCGGGGGATGTGTTTTTGTTATGGTTATGGAACCATTAAAGATGAAGAACACGCGTGGTCCTTATTTGCAACCTGTTCAGAAAAAATTGAGTCAGCTCTTTATGAACAAGGTCTATTTTTTCTTGAAGGAAAAATATTTGCTAAAGATATAGCAAATGCTGTCTTTTATCTACGCAAAGCCTATGACCTGGGTGAAGAACGAGCTATATTTGCCATGGAAAAATTATTTTCTATATATGAAAAACCTTATCCTGATCATATTGAACTTACGCAAGCGTATGCATGGCGTTTAGGTAGAATTTTGCGGGCAGCAGAAAAATCACCATGCCGCGAATATTATTTACGCCTGTCCGCTTGTTATAGGCATGGCTTTCCTAATGATTCTCAAGATAACAAGAAAAAATTTTTACGTCTAGCAGATAAATACCAAAAGTTTGCTGAAACTTTGCCATTATAATCATTTTATATAATATTATTTTTATTGAGGATGATAACGCTTTGACCAATATAGGAAAATTCATTCCATTGGTATTAGCCACTTTTCTGTGGGGGCTTCAACCAATCGCTGTAAAAATATTGCTTCTACAATATTCTACTGCTACTATAATCTTTTTCCGTTCCACCGCCATGTTATTTTTCTATATTATATTAATGAAATTATATAATGTATCCTTATTGCCAAAGTTATCAATAAAAAAATGGAGTATTCTATTTTTAATGGGTCTTACAGGAACAACCATATGCAGTATTTCACAATATGAAGGGCTGCGCTATGCCCCCGTCTTTCACTGTGTTTTATTTGGTGCAACAGTTCCGGCCATTACTGCGTGCATGGCTCGCATATTTCTAAAAGAACGATTATCGTTATTACAGTGGGGTGGTATTCTCCTCTCTTTTTTTGGCGTACTATTTATGTTGACTAAAGGTGCTGTGCTGCAACTTCTGACCGAACCTTTTAATATAGGTGATATCCTGTTTTTTATTAATGAATTATCTTGGTCTGCTTACATTATAGCCAGTCGTTACATTCTAAAAGATTTATCTATTTTACAGGTCACTACACTATCCAATTTTATTGGTATTATCACACTCATTCCATATATTTTGAATATGGGCGGACTAAACTTAGTCATCCCAAATATGAATTCACTTTTTGCTTATGTATTCGTTGTCATTTTTAGTGGTGTTTTAGCTATGTTAGCTTGGAATAAAGGTATTAATATGGTAGGCACAAAAGGAGCCGTATTTAATAATGTTACACCTTTTACTGGTCTCATTTTTGGTAACCTTATTTTAGACGAACTTATCAACAGTGCTGACCTTATTGGCCTTGTTGCCGTTAGTTGCGGTATTTATATTCTAATGTACCAAAAATAATTTTATTTTTTTCTTGACTCTATAATAAATATAGAGATTATCCTATACTCACAGCGGATTTACAATAAAATATCGCGTCTGTTAAATACATATAAATACTATTCCCAATATTAAAATGCCTGACAAAACAAAGATGTTTTGAACAATTTTCTTTTATGAAAATTATTTAAAGCATCTTTTTTTATACATCAAGGAGGCTACATATAAATCAACATCCATATTTTTACTGTATAAATTTATTTCAACTAAAAGAAAGTGAGTGTATATTAATGAAAAAAATTATTGTTATTGGTTTATTCTTTTCTATTTTTACTGCATTAGCAACCGGTTGTATTTTTTCTAACAATCAAGCATCTGACAAAAAAACTCTTAAAGTTGTTACATATGCCAAATGGAATCCTTTTGAATATGTAGATAATGGTAAAGTCGTCGGTTTTGATATTGATCTCATAAAAGCACTGGCCGAAGATGCAGGATATGACTGCAATATCCAAGACGCAGGATGGGACCCTATGTTTGTTCAAATAAAAGACAAATCTGCCGATGCCGCAATTGCAGGAATTACTATTACGGATGATCGTAAACAGACATACGATTTCTCTAATCCCTACTTTGTCTCAAGGCAATCTATAGTAGTAAAGAACGACAGCAGCATACAAAATGCCAATGATTTAATAGGAAAAGTTATTGCAGTACAAAGCGGTAGTACAGGACAAGAAGCTGTAGAAAAATTAATAGGAAAAAATGATGAACACATAAAAAAAATAAAAGGAGGACTCACCTATATAGAATTATTACATGGAACTGCAACCGCAGTGGTTGGTGACGACACCGCAAACAAAATTTTTGTCCAAGAAAACCCTAATGACCAACTTAAAATTATTGAAGACAAAGAAAATTTTGCCCCTGAATATTTTGGCATAATGTTCTCAAAAGGAAGTACTTTAAATGCAAAAATGAATGAATCTCTAAAACATATTATTGACAATGGTACATATACAGAAATTTATCAAAAATGGTTTAAAACAGAACCTAATTTAGATGAACTTAAAGCCCTGCAAAAATAATCATGAAGGAGGATAAAAGATGATAGATTTTCGTTTTGATATTATTACGGAATACTCCCACTTTTTTCTAATGGGGACATTATTAACTATAGGCTTATCTTTAGCAAGCGTTTTTTTAGGTTCATTATTGGGATTATTTATTGCTATCGGTGAGTTGTTGGAAAATAAAGTTCTTGCCTTCATCTTCAAAGCCTATGTGGGATTTTTCCGTGGCACTCCACTTTTTGTGCAGATACTTATTATTTATTTTGGTGTCATTCCAGCTCTATTTGGTGAAGCAAATGGAATTGTCTCCGCTATTACAGCATTATCCCTAAACGCAGGAGCATACATAGCCGAGACAATTCGCGCAGGAATACAATCTATAAGTCGAGGTCAAGCAGAGGCTTCCCGCTCATTAGGTATGAATAAGTTTCAATCTATGCGCTACATTATCCTGCCACAAGCAATACGGCGCATTTTACCAGCTCTCGGTAACGAATTTATCAGTCTTATCAAAGATTCCTCACTTGCTTCAACAATAGCTACTCCCGAATTAATGTATTGGGCTCAATCAATGAATGCCCAGTACTATCGTGTTTGGGAATCTTACATATCTGTAGCGTTAATCTATCTTATCCTTACTCTTACTGCTAATTTTATTCTAAAACATTTTGAAAAGAAGGTGCCTGTAAAATGATAAAAGTAACAGATTTGAAAAAAGCTTTTGATGGAAATGTCATTCTAAAAGGCATCAATCTTGATATCAATGCCCAAGAAGTTGTTGTTCTGATAGGTCCATCTGGCGCTGGTAAGTCAACTTTTCTTCGCTGTCTAAATCAACTCGAAACTATTAACAGCGGTCACATATTTATCAATGGAGAAGATATAACTAACCCTAAAGTAGATATCAATAAAATACGCCAAAAATTAGGGATGGTATTCCAAGATTTCAATCTTTTCCCCCATATGACAGTTCTTGAAAATATTATGATTTCACCAATGAAAGTAAAACACGAGTCACATAAAACAGCTTATGAAACCGCTATACAACTTTTAAATAAAGTAGGCCTGCTCAACAAAGCCACTGCCTATCCTGATGATTTATCCGGTGGACAGAAACAACGTATTGCAATTGCCCGCGCTTTAGCAATGAAACCTAGTGTTATGCTTTTTGACGAACCTACTTCTGCACTTGATCCTGAAATGGTTGGTGAAGTTTTAGCTGTTATGCAAAATCTTGCCAGAGAAGGAATGACTATGATAGTTGTAACCCACGAAATGGGGTTTGCCCGCGAAGTAGGTAATCGCATTATTTTTATGGATAGAGGCTACATAGTTGAAGAAAATTCTCCTCAAAATCTTTTTTCGCATCCTCAAAAAGAACGCACAAAAGCATTTCTTAGTAAAATATTATCTTCCCAAAATAATACACTGAATACACTGCAATTGTAAAATATAGGAGCGAATTCCATGTTTAAAGAAACAAACAAAAAATTTTCTTTTGAAACCGAATTATTACGCAGCGGTGCATATACACGCTACCCTGTGACCAATCCAGAAAGCATGCCCATTTACATGACCACAGCATTCAATGTAGAGGATTTGGATGATCTCGAACAAAGATATAAAGAAAAAGGCTTTTGCTATAACCGTAATCGTAATGCCAATCGCAGTGCATTGGCAGAATTACTTACTCAAATGGAAAATGGAGATAATGCAATTGTCTGTTCTTCAGGAATGGCTGCTATTTATACTTCAATCATTTCCATAGTTAAAGCCGGTGATCATATTATTGCTGACCAAACACTTTATGGTGAAACAATAGAAATATTCACAGAAATAATGAAAAACTATGGGGTTGAAACAACTTTTACTGATTTCACAAATTTAGACTTAGTAAAAAGCAGCATTCGCCCCAATACCAAGTTATTTTATACTGAATCTATTGCGAATCCAATGATCACCATCTCCGATATTGACGAACTTGGTAATATTGCCCACACCAATAATGCCTATCTAGTCGTTGATAATACTTTCATGACCGCAGTAGGATTTAAACCACTTGAACATAATGCCGATTTAACAGTAATAAGCCTGACAAAATTTGCCAATGGGCACAGTGATGCTGTCTGCGGTGCCATTATTGGTAAAAATGAACTTATTGACCAGGCGTATAAGATGCAAATTCTTACTGGCTGCACAGCAGATGCTTTTACTTCATGGCTTGTTTCAAGGGGCATGCGTACTATGTACTTACGAGTAAAAAAACAAATGGAAAATGCCCTAATACTAGCAGAAGCGTTAGAAAAATCACCATATGTTAAAAAAGTAAATTATCCTGGTTTGAAATCCCATCCGCAATATAAATTAGCGTGTCGGTTATTTCAAAATGGTTTCGGTGGTATGATAAGCATCATCCTGCCAGAAAACAGAGAAAAAATGAACGCTTTTATGCGTAGATTAAATCTTGCCCATTATGCTATGACGCTTGGTGGTTACCGGACTACATTATCGTATCCAGTACTATCATCCCACTATGACATGCCAGAAAAAGATCGTCTCAAAATTGGTATTACAAACGGCATGATGCGCATTTCTGTTGGCATCGAAAACGCCAATGATTTAGTAGAAGATTTCCTTCAGGCACTGACTGTTTACTCAAAATAAACACTTTAATAATACTGTCCCTATAATGAAAAAGAAAGAGGTCTCATGTTATTATTATGACATGAAAATCATATAATGGAAAAAAAATACAATAAACCCCTGCAAAGTATAATGGATGAAAATACACCAATGATTATTGGTCCCTATGTACAGGCCATGATATATGGTGACTTAGTATTTATTTCTGGGCAAATCGCCATTGACCCTGTCAGTGGAAAAATACCATCTGATATAGAAACCCAAGTCAGGCAAGCAATAAAAAATGCTGAAATTATTCTCACTCAAGCTGGCTCCAGCTTAAAAAGAGCTATCAAAGTCAATATGTACATGACAGATTTAGATGACTTTCCTACTATCAATCGCATCTATCAAGAATTATTCAATATTTCTTACCCTGCTAGATCGTGCATGGAAGTCAGCCGTCTACCAGGTGGGGCAAACTTTGAAATTGACATTGTCGCTGCAAAATGAATTTTCATTTTTATATTTATCTTTGCATTATTGAATGATTTCTTCTATTTTAAGCACAACTACCGATATTTACAATTTCTTTTAATTTTTAATAAAACCATCGGTTTACAGCTTCTTTCAGGTTTAATTTTTCACTTACACCTGCTTCGAAGTTACCGATGGTTTTTTTATTATTTCTTAAAAAGTTTGGTTCATATTTCTATTTTGCTGCCCGCATGACGGCATCTTTCATTTTTTTCACATATTCGCCGACAGGGCCAGGTGCACCTTTACCATACTGGGCAATAAGTTTCACTATTGCACTGCCTACTATTGCTGCATCTGCTGTTTCCGCGGCTTTTTGAGCCTGTTCCGGTGTTGCAATCCCGAAACCTATGCCGATAGGAATGTTACTGTTTTGGCGAATAACTTTTACGATGCTGTCAAGGTCTGTCTTGATTTCACTTCTGACGCCTGTAACCCCCAACGAAGATACAAGATAAATAAAACCTTGTGCTTCCTTCGCGATCATTCCTACACGCTGCATCGAGGTAGGTGCTATCAATGAAACCATATCCACATTTTCCTTATTAGCATAAGCTAATAATTCATCTTTTTCTTCAAAAGGAATATCAGGAATGATTATGGCATTTATATCTACTTCACGGCATTTGGCAAAAAATTTCTCTTTCCCATAAACAAACAATAAATTAGCATAAGTCATAAAAGCCATAGGTATATGTACTTTTTCTCTTACTCTTTTAACCATATCAAAGATTTTATCAGTGGTTGTCCCATTAGCCAGGGAACGCATACTGGCTTGCTCTATAACGGGGCCTTCTGCTATCGGATCAGAAAACGGTATTCCCAGTTCAATCAAGTCAACGCCATTTTGCACCATCGAAATAATTATTTTTTCCGTTGTTTCCAGATCAGGATCACCAGCTGTTATAAAAGCAATAAAAGCTTTTTTATTTTTAAATGCATCCTGTATTTTAGTCATGTATATCGATCCCCCTGTAACGTGCTATTGCCGCCACGTCTTTATCACCGCGGCCAGATAAACAGATAATCATTATTTCGTCCTTTTTCATTTTTGGTGCTATTTTTATGGCATGAGCTACCGCATGGGCACTTTCTATAGCTGGTATTATTCCTTCAACCTGAGATAAGTATTCAAAAGCATCCACGGCTTCATCATCTGTTACCGGTACATATTCCGCACGGCCTATATCATGTAGATAGGCATGTTCTGGCCCTATTCCTGGATAATCCAACCCTGCCGAAATAGAATACACCGGTGCTATCTGTCCATATTTATCTTGGCAAAAATACGATTTCATGCCGTGGAATATTCCTTCTGTGCCTGTTGTCAGCGTTGCCGCATGCTGACCTGTTTCAATACCACGTCCTGCTGCTTCACAACCGATAAGCCGCACATCTTTATCATTAATAAAATTGTAAAACATTCCCATGGCATTACTACCGCCACCTACACAAGCCATAACTACATCGGGCAGCCTGCCTTCTGCTGCCAAAATTTGTTGTCGTGCCTCTTTACTGATGACACTTTGAAAATCTCTGACGATAGTCGGAAACGGATGCGGTCCCATTACCGATCCCAATACATAATGGGTATCATCAATACGTTTTGTCCATTCACGCATCGTTTCATTGACTGCATCTTTAAGTGTCTGCGTACCACTTGTTACACTGTGCACTTTTGCACCCAAAAGTTCCATGCGATAAACATTAAGGCGTTGTCTGTCTGTATCTTTTTTCCCCATGAAAATTTCGCATTCCATTCCCATAAATGCAGCTGCGGTAGCTGTTGCCACACCATGCTGACCAGCACCCGTTTCCGCAATTACACGTGTCTTACCCATTCTTTTTGCCAATAAAATTTGTCCTAAAGCATTGTTTATTTTATGCGAACCGGTATGGTTAAGATCTTCACGCTTGATATATATTTTAGCTCCACCTAAATCTTTTGTCATACGGGCAGCATAATATAAAAGAGATGGCCTGCCTGCGTATGTTTTCAGCAATTCATCTAGTTCTTTGACAAATTCAGGATCATCTTTATATTTCTTGTAAGTTTCTTCCAGCTCTATTACGGCATTCATCAGTGTTTCCGGGATGTATTGCCCGCCATGAATACCAAATCTACCTTTTTTACTCATTTTAATCTCCTTATGATAGACATTATTTCTTTTATTTTTGCACTGTCTTTTACACCACTTGTTTCTACACCGCTATTGATATCGACACCCCACGGTACAACTTTCCTTATTGCACGGGCAACATTTTTACTACTTAACCCTCCAGCCAATAAAAAAGGCCTTGTCACGCCTTTCAGAAGTGTCCAGTCAAAACTATCCCCTGTACCACCTGCGGCCTCTCTGGAAAATGTATCAAAGAGCAGCATATCAGCAGCGGAATGCTGCCATTTTTCTATATCACCGCTATTCTCAACACGAACGGCCTTCCATACAGCGCAGCCCGTTTCTTTTTTGATCCTTATGATATCTTCTTCTGTCTCATCGCCATGTAGTTGGATAACATCCAGCGCAAGTGAATGTGCCGCATTGATTATAGCTGCTTCCACTTCATTTACGAAAACACCGACCGTTTCTATAGCAGGTGAAAGTATTTCTTTTATAGCATGTGCCTTTGATGGTGTTACTTGTCTTTTACTCGGTGCAAAAATAAGTCCTATATAGTCCGGTTGTACTTCATTTATTATCGCAACATCATCTACCCTTGATATGCCGCAAATCTTTGTGCGCGGGATGGCTGCCGGACCATACAATTTTGTCAGTTCTCGCACTTTATCTGCGCTGCGCATAAAAGTTTCCCCAATCAGAACCGCCTGTACATTATTTTTACGTAACTGCGCTACATCTTCAGCCGTTTTAATACCGCTCTCGGAAATAAATATGACATCTGCCGGCACCTCACGGCGAAGCTTGATGCTGTTATTTATATCTACGGAAAAATCTCGTAAGTCACGATTATTTACACCAATGATACGCGCACCAGCAGTCAATGCTTTTTCTATCTCAGTCTTATCATGTGCTTCAACTAAACAAGATAATCCTAATCCATCAGCTATCTGGCGAAAACGAGTCAACTGTTCTACTGAAAGCAGTGCACAAATAAGTAAAACTGCTCCGGCACCCAGGGTTGCCGCTTCATAAATCTGGTATTCATCCACCGTAAAATCCTTACGCAGTACAGGTATATTCACTGTAGCAGCTATTTCATGCAGATACTGATCCTTTCCCAAGAAAAACTCTGGCTCAGTTAATACAGAAATAGCTGTCGCACCTGCTTTTTCATAATCTTTGGCAATGTCAAGATACGGAAAATCTTCTGCTATAATGCCTTTTGACGGTGATGCTTTTTTTACTTCGCAAATAAAAGAAATATCTTTGCCGCGCAAAGCCTTTTCGAATAAAAAAGCTTCGTGTTTGTCCTTTGCCTGTGCTTCTTTTTTTACTTCTTCAAGTGATTTTTTTTGTTTGCACTCATCCACACGGCTACGTGTTCTTGCCGCAATTTTTTCCAAAATCATGCATCACACCTCATTGGTTGTTTTGATAAATTCTTCCATTTTTTTATAAGCGGCACCACTATCAATACTAGCTGCCGCTTTTGTGATTCCTTCTGCCAAATCTGCCGCACAATCTGCTAAATACAAAGCCATTCCAGCGTTTAATAATACGGCATTTCTCTTCGCACCTTTTTTTCCTGTTAAAACTTTTTTCGTAATTTGCGCATTCTCCGGTCCTGCACCGCCTACCAGTTCAGGCAGTTTGGCATACTCTATATTATATTCCTTTGGATCTATTATATACTCATTAAAATTGCCATTGTTAATTTCACATACGGTTGTTTTACCACATACAGTTATTTCATCAAGTCCATCTCCGTATACTACAGCACCTTTTTTTACCCCCAGCTTAGCTAAAACTTCTGCCATTGGGCGGATAAGTGCTTTATCATAAACCCCCATAAGCTGAATATCTGCCGCCGCCGGATTACTTAACGGACCCAGTATATTGAAAATAGTCCTAACGCCAAGTTCTTTTCTCACAGGCGCTGCATACTTCATTGATGCATGATAAACAGGTGCATACATAAAACACAAGCCAATATCATTCAACATTTTTTCATTTTGCGCGGCACCGAGTTCCAGCTTTGCCCCTAACGACTCCAAACAATCGGCTGCCCCGCATTTACTTGAGACACTGCGGTTACCATGCTTGGCTACAGTCACTCCATTAGCTGCTACGACAAAAGAAGCTGTGGTGGAAATATTAAAGGTATTGGCTTCATCACCACCAGTGCCCACTATTTCCAAAACATCAGGGTTACGGTGATCCACCGGAATACATTTCTTTCGCATAGCAGCCGCACAAGCCGCAATCTCGTCCACCGTTTCCCCTTTCAAGCGAAGGGCTGTTAAAAAACCACCAATTTGTGCATTGGTAGCCTTTCCTTCCATTATTTCCAACATGGTATTGTTAGCCATTTGATAATCAAGATCTTTACCATTTACTACTTCATGGATTGCTTCCTTTATCATTGCACAGCACCGCCTATCTGTAAAAAGTTTTGTAAAATACGCTTCCCGCCAAATGTCAAAATAGATTCTGGATGGAACTGCAAGCCATATATCGGATATTGGCGATGCTTCATTGCCATCACTTCTCCGTCATCTGTCTGCGCTGTCACGATCAGTTCAGAAGGGATACTCTTCTTGTCAACCGCCAATGAATGATATCTGGCAGCTGCAAATTGGTGAGGTAACCCTTTAAATATAGGCATATCCGCGGTCACCTCAATCATGCTTTTTTTACCGTGCATTATTTTCTTTGCATAACCTACCGTAGCTGAAAAAGCTTCACCGATAGCCTGATGTCCCAGACAAACACCAAGTATCGGTATTTGACCGCCCAATCTGCGTACTACCTCTTCACAGACACCAGCATCTTTTGGTCTGCCCGGTCCCGGAGACAATACAATCTGTGCCGGTGCAAGTTTTTTGATTTCTTCAACTGTCAGTTCATCATTTCTGATGATCTTTATATCAGCACCAATTTCACCTAACAGCTGGTATAGATTATACGAAAAACTATCATAATTATCTATTAGCAATAACATTATTCACCGACCTCCTGTGCTTTTTCAATAGCTTCAATCATAGCTCTTGCTTTATTCTGCGACTCCATATATTCTGATGCCGGTACACTGTCGAAGACAACCCCACCACCAGAGCGGACATACACTTTATCATCATAAACCACAGCCATGCGTATCCCAATGCAGACATCCATATTCCCTGTAAAATCAATATAACCGATAGCGCCACCATAGATACCACGCATACTCTTTTCTATTTCATGCAGAATCTGTACCGCCCTGACCTTAGGTGCTCCTGACAATGTTCCTGCCGGTAATGTAGCGGCTATAGCATCAAGTGCATCTTTATCACTGCGTATTTTACTGTTAACTGCCGATGTTATATGCATGACATGGGAAAAACGTTCTATCTTATGAAGATTTTTTACCTGTACCGTACCAAACTCACTTATCTTTCCAAGATCATTTCTGCCCAAATCAACCAGCATATTATGTTCTGCCAATTCTTTTTCATCATGGCATAATTTTTCTTCCAGTACCGCATCTTCTGCTGCTGTCTTCCCCCGTGGCATGGTGCCGGCAATCGGAAAGGTAGACAAGACACCGTCTTTTAGTTTCACCAGTGTTTCCGGTGAAGCCCCAGTCAATTCTATTTGTCTACCGCTCAAATAAAACATATACGGCGATGGGTTTGTTGTACGCAATACCCTGTATGCATTAAGCAGGCTTCCTTTGAAACCCGCTTCCAGACGATTGGAAGGAACCGCCTGGAAAATGTCGCCTTCCTTTATATATTTTCTTGTCTTTTCGACCAGCTTTTTATATTCATCAGCAGTCATTTCTCCCTTGAATGATGTTGTAAGTCTGCCAGCTTGTTCATTGCGCGGTGCACCGTTCTTTACCAGTGCAGCCAAATCAGCCAATTCTTTTTGCGCCTTCTTATAATTATTGACGACGTCATCAGTCCGTATATTAACAATCAAAAATATTTTTTGTTTTAAATTATCAAAGGCAATAATCTTATCAAAAAGCATTAAATCGACATCATTTAAATCCTGTTCTTTACCAGCAAAGTCGAGTTTCTTTTCGCTATAGCGTATATATTCATAAGAAAAATAACCGATCAGTCCACCCGTTAAAGGCGGTAAAAAATCAAACCGCGGACTTTTATATGTTTGTAATAGATCCCGCAGCTCTTTTGCCGGATTTTCCGTATAAAAAGTTCTTTCACCTTTTCTATCCTTAATCGTCATTTCATGATTTTTACATTTTATTTCCACCGACGGATCAAATCCTAAAAAAGAATAACGTCCCCATTTTTCACCGCTTTCTACACTTTCGAGTAAAAAACAGCAATCACTGACGTTCTTCATTGCCTTCAACACCGCTATCGGTGTCTTAATATCGGCAAAAAGTTCTTGGCTCACCGGTAATATATCATATTCAGCTGCAATCTTTTGCAATTCCGTCAAACTAGGTTTATATTCGACCATTTTCTGCACCCCTTTAAAATAAATAGACAAATAAAAATACCCGCCCTAAGACAAATCACTTTGTCAAGGACGAGTATGTATTTTGCTTACTCGCGGTGCCACCTTGCTTGGAAAAGACCTTCCCTCTCATGCAGGATACTAACATATCCCTCACAACTAACGCCTGTGCTACGTCACAGAATACTTGGCAGAACCTCCCGGCTCTCCCTTTGACTGTGCCCTCTGCGGTCCATTTAATACCCTGCGTCCTGTTATCTCTCAGCAATGACAACTCTCTGTAAGTGCACGATGTATTTTTATCTCCGCATCAACGGTTTCTTAAGGCAGATATTAATTTTGATTTATATTTTACTAGCAAGATGTAAAGTTGTCAAGTTTATTTAAAAATTAAAATAAGAATTTACTTTGTCGCCATCTAAAAATTCTGTTATACTATAAGTGATTAACTATTATTTCCCTGTACAACAAGGAGAATCCATGTCAAAAGAACTAGAAAATAAAGACTGTGATATGTGTGAAATCTACCATGTGCATCAAGACATGATCAATAAATCGAAGTTGCATCTTTTAGATGAAAAAACCACCGGCCGCTTGGCCGACACTTTTAAAATTCTTGGCGACCCTACTCGCATAAGAATATTGACGATCTTATCAAATGATGAAATGTGTGTCTGCGATATAGCTGCAACATTACAGATGGGACAATCGGCCATCTCGCATCAACTGCGTATCCTACGCAGTGCCCGTCTGGTAAAATTTCGTCGCGAAGGCAAGGAAGCATGGTATTCGCTGGACGATAACCATGTTGTTGTTTTACTAAAACAGGGGTTGCAGCATATATTGCATGACTGAGAACAGAAAGGATTTTTTCAGCCATGAAGAAAACTATCAGACTTATCATTCCCACCCTATTTGTCTTTTTATTGACAGCGATTGCCACTGTCCACGCTGCGCCAATCCTAAAACTGCATTCAGCGGGACACGATGTAACTCTGTTGCAGCAACTGTTGCAAAAAGAAAATTACACCATTAATATAACAGGTGTTTTTGACGAAACTACACAAGAAATTGTTAAAACTTTTCAGTCTGATAATAATTTGCCTGATACAGGTATCGTTGACCGCCAAACCTGGTCATTGCTGACAGAAAAATCCAGCCAAGGTAGTGCCACAACACCTGTTGTCAGTACACCAACTGTTGTGACACCACAAAATGATAACCCGATTACAACAGTTCCCATCTCCCAACCACCGGTGACCATTACTATCCCGACACAAACCAATCCTCAATCTTCTGATAATACTAGAAGAAAAAAGCCCCAGTCAGAGGAAGCTGTCATTGCTTCCATACGCGCCCAACGTGTCCCTGAAACGGCGACTTTTCTTCCCCGCAGTAAAGTAAATTCCATCATCTCTACAGCAAAGAAATACATGGGAACACCATATGTTTATGGTGGCGAAACACCTAAGGGATTTGACTGTTCCGGCTATCTGCAATATGTATTCAAACAAAATAATATTGATATTCCACGTACTGCCGATGAACAATATAAAGTTGGTGAAAAAGTCCCTGCGGCTCAATTACAACCCGGTGACTTAGTATTTTTTGCAACCGATTTGACAGGTATAAGCCACTGCGGTATTTATCTGGGAAAAAACCAGTTTATCCATGCTTCTACTAGTCGTGGTGTACGTATTGACCAGCTTGATGATACTTATTGGCAAAAATATTTTATAAACGGCAAACATATAGTAAAATGAATTGAAAGAGGAAGATGTATGACGCCCAAAACGTCGACATTCTTCCTCTTTTCATTCATTCTTTCGCTAAATATGCTCCCATTGCAATAATTTGTGATACCAAGCCGACTACACACACGCCCATCCAACCAAAATGCTGAAAGCTCCACGCACCCGCAAAAGACCCCAATGCACCGCCCACAAAAAACATAATCATATATATCGCTGTAATACGGCTACGCGCTTTTTCGCTCAACTGTTGTATTTTAGCCTGACTACTAACATTACAGCATTGCACTCCAATATCCAATAAAATAACACCTAATATCAATCCCCATAGATGATAACCACAGGTCATAAATATTATATATGAAAAAATTATAATTAATATATTTATCCCTATAGTGAAGTTAGGTCCTTTTTTATCTGAAATCATTCCTGCCAAGGGTGCAAGCAATGCCCCTGTAATACCAATTAAACCAAATAGACCAGCAAAATTTGCCCCTAAATGATAATACTCCTGCAATAAAAATGTAAGTGAAGTCCAAAATGCGCTGAATGCACAAAATGCCATAGCACCGATAAGGCTAGTTTTGCGCAACACTCCAAACTCTTTAATTATCGGACCAATAGAGCGCATTGATTCTCCATAATTCATTTTTGTTAAAGCATTACATACAGGTAATTCAACGTACAAGGCAACCATTAAAACAATTATTCCCAATGCCGCTATAAGATATATCGTATGCCAATTGTATAACTGTGCAACAAATCCACTAAATACACGGGAAAGAAGTATTCCTGTTAATATTCCACTCATAATACTGCCGATAACTCTACCTTTATCTTTAGGTGCAGCCAGTTGTGCAGCAAAGGGAAGTAAAATTTGTCCAGCTACTGAAGTAAACCCAACAAAAAAAGATGCCATAACTGTTATCTGCAAATTAGGTGAAAAATATATTGTAAGCAATGCACAACTTGAAAAAAATAATACCCCCATAACCAGCCGTCGTTTCTCTAATATATCTGCCAATGGTAATATAAAGAAAAAGCCTAATGCAAGCCCGATTTGGGTCAATGTCACAGTTAAGCCAGCACTTGATTGTGAAATATGATAATCAGCCGCCAGTTGATACAGCACTGGTTGTAAATAATAAAGATTTGCCGTTACTGTCCCACTCGCAATTGCCATTATCCATATCAATTTTTTAGTCAATTGAGGCTGATTTTCCGCAATGCACTTTTTGTTATCCTTAGACTTTTTCTCCATAAAATCTTCCTTTACTCTCTTTTATAAGTTTATCTTGCCCTTTTACATAAGTAACTATACAATAAATTTATCCTATTACAATAAGTTTAATTATCATAGTATAAATTCTATCAGTATATTTAGGGGGATGTTATTTTGGATAACAATGTTACCTTGCGTAAAGAGTTGGGAAATTTCTTAAAAACACGGCGAGAAAAAATATGCCCTGCCCAAGTTGGCCTGCCAAGCAATTCCAGGCGTCGTACACCTGGTCTCAGACGAGAAGAAGTAGCGATGTTAGCAGGTGTCAGTGTTACGTGGTATACATGGTTGGAACAAGGGCGGCCTATAAAAGTTTCAGATGAAGTATTGCAGAGTATTGCTAATGCCTTGATGTTAAACGCCCATGAAATATCCTATCTGTTTGGCCTATCCCAAACAACACCTTCCAAAAATGCTTTATTCAAAGAACCAACAAATACCATGTTTCAAAATGTATTAGACAGCCTTCTTTATTCACCATCTACTATGCTGGACAAGTATTGGAACGTAATAGCATGGAATAAAGCAGCCAGTACTATATTCATCGATTTTAGTAAACTAGACATTACCGACAGAAACATTATAAAATTAATGTTCACTAATAAAGAATATCAAAGCCGTTTTACTAATTGGCCAGAAAAGGCCAAGGAAATGCTTGCAGTTTTTCGTGTTTCTTGTACTGAAATCCTTAATGACCAATGGTTAAAGGAATTCATAGCCGCACTACAAAAAGAAAGTAAATATTTTAATAAATGGTGGCCATTGCACGATGTAGCTGCAGAACACGAAATAAAAAAAATCATCAAGCATCCCCTTGCAGGTAAATTATTCTTTGAACATACAGTTTTTTTAACGCCAGAAAATAATTTTAAAATATATATTAACACGCCCACTACTAGTACAAAGGAAAAAATTAAAGCCTTACTAACCATGCATGTAAAAAAAGATATTGAATGAAACCATATATCAATCCTAAAAATTTTATCAAACAAATTTTTCTCAATCAAAACACTTTATTACAATGTATCTATCATTAAATTTTATTTACTCCATTGAAAGGACTGCATAATCTTGTCTTCTAATTTCATTAAAAAAAGCGATAAAGAATATTGGTCTACAATTATTGCTTTATTTTTCGGCAGTTTTGTAACTTTTGCCCTGCTCTACTGCTATCAACCGCTTATTCCTATTTTTTCCTCAGAGTTTTCCATTTCTCCCGCCACTGCAAGTTTATCTATCTCTACAGCGACCGCCAGTCTTGCTGTTGCTATGCTTGTTACCCCTTCCCTCTCAGACAAATTTGGGAGAAAGACTATAATGAGTATCTCCCTTATTGGTTCTACCATTTTAACCGGCATCATCGCTTTTACAGATAATTTCACAATAATATTGCCCTTGCGTATCCTGCAAGGAATATTTCTTGCGGGGTATCCAGCTATTGCCATGACCTATATACAAGAGGAATTCCAACCAGCTATTACTGGGATCGTAATGGGGATATTTGTCAGCGGTAACTCCGTTGGCGGTCTTCTTGGCAGAATCATCATCAGCACTATGGCTGACTTCTTTTCCTGGCATACAGCAATCGCCGCTTTAAGCTTGCTAAGCCTTTTGATAAGCATCTGGTTTTTTAAAAACCTTCCTGCTTCTCGCAATTTTACCAAACGCTCTCTTGAAATTCATGATATTATGCATCAATTTTCCGTAAACCTCAAAGTTGGTAATTTACTATGCATATATATAATAGGCTTTCTTATCATGGGAAGTTTTGTGGCCTTGTACAATTATGTAGAATATCCATTGATAAATCCGCCCTATTCGCTAAGTCAAACTATTGTCGGCTTCATTTTCGTAATTTATCTTGTTGGTACTTTTAGCTCAACACTGATGGGACGTCTTGCCAATAACAAGGGTGCTTTCAAAATGCTCGATGTTTCTTTATGCTTTATGCTCGCCGGTGTACTCACCACACTCTTCATGCCGCTTTGGTTAAAAGTATTTGGTATTGCCCTTTTCACCTTCGGCTTTTTTGGCAGTCATTCTATCGCCAGCAGCTTGGTTGTAAAGCTAAGCCCCACCGGTAAAGCACAATCTTCCGCATTATATTTACTCTTTTATTACATAGGATCAAGTATCATTGGCGCATTAGGTGGTAAATTTCTAATATGGCATGGTTGGGTTGGTGTCGTAATGCTTTTGAGTGTTGTCATCATATTAGCTCTGCTTTTATCCAACGTTCTTTTTTGGAAAAAATATTTAGCCTTGCATAAAGTTCATGCATAATTTACATATATAAAAATATTAAATTTTATCGAGCAAAAATTAATTTATCATTTACACACAAACTGTTGAAAACGCCATACAATAATACTATGATGGTGATAGTATTATTGTATGGCGTTTCCTATTAACTATTTAATTTACATAATTTTCTTATTGACAGGAGGATGATTTACAATGGCTATGAAATCCTATCCGCTTGAAAAAGCATTTACTTTTATTGAACCAGGACCTGTTGTTTTGGTGACAACCTATAACAACGACAATTATAACATTATGACCTTAACCTGGCATATGGTACTTGACTTTACGCCTAGGATCGCTTTGGCAACTGGTCCATGGAATTATTCATTTGATGCATTGCTCAAGAATAAAGAATGCGTCCTAGCTATTCCTACTGTAGAACTTGCCGAAAAAACAGTTTGCATCGGCGACTGCTCCGGTAAGAACATCGACAAATTCCAAAAATTTGGCCTAACCGCCCTGCCAGCAAAAGCTACTAAAGCACCTCTCATAGCTGAATGTCTTGCCTGTATTGAATGTAAAGTGACTGATTATTTAGAAGCACAAAACTTTTTTGTCTTACAAGGCATCCATGCCTGGTACGATGATGAACATAAGGAACAGCGCAGATTCCATGCTAATGGAGATGGTACTTTTGTCACAGATGGGCAGACACTTGACCTGCGCCAGTTCATGGAAGATAAGCTCCCTTTCGGGTGTAAATAATGGAACATTATATTTTACAGTTCTTGAATCATTAATAACACCATTCCAATTCATTCCATATGCAAAGTCATAGCTGTTTCCTTCACTATCTTGATACCACTCCATGTTCCATGGTACTAATACCCCATTCTCTTTTTACTCCAAATTACTCAAATATGTAATAAACTACGGTCACTAATTATTTTCTCAGTGACCGTGTTTGCATTACATCTTTATTGTAAATTGATATATTCCGGATTGAAGATGGTAAACAGCTTTTCCCGTTTCATATTTTATAAATACAACCCCATCACTTTCCGTTAATGGTTTCCCACTTTCAAGAACAGTTGCCTCTTTACTAATTGGTAAATAAAGTGTTGCCGAAGTATTAGCGGGAACAGTTGCCTTATAAAACCATTTATTATTATCAATTTTCCATGCGCTTTCAATTCTTCCATAACTACTGTCATAGCATCCACTGGCACTTTTCATACTGCCCTTAAAATCTGGTTGGGGCTGCAAAATAAAATGTTTAAATCCCGGTGATACCGGATCCCGTTGAATTCCCAAAGAATAATTATAAAACCACGCTCCAACAGAACCAAATGAATAATGATTAAACGAGTTCATACTATTATTTCCACCGAAGCCGCGTTCCTTCGTGTATGAATCAAGTCTTTCCCACATAGTTGTTGCCCCTTGTTCGACAGGATAAAGCCATGATGGATAGTTAGTGTTTTCAAGCATTTTATAAGCAATATCCGTATAACCATTATCAGACAATGCTTTACTGATCCATGCTGTACCAATAAAGCCAGTCATGAGTGCATATGAATTATACTCAATCTTATTATCATCCGTATTTTTGCGCACACAAGCATCGGCAAGATATTTTGCTGCATATGGTATATTTTCTTCACTAAATATACCTAAAGCCAAAGGTACCGCATATGATGTCTGTGTATCCATTAAAGTTCCATCACTCTTCACCGTTTTATGTGTAATAACATTTACAAAAGTTTTATTGAAAAATTTCTTTCTTTCTGCATATTTTTGCCAATACACGACAGCATCATCAGAATACCCCAAAACGTCAGCAACATTGGCCATAATCCAAAGATCGTATGCATGATAGACCGCCCACAAAAACGCTGGTTCATTTTTATTGTATTCCGGTCCTAACCAGTCACCTAATTCCATCATAGTATTTTCATCCAAAAGACCTTTATCAGTTAATTTTGTATCCAAATATGCGACGTATTTTTTCATGGAATTATAATGTTCTGCCAGGACATCTTTATCCCCATATTGTTGATATAATTCCCATGGCACCGTGATTCCAGCACTTCCCCATAAAACTCCACCAAAGCCGTTTCCTATCGGCGCAATATCACCAAAACGACCATCTTTATCCTGTAAATCTCTGAGTGCTTGTAAATGACGAGCCAAAAATTGATCAGTATCCGCTACATAACCTGCTGTACGGACAAATACAGAAAGATCACCAGACCAACCCATACGTTCATTACGTTGTGGGCAGTCAGTCGGAATAGATAAGAAATTAGATCTACTAGACCATACAATATTCTGCCATAATCTATTAATTTCAGGATTAGAAGATTTATAGTCAGCTGTGACTTGCGGAATAGAACTCAATACTGTCGCTTGTACAGATTTAAGTGGTAATGCCTTGTCAATACCCGTAATTTCAACATATCGATAACCATGATATGTGAAATGCGGTGCAATTACATTTTCCCCATTTTTAAGAATATATGTATCCTGCGCAAGTGCACCACGAATATTTTCAAGCATGATCATTCCTCTATTTTCACCCGATTTCTCATTATCAGGATATGTCATTTCAGCATAACGTAAAACAATTTTCTTTCCAAGCTTACCATCTTTTATTACGATTCGTGGCACTCCTGCCAAATTTTGCCCCATATCATAAACAAATACTCCTGGGCGTACTTCTTTAACCTTTTGAGCAGTGAGAGTCAAAACATTTGTAACACTTGGACCAGTCTGGCCTACCAACGTAAGATGATCATAATTTTGCTCTGTAACTGTCCCCGTCATGCAATGTGCCCATTCACCAATGAAAGCTGTATGTGCATTGACTGGTACAATTTCAGCCTTATCCCATTGGAAATCATTATATGCCGCTGTAGTCCATGATTTTATTGCACTTTCTTTTCGTGCATCATAAACTTCTCCTTGAAAAAAACTACCAAGAACAACAGGTCCTTGTTTATAAGATTTCCAATCTTCTGGATTTGTTGTGATTACATCTTTCGTACCGTCTGTATAATTAATAACCAGCTTAGCAAGGAATGATTGACGGTCGCCAAAATAATTCCAATTTTCTCCTTGAAAAGTAATTGCCCCGCTCCACCAGCCTTCAGAAAGTTGTGCTCCTATAGCATTTTCCTTTCCTGTTTGCAATAATTTAGTAACATCATAAGTCTGGTAAAGTTGTGTAATATTATACTGTGTAAGTCCCGGTGCAAAATAGTCATCACCAACACGTTCACCATTGATATATGCCTCATAAATACCACGTGCTGTAGCATAAAGACGGGCACTCGCAATTTTCTTATTTTTTACTGTAAAAACCGAACGGAGAAGCGGCATAGAATCATGTGACGGGTCTGCTGTGATAAATACACCATCCGTTCCACCATCTAAATGGTATGCCCCGTTTCCCACTGCAAATCCTTTTATTGGTTTATGGGAAAATATCCCTGTATATGTCCCTGATCCCAGGACTTCACTAAATACCGCATTCTGAGGTTCCCTGTAATTTAAAATCTGCAAATCCGAAAAATTTGCTTTCTCACCCTTATCAACTGAAAACCCTATATTTGCAACCATCGGGAATGCAATATAATCGCCCCCTGGCCCAACTGGATTTACATTTACTCCCGTTGTCCAAAAGTTTACACGTGGTAATTCAATCTGAGTCCCATCAATCCAAAAATTAAAAATACCAAAATTACTACTTATCTCGATTGTATGTTTTGCATTTTCATTTTCTACATTTATTAACGCTTTAGGAATTGCAATTGATGTAAGCGGATTAAGTGAATCATCCTTGCTATACCCTTGACGATAGATATTGATACAAGCCTCTCCCCCTACCTTAACTTTCCCCGTATCAAGTTCAAGCTTAATAAAACTTTTATCCGGTTCACTTTGGAGATTATAAAGGTTTTTATTTTTATCCATAAGCCGACTATCATCCGCCCCAAGAATAAAACTAGCTTTTGTTGAACCTTGTGCAATTTGTAATACATATTTTACACGAAATACAGCTAAACTCTGTGAATACAATGGTAATTCTTTATTTTGTCCACCAATCCAGCTGGCATTGTCCCAATTTCCTAAACCATTGCGTTGCATGTTTAATCCGGTTTCAAACCATGAACTTTTTTCTTGCGTTTCATCCTTTTGATCCCAAACCTTTAACGTCCAATTATACCTATTTTCTGGTTTTAACTCTATCCCGTTATATTTTATACCAATAGATGCACCATCTACTATTTTCCCAGTATCCCAAAGAACTACTCCCTGCACATCCTTAACGACAAGCTGATAAGCTTTTTGTGAAATACCTCTTACTCCCTCTATCGACTTCAAATTCCAACTAAATTGCGGTTGCTTCACATCCAATCCTATTGGCTCTACCATATGCTCCACTTTTAAATTCTCCAGTGAAAAATCGTTAGTTGAGGCAAGCGCCATATTAGGATTTCCCAAAGTACTATAAATAAAAGAAGATATAAGTATAATATACATATATTTTTTTATTATTAATTTCAAACGTATCATCCTATCCCGCCTTTGCTATGGATAAATTATTACCTATAATTTATCCATAGCTTAATTTCTATTGAAAACTATATCTATACATATTCATTGATCTAGCAATCTATCTTCATTTATTGATAATAATTTATACTTATTTTTTCAACATATCGCCATTAGAAGCGATGATATCTTTATACCAGAAAAACGACTTTTTCTTATATCTCGCCAACGTTCCGCTTCCATCATCATGACGATCGACATAGATAAAACCATAACGCTTTTTAAATTCTGCCGACGATGCACTAACAAGGTCTATACATCCCCAAGTCGTATATCCCATAACGGATACACCGTCTTTAATAGCCTCATTGACCTGCACAAGATGATCATTAAGATAACTTATACGATAATCATCTTGTACCGTTTTGCCACCCTGCTCATCATCTATAAGTTCATCCATTGCACCTAATCCATTTTCCACAATAAACAATGGTTTCTGCCAACGATCCCAAAACATATTGAGAATATACCGGATACCCTGTGGGTCAATTTGCCAACCCCATTCAGATGAAGGAAGGTAAGGATTTGGCACACCTCCCATAAGATTTCCTTTTCCCTTTTTCTTCTTTTCCAAGTCAGCAGTTTCACAAACGCTCATATAATAACTAAAAGAAACGAAATCTACAGTGTGTTTAAGAATTTCTTCATCTCCATCTTCTATTTGCAATTCAATATGATTTTCTCTAAAATAACGTTTTATATATTCCGGATATTGTCCTCGAACATGTACATCTCCAAAGAAATAGTTCATATGGTCTGCCTTCATTGCCGCGATAACATCATCTGGATGTGGTGTCAACGGATAAATTGGCATGCTAAGCACCATACAACCAATTTTTGCTTCTGGCATCATTTCATGTCCAATCTTTGTTGCCAATGCTGAAGCTACTAGTTCATGATGAACCGCCTGATAAAGATCTTGCAAAGTCAATTTTTCTTTTGGTGTCATAATACCACCACTCATAAGCGGTTCATGAAGCACTGAATTGATCTCATTAAAGGTCAACCAATATTTAACCTTTTTACCATAACGCATGAAAATTGTACGTACATAATTTTCATAAAAACCAATAAGATCACGACTTACCCAACCATTATATTTTCTGGCAAGGTGCAGTGGTGTCTCATAGTGTGAGATAGTCACCAACGGCTCAATTCCATACTTATGGCATTCATCAAAAAGTGCATCATAAAAAGCAAGCCCCTGTTCATTCGGTTCCGCATCATCACCATTCGGGAAAATACGGCTCCATGCAATTGATGTTCTAAAAACTTTAAACCCCATTTCTGCAAAAAGTTTTATATCATCCTTATAACGATGATACAAATCAATCCCTATAAGTTTCATATTATCCATTGTCGGTTTATCCGTAGGTAATCCTTTAATTCCACGTGGCATGATATCTTGGATGTCCAGTCCTTTACCATCTTCATTATATGCACCTTCGCACTGATTAGCAGCGACTGCACCGCCCCATAAAAAATTCTTTGGAAATGTTGTCATTGTTTTTAAGCTCCTTTTAATAATATTATTTTTTTTGTGCTGCAAGCCAGTCCATAAGTTTTACAGTTTTTCCTCCAATATCTTCTTCACATTTATCATTGTATACATAAATCCATGACCAATGTCCCGGATATTCAAAGGCTGTCCCATCATCTTTTTTATACAATCCTGTCTGGTCAACAACATTATCAAAAAAGCTAAAATGAACATTTGTAGCACCAGCGGCCTTTAAGCGCTGAAATGTCGGTATGACATAATCTGCTGGAGGAAGTATCGTATCTGTCTTTGCTGCAATAAACCATATAGGTGTTTTCTTGAATGTTTCAATATCCGCATCACTAATCAATTTATCCGCCAAACCTTCACAAGTCGGAAATGCCGCGGCAAAATATTCTGGATAATCGCGTATCATTAGCATTGTCATATACCCACCATTTGAATCTCCACCTATATAAATGCGACTTTTATCGATATTAGGATGCTCAGTAACATAGCTTTCAATAAGCTGCATAAGGCTTTCTTCATATATAGATGTCCCATCTCCAAAACTTTTATATCCATGCATCCAATAAGTAGGAGCCTGCGGTATAAGTACATAGGCTCCATTAAAGTGCGATTGTAGCGAATCATCAGCAAACATATCCGCCTTATTTGCTGAAATTGGGATTGATGGACTATCAGTTCCCCCTTCTCCCATACCATGAAGCCAAATAATTAACGGATGCTTTTCATTATCCTTTGGTTCATAGCTTGCGTAGCCATAAGGTAAATGGTCAAAACTTTTATGCGCATAATTAAACTTATCAACTATTGGACGTATATTGCCTTTATTATTATCAACAACAAGCCCTTTAACTGAACCAACAGTTTTCATTTGCGTAATTGTATATTCTGGTTTTACCCAATTATTAAAAAAACTATTTAGGTCAAAATTAAGTGCTGAGCTAAGTGCAATATCAGGCCCCACTTTTAACTCAATAGTGACATAACGTCCCTTATCAATGGCTTTACCTTCACTATCAGATACATAAGTCTTTGTAATTTCGCGATAACCTTCAAGATCACTATCCTTTTGTGCCGCTGAACCCAATTGAATACTGTTTTTTATCTGTAAAGCCTGTTTTGGCGTAGTCGTTCCTTCTGCTAATATACGCTTCGCATAAACTTTAAATGAAGTATTATCTACTGCATTTGCAGGAACCACCTCACCAAGATCGACAATCACCTTAGAAATTGCCGCCCCCCAATCATAGACTTCTGTAACTGTGCGGTATGAAGGTGCTACTGTAGCAGCAGACACGATAGTATTTACACCAGACAGCATTCCAAACATAAGCACGCCAATAAGGAATTTTCTAATATTCATCATGATCTCTCTCCTAAAAATGCAAAAAGGAATTTATCCTTGCTTTACCCTAATTTATATAACGACTGTAATTAAAGTATCATCCTTCTTTATTTCTTTTTTATTTGTGGGAATAATATCAAGATACTCTGTATGATTTGTTACCAACACTGGTGTAATAGTAGAATATCCTGCCGCTTTAATTTTTTCTACATCAAATTCAATAAGTATCTGTCCTTTTTTTACATGTTCTCCTTGCTTAATTTTAACTGTAAAATATTTTCCTTCGAGTTTTACTGTATCAATACCAACATGTATAAGAAGTTCTATTCCTTTATCTGTAATCAAGCCTACCGCATGTCCAGTCGAAAAAAGAGTGACAACTGTGCAATCCGTTGGTGCAATAACCTGTCCATTGAGCGGATCAACTGCGATTCCTTTACCCAGCACTCCTGAAGCAAACGCTTCATCTGGTACATCCCCCAATGGTACAATTTTACCCATAATCGGTGTCTTAATAATTTCTTGTTTTACAATTTGCTCTTTCCCTGCAGTAGAGGATGTCATCGTTATATTTTTTTCATCCCGGTAGATCGGAAACGTTATTACAAAACCAGCAAGGAAAGATACTGCTGATGCTAATATGCCGTAATACATACCACTAACATCATTTGTTACTGTATTAATAAAACAAGGATAGCCAAATATTCCAAGGCCACCAAAAACAAATAACTTTACTCCAAAGAAAGCTATAACAGCCCCGCCAATACCCGCACCAATACAACTAATGATGAAGTACTTCTTACGTGGCAGCGTTACCCCATAAATAGCCGGTTCTGTCACCCCAAAAATTCCGGAAATAAATGCCGGAGCTGCCAAAGCTTTAAGTTTTTTATCTTTTGTGCGCAACATAATTGCAAGTACAACACCAATTTGTGCAAATGTAGCTCCAAAATATGTAACAATCACTGGGTCAAATCCCATAACCGACACATTATTGAGCATGATAGGCACAAGACCCCAATGCAGACCAAACATAACAAATACTTGCCATAAGCCACCAATAAAAATTCCGGCGAGAACTGGACTAAGATTAAAAATTCCTGTTGCAACTGCCCCAACAAGCTGCCCAGCCCAAGTTGCTATCGGCCCAATTACGATAAAAGTTAATGGTATAACTATAAGTAACGTACAAAAAGGTACCATAAACCCCTTTAATACCGTTGGCATAAATTTAGCAATTATACGTTCAATCTTTGCACCAAAATAAACTGCAATAATAATTGGAATTACACTGGACGCATAATTCATTAAAATAACAGGAATACCAATAAATTCTATTTTAATTTGAGAGGCAAATAATGTTCCTCCCATCAACTCATACAGTGTCTGTCCTTTCATAATTGCTGAAAGTGTCGGATAAACAAGGGCAGCTCCTACCCCCATAGCTGTGAACTCACTCATTTTAAACTTGCGTGCAGCCGTAAGACCAAGAAAGATCGGTAAAAAATAAAAAAATCCATCACCGACTGTTGTTAAAATTTGATATGTGCCACCCTTAGCATCAATAATTGACAACGCCACCAGCAATGCAGTAAATCCTTTAACCATACCACTAGCTGCCAATACACCAAGAACTGGTGTAAAAATGCCAGATACGGTATCTATAAATCTATCCAATAATCCTATTTTTTTGTTTGCTACATCGTTCCCTGCTTCCTTATTAGCAGAAATCCCAAAAACATCTAAAATTGTATCGTAAACATCACCGACAGCATTACCAATAACGACCTGATATTGTCCACCACTTTGCACCACTGTAACAATTCCATCTGTACTTTTCAGAATTTCAGTTTTTGCTTTGTTTTCATCATGCAGTTTAAATCGCAAGCGTGTAATACAATGGGTAACCGATATAACATTTTTTTCTCCGCCAATATTTTCCATAATAGTCTTTGCCAACTGCTCATATTTCTTCATAAATGTTCCTCCAAAATAATTTTGAAGGTTTGGCCAACCTAATGTCACCATCCAGAATTTATTACTATACTCTTTAAACAAATACTTCGATATCTGTTACTACGTAATTCTACATTTTAACCAAAGAAAAATTGTGCCTGAAAACGGAACATGTCATCTTTCGACCCTGTATCAATTTCTCTTGCCCATGTATAGAATGTATCTAAGAGGATATTTTTCGCAGGTACCCAGCTCACACCGACACGAACAAAACGCTCATTGAGCCCGCACCAATCTGTTACAGTCGGCCAGCTAAGCGCTGGTTCATAGCGATAAGTAGCAGTAACACCATACGAACCAGGATCTTGAAGATTAGCTCCTTTATATTGAAGCTGCAACCAACGTCCTGGTGCCTTCGTCTTAGTATAGGCAACTGCCGTATTATCTCGCTCTGCATTACTATTGATTATGCCTACACGCAAATCCCAATTATTATCAAATTTATGATGTGCATGAGTATAGTAATAAAAGACACGGCCCTGATCAGGATTTTGATACCGGCTAGCCATAGCCGTGCTCCATGAAACACCGAAATTAATATCATTTTTCTCATCAAACGAATAGAAAGAGCGCAAACTGGTAACTCGTTCATATTCACGGTCACCACCCATGGCATTGTCCCAAAGATCCATCTTCCCCATTGTTAAATAAGTTTTAAAATCTTTTTTACCATAATCAAGTTGTACCCCAGAGAAGTCACAGTCTATATCCATTCCCCACCCATAAACATTCCATTCATTCCACTTACCAACTTTAATTCCAAGAACATTGTCCACCATACGCCCTGTTATATATGTATCCATAGTAGTACCTGTCTGATTTTCACTTGGCGAAGCAGATTTGGTTTCATCAAAACCACTAAAAGAATTGCGGTAACCAAGGTCAGTATGTATTTGCCAATTATCATTCACCTTATATGTTGTGTTAACTTGCACATGAACCATATTGGCACGGGTTGTCCTGCCCGTATTTTTTAAATAATGATCATTACGAAAACGGGCATATCCATCAATAGAGAACTTGTCCGCAAAAGCCGCTGCCTTCTTCAATCCAGCCTTTTCTTCTTCTGTAAAAGTTACACCTGTCTCTTTATTCACATCCTGTTCCAAATCTATACTGTCAAGTTTTGACAACAGTTGTATCTTCTTAACATCATAGTAATATTCTTTATTCAGTTTCTTAATCGTCTCTTGCTCGGCAGGCGTAAACTCTTTAATATTCTGCATAGCTTCATCAACAACCATAGCGACTTCCATGCGGCTCATAACACGATCTTGCGGTATTGGCTCACTATAATCACTAACATGTCCTGTAGCAATAAGTTCATTGATCGCTCCATAAGACCAATCACTCAATGGTACATCTTGAAAAAATCCAGGGGCAGCCTCTACACCCTGTATCCCACTACAAAACATTACGGTAAAACATCCTAATACTGCTAACTCTTTTTTCATTATTTTCCCTCCAAAATAATTTTGAAGGTTTGGCCAACTTAATGTAACCATCCAAAACGCGGATAAAATATAGCATAAGACCAGACAAAAAAATTGGCTACACCGCAAACAGTATCTGATAAACTGTTTGCACGGTGTAGCCAACTTAATGTAACCATCCTACTTATTATTTTGAATTATACAAGACTAATTAAGTTGTGTCAATACTATTATAAATTTTCTGTTAAATATTTATTTTAAATATATGCTATTTCTACGGTACATATTTTCCCTTCACAAAACGATAAGCTCTATATTTTAATAAAGCTGCCACTCGTTATAAAAACAAGTGGCAGCTTTATTTTCAAAGAACAGCATATCGCTTATCTACATCAGCAAACACCTGTACTGAACGTTTTAAAATACCATTCATATAAGCTATAGCCGTTCCATAATTAGTCATCGGCACATTTTGCCTTGCAGCGCAAGCCAGCCTGTACTGCATTTCCTTCTCATTGAGCATACAGCCGCCGCAATGGACAACCAATTTATATTTATCTAAGCTGTCCGGAAATTGTGTGCCACTAGAAAAAGTAAATACTGGTTCTTTTCCTGTATAATTTTTTATCCAACGAGGCAGTTTCACTGTCCCGATATCATCACATTGACGATGATGCGTACATCCTTCAGCAATTAATATCTCATCACCATCTTGCAAGCTGTCGAATGTTTTTACCGCATTCATCTGCGCCAGCAAATTCCCCTTATAGCGTGAAAACAATATAGAAAATGATGTCAACAGTATATCATCCGGAGTTTGCTTGTTTACATTTGCAAAAGCCTGACTGTCCGTAATCACCATTTTCGGTTTTACTTTAAGGTTGGCAATTGTTTCTGCCAGTTTGTCATCCTGCGTTATCACAGCTGCCGCCCCAACATCTAATATTTCCCTTATGGTCTGCTGCTGCGGCAGGATCAACCGTCCTTTAGGCGCCGCCTTATCAATAGGAATGACAAGGATAACTATATCTCCAGCACTGACAATATCTTTAAGCAGTGTTTTTTCGTCTCCGGTCTTTAATAAATGCGCCAACCGTTCTTTAAGTTCAAAAATCCCCTTATTCTGCTTTGTACTGATAAATATACCATGCTCTTTATCTATCTTTCCTGTCGGAAGCCCCATATCTATTTTATTATACGCAATTACATAAGGAATTTTTTGCTCTATAAATAATCCCAGCATAGCTTCATCAGCAGCAGTCATATTTTTGGTCGCATCTACGACCAATACTGCGATATCGGTTTTCCGCAATACTTGTTTCGTTTTTTCGACACGCAGCTTGCCTAAAGTTCCCTCATCATCTATGCCCGGCGTGTCAATAATTGTCACCGGACCAAGCGGAAGCAGTTCCATGGCTTTATAGACAGGATCCGTCGTTGTCCCTTTTATATCAGAAACAATAGCTATATTTTGCCCTGTAACAGCATTCATCACACTTGATTTTCCGGCATTGCGCACGCCAAAAAAAGCAATATGCGTACGATTGGCCGAAGGTACAGCATTCAAATCCATAAAACGCCCCTCACCTTTCTTACTGTACAGCACTATTAGAAACGGAAATCTCGAGCCCCATTTTCAATAAGTGCCAATTCTTCACGAACCTTATTTCTGACGTTTTCCTTACCAATATTGGCTATCTGCTTATTTATTACATTAAGGCCAATTGCCTTTGTATCTGGTTGGGCATAATCACATAAATATTCCTTAAGTGTCAGCAATGCATTTGGCAGACAGCAATTTGATATCTGCCTACTTTTACATAAACTCATAAAACGATCGCCTACCCGGCCCGCACGGTAACAAGCTGTACAAAAACTAGGAACAAAATCACGTTTCATAAGCCAGCTAACTACTTCATCAAGGCTTCTTCTGTCACTGACATCAAATTGTTTAGAATTGTTTTCTTCTGTTTCTTCTTCTGCATATCCGCCTACACTTGTCCTAGAACCACCACTTATCTGCGATATACCAAGTTCTAATACTTTTTCACGGCATTTTTGGCTTTCTCGTGTAGATACGATCATACCAGTGTAAGGTACAGCGACTCTTATGCAAGCTACTATTTTAGCAAAAACATCATCTGAGATGCCATTGTCAAATGTTGCTGGATCAATATCATCCGCTCTTCTTATGCGTGGCACACTTATTGTATGCGGGCCTACGCCAAAACGCGCTTCCAAATGTTCTGCATGCATTAAAAGACCAGCGAATTCATATTTATATGTTGATAATCCAAATAAAACACCACAACCAACATCATCTATACCGCCAATCATAGCTCTATCCATTGATTCTGTATGATAATCATAATTATGCTTTGGTCCTGTTGGATGAAGTTTACCATAATTTTCCTTATGGTAGGTTTCCTGAAAGAGAATATAAGTGCCAATTTGTGCCTTTTTCAACATTCTGTACTCTTCAATCGTTGTAGCAGCTATATTCACATTTACGCGGCGTATTGCCCCATTTTTATGTTTTATATTATATATTGTATGAATACTGTCCAATATATACTCAATAGGATTATTTACCGGATCTTCACCGCATTCTATTGCCAAGCGTTTATGGCCTATGTCCTGCAAAGCCATAACTTCTGTCTTTATTTCTTCCTGCGTCAACTTACGACGGCAGATGTGTTTATTTCTAGCATGATACGGACAATACACGCATCCATTTACACAATAATTGGACAGATACAGCGGTGCAAACAAGACAATTCTATCACCATAAAAATCCTCTTTCATTCTTTTAGCCAATTTAAAAATTTGCGCATTTAATTCAGGTATATCACATGCTAAAAGCACAGATGCTTCGCGATGGGAAAGACCTTTATCCTTGCGCGCTTTTTCTAAAATTTCTTCAATCAAAGCCTTATTATGTTTATTTTTTTCCGCATAATCAAGAGTTTCCATAACTTCTTCATGATTTATAAAATCGTCAGCATGTTCTGATTTGGGATTGTACACAAAATCGTCTTCTTTCTAAATAATACTCCACCTTAAATTATTAAATACCACATCGTATTTTATTAATCTTACACTCTCAACTCATAAACTTCACTTGCTGAAGTCAAATTCCTTTTCTCTGGCATGATAATGCGTGTGTAATAACTGATGTGCTTTTTCACTGCCCGGTTTCTCTAAAAATTCCGCATACAGTTTTTTCAAATACGGATTTTCATGTGATTTGCGCAGCTTACTGTTACGATCGATCATATAAAGTGCCTTCATCCGTTTTTTAGTAACCGCAAAGGTTGTTGTCACCGGTTGTCCGCCTCCACCTACACAACCACCGGGACAAGCCATTACTTCAATGAAATCGTATTCACATTGACCGCTGCGTATTTTATCCATGATAAACGCCGCATTTTTCAAAGTATGCACTACTGCTATTTTCAAAGTATGCCCAGCTATTTCCACTTGGGCTTCCTTTATTCCATCAAAACCACGTACCGGTAAATACTCAAGTGTCGGCATAGGTTTACCACCGGTCATCCATTCGTAAGCTGTACGTAATGCTGCTTCCATAACACCGCCAGTAGCTCCAAAAATAGCTCCTGCACCAGTTGATTCTCCCATTGGATTATCAAATTCACTTTCTGGTAAATTACAGAAATCTATACCAATATATTTTATCAGTTTTATCAATCCACGCGTTGTTATAACAGCGTCTGTGTCTGCTATACCGCCTCGTCCTAATTCCGGTCGCTTTGCTTCGTATTTTTTGGCTATACAAGGCATTATGGCTACAGAAAAAATATTTTCGGGTGCTATATTTTCCTGTTTGGCATACTGGGTTTTAGCTACCGCCGAAAAAATAGACATAGGTGATTTTGTACTAGATAAATGCGCGATCTCATCTGGATAATGTTTTTCCATAAAATTAACCCATGCTGGACAGCAAGACGTAGTCATCGGCATCTTTTTATTATTTTTCAATCTGTCTATAAGTTCTTCTGCTTCTTCTGTAATAGTCAAATCTGCCCCATAATTTGTATCGAAAACTTTATCAAAACCAATCATGCGCAGTGCTGAAACCATTTTTTTTGTCACTATACTGCCATCTGGCAAACCAAAAGCATCACCTAGCGCCACACGTACAGAAGGTGCCGTCTGGACAATAACCACTTTATGGGGATTAAAGACAGCCTCAAGTACCCTGTTCGTATCATCTTTTTCCACCAACGCCCCTACCGGACAAACGACAGTACATTGCCCGCATAATACACAATCTGTTTTATTAAATTCTTCACCGTAAGGAGTAGTTACTTTCAAGCCAGTGCTTCTACCGGCAAAACCGATCGCTTCAATTCCCTGTACATCTTTGCAAACACGTATGCAACGCCCGCATTTTACGCATTTTTCCGGATCATGGACAAGACTCGGATTAGTTGTTTTTACCGGGATTGCTTCAGAAACATGTGTTAGGTTTGGCCGAAGCACATTAAAACGGCTGCATAACTGCTGTAACACGCAATTGCCGTTACGCGGACAGGTCAGGCAATTTTCTTCATGGTCAGCCATTATAAGCTGCAAAATACCCCGCTGTGTATCCCGTACTACTTTTGTATCGGTAAAGACCTCCATACCATCCCAGCATTCGGTAGCACAAGCCGCCAACAAACGTTTTTTCCCTATTACTTCGACTGAACAAATACGACAACGTGCTTTAACCCTTTGGTCTGGATGATAACACAAATGCGGAATATCAATATGCAGCATCTGTGCAGCCTGCAATATTTTTGTTCCTTTTTTTACTTCTACCGGCATCCCGTTTATTTTTAATTTTATCATTTCTTCCATCAGCCCACAGCCTCCGTTTGCTTTCTTGATGCAAAAACTTCTGGAAAGATATTAAACGCCGATTTCAAGGCATTTTGTGCCGTCTCTCCCAAACCGCACAGCGAAGACATTGGCATTACTTTAGCAAAAGTTTTCATTGTCTGTATGTCTTCATCCGTGTAAGTACCGTTCTTGATTTTCTCTAAAAATATTCTTATATGCCTATTTCCTTCGCGGCATGGGGTGCACTGCCCACAGCTTTCATGCAAAAAGAAATCTTGTGTATACCGCAGAAAATCAATTACACTGGTGCGTTCATCTATTACCAATACAGAACCGGAACCTATTATTAAATTATTCGCCGCAAAAGCTTCATAACTATATGGTATATCCAATATCCTTGCATCAGATATCTTGCCTGAAGCACCACCAAACTGGATTAATCTAATTTTACGGTTTCCCTGTATTCCTCCAGCCAATCCATAGATTATTTCACGTACAGTAGTACCGAAAGCTATTTCATACACTCCCGGTTTATTGACATTGCCTCCCACGCTGACAAGCTTTGTGCCTGTTGATTCCTTTGTCCCGACTTGCAAATAAGGTGTCGAATCACGTAAAAGATGTGGTACCAATGATAGACTTTCTACATTATTGATACATGTAGGGCGCGTAAAAAGCCCGCTCTGTTTCATAAAAGGCGGTTTCATACGTGGTCTCCCAGCCTTTCCTTCTATCGAACGAATAAGTGCGGTTCCTTCACCGCATACATAAGCACCAGCACCACTATATAAATGTATTTTATAATTCCAATTTGTACCTAAGATATTCTTTCCTAAAAAGCCGCGATCTTCAGCCTGCTTTATCGCATTCAAAATTCTTGGTCTCAGATGGGAATACTCAGCACGCATATAAATATAACCATCTTCCGCATTAACTGCCCAACCGGCGATGATCATGGCTTCTATCAAATTAAACGAATCATTCGTTATAAGTTCACGATCCTTAAAAGTACAAGTTTCACCTTCATCTGCATTACAGACAACACAATGATGCGGTCTTTTTACCGCCCGCGCCTGACTCCATTTTCTGCCCATTGGGTATTCTGCCCCGCCACGTCCTTTTATCTTGGCGTCAGATAAAATCGTCGCAATGTCATCCCCATCCATAGTGACTGCTTTTCGCAACGATTGAAAACCACCTATATTGATATATGAGTCTATGGAAAAGACATCATATTTGCCAAAATTCTCTGTTAGATAACTTATATTCTGCATAAATTTTCTTCCCTCCATCCGTATTATACAAATTGTTCAAGTAAGCTACGTACCTGTTCTTTTGTTTTTAACGGTCCGTATACTATTTTATTTATCCGCACCGCCGGTGCACGATCACAGGCACCAAAACAGGAAACCTTTTCTATTGTAAATCTCCCGTCATAGGTCACTGTACCAAAATCTATCCCCAAAAGGTCCTTAAGTGCTCCTAATAAAAATTCATTATTGTTTACCTTGCACGCAATACTATCACAAATTTCAATTGGATAACGCCCACGCGGTTTTTCACTAAGCGCATCATAAAAAGTTATACAGTCATATATTACTGATAATTTCAACGGAAGTTTTTCAGCAATATAAAATGCCACTACTTTAGGAATATAATGCTGCGGTATCTCATCCTGCACATCAATAAGAACACCTACGATCTGTGTAAAATCATGATGATGATCGTCCAAAATCTTATCAATTTTGATCTTTAACTCATCAGTAAGTTCAAATTTACTACTGTCTTCAATCATAAATTCACCCTGCTTTCAACTTATTTTACAAATTTTATGCTAAATTTCAGTTTTCCATAACTTCTTCAAATATTGATTGTCTCGAATATCGTCCCGCCCAAATGAATTTACGCGAAATTAAGTAAATATCCAGATAATAAGGTTAAAAATATTTAGCATTATTTACCTAAAATCCCTTTTATATCATTGTAATTTTCAAAAAAATTACATATTATCAATGTTAATCATCGGATATGCCTAGTATACCCTATGCTTATGTAAAATAAAAGTTCTTCTACAAAATAAAAATTTCACTAACTCCTGTCTACCTATAAGGCGCAATAAAAACACCCTTTAAAACAATTTCTTGTTCCAAAGGGTGTTTTTAAGGAAACAGCCATAAGCACATTTTCATATTCTGTTGTCCGCTCACTTACCAAAAACCAAGTCGAACACAAATTCCAACAGGCTGTCCTTCTTATATTTCTCCGACCAAATCAATACCAGGTTTTAAGGTTTTCGCTCCCGGATGCCAATTAGCAGGGCATACTTCACTACCATGTTTTGCTACAAACTGCGCTGCCTGCACTCTGCGCAGAAGTTCTTCAGCATTACGTCCCACGCTGCCTTCAATAACTTCATAGCCGACAATTTTTCCTTCTGGATTAATAATAAACGAACCACGGTCAGCAATTCCCTCAGCTTCAATAAGTACATCAAAATCTCTTGCCAAAGTACCTGTTGGGTCACCTAACATAGGGAACTTTATTTTCTTTATAGTATCCGAAGCATCATGCCATGCCTTGTGGACAAAATGTGTATCACAAGAAACAGAATATATTTCGCAACCTATTTCTTGGAATTTATCATATGTGTTTGCTAAATCTTCAAGTTCCGTAGGACACACAAACGTGAAATCCGCAGGGTAAAAGAAAAATACCGACCACTTACCAAGAATATCTTTCTTGCTCACAGTAGTAAACATTTCATTTAAGTAAGCGTCAGTTGAAAAATCGCTGACTTCCTTGTTAATTAATGACATAATATACCTCCTCTAAATAATTAATCTCAACGAATAATGATAATCTATATCATTTATGTTTATTATATCAAACTCATATTCACTTTGCAATGCTTTACTAAAAAATTTTCTTTAGTCTATTAAAAATTAATTTGAAAATTTGAATAGGAAAATCCACAGTAAGCTTTCTAATTAAGTTAAAATAACTATTTTAATAACCGTAGCCAACGAACGTTATACATATAAAATCTTCAAATATCTTTTTATTTATGCATTAAAATATCTTTTTTTATTTAAAATATGTCGTGCTTACGACATATTTTAAATAAAAAAAATGCTATTCTATATACAAAGATACATTTACACTTTCATCCAAATTACATTTTTGTTAATAAAAAAATATATATTACACAGTTGATCATAAAAATGAAGACTGGGCTTTTGCCTAGTCTTCATTTTTTTTGGGGTGGTGATTCTAAAAAGTATAACTTAATACATCAATATATTAAATCAAGGAAGTGAAAATAAAAAATGCTATTAGACTCTCAAATTCGTGAATTATTACAAAAAGAAAGTACTATAAAAATTTTGTCAACTATAGACGAAAATAATCAAATTCATACCGTAACAAAAGATTCCTTGCAAATATACAATGATAATCTGTTATATCTGGAATATTTGGAATCCTCAACCACGAATAGAAATATGACATTTAGCATGTGGTTCAAAAACTCTGTTACTGTTCTCATTGTAGCCGAAAATAAAATTTCATATCAGATAAAGGTTACTCCCCTAAAATGCATTATCAGCGGACCTATATTTCAAAATTTTTATACTGAAACTCTAAAAAAACACAATAACACAGATCTAGCTGCTGTTTGGCTTTTAGAGCCAGATAAAGTCATTAATGAAACTTTATCCATTCGACAAAAAGAAGAAAGCATCAAAAGGCCTTACTTTAAACATTTGGACAGACTAGCTTTATAAGGAGCGAATAAATTGACATCACTTTTATTGCAAGATAAATCTACCAATAAATATTCTCCAACCGATGAATTAAACACACTTATACATAAATATCCGCAATTTCCATACTTTGTCATGTTAAAAACGGACATTCAACGGCGTGGTATTTATTATACACAGGCAGCTTTAGAAAAAGCTGACCCTACAATCCATCAGATGGCTGGTACACACATTTTTGGTACACGCGATGGTATACTAACGCATCGTCCTGAAGCATTTATGTTGCGTGATGGTACCTCTGTACTCACAACTCCAACACCACTAGAACAAAATCCCTATATCGTCGATTTAAGGAATGACAAGCTAACCCTTGTAGATGGGCAAAATGAATTAGAAGAAATAGAATATTGGACAAAACCCGATTTTTACAATCAAAAAACAAAATCTGGTATTCCCATGAATTTAATTGCTAGCGCCAGACCTCAGCGTATTTACATAATGCCTAACCGATATTGTTTCTTTTGGAGCAACAAGCAGAATTGTCTGTTTTGCGATATTGTCAACAATCTGCAAAAACAAAAAAAGGAACTTCATATGCCCACACGATTAGATCCAGATGATGTTGAAGAAACCGTTAAAGAAGCTTTAAAACAAAATGGCCGTTTCACCGCAATCTGTCTGACATCTGGTTCTGACTATAACGGTAATAATGCATTTGACAGAGAAACAGATTATTATATTGAAATTTTAAAAGCAATTGGTAAAAACTTCAAAACAAAAAAATTCCCCAGCCAACTAATTGCTACAGCCTTCAATTCAGAACAACTTGGTAGACTCTATGAACAAACAGGTATTTTAAGTTACACTCCTGATATTGAAGTATTAAATGAACGTTTATTTAATTGGCTTTGCCCTGGAAAAGCTCACTGGGTAGGTTACAAAGAATGGAAAAAGCGGCTTAAAGATGCTGTTCCTATCTTTGGACGTGGTTATGTCAATACTTGTATAGTTGCAGGTATTGAATTGGCACAGCCTTATGGTTTTAAAGATGAAGATGAGGCTCTAAAAAATGTTTTAACAGAAGCAGAAGATCTTATTTCCAGCGGTGTTAATGTTGTCTTTACTGTATGGGCACCACGTCCAGGATCAGTAATTGGCAATCAAAAAAATGCTTCACTCGAGTATTATATTCGTTTAGCTTTAGGCTTGCATAATCTTAGAAAAAAATATGGATTACGTCTTGACCATGATGATTATAGACGTTGCGGTAATCATCCTGATTCTGACCTTGCTCGAATTTTATAAATAAATTCCACACTAAATTTAAAATTTGTTTATAAAATATAAAAATTACTTTATGTACTATAGAAATCATTAATAACAGGAGAAAATAATATGGCAGATCATAAGTTCTTAATTCACGAAAAAAATGATAGCGTGGGCGTCGCAATAATCAATATAAACGAAGGCGATATTGCCAAAGGAATATTTCTAACAGACAATGGTTCTATTGAAATAACTGCTGCCGCTTCTATTCCTTTAGGACATAAAATAGCTTTGCATCCCATAAAAGCTGGTGAATTTGTAATTGAATATGGCGAAAAAATTGGTCGTGCTTTTAAGGATATAGCCAAAGGCGACCTAGTTCATACACACAATTTAAAAAGTATTCATTGGATAAAAAAATAATAATTTGGAGATAGAAAATATGAGTGAAAAAATTTTAGCATATAAAAGAGAAAATGGTAACTTAGGAATTCGTAACTACGTAGCAATTATCCCTGTTGATGATTTATCAAATAATGCTGCTGAATCAGTAGCAAAAATAATAAAAGGAACAATTGCCTTATCTCATCCATATGGTCGCCTACAATTTGGGGAAGATCTTAATTTACATTTTCGTACCCTTATTGGAAACGGAGCTAATCCTAATGTTGCCGCAGCAATTATTATTGGTATCGAACCAAACTGGGCTAAAAAAATTGCTGATGGTATTGCAAAAACTGGCAAACCCGTGGCTTATTTTGGAATTGAAGGATATGGCCTTCTTAAAACAATTGAACGTGCTTCCCGTAAGGCAAAAGAATTTGTCCAATTTGCTACCGCCCAAGAAAAAATAGAAGCAAACTTATCTGATTTAATAATAAGTTTCAAATGCGGTGAATCAGATACAACTAGCGGACTAGCAGGAAATCCTACCGCGGGTAGAGTAGCAGAACGGTTAACTGCTGAAGGTGGTACTGTAATCATGGGGGAAACATCAGAAACTACTGGAGCCGAACATATATTGGCACAACATTTTGCTACTAAAGAGTTAAGTGATAAATATCTAAAAATCCACCGAGACTATCTAAAAATTATTGAAGACAGCGGTGAAGATCTATTGGGATCACAACCAACTGAAGGAAACATTGCCGGTGGTCTTACTACCATAGAGGAAAAGGCACTAGGTAATATTCAAAAGGCTGGCCGCAAAGAAAAGGTACTCATCCAAAGCGTTCTTGGTTTAGCAGAAAAGCCTCAGACTAAAGGGTTGCATTTCATGGATAGTTCTTCAGCGGCTGCAGAATATATAACACTTATGGGAGCCGCCGGTGCTGTATTACATCTATTTATTACCGGTCAAGGCAATATCGTTGGTAATCCTATAATCCCAGTAATAAAAATTACTGCCAATCCTAAAACTGTAACTGAAATGTCAGAACATATTGATGTGGATGTTAGCGGTATACTGACTAACGAAATAAATCTTGATCAAGCAGCAGATAAAGTGCTTGACGCTCTTACGGCTGCTGCACGTGGTCAATTTACAGCGGCTGAAGTACTTGGCCAACAAGAATTTGTATTGACTAGATTATATCCCAGTGCATAATATGACTTTTAAATAGACCTATGCAAACAGAGCAGGAGTGTACATATGAAAAAGATTATTATTGGTATATTAATAGCGGTGATAGCTATTGCCGGAATAAAAGCCGCTTTATCCTTTCAGCAAAAACAAACTGATCAGACCGCCCAAAGTAATAACGCAAGAGTAATACGAATAGGTTACCAGGCCAGCAGTTCATTAACTGTTTTAGAAAAAACACAAAAGATTTTGGAAAACGAACTTGCTAAAGATAATGTTAAAGTAGAATACAGATTATTTTTAGCTGGTCCCCCGATGAACGAAGCCCTTGCCAGTGGCCAGATTGATATTGCTAACATGGGACCACTTCCTGCAATTTCAGCTAAGGGCAATGGGATCAATGTAAAAGCAATTGGTAGATCATATTCAGACGATTATTACTATAGTTTGCTAATCCGCCCCGATTCAGATATTTCTTCACTTGCAGATCTTAAAGGCAAAAAAATTGGTGTCCAACTCGGCTCAGGTGCTTATGTTTTCTTCCTGTTCCTTCTTGACCAAAACCATCTATCACTAGATGATTTTAATGTTGTAAATATGACAACGTCTGATCAAAAATCTGCGCTACAAAATAATAATGTTGACGCTGTTGTGACATGGCAACCATTTGTTGCCGATATCGAACTCGATAATGCTGGTAAAACACTTATAAATTCTAAAGGCGTTATAAAAACAGCTGGTGTATATTTGATGAGAACAGAATTTGGCGAAAAAAATCCTGATCTAGTAAAAAAATTCTTAAAAGCACATGAAGATACTGCTGCTTATTTAAAAGACCATCCTGATGAATCATTAAAAGCAATGGCAGAGGATAGTAAAATACCAGAACTTCCCCTTCAAAAATCATTGCAAACAATTGATTGGGACATAAATTTCACCCAAGATGATCTCAATACATTTACAAAAATAAAAGATTTAATGAAAAATCAAGGCAACATAAAAAAAGACTTTGATATAAATGATTTTATAGATAAATCGTTTATTAATTAGATTAAAGGGGCCTGTCGTATTCAGTATTCTTTAATAAACATGCAAAACATCCATCTGTTTAACATCTGTTTAGTCATATGATGATTGCATGGTTATTCAAGTTATGCATTGCATACTACAGCCCCATTTTATATTAATTTAGGAAAATATCATGAAAAAAACATATATATGGCTTACTCAAAACTACTTATCAATAATAACACCTCTAATCTTATTATCAATCTGGGAACTAAGCAGTCGCTTAAATCTAATAGAAAATACATTTCTACCACCACCATCATTGATACTAAAAGAATTTTTTATTCTTTTACTAAATGGTGAATTGATAAAAAACCTGCTCATTAGTATTATTCGCGTTGCTGAAGGATTCTTTATAGGCGTCAGTCTCGGCATTATTGTCGGTATACAGGTTGCACTAAACAAGAATTTACAAAAAGCTGTCCGCTTCATTTTTGGCATTTTAAGACCTATCCCAGTCATTGCTTGGATTCCTGTGTTAATATTATGGCTTGGTATTGATGAATCATCCAAAGTAGCTGCAATATCTATAGGGAGTTTTTGGTCAGTTTTAGTCAGCGTTGTACAAGCAATAAAAAATGTTGATAAGAAATATCTGGAAGTAGCTAAAGTTTTACGTAAAGACTATAAAACAATTTTGCTAAAAGTAATCTTACCTTCAACCTTACCACAAATTTTTACAGGTATTCGTATTGGTATTGATGTTGCATGGAGAAGTGTTATTGCGGCTGAATTAATTGCTGCTTCAGCAGGTATTGGTTATATGATTATGTATGCCCGAGAACTTTTCCAGATAGATATCGTATTAGTAGGTGTATTCTCTATTGGGCTTACTGGTATCATTATCGAAGAATTACTAAAAATACTTGAACATCACCTTTTGCGCTGGAATACAAACATTTACCAAGAAGAGGCCTCGGAAAAACCATGAAAAATTTAGAACAATTATCCTTACATAATATAAATAAATCTTTTTTTATTAACAACAAAAAGATAGACGTCCTTAAAGATATTAATCTTGATGTAACCCCTGGTGAATTTGTTAGCATCATAGGGCCAAGTGGTTGCGGAAAAAGTACGCTATTAAGATTAATCATTGGTCTTAGCCATCAAACTATTGGCAGTATTTTACTTGGCGGTCGTGAATTACAAGAGTCTACTCACGAAGTTGGCATAGTTTTTCAAGAATCTCGTCTATTCCCTTGGTTATCTGTATATAAAAATATTACTTTTGGCCTTGAAAATGAACATCTCTCCCAAAAAGATCAAGCAGATGTAAAAGAACATCTGCATCTTGTCGGCTTAGAAAATTTTGCAGATGCCTATCCTTCTCAATTATCTGGTGGTATGCAGCAACGTGTAAGTATCGCCCGCGCTCTCATTAGTCATCCAAAAGTCTTATTGCTTGATGAACCTTTTGGTGCTCTGGATGCAATAACCCGTATTTATATGCAACAAGAAATCACCCGCATATGGCAGACTGAAAAAAGCACTATCCTTTTGGTAACACATGATATTGATGAAGCAATATTTCTCAGTGATCGCGTAATAGTCATGTCCCATAGACCTGCGACCATAAAAAATATCATATCTGTTGACCTACCTCGTCCACGTGACAGAAACAGTTATGATTTTTTATTATTGCGTAAAAAAATATATAAAGAATTTTTTAATGAAATTGAAATGCCTTTTTCTTTTAGTATATAAATGATTTTAAACTTAAATTTTTTAATTATACTAAAGTTTTCGATTTACAATATATCATTTTAATGATATTATTATTTATAGCAACGGTGCTTAGAGTGGATGTTTTTTACTTTAAGTACCGTTTTTATATTATTCATTTCTAAAAAAGAAGAAGGTTAATTACCATGGCAGAAAATAAGATTCAAAAAGAAGCAGACCGCTTTAAGGTAAAAACCCAGCTGCGTTCTTACATTGGTGCAATTTTCCTTATGGCTATTACGGCAATTGGTCCTGGCTTTCTTATGCAGACTACAGTTTTTACACAAAAATCGGGTGCTAGTTTCGGTTTCGTAATTCTGGCCTCAGTAGTAATTGATATTATTGTACAGATAAATGTATGGCGAATTATCGTTGCTTCTGGCAAGCGTGGCCAGGAAATTGGCAATGCCGTTCTACCCGGACTAGGCTATTTTATTTCCGTCCTGATCATTATCGGCGGCTTATGCTTTAACATTGGTAACGTTGCAGGTGCAGCACTCGGCCTTAATGTTTTATTCGGTCTTTCGATAAAACCGGCCGCTGTCATTTGCGGTATCATTGCTTTATCAATTTTTTGTTTTAAACAAATTGGCGAAATCATGGACAAATTTGTCAGCACATTTGGTATTGTCCGTATTTTACTGGCTGTATTCGTCGCTGTAGCAGCACTTCCGCCCGTCCAAGAAGCTGTAGTCAAGACCTTTGTACCTGACACAATTGATATCATGGCTCTTATAACCTTAATAGGTGGCAGCGTCGGTGGTTATATAACATTTACCGGTGGGCACCGGCTACTTGATTCCGGTATAAAAGGCATAAAATTTATTCCGCAGGCAACAAGAAGCGCAGTTAGTGGTATATTAATAACTGGTGTTATGCGTATCATCCTGTTTTTAGGTGCATTAGGCGTAATTGCGCATGGTTATGCTATCGATCCAGCCAACCCAGCAGCATCAGTTTTCCAATCTGCCGCAGGTGATATCGGCTACAAACTTTTCGGTATTGTAATATGGTCTGCAGGTACTACTTCTGTTATTGGCTGCGCTTATACATCAGTCTCCTTCCTAAAATCCTTCAGCAACAAGATCGATGCTTATTACAGTAAAATTATTATTGCCTTTATCATATTTTCTACATTCGTTTTTGTCCTTATCGGCCAACCGGTAAAAGTTCTTATCATTGTCGGTACAATTAATGGTTTTATCCTTCCTCTGGCGCTTGCCTCCATTTTAATAGGTGCCTACAATAAAAAAATTGTTGGTGAATATAAGCATCCTGTATGGATGACAGTAACCGGTATTCTCGTCGTCATCGTAATGGGTTACATGAGCGTCCACACATTTATAACCCAATTTTTAAGCTGAGCATTCAATTTCAAACCTTATAGACTGCCAATGCAGTCCAGTCCTAATTTTCATTGCTGAGTTAGGTATCAGATAAAAATAAAACTGCCATACTCAGAGTATGGCAGTTTTATTTTGCAGACTGTATAATTAATAATGATCATTCTTATAAACAAGCCACATCTCAAGAAAGGAACATTTTCTATGAAAACAATAGATTTAAACAGCGATCTAGGTGAAAGTTTCGGCGCATACAAAATTGGCAATGACAATGCCATCTTAAAATATGTTTCCTCCGCCAACATAGCCTGCGGTTTTCATGCGGGCGATCCGCGTGTTATGCACGAAACAGTCGCACTGGCACTTAAAAACAATACGGCAATAGGCGCCCATCCAGGCCTTATGGATTTAAATGGATTTGGTCGACGCGCTATAAATATAACAGAGCAAGAAGCTTATGATTTAATAATATATCAGGTAGGTGCCTTAGCCGCCTTTGCCAAAGCTGCGGGAACACAACTGCAACACGTAAAACCGCATGGTGCCCTTTATAATATGGCTGCCAAAGATGCTGCCCTGGCAAAAGCTATCGCCAAAGCCATTTATGATGTAGACAGCAGCCTTATTTTATATGGACTTGCCGGCAGTGAACTAATAAAAGCAGGAAAAGCAATTGGCCTGCCGACTGCAAGCGAAGTATTTGCCGACAGGATGTATATGCCCGATGGCAGCCTAATGTCTCGCAGCCTCCCGGGTGCCGTCCTGTCCGATGATAAAAAGGCTATCGCACAGGTTTTACAAATGCTCAAAGAAGGAACGGTAACGACAGCAAATGGCAGTAAAATAGCTGTCCAAGCTGATACGATCTGCATTCATGGTGATAATGCCAAAGCCCTCGTCTTCGCTGAAAAAATAAACACTTCGCTAAAAAATGCTGGTATATCAATACATTCTTTCCAAAATTAATTTTCTTGTTTACATAGTTTTTCATTCTATTCTAATTTTAGAAATTGCTGTCCTTGGAGGAAAATTGTGAATAAAAAAACCTATGTCATAAGACCTCTCGGTGAAACAGGACTTATCGTCACTTTTGGTGACCAAATAAGTCCACAAATCCATAAACGAATAAAAAATCTGGCTGATTATATTGAGAAACATCCTTTTCCTGGATTCTATGAGTATGTTATTTCCTATACCAGTGTAGCGGTCTTTTATAATCCTTTCGTCATTAAAAATAATGGTATTGCCACAGCAGATAAAACGGCGTACCGTACAGTTTTAGAAATAATTGAAACCTATATTGCTGCCGCGGCTAAATTACCGCAGACAACTCCGCACACAGTAGAAATTCCTGTATGTTATGGCGATGATTACGGTCCAGATATAGACTTCGTTGCAAAACATAATAAGCTTTCCATCAATGAAGTAATCGAAATTCATTCACAAAAAACTTATCTGGTGTATATGATAGGTTTTTGTCCGGGATTCCCTTACCTTGGTGGAATGGATACAAGAATTGCCACACCACGCAGAGCAGAACCGCGCCTCTCCATTCCTGCCGGCAGCATCGGTATAGCAGGCAAGCAGACTGGCGGCTATCCGATAAGTACACCTGGTGGTTGGCAGCTTATCGGGCGCACGCCAATTGACCTGTTCCGCCCAGAATCGCTCAATCCCAGCCTGCTTCATTCCGGTGATTTAGTAAAATTTGTTCCTATTACATCGGAAAAATATCAGCAGCTAAAGGAGAATAACCCATGAGTTTACAGATAATCCGACCCGGCCTGCTGACAAGCATTCAGGACACTGGCCGTTACGGCTATCAAAAAATAGGTGTTCTCGTATCAGGTGCCATGGATACTTACTCTATGCGTCTTGCCAATATACTTGTCGGCAACAATGAAAATGAGGGAACCCTCGAAATTACTCTTCTCGGTCCAACTATCGAGTTCACCGCTGATACGCTTATCGCCGTCACTGGCGGTGATTTTAAACCAATAATAGATGGCATGCCTGTACCATATATGCGCCCGGTTGCCGTAAAAGCCGGTGCCATTATGAAATTTGGCAGCTGTCAAATAGGCTGCCGTGCATACATAGCAGTAGCTGGCGGTTTTGACATCAACCCCGTAATGGGCAGCAAAAGCACTTATATAAGAGCCGGCATTGGTGGCTTCAAAGGACGCGCCTTGCAAAAGGGCGACCAGCTGAATACCGTTACCCCAAATGCCTTTGGCCAACAAATGCTTTCCCAATTATTGTCACGTGGTGCCCAATCCTTTGCCGAAGCCCGCTGGTACATTGGCAAAACACATCTTTCTACGGAAAACCTGCGCAAGCCAATACGCGTTACAGCAGGTCTTCATTACAAATATTTTGACCAACAATCAAAATATAGTTTTTTCTCCTCTGGTTACACTATTACCAATAATGCCGACAGGATGGGGTACAGGTTAAAAGGTGAAATGCTAAAAACAGAAAAACCTCTGGAAATAATATCCGAAGCAATCGGCCTTGGCACAATCCAAATTCCCCCTCAGGGAATGCCAATAATCTTGATGGCTGACCATCAATCGGTCGCTGGTTATCCCGTCATCGCTCAAGCAATTGCGGTAGATGCAGCGCGTATAGCACAAATGAAACCCAACGACCACATCCATTTCAAACTAATCAGCAATGAAGAGGGCGAACGCCTGTTTATTGAGATGGAAAAATACATGGAAAACATAAAAATCGCTGTAAATGCAAAATTACAAAACTAACAGGGGGAATATATTTTGTTGGAATTAGATGAAATAAAGGATTTAATGCAGGCACTGGAACATTCTTCCTTGAGCAGAATTAAATTAAAATTTAGCGACGGTACAATATTACTTGAAAAAAACGGTTCACCAACTGCGGCCGCTTTACCCACAACACCTAAATGCGAGCAACCAGTTCCGCGTACACTGTTAAATACCGGTAGCGAAAAAATCGAAGAAATAACGGCACCTATGGTCGGCACATTTTATAGTTCACCTGAACCAAACATGCCTTCGTTTGTCCAGTTAGGGACTAAAGTCCACCACAATACTGTGGTCTGTGTCTTAGAAGCTATGAAACTATTCTCTGAAATTGAAGCGCAAACCGAAGGAGAAATCGTCGAAATCCTTGTAAAAGACGGTGACTTTGTCGAATACGGCCAACCGTTATTTAAAATAAAAACGTATTAAAATAGGGGTACTTATGTTAAGGAAAATTCTTATTGCCAATCGCGGTGAAATAGCAGTCCGCATCATAAAAGCTTGTCGTGAGTTAGGCATTTTATCAGTGGCTGTCTATTCCGAAGCAGATAAAAACTCACTACATGTAAAACTGGCAGATGAAGCTTACTGCATCGGTGCCTCCCAGGCAAAAAAAAGTTATCTGGATATTTCAAGGATAATGACCATTGCCGTCCATGCCAAAGCTGATGCTATCCACCCGGGCTATGGTTTTCTAGCAGAAAATGCCAACTTTGCCAAAGCCTGCGTCAATGCTAATATAATTTTTATTGGTCCTTCAAGCCGTGCCATTGCCAATATGGGTGACAAGGCTATTGCCCGCCGTACCATGGCCGCGGCTTCAGTACCTATTGTTCCCGGCACAAAAGATTTGATAACAGATTTCAATGAAGCCAAAAAAATTGCAGAAAACATCGGTTATCCCGTACTGATAAAAGCTACTGCTGGTGGTGGCGGTAAAGGTATGCGGGTAGTTGAAAGCAGTGCTGACCTGGAAAAAGCACTCCATCAAGCTGCGCAGGAAGCCGAACGTTCCTTTGGTAATGCAGGTGTTTATCTTGAAAAATATTTAATCCACTCCCGCCATGTAGAAATACAGATAATGGCAGACAATTATGGCAACGCAGTCTATCTGGGGGAACGGGACTGTTCCGTACAAAGACGCCATCAAAAGCTGCTTGAAGAAGCCCCTTCGCCCATAATGAACAAACAGCTACGCGAAAAGATGGGCAATGCTGCCGTTGCTGCTGCAAAAGCAGTAAATTACAGTGGCGCTGGCACAGTAGAATTCATTGTTGATGAGCAGAAAAATTTCTATTTTATGGAAATGAATACACGCATCCAAGTAGAACATCCTGTCACAGAAATGATAACCGGTACAGATTTAATAAAAACGCAGATATTAGTTGCCAGTGGTGAAACCTTACCCTGGTCACAAAATGACATTCATATAAACGGCTGGGCTCTTGAATGCCGTATCAATGCTGAAGACCCTTATAACAATTTCATGCCCTGCCCTGGCACAATCAAAACATACAAACCACCATCTGGCAAAGGAATCCGCATTGATAGCGCCATGTATGCGGGAAATGTTATCACCCCTTTTTATGATTCAATGATTGCCAAGGTTATTGTCTGGGCTCCTACCCGCAGTAAAGCCATAGAAAAAATGGCTGCTGCTTTAAAGGATTTTACTATATCAGGTGTAAAAACGACTATAGATATGCACCGCAAATTACTTACTGACAAAATTTTCTGCAGCGGAAAAGCTGATACTAACTATCTAGAAGACCATCTGGAAGAAATTCTAAAAAAACCTTTTGCCGAACCCAAAGATTAATCCGTTTTGTCCATTCATTACCTCTTATTTGCATCTGGCAGTGAATTGAAAACATATATTTTTAGGAGGATAAATTTATGAATTACGGTAATTGCACACCATCACAAGCGAGAAAACTGATTCGTGAAGGTAAAATAAACGTGCCTACAAGCGGTATATGCAATGGTTACGCACAAGCCAATATGGCAATTTTACCTAAAGATTTGGCCTTTGACTTTCTCCTATTTTGCCAGCGCAATAAAAAACCATGTCCTGTCCTTGATGTGACAGAAGTTGGCAGCCCTATCCCCAGGCTCACTGCCCCTAATGCAGATTTACGCTATGATATTCCCCGCTATCGCATATATAGGCACGGTGAAATGACGGAGGAAGTTACGGATCTTGCTAAGTATTGGACAGATGACTTGGTGGCTTTCCTTCTAGGTTGTAGTTTTTCTTTTGAAAGCCCCATGCTAGAGGATGGACTTGAAGTCCGCCATATAACAGACAATCACAACGTACCCATGTACAGGACAAATATAGAATGCGTTCCTGCCGGTGTCTTTCATGGTCCTATGGTCGTGTCAATGCGGCCAATGAAACCTGCTGACGCCATTCGTGCTATACAGATAACTACTCGGATGCCTTTTGTACATGGAGCGCCAATCCATCTTGGTGATCCTGCGGCAATCGGTATAAAAAACATAGACACTCCCGATTTTGGTGAACGTTCAGAAATACATGAAGGTGAAATTCCTGTATTCTGGGCTTGTGGCGTAACGCCCCAGTCTATCGCCATGACAGTAAAACCTGACCTCATGATAACCCATGCCCCTGGTTATATGTTTATCACCGACATTCCTAACTCAAAACTGGCGATAATGTAAACCCATAGTATTTCCTGCTATTACAAATATTTTATATACTTAGACAAAAATAGTGTTCAGGCAGATTATAAAATCTACTGAACACTATTTTTTAGTTCATTATAATTATTTTTACCAATGGTGTTAAATACACATCTATCTACAAGACAGGCATTACTTATATTTCATTTAATCAGCCTAAAATTTCTTGGACTCTTCCGACAATGCCATTATCCAGCCGCACCTTTATTCCCCTATGGTGTACCTGGCTATTGGTCAATATATCTTTTACAATACCCTCGGTCAACTGTCCCGTCCTTTGGTGTTGCTTTTGTACTATTTTTACTCTGAGTCCAGGCTTAATATTTTTCCGTTCTGTTCCGTCCATCATATTCCTCATTTCTTTTATGCTGTCTTGTTTATCTTTCACTAAAAAAACAGATATAGCTGCCTTCTAACCAAACCAGCTTCTTCTTACATTATATTTTGTGGCTTTCCATCCAACCATTTAGCCACATTTTCAAAGGCAATAACAGCTCTTTTTTCCAATGCTTCTTTCGTAGCAAAACCAATATGCGGAGCTAACACAATATGTGGCGCTTTAAGCAATGGATTGTCTGCTGGGATAGGTGGTTCAACATCAAAAACATCCACACCGGCACCTGCTATCTGTCCATTTTCCAGTGCTTGTGCCAAAGCGTTGGCATCAACTACAGGCCCTCTTGCCGTATTTATTAAAATAGCTTCTTTTTTCATCAAATTTATTTTCTGCGTATTTATCAAACCGCGTGTACTATCATTAAGGGGAACATGCAGGGATACAATATCACAGCTTTGTAAAATGCTGTCCATATCTGTAAATGTGTATTCGCTATTCTTCGGCGGATTACGTCTGTAACAATATACCTCGCAACCAAAGGCCTTTGCCAATGCAGCTGTTTTCAAGCCAATGGCACCGGCACCAATAACGCCGAATTTCTTGCCAGCCAATTCCCGTCCCAGAAGTCCAGCGCCAGTTTTTCCATTATACACGGCTTTACCACATTCATCTAATTTTCTATACAAAGCAATGCACATTCCCAGAACGAGCTCACTTACAGCTTCATTTGCATAACCAGAGCAATTAGACACTGTTATATTTTTTTTGTGGCAGTATTCCATGCCCACGTGGTCTACACCAGTAAAAGCTACTGAGAGCATTTTAAGCTCTGGACATTTTTCCAGAACATTATCCTTATAAGGTTTATTGGCAATCATAACAGCTTGCGCTCCTTGTGAACGCTTTATTTTTTCTCCATCGTCAGTTGCTGGACTGTTATAATAGACGACCTCCATCCTATCCTGCAATATTTCTTTTGCCAATTTTTGGCACTTTTCTTCACTGATTCCAATTGGTTCTACAATGGACAATCTCATAAAAAAGCCTCCCTGAACTCTATTTTTCCTTAACTACAGCCCTCTCGATAGTTATACATGAATATTTTCAGGCAAAAACACGTATCTTCTCCAGTGCCCCTCCCATTGAAAGTATCTTCGAACCATAGCTTTTATATTATAAGCACTATTCAAAATAGTATAACGCGTTTTATTCTTAAAAGTATTTTATATAACTTTTTATAGATTAGATATATAAGTGCTTATTACCTGCCAAAAAGAGAATTTAAACCAAAAAGGCGGACAAAATTCTTCCATCATTTTGTCTGCCTTCTCTTATATTAAATAGGTTTAGTAGTCTACATAAAAAAACAAGCAATAGTTTATTTTCTTATGAGTTAAATGTATGTTATTGAAATTTAAGCTAAGTCCAGATTTCTATTACGATTTAATTTAAAAAAGATAGAAAGTAAATATCATCATGGAAGAATTGCATTTTCGAATAAAACTATATCTAATGCAGTATCGTCTGCATAGCATCTTCACATTTGTCTACTGCCCTATCCAATGTTTCTCTATCTATATTGAGCGCCGGATTAAAATACAATACATCACCGAGAGGTCTCAATAATAATCCTTTTTTCAATGCTTCTTTATATATTTGATAACCTGTGCGCAACTTAGCATCAAATGGTTCTTTACTGTCTTTATTGCGAATCAATTCAATAGCATTAATAAGTCCTATATGGCGTATTTCTCCTACATTTTTATGATTTCCCAACCTTTCTTCCAATTCATCATGTAAATATTTTCCCGTAGCTTGTGCATGTTCCAGTATCTGATCTCTACGTAATATCTTCTGCACCGCCAGCGCCGCGCTGCAACCGAGAGGGTTACCGCTATATGTATGGCTGTGCATAAAAGCCCGTCCTTCATTATAATCGGCATAAAAAGCGTCATAAATTTTTTTAGTAGTTATTGTCATCGCCATTGGCATATACCCACCTGTTAACCCTTTAGAAATGCACATAATATCTGGTGTTATTTTCGCATGATCACAAGCAAACATCTTTCCTGTACGCCCAAAACCTGTAGCTATTTCATCAACAATAAGCAATATTCCCGTTTCATCACAAAGTTTCCGCAGCTTCTTCAAATAAAGAGCCGGATAAATCCGCATTCCGGCACTTCCCTGTAGCAACGGTTCGACGATCATTGCCGCCGTTTCCTGCCCATAGCGGGAAAATGCTGCCTCCGCTTTTTCAAAACATTGACAGCTACATGTTTCTCTATTTTCATCATATGGGCAGCGGTAACAATCCGGTGCTTGAACATGTATAGTTTCCATAAGCATTGGTTTATAGATTTTCGCATAAAGATCCATGCTTCCTACTGAAAGTGCACCTATTGTTTCCCCATGATATCCTTCAGATAAGCACATGAAACGCGTCCTTTTCGGTTCTCCTGTTTGAGAATGATACTGGAACGCCATCTTCAGCGCACATTCCACTGATGCTGACCCATTATCAGAAAAATTGAATTTTGCCAACCCTTTAGGAACAACTTTTATTAATTCTCTGCATAAATCAATAGCAGGTTCATGTGACAAATTGGCAAAAATAACATGTTCCAACTTATCAAGTTGCTTTTTTACTGCCTCATTTATATCTTTGTTGCAATGTCCCAGTAAATTACACCACCAAGAACTAATAATATCTATATATTCTTTACCGTCAATGTCATAAAGATAACTGCCCTTTCCATGATCAATAACAATAGGTGGCAGCTCTTCATAGTCTTTCATTTGCGAGCATGGATGCCATATATACTTCAAATCATCTTCGACAAGCTTATTCATTTGATACGCTTCCTCTTATCTTATTCATAAAGTGCAGCCAACTCTTTAGTATCTATGTCTATATCTATATCACCGGCTTTTACAAGCGCAACTATCTTGATACCTGTCATGGCCTCAATCATTTTTATATTATCGTCCTGCATGAATCCACCCGTATAATTATTAAGTATAATTCCTTTTATTGGTAAAGAACGACTTTTCATATATTCGACTGTAAGCACCACTGCATTTATCGTACCAAGCCCGGCATCAGCTACGATTACAGAGGGTAACGAAAGTTCTTTAATAATATCTTCCAAAAATAGTCTTTGCTGTGCATCATAACGAATGGGGCATATTATACCGCCGCTGCCTTCCATTGTAAGGTAATCAAATTGCTGTGCATTTTTATTGAACATTTTCTTTACCACAGCCATTTCCACAGGATTGCCTTCTATTTGCGATGCTAAATGCGGTGATACCGCTTTTTTATAAAGATATGGCACCAACATATCATCCGTTTGACCTATGTCAGCAAGACGATTTACATATCCGGCATCACTTTCGCCCACGCTGTCTGCTCCACTTATAGCTGCTTTATAGTATCCGCAGTTCAATCCTGCTTCACGTAATTTTTTTACTATCAACCCAGTTACATATGTCTTGCCAATATCTGTTCCCGTACCCGTTATAAATAATCCTTTTGCTTTTCTTTTCACAATAAATACTCCTTTCCCCAATACATCACTTTGCCGACATTAAATGAAAAACAGGAACCAATTTTTTACCTAGTATAGCTGCTAATATACACAGCATAATATCACCTGGCACAGCCAGAACAAATCCATACAAAAATAGCATCCATACACTTAATGCTTTTCCGAGGTAAAAATTGCTTATAAAATAACAGTACAACAATCCGCATGTATAAACGATAACAAGTCCTGCAAAATTTGCTGCTAAAAGCCTTTTATACGACGGGCAATTTTCTCCGCCCGCAATACAGCCCGTTAAATAACTGCCTAAGATAAAACCAACAAGGTAGCCAAAGGTAGGCTGCAATATATAGCCTGGCCCACCTCCTTCAACAAAAACGGGCACGCCAATGAGTCCTAATAGTACATATATACCAACGCTAACAGCTCCTAATCTACCACCAAGAAAAATCCCCGCCAGCATTGTAAATAACAATTGTAATGTAAATGGCACAACAGGTACCGGTATTTTTATAAATGCCCCTATTGCAATCAATGCCGTGAACAACCCACACAAAATAATTTCACGCTGTTTTATTCTTGCAAACATACTTAGCCAACTCCCATGTCATTAATTTAAGCAAACATCTTTACTTTTTCTTTTCGTTAATTATTAAATCATAAAAATTAACTATAGTCAACCTTTATAATTTTCAGGTTAACAATAATTTTGGTTTACCTCTTTTTTCTTAAAACCATTTGCCATTAAAATAGTTTCATTAGCATATTGCCCAATGTTGTAGTAACACTAACAAACAGCAGTTACAGTTAATAAAAGAACTGCTTTAACGGTCATATTAGGAAATCTGCTTTAGTATCAGTAAATTTATGCATTTTCGTAGTTAATTACTAATACACAAAAAAGACAGCAAGATAAAATCCCGCTGCCTAAATATTTTTTGCAATTTTATGGACACGATTATTAACAACAATTCAAATCTGCTCAATCTGACTGTGATAAAATTTACTTCAAATTTTCCGGATTAAGACATTGCAGTTCATCTGGAACAAAAAGACCGTTCTTTCTTATCAATTTTCCATCAAAATATATTTCTCCGCCGCCGTGTTCTTCTGTCTGTACCAAAACAAGATCCCAATGCACTGATGACCGGTTTGTGTTATCGGCATCATCATAGGCACAGCCTGGTGTAAAGTGTAAACTCCCACTTATTTTTTCATCAAACAATGTATCCTTCATAGGAAAAGTTATATATGGATTAAGGCCAAAGGAAAATTCGCCTATATAGCGTGCACCAGCATCTGTATCAAGAATTTTATTTAATTCCACATTTTTGTCAGCAGCCGTCGCTTTTATTATCTTACCATTTTTGAAGATGAGTGATATATTGGTAAAAGTGACTCCCTGATAAACTGCCGGTGTATTATACGTTATCGTTCCGTTTACAGAATCCTTTACTGGAGCTGTATACAATTCCCCATCAGGTATATTGCATTCTCCAGAACATTTTATCGCCGGCATATTTTTTATGGAAAATTTTATATCTGTTCCCGGTCCTTTTATTTGCACCGTATCCGTTTTTTCCATAAGCGTTTTAAGCGGTGTCATAGCTTCATTGAGTTTCCTATAGTCAAGATTGCACACAGCGAAAAAATAATCGGTAAATTTTTCAGTGCTCATATTTGCCAACTGTGCCATAGCTGAATTTGGGTAACGCAATATACACCATTTTGTACAAGGCACCCTGATGTCCCCATGTACAGGCTTTAACCAATACATTTGATAAAGCTTCATACGGTCTTGTGGTACATCACTTAATTCACTGACATTATTACTGCCGCGCACTGCTATATAAGCGTCCATCTCCCGCATACGCATTGCTTCATAATCCGCAATAAGCTGCATTTGTTCTTTTTGTGCGCCGAGTACCAGCTCTCTCTGCAGTTCCTGCATCTTCACTGTCAAGAAAGGGATTGCCCCTGCTTTATATGTTTCCCTTACCAAAGCTTTACCAAGTTCAAGCCCGTCGTCAAATACTTCTATAAGTATTTTTTCATTTGCTTCAAGATGTGTCGAATAATTTATAAGATTGTGTGCCAATACTTCTATACGTTTATCCAAATCAAATGCCCCCTCAATATTAGTCTCGATAAAAGTGTAGTCTATACTGTCTCTTTTTTCAACAATAATAAGTAAACCTGTATGATTATCCATCTATTTTTATAATGCGTTTATCCCCTATACACGACAAACGCATGAATAAAAAAACATTCAATGAAGCATCCAGACTGTATAATTTAAAGAAAACAGGAAAAGGATAATCCTTACAATGCATGAAGCATCGTGATACCTTCTTCTTATTATTGGAGTGTATTTATCAAAAAAAATATAGTATAATAAAAATGTTGTGCTTAGATCCAGTAAAACAGTATAAGTTTTTTATAATTTTCACAACTGAAGGGACATATATTGATGCGTAATTGTTTTAGACAAAACAAGATACTTTTCTTTTTTTCACTCGGTTTTTTACTATTTTATGCATGCTTTGTTTTCTTCATGCATACGCCGTGGTACACGGCAGCACAATTTAAGTTTGCTTATCACAACCATAACACTGCTATATTAATGCGGACAATAGATCTAGAATCGGTCATATCCAATGGATATGATGATGTGACATGTGATTTATTTATCTATAACAGTAATATACAGCCTAAAACAAAACAAACCTTTGAGCAATTTTATAAACTGATCAAAAAAGATATCTGCGACGGAACTTTGGTAATGATAGATAAGTATTTAAAGGATAATGTTTGGCATGAACCAACAGGAACCTCTGTCCTAAAAGGTCGCGAGATGGGTATAGATTATGATGAATTGCTTGAACGGTCAATGCTCCGCAATACTTCCATAAAAGGGATTGGTTCATTGTCAAAGGATGACAATGGCAATTATATTCTTCCCGTAACGGTAGCGGATAGATATACAGATACCGATTTTGTCATTAACTTATTACTGCAAAAGAACACTGAGGGAATATGGAAAATAACCAAAATTATTAATTACCGTAATTACCTCGAACATGTACGCAATCTATACAATGCTGATATAACGACCTATATAAATGATACCAAGGCACAAACTGCGGAATATAATCGCACATTTCAAGGAATACAGCTAAAATTTCAGGCAATGACCAAGCCTATAGGTGCTAATATCTCAAACGATCAAAGGGCACAAATACAAAAATTTATATTGTCTGAAGTAATTCCGGCATACACCTCACATGAAAACTATTTACAGAATGTAAATGTACCACCTGGGGCATCACATTTGCACATGCTGCGCTTGCAAAGTAATGCTAAAACTATAGAAGCTTGGAAATATTTTGCCGAAGGTATAGGAAAAGATTCAAAAGACGATTTGTCAAAAGCTGAATGCAGTCATCAGGAAGCATTGGTTCTCGAACAAAAAGTATCAGATATAATGAATAAAATGCCCGCTTTATTCGTTCCTGAAATACCATAACCTTATCAGTATGAGAAATGGGCTCAATACATCATAAGATATTAAAAAAATTCATATAAAAAACAAGACCATATCAAATTTTAGATATGGTCTTGTTTTTTATTCAGACAGTACTGTATAAATACAATAAATTTGCTAAAATATAAGGATAATATAAATATATTCGGCAGGTATTGTTTATATATTTGTATAATATAAATATAGTCTTTATTAAGGTAATTTAAACTTGAACTTAGACCTTGGACAGCATTAATTAATTTCATGCATTAAACGTAAGATTATATTATAGGAGGTTCTTTGGATGAAGCAATACGAGTTATTTATTGACGGTAAGAAAATAAAATCTGCCTCAACAGCTGAAGTTTATGATAAGGTTACAGGAAAGGCATTTGCTACAATCTATACCGCTGGAGAAAAGGAAATTAAGATGGCTGTGGATGCTGCCCAAAATGCATTTGACAATATAAAATTACCACCTTATCAACGCTATGAAATAATCATGAAAGCCGCAGCAAATATTATGCAGCGTCAACGCGAATTTGCAGAAACCTTAGCAATGGAAGCAGGAAAACCTATAAAAGATGCCATGGGAGAAATAGCTCGTTCATACCAAACTCTAATTCTCTCTGCTGAAGAGGCAAAACGTTTTACAGGAGAAATGGTGCCCATCCAAGGTGCACCCGGTTGTGAAAATCGAATGGCCTATACTAAAAGAATGCCGCTCGGTGTTGTATGCGCAATAACGCCTTTTAATTTTCCTGTCAATTTAGCCTGCCATAAAATAGGCCCAGCATTGGCAGCAGGAAATACAGTAGTGTATAAACCGGCTTCTGCTACACCGCTGACAGCTTCGCTGCTTTGTGAAGCTTTTGCTGAAGCAGGGTTACCTGCTGGTTTCCTAAATTTGGTAATGGGTAAAGGTTCTCTTGTAGGAGACCTGCTAACTAAAGAACCAAGAATAAAAATGTTTTCTTTTACCGGCAGTGTGCCCGTCGGCAAGGAATTACAAAAAGCCGCAGGGTTTAGAAGAGTTGCTTTAGAACTGGGTTCCAATTCAGCTAATATAGTACATGATGATGTCGAAAACATCGAAAAAATAGCACAGTTATGCGCAAAATATGCTTTCGTAAACGCCGGCCAAGTATGTATATCCTGTCAGCGAGTATACGTACAAAAAAATGTTTTTGATAAATTTTGTACAGCGGCAGTGCAGTATGCAAAAACGCTGAAAATAGGTAATCCGCTAGACGAAACCACAGACATTGGCCCCATGATCGCTAAAAAAGAAGCTGTACGCATTGAAAACTGGGTTCAGGACGCAATTGCTAAAGGTGCAAAATTACTGGTAGGCGGTAAAAGAGACGGTTCTTTCTATACACCTACTATTTTAACGAATACAAAAGCTGATATGTCAGTTATTTGCAAGGAAACATTTGCACCTGTATTTTCAATAATACCTTATGACACTATTAATGAAGCAATTGATGCGGTGAATAATTCTAATTATGGATTGCAGGCAGGCGTATTTACCAAATCATTGCCTATTGCCCACCTTTGTGCAGAAAAAATAGAAACAGGTGGTGTTATTATAAACGACGGTTCTACCTTCCGTATGGATAATATGCCATACGGCGGAGTTAAAGACAGCGGGATCGGCAGAGAAGGCCCAGAATATGCAGTACGCGAATTAACCGAAGAAAAATTGATCGTGTTTAATTTTGGATAATTGCAATAAGCTCCCACCAAAAGTGGGAGCTTTATTTATAGTAAAGCATAAAAAGACATTGTAAAATTACTTATTTTTGGCAATCAACTACAACTTTTGCACTTCCATTATCAAGATTAGCAATTATATCAAAAACTTTATTACTTTCGGAAAGCGGTACAATATGTGTAACAATTTTTTCTAAATCTTTTTCCAGTTCAGCTGTTAAATTAACAGCTTTGCCAAATTCATCCTTTGTATAAACACGAGTGCCAACTACAGTTTGTTCTTTAAAATTAATATCACGTAAATTCACTTCATGCGGAGCTTTATGCACAGCAACAATACATATTCTTCCCCGTACCCTCGTAATTTCTGACATTTGCATTGCAGGATCAGCAGCACCACTGCATTCAAAAAATACATCACAGCCTTCATTGTCAGTGGCTTTTTTTACTACTTCTAATAGATTTTCTTTTTTTAGATTTACAGGTGTTAAATTTAATTGTTCAGCAATAGCTAAACGTTTTTCTGCTACATCAGATATAAAAACTTTATCCGCCCCGGCATGTTTTAACATAAGTCCACACAATAAGCCTATTGGTCCGGCTCCACTAATAACTGCTGTATCTAAAACATGCATATCTACCATATGTAATGCATGTACGAGGACAGCCAATGGTTCCACTGTCACAGCAGCTTTATCACTTACCTGTTCAGGTACTTTAAACAATATATTTTCATCCACATATATTGTCTGAGCCATTCCCCCATCAGTATCGATTCCTATTAATTTTAAGGTATTACAAACATGTTCATTACCATTCCTACATGCCAAGCAATGATGGCATGATATTAATGGGTATGCAACTACCCGATCACCTTTTTTAAAAAGGCGCCCGTTTTCAGCAACTATTCCTAAGAATTCATGACCCAAAATAAGTGGTGCCTTCGCTCTAGGATGTGTCCCTAAAAATATCCCAATGTCTGAACCACAAACGCCACAATATTTTATATCTATTTTTATTTTTCCATCTGATTTGATAGGTTCTTTACATTCCAACACTTCTGCTTTTTTAGGGCCAGTATAAACTAAAGCTTTCATAATATATACTCCTTTATATACTCTTCTTTTCATTTATTATTTACACTATAAAAAATAATTTAGGCTAAACGGCTAACAGCATCTTCGTCCTTTTTCTTGTTATTTGCTGGATTAAAATGATTACACCATGCCGCTGTTATTATAGGGACAACGATTGAAGTCACAACTACTGATGTTGCCACCAATGCAGTAGCAGCCGCAGCAATAGGTGCAAATTCTGGTACCATTTGCGCTATGATGGTAGGATTAGTGACAGCCGCGCCCGCACTACTTGATGCAGCTAGTCCTGCTCCCCCGTGTCCACCACCAATAAATTTATCAGCAAGTATAAGGGGAATACCAGTGACAACAATTACACCTAATCCCAGTAGAATTCCCAATAGGCCTGTCTGCTGTATAACAGCAAGATCTATTGTATTACCTAATGCAAAACCAAAAAATGGTATCATTGTCATCGATGCATTACCAAAAAATGAACGCAATTCCGGGTCAAGATTTCCAAGTATGAACCCAATAATGAACGGTAACACGGCTCCAACGAAAAGACGTGGTTCAAAATACGCAGCGCCTGTACTCCCTAATATAATCATTGTAACCAAAGGGCCAGATTCAATAGAAGTCAAAACGAATGCGCCTGCTTCTTCCTTTGTCCCGTATTGTTGCATTATAGACGCATATAAACCACCATTTGTCATATCCATAGAAGTAACGATAGCTAATGTCGAGAGCCCAGCAAAAAATCCTGTTTGTATCATTCCCGATGGCATAAAAGAAGTGCAAAGCATACCTATACACCATGCTACTAAAATCTTTGTAATTACAATTGTTCCTGATTTTCGCAATACGATTCCAGTTGATTTTATATTTATTCCAGCCCCCATACAAAAAAACCATACAGATAATATAGGTACTGTTCCCGTAATAAGTCCATTAGTAAAAGAACCAAAAAATTTGCCTGCATCAGGAGTGAACGTATGACATAAAGCACCAAGGAATAATGGAACTAACATAAGTCCACCTGGAATTCGCTCAATGGATTTCTTAATTCGCATAATAATTCTCCTTATTAGATAATTTAATATTATCGTAATATTAAATGTGAATAATACGATACACCTTTTTCCTATACTAAAAACTGCATAAAATCTTATCGAAATACATTATTAAACACTATTTTAAATTGACATTAGCAATATTATCCATGTCGTCAAATGTTTTATTTTCCCCTGCCATAGCCCATATAAATGTATAATTAGAGGTTCCACAACCAGCATGAATACTCCACGAAGGACTGATGACAGCCTGTTCATTATTCATCACTATATGGCGTGTCTGGGAAGGTTCCCCCATCATATGAAAAACAACATTATCTTTGGGAATATCAAAATACAAATACACTTCCATCCTACGTTCATGAGTATGTGCAGGCATCGTATTCCACACACTGCCTGTATTGAGTGATGTCATTCCCATGGACAGCTGGCACGTTTCCAGAACATCAGGATGAATAAACTGATTTATAGTCCGACTATTTGCTGTTTCTACCGCTCCACAAGGAATTTTTTTCGCATCGGCAATAGATATAAACGTTGTTTTACATGGTTTATGTGCTGGTGCAGAAACCATGTAAAATTTAGCAGGTTTTTTGCTATCTTCACTTTTAAAAAATACCTCTTTTGTCCCCATGCTTATATATAAACAATCTTTGTAATTTAATTTGTATTCTTTGCCGTCAGCTATTATCGCACCAGTATCACCTATATTAAAAATTCCTATTTCTCTGCGTTCAAGAATATAATTTGTCCCAAAATTTTTCCAGATATCTATCCCTTTATCAATAGATATTTTTTCTGTTGTTGGCATACATCCTAAGACTACAACTCGATCTACATGTGAATAAAATGAATTAACTTTATTTTCAGTAAATATTTTTTTAATAAGGAATTCATTCCTGATTTGCTCTGTAGTATAATGTTTAAAATCGTTCTGATTTGCTGAATATCTAATATCCATGATACAATCTCCTTTTTATCTCTTATATAATCCTGTTAATACATCAGATGATATTTTAATAATACATCGGATAAATATTTAAGTCAATAAAAAATTTCAATGTTTTCAAAAGATTACGTCTGGAATTTTCAGAAACAGTTATAGCTAATGTAGCTATTTTTAGCTTATTTTTGCCCTGGGACAATACTTTGTATACATTAGCGCCCGTTAAAATACATCAGATGTTTTCTCGATAGTGATTGTAAGAGGTGAGATGTTTAAGTATATTATTACTTAGATCTGTGCAGCAAGAAATTATAAAATCAATAACAGTAAATGGCTTAAATCCTAATAATAAATCCCTTACAGAATGCAAGTAGACCGACAAGTTAATATCAGTTATAGCATCACTATTAAAGTCTCAGTATCACATAATACGCTAAAACTTGAATAGGAATCTATTCCTTTTACATCGTCCGAAATGACAGCAATAGCAAATCCTTAATAAAAAACGATGGTAAAATATGGAACATATTATTCCCTAAAAGCAAGCTGTGTACGAATCACGCACGCTATGCAATCTAAAGGTATTTTCACCAGAGTTAGTGTTAGGTTTATCCCCATCTATTCCTTAGTCGTGGGAATAATAATATTTTAGTGGGAAATAAAAATAAGGCTGACACCAAAGTTAAAAAATTGCTTCATGTGACAGCCCCTTTTTATAACAAATCATAACAAGCATCAAAAAGGTGGGATGTTCATAGGTAATAAGCATCCCACCTTTTTCTACACCGCATATTAAAAATAACACGAGTCCAAACTTACTTTGGTATTTTATATAATTTTTTATAAATGTTCTCCCATGTTATCTCAATGTCCCTTATAATTCTTTGGGCATAATAGAAATCGGTTTTACCTCTTTTAGCCCACATCCGTATGTCAGTGCGCCAATGAAACACATGCCCCCGCATATAGCAAGAGCCAAAGAAAAATTACCATATTGTCCAATAATCACCCCTGTAATTATCGGGCTTAAAAATCCCCCTATATTCGAAATACAATTTTGCATTCCGCCTAACACAGAAGTCATATTACGCGGCGCCACATCTCCCGGCAAAGACCACTGTGAAGACGAAGCCCCAGCCATTCCAGCATAGCAAACGCACAACAACACAATACATAAATAATTATTTTCTATAAAACTTGCAAAAACTATCAATGCCCCTAACAGCATGCCTACAACAATACTTATTTTTCTTGATAATGTAAGATTATTATATTTAGCATAATAATAATCGGTAAACCAACCGCCTATATATTGGCCAATAATCCCACAAATAGGTGGCACCATTGCTGCCCACCCCATAGTCATCATTTGCATTCCGCGATCATGTACCAAATAAGTTGGGAACCATGTAACAAAAAAGTACATCGCATAATTATAGCAAAAAAGCCCAAAGCACATTGATTGCACGTTTCTATATTTAAATAATTTATACCATTTTATAGGTTTAGATTTATCAACTCCTTCTTTTTTAGCCTGATGTTCACGTATATATTTCAATTCTGCAGCGTTTATAAATTTGCTTCTTTCAGGATCTGTATATACAAAAAACCAGATAATGGCCCAAATTATGCCAATACCACCTATTATAATAAAAGGCATATGCCATCCATAATTCATTACAAACCAAGCTACTAGTGGCATAGCAAATGCTGTTCCGAACTTACTACCACTATCATACAGCGCGGTGACTTTGCCTCTTTCATGATCAGGAAACCATTTCGCAGTAATTCCTGCGTTACAAGGATATACTGCTGATTCTCCAAATCCCATAAACAGTCTAGCACCTATTAGCCCCGTAATACTTCTTGCACATGCGATAGCTATTGTTGATATCGACCACCATACTATAGATACCCCAACACAAATTTTCTGTCCAATTTTATCGCCAATCCAGCCAGACGGAATCTGCATTATTGCATAAGTAATGAAAAAGCTTGACATCACCAAACCCATTTCAGCAGGTGTTATATTTAAGTCGCTCATTATTTCCGGTGCCGCAGTAGACATAATCGTTCTATCTAAATAATTTATGATTATAGTAACCAGCATCATCACTGCAATCACATATCTAAAATGATATTTTTTTATAGTATTCACGCAAGTCCCTCTTTTCGATATAAATAATAACAAATACATTTTCCCCAATACTTCTGTTTTAAAATTCAGTATAATAGCTCGGTATATACATCAGATGATATTTAAATCATACATCGGATAAATACTTAAGTCAATAAAGGAATAAGAATACCATATCTGAAATATTTAGAACCTCTATAGCTGCTATAGGTATTTTTTAACTTATTTTTATCTTGAAATAATACTTGATATATGTTAATATGGACAAAATACATCAGATGTTTAATAAATAACAATAACAAGAGGTGAGATGTTTGAGTGCATCACTAGCTGAATCCGTGCAACAAGATATTATCAAGTTAATAACAACAAATGAGCTAAATCCTGGTGATAAGCTCCCTACAGAATACGAATTGGCCGACAAATTAAATGTGGGTCGCAGCACCATTCGTGAAGCGGTCAAAGCCTTAGCATCGCGTAATATACTAAAAATCAAGCAAGGATCAGGTACTTTTGTATCGCCTGGAATGGGTATAACAAAAGATCCACTAGGGTTATCACTCATTTGTAATGATGTTAATCTGGCTTTTGATATGATAAATGTGCGAATAATATTTGAACCAGAAATGGCAGCGTTAGCCGCTATAAATGCTACTAAAGACGATTGTATGAAAATAGGCACAGCCTGTACCATTGTAGAAGATTTGATTAAAAATAATGAAGAATATAGTAAAGCGGATAGTAGTTTTCATGAAGCTATCGCTCGTGCTAGTGGCAATAAGATAATTAACAGAATCGTAAAAGTTATTCACTCCTCTATCCAAAAGAATATTTTTGTAACAGAAGATTCCCTGAGGAATGACACCTTAATCTATCATCGGCAAATAGTCAATGCTATAAAAGAACACGATGTAACCGGTGCACGATGTGGCATGATAATGCATTTGAACAATTTACGTAATTTTATGACGATAAAGAAACGTGAAACACGATAAAGATTTTTGCACTTGTGTATAATCTGTTTAATGAAAAGAGGAAAAAATATGTTGGATATATTTAATTTAAATGGTAAAAAGGCTATTGTCACAGGTGGTGGACGTGGCCTAGGCAAAGGCATGGCAGAAGGGCTCTGTGAAGCTGGCGCAGAAGTAGTATTAATAGGTTCTAGCGACAGCGCAGTAAAAACAGCCGATGAGTTTAACCAAAAAAAATATAAAGCTTTTGCCGTAAAAGGAAATTTAGCGGAGCAAGAACAAATACCGGTTATATTTGAAAAAGCACTCGCCCTGCTTGATGGAAAAGTAGATATTTTAATCAATAATGCAGGATTGCAGAGCAGACACAAATGTGAAGAATTTCCATTAGCCGATTGGAATAGGGTCTTGCAAGTAAATTTGAATACAGTATTTACCTTATGCCAACTTGCCGGTAGAAAAATGTTAGAAGAAGGCTATGGTAAAATAATCAACATGGCATCCATGCTCAGCTTTTTCGGTGGTTTTACTGTGCCTGCGTACGCAGCCAGCAAAGGTGGCGTTGCACAACTCACAAAGGCACTATCCAATGAATGGGCTAAAAGGAATGTCCACGTAAACGCAATAGCTCCAGGTTATATGGATACCGAAATGAATGTTAATCTTGTAAATGATTCCAAGCGGAACAAGGAAATCCTAGAACGTATTCCTGCGGGTCGCTGGGGTACGCCAGCAGACATGAAAGGTCTGGCCGTCTTTTTAGCTTCACCGGCTTCAGATTATATAAACGGTGCAGTAATTCCTATTGACGGTGGTTATTTAGGAAAATAAAAAGAAGGTGTGCTATGGGGATTTCCCTGAGCACACCTTCTTTTCCAACAATAATGTAAACGCTATACAAAGTTAAACCTGTAGATCATAATTTTTTAGTAGAAACTCTCTTTGGGCATTTAAGTGCAGTATCATACCATTTTTTGCTCCTGCTGAATCTCCTATAGCTATTGCTTTGGCAATTTGTCGATGCGCTGTTATCGTTTCCTTGCAAAGAGAGTTATCCGTAACAAAAATATTTTTCTTTATAGAAGAATGAATAATCTGTGTTATTTTATAAATAATCTTATTTCCGCTGGCATTAGCAATAGCCGAATGAAAAAGACTATCTTCATCATCGTAATTCTCTCCTGCTTTTATCAATTTTTCAACTTCTAAGCATAATTCATTGATATGCTTGAGATTCTTTAATGTAGCTTTTTGTGCGGCCATTGCTGCTATTTCTGGTTCAAATATAAGTCGTACTGTAATCATGTCAAAAATAGTAGAAATATCGTCGCCCATAATGCCCAGCCCTAGCGGATCATTGCTTATCCCTTGCTTTTGGGAAACAAAGGTACCCGCTCCTTGGCGAATTATCAATAGATTTTGGGCAGATAAAGCTTTTAAAGCTTCCCGAACAGTACTATGTCCCACCTTAAATTTTGCTGATAAACTATCAACCGTTGGTAATTTATCACCGGGCTGCATATTTTTATCTTTTAAAAGATCCAAAATATTATTTATTGTTATATTTACAAGTGAAGGTCTCATATAATCCCGTCCTCAATATAAAAAAGATTATGTAATTACGTCGTTGCAATAGCTTCCCTGCTAATATCTTTCTGAAAATATTACCTAAGTTTTCCCATACAGTGATTTAATATATTCATCATATGTATACATTATAGTAACAATAGAAGATTTATTCATAATAACATAAAATAACTATAGGTACAACTAACAAAATACTTACTTGCAAAAGTACAGTTATATATTAGTATAGATAAATTTGCCATTGGCACTATATAAAACAAGGTTTCAATCATATGTCTTATTGACTTTTATACTCGTGGGATGTATTATAATATTCATCTGATGATTATAAAAAGAATAGATAATTTTTTTCTAATAGGGGTGATGTTTAATGTCTGATGGATTAATTTTAGCTGGTGAACCTATGGGCCTGCTTATTGCACAAAGTGAAGGTCCGCTAGACAGTGTCTCTGGTTATTCGCTGGCGGTAGCCGGTGCAGAATTTAATGTAGCTGTTGGTACTGCACGATTACATCATCAGGTTACATATATGACAAAGTTGGGAAATGATCCTTTTGGTAAACGCATAATAAGGGTGTTGAATGAAAATAAGATAGGCAATGAATTTGTCAGCTTTTCAGATACGCATAAAACCGGTTTTATGCTTAAAGGAAGAGTCAGCAAAGGTGACCCTGATATTTTTTATTTTCGCGCAGGTTCAGCAGCATCTACCCTTTCAACTGCTGACGTAGAAAAAATTGATATGAAGAATTATTCTTATATACATTTAACCGGTATTCTGCCAGCTTTATCTGAAGATACTCGAAAAGCCGTATACATGATGTTTGATAAGGCCCGTGCAGCTGGCCTGACAATAAGTTTTGACCCAAATCTACGTCCCCAGCTCTGGCCGTCTGAAAATATAATGCGCAAAACTGTTAATGACATGGCTTCTCGTGCTGACATTGTTCTGCCGGGAACAGCTGAAGGCAAAATATTAATGGGCAGTGCTGACCCGAAAGAAATAAACGCTTTTTACCGGAACAATGGTGCAAAAACTGTTGTAACAAAATGCGGCGCTGAAGGTGCATTTGTAACAACCGATAAAGAAGAATATATGGTCCAAGGTTATAAAGTAGAAAAAGTAGTTGATACAGTAGGTGCTGGTGATGGCTTTGCTGTAGGCATAATTACCGGTCTTATGGAAAACTTACCACTCAAAGAAGCCGTTAAACGAGGAAATGCTATCGGTGCTATTCAAGTGATGAGCAGAGGCGATAATGAAGGTTTACCTTCTACCGATGAATTGACAAAATTCATGGCACAAAAATAATTGCAATAGGAGAGATAAGAAAATGACTAGTAAAAACATGCAGGATATTTTTGATATTGGACTTGTTCCACTTATATCGCTCAACGATGCAAATGATGCGGTTCCCCTTGCACGAGCTCTCGTAAAAGGCGGCATTCCCGTTGCTGAAGTGACTTTTCGCACAGCTGCCGGGCTTGATTCTATTAAGAAAATGGCCGCAGAAGTACCGGATATTATTGTTGGTGCAGGGACAGTGCATGATGTCGAACATGCTAAGCAAGCTGTAGCTGCAGGTGCAAAATTCATTGTTACCCCCGGTTTCAATCTTCCTGTAGTAAAATGGTGCCTCGATAATAACATTGATATCATTCCGGGAACAGCTTCCCCTGCTGACATAGAAGCTGCGCTGTCTTTAGGATTTAATGTTTGTAAGTTTTTCCCCGCAGAAGCTTATGGTGGCGTGAAAACCTTGAAAGCGCTCTCCGGTCCATTTGCAGGAATAAAGTTTATGCCTACCGGTGGGGTAAACGAAGAAAATATGTTGGAATACCTTACGTTGCCTAATGTCGCAGCAATAGGCGGCAGCTTTATGGCACCATCCTCTTTAATAAAAGAAAAAGCTTGGGATAAAATAGCACAAACCTGCCAGCATATATTTGGAAAGATGCTTGGCTTTGAATTGGCACATGTAGGCATAAATTGCGAAAATGCAGCTCAGGCTAATTCAGTAACCAGCAGATTATCAGAACTTTTCCTAAAGGAAAAAATTGAATATGAAGGTGCTTATTTTGCGGGCACTATTGCCGAAGTGGTAAAATCACCATTTCTGGGAAAAAATGGCCATATTTGTATAGATACTAATGATATGGTACGGGCAGTCGCTTATTTTAAACGCCAAGGCGTAAAATTTAATGATGATACGTGGATAAAGGATGAAACAGGAAAACCTAAAGTAGTTTATTTAGCAGAAGAAATAGGTGGTTTCTGCGTTCATTTGCGGCAAAAAGCAAAATAATCGTTATAAATGTAGATGTATATAGATCTTTAATTTTTTGGAGATGATATGATGAAGGCCATTATAACCGACTGTGATCATGAAAATATTAATATCGAAACAGCTATTTTTAATAAAGCGGGTATCCCATTTGAATTAAAACAGTGCCATACAGAAGATGACATAATAAATGAATGTAAAAATGCCCAAGCATTTATTGTACAATATGCGCCTATTACAAAAAAGGTAATGGAACATTTGCCAGAATTAAAAATGATAGTACGTTACGGTGTAGGCGTTGATAACGTTGATATACCAGAAGCAACAAAGCGGGGCATACAGGTATGTAATGTACCTGACTACGGCATGAATGAAGTTGCCGACCATGCCCTCGCACTGATGATGGCGTTTACACGCAAAATAGTCTTGATGAATGATTTTACCAAAAACCAAAAATGGGATTACGTCCGCAGCATTCCAATCCACAGGGCATCCAGCCAAACGGTCGGCGTGGTGGGACTAGGGCGTATTGGTAAGAATTTTGCCATTAAAGCGCATGCACTTGGTTATAACATTATCGGCTTTGATCCTTATTATAAGGAAAGTAAAGAAACAGCATTTATCAAAGCTCTTCCATTAGAAGAAGTTATTATGCAGGCAGATATTATTTCTCTGCATATTCCGGCTGACGGCAATAAAAATTTATTCAATAAAGACGTATTTAAGAAAATGAAAAAAACAGCTATCCTGTTAAATGTAGCTCGTGGCGGTATTATCAACGAAGACGACCTTTATGATGCACTAAAAAGCGGTGAAATTGGCGGTGCCGGTATCGATTGTGTAGCAAATGAACCGATGAACCCCGGTAATAAGCTTTTTAAATTAGATAATTATATAGCAACTCCGCATATGGCTTGGTACTCTGAAGAATCCGCACAGGAACTCAACCGTAAAGTTGCAGAAGAAGCTGTAAGATTCTTAAAAGGAGAAAAAGTTCATTATCCGATAAATAAACTTTAATTGTAAATTATAACCAAATACAACTAAAAAAACTCTTTTTCATCAAACGATAAACACGTCTGATGAAAAAGAGCTTTTCATTTTATAACTTATTTAGCAATAACGACCGGGCATTTAGCGTTTTCTACAACATACTGGCTCACGCTGCCAAGAAGAACACCTTTGACTACGCCAAGACCGCGGCTGCCCATTACGATCATGTCATTTTTATTTTCCTGCACAAACTCAAGAATAGTAACTGCAGGAGATCCTGTTTCAGAAAATGCTTCCGCCTGCATACCATGAGGAACCTTTTCCAATGCCTTATCTAAAACTGAATCGCCAGCTTTAGTAACTGCATCTAAAATAGCATCAGACAAACATGCATTAATAGCCAACTGGTTAATATTGGCTATATAAAGGAAATTTACCTTTGCCTTATAAACCTGCGCCAAGCTGATAGCAAAATCGACTGCTTTGTCAGATCCCTTCGAACCATCTACCGGAACAAGAATTGTTTTTATATCAGTCATACAAATTCCTCCACATCTTCATATCATTCATGATTATAATATAATTAATGTTGCTTGTCCAGAAAAGGCTTTGCCCGTCTAACATAGTCTTCTTAAGGATAAGCCGATAAAGCACTGGTTAAAAGCCAAGCAAAACATAATGTATAAAGAAGAAACCTGTCTTTTACTTCGAAGAAAAAACCTTTCTTTAAGTACCCCGTCTAGCAGCAAAAAAATTCCGCAAGAGACTTTTGCATTCATCCTCTAAAACACCGCCGCGTATTTCTATCCGGTTTTTTATCCCTGGATGTGACAATATTGCAAACAACGACTCCACAGCGCCTATACGCGCGTCTGGTGCGCCATACACCAATCGGCCAATATGGCTTAAGTGGATAGCCCCAGCACACATGGGGCAAGGCTCAAGTGTCACATACAACGTCATATCTGCAAGACGACGACGTGAGAGTTTAGCACAAGCTGCTCTTATTGCGACGATCTCGGCATGGGCAGTAGCGTCATGTGAATGTTCCTGTATATTGTGGGCTTTAGCTATTATCTGCCCATTCTTGTTAACAATAATGGCGCCAACGGGTACTTCATTTGCTTTAAATGCTTTTCGTGCTTCAACTAGTGCAACCTTCATCATTTTTTGGTCACCGGATTCGGGCATTTATTTCTACCTTGTAGGCATCATTTTGCGCCTTATCCATAGCTGTATGCAATACTTTATTGAATACAGGAGGCTTTTCCTTCTTCTTTTTATTCGAACCATTATTCTGCATATCTGCCCGAGAATACAAATAATTTATCATTACATTACTAGTCCTTGCGATTTTTTCAATACGTGGTACCATAAAAAGCCCTCCTTTTTCAAGTAAATTGCAATATACAACCAAATAGATAAGACACAACATCTCTTATTTATATTATATCGTAATATTTATAAAGTTTCACTTACTATTTATGATTTTTATTATTTAAGTACACGATTACAATTTCTTAGTATTTTCTAATTTAATGAATCACCAATGATATGGTTCCCCACGATTTATTTTAAAAGCGCGATATATTTGCTCAACAAGCAATAGTTTTACCATCTGGTGAGTGAACGTCATTCGCGAAAAACTTATGAGTAAATCCGCTTTTTTTCGCAGATCAGCCGACAGGCCAAATGTGCCACCAATTACAAAAGCCAAATTACTCTTCCCCGACAAAGCCAATACCCGAATTTTTTCTGCCAAGTCTTCTGAAGAGAGCTGTTTCCCATATACATCAAGTACAAATAAAAAACTGTCGACTGGAACTTGCTTGAGCAACCTACTGCCTTCAATTGTCAAAATTTTTTCTTTTTCCCTCGCTGATGGAGAATCGGGCATTTTCTCTTCACTTATTTCGACAATATTAAGCTGCGCGAAAGGACGCAACCGTTTTACAAATTCAGTTATCCCTTCGCGCAGATAGTTTTCCTTTAATTTACCGGCACTGACAATAGTTATTTTCATTGGCTCTGGCTCGGCATTTCCTGCAAAACAGCCGATACAGTTATTGATTCACCATTTCTTATAATAACCAAAGAAACTTTGTCATTTATTTTATGTGCGGAAATAGCATCACGCAGATCATTGACATTATTTATATCTTTGTCATCTATTTTAACAATAATATCCCCACGTTGTATACCGGCAGCCGCCGCTGAACCATTTTCCGCCACTTGGGCAACATATACACCTTTATCGATATTAAGTAAGTACCCGTTTTTAGCCGCTGTATCCTTGTCAAAAATGCCAACGCCTAAATATGGTCTTGAAACTCGTCCATTAGCGATAAGTTGATCAATTATAGGTTGAACTGTATTTATCGGTATTGCAAACCCCATACCTTCAACACCATTCGCCGCTAATTTAGCACTATTTATACCTATTACAAGCCCATCCGCGTTGACAAGTGCTCCGCCTGAATTACCAGGGTTAATTGCTGCATCTGTTTGTAATAATTTTACACGTCCTTCTCCTATATCGAGGGTACGGTTCAAAGCACTTATAACACCAGCCGTGACACTGCCCTGAAATTCAAGTCCCATCGGATTGCCTATAGCAATTGCCGGTTCACCGACCATTATATCATCCGAATTACCAAACTTCGCTACAGGCAGGTCAGTAGCATCTATTTTTACTACAGCTATATCAGTTACCGGATCACTGCCTACTAGCTTTCCAGGTAAGCTGCGTCCATCTGCCAGTGAAACCGTTATTTCCTTAGCCCCATCTATGACGTGATTATTAGTTACAATATAACCATCACTTTTGAAAATCACGCCTGAGCCAACGCCTTGATTTACTTCAACCTGATTATTGAACCAATCCCGAGCCACCGCCTTATTAGTTATACCAACAATAGCAGGGCCAACAGCTTTAGCCGCACGTACGATAGGTGTGTTTCTCGCATCAGAAACAGGTTCTGATGGTGTTTTTGCAGCTAAGGCAGTACTACTGCTCGATGACGGAGTATTGTTAGCAGGCCCTGCTGTTGAGCAACCAGAAGCTAAAAATATCGCTACGACAGAAATACCTGCCAAAAAAATAACAAAACGAGGAAAACACAATTTGTATTTTAGAAATTTTTTCATACTTACGCATCCTTTCGATATTGTTTTCACTACTTAAAAACATTGTCGTCTATATTAAGCGGAAAGCAATATTAAATAAACTTATTTGCTGGCAAAGTGACTGTTTCATTTTGTTTGGCAAACTGGAGTGTCATATCTTCCCCTGGATTTATACCCTGCTGTTTAATGATTTGAGTAATAGTTTGCTTAGCGACCGCAGGACAATTATTTTCTTCACTCATATGTGCCAAAAAAACATATGGATTATGTTTCTTCATGCGCACCAAGGCCCAAGCAGCATCACTATTCGATAAATGCCCACGATTGCTCATTATACGTTGTTTTAGGGACCATGGATAATTTCCCTCACGCAACATTTTTTGATCATGGTTAGCTTCTAAAATGAGTACATCCGACTCATCAATAGCTTCTTGTACTGTACTCGTAACAAATCCCAAATCTGTTGCTACTGTACATTTCTGCTGTTTGCCATGAACACTATAACCAACTGGATCTGCAGCATCATGGGATGTATTAAAAGCATCAATGGATAGACTGCCTATTTGAAAATTATCTTTTATTGGATGAAGACATTCCATGGACAATTTCTCCAAACAGTACATCGCCTTAAATGTAGCTGCACGTGAATAGATTGGAATATTATATTTTTTACAAAGTGTCGGCAAACCATTAATGTGGTCACGGTGTTCATGCGTGATAATAATCCCATCAATATTATTGATATCTACACCAATGCCGAGTAAAGATTTACTTATTCGCCGTGCACTTATCCCCGCATCTATCAGCAGCCGTGTGTTATTTATTTCAACAAAAATAGAATTACCCTTACTACCGCTGGCTAAAACAGAAACATGCACATTTTTTCTTCCCTTCATGAGGTTTATAATTGCTATAAAGAAAGCAGCTAGTGAATTATTAAGGAAATCGGAGAATGCAATATATACTAAGTAAAATATCAGGACATCAACGACTTTCTAAACAATTATAGCACCAGCAAAGACTGTACGGCAATCGGCCAAAAGGAATAATATCATCAAAAGTTTCTGCTAAAGTGTTTTAAATAATAGCAGTAAATTATGACGAAATTATGACAATATAATGATATAAAAAAAATATCACCCTACATAAATGTAGGGTGACACTCGATTTGTATTCCTATATATAATTAGGCAACGCAAACATTAACAGCACGCATTTTGCTGCTGTCACGGCTATCGGGTTCAGCGTCGAAAGTTACTTTCTGGCCTTCTTCAAGGGTTTTGTAGCCATCAGCCTGAATAGCGGAAAAATGTACGAATAAATCTCCACTTCCATCATCGTTAGTGATGAAGCCATAGCCTTTACCAGCGTTAAACCATTTAACTGTTCCTGTCATTATGTGAGTCCTCCTGAGAATTAAAAAAATATTTTATTCAACAAAATCAACTAAAAACACATGCTCTTGTAAAACATCGAATTGAACCAATCAATGACTTACAAGAGCATGTGAGTCTATCGCCAATCTCTGAATACTTTTTTACTATATCATGCGAACCTAAAATTGTCAAATAAATATTTGCTCTTTTAGCTCTTTTTTATCCTTTATTTGTAAAATCGTTAAAATATATTGTATATTTTATTCTTAATCCAGTATTTCCCTTTGTATAAGCATATTAAATTGGACAAAAAAAGAGCGTGGTTCCCGCTAATTATAAAGGGAGCCACGTTTTCTTAAACACTTATTACTATAGTGAACGTACCCCCGCCTAAAGAGGCGAGAGCTTCCTGATTCTACGAGAACAGCACTGCAATTCCGAGAAACTGCGGCGACTTACACTCTCTCCACAGGCGTAGATTTCCGTGCGACCCACGGTATTTTTACGAATTTCGTCAGGCAGACATTCGCCTGGCTTCTTCCCGAATATTTATGGCAGCGTTCTTATCCCGGTTATGGTGACTGCCACAATTAGGGCAATCCCA
>NZ_SMAA01000006.1 GCF_004341685.1 Pectinatus cerevisiiphilus
TGGGATTGCCCTAATTGTGGCAGTCACCATAACCGGGATAAGAACGCTGCCATAAATATTCGGGAAGAAGCCAGGCGAATGTCTGCCTGACGAAACTCGTAAAAATACCGTGGGTCGCACGGAAATCTACGCCTGTGGAGAGAGTGTAAGTCGCTGCAGTTCCTCGGAATTGCAGTGCGGTTCTCGTAGAATCAGGAAGCTCCCGTCTCTTTAGGCGAGGGTACGTTCACCGGATTGAAAAAGGATTTTATGCTACGTTGTTAATTGAGTTTTAACAGCGATAAGGCACTGTATTACATTTAGGGAAAAGTAAATGAATAGATAAATAAGGCCAGTATACACTCATCATAATAGAGGTGTATACTGGCCTTTGTTTATTCGTCAGATAATCTTATAAGGTTTTACCATATGCATCGACAGCTAAGATAGCTTCTTTGTATTTCTTTTGGTCTGCTTTATAAGGAACACATTTCCATTCGCTTATTCCCGGCACTTTGTCTATAATAATGTCAATTTCTTTTTCGGTGGTTATGCCAATTTCTTTCAGAGTAACTGGCAGTCCTAATTTTTTATTAAAGGCAGCGATCTTGTTTCGTGTTTCGATTTGTCCATCATATGTGAGTAAGATAAGCACCCCATATGATACAACCGCACCATGGCGGTAATCATGCCCTTGCGGCAAAGCCATGTAAGCATTATAAAAACAATGGGCCAGTGATGAGTTATAATAATATTCCAGTTTATTGTTTACGGCGGAGCAGGTCATATTAGAAGCAATACCGGTACTTATTATTATATCTAAAACTACCTGTGTAAAGGCAAAATCAGGTTTTTTTGCCTTTATTGCTTCAAGTGCTTTTTCACCAAATTCGAGCAGCGGTGCTGTACAGGCTCCTGCAGCTTTAAGACCAATAAGCGGTGTATGGAATAATTCTTTATTTCTTGTTGCCAGTTCAACTTCACATTCTTTGGAAAGGGCATCACCTATTCCCGCCCATAATAATTCTTCCGGGGAATCAGCTATAATTTTTGTATTAATAAATACGTGCAGTGGACATTTTTTAGTAAAATAATATCTGGACAGGGAACCATCTTCATTGTATAAGACGGAGATTGCAGAGGAAGGCGCACAGTTCGATGCCACTGTTGGGAAGGTAAAGTATGCCTTATTTAGGGTATCAGAGGCAGCCTTGGCAGTATCTATGGCTCTGCCGCCACCAACACCAAAAATAATATCAGCATCTTGCACTAGTTTATTGTTAAGTACTGCTTTTAAGTTATTTTCGGTCGAATTGCCGCCATACCAAACAGTACCCAAATATTCAAGGTTAGTTTTAGCTATTGCTTTTTTTATAGAAGGTTCAGCTTTTTGTAAAGCTGTTTTGCCGCCCACTATAGTAACTTTTTTGCCAAAATAATGTGTAACATCGCCTATTTCATCATAACATTCAGGGCCTACACTGTACTGGGGAAGATATACTGAATAATTTTCTCTCATAAAATATGGATGAATCTTTAATTACGATTCATCATTCATCTCCTTATTAATAATATGCAAATTCATATGTATATATTCGTTAATTATAACGTTTAAATGTATCGTTGTAAACAATAATAATTTTTTAAGTGCTTTTAAAAAATAAGATGAAAGTTTTTCTGTGAAATCGTTTTATCTTAACTGGATAATTGCTCGGCAATAAGAATGTATGTATAATATAAAGGGTTATTAAACTACTTTCAAGAATAATAAGTAGTTACAGATAAACAACTTAAATTTTATTCTTATTTGGTGAAAAGTAAAAACCACCCCAGTTGAATTAGGTCGGTTTTAAAAGAACTTTTACTGTACATCAGATATATAAATTAATGGGGGTATATATTTTGCATAGAAACGATGTTTGTTGGTGTGGTAGTGGTCTTAAATATAAGCGTTGTCATCTTGATTTTGATGAACGCATAGCTGGTATAAAGTTCGATCCTAAAATGGGGCAGATAAAGCCGCCGCATGAAATTATTAAGAATGAAAAAGACATAGAAGGCATTATTAAAAGCGGTAAAGTAAATAATGCAACACTCGACCTAATAGCAAAAAATATCAAAGCGGGTATTGATACACTTACCTTAAATGATATGGCACATAATTTTATTATTGAGAATGGCGGCATACCGGCATGTTTGAACTATGCAGGTTATCCGAAAAGCATTTGTATTTCAATAAATAATGTTGTTTGCCATGGTATTCCGTCAAAAAATACCATTTTACGCGATGGTGATATAGTTAATGTTGACATAACTACCATTCTTGATGGTTATTTTGCTGATGCATCCCGTATGTTTATGATAGGCAATGTTTCTGATGAAGCGAAGAAACTAGTTGAAGTGACCAGACAATGTATGGAACTTGGTATAAATGCTGCTAAGCCGTGGCATTTTCTTGGTGATGTTGGCGCAGCTATTGAAAAACATGCGCATACAAATAAATACTCTGTTGTTACAGCTTTAGGCGGACATGGAGTTGGTAAGAAATTTCATGAAGAACCATTTGTAAGCCATGTCGGTGAAAAAAACACCGGTATGCTTCTTGTCCCTGGCATGGTACTTACTGTTGAACCGATGATAAATGCTGGAACTTTTGACGTTTTCACAGATGAAGATGATGGCTGGACCGTTTATACAAAGGATGGGGAACTTTCCGCGCAATGGGAAAAAACTATTCTAATAACGGAAACAGGCAATAAAGTCCTGGCTGATTGAATGCTTTTCTATCACTGGAGTTTCTTTGCTTCTGCTGGAAAAAAAGTTAGCAGCAGGGAGCATATTTGTGATAAAATATGTTTATCTTTTATCAATTCTCACAGTAATTAAGGAGAACTGCTTTAATGAAATCCCCTACTGAAATAAATGTCATAAAAATGAAAAGTATATCAAAAGTATATGATAATGGTGCAGTGGCACTGGACAATGTGGACATAACTATAAGGCGTGGTGAATTTGTCTTTATAGTAGGAAGCAGCGGTGCTGGTAAATCTACTTTTGTCAAACTACTATTGCGTGAAATAATGCCTACTTCCGGACATTTGCTTGTGAATGGGTATAATGTCAAGAAAATGCCCAATCGCGAAATACCATATTTGCGACGCAGTCTGGGTGTAATTTTTCAGGACTATCGGCTTTTGCCTAATAAGACAGTTTACGAAAATGTCGCTTTTGCAATGCGGGTTATTGAATCACCGCGGCGCCTTATTTTACGTAGTGTTAACAGTGTTTTAGATGTTGTAGGCCTGCGGGATAAATATAAATGCTTTCCCTCACAGTTATCTGGTGGTGAACAGCAGCGCGTTGCAATAGCCAGGGCGATTGTTAATAATCCCGCACTTATCATTGCCGATGAGCCTACCGGCAATCTTGACCCGGAAACATCCTGGGAAATTATGGATATCTTTCAACGCATCAACGCTGCGGGAACGACTATTGTAATGGCAACACATGATAAAATGATAGTTGATACGATGCAAAAGCGCGTATTGGCAATAGAAGATGGGCGTATCGTGCGCGATGAAGCCTCCGGAGGCTATGGATATGAAGTTTAGGACAACGGAATACTTCATAAAAGAAGTTGCTACCTCTTTAAAACGCAATAATTGGATGTCGCTTGCTTCTATCGGGACAGTTACAATATCCTTGTTTATACTGGGGCTCTTTTTGATGGTTGTTGTCAATCTTGACCGCATGGCATCTACTCTTGAATCGCAAGTGCAAATCAGTGTTTACTTAAAAGATGATATAACAAAAGAGCAGACTGAAGCGTTGCGGCAAAAGTTAAATTCGCTGCAAGGCATAGATACTGTAAATTATATTTCTAAAGAGGACGCGATGAAACGTTTCTCCGAAAGATTAGGTGACCAGAAATACCTGCTCAGCGCGCTTGATGAGACGAATCCATTGCCTAATGCATTTGAAATTACGGTAAAAGATCCCCAATTAGTAAAAACAGCATCTAAAGAAGTGGAAAATTTTCCCGGAGTGGACACTGCTGTGTATGCACAGGATATTGTTGAGCACCTGTTTGATTTGACGAGATTGATACGGTTGATCGGTCTTGCCATAATAATCTTTTTAGCTGGAGCTACTATTTTTATAATTTCCAATACGATTCGCTTAACTGTCTTTGCAAGGCGTAAAGAGATAGCTATTATGAAATACGTCGGCGCAACTGATTGGTTTATTCGCTGGCCTTTCCTGCTTGAAGGTGTAGTCCTTGGTTTTTTAGGTGGTAATATTGCGGCTATTTTACTTCGTCTGGCTTATATGGCACTTACCCAAAAAATTTACGATATGATGACGTTTTTCCCTTTAATACCATTGTATCCGTTTTTGACATATATAACGATAATTATCATTTTAAGCGGTATTGTCATCGGCGCTTTAGGCAGTGTTATATCGATAAAACGCTTTCTTGAGGTATAGGGAGATTTGTCTATGTTTTTTCACAAACGATTATGGTATGTGTTAACTACAACTGTTGTCCTTATCTTTTTTTGTGGCTCGGTATTTGCAGCATCATTGCAGGATAAACTAGATGGCTTAAAAAAACAGGCAAATGATAAACAGACAGAAATTAATTCGGCAAAAGCAAAAGAAGATACGATTTCCGAACAAATGCGCACTCTTGCTGAACAGGTAGATAGTGCGACAGCTGCTTATAATGAGGTCAAAGGACAGCTCGATACTACTCAGAAAAAGATTGATGAAAATGAAGCTCTTTTAAAAAAAACGCAGCAAAATCTGGATAAACGTGAAAAGATTTTACATAAAAGACTGCGCGATATATATATGCATGGACAGATTAGTTATATTGAAGTACTTGTTGGTGCTGATAGTTTTTCTGACTTTCTCACCCGTATGGATTTAATCAAGCGGATTATAAGGTATGATTACGATCTCATCAACGGCATATTGCAGGAAAAACAGGTTATTGTAAATACTAAAAAAGAACTTGAAGATGACCGCAGTAAAACTGAAAAGTTGACACAAACAGCTAAAGAAAAGGCTGATATTTTACAACAGAAAAAGGCCCAACAGCAGGTACTGCTGGATAAAGTGAAAAATGACAGGGCAACTGCTGAACGTGCTTATGATGAACTTATGGCCGCATCGCGCCAGGTAGAACAAATGATCCTTGCATATACAAGCAGCAATTCAGATGATAATGCAGGCGGTGGCAGTGGACAATTTATTTGGCCGATTTCAGGGCCAATAACATCACCGTTTGGCTGGCGTACCCATCCTATCTATGGTACCCAAATTTTTCACAGCGGCATTGATATCGGCGGCGATTATGGAGAACCTATCCATGCAGCTGCGGATGGAACCGTTATTTTCACAGGCTGGATATCTGGTTACGGCAATGCTGTAATCATAAGTCATGGTGGTAATTTGCAAACCTTATACGGTCATAACCAATCTCTTAACGTCAGTGAAGGCCAGCATGTATCACAAGGACAAGTTATAGCTTTTTGCGGTTCTACAGGCAATTCTACCGGCCCGCATAGTCATTTTGAAGTGCGTAAAAACGGTGAACCCGTTAATCCTCTCAATTATTTATGATTTTATTGAAGCTTTGATGACGGTAAAAAACTATTGGATGTGATATTTATGAAAGTTAACAAAAAGTTTTTAGCGGCGCTGATATTTATCGTTTTCATAGCATCGTCACTTTTCACTGTTTCTGGTATATATTTTTTATTGGGTTTCAATAGATACCAGTTTACTGATGTGGCACGTTTATTCGCGGCAATGAGATTGGTCAAAACATATTATGTCAATGATATTGATACGAATAAGATGGTTAATGGCGCGATAAAAGGAATGGTAGGTTCTTTGGATGATCCCCATTCCCTCTACCTTGACCAAAATCTTTATAAACGTCTCATGGAGCAGACAGAAGGTTCTTTTGGTGGCATAGGCGTGGTCATGCAATATAATAAAGACAAGAAAATTGTCAGTGTTATTTCTGTCATGAAGGATACTCCGGGGGAAAAAGCTGGTTTAAAACCAGGTGATGAAATAGTTGCTATTGATGGAACTTCAACGACAGATTTTTCTTTTGACCAGGTCGCTTCCCATATAAGAGGCCCTGTCGATACGGATGTGACGCTCACGATAAAAAATGATGATGGGCAAAGAGATGTCAGTATCACACGAGCTACGATCAAGACTAGCAGTGTAGCGCATGAGATGCTGCCTGATGATGTTGGCTATATAAGGATAGCTATGTTTTCGGAAAACACAGGTAAAGAATTTACAGAGGCCTACCAAGATTTACAAAAGCAAAATATGAAGGGATTGGTTCTGGATTTACGTTCAAATCCAGGCGGCCTGCTCACTAGCTGTGTGGAAATAGCCAAGGAACTTGTTCCTAAGGGAACTATTGTTTCCATTGTTGACCATGACGGCAATAAGGAAGTATATAGCTCAAGCTTAGAAGAACAGAAATATCCTATTGTTGTGCTAATCGACGAAAATAGTGCCAGTGCGTCAGAAATTCTGGCTGGTGCTTTACAGGATACAGGGGCGGCTACACTAGTAGGTGTGAAATCATATGGCAAAGGATCTGTACAACAGGTAATTCCTTTGGGCAGTGGGACTGCCCTTAAACTCACCATTGCCAAATATTATACACCAAGCGGACGCTCTATAGATGGTGTCGGTATTGAACCTGATGTCCCGGTGACATTTGACGTCAACGCTAATGACGATAATCAGTTAAATACGGCCGTTGATGTATTAAAGCAAAAAATTAACCAGTAATGTTTTTAATGTCATTCCTAATAAAAAAAGCTGTCTTCTGTGTTAAACAGGAGGCAGCTTTTGTTTAGGTATTTATAAATGCGATGGCAAATAATTATTATATTATTTTTTCTCCATAATATTTTTCTCCACCGGCATCAGGTAAAATACCATATTGTTCTGTCCAAGCGGTTTTATATTTTAAAGCCTGCGCATGTAAGCTGGCAAATGATTTTTCATCAAGTGTTTTGACAACTTTGGCCGGCATACCGAGCACCAATGAATGGGGCGGAATTATTGTGTTTTTGGTAACGAGGGCACATGCACCTACAATAGAGCCTTCACCTATGACGGAACCGTCCAATACAGTTGCATTCATACCGATCAGACAATTATTTTCAACGGTGCAGGCATGCAAAATAGCGCTATGGCCAACAGTGACATAATCGCCTACGATACAAGGCAGGTCATCAGCTACATGGAGTACGGCATTATCCTGTATATTTGTATATTTCCCTATTTTTATTGGGGCTATATCGCCACGAACAGTTGCATTGAACCAAATACTACTGTATTCAGCCAATTCTACCATTCCTATTACACAACCATCTTCAAAGACATAGGCCTTTTTGTCAATAACGGGTTTTTTCCCGTTAAAAGCTTTGATCATAACTATCATCCCTTCTTTATCGTTATCCAGATATATATTAACATATATTGCCATAAAATTCTATTTTTACTAACAAAACTAAGCTCGTTATCTAAATCTTTTGCGCAACAAATCTATTTCTGCGGCATAACCGGCATGGTCATTTGGCGTTTCTAAAATAAAAGGCAGCTGGCGCAATTTGGGATGGTTTATGACATTCGTTAGTGCGGTGAGGCCTATACAGCCTTTTCCTATCCTTTCGTGGCGATCTTTATGTGAACCTTTAGGATTCTTGCTATCGTTTAAATGTATTGCCTTCAGTCTGTCCAAGCCAATCACTTCATCAAAATGCCCAATGACACTATCCAGGTCAGAAACTATATCATAGCCGGCATCAAAAACATGGCAGGTATCAAGGCAGACACCAATTTTTTCCTGTAAATTGACCTTATTGATAATTGCTTGTATTTCTTCAAACGTTCGACCTATTTCTGTTCCTTTTCCAGCCATGGTTTCTAACAAGACTGTAGTATTTTGCTGAGGTGTTAAGATTGCGTTAAGGCATTGGGCAATCTCCTCAATTCCTTTTTCTACACCTTGTCCGACATGACTGCCTGGATGAAAGTTATAATAATTACCAGGAACGTATTCCATTCTTTTTAAGTCATCTTTCATTATTTCCTGTGCAAACTGCCGTATTTCTTCTTTTCCAGAACATGCATTTAGTGTGTAAGGGGCATGTGCTACTAATTTTATGATATTGTTTTCACGACAAAACACGTTAAAAGCACTGACATCTTTTTCATCAATCTTTTTTGCCCGTGCACCGCGTGGGTTGCGTGTAAAAAAGGCAAAGACATTTGCCTTAAGGCTGACAGCTTCTTTTCCCATGGCTAAAAAACCACCTGCGGAAGAAATATGGTTTCCTATATTGAGCATTATATAACCTCTTTACTACGTAGTAGATGATATCGACTACTATGTTATAACATAAAAAAGTTATCAGGACAATTACGAGTTTAAGACATCATGAGAAAATGGGATGTAATGGCGGAGTTTTAGTTATTAGCAAAGTAAATTGTGCATAAATACCTTAATTTTATCCTATCTTGATGATTTAGGCGAAACATAATAATAGGCAATAGCATCCATTTTATGCTAAAATTAATATGAATAAAAAGGATTTTATTAAATTTTAACGAAAATAAGAATATATAGGGAAATATACTATAGGGGAGATTGTCATGAAAAAGATACAAAAAATAATAGTTGCGGCTGATGGTTCGGTAGATGGGTGCAAAGCCGTTGATAGAGCAATCGACCTTGCTAAAAAAGGCGGAGCAGAGCTCGAGTTTGTTTATGTTTCTAGTCATATAAACAAGTCTATTCCTAGTAATTTGGTCTTTGATGCGATATGGGACAAATTACCGGCAGGCGTGAAGGCGAAAAAACACGTTGAAACAGGTTCCGTTCATGAAGCAATCATTGGAATAGCAGAAAAAGAAAAAGCAGATCTCATCATAATGGGTAGCAGAGGTCTCGGTCTTTTCAAAGGAGCATTTATAGGCAGCAAAAGTCAAAAAGTAGTTGAATACTCAGACGTGCCTGTCATGGTTGTAAAATAAGGAGGTAACAGTATGCCCATCATTCCATATAAGGGGAAAATGCCGCGCATTGGTAAGAATGTTTTTATTGCACCTACGGCCACTATAATCGGCGACGTAACAATTGGTGATGATTCAAGCATTTGGTATAATACCGTTCTGCGGGGTGATATGAATGCCATTGTCCTTGGAAAGTGTACTAATGTGCAGGATAATACGACCATACATGTGATGGCATGTAAGCCTACCATCATCGGTGATTATGTTACAGTAGGACATAATGTAGTAATGCATTGCGACAGTGTCGGCAATAATTGCCTTATTGGAATGGGGTCAATATTGCTAGGTATGTGTACAATAGGAGAAAATAGTATTATTGGAGCAGGTACCCTTGTTACGCATAAAGCACATTTACCGTCTAATTCTATGATTTTCGGATCACCATACAAAATAAAAAGAGAACTGCATGAAGATGAAATTGAGGCGATACACCAATCTGCTCTCAACTATCATCTTCTTGCAGCAAATTATGTATCTGAAAAGCAGGAGTGATAATAACACAATGGTGGAAGAAACTTTAATTTTAATAAAACCTGATGCAGTTGCAGCAAACAACATAGGAAAAATTTTAGCTATTTATGAAGCAAACGGATTGAAGATAATCGCCATGCGTATGCTCATAATGAATGACCAATTAGCAGCGAAACATTATAAAGAACATATAGGCAAACCGTTTTATGAAAAATTAGTTACTTTTATGACATCTGGCCCATTGGTTGCTGCGGTATTAAAAGGCGATAATGCTATTGAAAGAGTACGCTCTATACATGGTGCTACAGATCCTACACAGGCAGAAGCAGGTACCATACGCAAATTATTTGCAACAGATAAAACTCGTAACGCTGTCCATGCATCTGACAGTGCTACGAGCGCCAAACGAGAAATACATGTATTCTTCTCGGAAGCAGAAATTTTCTGATATTTTAGAGGAGGTTAGTATATGTCTATTTGTACGAAGACCGGCGATAAGGGTGAGACCAGCCTGTATACAGGGCAGCGTATAGCAAAGGATTCATTGCGTGTAGAAAGCTATGGCAGCGTGGATGAAATAAATTCAGCCTTAGCGATGGCAAAAGCAGCATCGGCAAAAAAAGAAATAAAAGAGACTATTGAAACTGTGCAGAAATTAAATATGTCACTTATGGCAGATTTAGCTAGTATAGGTGCAGCACCACTTATCACTGAAAAAGAAGTGGGCATATTAGAAAAGAAGATCACTGATCTTGAAGAAGTATTACCTCCGCTAAAAGCTTTCATACTTCCAGGTGATACCTTGTGCGGGGCGTTCCTTGATCTGGCACGGACAACGGCAAGACGCGCTGAACGGCGGGTGCTGGCGCTAGCACAAAGTGAAGTAGTCCCTAAACAGGATAAATTATTTTTAAATAGACTATCGGATTTATGTTTTTTACTTATGCGCTTTGAAGAAAATAATATATAAAGAAATGGCTGCCGTATATGGGCAGCCATTTCTTTATATATTATTTTTTTTTACCAATTCATTGATTACCTCACCGGCTATAATCATTCCCACAATGGGCGGAATAAAAGAGTTACTGGAAGGTATCTGCCGCCGTTGCGTACATTTTCGAACTGTACCGGGAGGACAGACACAATGGAACTGGCAGCTATTGTCAGGGTCATTGATGGGAGTGGCCGGTTTTTCTTTTGAATACACAACTTTTAATTTGGGAATCTGTCTTTTTTTTAATTCCTTACGCATGACTTTAGCCAGAGGACAGACAGAGGTTTTATAGATATCAGTGACTTCAAAGAGCAACGGGTTTGTCTTGTTCCCCGCACCCATAGCGCTTATAATACGAGTATTATTCTTTTGTGCCTGAACGACAAGATCTATCTTTCCCGTTACTGTATCAATGGCGTCGACAACGTAATCGAACGATTTAAAATCAATTTCATCCGCAGTTTGAGGCGTGTAAAATGTTTTTAGCGGTCTGACCACGCATTTCGGATTTATTTGCCGAATGCGTTCTGCTGCTACGTCAACCTTATATTTGCCTATTGTTTCATATAAAGCATATATCTGCCTGTTAATATTTGTAAGGCAGATTTTATCATCGTCGACAATTGTCAATTTACCTATACCGGCTCGAGCTAGTGCTTCAACAGTATATCCGCCTACACCGCCCACCCCGAAAACAGCTACGCTGGCTTCGTTTAATCGTTCCATCGCTTTGGGGCCATATAATAATTCTGTTCGTGAAAATTGATTTAACATATGTACTTATCCTTTTTATTAAATTTATACTGAAATACTGTATAGTATATAAAATAAATTATTAGAATATGTCTGTATTTTTTAGCTGTAAAACAAACGATTATCATATACTTCACTTATAATAATACACCAAGACAATAAATATTTACAAGAATTACCTGAAAGCATTTACTGTTAATATGATACTTTTAAAGAGAAATGTCAAAAATCGACAAAAATGATAATTAATATCAAAAAATACAGTTTAGCTATAAGATTCCTATTTATACGTGTCTGTTTGTCACAACTTTATTAGAAAAAATGTGGTATAATCACAGGTAAAGGTATAAGTAGTTTATATCTTATTGAAATGACTTAATTTATAAGTCACTGTGCAATTTAGGGAAGGATGACAATAAATGTCCAGAGCTAGAATAAATGATGTTTTGGAAGAAAAGATAAATGCGATTACTCATGGGATTGGTACTTTTTTCGCAGTGATTGCGCTCGTAGTGCTCATTATCGAAGCCTACATAAATGGCGGGCCGTGGCAAATGGCCGCAGCCATCATATACGGGGTATCGCTGATACTTTTATACTTAGCATCAACACTCTACCACAGTTTTTCGCGAAAAAGAGTAAAAGAAATTCTAAAGTTTTTTGACCATGCGGCAATTTATATATTGATTGCTGGTAACTACACGCCGTTTACCTTGATTCCTTTGCACGGTACCTTAGGCTGGGCTATATTCGGTGTTATATGGGGATTAGCACTTGTAGGTATCGTCTTTAAGATTTATTTTGTAAAGAGATTTAAGTATTTTTCCACGTTATGTTATCTGCTGATGGGCTGGCTGGCTGTAGTGATGGTAAAACCGTTGCTTGCTGTCTTACCCGCAGCAGCAATATACTGGTTGTTAGCAGGTGGTATATCGTATACCATTGGGACAATATTTTACTTGGATAAAAAAATCCCTTACAACCATGCCGTTTGGCACTTGTTTGTAATAGGTGGCAGTGTTTCCCATTTCATAACTGTTTTTAAATACGTTATGCCACTGCCTGTCGCATAAAGCCGTGTTTGTGACCAATTTGTTTTAAATTAATATGTCCCAGTATAAATGCATTGCAATAGATGATTATTGCAATGCATTTTTATTACCTATTTACAAAAGATCAACAATGTACGTTTTCATCTAATAGTTTTTTGGCAGTAATGAGATTTTCTAGCACTTTTCTGTCCTCTAAAACAGCAAGCAGACCCATATAGAAATCAGTGACCTGTTCCTGCATAGTCATTACTATTTTTTCCAGTTCATTGATAAGTAATTTATCATAATATAAATTTATTTTTTCCTTTTCTGCCGATAAATAGGTTTCGCTATATTTGAGCAATATGTTTTGCAGCTCATTACTCATTAATTGGGAACCGTCTTTTTCAAAAAAAGACTTGGCATTTTTAAAATAAGCCATTGCCTTAGAGAAATTTTCGCGCGGAACAGTTGTAAAAGCATTTGTAAAGGTCAATTCGGCATTATGTGCTATTTCGATAGCGGCAAAGGAAAGATCTGCATTTATTTTTTTGACAGCTTGTGTCGTTTCAGCACCATATTCAAGAAGCAGTTTTTCCGCGAAACGATCAAGCCGTAACGTAGTAGCACGTAGTTCCTGCGCAAAATCAAAGCCGAGTTGTTCCAGAAATTCAGCTAAGGCGTTTTTTAGTGCCTTTTTCAAATCTTTCCTGTCGTCACGTAGCACTGCTGGATTAAACGCTTCCCGGAAAAAATCATTGAAACGGTAAAAAACCCGTTGCTTAACATAATAAATTAATTCAGCATTTTCTTGTTGCAAACGTTTCTGTAGATTTAGCACTGTTTTTTCATTAATAAGATTTATTACTAGCTGTTTTTGTTTTTCAACAGCATTTTTTTCGGCTTTTTTCAATGCGTCATCTTTTTGCGCACTATTGATAAGTTTTTGTAGCAAAGCAGCTATTCTTACTAATTCATGCTGTGATGCTGTAACTGCTATTTCAGCAAGGTCGTTAGTAATAAAGCGGTAAAAAGTTTTTTCAAAAGAGCCCATACCCGAAGTTGTAGCCGCGGACTCTTCCCTTTTTTCCTTTAGGGCTTGCAAGCTGGACACTGCGCTTAAGTACGGTTTTTTTATGCCATATTTAGTTAATTGGCTATGGACATAATTTAAAACGGTATTTTTTTCTTCTTCATCATCTGCCAAATCAATGGCATTTACAATAAAAAACATTTTATCGAGTTGAAAAGAATCCTTCACACGGCCTAATTGAATTAAAAATTCTCTGTCTGCTTTTGAAAAAGCATGATTATAATAAGTGACAAATAAAACAGCATCGGCATTTTTAATGAAATTAAAGGCAACATCAGTATGCCGGACATTTATGGAATCGGCGCCTGGTGTATCAACTAGAGTTATCCCTTTACGTGTCAACGGACAATCATAATATAGATCAAGCCACTCAATAAAGCAGGATTTTTCTTCCAGTGCCACATAGTCACTAAATTCATTTATATTTATTTTTAGTGAAGTGCCGAGTAAATCAGCAAAAAAATTATAGCCTTGTACGAAGGCTTGAAGGAAGGATAGACTTGTTTTTTCGAGGGTAGTTTGTTCAGGAGTGGGGTTCGTCAGTAATGTTTTTATTTTTAGGATGGCATCAGTAAGGTCAGATGCTTGTAGGGAAAATAATTTCAACGCGCAATTTATATCGGCAAGTATATTGGCCGCAGTTTTGACTTTAGCAATGGCAGTTTCATGCGGGTGCTTGGCGTCCACTGGTTTTATATTATTTATTGCTGCTGTCATGGGATTTGGTGATACGGGTAGTACCTTTGCACCGATAAGCGCATTGGCAAATGAAGATTTACCAGCACTAAAAGCGCCGAATAAGGATACAGTAAAGCCCTTGTTGCGCAGACGTTTGGCTTTATTACGCAGTTCAGCAGCCAATTTCACAAAACCGGGCAGATTTTCTATGGCGGCAGCTGACCTACACAATTTTTCTGCCATATTTTCCATTTTATCAGCAGTAAATGAATTGGCCGTTTTTGTCAATTTAATATTTGCTGTCGTATTAGTCTGCGGCATTGGTGATACTGAATGTGTTGTTTCTATTTTGGCGGCTTCTTTTATTACTGCAAAATCCTGCTTTTCACTGGCAAATGCCAAATACTCCGCAGAGGTTATTGTTATCGTATCATTTTTGAGTAAATTATCGACTTTTTCCTCTTCTTTAGCTAATTTTGTACTATGTTCGTGAATTTTTGCCAAAGCTGAAATATATTTTTGCAGTTCTACTGATTTTTGGGCAAGCTGTTTTTGTTGCGCAGCCTTTTTTTCTTGTGCTGCTGCAAGTATTTGTCCACCTAAAGGAGTGATGACACTTTTGGTAAAATGTTTTATTTCCGCGGCTACATCATCCGTATAATTTGTTACAGATTCGTCAGATACACGGGCGCCTTCTTTAACGGTTTTTGCAGGCAGGCTGGCAGGAAAAGAAATGGCAAGTGACTGTATAGAGGTCATTAGTGAACTGTCATTTATGTGATTTTTCTGTAGATAGTTGGTCAAAAAACTAGCAATATGCCATTCAATTTGCGATTTTGTTTTTTCGATAATATCCTCATAAAAAAGGTTTAACCTTTTTTCTCTTTCGGCGTATGTTTTCCGTTTGGTAAAGAAAAGACCTATTTTAAATCCCGGCTGGCAGGCTGCCAGATAAGACTTTGCTAATTCTCTAGTCTGAAAAGGCATAAGGTAAGCATTATCCAAAATCTTGTTTATTTCCTTTTCAAAGCTTTTTTTCAGCTCTGTAGTTTCTTGCTGTAATTGGCGCTCTTTTTCCTGCAAGGCAAGATAATCATCATTAAGATTTGTTTTTTCTTCGTTGCTAAGTCCCTCTAAAAGTAAGCTTAGTGGTTTGGTTACTGCCGCATCTTTTTCCTGGCAAAGCGTAAGATGGTCAGCCATAATTTTGTGCAGCGAATTATAAACTGATACCAAAAGGGACTGGTCTTTAGCAAGTAAATTATCGTTTAAAAAAGTTTTTAATGCCGTAAATTGGTTATGCTGATGCTTTTCATCCTTCATAGAAGTGTAAAAAATTTTGAGAGGTTTTACTCCCCATGCAGCGAAGGCTTCAACGACACCAGCTTGAAAATCCGTGAAAGGGATTTCCTGTTCGGAATGTTTATCTATCTGATTAATAACCAGACATACTTTTTTACCAGCTTTAGTTAAATTTTGGGTGAACATAAAATTAAGTTCAGATTTGACGTGGTTATAATCCATCACATAAAAAATCAAATCAGCAAGATGAATGGCCGATTCTGTAGAAAGACGATGCGCATCGTCGACAGAATCAACACCGGGGGTGTCCATTATTACAACGTTAGAGGGCAAATTGATTTTTTCATTGCTTATTTCTATTTTTTGGATTTGGTCACCATCACGACAATATGCTTTCACCGTTTCGTAATCATATGGTGCAGGATAAAGGCAGGGTTTTCCTTTTTTGAAAAAGACTTTGGCATAATTGGCACCGCGTTTTATCCTGACAAGATTGGCACTTGTCGGGATAGGACTTGATGGCAGTAGATTCCTGCCAAGCAGATTATTTATCATCTTCGATTTTCCCGCAGAAAAATGGCCGCAAAAGGCTATAGTAAATTCCTTATTTATCAGTTTTTGGGCTAACTGCCTGACTTTTTCTGCATTTGCCGGATCGTCCTTGGCAAGAAGATATTTGTAAGCGGAAAAAAGTTTCCCCTTTAATGATTGATATGTTTCCTTCGTATAGGTTGCTTGCAGCATAAATAGGAATTCTCCTTGCAATAAATTATTTATATTATTATCCAGCTTTGTTATTTGTCACATTCATAAAAAGGCTATAAAACACATTTATTTTATACTATATAGATGATAATTGGCAAGACCTATATCTTTTAAGGTAGATAGTTATAAATACAGGTGTTTTATAGAAATAGTGCAGAAAATATTTATATAATTACAGAAAATTTAATAATATTATCTTATTATATTGGTGTAAATTTTATTATTGCTTATGCTAAAAAGCATAGTTAGATAAATTGCTTGTGTATTTCACTATAAAATAAATTAGCGGGAATACTTGTCATTAGTGCTTTCTAGAGCTTTTTTTATTTTATGGAAAGATCGTCTTTAATAAAAAACATTAATATAATAATAATTTAGCAAAATTTGACAAAATTACTTTTAGATGATATATTCGTTATTGTTATGCAAATGATAACCATTATCATTATCAACTACGCATAAAGTATTTCTTACTAGGAGGCAAAAAATGAATGGTTTTGCATATGTAGTTCATCTTTTTAACCAAGGTGGATTAGTCATGTATCCGTTGATTCTCTGTTCTTTGCTGTCAGTTGCTATCGCAGTGGAACGTTGGAATTATTATCATCATAACTGGCATCGTGACAATAGTTTGGAAGATAGAATCCATAAGGCGCTGGATGAGAAAAACTGGGGAGAAGCTATTAAAGTATGTAATCAGTTTGATACAGTTGCCAGCCGAACCATAAAGGCGGGATTAGTCCATGCCAGTAGTCCAAATCTTGACACGACAGCTGTTAAGGATGCTTTTGAGGAACGCATGGCAGTGGAAATAACGGGATTACAAAAGCATCTTGATTACCTTAGTGCGATTGTAACTGTAGCACCGCTTTTAGGACTTTTTGGGACAGTCACGGGTATGATAGCTACCTTTGGTGCTATGGACGAGGGCAGCGCCGCTATGGCTATCAGCGGAGGCATCGGAGAGGCTTTAGTCGCCACTGCTACAGGTCTTTGTGTAGCGGTTATTGCTTTTGCTATATACACATTTTATTCGCATCAGTTTGATAATGTGTTGATGGATACAGAGAATATTTGTTTCTTCGTTTTGGAACATAAACGAGGTGAAAGCGCATGATGTTTCGGAATATTCACGTTAACAGACAACCGAAGTTCATGATTATTCCCATGATAGATGTTGTTTTCTTTTTGCTGATATTTTTTATGATGAATAGTATGCAGACAATGACACAGCGGGCAATGTCTGTTCAGCTGCCGCAAGCATCTTCAGCAGAAGCGCAGACACAAATGCCCATTGTCATTACAGTGGATGCCGTAGGACATATTATGGTCGATGGTAAATCCATGTCGTTTGCTGATGCAGCAGCTTTCTTTAAGGAAAAGGCAGCTACAAATCCAAACCTTGCTGTTGTTTTACAGGCAGATAAGACGACAATGCATGGGCAGGTAGCAGCGGTCATGGATATGCTGAAGACTGCTGGTGTCAAAAAATTGGGTATTGCAGCTGAGAAAAAGGGGTGATTGTATGGCAGAAGGATGCTGCAGTTGGCGCCGAGCAGGTTTATATTCACTGGTTTTCCATATTGGAGTAATTATCTGCCTGGGATTGGTCTTTAACGGTTACTATATGACCAAGCAACCAGAAGTGGAGTATGTCATTGATTTGGATGCGGTTGAAAATACGCGGCTCGGTACGAATGACCAAGCACCAACCCCGCCGGAACAATTATTTCCAGAACCACTGCCGGCTGCAGTAATAAACAGTCGAATGGGGAAAGCTGCTGCGGCTTTGACTACATCTTCTACAGTTCCCGCTGCTGCAACAGATATTACTGTGGCGGCGGGGACTGCCACTGGTAATACTACCATTGGCGATACAAGCGAAATGACGGGAAATTCGAGCGGTGTTTCTAGTGGCGAAGGGAATGGTGGTTCGGGCGATGGCGATGCCATAACTGGCGGCTCTGGTGGTGGTAGCGCGGCAACTGGCAGTTCGGGTGATGGTAGTGCCCCAGCCGCTGGTGGAGCAAATGGCGGCAGCCCGTTTGATCTTGATGGTTTCGCAGATCGGGTAGAAGCCTCTAAAGAATATCCTTACATGGCTGTCAAGCGGCAGTTAGAGGGGACGGTAACTATGGCAGTACAATTAGACGCTAATGGGCAGTTGGTCAGTCTCAGTGTCATTTCTTCTGGTGGGGGGATACTGGATAAAGCGGCCTTGCAGGCGGTGCGGTCAGCTTGTCCTTATCCTAACGCCTCTGGGAAGTCAGTATCCTTTACACAGGCCTTGGTTTTTAACTTGCGCTAGACTAGGCATTAAATAGCGGAATATTTTTATACAGAGTATATTGTCAAAGGAGTTAATATTTTGTCAAAGAACATCAAAATTTTCCTGGGACTTGTGCTGCTTGCTGTTTTAGGCGCAGCTCTTTTTTGGGGGACGCATCGGGACGCCGGTGAGAAAACAGTTTTTCGTGAGGTTACAGATAGTACGGGAACAAATGTGCGTATTCCGGTTCATCCGCAAAGGGTAATTTTTCTAAATGTGTCAAATATGGATATGTATTATGCCGCAGGTGGAAAAGCTATAGGCAAGCCCACTTCACAATCTATGGATGATGATTTGCAGGCAGCCAGTAAAGATGTACCAGAAGTTGGTATGATACATAATCCCAATATAGAAACTATTTTGTCGCTTAATCCAGATCTGGTAATAGGCGTAAATGTGCCTTTCCATACAAATATTCGTGAAACGTTGCAACAAGCGGGGATTCCTCTTTATATCAATAAACTGGATACATATGAAGATGTATTATCAACATTGGACTTCTTTGGTTCTTTAACGGGAAATACAGAGATGGCTACATCTGCTAAGACACGTATTGAAGACTCTTATAATCAGGTAGTAAGCAAGGTAAAGGGAAAAACTCCACCTAGAAGTCTGATTATTTTTGGTGCGCCAGGCAGCTTAAATATGGCAACAAGAAAATCTTTCAGCGGTGATTTGGTAGAACAACTGGGTGGTGGAAATATCGCCGATCTGGATCAGACCTTGGATGAGGCAATCGTGCCTTTAAGCATGGAATATGTCACTAAGCAGGATCCAGAAGTAATTTTATTTATTAGTATGATGCCAAGTCCGGAACTAGTGGAAAACTTTAAGGCAGAGATGAGTAAAAGCAGTCTTTGGCAGGGCGTTGATGCCGTGAAAAAGGGACGTATCTATTATTTATCAGGAAGCTTGTTTTCTGTGAACCCGGGGACAAAGATAGGTAATTCTTTAGAAATTCTTTACCATGATCTTTATGAACCAGAGGTGGTGAAGTAATGGAGCAACTGATTTCACAGCAATCTGTAATTAATGATAAGCGCTCTGTTCGGCGGCAGCTGACTTTATTTATCGGTGCAGCTCTTTTGTTATTGGCTATGGGAATAGGCATTGCGGCAGGGGCTGTGCCGATCACCTTACATGAAATCTGGGGAACTTTGCTGGGCACGGCAAATACGGAGAATTATCGTATTATTAATTATTTGCGGATACCAAGGGTGCTTTGCGGGGTAATGGTGGGAGCCAATCTAGCGTTATCAGGGTGCATATTACAGGGAATTTTGCGTAATCCGTTGGCCGATCCAGGGATTATCGGTGTTACTGCCGGTGCCGGATTGGCAGCAATGGCATTGATGCTGATTGCACCAGAATTTACCAGTCTTGTACCTTTTGCAGCCTTTGGAGGAGCTTTAGTAGCTGTTATAATTGTATTTTTACTCGCATGGGAGAATGGAATCAATCCTTTGCGGTTGATTTTGGCCGGTGTAGCAGTGGCAGCTTTTTTTGGCGGTGGAACTACTGCTTTATCAGTGTTTTTTTCCGATCGAATCCAGGGAACTGTGACTTGGTTGGCAGGTGGCTTTAGTGGTAGCAGCTGGCAGCATGTTTATATGATTATTCCCTATAGTATTGTGGGAATATTAGCTTCCCTTTGCAGCTGTAGAAAGCTTAATGCATTGCAGCTGGGCGACGAAGTAGCTGCTTCACTGGGGGTAAATGTACAGCGGTCTAGAGGACTTTTGGTGGCGTTGGCCGCCCTACTGGCAGCGTCGGCTGTAAGTGTGGCAGGGTTGCTGGGATTTGTTGGCCTGATTGTTCCACATATTATGCGCCTTTTAGTAGGGTCAGATTTTGAGTATTTACTGCCGGTATCGGCACTCTTTGGCGCAATACTGGTAGTGGGCGCAGATACGGCGGCACGAACCATATTTAGCCCGGTGGAAGTGCCAGTCGGTATTTTCCTTTCATTTTTGGGAGCTCCGTTTTTCTTATATCTATTGAAACGGAGGATGAAGCATTGACAGGAACATTATCAATCAAAGAAGCTAGTTTGTATTATGGGAAACATATAGTTTCGGAAGCATTGACACTGGAATTTAATAAACCGGAGATCGTTTCTATAATTGGGCCAAATGGTTCAGGGAAATCGACGTTGCTGAAAGCATTGGGTAGGTTACTAAAACCGGCAGCAGGAACTGTTTACTTGAATGGACGAGATATGCAGGCTATGTCTTCGGCAGAAACAGCGCGCCAGCTTTCGGTTTTACCACAGGCGACACAGGCTCCTGGTGATATGACGGTTAGGGATCTGGCCTGTTGTGGCCGCTTACCGTATCAGACTATGTTTTCCCAGTTGGGAGAGTCAGATCGGCAGGCAATAGATATGGCCTTAGAGTCGACTGGACTAGTTGATATGCAGAAACGCAGCCTTAGTAGTCTCTCTGGAGGAGAATGCCAACGAGCCTGGCTTGCTATGGCGCTTGCCCAAAAACCGCAGATTTTGTTGTTAGATGAGCCAACCACCTATTTGGACATTCACTATCAGTTGGAGCTGATGGAATTAGTAAACAGGCTGCATCGTCGCTTTGCCATTACTGTCATCATGGTACTGCATGACCTGAACCATGCAGCACGTTTCAGCCATCGTTTAATTGCGGTTAAGAAAGGGCAGATTATGGCTGATGGATCAGTGCAGCAGGTTTTTGTTAAATCAACTTTGGAAAAACTATATGATGTAAAGGTCACAGTTATGGAAATGGGGAGCGAGGGTAAACACTATCTGGCGTGTTTTCCGTATTGCAGTATGGAAACTGATTAAATATTAGCTTAGAAATATTTCAGGAAAAGAGGAATTTATATGAATTTTGTCGTTGTGTATTCATCTAGAACAGGGAACACAAAAATGGTGGCGGAAGCTGTAACTTCTGTTCTGCCGAAAGGAACCACCTGCCTACCTGTAACTGAGGTTAAGCCGGAAATGATACAGGCAGCAGATTGCGTTTTTGTTGGTTATTGGGTCGACCGTGGTCTGCCTGATCAGGCTGCTAAAAATTTTTTGGCGCAGCTAACTAATCAGCACATTGCGTTATTTGCGACGCTTGGTGCAGATCCACATTCCCAGCATGCTATAGACAGTTTGGTAAAGGGGGCGCAATGTTTGCAAAATCCGGAAAGTGTAGTCAACCAATTTATTTGTCAGGGAAAAATTGATCCGAAACTCATTGAACAGATGTATAAGATGTTTCCGGCCGGCCATCCACATGGTAGAACCCCGGAACGTGATGCCTTGCATGTAGAAGCAGCTAAACATCCGAATGAAGCGGATCTGGAGGCGGCAAGAAATTTTGCCAGGGAGACGCTGCGCCGCTTAGGGACGGTGTAATATGGAAATCCAAGAGATTTTTGCTTTATTGACGCCGGAACAACGGGATTTTCAGCTGGGAATAAATGGAGCAGATCCACTCACCAAAGGATTCCCACGCAAACGAGTACTTCATGCTGGCTTACCGGGAAAAATGTTGTCTCTTACTGAGGGGCAGCAAACTTGGGAAAGGTTGATGGCTGTCCCTCCGGTGCGACGTGCAGAACAGTCCGTTTATATTCATATTCCCTTTTGTAAGACAAAGTGTCTGTACTGCGGTTTTTTTCAAAATGGCATTGATCAGGTAGTGGAAGATCGTTATGTTGACTATCTACTTGAGGAACTGCAGCGGGAAGAGAAGAGTCCCCGGTTGCAGCAAGGGTTAGTACATACAGTTTTTATTGGCGGAGGTACGCCAACGTCTTTATCGGCACGTAACGCGGAGCGATTACTTAAAGCTATTCAACAGTGTATTCCGCTGGCAAATGATTATGAATTGACTTTAGAAGGCAGAGTGCACGATCTACTGCCGGAGAAAATGGATGTTTGGTTGTCTGGTGGGGTCAATCGCATGTCGCTGGGGGTGCAGTCTTTTAATACAAAAGTTCGTCGTCAGCTTGGCCGTTTGGATGATAAAGAGACAGTTCTCCAACGGCTCAGAAGTTTATTGGATTATCATCAGTGCGTTGTTGTTATTGACTTGATTTATGGATTACCGGACCAGGATATGGCTGTATGGCAGGAGGATTTAAAAGCTCTGGAGGCTTCTGGTGTGGATGGGGCGGATCTTTATCAGTTGAATGTTTTTGATGGCAGCGCACTTAACCAGGCAATTAAAGATAAAAAAATAGCACGGGCAGCTACGACTGCCCAACAGGCAAAGATGTTTGCCTATGGTTATGATTTTTTGACAAAGCGGGCGTATAAACGCCTTAGCAACTGCCATTGGAGCCGCAATAATCGTGAACGCAGTCTTTATAACAGCATGGCAAAAGCCGGAGTTACAATGTTTCCTTTTGGCTGTGGTGCCGGTGGCAGTCTGGACGGATATGCGATTATGAACCACCGGTTCTTGAAAGCATATGAAGCCTGTGTGGGAAAAGGGCAAAAACCGCTTATGGTCATGATGCAGGAGTCCCCGCTTGAAAGTATAGCCAGAAGTGTTATAGACCAGATGGAACGCGGTGTGCTTAATTTAAACCTTTTGGCAAGCAGGGACGAGCGGCTGAAAGAACTGCGGTGGCTCTATGACCTTTGGGAAGAACGAGGTTTGGTACATAATAATGGCGTGCTTTTTGAACTTACTGTTCCAGGACAATTCTGGCAGATCAATTTAACACAGACAACGTTGGAATGTATGCAGTCATTATTAACTGGGAAAAATACTTTGGCGGTCCAACATATTGCTGCCCAGGAAGAAAGACACGATTCATAGCTGTTGGTTTAGGGAGATTCCAGGAACCGGCAGAAATGGAAAGCATTCGTATGTATCCTAAATGAAAAAGGAAAGGAGGGGTGTTGATAAGGATGCTGCGAATACTTAGGAAAATGATGTCATTTTCTTACAGGAAAGGCTTATTTGCTATAGATGGAATAAATAAAAAATAAAAGGGAATTGTGGGGAAGAAAAAAATATGAAAAGAAGAATGCCAATGAAATTAGCTTTAGCAATGATGTTTGCGACATCAGTTTACAATATCTCTGGAATTGCTGAAGCCGAAGATAGCGAAAAAAGCCGTGATGTCGTTGTAACAGCTTCAAAAACTGAAGTAGAAGTGAAAGCAGAACCGCAAGCGGTGGAAGTAATTACAGCTGAAGATATTAAACGTATGGGTGCAGAAAATGTGACAGCAGCTTTACGTTTGGCCAGAAATTTAAATTTGAGCAAGGCTGGTATGACGGGAAATGCCGTTAGTATTCGTGGAATGAGTACAAACCACACCTTAATACTTATAGATGGTAAGCGGATGGTAGGCGAAGATACCAGTGTAACACAGAACGTCTATACGCTTAACCGTATTAATGTTGATAACATTGAACGCATTGAAATTGTCCGTGGTCCTTCAGGCGCTCTTTATGGCTCCGATGCCATGGGCGGCGTTATCAATATCATTACCAAGGTACCGGAAAAAGCGGGAACTACGGTTGGTGTCAGTACGGGTAGTGACGAGATAAATAATTACTATAATTTGGATCTTGGTAAATCGGGGAATTGGAGTACATCCTTTAATGCCCGTTTTACTAAAGTACGGCCGCAGGGAATCCATTCGCATTCTGTTTCCAGCACTGGAACAGTGACAGATGGGGATACTGTTGCAATGTATGGACCAAAGCAGTATTTTGATTTTACGACAGTTTATGATTTCAATAATGCTAACCATAATAAACTGCGCTTCGGGTTGAATTATTTTAATGAACATCTGCGTTCGGACTATCCGGGTGTAGCCAGCTCAAGATATATCTATGCAAAAGATAAACGGGAATTTTTCGATAACAAAGGTTATGGCGGCGATATCAGCTATACAGGACGTACGAACAGAAATGAGTATGAATTTCGTCTTTACTACAGCCAGTTAAAAAAAGATTCCCATCTTTATAATGATCGTCCGTCGCTTGGCATGATGGAAGATATGCTTGGGAGTATGTATCCAAAACGGGATTATGATACAGCTAAGTATACAACCTGGGTATTAGAAGGGAAAGATACGCTGTATGCCAATGATCGCCATACGCTGACATTTGGCGGCGAATATCGTAAGGTCAGCTATGATGGCACCCGTCTTGGTGGATCATTGGCAGGTGATTCAAAAATTTCCGAAGAACATGGGGTAAATTCTTACGCTAATTATATAGAAGATCTTTGGCAAGTGAATGATAAACTGTTGTTGACACCTTCTATACGCTTGGAACATAGCAATCAGTTTGGTTCTAATGCTACACCGCATATTGGCATGACTTGGAATTTTAACGACCATTCCCGCTTTAAGGCAAATTATGGGCGTGGTTATAAAGCACCTACAATCAGTGAACTTTATATAAAAATGAATCATGCGATGGGACCAATGACAATTACTGTATTAGGAAATCCGGATTTAAAACCAGAAAAGAGTTTAAGCTACGATTTCAGCCTTGAAGCTGAAAGTGGTAAGGACTTCGGTAAGGTGACTTACTACAGTAATAAAGTATCTAACTTAATTGATACGGAAGCCCTTGACCCAGATGGATTTATAAATCGTTATATTAATGTAGGCCAGGCTAAAATTAATGGCGTCGAAGTAGAAGCCGGCACTCATTTTAATGATCTCTGGACTTTAAAGATGACACATGACCATATTGATGCGAAGAATGAATTGACAGGAACACGTCTTGACGGGCGGGCAGATAGCACATCAACATTGCAGCTGCTTTATGATGACCATAAAGAACGTGGGATTACTGCCGTTATTTGGGATGAATTTACACGCAATTACCGGTATAATGCCAATGCTTACACATATAACACCGTAAACTTCTCTGTTAATAAAAAATGGACAAAGGATTTCTCTACGTTTTTCGGCATTGATAATATTCTCAATAAGCATGTTGACGATATTTATGTTACGGGGCGTGTTTGGCGCGTTGGCGCAGAGGTAAAATTCTAATGCGTGCATATTTGCTGGGAACTTTATTGACAATAGTTGCATTGCTGCTACCGACTGCAGGGGGGGAAGCTGCACCAGTTAAAGAGCTGGGCAGTACAGTTATCATAGAAGCAGCTACTGGTAAAACTATACCATTAAAGAAATTGGCTCAACATTTGGCAGACCAGAACGGGGTAGTCTTTTTTGGTGAGTTTCATGACCAACCGGCATTGCATACAGCAGAAGACGCACTTTTTAATTCATTGATCGAGCTGCGGGACGGCAAGATTACTCTGTCCATGGAAATGTTTGAGAGAGATGTACAGCCTATACTGGATGATTATTTGGCTGGAAGATGTACGGAAGATGAGTTCTTGCTGAAATCACGTCCGTGGCCGCGCTACCAAACAGATTATCGTCCTATGGTAGAACGCGCTCGCAAGGTAGGAATTCCTGTGCTTGCTGCGAATGTACCACGCTCAATGGCCGCTCATTATGCAAAGACGGGCAGTCTGGAGGGACTTGATAAAAGATGGATGGCAAGACACACCTATGCACCGGAAGGAGCTTACCGTGACAATTTCTTCAAGACAATGTCTGAAGTGCATGTCGAAGGTATGCAGGTAGATACATCGCGCTGGCAGGCAATGTATCAGGCACAATGTCTTAAAGATGATACTATGGCTGAAAGTATTGCTGATAGGTTGGCTTCCCATCCGGGAGAACTCATTTATCAGGTACAAGGAGATTTTCACGGCAGTTATCATCTGGGAGTAGTAGAAAAACTCCATGCGCTTTGTCCAGAAGTGCCTATCACAGTGCTGGCGCCTGTACTGCGGGATGGCATCCAAAACGATGCCGCTTTAGCAGCAGCGAACAAAGACCGAGGTGATTACTTGGTAATTGCTGATAAATACTGATAAAAATAAGAAACGCTGTCGTACCAAAGCCTTTAGGTACGGCAGTTTCTTTTTCATTTTACATAAGTAAGTGAGGTTTTTTATGGTACGTTCATTATTGGCCGCTTACAGGCCTTACAAGGGAGTTTTATGTTTTATTATTTTGGGTTCTTTTATAGGAGCCGGATTAGAACTTTTATTCCCTTTATGCATTCGCCATATCATGAATGATTATCTGCCAACAGGAAATTTAAAGTTATTGGGCGCGGCGGCAGGACTGTTGCTGGCATTGTATGGCCTGTCCTACTTGATAAGCTGTGCTGTTTTTTACTATGGCCGTTCTATGGGGGCAAAAATTGAATACGATTTGCGGGGACATCTTTTCCAACACGTTATGAATATGAGTTTTTCTTATTTTGACAACGCCCGAACAGGGCAGCTGATATCACGGCTGATAAATGATATTGCCGAAATTGGTGAACTGATGTTTTCCATTCCCCATCTTTTGATCGTCTGTGTAGTAACAATGCTTGGTACCATTAGCTTACTATTTTGGGTTAATTGGTTGCTGGCATCTGTTGTATCTATTTTACTGGTCTTAAAAGCCGTAGAAGCCGTACGTGTCAATCGGCGCATGAAAGCTTCTTTTATGGAGGCTCGCAAGGAAACTGGTAAACTGACCGTCAGGGTGTCGGAGAGTCTTGATGCGGTGCGCTTAGTCAAAGTTTTTGGCAACGAGGCATTGGAACTGGAAAAGCTGCTAATTGCCGGACGGGAACTCTTAAAGGTACAGCGCCGTTCATTTCGTATTGTCGGGAAGATGAATAGCAGTCTTTCCTTTTTTTCCAATGGTACCAATCTTGTTATCGTTGTTTTAGGTGGTTTATTTGCTGAAAAAGGCATAATGCAGTTGAGTGATTTGGTGACGTTCCTTCTTTATATGGTAATTTTTATGAAACCAGTATTTCAGTTGACGCTTCTTACTGAAGTTTATCAGCGGGGGATGGCTGGGTATCAGCGTTATCAAGAACTTATGGCTGAAGAATCAGCACCGTCGGTACAGTCGTTGCCAGAAAAGACAAGATTGCAAGGGGCAATATATTTTAAAGATGTATCTTTTGCGTACAATGACAGGCAGCCTGTATTACAGCATTTTGATCTTGCAATTCGTCCGGGAGAACTTGTAGCTGTGGTAGGGCCTACGGGTTCGGGAAAATCTACGTTATGTCAATTATTGCTTCGCCTCTATGAACTTGATGGAGGTAGTATTGAGATTGATGGAATGGATATTCAAAAATATAGTTTAGCAGCTTTGCGGAATGGCATTGGGATAGTTCAGCAAGATGTTTTTCTTTTTTCGGATTCTATTCGGGATAATATTGCTTATGGCCGCCCAAACGCGACGATGGAAGAAATCGTTACCGCAGCACACCGGGCATGCGCCCATGAATTTATTAGTGCTTTGCCTGAAGGTTATGCTACCTGTGTCGGTGAACGAGGTGTCAAATTGTCCGGTGGGCAGAAACAGCGAATCGCTATTGCCCGTATATTCTTAAAGAATCCGCCTATTCTCATTCTTGATGAGGCCACCTCTGCTTTGGATAATGAAACTGAACAACAAGTACGCCAGGCTATGTATGCACTGTCTAAAAAGAGGACAACCTTAGTGGTGGCACATCGCTTGGCTTCGGTACAAGATGCGGATCGCATCCTTGTATTGACTAAAGGACAAATAACTGAACAGGGAACACATACGGAGTTAATGGGACAGCAGGGACTGTACTATGATCTGTATATGGCACAGTTTAGGGAAAAATAACGATTAAGAAAAATGTTTTTTAAATAATAGTGATAAATTGCAGCAAATAGTTGTATTCATTTCACTCAAATTTTACACCATTGAATCATTTCTACATTAGGCTCTTATAGCATCAAAGCTGAACATATTTTATAAGCGGATCTATATTTTCTTTTCTTGTGAAATCCACAGGACTGTCATAGACAGCAAGCATTCCTATTTCATCAGCTGTTAAATTCGTTTTGTTCTTGCTTTTTATTTTCCATTTCAATAACGTCATCAAAAATTTATCCAGAAAATTTAACTTGCTATAGTTAAACCCACCCCGTAAATAAAAAAATTTAATTTTCTTTTGTTGTATTATATTAAAATTTTTAGCTTGAACTTCGGTGATTACATCTTTCCTTAAAGGTGATGCCCCAGTTGCAAAAACAACCAACCGTTTATTTTTAAATCGATCCATATTTTCTGTTATTATTTTTACGCCAATAATGCCTACTATATGTAAGCTGCCACCGTAAATGATCGTATCATATGTCTCAAGCATAGGAATATTAACTTTTTCTGTTTCAAAAATATCTGCCGACAAAGTTTTTGCAATCCATTCCGCATACTTTTTAGTAAAACCAGTTTTCGATTGATATATAACTACAATTTTCATATTGGTCCCTCATGGAAGTTTGTAATATATTCTTTCATAACTTTAAGAAACTATCATTTTTGAAGTTGCTAAAGTTACGAGTGTATAAATCTGATGGACTGATGAAGAGGTCATTATTTTGCATTCTTTTTGATAAAAAATAATGTTGAAGTAAGCTTGTACCTTAACTTACTTCAACATTAGTATAGAACCTGATTTTTAGCTTATTTTAATATTAAGAGGAACCTTTATTGCTACATTTTCATAAGTGACATACGCTTCGCCCGTTGGGCAAGGCCGGAGGTTTCTTTCCCCTTTTCACCAATAGCTTCAATTGGTACGTCTAGTTCGCGTGCAAGCAGCTTTCGTATGCGTGGCCCGCAAAAAGCATTTTGGCAGCGTCCGTAGCTGGCGCGTGTACGACGTCCTACAGCATCAACTGATTTTACAGGAATACCGCGGTGCAGACAATCTATGATTTCCGCTTCAGTGACCTGTTCACAACGGCATATAATGTTCAACTCTGGATCAGGTGAATCGATAACACCTTTGAAATCAGCAGTTTTCTTACGGATAATCGGTTTGCGTTCTGCGATGAAATTCAGCTTCTTTTCCAGTTTAAGACCTATATTCTTTAAAATATCTATTACTTTAAGCGCAATTGCCGGTGATGATGTCAGTCCTGGGGAATCAATACCAAGCAAATTAATAAATCCTTTCACTGTACTTTCTTCTATTACCCAGTCTTTTTGATTGGAAACAGGTCGGTTGCCCGCGAAAGATTTTAAGGCCTTGCGCATATCTATATCGGGTACTGATTTACGTGCTGTCTTTGTGATGTACTGCAATGTTTTTTCATCTGTACCGACATCATCTTTAGCATCTATTTCTTCAGCATTAGGGCCTATCATAAGATTGCCATGATAAGTAGCTGTAACCAGTATTCCTTTGCCGAGTTTTGTAGGACATTGGAATATAACTGATTTCACAAGATGGCTTTGTTCTTTGTCCAAAATCACATATTGCCCGCGGCGTGGAGTAATTTTGTATTTATCAATACCGACCATAGCAGCAACCGCGTCGCTGTATAACCCTGCGGCATTGACAACAAACTTAGCTTTAACAGCGCCTTTATTTGTTGTTATTAGGAAAATGTCATTTTCTTTTTCTATTTTTTCTACTTTATGCTCAAGTAATAGTTTCACGCCATTTTTTATGGAATTTTCAGCGAGTGCTATAACAAATTCATAAGGAGAAACAACACCTGCATTTTTACAATATAAAGAAGCTTTTACCGCGTCGCTGACATGCGGTTCATATTGCTTGGTTTCCGCAGCATCCATTATCTTAAGACCTTTAACACCATTTGTCACACCATATTCATAAAGTGTTTGCAACGTTACCAGTTCTTCTTCACTGAATGCGAGAACAAAAGAACCTGTCTGTCTATAACCAAAATGCAATTCGCTTTCAAGTTTTTCATACATGCGGTTGCCTTTTACGCAAAGTTCAGCTTTTAAAGTACCGGGTTTGTCAGAATAGCCACCGTGAACAATACCGCTATTTCCCTTTGAACAACCGCAGCTGACGTCGGCTTCTTTTTCTAGTACGCATATATCGAGTTTATACTTGGCAAGCTCTCTGGCAAGATTCATACCTACTGTTCCTGCGCCTATAATGCAAATATCATACATAAAAACCCTCCTTGATAAAATTGTATAAAATATTTAACACTTGGCAGCTTGAGAATAAGCTGCTGGTAAATGCCGACGAAAACCTTTTGTTTTAGCAACGTATCTACCTATAGAATTAATCTTTCCACTCATACAGCAGCGACATTGGGCGGGGGTATCAGCCACACAAATTTTTCCAGGATAAAGTGCATATTTGCGCCTATAATCTCCCTCAGTAACGTTGGGCATTACGACATTGGCACCCGACTGTAAAATAATGATCCGCGCATTGGGTTCTAATGTTTCCATAGCTGTTGTGGCTGGAATATTAGCTTCTGGTAATAAAAGCCTGATGAGCGCAACCATTCTTCTGGTCAAACCAAAATCACCTTTCGCCGCTGTGGCAAGTGGTGTATCACCGTTGGGAATAAGCGGCCCAATACCGACCATATCCGTATCTAGTTCCTTAAAGAATAATATGTCCTGTGCCAAGGATTGTATTGTTTGTCCGGGCAGGCCAATCAAACAGCCAGTTCCCACTTCATAGCCTAATTTTCTTAAATTCCATAGACAGGTTTTTCTATTTTCAAAACTCATACCAGGATCCATTTGGGTGTAAAGATTTTTATTGGTCGTTTCAATGCGCAGCAGGTATCTATCTGCGCCAGCTGCCTTAAAAGCTTTATATTCAGCAAAACTTCGTTCACCGATCGAAAGGGTTATGGCAAGCCCTAGTAATTTTATTTTATGCAGCAATCGAGTCATGACTTCAACTGAAAAATGAGAGTCTTCCCCCGATTGCAAAACTACCGTTTTATAGCCGTAGCCTACAGCTTTTCGAGCCAGTTCCAAAATTTCATTTTCTTGCAGGCGGTATCGTTCTATTTTTTGTTATCACGACGTAGACCGCAATAAAGGCAATCCTGTCGACATATATTAGAAAATTCGATAAGGCCACGCAGATGGACTCCATTCCCGACGTACTTAGCGCGTACGCGATCAGCGGCTGCGGCCAATTCTTCTTCACATGACTGATTTTGTAGTAAAAAAATAAGCTCCGCTTCCGTCAAGTTATGGGTGCGTTCAGCTTTCTCTATATATTTATCCATCAATTCTATCTCCATAATATACTTGCTAATAATATTATAAAATTTTTATTGCGATATTTATGTAAGCAGATCTATAAATTGTATATTATACTTTTATTTTATAATTGTTCAACTATTTTTGCGAAATATTACAAATGTAAGTTATTATTTCTTTTTTATTTGTTTCTAGAACTTCTATAAAAATTTTAGTAAGACTAGGATCATATATCTTACCGGATCCATTTTTTATATTTGTAAGTAGGTTTTCATAATCCTCTACAGTATTAGGCAGTTTTTGCAAAATCATCAGGTGAAAATCTTTAGCAAGCCTAAAAATTCTGCAATCTGACGGAATATCGTAGCCGCGTAACCCCAAGGGATAACCAGTACCATCCCAATTTTCATGATGTTTTAAAACAGAGTCTGCAATTTCTGAATAACGCATGGACATATTCAAAATACGAAAACCTATTTCACAATGCCGCCGTAATTCCATCTGATCTTTTTCTGATAATAGTCCTTTTTGGTTTAAGATGCTTTTAGAAATACCGATAATACCGATGTTATACACTAAGGCAAGCTTGTTTAGACGATTGATAACAGAAGTGGATAGGTTAAGTTTCGCAGCAAATATTTTGAGTAAATATGTCAATAAAGGAACATTATTATGATTAAAATGATCTTCGGTAGCCAAGATCGAAAGAATATTGGTTATGATATTTTCTCTAACACGCGGTGTATTATATAATTTTTCTTTATACATATTATTATCTGCGAAATTGAAGATTTCTTGGACACTGTTTTTTTCGGTAAATTCCTGCCAACCGAGCGACATACTCAAATATATACCTGAGTGAAGTTTGTTATGTGTTTTAACAGCTTCTTTAATTTTTTCCTTGAGCATTGCCATATCCTGCTTCATTGAGATAATGACAAATTCATCTCCGCCGATTCGAAACAGGGAATCGCCTTTGCTAATACAGGAAAAAAGTATCCGTACAGCAGATTTTATCAATTCATCACCGGTACTGTGCCCCATAGAATCATTTATCAGCTTTAGGCTGTCTATATCGCAAATCATGAGTCCCAATGGTTTTTATACATGTTTGGTTTTTAAATTGTTCATAAATTGATCAAAGTAATTACGATTAAATGCTTTTGTCAAAGTGTCATGGTTACTTAAAAAATCCAATCTTTTTTTCATTTTCATTATAGTCGTAACATCTCTGACAATAACTAAAACTTCTTTATCATTATATTTCATGAATCTGGCTTCAAAAAATTCCAATTTGCCACCAAGGCGAAGATGAAAATAAAAACTTTCTATAGAATCATTCTTAATAGTCTTTTTTATTTTTTCCATGCCTTCGATAGAAACATGAGCAGGGAATACGTCCTGTACATTTTTATTGATAAAGTCATCAGGTGGAAGGTGCAGTTTCATATTTTTAGGCTGATTATACCCAAGAAATACACCATCGACATTCATATGCAGGAGCAGGTCAGGAACTAGACGCCAAATAGTAGAGTCATTCATGCCAGCAGCATGTGAAATTAATTTTTGATGATTTTTCATGAAAATACTACCTTTCAAAATCTGAATATTGAGATTTAGAATTTGCGTAAAATAGAATAATAAAATTAATTGATAATAAATATTTATACAAAAAGAAGAAATCGAATATATCTATAATTATATAAAGAATACCACTAATCCTTTATAATAAACAATAACAGTAATGTAAAATCTTTATTTATTTACCAAACGGCTGCCTTAACTGTCTTACAGCCAAGGTTTTCAAATATTGCAATTGTTTCTACTTATGTTTTAATTGTATCATGAGTATAGGTATTTTGCACTGGTAAAATTGTGGTACCTAGGTTGTTGGTCATGTCTGATAAGTTACTGCTATATTAATCCAGATACGCTACAACAGGTTAAAGGTATGTGAAATTAAATAATTATCAAGAATATCTCTGTCTCTTGGAGGGTAAAAAAGACATTGGCTATCTAATTTTGATGTGGTATGATAAAGATAAGAAAAATTGAAGGGAGGATGCACTATGCTAGACACTATAAAGAATAAAGCTTCACTGGCTTGTCAGGTGCGTATGAATATTCGTTGTAAAAAGGATATGCCCTATCAGACATTGGTCAAAATCTTGCGCAATGAACTACCATATTGTAAAGAACAGCACCAACGGTATATGCTAGGCTTTTTTGAAGAATGCTATCCGTCTTTGATGAAAAAATTCATGAAAGAGCAGTCTATTTCGCGTGCATCAATCATCAATCTTTTTAACCTCATGCCAAATCAAGGTGAGAAATATAACTTTGAAAGGGCACTTAGAAATGGAGAATTCTAAGAAACTATTGTATTACGCAATTGATATACTAGAAGAAGGATCTGTTTCTTCGAATAATTGGTCAATAGGTGGGGGTACAATTTTAGCTAATACCTACAATCACCGTATGAGTAAGGACATTGATGTTTTTTTGAATGATGCGCAGCAACTATCAAGCTTATCGCCACGATTTAATAGTAAAAGCGAAAATGCTTTAGATTATAATGAAATGAGTCAATATATTTCCTTGACTTTTCCAGAAGGCAAGGTTGATTTTATCGTTGGCCCACAAATAACGAACTTCCCGGCAGAAAAGCAACAGTTTTTAGGCCGGGAAGTTCGTTTAGATGATCCCGTTGAAATTGTCAGTAAGAAAATTTATTTCCGTGGCAATCAAGTTCTACCACGCGATGTATTTGATCTTGCTGTCGTGTATAATAGTGACCGCAAGCAGGATTTAATTAGAACCATCTGTGCTATGCCAGACAAGATGAAGGTTTTTACTGACGCGTTTGCTAAACAAATACAGAATTCAGATTTTCAAACGTATAGTACAGCCTATGCTGACATGCTTCTTTCTGGTGGTAAGTTTCTTCAAGGCAAAGAAATTTGTATCTGTAGGCAACTTATTGAGGAGATACAAATCGAGCTGAACAAGACTCGGAATCCAAAGAGAAATGGTAAAATAAAATACGTAAATCGTTATCGGTAACTTATATACTCAATTATTGGAATGAGTTCATGAAAAATCTCTGTAAATAAACTTCATCTCGAAGTCATAAGACCTCCTGTTATTAAAGCTAATAATAAGAGGTCTTTTTATCATGGTAAGACGGAGTCTGAAATGGATAAAGACCTGGATGAGTAGCTTGACGTTTCTCAGACTGCTTTAAATATAGGCAGAGTGGACTCCTACCATGGCACTTGTAGTTCGTAGGGAAGATGAAATCAATGATTTTAAGCCAGTCAATTCTATATTGCTTTATTTCTAATTGTTTTTTCGTAAGGCAATTTTACTAACCATACTTCTTTGTTTTTTTCCATGAACTCCTTGAAGTTTTTCATAATAAAAAACTCTCCCATTTAACTCATTTTCCATCTACTATACCATTTTATAATAATTATTGTAGTCGCTAAATTAATAATATGTAAGTTGTTAGTTTTAACGACATTTTTTTATCATTTAGCGAAAAATATTATACCTTATACGAATGGAGAGCGATGTCCACAGCAGCCCTTGATAATGGATTTAATACTTCAATTCACGCTCTCCGCATGGAGAGCGACTAAAGCGCTGACGGTTGGCGGTGCATCTACGCAGACTTCAATTCACGCTCTCCACATGGAGAGCGACTTAAAAAAATAAACGAAGGACGCTGGGGGAACATACTTCAATTCACGCTCTCCACATGGAGAGCGACGAGCGGTTTTAATCATAGGGCCACAGGTGGCCTTATACTTCAATTCACGCTCTCCACATGGAGAGCGACTGATTGGCAGGGAACCACAAAAGAAGCTTTTGCTACTTCAATTCACGCTCTCCACATGGAGAGCGACCAGTTTATTAGCAAGATGTCTATTAGTAGATTCTTACTTCAATTCACGCTCTCCACATGGAGAGCGACGTATGCCCTTTTAGCAACTTTTTTAGCGTATATGTGACTTCAATTCACGCTCTCCACATGGAGAGCGACACAACATAGCAAGATGGGGATTACTCCGTTTGTCAACTTCAATTCACGCTCTCCACATGGAGAGCGACCAATGTTACTGACAACAGTAAAGCTGCATAAAAGAACTTCAATTCACGCTCTCCACATGGAGAGCGACCGCTACATATAGTATGTATAGCAAATTAAAAATAATAAATATAGATATTTCCTATTTTGGGTATTAATTAATATCAATTTTTTTGCGATTATTTAACATAAATCATCTATATTTTAGTGCGAAAGTATAGGAAGAAGACTGATCACTTAACATTCGCACTTGCGTTAAAGCTTGTTTAAAAATTTTTATTGAACATTTGCACAACATAAATTAGTATAATGGTTTTATATTAAGACATTTTGAACAAGTTTATAATGAGTAAATTCTTTTAGCTTTTATTCTATTTTATCAACTTGATTATTTGTTTTCACGATGTCAGTTGATAGGGGAGTAGTGTCTGTCGGTATATCTTCTCTTATGATTTCATATTGAATCAGATAATTGCGTGAAGCTTCATCTGCATAAGTAAAGCGTTTACTCATTAGTTCTTTGATATAAATTTTATTGTAAAAAGCTGCAAAAATAACATTAAATATAAAAGCACCTATTCCTATAGTTAAAAAGCCTATTACTATATTAGCGATAAAGAAAATTATTGCCCATTTTAAATCACCTCTGAATAATGCGGGGAAAAAACCAAAGAGAAAAGTGGTCCATGAGTATCCTGTGGGTACATTTTTTATAATACCCGTGTCAATGTTTTTTAGCGTAATCATAAATTAAGCACTCCTTTAAGATGTTTATATTTTGAATCCTTAAACCACAATTATTATTTTCTACCTTCCATAGTCATTAATTTATCGATTATTTCTGTATTGTTGGTGCCTATAGCATAGTCTAAAGCAGTACGCCCATGCGCATCTTTTAATTTAATATTAGCTCCAGCATTTAAAAGTGTATAAAAAATGTCATTATAATTATCATTTATGGATTGCATTAGTGGGGTAGCATATTCTGTACTAAAATGAGACCATGGCAGCATTCCATGATGTCCTTTGTTGTTTATATCGACGTCTTTATTGTATTCTATCTATAAATTCTTACTTCATGTTGAAATATCACATATATGAGTCTAATATAAACCTAAAAATTTACCATATTCTTTTATAAATATCTTCTGTGCTTCCTTATAGCCAGTTAGATTCATACCTGTTTCGTGAATACACCACGGTTCATCCACGTTAGGGATACCAACTTTATAGCCATTCTTTTTAAATTCCATACATTGTGATAAATCATAGTAGTGCCATCCCTTGAAGATATCTTCTCGCCAAAAAATATCATATTGCGTTATCATTAAAACACCATCGATAGCTTCTACATCTTCATAGTCAAAAGCCATTTTGGCTCCGTTAGAGAAATCTGTAAAAAGCACTTTATCTTCTTTAGGAAAATAATGATATATTTTTCCGTATTTCCCGGTGCCTGCTCCCCATATACAATTTGTTGGCAATAGTTTCGCACCGGCTATACCTAAAAGTCCTAATTTAGGGTGAGTTTTAAATAAATTTAATATATCATAAATTATATTAGAATTTATGATATAAACATCATGGTGTAAATATATTTTATATTTAGCATTTGTTTTTTTCATTGCCGCATTATATCCGGAAGTAATAGAATGTGCTCCGTATACGATAAGATTTTCCTTTTTATAACCGTTAGGAATGTTTATTTTTCTAATGAATTGTAGGCACTTATTATATTTTTTTTCATCATTTGTGCAGACAATAAAACATATTTTTTTCCCATCTATGTATGGATTCGTTTTCAAAATGTACTTCCTCTAAAATATACAGAGCATTTGCCAGCACAAATTTTTATTTATATGCTTTTACCAACCACTGTAAAGTATTATAGTCTTCTGTGCTCGTTTTGTTTATGTCAGCAAGCTTATCAGTAAATTCTTTGTTAAAAGAATATATATTCCTAGACATCTCTATTTTTTGATAAGTTGAGTTCGTAAATATATGTTCTATTTCACTTTTAGTAAAAAATCTTAAATGAGTCCTGTCTAAAATTCCTGCGTCCTCGTACTTCCAGTCAAGTGCAAATAAATTTTGCACAGCAGAGGTGTGTTTGACATTAGGAATACTGGTTATTAAGCAACCGCCTACTTTTAAATATCGCCAAAGCTCATTTATAATGCGCCAGGGATCATATAAATGTTCTAATACATCACCAATAAGCACATAATCAAATTGCTGTTCATTAAAAGGTAAATTTCCTTTTTCTACATTCATAATTTTTACAGCAGAGCCTAATATTGCTTGGGCAATTGCGGCTGAATGTTCGTCCAGCTCGATACCGTGCACTTTTGCTGTACAATTTCTGTTTAAAATTTCTAATAATGTACTACCGCATGCGCAACCAATTTCTAATACGGATAAATCCGGCTTATTTAAATCCATTTTATTTATTAGCTCATATCTTACACCCAAAGAGTAAAGTGCCGCAAATCCCCACTTTTCTTTAAACAAACGTTGTGCATAATTAGCCAGATCATTAATGTTAGAACAGGTTTTCGCTAATGTAGTATATGCATTGTGATATACAAAAATCTCCATATCCACTAATAGAGTATATCCTGCTTTTAGCATACGAAAAGAAAAATCAATATCTTCCATAAGTCCTTTTTTAAATCTTTCGTCAAATAGACCAATATCTTCGACTACGGACTTTTTTATTAATAGGCAATAAGTATACAAAAAAGTTGTAGCCCTGAAATTGTTTTTATTTTTACGTAAAATTGCATTAGCAATTTGAATGAGGTTTTCTTGATTGCTTACGGCTACAGGGTAATATTGGAATGCATTTACGGGATAAATTGCCTTATTGTTTAAAGGTCCCACGGCACCAACACGCTGGTCCGAATATAATAAATTTTTCATACTCTCCAGCCACCCGGGACCAACAAGCACATCATTATGCATAATTACATATTCTGTGCCTACTGCATGTTTTAAGGCAAGGTTGCAGGCTGGCACAAAACCTTCGTTATTGCTCATTTTTATAGTTTTTATATCGTCTTGTTGCGTCAACCAATTGGCAGTACCATCAGTTGATGCATTGTCTACCATTACTATTTCATAGGTTCCCTTAGGGGTGAATTTACGTATATTATTTATACAAGCAGAAGTGCTGTTAAGTTCGTTATGTACGGCTAATATTATGCTCGTTATTTCCATTGCTTTTCTCCATTATTTATAATGTTTATTTGCTTATGACCATTATATAAGCGCAGGTGCGAAAGTCAGGCAGATCTTTTCTGGAGGCTAATCCCGCCTTCATGTAGGGGTCCATGAATGTAGCACACTCTGTTTCTGGTTCTGTGGTAAATATACGGGTACGATTTTGTATTTTTAAACCGACGGATTCCAGCATACGTTGCATTGATTTTATGGTAAAAAATCTAATATTTTTTACCGATAAGAGATTAGCTTCATAATTGTTATTGATATTAGATTTGGCTTTATAGTGCCATTTACCATCAAGTACATTTTTGATATTTTTATAATAAGCAACATTATAGAAGTTAATTATAATAGTACCGTTTGGTTTGAGTATTTTTTTTAGTTCCAATAATATATTTTCTGGTTGCCGCCATTGCATTATATTATCAAATAGAACAATACAATCAAAAAAATTAGCTGCTTGTTTGATTGACAGATTAACTTTATTTTCCATCATAAAAGGAAGAAAAGTAGCAGTTGAATCTATTTTATCTGTTTTCATTTGTAATTTATACGTTACTAAACTAGTGTTAAGATTTTTAAACTTTCTGATGAATAGTTCTGCTTGTTCATTAATATAACAAATATGCTGTCCTTTTTGATTGGATAAAAGCTCTTGTAAAAAAATAGACATATGTTGTACCGGAGAATTATTTGTGGCAATATTTGTTTGAAGTATATTTCCTTTTATAATATTTTTAGCTTTCGTGTAATTTTTTAAAAATGTTTCAATAATATCTTTATCATAAAATAAAGAAGTTTTTTGTTTTAACTCTTCCTTGGCAGCAAAAACAGTATTTTCTGATGCATATGTAGAAAGCCACTTCTTTATCGTTTCAATAAATTCTTCTTCGTTTTCAAAACCAAAGAAATGGGAATAACTTAATGTATAAAAGCTAAATAAATCATTTTTAAAGGCAAAGCGAATGGCACTATCCTTTGGTTTCTGTCCCTTGTGCACACGCATACAGCTAAGTGGTTCTTTTAGATAAGCTAAATCACCATATTTTAAAGACTCTAGCCATTGTGCCATATCGTTTACGCAGTGAAAAGATGTACCCCAGAAGGTACCAAAATTATTGTCTATATCAATGCGTCTGACTAACGCGGTCGTTGGTTCACCTATAAAATTATTTGCTTTTAGTAATAATGTCCGTATAGCAGATTTTGCATCTAGTATTATGTCATTATTGACTTTAAGGCTTTTATATCCTGAAAAAACAGTTTCCTCATCATTTTCATTTATAAAGATTCGATAAGATGAAACAAGGGCAATATTATCATATTCTAAATAATAATTCATCATCTTGCTAATTTTTTCAGGATGGAATAAATCATCATCATTTAAGTAATTTATGTATGCACCGTGGCTTTTATGGAATATGCTATTATAATTGGCATAACTGCGTTCGCGGACTGTACAGTGGAGAGCCTTATTCTTTTGGTAAAAAATATTACTGTATTTCTTTTGATATTTTTCTACGATCTTTTTGGTATCATCGTTGGTACTGTCGTCGCCTATAATTATTTCTATATTTTTATAAGATTGTGTTACTGCACTATGCAAGGCTTTCTCAAAAAAATAGGGACGGTTATATGTAGGAATTAAGATGCTTACTAAGGGATAGATATCTTTGGCATATTCATTTAAAAATAAGTTCCGTTCAGTTTCATCATAAGCGGTGGGAAGATTTTCAAGTTTACACCAAGGTATAGCAGGTTGTTTTGCTACCACAGTTAGATAATACTGTTTTTTAAATTCTACGCACTGTCCTGCCTTGGCAAAAATTTCCGAAAGGAAAAGATCATCGCGCCATTTTATGTCATATTGTGTAGCTAAAAAAAAGCTATCTATTAGTTGTACTTTTTGATATGTATCATCTATTGCAGACCATGCTGATATACCGTCTGGCATCATTACTTTACCGACGCGTTTTATTGCACTCAAGCTTATACCATTTGTCGGTAGAACAACGGCACCACTGGTACCAACTATACCAATAGCCCAATTTTTTCTGAAAATGTCGATTAATTCGGCTAGTAAATTTTCATTTATAAATTCTGTTCCGGCAGTTACATATATTTTATACTTAGCATCATTTTCGCGCATGATACGATTGTAAGCTGCTGCTGTATTGTTTTCTGTAAATGAACGGACGAGAACCTCATATCCCTTGGGACAGATTAACGTAGTTAATGAATCAACTGTTTTTTTATATTTTGAAAGATCAGATTTACTTATTATAAAACAAATTTTTCTTTCATCTAAATTAGTTACAGCCATTTTATACACTTCCCTGTAAAATGAATAATTGTTACATTTCCTATGAATATTTTCTTATTTAGCAAGTCTAATAGTTAACTAGTATTTAACTATTTTTACATATTATTTACTTTAAATTTATTAAATTATAATAAATTATTTCGTTTGCTGTTTTAAAAATGGCAGATATTCTTGTAAAAAAATTTTTCTTGCGATTTCATGATCATTTGTTAGATTTGTCAAACCGCAAGCATGTATATTCCATGGCTCAATCAAAGAAGGAACCACAACCTTATAACCTTTTTTCATAAACTCTATGCATTGTGAAGTATCATAGAAATGCCATCCCTTAAATAAATCTTCACGCCATGGGAGGTCATATTGGGTCACCATTAGGTTGCCATCAACGGCATTGACTTCAGCATATGATTTTTCTAAATGTTTTTGTTCAAAACGGTGTTCGAAAAGAGTGCCTCCATCAGGATTATGTATTATTAAGCCGACACCAGTTTTAGCTTCCCACCATCTTCCATTGATAGGAATTTTATAAACTCCTGTTGTACCAACCATGCCTATACTTTTATCCATTCTGAATAAATGCAGTATATCGAAAATAATTTTTTTGTTAATAATGCGGACGTCCTGGTGAAGATATATTTTATATTTAGCATTTGTTTTTTTTAGTGCTAAATTATATCCTTGTGCCATTGATTCTGCATTTTTTATTGCCAATGTTTCTATCGAATAGCCTTTAGGAATATTTAAATTATGGATAGTATCTAGACAGATGTTATATTGCACATCATTATTGACACAAGTGATAAAGCAAATTTTTTTAGGATCTTTTTTCCCAGAATGTTGATATAGTGATATTTTTTCCGCGGGCAGCTGTTTTTTTTGCAGGTAGATTATATAACGATATGTTTTTAATTCCCATTCTTTACTTGGCGGAGTAAAACCTGTCTCCATTAATTGGTTAATGAAATTGCTATTCTCTTCTGTATCTGTTTGTGGTTTAGCAAAAGCGTCATAGTGTTTTATCTGTAAATCCGCTTTTTTAGCGAGAGTCTGTAAAGTGCTAAAACTAAAAAAACGTAGCTGGTCAAATGAAAAAGCATCTCTTGAAAAATTATCAGTGTACGACCATGTTCCGGCCAATAATTTTTTTATGATATCGTAATGCATGATATTGTAGCAACTTAGGATAATACTACCGTTTTCTTTGAGATAGGGCTTAATTTTTTTTAATACTAAAAGTGGATTTATGGTGCAAGACAAGGTATCTGGTAAAATTATGTAATCAAAAAAAGCTTTTTTATATGGTAGTGCCATAGTTTCAATATCACCCTGAATAGTAGGAAAATAATGATTGGTAATTGTTGCAGCAGTTACCGCTTTATCTATTCCATAAATAGAACAAGCAGGAAATTTCGCTTTTAATTCTATTAGTGAAGCTCCGCAGGCGCAGCCTATTTCTAGTATTTTTACACCAGGGAATATCTTAAGTTTTTGGTATTCTGCAAAATTCTCAGAAGAATAAAGGGATTTTATACCCCATTTGGCAGAAAATTTTCTTTGGTTAGTGGAAAGAATATCTGTATATTTTTGTTTATATTTTTTAAATGATGTACCGCCAAAATGATGAATAAAGGTATCATTGCACTGTAATAGGTCATATCCCGCTTGTATGAGACGTAATGAATAATCATCATCTTCAAAATTTCCAGGAAAAAAACGTTCATCCAATAGGCCAACTTTTTTTACGGCGGTCATTTTTATAAGCATACAAAAACCTATAAGCCTGACTTTTTTTTGCCAGCCTTTATTCTTATTTATCCTGTTATACTCACCGCCAAAATCAATAATTTCTTTCCATTCGTTATTTTTATACGGAACATTTATGCTTTGTAGGTTTGTGGCATTATTTGTAACAGGCCCCACTGCGCCTACCTGCGGAGAGCTGTACAGAGCACGTCGTAGATTTTCCAGCCAACCCGGAACGACAATAGTATCATTATTTAATAATAAAATTTCTGTGCCGACTGCCATTTTTATGCCTTGGTTGCATCCACCGGCAAAACCATTATTTTTTTCATTTAAGATATATTTTATATCATTTTGCTGTTTTAACCATTCAAACGTTCCATCAATGGAGGCATTGTCGATAATTATCAGTTCAAAAGTGCCTATTTTTGTATATTTTCTTATACTTTTTATACATAATTTTGTATAAGCAAGATTATTATGTGTCAAAATTATTATACTGGTCATAAAGTCCATTTTATCGCTCCTAAACCTAAGTTAAGCCTCCGCTAGAGAAATAGATTCTCTTTAAGAGGCTTTTTATCAATCAGTATGGGCACATTTTTTTAGCAGCTCGCACACCATGAAATCTTTACGGTTAACAGCCCGCAAAACAGTAAATGCTTTTACGAAATCTCCTTGTGTATAAAATACATACCCTAGGTTTTTCAAAATAAGATCATCCTGATCGTCTATAGCTAATGCAGTTTTTAACATGATTATAGTTTTTTCTTTTGCGTCTATTTCATAGTAAACCGACGCTATAAAATTATACAAAAGTATTTTTTTAGAAAGACTGGTTTGTAAGGTGGTGACTAAATCAATAATGGCAGCTGTATCCTGTTCCCGGAGAAAAATGATTTCAGCATCGGCAAGTACCGCTCCTGTCGATATTCGCAGCAATATATCGGCTAAATTAAACTTGTTAGTAGCAACTTCCTGAGTTTCGCTTATATTTTCTTCCGCTTTTTCTTGCGGGGATATTCTTTCTATAGAACTATCAGTTGTCGCAGTATTGGATTCATTTGGAAGATCTTGTTTTTTATTTATGGCATCATCATTCATCCATAGTGCAATATTGGGGAATTTTGTATTAATTTCTTCAGTTTCGTATGACAATTCGATGTAAAATAATAAATCGTCTATTATTTTTAATTGTTCCGCAGAAAATTTTTCAACTTTATTTTTTAATAAGAGATCTAATGTTTCTGCCATTTCGTTCATTTTATCGTCAGCCGAATATATTCTTGCTAGAAATAATAGTGCTGCTATATTATTATCATGTTTGAATGCATTGGTTGCCCAAGTGGCTGCGCGTGCATAATCCTGCGTATTATAATAAATTTGGGCTAATTCCAGCATTAAATCAGAAGTAATATGGCCTGCGTTGAAGAGACTTAGAACCCTTTCCATTATGGCGTTATATTTGCGTTCTTTTTTTAATTCTGGTAATTCATTGAGACATTTTTCTATATCATTTTCTGTCTTAAGTTCTTGAACGTTCAAAGCATCGTTTTCATCCATGTTATTATCATCCTTGTTTTGTGTTTTTAGTGAATCCTTCATAATGCCAGGTTGTTTTTTTATATTATGTTTTTTTTTCTTCTTCCGTTTCATTTTATCACCTTAAAATATATAGTTATTATGAGTAAAATATATAGAAAGTATTTTATAAGACTATTACATACAATATGAAATTCGTTGTCTAATTCTTTAATACCTGCAATGAATAATAGTTTTACCTGATTTTATGTATTTTTTCCAAACAGTTTTATAGGCCTTTTGTATATCCTTCATATATATATCGGCATTCATGATGGGGGAATTAAGCATTTTTTCGTACAAATTTAAATGATAAGCATTTATTTTCTGGTAATTTTGGGCTAATTGTACAGCCTTGTATATATATTCTTCAATAGAGAAGGCGATGCAGGTATCCATTCCACCAATATTTTTTAAGAGACTATAGCCAAATCTGCTGCCATGGCGTTCACCGGCAAGCGTTATTACCGGCACTCCCATATAAAGTGCATCGCAAGTTGTTGCTCCACCCGGATAAGGAAAAGTATCAAGTGCTATGTCAATATTATAATATGATTTGATATAATCAGGGGAAGCAGGTTGGAACTCAATGCGCGATATATCTATACCATTTTTCTGCCAATGTTTTTTTATATAGTTTAGAGTATATTCGTAACCAGCTATTTTATCCTTAAGCAAAAGTTTTGAATGGGGAACGTTGTCCAGTATTTTTTGCCATGTTTTAATAACGGTTATATTTATTTTACTAAAAAAATTCATACTGCCAAATGTAATATAACCATTTCGTATACACGGAGCAGGTTTGGCTGGTGGGTGGGCATTTAATGGTGTATAACAGAGATGGGAGTGTGGCAGACGTATGAGTTTTTCTGTAAAATAGTTATCATTTTCACCAATAGGATCACAATAAATGTCCGTTAAAAAGTAATCTACCTGTTTGATGCCCAGCGTATTGAAATAGCCTATGCCTGTCATTTGTATAGGCGCTGGTTTCTGGACAAGCACAGCAAGTGCATTATTATTGGTATGCCCAGCCAGATCCACTAATATATCAATTTTATCATTATATATTTGCGCAGCAATTTTTTCGGCATCCATTCCAGAAATATTAATCCACTTTTCAGGAAATTGTTTTAATTGATTACTTATGGGATCTTCTTTGCAATTTGCATAACAATATACTTCAAAATCTTTTTTATTATAATTGGCAATCAAATGATATACGAATAAAGCAACTGCGTGTTTGTTAAAATTAGGGGAAATATAACCTATACGTATTTTAGTGGTTTGTCTAGCACTTCTTGGTTCATGGTGAAATTGTTTCACCCGCGTAAAAAGTTTTTGGATAGATGTACTCTCTGCAAAAAAGTGTTTTCGTTTTATAAATCTTAAATAGTGCAGCAAAAAGAGGAATTTGCTGTAATCAGCTGGTTGGTTGCTCAATTTATTGCATTTTAGTGCATATTTTATAGCTTGCCTCATATTCCCTGTCAAAACATAATTATCTCTGAGTAATCTATAAACGGAGCATTTTCTGGTATTATCCAAGGTGGTTAAAGATAATAATTTTTTTGCTGTTGCTGTATTACCTGCTGTTTGTGTACTTTGCAGTTGCAGCTTAGCCAAATAATAAAGTGGTCCCCAGTCTTTGGCATTGTTTAATAATACAAGTAGGCGTTTTATTACTTTATGTGCCTTTTCTTTTTCATTAAGCTTGATATAAGCTTTGCTTAAATAAAAAAGTGTATTATAATCCATTGGGTTGTTTTTTAATATAGTAAAGGCTAAGTTTACTGCTTTAGTGAACTGTCGTGCATTCATAGCAGTTTGCAATTCCTTATTTTTTCCCAATTGAACGTTTTTATTAGTAATATTCATTTGCAGTGAATCCTCAAATTTTTTTTGCAATTTTATTAATTAAATGTGAATATATATTTTCTAATTCATTTATATAGCCTTTTTCATCCATCAAGGGTGAGGCTTTTATCATTTTATAAAGATTTTCGTGCAGCTTGTCTAAGAGAACTTTATTCATAGCCAGAGAAATAGCTTTATTTATATATTCCTGAGGATTGTCGACGGCAAGTTCGGGTAGATTTATAGTTGTTAATATACTGCGGCCCATGCGGCTGATCTGCGTTTCACCATAAAGTGAGATGACAGGCACTCCCATATACAAAGCATCACAGGTGGTACCGCCACCATTATAAGGGAAAGTATCAAGGGCTATATCAATGTCCAGATAACGCTGCATATAGATAGAGTCTGCTGCTTCCAGATAAAACCGTTTTTCTTGTAGCCCTAGTTTTCGCAGTCGCTTGCGACAGGTTTTGCGTACATCAAGGCTGATAAATGACTGGTTTTTGAGAATAATAATTGAATTAGGTACTTGAGTCAGAATGGAATTCCAGACAATCAGCATTTCATCGGTTATTTTTATATAGCTGTTGAAAGAGGCAAAGGTGATAATGCCTGCTTGTCTGCATGGCGCTTTTGAAAAAATGGGGGGGACATTATTCCTTTTATAACAAAACTGACTATGGTGTTTGAGTTTTAATGGCTGTATCTGCTCTGTGGAACATTTAGATGGGGCGTAAGAATATTTATCCGTAAGATAATAATCGACAGTGGATAAACCGATAGGACCGAGATAGCCTAGCCCTGAGATTTGTACGGAAGCTGGTCTATAAGCCAATATGGGTAATGCATTGTTTACAGTGTGTCCAGACATATCAAATAAAATATCTATTTTATTCTCATATATAGATTTGGCAATTTTTTCATATGATTGATTTTGGACATTATACCATTCATCTACATGTTCTTTTAATAAAGCTGTTTTATCGTCTTTTGGGTTTAGGCAGTAACAGATGACCTCGAAGCGGTTTTTGTCATAAGCAGTCAGCAGCGACTGGTAAAAATAGTACATTACGTGCTTTCTGAAATCTGCAGAGATATAAGCTATACGTATTTTAGTAGATTTATTTGGCAGAGGTTTAAATCTTTTTATTTTAGAAAAAAATTGCTGATAATCTTCATGTTCTTTAATTAATTTTTTATTGCTTTTTTCATAATAGAGCAGACTCAATAAATAAGAACTGTAAGCTGACACTTGCTTGGCAAAATCTTCGGTACTACAAACTGCTTGTAGATAGTAATGCGAGGCTTGTTGCGGCCAACCTAGTTTTATACAGCAATTTGCCATTTCTTTATACAATTTATTCTTATCGGGGGCATAATTAATTATTTCTTGTAAAATGGTTAATTCTTTTTCATATTGGCATGTTTGAAAATATATCTTTGCATAGTGCCAATTTTCTTCAAAGGAATGTTCTATTTTTTTATTAGAATATTTTTCCCATATAGAAAAATATTTTCTTTCTAACGTCTGCATGTACAAATATCCATTCATTAAAGGAGATAATTCCATATGTTCGCGCAGAAACATATGGAAAAAATTAATTCTCCGTTTATTGCGTGCTAATAGAGTAGCTTTTGCAACGTAATCTTCCAATGAAAAAGCGATACAGTCATCCATGCTGCCAACATTACTGAGCAGACTAAAACCGAAACGGGCACCATGTCTTTTTCCCATCAATGTTATAACGGGGACGCCCATATATAAGGCATCACAAGTCGTTGCTCCACCGGGATAAGGAAAGGTATCAAGCGCAATATCTATTTTATAATAATCCTTTAGATAATCAGCGGTCCAAGGTTCAAAATCTATACGGCTAATGTCCAGACCGGCTTTTTGCCATCTGTTTTTTATTTTTTCCAGGGCGATTGGTGTCGTTACAGTCCTGTCTTTTAATAGTAACCGTGCATTTGGAACCTGGTCTAGTATATTCTGCCATGTTCTGGCTACAACAGAATTTATTTTTGTAAAAAAATTCATACTACCAAAGGTTATGTATTTATTGGTCAAACAGGGAGCAGGTTGTGGTTTCCAAGGTATATCAACGGCAGTATAGCAAAAATGGGAATAAGGAAGATAAAGTAAATTTTCTGTGAAATATTTGTCATTTTTTCCTGGGTTATCACAAAATTCGTCTGTTAAAAAATAATCCACAGTCTTTAAGCCAGTCGTATCAAAATAGCCTATACCGCATAATTGTATAGGTGCTGGTTTATGTGCCAATACTGCCAGCGAGTTAGCTTTCGTGTGTCCTGCTAAATCAAATAATATGTCAATTTTATCTTCATAGATTTTTTTTGCTGTTTCTATGGTTGTCATATCTTTTATATTGCACCATTGGTCGACAAAGCCCTTAATTTGTTCGCTGATTTGATCTTCCTCACACTTTGCATAACAAAATACTTCAAAATATTTTGTGTCATATTTGTGCAGCATTGCATAAACGAAAAGTACTACTGCATGACGATGGAAATCAGGAGAAATATAGCCAATCCTAATTTTCCCTTTTTGGGCGTCTTTTCTATGCTTATAAGTTGATAATGTTGAGAAAAAATTATTAAAAGCCATATGGTTTTTATATAAGTGTTCGGGTTTTATATTATGGAGATAATGTAGATTGAATAGAAAATTCGTATATTCGTTGCATTTGCGGTCCTTATCAGGACAAAGCTTGATACAAAGCTTACAGTATTTTAAATTTAACCCTACGTCACCAGTCATTAGATAATGTCTGTTTAATAAATCATATATTGCTAATTTTTTTTCTACAGTTAAATTTGGCAGTTTGAGTAATCTTTGTACTGGTTTTGTGTCCCCTAGAGTTTTTAAATCTTGAAATTTTGCCCTGGCAAGATTATACATTATATCCCAGTCTTTTTCACCATATAGCTTTATAAGTTTTGTAAGTACTTTTATCGCAGTTCCTTCTTTACCGCCGACAATATATACTTTGGCTATATTTAAAAGCGCCTGATAATCATTTGGCAGAAGATGAATGATTGCTAAAGAATGTTTTAATATAGTTTGGAAATCATTTTTTTTATAGGCTTCACCGAGTTTCTGTCGATAAAGAATTATTTTATTTTGCATATTTTCTTTCCTGTCTTGTATGAGGATATGTTACTTATTGTTTTGTTTAAGGACTTTTTCTGCATTTTGTCTTATTGTCTGTATATTTTCATAAATTTGCCTTACTTCATTATTATTGAGATCTTTGAGGGCGGTTTTTGCCATACATTCTTTAATGGCATTTTGATAAACAGTAGGTAGAAGGGAATTAAGTAAAACAAGTTTTTCTTTTGTATTATTAGTAAAAAATGCGGAACCAGCGGTGAAATTATAATCCTTTGCTAGTGAAACAGCACTTTCACGCGCAGCAGCAGTGTAATTTTCTATTAGGAGAAAATCCTTTATCAAACTGTGTTCTATTTTTATACCGTATTTTTCCTGTAGAAATTGTCGATAATACAAATTTATCTTATCTGATGTATATGTATATAAAATTTTTAGCAGAAATTTAAGCTTTAGAGAATCATTATTATAAATATCATCCAAGATACTGATTTTTTCAGCAACACTTTTGTATTGTATAAGTTTATATAACTTGAGTAAAATATTTTTGTTGGCGTAATTATTAAGCAAAATTTTTTTATAATATTTTATTGCGGCCGGTTCATTACCCTTTAATTCGGCAATATGGGCAAGACATTCATATATATATGCAGTTTTTCCTTCTATAGTGCTGGCATTAAGCTGGTATGTATTTTTAGTGATGAGAATTTTAGTAAAAAGTTTTTCGGCAGTAATATATTCTTTTAAAATATATTTATAATTTGCTTTATAAAAAAGAATATCATTGTTATCAGGAAATTCTTTTAAAGCATTATCAATATAGAACAAGGCTTTAGGGATATCTTTTTTTTGGGAAAAAAGCAGTTCAATGAGCCGTGTATAAATATATACTCTCATCCCCACAGCATCACTTTTGTTTTGGAGAAATTTTTTACAGCATAAAATTGCCTGGTCATATTTCTTCATATTACTATAACATTCAGAAAGATATATATAATGCGATGTACGCAGTCCATTCTTTTTTATATCTTTTTTTAATAAAGTCAGATTGCGTTCTAATTTGCTTTGGATCATTTTACCAGTGTAACCGGTATGATAGATATATACATTTTCATCCATAACAGCCGCAATAACTTTTTTCCCGTTGGTGTTTATTAAACGTTCATGCACTATTCCTTCATATTTGAGAAAGGGCAGATGCCGAAAAATGCGTATATTAAAGAAGCTGCTCTGTATTGTCCCTTGTTCATTAAGGTTCTTTATTTTACACAAAAATGCTTCGATGTTTTTACCAGCCTTGTTTAAATGTTGTTTTAGGACATTAAGAGCGGCAACAGGAAAATATTCATCGGCATCTAAAAATAATATCCAATTTCCAGTTGCTTTTGATAACGCATAATTTTTGGCAGTAGCAAAATTATTCTGCCAGATAAAGTCGTAAACAGTAGCGGCAGCATTGGCCAGTTCCTTTGTGTTGTCTGTCGAGCCAGTATCAACAACTATTATTTCGTCGGCAATTTTTTTCATGCAGTCAAGCCATATAGGTAGGTTCTTTTCTTCATTTTTTACTATAGTACATGCAGTTATTTTCATAATTCATCCATCATTCCAAGCCTAATTTTTCTTTTGTCAAAGTAAATACTTTTTTGTACGCGGCAGGCAGTAAGATAGCCACCTGTTTGTAAGTATTGTTTTGTTTATTTGCTAACACCTCGATTATTAAAGACTTATAAATTTTATCTAGTTTTTTTGCTAAAATAGCATTTAAGGCAGAATAATTTTTTTCTGTCCAAAGCTGCAGTTCTTCATCTTTTATTTTGGGAGAATAATGAAGAAGTAATGGTCCTTTATCATGTTTTTGCAACATTGTGACAAGCCAGCTGATATACTTCTCGTTATTTCTGTAAATACTGTTAAATATTTTTATTATCAGGTGTATGGGACGATACTTAAGTAAATTATATAATTGAACAAAAAATTTCTCATTGCAGGGTTCTTGCTGCAGAGACTTCTCAAAAAATCTTATAGCAGATGCAGTATCTCCCTTTAGCTGTGCCAAAATACCGGCAGTACCATAAATGGCATTGGTTAAAGCAGGCATAGAGGACATTGTGATTGTTTTTTCACCGGTATGCCATACTGTAAATGTCTTTTTTAAATATTTTTCAGCTTCTATGTAATGATGCTGCCGTAAGAGAAGAGAACTTTTCATAAATAAAAATTCGGCAGAAGAAGGAAATTTTGTTATTGCTAAATCTATAGCCTCTAAAATTTCATCATCTTTATGTCCTGATAAGGAAAGTGCGTCAATAAGGCGTGTGTATATACTAGTTCCTGCCCCGATCATTGTTAGCCCGCTGTCGATAAATTTTTTGCTGTAATATGCTGTTTTAGAGAAGTCACGAAAACTGTAGTAACAATCCGCAAGATAGGAATAGTATTCAGGTCTTTCCCCATTTTTTTCTATTTCCTTTTGAATTAAGGAAAGATTTCTTAAAGCTTTCTTTTTCATTATAGAAGAAGAATAACCTGTATGCAGAATATGAATATCATCGGGTAAAACAATCATGCCCATTTGTTTTTTATCATTGCGATACAGGCATTCATGAATACGACCGGTATATCGTAAGCATGATGAATTGCGAAAAGTTCTCAATTGATAAAAACTGTTTATAAATTTGTTATCCTTATCTGCATCTATGTTTATAAGTTTGCAGACTAAAGCATCAACGGTGTTGTCAGAGTCATATTTTTTTATATAAGAAATAAGTTGCATACCTGCTTCGTCTGGGAAATATTCATCAGCATCAAGGAAGATTATCCATTTACCATGGGCTTTATCTAGCGCATAATTTTTAGCGGCAGCGAAATCATCACACCATTTGAATTTGTAAATTTTTGCACCGGCTTTTTGGGCAATATTACAAGTATTATCCTGTGAACCTGTATCTACTAAAATAATTTCATCTGCAACAGAATGTATATATTTTAGATATTGGTTGATATTTTTTTCTTCATTTTTAACTATAACACAAGCTGAAATAAAAATTTTTTTCTTATCAAGTATAGAAATTTTTTTAATATGTCCATTTGATAATTGCATACCATATTGCACTAAAGCAGTATTGATTTCAGCATAACTTTTACCGCTCAATTGCATAGCAGCGGCAAGTGTATAATATACTTGCAGTTCTCCACCAAGGGCTGTCAAACCTGATTCAATAAATTTTCGGGCAAAGAGAATAGCTTTTTCATATTCGCCTAGACCATAATAGCAATCAGCTAGAGAAGCATAATAACGTTTATTATTACCATTTTTTTGGATATCATTACGTATAATTCGCAGATTGCGCCGTAATTTCTTTTCAACGATTTGTAGGTTGTAACCTGTATGATATATTTCTACGTCAGACATGACGGCAATATTTGTAATTGCTTTATTATAATAAAAAAGTTGTTCATGAATAGGACCTTTATAGCGTAGGCCAGGTTTATTCCTTAATCCCCTTACCATATAAGAAGTACCTGTAGGTTTTCCTTGTTCATTAATATTCGTTAAGCGGCACATAAAAATTTTTATAGCAGGGTCAATTGCTATAATATTTTTTCTGACGTATTTGCCTGTTTCTTGAGAAAAATATTCGTCCGCATCAAGAAATAATATCCATTCTCCTGAAGCCTTATCTATGGCATAGTTTTTAGCTACCGCAAAATCGTCCTGCCATTTAAAATCATATACCTGTGCACCTGCGCATATAGCTATGTTTTTAGTGTTATCAACAGAACCAGTGTCAATGACTATTATTTCATCGGCAATTTGCTGCATACATTTAAACCATCGTGGTAGATTTCGTTCTTCATTTTTGACGATTACACAGGCGGATATTTTTACCATTTTCCTGTTCTTCTTTCTTTAATCCATAGTAAATAAGCTTTAACCTCTTTTGGGCGGTAGTTCTTGTTTAATAAATCCTGGAAAAAATTTTCCGCATTAGTAAAGTCTTTATTATAATATGCACATTTGGCAAAAATAAAAAGAAAGTTGTTATTACTCTGTCTTTGTTCTTTCATTATCTCCAGTAAGAAGGTATATAACTCCGTCCATTTTTCAAAACGATAAAGTATTTCTATCACTTTTATAAGAATTCCTTTCGGGAAAGTCATTGCCATTGCTATGTATTTTTGGGAAATACTGTTTGGAGTTCGGCTTATGACCACAGGTAGTAGTGTCAGATAGGCATCAAAATCATTATCCGCCTGTAGTTTGGTTTTCCCGTAATATGCGCATAAACAGTTCCAAATAGGGTCGGGTAAAATTGATTGGTACTTTATTGATAGATCATTTGCACTTAATAAAGAAATAAATAATAATTGTATTTTTTCTATTGCATGTGCCAATAATTCATTAAAAGCATTTTCTTTATTTTCTTTCATAAGTATATCCCATGCTTTCCAATTCTCTGAATAAATATTGAATTTTTTATGTAAAATTTGATTGCAGTAAGTAAATAAAGCTATATTACCTGTTGCAAAAAGTTGGTCGCCGATAAAAGATAAATCTTTTATATTACAATCATAATACTTCATAATGCTTGCAAAAGTTTCTTTTTCCTTTGCAGCTTTCAGCAATTTTATCAAAAGCCGTAAAGCTTTGTAATTGTATTTGTTCGTTTGTAATGACCTGTCAAGGTAAATGAAAGATTCTTTGGTATTATTTTCTAGAAAAAATATAGCAGCCAGGTATCTATATACTTCAGGAACAAGGGCTGTGAAGTTATCAGTAGAAAGGTTTTGAACGTTATTTTTCATTGCAAGTGATAGTTGTAAATATTTTTTAGCGTCACTATACTTTTTTAAAAGAAAATTTAATGCACCAAATTGTGCTGGAAATTCAGGATGTTGAGGAAATTGAATACAGGCTTTTTTTATAAAGGGAAGTATTTGTATATAAGGTTTCTTCCCTTTTATCATGGAATCGATCAAATTAAAATATACTTCGCTTTCATTGCCTAGAGAATGCAGCCCCGTCTGTAAATGTTTTTTATAATAGAAGATGGCTTTGTCATAGTCAGCAAAAGCAGTGTAACAGTCGGCTAGATATCTGTAATAATATATATTATCACCATTTTTTTGTATATCATCTAGCATGATCATCAGGTTACGTTTCAGCTTTTCGGTACAAATACTCTGCGAATATCCAGTGTGGTAAATTATTAGATCTGGTTTTGTGGTTATTTGCAGCTCCCCAGTAGATTTATGTAATTGTTCATGTATTTTTCCTTTATATCTTATATGGATATCATTGAGAAATACGCGGATTTGGGGAAATCTGTTTATTTCAGTGTTATTATTGTCTACATCTATATTTACCATATTGCACGACACGGCTTCTACTTTGTCCTCAAAGGATGTCAGCAGCTGTTTTATGTCCGTACCTTCAGCAAAATACTCATCCGCATCAAGAAAGACAATCCATTTACCAGTTGCCTTGGTAATAGCATAGTTTTTAGCTTTGGCAAAATCATCCTGCCACGGAAAAGAATAAATAGTGGCACCTGCTTTTTGGGTGATATCAATGGTACGGTCTTCACTGCCCGTATCAATCACTATTATTTCATCACTAAAATGTTTGACGCAGTCCAACCATTTTTTTATATCTTTTTCATTGTTTTTTACAATGACGCAGGCAGAGATTGTAAGTTTGTTTTTTAAATGTTTAATTTTCGTTAAAAATACATCTATATTTTCTTTATCAGCAGTAAAAGCTGTCCCAGTTATATTCATTTGATTATTTTGGCGATAAATCTTTTTGGCTTTTAAAAAATACTTTTCTGCCTGGATATATTCTTTTTGTTGATAAGCAATGTAACCGGCAAAAGTATAAAAGTCAGCTATTTGGGGAAATTTTGCAATAGCATTTTTTATCACTGTTTTTATTTGGGAAAATGGTTTTTTTAAAATTAATAGGGCATTTATGTAATTACGCCAGATACCGCATTCCGCATTTACTACTTGGTATTTATCTTGACGAAAATATTGTTCTATGCAGAAAACAGCTTTTTGAAAATCTCCCATACCATAATAACAATCCGCAAAATAATGCCAGTGCACAGGATTATTTTCATCATATTTTTGCGACAATAGTAATTGCAGATTACGCTGTGCTTTTTCTTTAGTTAAAGCTGTGGAATATCCCGTATGGTAAATGCATAAGCTGTCATTTGTTTTTAATGTGAGAGGCCGTTTGCTATTGTAAATTTGTTCGTGTATTTTACCTTGGTAGCGTAAATGAGGAAGATTGCGAAAAATACGCGGATTTACAAAGCGATTTATTTCCTTACCAGTTTTTTCTTCTATATTTATTTCAGTGCACATAATGGTATCTGGTATCACTGCGGCTGCTGTTTCGGCAGCGATGATAGCACGCAGTTTCTCAGCAGAAGGCAGTGAAAAATATTCATCTGCATCAAGAAATATTATCCAATCTCCACGGGCTTTACTAATGGCAAAATTTTTAGCTGCGGCAAAATCATTTTGCCATTTGTAATGATAAATATTTGCGGGTAGTTCTTGTAATAAGGAAAGTGTGTTGTCCGTTGAACCTGTATCCACAATGATTTGTTCATCGGTACAATTACGAATGCGATTAAAATAATGCAAAATATTCTTTTCTTCATTTTTAATTATAACGCATGCGGATAAGCGGATTGTTCTTGTTAATTTAATAATCTTTTGCCATTGGGAAATGTTTTTTGCTGCTATAACACAAAATTCCTTTGTGAACAGCGATGGTTCCTTTTCGGCATATTTTTCTTTTAATGTAAAAGCACGTTGCATATATTGCACTGCTTTTACAAAATCATATTCTGATGCTAAGATTTTGGCATACTCTGCCGCAAAGTCTGGTAATGTGGGGAACGATTGCATAGCAGTAGCTATTGCTTGTTTTATAATGCTTAGGTCAGTATTTTTTTCTTCTAAAGTATTTATAAGCATTCTATATGGTTGACTGCGGTCAAAAACAGGTATGCGTTCATTTGTATATAAATTTAAAGAGGTATCTTTTTTACTGTCTAGGTTTTTCCTATCCATAATATATCAACCCCTGTCTTTAGTTTTTAATTCTATACCTGGATATTAGATTTTGAAACTAGATATAAAATTAAGGCGGATGTAAATACATCCGCCTTAATGAAGCCAGATATCTGCTATCTGCGCAACAATTATTGCAACAACTGCAATATATTTTGACTGCTCTGGTTGGCATGGGCAAGCATAGCTTGAGAAGCCTGCATCAGAACATTGTTCTTCGTATATTCGGTCATTTCTTTGGCCATATCAGCATCGCGAATGGTTGATTCAGAAGCCTGGACATTTTCACTCTGCGTTGTTAAGTTATCCTGCGTGTAGTCTAAGCGGCTTTCCACAGAACCAATTTTTGTCTGTTCTTTAAGAGCTTTCTGCACGGCATTATCAAGTACATTGATGGATGCATTAGCATTAGCACGAGTAGTAATATCAAGGTTTTGAACGCTGCCGTCAGTAGATACACCCTGTAGACCAAGTGCCTGGGCACGCATATCACTAAGGCCAACACGAATGGACTGGTTTGCTTTAGTACCAATCTGCATGGTTACAGCATTATCATTTGATTTATCCTGGGCGCTAATCTGTTCACTCCACGCATCAAGCTTAGAATTTACAGATTTTTTGACATTACCGTCAGTACCAGTGATGCTGATAGTAAAACCAGCAATATTGCCACCAACCCCTGATGCACTGGAAGAAATAGCTAATACTGATGTACCGTCTGCAGTATGCATCATTAGACCTTCAGCAGTTGTACCAATTTGGCTGTCGGCAAAAGTATTGCCAAAAGAAACACTATTAGCAAAATCACTGTACCCTGTAGCACTTGTAACACTGCCAAAAACATCAGATAATTTACTTGAACCAACAGAAAAACTGGTTGTCATAGTCTTGCCGTTGACAACATAAGAAATAGAAACAGTATCTTTGTCTAAAATATTGAGTGAATTACCATTTCTATCAACTAGATCAGTTAATGCAGAACCAAAATCAGTCGCTGTGCCTAAACTTTCATTAGTATATGTTACGGTAGCACCAGCAGTTGCCTTATTCATAGAACCATCAACAAGAAGTTTACCATTATAAGAAGCATTGGCATTGTCATTGATCTGGTCTATAGCCTGATTCATATAATCCTGAATGGTATTGCGGTCAAAGGTTGTATTGGTATCATTGGCTGCATCAAGAACTTTTTCCTTCAAGGTTTTCAAGATATCAACTGTTGAAGAAACAGCACCTTCTGCTGTTTTTAACATATTCTGACCGTTTTTGGCATTCTGGTTATCCTGATCCAAAGAACGAATCTGAGTACGCATACGTTCGGAAATAGCATAACCTGCTGGATTGTCTGCAGCACTATTGATCTTCATACCAGAAGATACTTTTTGCAAACTTTTTGACAAAGCGTTGCTGTTTGTTCCCATTATGTTCAGCGTGTTAAGAGCTGACATGTTGTTTTTTACTACTAAAGCCATAAGAAATTTCCTCCTTGAGTTAATTGTTTTATTACCGTTATCATCCTCAACGGTTTTATCTAAAAACCAACTATCGCTGCCGATCGCTCAGGACAGCTGGTTTTCGATCCTATAATTATTATCGGCAATGCAAAAAAAAACTTAATACTTTAAGAAAAACTTTTTTTACATTTTTCGATTCAAGATAAAACCAAGTGACATGATATCAGGGTTATCATACGAATGAACCATATGATTTTTATTTCGTGTACGAATAAGCCACGATTGGGCTAAAGATCGGATCTTCATGTTTATGGGATTAATTGAGGCGATGAGGGCTTTGCCCGCATCGGTTTTCTGATAAGTACGGTTGCCAAGTTGCTCAATTTTTTTTTGGATTTGGATTCTTTGCTGCAAAAGGTCGAAAAATGTATCAATATCATTTCTTTTTATGAAACGATACATCTCTTCCGTCAGAGTATAAAACTTTTTCCATAAAGCAGCAACTACTTGATCATCATTAACCATAATTTCGTCACACATCCCTACCCAGTATACCGCTTGCCATTATATATTTCAATACTTCATTAATGGTTATTATCATTTTTTTCCTTGCCGGCTATTTTCATTGCCTCATGCCAAGTATCACGAAGTTCCGTCAATAATGTTTTGGCTTCTTCTAATTTGGCGGTATTATTTTTCATATTTCCTTCTATTAGAATACGGTAGATATAATTATAAAGCGGATATAACTGCCTAGCTATATCGTAATCCATGTTGAGTGTAGCCATGAATTCTATCATTATATCTTGTGCTCGCAGTAATGCTTTATTTGATTTTATACAATTTTTTTCATTGATAAATTTTATACCTTCATTAATAAATCTTATGCCACCATTGTAAAGCATAAGTGTCAGCATTTCTGGGCTTGCAGTAAGTATTTGCTGCCTTTTGTACGCATCCGCCGTATAGGACGCATTTTGCATAAGTTAATGCTCCCTTCAAAAGCATAAATCAAACATAAACCTTGTACTGTCGATTAGACGATAATATCATATAACTGGTTTATATAATTTTAGCTGCCAAGATAGCTGGAAACAAAGCTATATTGTGAGTTGAGGTTTTGAATTGCTGTTTCCATCGCATCAAATTGGCTGTACAAACTGTCTTGGTATTTATCCATTGCATCTTGAAAGTCAGACATTTTGTCCTTCCAGTTTGTTATTTCCTTACCCCAATAGCTTTGGTCTGCATAGTTACCCGAATCGGTAACACCGGCCATCCCTCTTAAGCCAGTGGCAGTTTCAATGCTTCCTGTGCCTATAGCTGCTGACATAGCTGTATTTAGACGTTTTACCACGCCCTGGGTACTGCTGTCATCTTGATTTGCTGCCGGGTTATTCAAAACCTTGTATGCGGCATCAGGGTCTGCGGATAAAGCTTTTCTCAGTTTATCTTCGTCAAGACTGAGCACACCGCTGTTTTCGCTGGTCCAGTCAGCCGAAACCGATATACCGAGATTGCTTAAGCTGTTGTATTGTCCGCTAATGCCAGAGATAGGCTGATTAACAGCGGAGCGCATATCGCTTATGAGATCTGTTAAGGTGCTGTCTTTATATAAAAGCCCTTGTTTCGCCTTCTTTTCCCACGCAGTTACTTGGTCATCACTCATAGCTTTTTTTTCATCATCCGTCAATGGTTGATAATTTTCATCCGGTTCAGTGTTGACAGCTGTCTTGAGACTGCCGAGTAGAGTATTGTAATCATCAACAAACTGTTTCATATTTTTGATCACTGTATCTATATCAGGATTTACCGATACAGTGGAACTGGCATATGTCGTAGTTGTAACACCATCAACAGTCGTTGTTGTACTCGGACTTTGGGAAACAAGGTTATATGTTACGCCGTCAACGGTGAGCTGATTACTGTTTGTTGTATATGTTTTTCCATCTATTTTTACACTGCCGTCAATGCCGCTATAAGCGTTATCACTATATGCTGTATTTAAATTAGCCGGATCTGCGGGTGTGTCACTGAATTTTGTACCGCTTATGGCACTTCCCAAGGTATCCGTCGTGGCATTATATTGCCCAAGCTGTAATGCACCTAATAAATTTCTGGTATTTTCGTTGCTGTTAACAACTCCTTTAGAAGAAAGGTCATCAGGAAGATCAATTTTATCCACTGTAATGTCGATTAGATTATTATTGCCACCTGTTTTATTATAAATACTGAATGAGTCATTGGCAGTATCATACTGCGCATTTATATTTGTCCCTGAGTTGTTTATCTTAGCAGCCAAATCATTGAGTGTGCCTTCAGCAAGATCACGATAACTGAAAGAAACAGTATAAGTATTTTTGGTTTCTATATTAGTATCAGCATTCGTTGTTGTGCCGCCATCCCTAATGGTAAAGCTAAGTGCAGTTTCGTCCATGGCAGTACCGTCAAGTTCATAATCAGTGCCATTGACGGTATAGGTCAGTTTATCCGTTTGGTTTGTTTTTCCGTCAGCTGAAGTGAGCTTAATGTTTGTTACACCTAGAATATCAGACAACTTAATACTAGTGTTATCAACACCAGTAGGTCTGGTTATCTCAGCTGTTGATTTTAAATATGCGTTTGAAGACATGCTGTTGACAGTTATCTGGTGCGAGATTGCAGCAGCACTGCCTCCTGCAGTAGCCGTTACCACATTACTATTTGAGGTTGTTGCGGTTTTGGGTTGCATGCCGCTGGAAAGTGCATATTTATAAAGAGTATTATTTTGGAAATCACTTAACTTTTGATACCATTCGTTATAGGCATCTTTAGTCCATTCAGCAGCCTTTTCTTTTTTGTACATTGAGTCATATTGACTTTGCTTTGCTGACATGGCTTGTGTAACTAACGATTCAACATCCAGTCCTGAAGAAAGTCCGTATATTCCATTTACACCCACATTTATTACCTCCTGTATAATTATGCATTTTCATCAAGAAATTTGCCAACCCATTCTTTGGTTTTCATTAGTGTTTTCATGACATCTTCAGGTGGAAATGATTTGATCGTTTTTTGTGTATTTATATCAATCATTTTTACACCAAGCTGATCAAGTTCCTTATACCATACAAATTTTAGCTGGAGATTCATGTCGTTCATATCAGTATTCAGTTTATCGGTCATTTTTTTTACGTCGTCAGCAGAAAAATTTGGGGTGGTCCCCTTTTTTACATCATCAATAGCTGTGTTTAGTAAATTTTCTACCTTGTTTCTGTCTGACAATGAACTCAAATTGGTCGTTTCAACCGGTGTTTCTGCCGATTCATCCTTTTTTTGCCCGGTGTAAGAAGACAGATCATTTATCACAGCCTTCACATTACCTGAAATAGCATTTAATACATTATCAAGCATAATCCATTCCCTCCATAGAAAATAACATCCCAATTGAGTAAAATGCCACTGCCGGTGCATTTGGCGCAGATAACAAGAGCTTAGAACAGCTAAAAATGTTTTTCCTGTTAGTCGGTTGGCGAATATTACCCTTTTAAACTTTAATCTGTCGCAGGTTATGCGAGATTTATATAGAACAGTAAAACTGATTCATTATTATCAAAATGGATAAATTTTACTGTAAATTAGCCCAATAATAAAATATTCATTTATCTTTCATGATTTTTGATAAATCAGCATCTGGTGTTTGGGCAGCCGATTTTTTATTTTCTTCCAATATTGCTTCGTATATTTCACCACGGTATATCTTTATGTCACGTGGTGCATCTATTGCCAGGCGAACGTTTGCTCCCTGAACGTCAGAAATATGAATAACAATGTTATCACCTATAGTTATATATTGACCCGGGCGGCGTGTTAAAACAAGCATTATTTATTATCCCCCGTATTTTTATCAGCTACCAATTTATGGTGCGTTGTATAATCCGTATTTTCCAGTATCAATTGTACCCCTTGAAGATTGTTTTGATTTATAATAACAGGGGCTAGCAAATTGGCTGTCGTTTTTTTAACGTCTCCATCGTGTACTGTTAAAAATGAGAAGATTAACAGATCTTCCTGTTTTTCTATTTTTAGGGCTTCCATTACATCATCATTTATAGTAATTTCATAGTCTGCAAAAAAAGCAAAGGGATTAACCATTAAAAATGCCAAATCAGGTGTTATAACTGATTGTAAGAATAAAAATGCCGTTTCCTCTCCATACGGAATAATTATAAATTCATGTTCTGTTTCAAAAGCAGGAATTCCCTCCGTAAATTTAATTATCTTATTTTCATCAATATCGATACAGCCGAACCTAGTCGTGTCTATTTTCTTCAATTGAGAACCTCCAATTATGCGTAAGCATCATAATTATTTTGTGTAGTCCACATCTTTACAGATGCATATTGTTTTACAGAGATGTTAACTTTAGCCGGAAGGTATTGTAATGTATACTTTCCTGGTGTGATTTCAATCGTTGAAATTCCTGGATCAATAGTTCCCTCTATCTTAGATGGTGTGACAGTAATTTGGGGAGCTGGCATTGAACTTACCGTTAAACCTACTTGTTTAGGCATCATATTTTCGCGGCTTATATCAGCCAGAACATTTGTCAATGGACCGTTATTTCGAACTTCACGTCCTTCACGCATTCTTCTTGCGATGCCCTCACTGAGCCCTTCGGCACCTTGTGAGGCAAGTTTTTTTCCAAGTGCGGACACCGTATATAAGCCCAGTGATTCTCTTGCAGCCGTAGAATTAATTTTAACACTTACCGGAATAATCTTCAAATTATTTTTTGGAGCTTCATATTTCCCTTTGCTTGTCGGTTCTGGCATATTGGGATCCACTTTTCCCGGGTCAGCTTTCATTCCTAGTATGAAATTTGTCGTTCTTATATTTAATTGCAGCATCCGTGCATCACACTCCAAAATTGTTGAAAAACGAAGTTTATCAGCTCAAATAATCTGCTATAGATTTAGGTAAAATGTTTTTACCCATTGCGATGGAAATATTATATATTGTCTGCGCGGTAAGTAGTTTGGTCATTACTTCTGCGGTATTTACACCATTAACATTATTTATATTATCCTTGATTACCACATTTTGATTCTGCATGGTATCAATTGCATTGGAATAAGCAAGTTGTCTTGAGGCAAGTGCTGTTTGTGACTTTTGAAGTGTTGTGACCGCATTATTTGCCAGGGTGATACCATCACTTGACAACCATGCCTGGTTACCACCGTCCATTTCTGCAACGACAGTTAATAGGTCATTTAAGGTAGCACTTCCATGTGATGTCCCAAAGATGTCACTTTCACCAAAAACATCTGTACCGGTGAGATTGACACTGTCGCGGGTCTCATCTGCATCTCCGCTCAGCTTAACCATGGATATTTTATTGTCATCACCAGTATAGGAAACCACATATTGGCTTATTGTGTTAAAAGAAAAAGTAAGGCTGGAGCCATTAACGGCTTCTGTTATATTGCTACTACCCTTTAAAGCACCATTATTGGCATTGTCAAAATATTGATTAATAAAATCACTGCGTACATTGGTTGTAAGATTATTATAATCAGTTTGGCTGGCATATGTTGTGGCATTTAAATTGCCAGCTGATAATTCACTGGCATTTGCTGGTAAGTCAGCTAAGGCTGATTTTGTGGTCAGAGTAATTCTGCCTACAGCATCAGCGGCGGTAACGCTAGTTTGGCCGGCGTTTATTTTATCCTTATAGCCATTTTGTACAAAATCCTTAGAGAAGATATAACCTGTACTTGGATCAAGATAGTATTCGCCACCATCACTGCCCTTTAGACTAAGCATTTGATTTAAATTACCGACTTGGGTTCCGCCCTTTACTTTTGTATCTACACCATTTATTTTGACTGTTTTGCCAAAAAAGCTTGACTGATTTTCATCAAGGGTTTTTGTTAGTCCCCGTTCTACTTTTGTATCTGATAGCGTAAATGGTTGTGTTTTATCTTTCTGACCAGCAAAAAGATATCTGTTGCCGAGGTCTTGATTACCTTGACTGATGGTTTCCTGCAAAATGGCAAGCAGCTGACTAGCTGTAGCCGGATTGTCAGTTGTACCGTCATTGGTTCCGTTAGCAGCTTGGTTTACCTGTTCTACAAAAGTATCGAATTGACTTTTTATATTTGTCAAAGCATTGTCACTGGCCTTCATCCATGAGACACCATTTTGCGCGTTTTCGATATATTGTTGGTTTTCAACGTCATTATTTGTATATGATAAATATCTGGAATAATCTACGGGATCATCGGACGGTCTATTAAGTCGCTGCTGAGTAGCGTTTTGTTCTGTGAGCTTTGCCTGCTGCTCATAATTCCCGTTAACTGCGTTCATGTAATTTTGAAGCATCATTGTACTACTTACACGCATCTAATCATCACCTTCCCACTGTTCCTGTGCTGTTTATAAGTTTATCTAACATTTCGTCCATAGTTGTTAAAACTCTAGTGCAGGCTGAATACCCCTGCTGAAATTTAATCATGTTCGTGAGTTCTTCGTTCCAGTTAACTCCGGAAATGGATTGTCTGGAATTGTCAACTTGTGTTACGATCGAGGTCATTTTGGTTACATTATCATCAGTAGTGGCTGAGGCAGTACCTAATACAGCCATTGCGTCAGCATAATAGTCATTTAAAGATGAATTTCCGGTAGAACTTTGTTTTATTACATTTCCGTTGGCATCAAGTACTTGTCCTGCAGCGTTCCGTACAGTATCGCTGATAGCAGCCTCATTTAGTGATGTGTTAAAGAGTGTGCTTAAGGTTACAGCATTTGAACCATCTGCTTCATCAGCAGTTCCATTTTTAGTTGGGATCCTATCAGCATAATCAACTTTATTTCCTGATGCATCGGTGTAATAGGTTTTTCCATCAGCATCTGTGGTTTTATTTGCTCCCTTGGCAGCTATGTAATCTGTACCACCCTCAGCTGTTATTTTTTTGTTAACTGATAGTTCATTAATAAGGTTTATACCGCGCAATTTTTCGATACTACCAGTACTGTCAGTTTTTTCAACATAAGCTTTTTCGTAACCTTCAGCCAGACTATTTTTATCGTCTACCCAGTTGTAAGTATTTGTTGTATCCCCAAAAAAATTGATATCAGTTGAGCCAGCACCGTTATTTGCACCGTCAATACCATATCCTTCTTTATGTTGGGCATTGAAGGTTGTAAGGAAGAAAGCAGAATAATCGGCAAGTTTATCAATGTAACTTTTATTTTCAGCAACGTTATCCTGCACAGCTTTCATTTCTCCGTCAGCAGGATTATAAATTGTTCCAGTTTCTTTGAATATCAGATTGTAATCAGTTATTCCATATTCTGAATTGTTTTCTGCTTGAAGACTTAGTGTAATTTTACTTTTACCATCGACTAAGGTACTGCCATTGCTGTTAACAGTATAAGATCCGTCGCTTTGTATAATTACATCTGTTTTTACATATTTTGATAAATCATCAACAAGTTTATCTCTTTGATCACGTAAATCGTTTGCCATGCCACCGTTGGCTTCCAGCTGCACGATATTCTTATTCAAAGACAATATTTGATCAGTAATTTTGTTGACGTCAGTTACATCTGCCTGCAATTGTCCATAGTTAGAAGTAATTTGTGACTGTACTTTAGAAGCCATGTCTTTTATCTTGTCAGTCATGGTTATAGCCATATCACGTACGTTAATACGGGTATCATTATCACTGGCAGCCGTAGATAATTCTTGCCAAGAAGACCAAAAATCATTTATTGAACTTTTTAGTCCGACATCTTCACTATTTATTTGGGAATCATTAAAGATGTCTTCTATTGTCGTATAATTATTTTGTCGTTCTTCATAATACGATTTAGTAGAGTTTTCATTCCAATAATGTTTATCGGCAAAAATGTCACGGGCTCTTGTTATTGAAGCTGCATTTACTCCAGTTCCTACATAACTGGTACCATATAATGTGCTTTGGTCTAATGCCTTTGTTGCCACCAAATTAACACTTTGGCGAGAATAGCCTTCCGTGCTGTCATTGCTTAAATTTTGGCCAACGGTATCAAGTGCGAGCTGATGTGCTTGAATCCCACTGACCATTGTATTTAATCCTGAAAATGTCGATCTCATTATTCATCATCCTTTTTATATGCTCTGATCAAACATCTTTATTTTTCTCGTACTGTTTGCTGTATCGCCATCAGGTTTATATGATGCACCAGCCACAGCTTGGGTCGCTACATTTATGTTAAACCTTATAAAGTCCATTCTATTTTTTAGCAACAGTGTATTAGCCGTATTGATTTTTTGAATATCTGCTGCTAGAGTTTTTATCTGCCCTAAAAACTGGTTAATAACAGCAGTATTTTCTTTGTCGGTATGTTCTTTTTTTATACTGCGGTCCAGTTTTTTTATTTCATTCATTAATGTTTCCATGTTATGGGTTTCTTCCTGGAAACTTTTGTCATTGAGTTCCGTAAGGTATGTCCTTTGCTGGGCAACACAGAGTTGCAATTGTTTATAATTGTCAAGTTGCTGTTGATATTTATTTATTATGTCATCCATATTGTATCCTCAAATTTTAAGTTCAAAATTTTTCTCATGGGGTGAAAAGTTTTGGGTTCCATTTTTCCCATAGCCGGGATCAGCTTTAATGCCTGCCAGAGAATTTATATTCATGTTAACGGCTGTCAAAGCACCTTGCATTAGAAGTTTGTTTGCTTCACTTATGGAAGAAACTTTTTGTACACTTGCTGACAAGTCATTGTTTACTTTTAGAAAACTATCTTTATATTCTTGTGGACAAAAATGCAGTAAATTTTTGACATTTGAATGTTCATTTATTGGCGAATTATTAACGGCCATTGTTTTTAAAATGTTTTTACGTGTTTGTTCTGCTGTAATTATAGAATTAATAATTGCTTGTTCTTCTTTTATAAGACCTTCCAAAGTATGCATATCTATGTCTAAAACAGCTTTACGTTTTTTTTCGTTAAGCACAAAGAGCTGCGCGTATATTTCTACAAGAGTTTGGATGATATCAATTAATTTTTGCCACATGACAGACTCCTTAATTTAATATTTAGACATTAAAATAAAACATTATTTACAATATTATTTGCAAGTTTATCGGCATCTACCTGATAGTTATTATTGTTTATAAGTGTACGGTAATTTTTTACTAGATCATCCCTGACCTCTGGCATAGCCCTGAGTTTATTTAAAAACCCAGCAAAATCTTGTCCTTCATTGGATAGAACGATTTTATCACCGTCGGCATCACTTTCCCTGCTGTTTTCTGTTCTGGGATTAGTTTTGCTGACATTGTTTACATATATATTGTTCACAACAGAGTGAATGTGACCACTGTTTGAAATCATTATATATCCCCTCCTAAAAAAAATTGCCGATACTTTCTTATAAAGTAATATCGGCAATAACTTTGTTTAAATTAAGGGACAATATCGGATAAATATAACTATTTTTCTCATCCAATATACTATTTTCGAAGATTTTCGTATATTTAGACAGCATGTTATTTTATTTCAGATACATGCCCCGGCTTTTTATGGAACCCTTACCTTGGTTTTCTTTTGCCTGTTTCCTTTGGTTCATAGTATCTTTTATTTTTTTTATGTCCGCTTTTAATTCTTGTGCGCATTTATTACAATAACGGCCTTCTTTAATCATTTTGCCGCATCTTTCACAAGGATAATTAATTTCACCTTTACCGACAAATCTTCCGGCCCGCAGCATACGCATAATAGTTTTTTCTTTTACACCGGTGTTTTCGTATATTTGCTTTATTGTACTGCCGGGATTGTCACGCAGATAGCTGCAGACAACCACTTCATATTGCTCTTCCTTGCGCAAGCAGTCGTTGCACATGCCCGCTCCGGTGTCAATAAATATTTTTCCACATTCGGGACAATTCCTCATTTTATTAGCCATGATATTCCCTCCCCATAGCAACTGTCGTTGTTATTATTATAACTTAGCCGGTTAAATTTAACAATCTATATTATGTACGCACAATAATTTTTTAAGCATCACTGGCCAGAACCAATCCGTATACCGTTGTGGCTCCGTTGTTGCGAAGGACAGCAGCACATGATTCGAGGGTTGCACCTGTAGTATAAATGTCGTCGAGGAGTAAAAAAGATTTTCTCTGGGCTGTAAAATTCTCTTTTAGGGAAAATGCTCCCTGTATATTTCGGAACCGTTCGTTTCTATTTAATTTATGCTGACGCTCCGTAAAATGAGTACGCTTGAGGTATTCTTCAAAGTGGCGGTTTTGGGTGTTAAGCCATTTTTTAAATATCAATTCAGTTTGATTGAAACCTCTTTGCCGTAATCTTTTTTTATGCAGGGGGACACAGATTATATTGTCTATATCTGCTGGTAATGACAGCGATAATGATACAGTGTCTATGTATTTATGAATGCTATGCAGGGCACTTTTTTTCCCATTGTATTTTAAATTTATTATTAAGCTGCGCATCGTTCCATGATAGTTAGCCAAAGCCCAGACCTTGTCAAATATGGAATCAGGTGGAAGCGCTACCAAGTGGACATTCGTTTCTTTTTGCAGGCATGGCGTACACCAATCGCCTTCATGCTGTACATAGCTGTGGCATGAAGGGCAGCGCGGTGGGAAAAGTAATTCCATAAATGCGTTTAAGATATCCATAGTTTAATATTACCTCAAATTTAATTTATGTTATGTGCCAGCCGTTCTGCCAGTAAAGTGTATCTTTTTTGTGTCCGGTTATTCTGCACAGCTGTGTATAAAGCTTTTTTGGAACCGAGCAGGATAACTTTTTCTTTTGCTCTTGTAACTGCTGTATATAAAAGATTGCGCTGGAGCATTATAAAATGTCCATTCGTAAGCGGTAATATAATAATTTTATATTCGCTCCCTTGGCTTTTATGGACACTCATGGCATATGCAAGCATTAATTGGTTGGTTTCAGCCTGTTGGTAATCTACACTATTTTCACCAAAAGTGACGGTGATTTTTTGCGGTGTTATTGCTTTTATAAAGCCTATGTCACCATTAAAGACATTTTTTTCGTAATTATTTTTTATTTGCATTATTTTATCGCCGCAACGAAAGGTCTGGGAGGCTGTTTTGTATTCGTTTTTTTCTGCTGAGGTACTATTTAAAGCATCCTGCAATAATTTATTTAGGTTGCTTACACCACAGGGAAGCCGATGCATTGGCGCAAGTACTTGTGCATCTGTAAGAGGATCAAAACCTGCGGCAGGCAGGTCGTTTTTACACAAAGAGACTATTTTTGCGGCTGTAGTTTCGTCATCTTCTATTTCCAAAAAAATAAAATCACTGCTTGAAGTATAGTCTGGCATTCTGCCGGCATTTATGGCATGGGCGTTATGGATTATTATACTTTCCTGTGCCTGACGGAAAATTTCCTCAAGTCTTAATGAAGAAACAGCGCCCGAACGAAGCATGTCCTTTAATACGGCACCTGGGCCGACAGCGGGCAGTTGGTCGACATCACCTACTAAAACAATACGGCAGCCGTTTGGTATTGCATTGAGAAAGTGTTGCATGAGCACTATGTCTACCATTGATACTTCATCAATTATGATGGCATCAGCTTCAAGTGGTTCATCACTGTCTTTGCCGAAGGTTGATTCGTCACCGGCTCTTATTCCTGTCGCTTCAAGCAGGCGATGGATAGTGCTGGCACTTTGTCCTGTCGATTCTGCCAATCTTTTGGCTGCCCGTCCGGTAGGCGCGCCTAATAGTACCTTTAAACCAAAATGCTGCAATACAAAAAGTATGCCTTGGATCACTGTTGTTTTTCCTGTACCAGGCCCACCGGTCAGGATGAACATGCCGTGTCGCAGCACAGCTTCGATAGCTTCCCTTTGTTTTTGCGCCAATTTTAATTGGCTGCCGGCTTCCCATTCGCTGGTCATCTTTGCCGCGTTTTCGAGAGGAAGCGGTTCGACACTGCTGTCAAGTTCTAAAATTCGCTGGGCAGTTTGTTTTTCCGCAAAATAAAGATAGGGCGGATAAATAAGCTGTTCACCGCCTATGTATTCCGTATATAGATGATCCTGGTCAATTTCTTGTTGTAATTTGGTATGGATGCTTTCTCTTCCTATATTTAAAAGCTTTGCTGTTTTAGTTACGATAAGGTTTTCCGGTGCACAGCAATGTCCATTTGTGGCTATTTGCAGTAATGCGAAATTTATGCCGGCAATTATTCTGCTGTCATCGTTTTTTTCTACACCGAGCTGTGCAGCTACCTGATCTGCTGTTAAAAAACCGATACCGTCAATATCGTGTGCGAGCCGATAGGGATCATTTTCCATTATCTCAATGGCAAAAGAGCCATATTCTTCAAAGATGCGTCCGGCATAAGTGGAGGAAAGCCCATGTGTCTCCAGCCAGATCATAATTTCGCGCAGTTCGCCCTGTTCATTATACGATTCAAAAATTTTCTGCGCTGTTTTTTTACCAATACCGCTGACTTCACAGAGTTTGCCTGGTGAGTTTTCTATAATTTGCAATGTTTCTTTGCCGAACATGGCAACAATGCGTTTCGCCATAGCTGGGCCTATACCGGCAAGTGCCCCTGAAGACAAAAAGCGTTCAATGCCGTCAGAGCTGTCCGGTGCTGTTGCTTTCAGTTTAGCAGCTTTAAACTGTTGGCCGAAACGGGGATGGACTACCCAGCTGCCCTCTACACAGACATTCTGTCCTACTAAAGGAGCGGGAAAACTGCAAGTGACTGTTATTGAAGTACTTTGTTGTTCTGGTTTCAAACGAAATACGCTAAAGCTGCCGGTAGCGTTGGTAAAAATCACCGCTTGGATACTGCCTTCAATCTTTTCCATAATTTTACCCTGCCCACATCATGATATAGTTATTGCATAAGCTTGTCCCACTCTTCGTATTTTGCATCGATTTCAGCCTGTTTGGCGGCATAGGCATTGGCTATTTTGGCGCTTTCCTGTGGATCTTGCTGGAGGCTGGGATCGTTCATCTGCATTTCTAAGGCTTTCAGTTCTGCTTCCAGCATAGCTATTTCCGCTTCACAGCGTTTCAAAACAAGTTGTTTTTTATCTTCACTAAATAAATTTTCTTTTTTATTTTTACTTTTATCTAGCTTATCTTTTACATAAGGTTTCTTTTCTTTTATTGCAGCGGGTTTAGCAGCAGTTTTATCTTTTTTGGCAGAAGGTTGTTTTTCTATAGGTGCAGATGCTTCGTCCAATTTTTTTTGCCGGTAATAGCTGTAATTGCCATCATATTGTTTAAGCTGTCCGTCTGTCATTTCATAAGTACAGTTGGTAACCTTGTCTAAAAAGTACCGATCATGGGATACAACAAGGAAAGTTCCCGGAAAGGTCATCAAGGCTTTTTCTACGGCCTCGCGGGCAGGAATATCCAAATGGTTTGTCGGTTCATCTAAAATTATAAAATTAGCACCGTCCATCATCAGCTTTAGTAGTGCTAAACGTGCTTTTTCTCCGCCGGACAACTCAGCCACTATTTTGTAGACACTGTCACCTTTAAATAAGAATGCCCCTAGATAATTTCGTGCCTGTTCATCTGCAATACCGTAATTATAGGTTATTTCTGCCAATACCGTATTCTGCCCGTTCAGTTCTTCATGGTGCTGGGAGAAATAACCTGTTTTTACACGATTGCCAAGCTTTATTCGTCCTTTATCTGCTTCAAGCTCACCACAAATTAACCTGAGCAATGTTGTTTTACCTGTTCCGTTAGGCCCAATCAGGGCAATGCCATCTCCCTTATGCACTGTCATCGTCAGATGGTTGCAGATTGGAACCGTATCAAAGGAAAAAGATAAATCTTCTATTTCCAACACTTTTTGCGCACATTCCAAGGGTGGATTAAATAGAAAATAATTAAAACCTGCCGGATCGGGGGGAAGTATTATCCTTTTTAATCTTTTTAGCTGTTTTTCCCTGCCGCGTGCCTGTTTTGATTTTATACCGGCTTTATATTTACGAATATATTCTTCCGTTTTTTTTATGTGTTCTTGTTGTTTAACGAAAGCGGACTCTAAAGCAGCGCGTCTATCGGCACGTACACGCATTGCCCTTGAATAATTGCCTTCATAAATGTCTATTTTTTTATCAATTAGCTCTATTATAGAGGTTGTCACTTTATCAAGGAAAAAACGGTCATGCGATATCATTAAGATACCGCCTTTGTAGTTTTGCAAGAAATCTTCCAACCATTCTATCATTGTGACATCTAAATGGTTTGTCGGTTCATCGAGAAATAAAAAATCAGGTTCGCGCAAAAGTGCCTTCGCAAGACAAATACGTGTCTTTTGTCCGCCTGAAAAATGCAAGGGTGATTTTTGCAGGTCGGCATCACTGAAACCCAGGCCAAAAGCTATACGACGAATTTGGTTTTCATATTCGTAACCGCCCAGCCGTTCAAATTCCTCAGAAATTTTTGCATATTCATGCATCATAGCATCTATTTTTGACCGTTGTGTTTCTTGTGCCGTTTCTTTTTCAAGGGCAGTTTTTTTAGCGGCTAATTCCAGCAAATCAGCAAAAACGGTAAGCAATTCTTCATACAGCGTATTCCCAGTAAAACTAGCCTGCTGTTCGACATAACCGATTCTGTCCGCTGCATCCATTTTTACCGTACCACTGTCATAGTCCTCTTTTTCCATAATGCAGTTCATCAGAGTAGTCTTACCTGCACCGTTGGCACCAATAAGGCCAATCTTATCACCCTTAGTTATTTCGAAAGAAACATTGCTGAATAGTTCTCTGATACCATATGATTTTGCTATATTTTCAATACGCAGCAAGCTCAATTTTTCACATCCCAATTTTGTAATTTAGCTGATAATCTGTCTAATACGCACTAATATTTTATATCGTCTTGTTTGTATATTCATGCAAAATAGCGGAAATTCAATTTCCGCTATTTTACAGCTTACTTCTTAAAATCTTTGCCAATATTCAATACAGCCTGTTTTTCTCCGCTGCCGGTCATTATTACACAAGGGAAAGGCATGCCGTAGAAAAGGCCAACTGCATTTTCATTTGTCATTATACGTGTTTTTTCGTTGGCAGAGGTGCGGCCTGTTTCCACGCTGGATATTTTAAAACCCTTATTCATTAATATATCTGCCGCTGCAGCTCCCGCTCCATTTATACCACTCGAATTGATAACCATAACGGTAATATCCTGTGGTTTTACAGGTGCGGCTTTTTTCTCAACCGTCTTCGTTTCACTGTCGCTGTTCTGGTTGGTTTCTGTGGCATCTTCATTTAGCAGTTTCAAACCTTTAGGCAGGTCTTTGGCATATTCTGCTGCTGTTTTATCAGTATCTTGCTGCATCTGTGTTGTGACATTTAGGGACAGCATTTCAGCAATGTCCTGACGCAGTGCTTTTATATCAGGCAGCCAGTAACTGATATCGTCTATATAGGCTGCTTGGCCGGGAAGCATAGAAGAGGTTATTGTGCCGTCTTTTATTTTTGGAATCATTCCCGCGAATTTAAGCATGTCAGTAAACGGCATGTCAGTTTTTACTGTCGCACTCACTTCTTTTATTATCTCAGGTAATTTTGGTAGAACAGACGGCGTTAATACTTTTTCCAAAACAGCCTTTAAAAAATGCTGCTGTCTTGCAACTCTGCCAATATCTCCTTCACCGTCACGAAAGCGGACATACTCTATTGCTTTTTTACCATCCATATGCTGCATTCCCGGATAAAGGTCGATATGCAGCCCGCCGTTATCGTCCCAAGGATCATCGTAATACATCCTTTTTTCGACATCAATGTCTATGCCACCGATAGCGTCAATAATATTTTCAAAAGATTTTATATCTATTAGTACATAATAATTGATTGGCACATCCAACAGGTTTTGCACTGTGTCCTTGCTCAGTTCATGGCCGCCGTAAGCGTAGGCATGATTTATCTTATCATAGCCGTGTCCCTTCATTTGCACTCTGGTATCACGTGGTATTGACATTACGGAAACATCGTCAGTCTTGGTGTCGACGTTAAACAACATCATTGTGTCGCTTCGCCCTACATCGTCGCTGCGACTGTCTATCCCCATGACCATAATAGTGTATTTATCATCTAAGGAAACAGTTGGCTTTGCCGACGTGGCAGCAATACGTTTTGAAAAATTATATGCCAGTACTGTAGCGATAAAGACAAAAAAAACCAACCCTATAATTATTATACGATGATAGCTTCTCTTATATTTTACTTTTTTTTGCTCCAATTTTATTCTCCATAAGTTATTTGCACAAAACATGGGCATAGCTACGCTGCATATGGCTTTTAGTATAACAAAAAACTTTATTATTTTCAATTTTATTAGTATGGATAGCATTAAACATACAAAAGAACTGTAAGGGCAGGCGGTAGTCCAAATGCGGGAGATACACCGGAAATACAGTGTTATTGCTAATCAATCTATTTTATTGTAGAATATTACATATATTTATATTTATTTGTGAAAGGATTAAATAATAATGGCAGTAAAGTTGATCGCTCTGGATATGGACGGCACTACGCTCAACGACGGACATATGGTATCTGACCAAAATCGCGCAGCAATAGATGAGGCTTTAAGAAGAAATATAGTAGTAACGGTTTGTACTGGAAGAAGCAACACTGAGTTAGCACCAATAATAGCAGTTCTTCCTGAAGTGCGATATTTTATAAATGGCAATGGGTGCAAGATTTATGACAAAAAAATGGATAAGGTGATATTATCTGAACCGTTGTCCTTTTCTGCTGCCAATACTATTTACAGGATAGTGCGCGAGTATCCTGTTATGCTTGAAGTATATACAGATAATCAGATTTATACTTCAAAGTCCTGTTATGACCATGCGAATAAATACGTTCCTGCACAATTTCTCCAGCTTATTCTTGATACACGTACGCCGCTGGAAAATTTAAAAGCTCTTTTTCGGCCTGATTGGCAAAAATTAATTTATAAAATAAATATTTTTTATAATAATGTAGAAAATTTTGAAGCCATTCGCGAAAGATGCAAAGATCTACCAGCGGAGATGACAGGTTCCACTGAGGCGAACTTGGAGTTTAACAGTTTGACAGCAAGTAAAGGACGCGCATTATCTAAACTTGCCAGTATTTTAAAAATTGATGCCAGCGAAGTCATGGCTATCGGCGATGGCAGTAATGATATATCAATGCTTAAATATGCCGGTTATTCCATAGCTATGGAAAATGCCATCCCCGAGGCAAAAGCAGCGGCCAAATACCAGACCTTGAATAATAATGAAAATGGTGTAGCCGCGGCTATTAAAAAGTATGCCCTCTGCTGATTTATTCATGACAGATGGCCAATGGGAATTTTGCACCGTGGTTCGTCTGGCTGTAAAGGAAGATATTTTATGAAATACACTATCATACTCGTAGTATTAATCAATATTTTTATTTTATCTGGTGATGCTTATAGTTATAAACAGCTTTATCCTGCTCTTGAGGTAACAACTCATTATACTACCAGTAATCCGGCTTCCGATGCACCACTTCTACGCTGGAGTGAAAATACGAAAGCCGTTTATTATGAGCTGGAAGTTTTTGATAAAATCCCAGATAAATTAAGCAACAATGCTATATCACCAGCGCATGTTTATTTTACAAACCAAGTATTTGTAAATGCATTTAACCTGCCAATGGCTGATATTGCCGGCAATAAAGCAAAAACGCTGTATTGGCGTGTACGGGCAATGGATTTTGACAATAAACCCATTACCAATTTTTCTTCTTTGGAATCACTTTATACTGATGGGCATCCGTCTTCAATTACTTCGCCTGTGCCCAATGCTGAATATAACAGTGGCAATGGTTCAGTTCTTTTGTATCCTGTTTACCAGTGGATTCCCAATGCAGGTGCAACGAAGTTTGAGGTAGAGGTCTTGTCTGCTCCACCGGAAAACCCCAATGGGGTAGAACCTTCCCAATATCGTGTCTTTTCTAACGTGATGGGTTTTTCCTGCGAATATTATGATCCGCAACCACGCATTGGTACGTATTACTGGCGGGTACGCGGCCTCGATGATAATGGGCAGCCTGTAGGCGTTTATTCAGATGCTAAAAAATTCAGCAATGAACCTTCGGCCGGTTATAAGGTCGGTATTTTTGGCGATAGTATAAGCCATGGTGGCGGACATTTATCTTATAGCCCTGCTGATTTTGATTTCAGCTATGCCTCCTATTTAAAAACGCCCTCGATAAATCTTTCGGAGAGTGGCGATACCATCGAAAAGATGGTCAACCGTTTTGATAAGGATGTATTACCTTTTTCTCCTAAATATTTAATTATTATGGGTGCCAGTAACAGTCTGCGGGCAGGCGTCCCTGCCGACAAAGTGATAATAGGTTTGAAAATTCTTCAGCAAAAATGTCAGGAAAATGGAATAAAACCTATTCTTCTTACTTTACCGACGATAAATCCGTATAATATAAATAAAATTTTTGCGGAAGGTACTTCACCGAACTGGGCGCATGAGTTCAACAAAGTTAATAATTATATCCGTACTTGTATCCATATAGATACAGCAGCCGATTTTCCCACTCCACCAGAAGTGCTGCCAACAGAGTTTGCCTTGGATGGGCTGCATCTTGATGATAATGGCAAAGCTATAATGGGGCACACGATAAATGATGGCTGGGATGAAGTAACTGAAGAACTGGCAAAAGAAGATGACGAAGATAAAATTGTTATTACGCCAGAGGAGTTGGAGTTATTTAAAAATACACCAGATGTTACGGATTAATGACGGCTGTCTGTAAATAGATGGTAAAGGGCAGCGAATAATATTGATTTTTATTGTATATAATATGTAACAGATTAATTGTATCTATTAATTACTAGTGTTATAATAATAATAGATTATCTTGTAGAAGGGCAGGGACTATTATGCAGGCAGTTGAAATAAAAAAAGGAATTTATTGGGTTGGTGTTATTGATTGGAATTTGCGAAATTTCCATGGCTATCAGACTGGCAGAGGTTCTTCTTATAATGCTTATCTGATTATAGACGAAAAAATTACACTTATTGATACGGCAAAAGTAAATTTTAAAGATGAAATTATGGAGCGTATATCGTCTATAATTGATCCTGCTAAAATTGATTATATAATTTGCAATCATCTCGAACAAGACCATTCTGGTTCAATTCCTACCATAATGAAAAAATGTCCTAATGCACAAATCTTCACTTGTATGCCAAATGGTTTGAAGAACATCCCTAAGTTTTATGGTGACTTGGCCTATAAAGGCGTAAAAGCCGGAGATTCATTGAGCATTGGCAAAAGAACGCTGCAATTTATCCCTGTACCTATGCTGCATTGGCCGGACAGTATGTTTACCTATTGCCCAGAAGAAAAGATTCTATTTTCTAATGATGGTTTTGGTCAGCATTTTGCGTCCACTGAACGTTTTGACGATCAGGTTGACTTTAGCACCCTGATGTATGAAGCAAAAAAATATTATGCTAATATTTTAATGCTTTATGGGCGTCAGGCGAAAACAGCGCTTTCTGCATTAAAAGATATTGATGTGAAAATGATAGCTACTGGGCATGGTATAATTTGGCGCAGCCATATTTCTGAAATTGTTGAAAATTATAGGAAGTGGTCTGAAGGAGAAACCTCTGATGAGGCTGTTGTCGTTTATGATACCATGTGGCATTCAACGGAAAAAATGGCTAGAACTATTACGGAAGCTTTCGCACGCAGAAATATTCCCGCAAAGATGTATGATCTTAAGGAAAATCACATTTCCGATATAATTACCGAAATACTTACTAAAAAATATTTGGCAGTTGGTTCACCTACGATCAATAATACTATAATGCCAACAGTTGCCTCTTTCCTTTGTTATTTAAGAGGACTCTCGCCTAAAGATAAGAACAGACTTGCTTTTGCTTTTGGCTCATATGGCTGGGGCGGCCAAAGTATCGGAGAAGTTGAAGATGAATTAAAGAAAGCCGGATTTACTATTTGGCTTGATAAAATAAGAATAAAAAACATTCCTTCTAAGGAAGAACTAGAAAATATTACAAAGCTTATTTTGGAAAAATAAGCTAAACGATAAATAGAGGATAATAGAAACATTGCCGCTGATATTTGTATCTACGATACAATACCAGCGGCAATATTTTTAACTTTTTCTAAAAAAATTATGGACATGGGTAAACTTTGGTTTATACTTTGTTTTGTGGAAGCTTAAAATTTGCTGGATAAAGTATATAAGGTTAATTCAAACTTTCATATATTTTGTCTAAGTCATATTTTAAAACTGCAATGTAGTCCATACCATCAGGAATATCTTCAAGTGTATATATTTTTACAGCTTTGGCATTTACTTCATTTGCCAATGTTTCAGAAACTTTAGGACTTACCATGTCTTCTACGAAAATCGTGGTGACATGATTTTCTTTGCAGTAGTCAGTTAATTCTTTTAACTTTTTGGCACTAGGTTCACCGGACAGCAATGCATCTGATACACTGTTTTGCTGTAGGCCAAAATCTCTTGCCAGATAACCGAACGCAGCATGTCCTGTCACGAAATCTTTCCGTTTGGAGTTGGCAAATTTTGCAGCGTATTCTTGTTTTAACTGATCCATATCATTTTTTAAATTTTGGTAGTTCTTTTCGTAGTCATCTTTATTGGCAGGGTCAACTTGGATCAAGGCATTTTTTATATTTTCTGCCTCTAATTCACCGCCCTCAATGCTTAACCAGATATGTGGGTCAGGCAGGCTTGTCCCATTGTCTGCTTTTTCATCAAGCTGCAATGGTGTAGCTCCTTTTGATGCTTCTACTACGGTCAGTTCTTTTTTGTCAATCTTATCAGATACTGTAGAAAGTGATTTATCTAACCAAGATTGTTCGAGGGAAAATCCATTATAAATGAATAATTTCGCATTTTGCAAAGTTGCCAGATTTTGTGCTGTTGGTTCAAAATTATGGGGTTCGCTGCCACTCGGAATGATGTTTTGTACATTGACATGGTCACCGCCGACAGCTTCCGTGATGGCTCTAATAGCATCAAATGAAACTACCACATTTAATTTTTGGCCGTCTGCATTTTGCTGTGCTTCTTTGTTAGTAGTGCCACAACCCCCCATTGTTAACAGAAAAAAGGAGAGGAGTAAATAAATAAGAAAATTTTTTTTCATTGGAACAGTGCCGCCTTTCTAAAATACACAAATAGAAATTTTAGGTTTTATTTATACCTAGATGCAAATGCAAACTATTTGCATTTAGAATAATATAAAGATATAATAGTAAAGAGGAAATGTCAAGTCCGATATAAAAATATACTAATCAAAATGAGAGAAAATACACGGAGGTTATAATGTTAAAAATAAAGCACTTATATTTTTCTTATAGTAATAAGCCTGAGCTTCTGAAAGATATAAATTTTTCAGTAAATAGGGGTGAATATATTTCGATAATCGGTTCCAATGGGTCCGGTAAGAGCACTTTGGTGCGCTTGATTCTTGGTCTGCTTAAACCATCATCAGGCACTATTAGTAATTCTTTTCAAAATATGGCATATGTGCCGCAGCGGTTTAATCAGCTGAATACGCATTTTCCCATTACTGTAAAGGAGATATTGAACTGTTATAAAAATGTTCGGAAAAAACATATACATAAAGAAATAAAGGATGTTTTGACGCTATTGCATATGCCGGAGGAGGAAAATACCTTGATCGGCCAGCTTTCTGGCGGACAATGCCAAAAGGTATTTATTGCCAGGGCACTTTTAGGTGATCCGGATTTGCTTATTTTGGATGAACCATCGAACGGCATAGATAGGCAGAGCCAAATTGATATATATAATTTTCTGGCCAATTTGAACAAGAATGAAAAGATGACAGTGATTTGCGTTGAACATAATTTACAGGCTGCATTGAAAAACTCGACATCATTTTACCATATTGAAAAGGGTAAGGGACATGTTTGTTTGCCAGAGAAATACATAAAGGAATATATTAAAAGTGATTTAGGAGAGAATACAGAGAATGTTTACTTATAATTTTATGCAGAACGCATTTTTAATTTCTATTTTTATTGCGGCATTATGTCCTGTTATTGGTATGTTCCTTGTGTTAAGACGATACTCAATGATGGGTGATACATTATCACATGCCTCTTTAGCCGGTATTGCCGTAGGCATGCTTTTTAACCAAAATCCTGTTTTGAGTGCATTTTTGATGGTTTCTTTTTTTAGTATTGCCATTGAGTGGCTCCGAAAACATTTTCGTACTTATGCCGAACTTATTTTGGTTATTATCTTGTCTCTTTCAATTGGTATAGCCATTACGCTTTTAAGTTCTGGCTTAGTTCATGCCAATATTGATTCATTGATGTTTGGCAGTGTTTTAACTGTCACACGTACGGATTTTTACTGGGTGCTATTTTTTAGTATCGTATCTTTATTTCTGGTATATAAGTTTTATTATGCCCTTGTGTTTATGGTCTTTGATGAAGAAGGAGCTGCTATTGCCGGAGTTAATATAAAGTTTATAAATTATCTTTTTGCGGTGATAGTAGCAGCGACTATTTCCATTTCCATTCGTATTGTAGGAATATTGGTCATAAGTTCACTTATTGCGCTGCCAATCGCCGCAGCACTCCAATTGGAGGTAGGTTTTAAAAAGACACTTTTATATGGTGTATTATTCAGTTATATAGATATTTTTTCAGGGATAATTATTTCATATTGGATAAATGCTGCACCTGGCGGTATTATCGCGATAAATGCAGTATTATTGCTGTTATGTGTCCTCTTTTACAAACATAAAATTAAACATAGGGGGTCTGTTCAAAATGAATGAATGCGACAGTTATAAGCAATATCTGAACCAGCATGGCATGAAGAGTACAAAGCAGCGGAATTTACTGTTATTGATTCTGAAAAAGATACAGGAGCCGCAGACTGCAGAGAAGCTTTATCTGATAGCTAAGGAAACTGATTCGTCTATAAATTTATCTACGGTATATAGAGTTCTGGAGAAATTTACCGAAAAAAAAATAACAATACGCACGTCATTTTTAGATGACAAGTCGGTATATTCACTTTATCCTAAGACGCACCAGCACCAATTGATTTGTCTCCGCTGCAAGAAAATCGTTCTGCTTGAGAATTGTCCGTTGGAGGCGTTTCAGCACAGTGTGGAAAAGTCTACAGATTTTTCCATAGTGAATCATCGGCTGGAATTATATGGATATTGCAGACAATGTCAAAAAATTATAGCAGCAAATTAACAGCAAGTTAATTTTATATTAATATGTATACAGAAATGAAAATTAGCGTTGCATTTTATATTTTTTAGTGATAAGATTGTCCAGTAAACAATTGTATAAGGTTTTGTTAGGTGAGGTTCCTGCAATAAACATAGGCTATTGCCCGGAAACATCGAGAGATGCCAATGGGTAGGACAGGTTTTATCGAAATAAGGTATTACCCGAGATAGCTGAGTATTTATACTCTACGTTATGCAGTGCTAAAACTTGGACGATTAAAAGATTACTATATTTTGCGCTTTCGAACCCTCCTGATTTTATATTGGGAGGGTTTATTTTTTTGCAAAATACTATTTAAACGTATTGGGGAGGTGGTAAGTATGGATGATGGCGAGGGACTGGAAAAGAGAATTAAAAATTTATTTTTAGGAGGAAACCATGGAAGTATTTACCAAATCTTTAGCGAAAAGAAAATTTTCGCTTACGGACGTAATAATAATTGCAGTTATTTTTGTTATTTTATATGCTATTTTAAAATTAAGTGCAGGCATGAATATTCCCTTTACGCAGGGAGACAGGCTTGAGATAGATCTTTCTCCGCTAATGCTGCCTTATTATGCGGGGCGGTCACTGCTGCGCATGTTTATAGCATTTTTCTTTTCCCTTTTGTTTACCTTTATATATGGTTATGTTGCGGCAAAAGTGAAAGCGGCAGGAGCTATAATGATACCTGTCTTGGATATTTTGCAATCTATTCCGGTTCTGGGTTTTTTATCAGCGACCATAATAGCTTTTATGGCAGCTTTTCCCAACAGTCTCATGGGGGTGGAGTGTGCTTCTATTTTTGCTATTTTTACAGGACAGGCTTGGAACATGACTTTTAGTTTCTATCATTCCTTAATAACTATTCCCCAAGATTTGGAAGAGGCAGGGCAGATACTGCATTTTAATCCTTGGCGTAGATTTATTAGCATAGAACTGCCTATTTCGGCTATCGGCCTTATTTGGAATGGGATGATGTCATTTGGCGGTGGTTGGTTTTTCCTTGCGGCCAGTGAAGCTATTAGTGTTTTAGGAGAAGATATACATTTGCCGGGAATTGGTTCATATCTTGCTGTTGCAGTAGAGTCAGGCAATGTGCAGGCAATGCTGTATGCTATGCTGGCAATGCTGATTATGATTTTACTGGTCGACCAACTTTTTTGGCGGCCGCTCGTGGTATGGGGCCAGCGTTTTAAGCTGGAACTTTCTGAAGCTGGTGAACAACCTACTTCCTTTGTTTATGATGTCTTGTATAAATCGTATGTAATGCATTGGTTATACCATCATTTATTGTCACCGTTGGGAGGATTTCTTAATAGCAATATTTTAAAATTCTTTGATGGCGTAGAAAGTAGATCGCAAAAATATCTATATGTGAATAAGAGAAATTATTTAGTAGAAGTATGTAAAATTTTTATCATAATCGTTGTTTTATATAAGCTTTATGCTCCTGCTAAGGAAGCTGCGTTGCTGCTTTATAATATGGGATTACAGGATTTGTCGCAAGCCTTTATGCTGGGCATATATACTGCGGGGCGTGTAATTGCCGCCCTCTTTTTAGGAGCTCTCTGGACTATACCGGTAGGCGTATGGATAGGACTTAATCCAAAGCTGTCAGCAAAGCTGCAACCAGTGATCCAAATAGCGGCTTCATTTCCGGCCAATATGCTTTTCCCATTTTTTACGATATTATTTATTAATTATCATGTTAATTTTGAATATGGGTCTATTTTATTGATGATGCTTGGCACACAATGGTATATTCTTTTTAATGTTATTGCTGGCACTATGAGTATTCCTAATGATCTGCTTGAAGCCACAAATATTTTTGAGCTGAGAGGCTGGAAAAAATGGAAGACTTTGATATTGCCGGGTATTTTCCCTTATTTAGTGACGGGGTTTATTACTGCTTCGGGCGGTGCCTGGAATGCGAGCATAATCTCCGAAATCGTCAGCTGGAAGGAACATACGCTTACTGCTTCGGGTATAGGTGCCTATATTAGTGAAGCTACTATTGCTGGTAATTGGAATGAAATCTTGGTGGGTATAACTGTAATGTGTATACTAGTAGTCTTTATAAACCGCTTCGTATGGCACAAATTATATTATATGGCGCAGACGAAATATCATATGGATTAAGCGGAAGGGGAGAAAAACATGAGAAATTTATTGGAATTAAAAGATATTAAAAAGACATTTAAAATAAAGGATGCCTCTGATTCTGTAGTTTTAGAAGGTATTAATTTACAGGTAAAAGAAGGAGAGTTTTTGGCTGTGCTAGGCCCTTCCGGTTCTGGTAAATCCACGTTGCTGCGCATTATTGCAGGGCTTATACCAAGTTCGGGCGGAACGGTTTCTTATCTGGGAAAAGAAATTCACGGTGTCAATCCGGGTGTGGCCATGGTCTTTCAATCTTTTGCGTTGTTTCCTTGGCTGACAGTTTTGGAAAATGTTATGCTGGGCTTAGAAAGAAAGAAGATGTCTGCGGCGGATAAAAAAGAAAAATCCATGCAGGTATTGGATATTGTGGGGCTGGATGGTTTTGAAAATGCCTATCCGAAGGAGCTTTCCGGCGGGATGCGACAACGTGTGGGAATTGGCAGAGCGCTTGTCAGTGAACCGGATATCTTACTTATGGATGAAGCTTTTTCGGCACTTGATGTCCTTACGGCTGAAAACCTGCGTCGTGATTTATTGGAACTATGGTTGGATAAAAAAATACCTACCAAATCGATTGTACTGATTACGCATGGTATTGAAGAAGCCGTTTATATGGCAGACAGGGCTGTGATTTTATCTTCAGGGCCGGCTACGATAATTAAAAATATCAATATAGACTTGCCCCGTTGGCGTAATAGGAAAACACCGGAATTTTTGGCATACGTTGATGAAATATATTCTATTATGACGAAGAGAAAAACCTCTGTTACTGAACAATTGGTACAGGTTAAAAAGAATTTGATTATTCCACCCGTTTCAGCAGGAGCTTTGACAGGTTTTTTGGAATTATTGGAGGATCTTAATGAAAAAATAGATTTGTATAAACTGGCTAATCGTTTTCTCATGGACATGGAGGATTTTTTACCCTTGATAGAAGCTTCATCCTTATTGGAATTTACAAAGGTTACCGAAGGGGATATTGAACTTACTGCGCATGGTGTGGAATTTGCAAGGGCAACTGTATTGGAAAGAAAAAAATTGTTTTGCCAGCAACTTTTAGCGCATATTCCTTTTGTGCAGAAAATGATAAATATCTTACGCTCTAAATCCAATAGACAAATGAATATAGAATTTTTCGAAGAACTGCTATCGCATATTTTCGGTGAAGAAACAGCAAAAAAGCAATTAGATTTGCTGATTAGCTGGGAACGGTATGCGGAGCTTATCGAATATGATGATAATAAGGAAATAATTTATTTGGAACAATCCAGGTAACGGAATATGGTGAGAACCCCAAAAGATTTTATTAATTATAAAATTAACCGGATATAAGAAACTGCCCTCTATAGATTAGATTTTAAGTCTAATTTTATAGAGGGCAGTTTTTGTATAGGATGGTCTTATATTATTTTATAACGATGTTTACCAATTTTTGCGGCACACAAATTATTTTAATAATATTTTTGCCATTGGTAAGTTCTTTTATATGTGGTAATTCACTTGCCTGTTTCTTTAAGTCATCACGGCTGGTCTGGGAGGAAATCTTAAGCTTGTCACGTACTTTGCCATTTACTTGGACAACTATTTCGATTTCATCGGCGACGGTGGCACTATGGTCGCATTTTGGCCAAGCAGCTTTATGGATACTGCCGGTTTTACCAAGCTTATGCCAAAGTTCTTCTGTTATATGTGGTGAGAAAGGAGCCAGTAACAGTAAAAGATCAGTAGCCGTTTCATTGATCAGGCCGGCTTGCAAATGTTCATCCCTTGATGTATAAAAGGCATTGACCAGTTCCATGATAGAGCTTATGGCTGTATTGAAATTGGAGCGCGCTGCTATATCATCGGTAACCTTTTGTATTGTCAAATGAAGAACGCGGCGCAGTTCTTTTTCCTTGGCTGTCAGCAGAGAAACGTCAGTGGTTTTGTTTTCTTTTATTTCTTCGGCAAAATGGAGAATTATGCGCCAAACACGGTTTAAAAAGCGCCATGCACCTTCTACTCCCTGGTCACTCCATTCAAGGTCACGTTCCGGCGGAGCGGCAAAAAGAATAAACAGACGTGCCGTATCAGCACCGTATTTACCGATTATTTCTTCAGGCGAGACTACGTTGCCGAGGGACTTACTCATTTTGGAGCCGTCCTTGATGACCATGCCCTGTGTCAGGAGGTTTGTAAATGGTTCATCAAAATTTATTAAACCGGCATCTTTTAATACTTTAGTAAAGAATCTGGAATATAAAAGATGCAGGATAGCATGTTCTATGCCGCCGATATATTGATCAACGGGCAGCCAGCTGTCAACAATATCTTTGTCAAAAGGTGCTTTATCATTTTTGGCATCAGCATAGCGCATATAATACCAAGAGGAGCATATAAAGGTGTCCATTGTATCTGTTTCACGTTTAGCGGGACCGCCGCATTTTGGACAGGTACAGTTTACAAATGATTCACTATGCGCAAGCGGAGAAACGACACCAGGATCAAATTTTACATCTTTTGGCAATCTTACAGGCAAATCTTTTTCGGGAACAAGGACGGTGCCGCATTTTTCACAGTAAATGACAGGAATAGGTGCGCCCCAGTAACGCTGGCGAGAAATTAACCAGTCACGCAGGCGATAATTGATACGGCGCTTACCACATTTATTTTTTTCCAGCCAGTCGATCATAGCGGGGATTGCTTTACGGTTGTTCATTCCACTAAATTCGCCGGAATTTACTAGCACACCATCATCTACATAAGCATCTGTCATTGCGTCCAGTGTGAGCTTGCCTTCTTTATCTGTTATAACGATTTTTTTGTCAAGCCCATATTTGCCAGCGAACATCCAGTCACGGCTGTCATGTGTAGGGACGCCCATTACAGCGCCGGTTCCGTATTCAAACAGTACATAGTTGGCTATCCAGATCGGAATTTTTGCGCCGTTGAAAGGATTGATGGCATAGGCACCAGTGAACATGCCTTCTTTTTCGGATTTATCTGAGGTCCGTTCGATTTCACTTTGGTTATGTACACGCTTGATGAAGTCACGTATTTGTGCTTCGTCTGGGCGGCCTTTGATAAGCTTGTCGACAAGTGGATGTTCTGCAGCCAAAACCATGTAAGTTATGCCAAAGGCTGTGTCTGGGCGTGTAGTATATACTGTTACATTTTCCTTAAAGTTCGGAATGTTAAAGATGATTTCAGCACCTTCACTGCGGCCTATCCAGTTGTGCTGCATTGTTTTAACGCGATTTGGCCAGCCTGGCAGCTTGTCGAGGTCTTTGAGCAGGGTATCGGCATAATCAGTTATCTTGAGGAACCACTGGGCCAGGTCTTTTTTGATTACGGGTGAATCACAACGCCAGCAGCGTCCTTCGATGACCTGTTCATTGGCTAGAACTGTTTTACAGGAATCACACCAATTGGCAGTAGCTTTTTTCTTATAGGCTAGTCCTTTTTTGTAAAAGACTTCAAATAAGTACTGCGTCCAACGATAGTAATCGGGATGACAGGTTTGGACGAGTCTGTTCCAATCATAAGAAAGACCCATTTGTTTTTGTTGGCGAATCATGTTATCCATGTTGGCATAAGTCCAGTCAGCTGGTTTTACATTATGCTTAATGGCAGCATTTTCGGCGGGCATACCAAATGCGTCAAAGCCCATTGGATGAAGGACATTAAAACCTTGCATCCTCTTGAAACGCGCGATCACATCGCCGATCGAATAATTTCTTACATGTCCCATGTGCAGATTTCCCGAAGGGTAAGGGAACATTTCCAAGACATAGTATTTTTTTTGGCCAGGCACATTATTAATAGTAGTATAAATGCCATCTTTATCCCATTGTTCCTGCCATTTTTTTTCAAGTTCCTGAGGGCAATATTTCTCCATTGAGATTTCTCCTCCTTAAAATAAAAAAAGCCCCTGGCGTAAAAGCCAAGGACGATAATATCGCGGTACCACCCTGATTAGCAGCAATGCTGCCCACTCAAAGATATTAACGCTATCAACGCCGTTATGCGGAAGTCTCCGCAGCGAGTTCAAAACGGGTATATGCCGATTCACATCAACCACCGGCTTTCTGTAAAATATCCCCTAATTTTTACTATTCTGCATCATAAACTGTTAAAGTATTATTTTTTTAAACTGTTTTTTATTATACTGGCTGCTTTCCGTAAAGTCAAGATAAGTACGAAGGCGGTTTTCTAATGAGGGGGGATATGATAAAATGTTCATATAGAGAATAAAGGAATTAGAGGTAAAGGAGTAAATGCAGGAAATAAAAACACAGAATCAGTTTGTGCATTTGCATGTGCATACTGAATACAGCTTGCTGGACGGTGCAAACCGTATTGAAAAATTGGTGGAAAAGGCAAAAGCTTTGGGAATGCCTGCGATAGCGATAACGGATCACGGCAATATGTATGGAGCTGTAGAATTTTATAAGGCAGCTAAAGCCGCGGGTATTAAACCGATTATCGGCTGTGAGGTCTATGTGGCACCACGTGACCGCCATGAAAATTTTGAAGTAAACGGTGTGAGATATCACCATTTGATTTTGTTGGCAGAAAACGAAACGGGTTATAAAAATCTGGTCAAGCTTGTTTCTTTAGCTAATATTGAAGGTATGTATTATAAACCACGGGTGGATAAAGCCCTGCTGCATCAATACCACGAAGGGATAATTGCCCTGAGTGCTTGTATCGCTGGTGAAATACCGCATTCTATATTGTATGGGGAAATGGCTGATACAGAGAAAATATTAAATGAATATGTATCAATTTTTGGGAAAGAAAATTTTTTCCTTGAATTGCAGAACCATGGTCTTGAGGAAGAACGAAAAGTAAACAGTGTTCTCATTGAACTGGCAGAAAAACACGGGCTGGAGCTTATTGCCACCAATGATGCCCATTATTTGGAAAAAAGTGACAGTGAGTTTCATGATGTGCTTTTATGTATACAAATGGGAAAAATTTTGACAGACACTGATCGTATGAAATTTTCCAGTGATGAATATTATTTGAAGTCGGCGGAGGAAATGCAAGCTCTTTTTTCTGCGGTACCTTCAGCTATTACTAATTCTTTAAAAATTGCCGAACGCTGCAATGTTGAGTTTGAATTTGGCCATTTGCATTTACCTAATTTCCCTCTGCCGGAAGGTGTTACCGATAAGCAGTATTTGCGTGATTTATGCGAAAAAAACCTGCCGCTGCGGTATAAGGAGATAACAGATAAAGTACGGAAACGGCTGGAATATGAGCTGAGTATAATTAACCGGATGGGGTATGACAGTTATTTCCTGATTGTTTGGGATTTTATTAATTTTGCACGCAGTAGTAAGATTGTTGTCGGCCCTGGACGAGGTTCAGCCGCAGGAAGCATTGTAGCGTTTTTGTTGGGCATAACGGATATTGACCCGCTGGCCTATGATCTGCTGTTTGAAAGGTTTTTAAACCCAGAACGTGTGACGATGCCGGATATAGACATTGATTTTTGCTATATCAGAAGAGAAGAAGTTATCGAGTATGTTAAGCGCCGGTATGGAGAGGACCATGTCGCGCAGATAATCACTTTTGGTACGATGGCAGCACGCGGTGCTATACGCGATGTAGGCCGTGTCATGGATGTTCCTTATAATGATGTGGATAAAGTGGCGAAAATGGTACCGACGGAACTGGGAATGACTTTGGATAAGGCTTTAAAGGATTCCCGTGATCTGCGCCATATTTATGAAAATGACCCAATCATTCACCGCATGATTAATTTTGCCAGGGATATTGAAGGAATGCCTCGCCATTCTTCTACCCATGCTGCCGGTGTTGTGATAGCAAGGCATCCGTTGACAGATTATGTGCCTGTGCAGTTGTCGGAAGGAACGCTGGTAACACAATACGATAAAGATTATGTGGAACAGCTCGGCCTTTTGAAAATGGATTTTTTGGGACTGCGTACTTTGACGGTAATCAGTGATGCGGTAAAGAATATTAAGGAAAATACGGGAGTTAGTATCGATATAGGGAAAATACCATTAAATGATGAGGAAACAGCAAAAATGCTTTGCCGTGGTGAAACTTGCGGAGTATTTCAGATGGAATCATCGGGTATGACTACATTGGTTAAGGAACTGCAACCGGAAGGATTCGCTGACCTGATTCCACTTGTAGCCCTTTATCGGCCAGGGCCTTTGGGCAGTGGCATGGTAACAGACTTTATAAACGGGCGGCATGGCAAAAAAAAGGTTACTTATATGCATCCATTGCTCGAACCTATCTTGCGGGAAACTTTTGGTGTTGTCTTATATCAGGAACAGGTTATGCAGATAGTGCAGGTGCTGGCCGGTTTTACTTTGGGGCAGGCAGATATTTTACGCAGGGCAATGGGAAAGAAAAAGCACGATGTCCTGCTGGCGCAGAAAGAAAATTTTTTGCGTGGAACAGCCGCTAAAAATATAGATAAGAGTCTTGCTGAGAAAATATTTGATTTGCTGGTAAATTTTGCTGACTATGGTTTCAATAAATCACATAGTGCTGCTTATGCCCTTGTTGCCTACCAAACGGCATATTTAAAAGCGCATTATCCGCATGAATATATGGCAGCCATGCTGACCAGTTTTATGACAAATGCCGATAAGATTAAGAGTTATATAGAGCAGTGCCAGCATATAGGCATAAAAATATTGCCGCCGGATATAAATCTTTCGGGGGCGGCATTTACCGCTGATCCTAAGCGAAATGGAATAAGATTTGGCTTGGCGGCAATAAAAAATGTCGGTGGCACGGCAATGCATGACATTATTGAAATACGTAAAGAGGGGGGACCTTTTTCCTCAGTCATGGATTTTTGCTGTCGTGTTGATAACCGTGTACTCAATAAGCGTGTTCTGGAATATTTGATACGCGCAGGTGCTTTTGATTCATTCGGTAATAAACGCTCACAATTGCTCAATGTTATTGACCAGTTTGTAGAGACTGCCTTAATAAAAAGAAAAGATGCTGACAGTGGACAGTTGTCCTTATTCGGTGAAGCTTCACCGGAACAGGATGATATTGTTCTGCCAGATATACCTGAACTGCCTTTTATGGAACTACTCAATTCAGAAAAAGAAATAACGGGATTTTATATTACAGGCCATCCGCTTGATCTATACAGGGATAAATTGAAAAACATGAAATCCTTGGCTGAACTAGCGGAAGAAAATGTCAGGGACGGTTCTTATGTAAAATTTGCCGGCCTGATAGCCGGTGTAAAAAAGATGACAACACGCAAGGGTGACACCATGTGTGTATTGCAAGTTGAAGACTTCACACATACAGTAGAAGTTGTTGTTTTTCCCAATGTATTTTATGAATCAGTAAATATCATAATGCCGGAAGCCGCTGTTGTCGTGTCTGGTAAGGTTAATCTGCTCGATAATGGGTTTAAGGTAATTGCGGGTAAATTAATGGCGCTTGCTGATTATAAAGAAACTTTTTGGATACAAATAAATGCCATGCAGGAAAAACAGGATGTTTTGAAGGAATTAAAAGATATACTCATTAAGCACCATGGCCAGTATGTTGTTTGTTTTTATTTTATAACGAGCAATAAAAAAATAAAAGCACAGGAAAAATATTGGCTAGACGGCAGCAAGGAAGCGATTGAGCAGATTGAAGCACTGCTGGGCAAAAATTCGGTTAAGACCAATTAATAGCTTAGTTTTTGCTATTATTGGATAATATACTAAAAGGGGGAGTTCATATGAACTTACAATTTTTCGGTGCTGCGCATACTGTCACAGGTTCCTGTTACTTATTAGAAGTAAATAATAAGAACATAATGATTGATTGCGGAATGTTTCAGGGAGGGCGGCAGTTACGGGACTTGAACTACAAGCCGTTTTCTTTTGCTCCCAAGCAGATAGATGCGGTATTGCTGACACATGCCCATGTAGACCATTGCGGCCTTATTCCGAAGCTCTGCAAAGATGGTTTTAGCGGCAGTATCTATGCTACTAAAGCTACCTGTGATTTGGTGGGAATTATGCTGCCTGATAGTGCCCATATCCAGGAAAGTGATGCTGAGATAACAAATCGCAAAGGACTGCGTACAGGCAGAATACCGGTTGCCCCCTTGTATACAGTAGAAGATGCCCAGAAATCGTTGACACAGTTTGTGCCGTTGCAATATGGTGACAGGATAGACCTGACTCCGGAGGTAAGTGCGGTTTTTCGTGATGCCGGCCATATTTTAGGATCGTCTATCATTGAAGTGTATGTACATGAAACTGGGAAAAAACCTGTTAAGATTGTTTTTTCTGGTGATATTGGACAGCCTGATCAGCCAATAGTAAAAGATCCAGAATTTATAAGTGATGCAGATTGTTTGGTTATCGAGTCAACATATGGTGATAGGGTTCATCAGATTTATGATAAGGAAACCGCGTTGGCCGAGATAATTAACGACACAATGGATCGTGGCGGGAATTTGATTATTCCTGCTTTTGCAGTGGGGCGTACACAGACACTGCTTTATTACTTGTATCGTTTATGGAAGACGCACCGCATTGATGATATTCCTATTATTCTTGATAGCCCTTTGGCAATAGCAGCTACCAGAATTTTTGCAGAAAATATGAAAATTTTTGACGAAGAATCCATGGCAATACTACAGGAAAATGGCAGACTGCCAGCTATGCCGCAAATAAAAATTTGCAGAACGGCGGAAGAATCGAAAGCCTTGAACAGCAGTGAAGGTTCTGCTATAATTCTTTCTGCCAGTGGTATGTGTGATGCAGGGAGAATACTGCACCATTTAAAGCACAATCTTTGGCGTCCTGAATCAACGGTACTGTTTGTCGGTTATCAAGCGGAAGGTTCATTGGGGCGGCGCCTTATTGACGGAGTCAAAAGGGTGAAGATACTCGGTGAAGAAATTGCAGTACGTGCGCGTATAGCGCAATTAGACGGTTTTTCTGCGCATGCGGATTACAAGCAGATACTTGATTGGTTGGGACATGTAAATTTACAAGGCCCTAAACAAATATTTTTAGTGCACGGCGAATCAATGGCGATAAAATCACTTGCCGATAAAATTAAAGAGACCTATGAGTGCAACGTGTACGCACCGTTTTATGCCGATACTGCACATATTGATGCAAATAATTGTGAAATAGTGCCGGCGGATATTCCGCAGGTTGCAGTCGAAAAAGAAATGGAAGAATTCTTGCAGCTGCTTGATGCGGATTATAGACAGTGGCGTAAGAGATTGCTGCTGGCAGTTATTAGGGATCCGCAAATAATGGAAAGCGCAATAAGACAGGCAGAAAAAGGCTGGCGGTATGTAAAGCGTATGTTTAAGGATTTCGGCATAAATTAAAGGAGCAGAATATGAGTGATAATTATAAAGAACCAACAATAGAGTTTGATGAAGATAATATTATTGAGATGATTGATGAGGATGGAGAAACGCATTACTTTTATGAAGAAATGCAATTTGAAGCTGATGGCAATCGTTATGCTATTTTGAGCTTTTTTAACACAGATGAAAAGAATCCAACCAATGAAGAAGATGTTTTGAATGAAAACGAAACGACACTTGCTAAAATAGTAAAGGGAGAAGATGGCGAGGATGAATATCTGACGCCTACTGACGAAGAATTTACCACTGCTGTGGAAGCTTATGAGAAATTTGATGAAAGTGATTTTGAATAAAAAACAGGTTAAATAAGGCTGTCATCCCAATAAAAGGGAGAGGTGCAAAAATCTCTCCCGGCCGGCCTTATCTTATTGTAAGAAAGTGCATGCAGATCAGTAGCGAGAATATCGTAGAATAACATTTGCTGCAAAGCATCTCCTGTTTTTCGCCAAAATTGTTTTTGCGTAGTAAAATTAGTCGTTTTGAGTATAACCGGGAGCGAAGAAGTCGTTTTAAGTTTTTTTAGTATCTTTCTTCCGTTTCGATTGAAGGCAAGTACGCGGATATATGAGGGACCTTGGTGGTCAAAATTGTCGAGGACTGGCTTATTTAAATCCAGCAGGATGTGCAGCAGGCTGCGTTGTAATCTGCTGTAATGGTAATGTCTGCTTTTGATCGTATTGAGCAGGGCGGCAAGGTTGTCAGCCTGTCCGGCGGCCTGCAAAATCTTATACTCCAAGCCATTGTTGATGCCGTTAAAACTTCTGAGCCTATCTATGGAGAGTGACCTAAGCTTGAGTAATAAGCTGCGCGTAAGGTTTTCAGTAAAAGCTATGTCATTGGAACTTTTACATATACTTTGCATATAAAAATAGCAGTTAGCTGGGATGGCAGATGCTATCTTTTGTAAAGCTGTATTTCTTTGGCCTGCCCGGAGTAACTTTCTGATGGAAGATGCACTTGAAAAAAGACCAGTAAATGTACTATTATTATGAAGTGCTTTTTTCCTGTTTATGCTTATAGCAGAAAAATTTGCCTGTGCTCTTTCTATTGCTCTCAAATATTCGATAGCCAGTATTGTATTGGGAGCTTTCAAGGAAAAACCTGACTGTGGCATATGTTCAGCAAGGATTTCCTCCACTGCCGCTGCATAGGGAATTCCTGTCTTTATCTTTTCTCGCAGTATATTATGGTTTAATTGGTGGTTTAAAATATGTGCAGCTTCTTGCAAGGTGTCAAGGTTACTATTTTCACTGCCAAAGCAGAGCATATCTACACAGCCAAGGTTTTGCAATAGGGATATGGCACCATGTGCAAATCCTTCTGCACTTCTGACAGCAAAAACAGTTGGCAGCTCCAGTACGAGATCTACACCGCCAAGTACAGCTAAATGGGCGCGCTGCCATTTGTCAAAGACAGCCGCATCACCGCGCTGCATAAAGCTGCCACTCATTACGGCAATAAAGGCGGCATCCTGATATTTTTCCCTTATTGAATCCAGAAGGTATTTATGGCCATTATGGAATGGATTGAATTCAGCAATTACGGCAAATATTTTCATGTAATAACCTTTCGTAAACATATAATATTATCTATTATATGATGAAAGTATTCTTTATGCCAAAAAATAAAACTAATTTGACAAAATATATGGTGCCCGCTATAATAAGTTGAGGTTGTTGTCTTATGATGAAAATAAAATTATCCGATGTAAACAATGCTAGTGGTGGAAAATACAAATTTGCTTTTGTTATGCCTGCTGGCGAATTTGATTTTCCTACTGACAATTACCGTATTGATGGCACGATAAAAGTGAACGGTACAATTGAAAATACGGGTGCAGGTTATCACGTTGAAGGCAGTATAAATTGTCACAGGTGTTTTATCTGCGATCGTTGTCTGGAAAATGCAGCAGAGGATCAATTGCACACTTTTGATGAGGTTTACGAGACAGAGGATTCTACTGTACAGGACGCGGACGCAGTTGGCAGTGATTCAATTGATATTGCTGATTTGGTGCGCGATATTATCATTGCTGGACAGCCGATAAGTAATATTTGCAAGCCTGACTGTAAAGGCTTGTGTCCTAAGTGCGGCATAAATCTCAATAAAAGTGAATGCGACTGTGACCGTACAGTAATTGATGTACGGTTGGCAGTATTAAAAAATCTGCTGAAAAAAAATTAGCTTAGTATTGGGTCTTTTAAGGAGGTGTTTTTGATGGCAGTACCAAAGCGTAAGATGTCTAAAGCTCGCCGTGATAAGCGCCGTGCTAATTGGAAGCTGGAAGCTCCGGGTTTTGTAGCATGCCCGCAGTGCCATGAACCTAAAATGCCACATCATGTTTGTACAGAATGTGGTTATTATGATGGTAAAGAAGTAATTTCTGCGGAATAATAATTTCTATCGAGCAAGGTATAATGTTGACTATATCTTGCTCATTTTTTTATTTAAATATTTTACGGCTGGAATGTTTTTCAGCCTTTAAAAAATAAATGCTTTTAGTGATACAAAAATTGTGTTTTAAATATCTTTAATGTTTCTGCTTTAGAAGAAAAGCAAGGCCAATTTTAATAATGTACATTATGGATATTTTTAAGCTTTTACTTGATATTTTATTTTAAAGCCAGTATAATAACAAAACGAATGATTCAATCGATTATTATACTTTAACAAGCAATAGGGAGGCTGGACATGAGAATAGCGCTGGATGCAATGGGGGGAGATTATGCCCCTGAACAGATAGTTGCTGGTGCGATTGATGCTGCCCGAGAATTTGGCTGTGAAATAGTGCTTGTCGGAGATCAAGAGAAAATATATAGAGAATTAAATAAATACCCTGACTGGAACAAATTGAAAATTTCAGTACATCATGCTACTGAAGTTATTGAAATGGGTGAACATCCTGTCGCAGCAGTGCGAAAGAAGAAGGACTCTTCACTGGTAGTAGCAGCGCAGCTTGCCAAAAAAGGTGAGTGTGATGCTGTTATTTCAGCCGGCAGCACAGGTGCTGCTGTCACGTCAGCGCTTTTTACATTGGGACGTATTGCGGGAATTGATAGACCTACTATAGCTACACCTATTCCCACCGGCCATGGTGTTACACTTCTCATGGATTCTGGCGCAAATGTGGATAGTAAACCACGGCATCTCGTGCAAAGTGCACTTATGGGTTCAATTTACTCCGAATGTGTTTTCGGTATCAAAAAACCGCGCGTAGGTTTATTGAACATTGGGGAAGAAGCAACCAAGGGAAATGAACAGGTTTTGAACACATATCCTCTTCTTAATCAAATGCACACAATTAATTTTAAGGGCAATGCTGAAGGCAGGGATATCACGGGCGGTTCTTTTGACGTAGTGGTCTGTGATGGCTTTGTGGGCAATATAGTTTTGAAATTTGCCGAAGGCTTGGCAAAGACACTGCTGAAACTTATGCGGGAAGCTATAATGAAAGGTGGCTTACTGGCTAAGGTCGGTGCACTGCTTTTATCGCCTACTTTAAAGAAGTTTGCCCAGCAGATAGATTATGCTGAATATGGTGGAGCACCTTTGCTTGGCGTTGATGGATGCTATATAATAGCACATGGGAGTTCTAATGCAAAGGCAATAAAGAGCGCCATAGGTGTGGCTTGTGAATATGTCAAGCAGGACGTGGTAAGCCGCATACGAGAAAATATAGAGAAAGAGGAGATGCTGGCTGATGACAGGGAGAAATAGCGCCGGTATACTCGGTACGGGCTTTTGCCTGCCAGAGAAGAAGATGACTAATTTTGATCTTGAAAAAATAGTCAATACCAGTGATGACTGGATAGTAGGACGGACGGGAATACACGAACGGCGTATAGCACCAGAAGGAACAGCTACTTCAGATATAGCGTTTGGAGCAGCAAAAATGGCGCTAAAAGATGCCAATGTTAAACCGGAAGATCTTGATCTAATAATCGTGGCAACCATATCTTCAGACCGCATAATACCTTCTACTGCTTGTGTGCTGCAGGATATGCTTGGTGCCAGTCATGCAGGGGCTTTTGATCTGACGGCGGCTTGTTCGGGATTTATATACGCTTCATCCATTGCTGTCCAATTTATCGAATCAGGTGTATATAAAAAAATTCTGGTAATAGGTGCGGAAGCTTTATCAAGATTTGTTGACTGGCAGGATCGCAATACTTGTGTTATTTTTGGTGATGGTGCCGGTGCAGCAGTGTATGGGCAAGTAGACGATGGTTATGGTATGCTTTCTTTTGAACTTGGTTCTGACGGAAGCGGCGGTAATAGTCTCGACATTCCAGGCGGAGGAAGCCTGCATCCCGCGTCGCTGGATACGGTCAAAAACAGGCTGCATTATTTACATATGAACGGTAAGGAAGTTTTCCGTTTTTCTGTAAAGATTATGGGAGAAACAGTTTTAAATTCATTGAAAAAAGCAGGCATGCAGATAGAAGATATTGACTGGCTTGTTCCGCATCAGGCTAATATCCGTATTATCCAGACAGGGGCAAAACGCTTGCATTTATCAATGGACAAGGTCATTGTAAATATAGGTAAATACGGAAATACTTCTGCGGCATCTATTCCTATAGCACTGGCCGAAGCAGCTCATAATAAAACTTTTAAAAGAGGCGATATATTAGCTTTTTCTGGATTTGGTGCAGGGCTTACATGGGCATCGTGCATCATGAAATGGGCTAAGGAGGAATAGTATGTTTGAAAAAAATAAATTATGTAAATTACTCAATATACAATATCCGATATTTCAAGGCGGCATGGCATGGATAGGGACTGCTGAACTTGCTTCTGCTGTTTCTAATGCCGGCGGACTGGGAATTATAGGAGCAGGACATATGCCTCCGGATATGCTTCGCACGGAAATACAAAAAACCAAAAAATGGACGAAGAAACCTTTTGGTGTAAATATTATGTTAATGTCACCGTTTGTAAAAGAAGTCATGCAGGTCGTTTTAGAAGAACGTGTCCCTGTTATTACAACCGGTGCGGGTAATCCAGGAGAATATATTCCGGCGATGAAGGAAATTGGCAGTAAGGTTATTCCTGTTGTCGCTTCTGTAGCATTGGCGAAAAGACTTGTGCGGACAGGTGTCGATGCAGTCATTGCAGAAGGCCTTGAAAGCAGAGGGCATATAGGGGAAATAACGACTATGTCCTTAGTACCACAGATAGTTGATGCTGTAGATGTCCCTGTTATAGCAGCCGGTGGTATAGGCGATGCAAGGGGCGTTTTGGCAGCTTTTGCTTTAGGTGCTGTCGGTGTCCAGATGGGAACGCGATTTGTTTTGTCGGATGAATGTATTGCCCACGAAAATTATAAAAAATTAGTTTTAAAAGCCAGAGATAGATCCACCGTGGTTACGGGTAGATCGACAGGCCACCCTGTACGTGTCTTGGCAAATAAATTGACAAGAAAATTTGAAGAACTGGAAAAAGCTGGTACGGCTCCAGAAGAATTGGAAAAGCTTGGTGCTGGAAAACTCAACCTGGCTACGCATAAAGGTGACGTGGTAAATGGTTCAGTTATGATCGGCCAAATCAGCGGTATGTTAAATGAAATAAAACCGGTTAAACAAATTATTACAGATATAGTTTCACAGATAGATGGTGAACTTAATAGAATTGAAAATAGTTGCAAATAGATATTTATTGGCATTATTAATAGATAAGATTTGAACGTTGTGTATTTTTCCCATTATATTTAAAAGAGGAAAAAGCGGGATAATCGTAAGATAAATTATTACTTATATAAATATTTTAGTAAGATGATGAAGGGACGTCGTTCTTTATGAATAAACTTGCATTTATTTTTCCAGGACAGGGTTCGCAGTCAGTAGGCATGGGAAAAGATTTCTTTGAACACTATGATGTAGCTAAAAAGATGTTTAAAGAAGCTGATGACGCATTAGGTTACTCGATAAAAGATATGTGCTTTAATGGACCGGCGGAAGATTTGAAACTTACAGCCAATACCCAGCCTGCCATCTTAACAGTAAGTGCTATTGCCGCAGCTGTTCTTCGTGAACATGGAATTGAACCGGAAATAGTCGGCGGGCACAGTTTAGGAGAGTATTCGGCACTTGTCGCTGCCGGGGCTTTAGATTTTGCTGATGCGGTGTACCTTGTCAACAGACGTGGCAGTTTCATGCAAAAGGCTGTTCCTGTAGGGGAAGGCGGCATGGCTGCAATTATAGGGCTTGATAGAAATATTATTATTGAAGTATGTGATAAAATCAGCCAGAAAGGTTCTTCTGTGCAGGCTGTCAACTTTAACTGCCCAGGGCAAGTAGTTGTAGCAGGTACTACAGCAGGGGTAAATATTGCGGTAGAAGAATTAAAAAAAGCTGGTGCGAAGAAATGCGTACTGTTGCCTGTAAGTGCTCCTTTTCATAGCAGGCTTATGGAACCAGTCACAGCACAGCTTTCTGCTGAACTTGATAAAATCACGATAAAAGACGCGCGTATACCTGTTACGGCTAATGTGACGGGTGAAACGATGAGTAAAGCTGCTGATATAAAGAAAAACCTCGTAAAACAGGCAGCTAGCCCTGTAAAATGGGAAGATTGTATAGGCACCATGAAGCAATTTGGTGCTGATGTTTATATAGAAGTCGGCCCAGGAAAAGTTTTGTGTGGTTTCAACAAACGTATAGACAGAGCGTTGACTTCTTTGAATGTGGAAAATATGCCTTCTTTACAAAAAACGCTTGATTATTTGCAGGAGGTTCGCTAAAATGCTGTTAGAAGGTAAGGTTGCTTTAGTTACAGGTGCTTCGCGCGGTATTGGCCGTGCTATTGCGTTGTCTTTAGCAGCAGAAGGAGCTTCTGTTGCTATAAATTATGCGGGTAATGTTAAAGCTGCCGAAGAAGTAAAAAAACAGATAGTAGATAATGGCGGTAAGGCTATTATTATCCAAGCGGATGTTTCTGATGCCGAAGCCGTTGAAAATATGATCAACACAGTAATCACCACATATGGTACTATCGATATATTAATCAATAATGCAGGCATCACACGTGATACGCTGTTCGCCAGAATGAAACAGCAGGATTGGAATGCCGTTATAGATACGAATTTGACAGGTGTATATAACTGCACTAAAATGGTTGCAAAGCTTATGATGAAAAAGCGTGCAGGGAAAATAATCAATATGGCTTCTGTCGTGGGTTTGACCGGAAATATCGGCCAGGCTAATTACGCAGCGGCAAAAGCAGGAGTTATAGGTTTAACAAAATCACTTGCACGTGAACTGGCGGCACGCGGTATCACGGTTAACGCTGTGGCTCCAGGATTCATTTCTACTGATATGACTTCAGTCATTCCAGAAAAAGCAAAAGAAAATATCCTGCATGGTATCCCGTTAGGGAAAATGGGCAGTCCTGAAGATGTCGCAAATACAGTGCTGTTTTTGGTTTCTGATGGAGCCGCTTACATAACTGGACAGGTCATAAACGTTGACGGCGGTGTGGTGATGTAATATTGGCATTTATTGAGTTTATTATAGGGGAGGAGGTGAACAACATATGTCGACATTCGAAAAAGTTAGAGATATTGTTGTAGAACAATTGGGTGTAGAAGCAGATGAGGTCAAAATTGATTCCACTTTTATTGACGATTTAGGAGCTGACTCACTGGATATTGTTGAATTGATCATGGCTTTTGAAGAAGAATTTGGTATTGAAATTCCAGATGAAGCTGCTGAAAAAATCAAGACGGTTCAAGATGTTGTAACCTATATAGACCAGAACAAATAAGACTCTTAGTCGGTTTAGAGGGCGATCGCCTTCTAAGCCGATAAAAGCGGAAGTGATAGGAGGAGTTATTTTGAAACTTCCGGAGCTGAAGATTGGCGATAAAATCGCAAAAGTACCGATCGTTCAGGGAGGTATGGCAATAAGATTGTCAACAGCCCGTCTTGCTGCGGCAGTGGCAAATGAAGGCGGTATAGGTTTGATCGCTGCGTCCGGTATGACAAATGACGAATTGAGATATGAAATTCGCTTGGCCCGTTCTTTGACATCTGGGATTATTGGTATCAATATAATGGTAGCTGCTAAAAAATTTAGCGAATTAATGAAGACTGCTATTAAGGAAGGTATAGATCTGGTAGTTGCGGGAGCAGGTTTTTCTCGTGATATGTTTGGGATAGGCAGAGAATCAGGAACGCCTATCGTACCAATTGTATCTTCTGCTAAACTGGCGAAAATTTCCCAACATCTTGGCGCAGCTGCTGTAGTAGTGGAAGGCACGGAAGCAGGCGGACATTTAGGGACAAATATTTCCATAAAAACATTAATCCCAGAAGTCCGTAATGCGGTCAGCTTACCTGTTATTGCGGCAGGTGGTATATTAACCGGTCAGGATATTGTTGATTTTATAAAAATGGGCGCCAACGGTGTCCAAATGGGGTCTAGATTTGCTGCAAGCGAAGAATCAAATGCAGCACCTGCTTTAAAAGATTTTTATTTGAAGGCTAATCCTAAAGATATAGTTGTGATACAGAGTCCGGTAGGGCTTCCGGGTCGTGCCGTACGCAATCCGTTTTCAGAAAGAATAATGCAGGGACCGGTTCCGATTGAACATTGTGACAATTGTCTAAAAAATTGTAAACATAATTTCTGTATTATAAAAGCTTTAGAAAGAGCCCAACAGGGTGATGTTGAGACCGGATTGGTTTTTGCTGGTGAATATATTCATAAAATAAAAGAAATATTGCCAGTCAAGGAAATATTTGCGCGGCTGAAACAACAAGCTGCCGAAGCAAATTAAGGCGAGGTGTATATTTTGGCAGACAGAGTAGTTATTACCGGTCTAGGTGCAGTTACACCTATTGGTATTGGCAAAGATAAATTTTGGGAAAATCTATTAGCTGGAAAATCAGGTATAGGCAAGATTACACATTTTGATGCTACCGAATTTAAAGCTCAGATTGCTGGACAGGTTAATGATTTTGAAGCAACTGATTTCATAGATAAAAAAGAAGCCAGAAGAATGGATAGGTATACGCAATTTGCTATTGCCGCTACCAGAATGGCTTTTGAAGATGCTAAAATTGATTTATCAAAAGAAGATAAAGAACGTATCGGTGTATTTATTGGAACAGGCATTGGCGGTATCGAAACGATGCATGAACAGTACACCGTTTTGTTGGCAAAGGGACCAAATAGAATAAGTCCTTTTTGCGTACCAATGATGATTGCTAACATGGCAACAGGACAGACCTCTATTACCTTTGGTTTGCAAGGGCCTAGTTGCTGTCCAATTACAGCATGTGCTACTGGTACTAATGCTATAGGTGATGCTATGCGCGTCATCCAGAGAGGCGAAGCAGACGTCATGGTAGCTGGTGGAACAGAAGCTTGTATTTCACCTTTGCCAGTGGCTGGTTTCGCTTCCATGAAAGCTTTATGCACCAATATGAATGATAATCCAGAAAAGGCTTCACGTCCGTTTGATAAAAACCGTAGTGGTTTTGTAATGGGTGAAGGTTCTGGGATTGTCGTGTTGGAAAGTTTGACTCATGCTTTGAAACGCGGAGCTGAAATTTATGCTGAAGTTTCCGGTTATGCAGCTACTTCAGATGCTTATCATATAACTAGTCCGGCACCGGCGGCAATTCAGCCGGCAAGATGTTTCTCATTGGCGATAAAGGATGCGGGACTTCAACCGGAAGATATTGATTATATAAACGCGCATGGTACTTCAACACAATTGAACGAAAGAACAGAAACAGCTGCTATTAAAAAAGCTTTCGGTGCCCACGCTTACAAATTGGCTATCAGTTCGATCAAATCAATGATCGGCCATCTTTTAGGTGCTGCCGGCGGAATAGAATGTATAGCCACAGCATTGACTGTGAAAAATGATATGATACCAGCCACTATAAATCTGGAAACACCTGATGAAAACTTAGATCTGGATTATGTACCTAATATAGCCAGAAAAAAAGTTGTCAATGCGGCAATTTCTGATTCCTTAGGATTTGGCGGGCATAACGCGACAATTCTTCTGAAAAAATTTAAATAAGCCGGGTTTAAAAATGAGTATTTCAAAAGAGCGTAAAGAAAATTTATTACTTTTATCCTCATGTCTCGGAGTTGTTTTCAAAGATTTAGCTCTATTGGATACGGCTCTTACACATACTTCATATGCCAATGAAGCTAAAAATGGGATAATTCATAATGAACGCTTAGAATTTCTTGGTGATGCTGTACTGGAACTGGCGTGCAGTACATATCTGTTCAATAGATTTCCCCAGATGCCAGAAGGAGAAATGACAAAGGCACGTGCCTCTGTGGTTTGTGAGACAACGTTGGCAGATTTGTCTGCACAGCTGGGGGTTGGTAAGTATCTTCTGCTGGGCAAAGGCGAACGCTTAACAGGTGGCAGTAAAAGACCATCTATTTTAGCCGATACTTTTGAAGCTGTAATCGGCGCAATATATCTTGACCAAGGTTGGCAGACCGCCAATAAATATATTCTTGCTAAGTTGCACAGCGCACTTGTCGCTGTCGAGCAGGGGTATAATTTGAAAGATTATAAAACAATTTTGCAGGAACTCGTCCAAAGCCAGGGCACCTGCATTGAATATAAACTGATAAACGAAACAGGGCCTGACCATGCTAAATGTTTTTGCTTTGCTGCTGTAGTGAACGGTGAACGAAAGGGATCTGGTAGTGGCAGCAGTAAAAAAGAGGCTGAACAGCATGCGGCTTTTGAAGCTTTAAAAGGGTATGGCGTTTTATAATTTAGATTCTAGCACTTGTATTTTAATTATGTTAAACTCAAAATAACCACAAGAAAGAGCAGGGGATCCCATGCTTTTTCTTGTGGTTATTGTAGTATTATTAATAAAACATCAGGTATTTTTGGCTATTACAGCACCCAGTACAGCAGCAACGATAGCAGTGGTCGTTAATTCTCCGGTAGAATGTCCCTTATCATCATTATTATCTTGGTCCTTTTTATCTACATCTCTTTTATGATGCCAGTCTTTATTATGGTCGTCTTTATGATCCTTTTTGTAATCAGCATTGTGGTCACGGTCACCCCTATGATCTCTTCTGTGGTCAAAATGTGAAGGCGCGTTGTTAGGGTTAGGTGGCGCATTTAGTGGTTGTGCGCTCGCAACAGCTGTTCCCAAGACGGTCATCAACATAAAGGATTAAAGAACAAAAGCTGTTATTTTTTTCAATTTGTGTTTAAACATATTCTTTACACTCTCCTTGTTAGTAATTATTTATTTACTATTCATGTAAGATATTATACTATTATATTGATGGGTATTTGTGTCATTAGTATGACATTTTATGTAACAAAAAATTAAAAATAAAAAGGCGATCCAAAACAGGACCGTCTTTTTATTGCTAGTCAGCTTATACAGCAGAAAAAGTGAATTCACCATTTTCGATACCTATTTTTGCCGTATTGCCTTCTTTAATAGTTCCTTTGATTATTTCCTTACTGAGTTCGGTTTCAATCGTATGTGTTAATAACCGCCGTAATGGACGTGCGCCAAAATGGGGATCGAAGCCATTTGCCGCTAATTTGGCAAGAACTTCATCAGACCATACAAGGCTAATTTTTACTTGTTTTTGTAAACGCTTATTAAGATTTTCAAGTAATATTGCCGCGATTTTTTTGACTTGTTCTCTATCCAAACCTTTAAATACGATGATGTCATCAATTCTGTTGAGGAATTCAGGACGGAAATAATTTTTCAGCAGTTCAAAAACATCTTTCTTGGCTTTGGAAAAATCGGTTTCTTCCAGTATTTCGTGGGAACCGAGATTGGAAGTCATAATAATGACGGTATTTTTGAAGTTTACCACACGTCCCTTACCATCGGTAAGACGTCCATCATCAAGTATTTGCAGTAAAACATTGAAAATATCAGCATGTGCTTTTTCAATTTCATCGAGCAAAATTACGCTGTAAGGACGACGCCGTACGGCTTCGGTAAGCTGTCCACCTTCGTCATAGCCGACGTAGCCGGGAGGCGCACCGATAAGACGCGATACAGAATGCTTTTCCATGTATTCGGACATATCAATACGAATCATTGAACGTTCATCATCAAATAAGGATTCTGCCAATGTTTTTGCCAATTCAGTTTTACCAACACCTGTAGGTCCGAGGAAAATAAATGAACCGATAGGTCTGTTAGGATCCTTGATACCAGCACGGGCTCTGAGAATAGATTCACTGACTGCTTTTACAGCTTCATCTTGGCCGATGACACGTTTATGCAGTTCATCTTCCAGATGCATAAGTTTTTCTCTTTCTCCGGTCATCATCTTTGATACTGGAATTCCTGTCCAGCGACTGACTACTTGGGCTATATCTTCTTCGCCCACTTCTTCTTTAAGCAGACGTGAGTCCTTGTTTTCTGCCAATGTTTTTTCTTGTTCAGTCAATTCCTGCTGCAATGCAGGTAATTTGCCGTATCTGAGTTCCGATGCTTTTGTCAAATCACCATCACGTTCGGCTTTTGCCATTTCATTTTTTATATTGTCAATTTCTTGTTTTATGCCACGAGTACGTGTAATGAGTTGTTTTTCATGTTCCCACTGTTTTTTCCAGCCTGCTTCTTCAGTTTCAGCAGTCTTGATTTCTTCTGTGAGTTTTTGCAAACGTTCTTTGGAAGCATCATCAGTTTCTTTAGTCAGAGCCTGTTGTTCTATTTTCAGCTGTAAAATTTTTCTGCGGATTTCATCGAGTGGAGCAGGCATTGATTCAATTTCAGTACGAAGTTTAGCGGCTGCTTCATCTACTAAGTCGATTGCTTTATCAGGCAGGAATCTGTCAGATATGTAGCGGTCGGAAAGGACTGCGGCAGAGATCAGCGCATTGTCACGGATTCTTACACCATGATGTACTTCATAACGTTCTTTCAAGCCACGCAGGATGGAGATCGTATCTTCTACACTTGGTTCGCCTACCATTACAGGTTGGAAACGACGTTCCAGTGCAGTGTCTTTTTCAATATATTTACGATATTCATTTAAAGTGGTCGCACCGATACAACGTAATTCACCACGAGCCAGCATTGGTTTTAAGATATTTCCGGCATCCATGGCACCTTCAGCAGCTCCGGCACCAACAACGGTATGCACTTCATCAATGAAGAGAAGAATTTGTCCATCTGATTTAGCTATTTCATTAAGAACAGCCTTCAAACGTTCTTCAAATTCACCACGGAATTTAGCACCGGCGACCAAGGAACCCAGATCAAGTGAATACAATGTTTTATTTTTTAATGATTCCGGTACATCACCAGCTACGATACGACGTGCCAAACCTTCGACGATAGCTGTTTTCCCTACACCAGGTTCACCGATGAGGACAGGATTGTTCTTGGTACGGCGGGAAAGAATTTCGATTGTACGGCGAATTTCTTCATCACGGCCTATAACTGGGTCAAGTTTGCCGCGGCGTGCCGCTTCTGTGAGATCCCGACCATATTTTTGTAATGATTTATATTCGCTTTCCGGGTTATCGGAATTGACATTATTTTTTCTGTTCTTTTTAATTATAGATTCTATTTTTGCTTTATTAAGACCAAAGTCCCTGCATAATTTCTGACAATCTTCGTCAGCATCTTCAACAATTGCAAGCAGTAAATGTTCTGTGCTGATATATTCATCTTTCATAGAGTCGGCGATCTGCCGTGCCCGTCCTAAAACACGAGCTAATTCCACACTCATAGAAAGTCTATCCTGTCCTTTTACGGAAGGAATTTTATTTAAAATTTGTTCCAAACGCACTTTCAACATTGGTAAATCTGTTTTGCATTCATCAAAGATTGTTGCTAAAAGACCTTCTGGTTCTTTAGCGAGAGATAAGAGAACATGAGCCGAGGTAATTTCTTGATGATAGTGCAACGCAGCATTTTGTTGGGCATTTTGTAGTGCGGTTAAGACTTTTTGTGTATATTTTTCGTCTGCCATAGTATATACCTCCTGATTTAGAAGTTATTAATTCTTAGTTTATTTGTATCAATTAAGATTACATTGTTATTATAATGACAAAAAGTCAAAAAGTCAAATAAAAAATTAGACTTTTTGACTTTTTATCAAAAAAACTTTCTCTACGCTTATTTTATTGACACAGCCAATGGGTGTCAAGTCCGTTCTTGAGACTGTGGGTCTGCTTTATGGGGAGATCCGCTTGTATTAGTGGTTTTGAGCGTATTGCATAAAATTTATAATAGATAAAGGAGATTTGAAATGTCATTATGTAAAGGTTTTGCCCCTGTAGTAAAAAATGATGCAGAAATTTTAATATTGGGTTCTATGCCAAGTGTAGCTTCGCTTGCCCATGAACAATACTATGCCCATCCGCAAAATAGGTTTTGGCGGCTCATGGCAAAATTGTTAGGGTATGCGAAAATGCCGGAAAATTATCCTGAAAAATTAAAAATGCTTATGGACAACCATATTGCTTTGTGGGATGCCATTGCCTCTTGTGAAAGAGAAGGCAGCCTTGATTCGGCAATACATCGTGAAATCCCCAATGATTTTAGCGAATTTCTTTCTAAATATACGAAGATAAACACAGTTTGCTTTAATGGAGGAAAAGCATATCAATGTTTCAAAAAATATAATAAAAATATTCTCACCAACGATAAGTATAGATTTTATTCTATGCCTTCTACAAGTCCGGCCAATGCCCGCTTTAAAATAGGAATGCTGGAAGATAAATGGAAGGTTATGCTGTCTGCTCCCAAATAACTTCAAGCAAATAATAGGACATAATTACTCCCTAAATATTTGATAGCTATAGATATTTCCAAAGAAAATTTCCGAGGCAAAATAAGCTGTATTATTTTTTAGCAATAGTATTTTTTTGCAGAGGAAAAGATATCGTAAATGTTGTTCCCACGCCCAATTCACTGCTGGCAAATATCCTACCGCTAAATAATTCTACGAGAAATTTGACTAAAGACAGGCCAATACCAGAACCGCCTATATCTTGTCTGGCACGTGATTTGTCGCTTCGGTAAAATCTGTCAAATATAAAGGGCAGATCTGCTTTAGCAATGCCCACACCAGTATCCTTTATGATAAAAATAGCATTCTCCTCATTTTTACTGCACGATAAAGAAATTTTTCCTTTACCAGGTGTATATTTTACTGCATTTTCGAGTAAATTGATAAAAATCTGCTTAAACAGTTCAGGGTTGGCTTTTATGAATATTTCTTTTACCATAAAAGTAGTTTCTAAGGACTGTTTGTTCTGGTTTAGTAAAGGCGTTATCGTTTTTATTATTTTTTCGAGTGTTTCTGTGCAATTTATATTGGTCATGGCAATTTGTTTTTTGTAGTCGGTGCTGTTTAATTTTGCTAATTGCAGCAGGTTTTTTACCAGATATTGCATGCGGCAGCTTTCATCATAAATGATTTTCAAAAAATGGCGAGTTGTTTCCGCTTCTGTCAGGTCGCCGTCCAATAAAGTTTCACTAAAGCCTTTAATTGAAGTCAACGGTGTAGACAGTTCATGGGCCGCATTGGCAACAAAAATATTTTGTCTATCTGTTATTTCCTGCATCAGTGAGATATCATGAAATACACATACAATGCTCTGCTTGGCTTCACTTGTAAAGGGGGCAAAAAAGACAATAAAGGTTTTTTCGGTATTGCCCAGCTTGATGCGAAGCGTTATTTTTTTATTCTTATTTTCCTGGGCGCAGTTTTTTGCTGTATTGCTTATGACTGTACTGCCTATACAATTGATGCTGTATGTTTTTATAATATTAGGGGTTATTTTGAAAATATCTTTTGCTTGTTTATTGGCTTCTGTAATAAGACCATTTTCATTCAACAGGATGACGGCATTATCCATATTATCTAATATTAAAGACAAAGTATGGGCCTTTGCCCGTGAATCATTGATTTTACGAAGTAAACGGCTGGTCAATTTGTTGATGGCCGCAGCGAGAAATTCTAATTCGTCAGCAGTATTTATGCGCATACGGGTATTGAGATCACCGTTGATTATTTTTTGCGCGTCCACAGTCATTTGCCTTATCGGATTAGTAAAACGTCTGGTGAGGATGATGCCGATACTTATAGCTATAATTGTGACTGCAAAAAAGATAAATAAAATATTATTGCGCATATCATCGTATGATTTTTCCAAGGGCGCAATATTGAGTGCTGTGCGGCTAACACCAAGCAATGTACCATTATCATATACAGGAACAGCTACATAAAGCAGATTCTTTTGCAAGGTATCACTGTATCTTATTGATGAACCTGTACCTGCTTGCAGGGCATTTTGGATTTCCGGTCGGGTTTCATGGTTATCCATTGATTCGGTATCATGGGAAGAATCATAGATCACTTCACCTGATGCATTTACTAATGTTATGCGCAGGCCCGTATCGGCACTGATCGATTGTAAAAGGGAAGCATCGGCATTGTCTTCTTCTTGAAAATATATATGTGAGATGGCTGCCACAGTTTTTGCCTGATTTTCTAAGGAACTGGTCTTATCCTGGATGTTTATTTTATAAAAATAATCCACCATATATATGCTGCAAATTAAAAGAGGAAGTATTATCAGGAATAATGAATATATTGTCAAACGTCTGCTGATGCTTGATTTTAGCATGGTAGACCTTCCTTTCATACATAAATAAGTTTTGTTAAGTCATTTCATTTTAGCATACTATACGTATGGATAAAATGTAAAAAACCCCAGCACATTTATGTACTGAGGTTTTTTACCAAGAAAAGCATTATATTTTCTTCGTTTTGCGTATGCGTTCAGCTGTTTCCAAGTATATAACCCATTCTGCAATATTTGTCGCATGGTCGCCTATTCTTTCTAGGTAACGCGAGGTGAAAACAAATTCAGGCATTGTGTTGATCGATGTTTGGTTGGAGATTTCTGTCAAGGTTTTGGCAAAAAGGGAGTCTGCGTTATCATCTTCGATGCAGACTTTCTCAGCCAAGTTTACATCGGCATTTTTATAGGCTTTAATGGACATATTAATCATGGAGATAGCACAATCAGCTAAAGCCTTTATATGGGAATCTTGGAAATCAAAGGCTTTTTTTAAATTGTAAGTAATTTTTGCTATATCAAAGGCGTGGTCACCGATGCGTTCCAGATCTGTAGAGATTTTAAACGAGGTAGCTATAACCCGTAGGTCATGGGCAATAGGCTGCTGCTTGGCAATAAGTAGGATACATGAGTCTTCGATTTCAATCAGTAGTTTATCAATGATATCGTCACTTTCCATAACTTGTGCAGCCAATTTCTTGTCAAAAGTCAACAGTGCCTTTATTGAATTTTTGGCAGCTGTTTCTGCCGCTATCCCCATTTCGACAATTTTCTCTTGTATTCTAGCCAGATCTTCAATATAAGCTTTTCTTGTTACTTGATTTTCCATTACAAGCTCCTTTCTTAACCGAAGCGTCCAGATATATAATCTTCGGTTTGTTTGTCGGCGGGATTAGTAAATATTACGTCCGTTATATCATGTTCAACTAATTTACCATTGAGGAAGAAGGCTGTGTAATCAGATACACGTGCTGCCTGTTGCATATTATGCGTTACCATTACAATTGTGTAATTTTTCTTCAATTCAGCCACAAGTTCTTCTATTTTCATGGTAGAAATAGGATCAAGTGCGGAACATGGCTCATCCATGAGGATTACTTCTGGTTCAACAGCAAGAACGCGGGCGATACAAAGGCGTTGCTGCTGCCCACCGGACATACCCATTGCCGAATCAGTGAGACGGTCTTTTACTTCATCCCATAAAGCAGCGCTGCGAAGGCTTTTTTCGACGACTTCGTTCAGTTTGTTTTTATTTTTTAAACCATGAACACGGGGTCCATAGGCGATGTTTTCATAAATGGACATCGGAAATGGATTTGGACGCTGAAAAACCATTCCGACACGTTTACGTAGATACACTATGTCTGTATCAGGGGCATATATGTCATTTCCATCTAAGAATATATCACCGTCAATGTGTACGCTTTCGATCAGATCATTCATACGGTTAAGTGTTTTGAGGAAGGTGGATTTACCGCATCCGGAAGGACCTATTAAAGCGACGACTTTGTTTGTTGGTACGTTTAGTGAGATGTTATATAGAGCTTGCTTACTGCCATAGTATAAATTTAGATTTTTGGCCTGCATTTTGTATTGCATTTTATTTCCTCCCGCTACATCTTCGTGAAAAATATAGCATATAAAGAGCAGCTGATTGTTAGTTAAATGTTAATTTTTTGTAAATAAAAAGCATAAACGCATTATTTTGCAAAGAATTAACATAAATTATGCTGTATACAAAAAGACACGAAAGAGCATTTCTAAATGCTTAGTCTGTATATTTTTCTAAAAAAAATGCCTGGCTGTCCAATCGTGGCAGTTTCGCAGAAAATTTTTCGTAGTCACCATCTCTGTTGAGAAAACGGGCTTTTACCGTATCACGCCACATGATAAGTAAACTTTGGTAGATGCTTTCTTTTAGGTCAAGATCATAAATCGGGCATGCTATTTCTACACGGTGTTCGGTGTTTCTGGTCATCCAGTCAGCTGAGGATATATATATCTTGGCAGTTTCTCCGCTGCCGAAGCAGAAAATCCGTGAGTGTTCCAAAAATCTACCGACTATACTTATAACTTTTATATTTTCGGTTTTTCCCTTTATTCCCGGTTTGATGCAGCAAATGCCGCGAATAATCATTTTTATTTTAACGCCGGCTTGTGATGCCGTTGCTAAGGCATCAATAAGATCACGGTCTGTGAGTGAATTCATCTTGAGCAGGATATGTGATACTTTGCCCGCTAAGGCATGTTCTCTCTGTTCATTTATAAGGCGTAGTAAATCGGGTTTTAAGCTGTTCGGGGCAGATAAGAAAGAATTGTAATTGCCCTGCAAATTATCTGTGCCCATGTTCTGAAAAAATTGCACAGCATCAAGGCCAATATCATCCGAAGCGGTGAAGAAGGACAGGTCTGTATAAAGTTTTGCCGTTTGGGCATTATAATTGCCAGTACCAATCTGTGTGATATATTCTATTTTGTTGTTTTTGCGGCGCATTATAAGACATATCTTGGCGTGTACCTTGTAGCCTTCTACGCCGTATATTACCTTGCAGCCAGCATCTTGCAGCATTTCTGCCCAATTTATGTTATTGGCTTCATCAAAACGGGCGCGCAATTCCATTAAGACCGTGACATCTTTGCCAAGCTCTGCTGCCATTGACAGCAGCTGGATCAGCTTGGCCTTTCTCTTCCCTATCCGGTATATTGTGATTTTGATGGCGAAAACAGAATCATCATAAACGGCTTCTTTAAGTAGCTGTAAAAATAAATCAAAGCTCTGGTACGGGTAGTTCAGCAGTAAATCTTTGTGGCCTATATATTCAATCATACTAGTATCTTGGGGAATATGACATTTAGAGGAGGGAATAAACGGCGGGTACATCAACGTGCTTTTTTGCTCAACCGTCATTCTTTCATCAAGGGAGAGCAGGTAAGATAGATTTATCGGTGTACGGCAGGTGAAAACCTGTTCTTTTTTTATGTTTAAATGCTCCAGCAGATAAGTGAACATGGAGGAACAGGTTTCCCCATTTATTTCCAGGCGCACTGCGGCAAGTTTTCCCCGTCTTTTAAGGCTTTTCCGCATGTGCTGCAAATAGTCTTCACCGAGTTCAAAGTCTTCGTCGTCAAGGCTTATATCAGCATTGCGGGTCACGCTGATTACTGCTTTTTTTTCGACGGTGTAAAGATTAAAGATTTTTTCGGCATAATGAAGGACTATATCTTCAAGAAGTATATATTTATTTTTTCGGCCAGGCAGGTAAAGCAGCTTGGGGAGGTTTTCGGGAATAGGAATGATGCCCAGTATATCATTCTTTTTTTCCTTTAAAGAAACGGCAATATAAAGTGCTTTGTTTTGCAAGTGCGGGAAAGGATGGCGGACGTTGATCACGAGTGGGGATAATAGAGGCATTATTTGTGTACGGAAATAGTCTTTTACAAATGCTGTTTCTCTTTTTCCCAGTTTTTCAGATTTCTTCCGCTGTATGCCAGCAGCATGGCAGACTCGTTCTAGTCTGGCAGCGAGCACATCTCTTTTCTTATACAATATTTTTGTCGCGGCAAATATTTTTTCTAATTGCTGGGTGGGTGTTAAGAAACTTTTATTATCAAATTTTAATGATTTTTCCAAGGACAGATCATAGAGACTGCCCACACGTATCATGTAAAATTCGTCTAAGTTACTGTTGAAAATAGCCAAAAACTTCAACCTTTCATATAATGGAACAGTTTCGTCTTCAGCTTCTTCTAAAACTCGTTCATTAAACTTGAGCCATGATAATTCACGGTTTTGAGTATATATGGGGTTGATTTTTTTAATCATTTTCCTACACCTCGATATCGTCGAATTCTTTTAATATGATTTTCGCCAAATATCCTTCACGCACACCTGCCCGGCTTATCAAGATCGTTTTTACTTTGAAAAGGTCAACAAGTGTTTCTAAAATAATCATTCCCGGTAAAATAGTACGAATACGGTCGGGAACTATGTCAAGCAATGTGTCAAGAGTGTGCCGATCAATATGGGTCTTGTCTTTTTTGTTTAGAAATTGTTTTATAATGCCACTGATGCTTTCAGCACGGATGCTTTTGTTTCGTGGGCTAAGGCCAAAAAGTGAATTATATACATCTTTGGTAGAGCGTATTGTTCCGCCTACTCCGCAGACATCTTGATAATTTGGGGCGAAATCCTGATAATCTTGTTTTTCTAGTAAATGTAAAACTTTTTTTCTGATTTTTTGCTGTTCTATTTTATTAGGAAAGAAGTGATTGACATATTTACTGTAAGCACTCAGTGAACCTATGGGCAGGCTGACAGCCTGTTTTATTTTCATGTTTTCATAAGCAACCAGTTCTGTACTGGCTCCGCCTATATCAATAAGAAGGCCGCTTTTTAAATTTACGGTTCGGGCAGCGCCGATAAAATCTAATTTGGCTTCTACTTTTCCACTTATGACATGTATTTTTAAGCCTGTTTTTTCTTCAATTTCTTTTACTGCCTGGTCGCTATTCGTAACATTTCTTAGAGCTGCCGTAGCAAAAGCGTAAATGTTTTCTATGCCAAGATCAAGTGCTATTTTTTTCAGCGGCAGTAGGGCATGACAAGCTTTTTCGATACCGGCTGCGCTCATCATCCGATCGTTGACGTAGGAGGCAAGTGCGGCCATTTCTTTCTTATTGAGAAGAATGTTATATGAACCTTTATCTACTTTATAAATTACGAGTCTAATGGTATTGGAGCCAATATCTATTACTGCGTACATTAAAAATCGCCTCACTTGTTTTAAAATTTATATAAAAGTAATAAAGAAGAAAAAGGAGAAAACTATTTCGTAAAGCGGTAACCAACACCACGAACTGTTTTGATGCCGTCACTTATTGAAGGGGCAGCTTGCAATTTAGCACGCAAATGCCGTACATGCACATCAACGGTTCTGGTGTCACCATAATATTCATAGCCCCAAACTTTTTCTAAAAGCTCATCGCGGGAAAAAGCTTTTCCTTCATTAGTTACAAATAATTTAAGCAGGTCATATTCTTTTGGTGTAAGCATGAGCTGTTCATTATTGAGAAAGGCAGTATAGGCATTAAAATTAATTTTGAGAGGACCTATGACCAATTCACCTTCTGGTTGGTCTTTGGTATTGCTGCGTCTCAGAACGGCTTTGATGCGCGCCATTAACTCACGCATACTGAATGGTTTGGTGGTATAGTCGTCGGCACCGAGTTCTAAGCCAAGTACTTTATCAATTTCTTCATCTTTAGCCGTTATCATGATTATCGGGATTTTAGATGTTGCTTTATTCTGTTTGAGCCGCCGGCATACTTCAAAACCATCTATCTGCGGCAGCATGATATCCAGCAGAATCAAGGCAACATCTTCATCTTTGGCAGTTTCCAATGCTGTTAAGCCATTGTCGGCAGTCACGGTATCGTAGCCATTCTTTTGTAAATTAAATACCAGTAATTCACGAATAGGGGCTTCATCATCAACAACTAAAATCTTCATTTAAATTCTCCATTACCATTTAATTTAAGTTGAACTTACATAATACTTTCGCTAAAATTTGTAAATATCCTATTCGCAAATAATAATTCAACAAACACTTAACAAAACCTTAACAAATACGTAACAAGAGACTACAGCAGATAAGATAAAATGAACATAAAGCAGCAGGCCATTAGGTAAATAAAATACAGTTGCTATTTGGTAATAGTCTACTGCGGCTGGAAAGGGTCATACTCCAGTAATGTTTATGTTATTGGATTTTAGAATCATATAAAATTTATTTTGGAGGTTTTAAAATGCTTTTTAGCGGAAAGAAAAAATTATTGGCTGTTTTAGGAACTATGGTAGTAAGCACTATGCTCTTCGCAGGCTGCGGAAGCAGCGATAATCAAGCGGCTTCGAGCGGAGGTGATAAGGCTGCTAGTACACTTGAAGGCAAGGTATCAGCTTCTGGTTCTACGGCATTACTGCCAATGTTAAAACCGGCACAGGAAGCTTTTGAACAAAAGAATGAAAAAGTTACTGTAAACATTGCTGGCGGCGGTTCTTTCACAGGCATGAACCAAGTAGCTGAAGGTGCAGTTGATATAGGAAATTCAGATGTCGACTTACCTGATGAATATAAAGATAAAGGTCTCGTAGACCATAAAGTGGCTGTTGCCCCGTTTGTTCTTATCACAAGCCCTGATAATAAAGTTGCTAATTTGTCTATACAGCAGGCTGCTGACATATTTACCGGTAAAATCACTAACTGGAAAGAAGTCGGCGGGGATGACCAAGCTATTACCATTATCCATCGTGCTAAATCTTCTGGTTCACGTGCTATTATTACAGCTACTATCCTCAAGGGACAGGAATTTACCGATAATGCATCTATTCAGGATTCAAACGGTGCCGTATTAAAAGGTGTAGCAACAACACCTGGTTCTATTGGTTACGTAGATGCAGCTTACGCAGATAAAACCGTAAAAACATTTTCTCTCGATGGCGTTCCTTTCTCTGCACAGGCAGTTATTGATGGCAAATATCCAGTTTTTGGTTATGAACATATGTATACAAAGGGAGAACCTAAAGATGCTGTAAAAGCATTTATTGATTATGTGATGAGTGATGAATTCCAGAATTCACAAGTAGAAAAATTAGGATTCATTCCTGTTAGTAAAATGCAAAAATAATTTATAAGGATAAAAAATATGGAAAAAGGGTTTAATCATCAACGAAAATTAATATATGATCGATATGTGCGGTATTTATTTATCGCTTGTGCAGCATTGATGACCATAATAATTTTTTCCATTATATTTTTTGTCGGTAAACAAGGGCTGATGACTTTTCATGATGTCAGCCCTATTGAATTTTTCTTAACCGATAAATGGGCTCCTTCTATGAATAAATATGGAGCCTTAAGTTTTATATTAGGGTCGGTGGCAGTGACAATGCTGGCTATAATCATAGGAACGCCTATAGGTCTTCTCGGTGCCATTTTTATGTCTAAGATAGCGCCGCAGCGATTGCGGTCTTTAATGCGCCCCGCAGTTGATCTTTATGTGGCTATTCCTTCTGTAGTTTATGGTTATATAGGACTTACCGTGATGATTCCGTTCATACGAAACTTTTTTTCTGTAAGTATGGGATATGGTGTTTTCGTCACGGCAGTAATATTGGCAATCATGATTTTACCGACAATAATCAGTATTAGTGAGGATGCCTTGAACGGTGTGCCCAAAACACTTGAAGAAGCATCGTTAGCTTTGGGCGCCACGTATTGGCAAACCTTGTACAAAGTCGTTGTTCCCTCGGCTGCACCGGGGATATTGACAGCGATAGTTTTGGCAATGGCGAGGGCTATAGGGGAAACAATGGCTGTCCAGATGGTCATAGGCAACACACCACTTTTACCCCTCAGCTTATTTTCACCGACAGCAACTTTAACCAGTGATATTGTCATTGAAATGGGTAATACTCCTTTTGGTTCTGTATGGGGTAATGCGTTGTTCTTGATGGCACTCGTTCTGCTGGTCGTATCATTATTGATGATACTGCTGATAAAACGCATCGGTGCCAGGAGGTATGCATAATGAACGCCAAAGTTGTAAATAAAATGGCTATATGTATATTATGGCTGACAGGTTTCTTTATTTTATTGTTATTATTTACATTTCTCGGGTATATTTTATACAAAGGGTTACCAGTGCTTTCTGCTCACTTTATATCAAGCAAGTCGAGTGATATATCAGCAGGCGGCGGAGTTGGCGGCCAATTTTTCAATTCATTTTATCTGCTTTTCCTATCGCTTCTAATATCGGTGCCGATAGCAGTTGGTGCAGGTATATATTTGGCTGAATACGCAAAGAATAATTTGCTGACAAAGATCATCAGATTGAGTACAGAAAGCTTGGCTACTGTTCCCTCCATCGTATTGGGGCTATTTGGGATGATTATATTTGTCAATAAAATGGGATTGGGTTTTAGTATATTAAGTGGTACGTTTACATTGGTTCTTTTAAATTTACCTCTTTTGGTACGCGTTACAGAAGAATCTATTAAATTAGTACCTAAATCATATCGGGAAGCGAGTCTAGCAATGGGAGCGACGAAATGGCAGACTATTTCTAAGGTGGTTCTGCCATCCGCATTAGCAGGAATCATTACGGGCATCATATTGACAGCAGGACGTGCGCTGGGTGAAACAGCTATTTTGATATTTACCGCAGGTACTACTGTTTCAAGGCATATGTTTGACACTGATGTCATGGCAGCAGGAGAGACTTTAGCAGTTCATATGTGGTATTTGATGTCGGTCGGCCTAGTTCCTGATAGGGATGTCATCGCTAATGGAATCGGCGCACTACTCATAATAGTTATCCTGCTTTTCAATTTGATATTGACTATTCCGCTTAGAATTATTCAAAAACGCACAGGTATTATTAAGTAAATGAGTTTAATGGGTAAAAATTTAGATGGCTGGACTTAAAGGCTGGGCAAGATATTATAAAAGAGCTGGTGTACATCAATAAAATGTGCACCAGCTCTTTTGTAATATCTATACAGTTTGTACGGTATTAAACTTCTGTTACGAATTCAGTAAAGTTATGGGTATCTTTTTCTGCGCCACATTGTACTCCAGTTACATAATCAAACATCTTCTGGGCAAATGGGCCGATTTGATTGTCATTGATGACCATATCTTCACCCTTATAGCCTAAAACACCTACAGGGGAAATTACGGCCGCTGTACCGGAACCAAATACTTCTTCAAGGACTCCTTTTTTGTACGCGTCTTTTATTTCATCTATGGAGATACGACGTTCCGAAACAGGATAGCCCCATTCCTTAGCTACCTGAAGCACTGTACGGCGAGTAATGCCGCTAAGGATACTGCCATCAAGTTCAGGGGTTACTATTTCACCGTTTATCTTAAAGAGAATATTCATGGAACCGACTTCTTCGATGTATTTCCGTTCTACACCGTCCAACCAAAGTGTCTGGTCATAACCTTTTTGATGGGCAACAAGGCCAGCATGTAAGCTTGCCGCATAATTGGCAGGAGTCTTTGCTTCACCAAGTCCGCCCTTAGTTGCCCTTACATAAGTATCTTCTACCATGATGTTTACAGGAGCAAAACCGTGCGCATAATAAGCAGCAACAGGGGATAAAATTATATACATTTTATATGATTTGCCGACGCTCACGCCCAAGAACCCATCATCGGCATAAATGAACGGACGAATATAAAGACTTTGGCCGCGCTTGTTAGGAACCCAGTCCTTTTCAATCGTTATTAATTGTCTAAGTGCATTATGTACAAGCTCAATATCGACTGGGGGAATATCAAGTATACGTGCAGAATTATTTAAACGCTTGAGATGGTCTAGCGGACGAAAAATAACAACTTTATTTCCCTGCCGAAAAGCTTTCATCCCTTCGAAAATTGCCTGCCCGTAATGAATTGTAGCATTAGCTGGACTTATGGAAATATTATTATATGGTATGATTTGCGGATCATGCCAACCTTTTCCTGTAGTATAAGTCATTTCGAACATATGATCTGTAAAATGTGTACCAAAACCAATTTTGGATACGTCCGGTTTTTCTTTTAAAGTAGGGGCTTTCACAAATTTAACAGTAGTCAATATAATTATCTCCTATCATTGTAGAATGAATACATTATACACCCCCCGCTTTTTAAACGCAAGGCAAAAATTTACAAAGTTACATTCGCATAAATAAAGTAAATAACATTATGTGGTATGATATCTAAAATTTATGAGCAATATCTGATAGTATGAAACAGTAAATAAAAAGACACTATGGTTGAAAATGCCTTAGTGTCTTTTCCATGATGTTCTTAAGCGCGTTCGATATAATTACCAGTACGGGTATCTATACGGAGCTTGTCACCGTCATTGACGAAAAGGGGAACACGCACTTCATAGCCTGTTTCAGTTTTTGCCATTTTGGTAGCACCGGTGGCAGTGTCACCTTTAACACTTGGTTCACATTCTACAACGTTCAACACTACGGAATTAGGTAAAGAAATACCAATGATTTTACCTTTATAGGTCTGAAGGCTGATATCCATGTTTTCCTTTAAGAAGTTGAGGGCATTACCAAGTTGTTCTTTACTGAGTTCAGTCTGTTCAAAAGTTTCATTATCCATAAAAGTGTACATTCCGTCACTTTCATATAGATATTGCATTTGATTGGTTTCAAGATGAGCGGCTGGCAATTTTTCATTAGGGTTAAAGGTACGTTCGACCACGGCGCCAGTCTGTATGTTTTTTATTTTTGTACGTACAAAAGCTGCACCTTTTCCTGGTTTGACATGTTGGAAATCGACAATCTGCCATACGCCGTTGTCTATCTCCAGAGTAAGACCTGTGCGAAAATCACTACTTGAAATCATTAAAAATAAACCTCCAAATTAATATTTTGTATTTATTTTATCCACATAAGATACTCTTATCAAAAGGATATTGATAAATAATATCTAGCCGCTTATGCTTCACGCATGTCATATTAACCAGCCAGCCTATTGTATAGCTGCTGAAGCTCTTGGATAACTTTTTCCTTAGATGTAAAATTAATGTAAATCTTTTTTTATTAAAGTTCTATTAGTTCCTTACGGCTTTTTGTCAGAGGTGTGGCACCATTTTCATCAACTAAAGTAGTATCTTCTATGCGCACACCACCAAAATCAGGAACATATATTCCTGGTTCAACAGTTACAAGCATATGCTGCTTTATGATTATATCCTGTGCCATGGGTGAAAGACGGGGTAATTCATGTATTTCCAGTCCGACGCCATGTCCTAAGCCGTGGCCATAATTATTACCATAGCCCATATCTTTTATGAATTTACGCGAAGGGGCATCTATTGTCTTGCCATCGGTATTCGGTTTAATGCTTGCGATGCCTAAAAGCTGCGCTTTGGCAACAATAGCGTAAAGTTCCTTTTGTTTTTCTGAGGCCTTACCTACACAAACAGTGCGGGTAATATCCGAATGATATCCCTTGTAAACAGCACCAAAATCCATTGTAACAAATTCTCCGTCAACAATCAACTTTTCTGTTGCTGTTCCGTGTGGAAGACTGCCTCTTTTTCCCGAAGCCACAATAGTAGTAAACGCAGGTCTTTCACTACCAAGCTTGCGCATGGTATGTTCTAACTCAGCGGCTACATCTATTTCAGAAAGACCGGGTTTAATGTATGCAAGAATATGTTCAAAAGCCTTGTCACTTATGGCAACAGCTTTCTTGATAAGTTCTATTTCTGCTTTTTCCTTTTGGATACGTAATCCATCTAAATTGAGCGGTACGGAAAAATTGACGTTTGGCAGCATTTGGCGTAAAGCGGCATAGGAAGCATACATGAGCGCATTCGTTTCAAAGGCCAAATTTTTTGCCTTTTCTGCTTCAATTAACTCACTAATTTTAGTGAGCAGCCCTTTTTTCTGCTCAACAAGGGGGAATTTGCTTTGCTGCGCGGCCTGTTCCAGATAACGCGAATCGGTGATAAGGTATTCTTTATCTGGAGTTATTACAAGTGCCGAATCATCACCGTAAAAACCGCTGAAATAATGAACATTTTCATTTTTATTTATAACGATGGCATCTGCGTGTTTTTGTGCAAGCAGCTGTCTTAAGCGGAAAAGTCTGTTATTTTCCATTGCTTTCGGCTCCTTTTAATGTAGTAATAATATAATGCAGGGCTGCCGTATAGCTGCCTGCCCCCAAACCGCAGATCTGTCCTACAACAACTGGTGCAATTACCGAATTGTTGCGAAATTCTTCCCGTTTATGGATATTTGATAAATGCACTTCAATTACAGGTGTCTGTACGGAAGCGATAGCATCGCGCAGAGCAATACTGTAATGTGTAAAGGCTCCCGCGTTTAAGATAATATAAGCATAAGCCGACGATTGTTGGATTGCTTCTATTAAGTCGCCTTCATAATTACTTTGCTTAAAGCTGATATCAATACCGGCTTCATCAGCATCTTTTTGTAACAGGCAATTTATATCGTCTAATGTCATTGAGCCGTATATTTCTGGTTCACGTGTGCCTAAAAGATTGAGATTAGGTCCATGCAGAACAAGAATTTTTTTCATTATAAACCACTATCCATTTGTGTATTTTAAGCTACTCTTAATATTTTATATCAAAACCGTTGTCACCGTCTACAATATTTATAGATTTTGTATCTATTCTGGCAACTTTTATAAATACATTTCCCTTTTTTATTTCGGCGAAGAGACTATCCAGTTTTGGTGCATCACCTTGGACTTCCATAGTTACACTACCATCACTCATGTTTTTAACCCAACCAGATAAACCGTATTTTTTCGCGGCAGACTGGACAAAATAACGAAATCCCACACCTTGTACACGGCCATAAGCCTGAGCAAAAAGTCTTTTCATAAAAATTCCTCCTTAATCATAAGAAATTCTACATTATTGGATTTTATTAAAACATTATATGATATCACGCCGCAGTATAGAATATGGTTCTACTGGATGCTCCATCTGCATTTTTATTATTTGCTGTGGATGTGGGGCAGTTTCTATAATTTCGCCGTCTTCGTCTATCATTTTGCCTATTTGCTGGTAGTATGATGGCATATTCGGCTGAAATACTTCGATCTGCTGTCCTGTCTTCATATTATTACGCTGCTCTATTGTGGCAAATCCCGTACGGGAGTTGTAATCTAAAACTACTCCTACAAAATCAGCCGTTTGGGTGTAGGCTGAGGTGTCATATACGTGGCTGTCAGCTCCCGGTGTACCAAAGAGAAATCCTGTAGTGTATTTTCTATGCGATATTTTCCCTAAGTCGCTGCGCCATTTTTCCTGCAAGGTATGCCAGAGGTTTGGTTTTTGGTAATAAGTATCAATAGCTTCCCTATAGGCTTTAACGACACCTGCCACATAATAGACGCTCTTCATGCGGCCTTCGATTTTCAGGCTGTTTACACCGCTTTCGATTACACTGTCCAAATATGGCAAGAGACACATATCCTTTGAGTTGAAAATGTAACTACCCCTGCTGTCCTCTTCTATTGGGTAATATTCACCAGGTCTTTTTTCTTCAACGAGAGAATATTTCCAACGGCATGCTTGTGCACAAGCACCTCGGTTAGAATCGCGGCCAGTCATATAATTACTCATGACGCAACGTCCCGAATAGGAGATACACATGGCACCGTGTACAAACATTTCCAGCTCGACGTCTGTTTTATTGCGGATAGCCTTTGTCTCTTTAAGGGAAAGTTCCCGAGCCAACACTACCCTTTGTGCCCCCATAGAAGCCCATGCATTCACTGCCGCCCAATTTGTCGAGTTGGCCTGCGTGCTTATATGTAATGGGACATTAGGGATTGTTTGGCGTGCTATGGCAAATATGCCCGGGTCAGAGATGAGGATGCCGTCTACGGTTAACTGCTCAAGACTGCGCAAGTAATCGGGGAGATCGTCTAAATCATCATTGTGGGCGAAAATATTGACTGTCACATAAACTTTTTTCCCTCTGCTATGGGCAAATTCCACACCTGCTTGCATTTCCTGTATTGAAAAATTACCGCCGTAAGAGCGCAGGCCAAATTTCTTGCCTCCCAGGTAGACAGCGTCAGCACCATATAAAATAGCCATTTTTAGTTTCTCTAAATTTCCTGCTGGAGCCAATAATTCAACCTTTTTATTCATTTTAAAACTGTTTTTCGGAAACAGCCAATCCATCTCCTTCATAGTAGATTTTAGTAGACCATTGTTTGCTTTCACTTATTTCTTTGATATATTCCCGTAGTCTTTTAACTATTGTTTTATAACGGCGTGGTGGTTTTTCCGGACTTTCTACGTAACCGCGGAAAAGCACATTGTCTGAAACAATAAGTCCATGAGTGGAAATCAATGGTAAAACTGCATGTAAATACCGGGGGTATTGTCCTTTGGCCGCGTCAATAAAAACAAAATCAAATTGACCTGACAATGTTTTTAATGTTTCGGCAGCATCGCCGTTTAGTAGGTGTATATTATTCTGGTAAGGCGATCTGGCCCAAAAAGATTTTGCAGTCTTTATTCTTTCTTCATCTATTTCTAACGTAGTAATGCACGTATCAGAGCAGCTGTTATCTGCCAAAAGCAATGCGGAGTAACCAATGGCTGTCCCTATTTCCAGAATGCGGCTTGGTTTTTTTTCAGCGGCAATCCGACATAAAATTTTGGCCGCTTGGTCACGTATGATAGGGACATGATGTTTCTCAGCATATTCACGCATTTCGCGTAATAAATTTTCCACTTTAAAATCCAATCTGAAATTATTCTATATTATTAATTGTATCAAGATGTTCTGTATATGTCCGGTTATAGTGATTGTGGCCTTGGTTGTCAGCTACAAAGTATAGATAATCGTTTGCCTGCGGATACAAAACAGCTTTTATGGAGGCAAGACCGGGATTATCTACGGCGCTTGGCGGAAGACCATAGTGTATATAAGTATTATAAGGAGAATCTATTTTAGTGTCATCTATAGATATGTTTTCTTTACGTTTACGCATCGCGTACTGAATGGTTGTATCTGATTGCAAGGGCATATTTATATCCAGCCGGTTAAAGAAAACCTGCGCGATAATAGGTCTATCTTCATCAAATTTCGCTTCAGCTTCGACTAGTGATGCCAAGACAATAAGATCGTGGATGGATAAATCCTTTTCTTTTGCCTGTTCACGAAGGTCGTTGTTGAGTTTTTTATCAAATTCACCGGTCATTGTATCTATTATTTTTTTGGCTGGAGAACCCTTGACGAATTCATATGTATCAGGGAAAAGATAGCCTTCTAATTTATATTTTACATTTGGGTCATTATTTTGCATATATTCATAGGGAATATATTTTTGTGCTAAATTTAAAAAATCATGTTTGGTTGTGACCTGTTTTTTTTCAAGGAGGTCAGCTATTTGTTCTACTGTATATCCTTCTGGAATAGTTACTTTGACAATAATATTCTGTGGGCCTTTAAGCAGTTCATCCATTACTTCATCGTTGCTCATGGCAGGATGCAGTACATATTCGCCACCCTTTAGCTCTTTGTCGAGGCCTCTCAATTTGGCGAGTAATTCAAAAAATGTGTCGTGGTATATTATGTCTTTATCTTTTAGTAACTTTGCTATTTCAGCGGTCTGCATACCAGGTTTAATCTCTATGACTATTGGACGGTTATCCTTCGGGGCAATGGAGTGAAAGCCAATAAACACAGCAACTAAAAATAAAAAAAGACTACCCATTATGTACTTTACGGGAATATTAAATAGTTTGTTGTTCTTTATAGTAGAAAAAAGACTGGATAGTTTATTGTCTTTTAGAAAAGAGAAGTTGAAGAAATTGTTGGTTTTAAAATTAAAGAAACTGTTGTTTTTTATAAAAGAAGGGTCAAAATATTTTATATTTTTTATATATGAAAAAATTTTTTGACTGTATTTTTTTATAACTTGCAGGGCATAAGACAAAATCATCCCTCCGTACAAATTAAAGTTACCATTTATTTATGACTAATGGCTATATTATGCTATATAAAACCTTTTTATGCAAATCTTTTATTTTATGCTATAACCGCAATATTAAACATCTTTTCTATATTCATGCGGAATAGTTTCAATAAATCTGCTTCTGGTATTCTTTTTCCCATGTTCACTTATACGGCTCCAGCTTAAATAAAGATTGTTTTTCGCACGGGTTACAGCTACATAAAAGAGTCTTTTTTCTTCTTCCAGGCTGCCCTCTTTTAAAGCTAAGTATGATGGGAATATACCATCCTGCATACCTGCAAGGAAAACATAAGCAAATTCTGACCCTTTAGCTTGATGGACGGTAATTATAGGGATTCGATCAACGGCGGAAATTATGCGATCCATTTCATTGTTGGATAATGCTGTAGTTTTAAGCAGTTTGGCAAGTGCATCCCGCGGATTGGTGCTGGAATCATCATTATATTTGGCTATAAGGTAAAATTCCCTGATACGATTAATTCTTTCTGGCTGCTTATTATAAAATTCTTTTATTTTTGTTACATTCATTATCTTCGCAATAAGCTCATATGGCCTGAGCAGAAAACTATTTTCAATTAGTTCATTTATTTTCACAGCCATCCAGCGAAATTGGTCAATATGTTTTTCTATATATTTTTTCCGTGTTGTCGCTGTAGGTATGATATCTTTTTCTATTATATATTTCAATAAAGCGGCAGTAGCCATAACATCATCCAAAGCATTATGGGTAGGTTTTTCTTCTATAGAGAAATAGTCACTTAAAAAGGAAAGTTTGTGGTTTTGTAAATTAGGATAGAAACGTCTAAACATATCCAGGGTATCATAGCTTGTAGAAAAAGCCGGACCTGGCAGACCCATTCTGGCTGACTGGCTGCGAAGAATACTTATATCATAGCTTACGTTATGGCCGACGATTACAGCTCCAGCAGAGAATTTTCTGAAGGCGGCAAGTACTTTTTCGGGTGCTTCACCGTTTTTTGCCAAGTATTCGTCAGAAAAGCCATGTACATAATAGGATGTGCCTACCTTTTTTTGGGGTTTGAGCAGATGGACAAATTTTTCCTTCATCTTTCCAGTCTGGTCAAGTTTTATTGCGGCGATTTGGATTATTTCATCTTCACTAGTATCTGTGCCTGTACTTTCGACATCAAAGACAATAATTTCTTCTTTTTCTACAGCTTGTAGAAGAAGATGGAATGGATCAGCAGCATCTTCCTGATATGTTCGTTTGTCAATGAAATCAGTCAGGCTGATACCGGCTTTTCTGTATTCGCTGGACTGGATTGCGGATACGGTTTGTGCGCCAATGCCGGCCGCAAATTTTTTTAAAATTCTTTTTAGGCTGCAACTGTCATATTTGTTTAATAATAATTTTAGAAAGGCTGTAACATCTTTTATTTCCTGCCGCCTAAAAAATTTAAATTCATCAACTAATATAAAATCAATCTTTTCTTCAGTAGGCAAATTTTTATTTAGTTCGTTAAAATAATAGCTTAAGCGTTCATTATATTTATTGCTGCGTGTTAATATGCAAATATTTGATAAAGGCTTAGCATTTAACTGTTTTATTTTACTAAAGATCCAGGCAGATTCTTCTTTGGCATTTATTGCTTCTTTTATCGCTATCTTTGTACCTGCATTTTCGTTGACGGCTTTTATTGTGCTTTTATATATTTCCTCTACGCTTTGCCCAAATAAATTTTTCAAGCAGTCGTACGAGGCCTGCAATAAGGTTTTGGTAGCACGGTAGTTTTCGTCAAAGGCGATGGTGACAGGTGCATAGTCCCGCTTATATTTAAGCAGGATGGAATGGGGAGCAGAACCTCTCCATTCATAAATTGTTTGGAAATAATCGCCACAGAGTAAAATATTATTGCCGGTAAATAATTGTGAGAGTATTTCATATTCAAGCTGGCTCGTATCCTGCATTTCGTCTATATTAATGTATTTGTATTTTTGGCGCCATATCTTTTTTATTTGTTCGTTTTGGAAAAATTCATATGTTTTGACGATTAGATCAGTAAAATCCAAGCCATGCATATCGGCCAATTGGTCATTGTATTTTTCTACTATAGTGGCACCATTGGTGCGCATAATCTTTTTTAATTTTTCGTCAGGACAATATTGTGCAGTCACACAGATATTACTTATTTTGGCTGTTTTCTCAGCAAAAAGACGCGTTAAGACATTTTTATAGTCCTTAGCGGCATTGTCTGTAAAATAATCATAAATCGCCCTGTATTGCTTGACTAAATCAATAAAATACTGCAAAGCTTTACTGGCAGATATGTTGTAGACATTTATATCGCGGACGATTTCTAAGCAATCGGTTTCGTCAAAAATAGTAAAATCCGAAAATAAATCTGAATTTTTTTTAGCTTCAGCTTTAATTATATCATAACAGAAACTGTGGAAAGTCTTTATTTTTATACGCAAGGCCTCTTTACCAAGCAGTTTGGTTATACGATCCTTAATTTCACTGCAAGCTTTATTGGTAAAGGTAAGGCAGAGAATTTCTTCGGGCAAGGCTTTCTTTTTATCTATGATGGCAGCTATTCTGTATATGAGGGTGTTGGTTTTTCCTGTACCGGCTGAAGCACTCAGCAATATATTGCGGCTCAGTTCATTTACTACTTGCATTTGTTTGGCGTTTAACACACTGGTATCCATGTAGTCTCCTCTAGGCCTGTCCCTTTGTGGTCGGCAGATTATTTATTATGCAGCTGTGGTTTATTAATTGCACTTCTGGATTTTGTGAAAGCATTTTTATTTATCTAAAGGATAATTATTAGAACAATTAATATAATAATTATAAAACCAAATTTTCATATCGTAAACTGTATTGGAAATCAGCATACAAATAATACCTGTCCTTAAGTGATAAAAAGTGATGCTGTTTATTTCCTTCTACAAAACAAAGAAAGCGAGTGCGGTTGTCTGCAAAGAATGTTTAGAGCATTTTTTTGCAAAAAAATATTCCCAGACTAAACAAATCTGGGAATACGCGTAAATTTTATTTATTCATATTGTAGTTAGAGACTGGGACCGGTACTGAGAATATCATCGGCCATTTCTCCTTTGAATTTCTTGACATTTTTAGCAAATAGTCCTACTAATTTCGCAGCTTGTTTTTTGTAGGCAGCCTTATCTGACCAAGTGTTCGCAGGTTCCAAGACATCTGATGGCACATTAGGACAATAATCTGGTACTGCTACCTTAAAGATAGGATCACTTGTCCATGTCACATTATCAAGCTGGCCTTCTAAGGCTGCTGTAATCATGGCACGTGTGTATTTCAATTTCATTCTGGAACCGATGCCGTATGGACCACCTGTCCAACCGGTATTTACTAAATAAACTTTGGTATCATACTTTTTGATTTTTTGTTCGAGCAGTCTGGCGTATTTTAGTGGGGACAATGGCAGGAATGGTTCACCAAAACCAATGGAGAAAGTAGCTTGTGGTTCGACAATGCCACGTTCTGTACCGGCCACTTTGCTGGTGTAACCCGAAAGGAAATGATACATCGCCTGTTTAGGATTAAGTTTGGAGATAGGTGGTAGTACTCCGAAAGCGTCAGCTGTCAGGAAAATAATGGCTGTAGGATGTCCCGCTATACTTGGATGGATCGCATTAGGAATATATTCCAGCGGATAGGCAACACGGGTATTTTCAGTATACTTTGTGTCGTCGTAATCTTCTTTACGTGTTTTCGGTTCAAGCACCACATTTTCCAAGACGGCACCGTATTTTATAGCGTTGTATATTTCCGGTTCAGTTTCTTCTGACAAATGTATGCATTTAGCATAGCAGCCGCCTTCAATATTGAAAATACCATGTTCACTCCAGCCATGTTCATCATCACCGATTAAACTGCGGTTCGGATCTGCCGACAAGGTTGTTTTTCCTGTTCCACTTAAGCCGAAAAAGATGGCCGTTTTGCCGTCTTTGCCAACATTGGCTGAACAATGCATGGAAAGTATTCCTTTTTGCGGTAAAATAAAGTTCATCACTGAGAAAATTGATTTTTTCATTTCGCCAGAATATTTTGTTCCGCCAATCAGTACCATTTTATAATCAAAATTTATTATAATAAATGCTTCTGAATGAACAGCATCTTTAAGTGGGTTGGCTTTTACACTGGGACAGCAAATCAGGGTAAAGTCTTCAGGTGTAACAGGCGGTTCTTTGGGTCTAATAAATAATTCTTTAAGGAAAAGATGTTGGGCAGCAGATTCTGTTATGCATTTTACTTGAAGTTTGTGTTCTGGGTCAGCGCCTACATAATTATCACTGACATAAAGCTTATGATTTTTGGCGAAGCTTTTCATTTTAGAATACAAATGCTGAAAAGTTTCTTCCGTGCATGGTACGTTATTAGACCAGCTTACAAGGTTATGGACAGAGGGCGTGTCTACGATAAATCTATCTTTAGGAGATCTGCCCGTATACTTTCCGGTATAGATGCAAAGAGCACCGCTCTTCGCTAATATTGCTTCCTTATTTGTTAGTGCTTCTTCATATAGTTCTGGGATACTAAGGTCGTGTAATATCATACGTGCACCAGATAAGATATCCGCAGCCGAAAATTTTTTGTTTTCCATAGGTATAGTCAACTTCTTTCATTAATATGGTATATGTTTCTTCGACTTTTCTTTATATCTATAACTTCTATTTTAAATTTTTATTTCCTGCTAATTTTTTGAATAATTTAGATTAATTTATAGTAACTATTATTATATAGATAGTAATTATTTGTTAGCTCTTTATTCTTTTGTGCAGTCAATAAATGGCTATATTTCCCTAGAATTGACTTTACAATAGTATTTTTATATAATGAATTATATTTGTGTGATTATACAATTTTGGAGGTAGAAAAATTTGAAATACATGAGCGGCAATGAGTTGCGGGAAAAATTCTTGCAATATTTTGCACAAAGAGGTCATTTGCGTTTACCTAGTTTCTCTTTGATACCTGAAAATGATCCTTCTTTGTTAATGATTGGAGCAGGTATGGCTCCATTTAAACCATTTTTTACAGGCAAGATGAAACCACCTCATACGCGCATAACCACTAGTCAGCGCTGTGTCCGGACTGGTGATATAGAAAATGTTGGACGCACTGCCCGTCATCAGACTTATTTTGAAATGCTGGGAAACTTTTCTTTTGGTGATTATTTTAAGAAAGAAGTTATACCGTGGGCTTGGGAATTTCTTACTAAAGAACTTGAGTTACCCGCTGATAAATTGTGGGTGAGTATTTATCCGAAGGATGAAGAAGCTTATAAAATTTGGACAGAAAAAACATCTGTAAATCCTGACCATATTGTTAGAATGGAAGACAATTTTTGGGAAATAGGTACTGGCCCCTGCGGACCTGATTCTGAAATTTATATAGATCTCGGGGAGGAACGTGGCTGTGGTAAACCCGACTGCGCTCCCGGTTGCGACTGTGACCGTTATTTAGAAATATGGAATCTTGTTTTTACCCAGTATGATCGTACTGAAAGCGGTGAATACCGTCCTTTAGTAAAAAAAAATATTGATACAGGCGCAGGTCTGGAACGTTTGGCATCTGTAATTCAAGAAAAACCGACTAATTTTGAAACTGACTTGTTATATCCTATCATTGAATATGCTTCTCGTATTTCGGGTGTAGAATATAATAAGGATAAGAAGACCGATATTTCTTTAAAGGTTATAGCAGATCATGCCCGTAGTATCGCTGTTATGGTCATGGACGGCATCTTGCCTTCAAATGAAGGCAGGGGTTATGTTTTGCGCCGTATTCTGCGGCGGGCTGTGCGGCATGGGCGCATGCTCGGCATTGAAAAAGCTTTTTTGGCAGATGCTGTAGATGTAGTAGCAGAAATTTACAGAGGGGTTTATGATGGTCTCACTGAACGCAAGGATTATATAAAAAAAGTAATTAATATCGAAGAAGAAAGATTTCATCAGACACTTACCCAAGGGATGTCTTTGCTCGATGAAGAAATCCAGCAACTTTCCGCCGCAGGAAAGACAGTACTTGATGGGGAAATAGGTTTTAAACTTTATGATACCTATGGTTTTCCTTATGAATTAACTGATGAAATACTGCATGAAAATGATTTTTCCCTTGATAAAGATGGTTTTGACAAAGCTATGGAAGCGCAAAGGGAACGCGCACGGCAGGCTCGTCAGGAAAATAAGCGTGTAGATATACCTGACTTACGTGAATTAGATGTAGAAAAACTTTCCTGTGATTGTGCAGCCAAAAGTGCTAAGATAGTTTGCATTTGGAAAAATGCACAGGTGACTGATAATCTGCAAGACGGTGATGAAGCAGGCATAATTCTTGATGTCACTCCTTTTTATGCCGAAGGCGGTGGACAAGTCGGCGATTGTGGCGAACTTATTGGTGAAATGGGTAAAGCACATGTCAGCAACACAAAGAAATTACCAAATGGGACAGTGTACCATATTGCATATGTGACCGAAGGAATATTGCATGTTGGAGATACCGTAAAAATCAATATTGACGTAGAGAAAAAACTGGCTTCAGCCCGTAATCATACAGCAACACATTTATTGCAGGCAGCATTGAAGAAAGTTGTTGGCAAACAAGTCAACCAGGCTGGTTCTTCGGTAACACCAGAACATTTGCGTTTTGATTTTTCCAATTTTGAACCTGTTTCCCAAAAACAGCTGGCAGAAGTGGAACAAATCGTCAATGATGAAATATTAAAGGCGCTGCCCGTAAAGATCAGCCATATGAAACAGGAAGAAGCGAAAAAACAAGGCGCAATGGCTTTGTTTGGAGAAAAGTATGGCGATGTTGTACGCGTAGTCACCGTTCCTGATTTCAGTATGGAACTTTGTGGTGGCAGCCATGTTGATAATATAGGGCAAATCGGACTGTTTAAAATCATTGCTGAAAGTGGTGTAGCTGCTGGAATACGGCGTATTGAAGCACTTACGGGTAAAGTAGCTTATGCATACGTGAACGGACAGTTAAAAACTTTAGATGAAGCGGCCGTATTATTAAAAACAGAACCAGCGAGCTTAGTAAATAAAATCGGAAATGTCCTTGACGAAAATAAGGAACTTAAACATCAGCTCCATGAAATAAAAGAAATGCGGACTAAATTGGATTCGCAGAAACTTTTAATGGCAGTCAAGCAGCATGGTGATGTAAATGTAATTACAGGAAAGGCTACAGCAGACACTATGGAAGAGCTGCGCAGTATAGCAGATGTTACATGTGATAAGCTGGAAGATGGTGTTGTTATCCTGGCGGCCATTACAAAGGATAATAAGGTCAGTCTCGTTATAAAAGCTTCAAAGGATGCCGTGAAAAAAGGTATCCATGCAGGAAAAATAATTAAAGAAAGCGCCCAAGTGTTGGGTGGTAATGGCGGTGGACGGCCTAATATGGCGCAAGCCGGCGGTAAGTTTGCAGATAAGCTGCCTGAAGCATTTGATAAAGCCTTAGCAGTATTAGATGCACAGATTAAAAAATAGCGCCGTAGCTTTTTCCTTGAAAGGAATGTGATTTTATATGTCCAAGATGGAAGAAACGATGATGTTCAAATTTGGCGTTGATAAGAATCAAGCCGAAACAGTAATCAAAGAGGTCTGTTCTGCTATGCAGGAAAAAGGATATAACCCGATAAACCAATTAGTCGGTTATTTATTATCTGGTGATCCCGCATATGTGACCAGCCATAAAGATGCTAGAAGCAAGATTCGTGGTATGGAACGGGATGAGCTTTTAGCTGAGCTGGTAAGATTTTATTTAAATAAAAACAAGCCGTAAAAGCGGGAGGATACTATGCGTATCATAGGCCTTGATGTCGGAGATAAAACAATAGGCATAGCTGTCAGTGATGCTTTGATGTTCACTGCACAGGGAATTGAAACAATAAGGCGTGAATCATGGGAAAATGACCTGCGACGCTTACAAGAACTCATAGCAGAGTATGAGATTGAAAGGATAGTCGTGGGACTGCCCCGAAACATGAATGGTACAGAGGGCGAAAGATGCGACATAGTAAGAGAGTTTGCCAAACATCTAAAAGAATCTGTTACTGACAAAGAAATAGTATTTTGGGATGAACGCCTTTCTACAGTAGCTGCAGAACGTTATCTTATTGCGGCTGACGTGAGCAGGGCAAAACGTCGTAAAGTAATTGATAAAATGGCTGCTGTCTTTATATTGCAGGGTTACCTCGACAGTAATCCGCATAAGTTATGATTATAAAAGAGACAGGCTAAATGGTGTTTCCATTTAGCTTGTCTCTTTTATTAGAAGTTATTAAAAACACCTGTAAATCTTTTAATGAAAAGATTTACAGGTGTTTTTTAGTACTAAAATACGATCATTGATCCGTATTTATCTTAGCAGGTTTTGTAAGCAGCTGCTTATTTATCAAAGATATTTTTCAAAGCCTGTTTATTTACATCACGGTTGAGCTGTGCAAGATAAGTAGTCAGTTTGATATTTTTTGGACATACTTGAACACAGTTCTGACTGTTACCGCAGCTTGTGATACCGCCTTTTTCCATTAAGGAATTAAGGCGTTTTTCTTTGTCAAATTTACCAAACGGATGAAGGTTGAACAGATATGCCTGTACAGTTGGTGCAGGGCCGATGAAGTCGGATTGCGGTCCAACATTAGGGCATGCTTCAAGACAGCATCCACAAGTCATACAATGTGCTATTTCATAAGCTGTAGCAGCAGTATAAGGATTTTGGATAGGCGCAGTATTTACTTCCCAGCTTCCGTCGATTTCGATCCAACCCTGTATACGTTTGAGGCTTTCAAACATAACAGAACGGTCAATCTGTAAGTCACGTATTACTGGAAATGTACGGGCAGGAGCAAGATGAATCGGTTGAGGAACATGGTCAACCAGTGTAGCACATGCTTGTCTAGCTTTGCCGTTTATTACCATCATGCAGGCACCGCAAACTTTTTCCAAGCAATTGCATTCCCAAACTACTGGAGTAGTCTTTTTACCGTCTTTGGTTACCGGGTTTTTTTGGATTTCCATTAAAGCCGCGACAACATTTAATGCAGGACGGTATGGTACTAAAAATTCTTCAGTATAAGGTTTGCTGTCAGGACTGTCCTGACGTTCTATAATAAAATGTACTGTTTTCTGTTCTGACATTGTTATTATTTACCTCCCTTAGCAACATCGTAACGACGCGGACGCGGTTTTATCAAGGAGTGGTCAAATTCCCTATAAGTGATTTTCGGTTCATGTGTTTCTGGATCATAAGAAGCAATAGTAGTCTTAAGGAATTTTTCGTCATCACGATTAGGAAATTCTGGTTTATAATGAGCACCGCGGCTTTCATCACGCATACGTGCAGCCTTACAAATAACCATAGCATAAAGAATCATGTTGCGCAGTTGACGAACGAACATGGCTTCTTGGTTAGCCCAATGGCCTTTGTCGTTTACGCCGATGTCACTCCAGCGGGCAAGAATCTTTTTCAATTCACCCATGCAGAAATCAAGTTCTTTGTTGACACGAACAATTGTACAATATCTGTTCATCAAATCGCCTAATTCATGATGCAGCTTATGGGCATTTTCTTTACCATTCATATTGATGATATTTTCAAATTCGTCTACACATTCCTGTTTAGCAGCAGCTAATTGTTCATCAGTTAATTCATCACCGATGTCATCGCTTTCAGACCAGCGAATAGCTTCAGGACCGGAAATGGTACCTGAATATGCAGCTGAAAGAAGTGAATTAGCACCCAAACGGTTTGCACCATGATACTGGTAATCACATTCGCCAGAAGCAAGAAGTGCCGGAATGCTTGTATTATGTTTTGTATCTACCCAGATACCACCCATTGAATAATGGACTGACGGATAAATCTGCATAGGAACTTTACGAGGATCATCGCCAACAAATTCTGAATACATTTCCAGGATACCACCGAGTTTACGTTCGAGGTATTCTGCTGGGATATGGGACAAATCAAGATATACTCTGTTTTCGCCGTTTATGCCCAAGCCCTGATTTACGCAGACATCATAGATGGCACGTGCTGCGATATCACGAGGTACCAGGTTACCATATGCCGGATACATTGTTTCAAGGAAGTACCAAGGTTTACCGTCTTTATATGTCCAAATACGGCCACCTTCGCCACGGCAGGCTTCTGACATAAGACGATTCTTATCAGAACCAGGAATAGCAGTAGGATGGATCTGAATGAATTCACTGTTGCCGATTTCTGCACCCTGCTGATAAACAGCGGATACTGCTGAACCATTGCAAATTGTAGATGCTGTGCAACGACCAAAAATAACACCAGGGCCACCTGTTGCCAAAATGACAGCATCAGCACGAAAAGCTTCAATTTCCATAGAATTCATATTCTGGGCAACAATACCACGACAAACTTTTTTATCATTTTTTATAATTTTAATGAATTCCCAGAATTCATATTTATTTACTTTACCTTTAACTTCCCATTTACGAACTTGTTCATCAAGCGCATAAAGAAGCTGCTGGCCTGTTGTTGAGCCGGCAAATACGGTACGTTTATTTTTTTGTCCACCAAAATTACGAAGATCAAGGGCACCTTCAGCAGTACGGGTAAAAGGAACACCCATACGGTCAAACATTTTTATAAGTTTAGGCGCTGTTTCGCACATGCCTTTTACAGCTGTTTGATCGGCTAAAAAGTCACCGCCGTATACTGTATCATCAAAATGTTCCCAAGTAGTATCGTTTTGGCCTTTTGTATTCATGCAAGCATTAATACCACCCTGTGCGCACAAGGAATGTGAACGCTTTACAGGACAATACGAAAATAATTTTACTTCTCCGCCTGCTTCGCAAATTTTAATAGTTGCCATAAGACCGGATAATCCGCCGCCGACAACAATTATATTCTTTTTACTCACGTAGCTTCTCTCCTTATTTTTAATAAAAACTTAATCAATGCATTTTATATGATGCCATGAATGCAATGGTTGCAAGAGACAATAACACGCATACAAGCATCATTACTCTACCGATAAATGTTTGAATACGCGGACCTTTAGCGATGCCCCATGTCATGCATAAGGTAGTAACACCGTTGCAAAAATGGAATATAGCAGCAATCATGCCAACAAGATAGAGGATAAACCATCCCATATTGTTAAACATTTGATCAAGTAAAGCGTAAGAAATCGGTGTGCCACCGCCTTTAGTGAAAATACGCAGATCAACAACGTGGATAATTAAGAAAACGAAAAGGAAAATAGCTGTCCATCTCTGAAGTGCGAACTGCCAGTTGCGGGCATAACCATATTTTGTAGGATTGTTTCTTGCTTGCAAAGCGATATACAATCCATAAATCATATGGAAAAGGAAAGGAATAGCAAGACCAAAAATTTCGATAACAAGCATGATGTTATGCGGAATCATGGCAATCTTACCAATAGCTTCATTGAATGCTGCCGGTCCTCCGATAGCCTCCGCGTTGGTCAAAACATGTTCTAATAAGAACAATCCCATTGGAACAATCCCGCAAATAGAATGCAGGCGACGAATATAAAATGTTACATGGAACATTATAACCCTCCTATTGTTAATCCCGTTCGGGAAAATTAAAATAAGGAAGCCTCAATAATAATTTTTCGCAGTGAATGCGAATTTATTATTGGAGCTTTCCGAATCTCTAAATTAAAGCTTACGATAAGGTTTTTGACCTATTTCGTAGAAATTATTTCCCTCTGAATCAATAACAACAATAGCAGGGAAATCCACGACAGTAAGTGCAGCAAGTGCTTCTGGACCGAGTTCAGGATAAGCAATTACTTCATATTTTTTTACTGATTTTGCAATGAAAGCAGCAGCACCACCAACTGCGGCAAAATATGTAACACCATTTTTTTTCATTGATTCTATTACTTCTGGAGAACGGGAACCCTTACCGATCATACCCTTAATGCCCTGTTCAAGCATTGTCGGTGTATAAGCATCCATACGGCCTGCTGTTGTAGGACCGCATGAACCGATAGGATCACCTGGTTTTGCCGGTGTAGGGCCAAGATAATATACAATCTGATTATGCCAGTCAATAGGAAGTTTTTCTCCCTTTGCTAAAGTTTCTGTCATTACTTTATGCGCAGCATCACGAGCACTATAAATAGTCCCGCTTATTAAGACGCTGTCACCAGCTCTAAGTTTACGGGATCTTTCTTCTGTCAAAGGTGTCGTAATACGAATTTTTTCAGCCATTATTAACGTTCCTCCCCAATTATTATAATACGCGTTTACTGTGACGTGTCGCATGGCAGCAAATTGTTACAGCAACAGGTAAACCAGCTATATGAGTAGGTCCCCATTCAATGTTAACGGCAAGTGCAGATGTTGTACCACCCAATTGCGGGCCAATACCGGTTTTGTTTACCAAGTCCAAAAGTTCTTTTTCAAGTGCCGCATATTTGGGATGAGCGTTGCGGACAGTAAGTGGACGCAGTAAAGCCCGTTTGGAATAATAAGCAGCCTTATCCATCGTACCGCCAATTCCTACCCCAATAACCATTGGTGGGCACGGATTGCAGCTTGCGTGCAAAATGATTTCCATAACAGCTTTTTTAACACCTTCGACACCATCTGCGGGAACAAGCATTTTTATGCCAGATTTATTTTCACTGCCGAAACCTTTAGGTTCGATTTCGATTTTTAATTTATCACCCGGTACTACTTCTGTATAGATAATTGCTGGGGTATTGTTTTGGGTATTCTTTCTATCAAACAGTGGTTCAGCAACTACTGATTTTCTCAAATATCCTTCTGTATAGCCTTTGGCAACTCCTGCATTGATGGCATCGTTAAGACCGCCGCCTTCAATGTGAAGATCCTGTCCAACTTCAACAAAAACGATTGTCATGCCTGTATCCTGACAAATAGGACGATCTTCAGTTTTGGCAATTTCAGCATTTTTGATGATTTGGTCCAGAACATCCCGGCCTACAGGAGATTCTTCAGTTTCTCTACCTTTCTTTAATGCTTCATAAACATCTTCAGGCAAATAGTAAGCAGCTTCTTTACACATCTGTGCAACTTCTTGTGTAATTTGTTCTACCTGTATAGTACGCATATAAACCCTCCTAGAATATAATGTCCCCAATGAAGTAAATGTTATCACATTTTTAAAATGCTTTCAAGCCTTTAACGGCAAGTAATTGCAGATTATAAAAGGTGAAACGGATTCATTTTCTCTTTTACAATATTTATAAACTGTCTGATCAGTTATAAATTTAAAATATTGTTAGATTGTATACCTGTTTACTTGGAATAAATTTTTATCTACAGAAAAATTTATAATTGCAAAACTGCCTTCTTTGCCATCGCGTGGTAAAGAAACACTACCAGGGTTTAAAAATAATCTGCCTTCTTGGTATTCTTCAAGATAGATATGACTGTGCCCAAAGATAATTATATCTGCGCAATTTTTTTGCGCCAACTCACGTAAATAATCTATACCCCATTTTACCTGATACTTATGCCCATGCGTGAGCCAAATCTTTTTTCCTTCTACCATGAAAAATTCGTCTTCTGCAACCTCAGTATTATTCCAGTCACCATTGCCAGCCACTTTCATAACAGGAACAGACGTAATTTTTTCCAGATATACGGCATCTTGTACATAATCTCCTGCATGCAGCCATAAATCTACATGTGGAGCTTTTTCCACGGCTTTTTTCACAGCAATGGTGTTGCCATGGCTGTCGCTCATAACACCCATTATCATGACAGATATTCAGCAAGTAATTTTTTCATCTTTTTTACTGCCTTTCCCCTATGGCTTATTACGTTCTTTTCTGCCAGAGAAATTTCTGCCATACTCTTTTGTCCGCCACAAACATAAAAATAGGGATCATAGCCGAAACCGTTATCACCTCTCGGCTGGATTTTGATTATTCCCTCACATGTTCCTTCACTTTGCAATATTTCACCGTTTACATCAAAAAAAGCAAGAACACATTTATAGCGCGCAGGTGATGAAGAAGAACCTGTTTTTTTCATTTCATTAAGTAATTTATTATTATTTTCTGCATCGCTGGCATGTGTGCCAGCAAATCTGGCTGAATAAATACCAGGCTGTTTGTCAAGTACATCTACTTCTAAACCAGAATCATCAGCAAGACAAGCCATTCCTGTGAGCCTTGCATAAAATGCTGCCTTTATACGTGCGTTTTCTGCAAAAGTTTGGCCGCTTTCGACGGCACTTGGTAATTCACCAAATTCAGAAAGTGCCCTAACGATTATAGGAAGTCCGTCAAATGCCGCTTCCATCTCTTTTACTTTTCCCTTGTTTTTTGTAGCGATAATAATTGTTTTCATTATTTATGGCTCTCTGCCTATCCTCCATCCAAGTCTGTTTCCTAAAATATTTTTTTGGTATGAAATTAATTTATTGATACCATTTTCAGCTTTTTCCAGCAGGGCATTGAGTTGCTGCCTGGAGAAAGGATGTTCTTCCCCTGTACCTTGTATTTCCACAAACTCACCATTGCCCGTCATGACAACATTCATATCAACGACTGCATGACTATCTTCCGCATAACAGAGATCTAAAATTACATCATCTTTATTTATTACGCCTACACTGGTAGCAGCTAAAAAATCTTTTACGGGAAATATACAGTGTGGATCGTAAATACTTTCCATGGCATCGACAAGTGCGATAAAAGCGCCCGTAATAGCGGCAGTGCGTGTACCACCGTCTGCCTGAATGACGTCGCAGTCAATAATTATGTTTTTTTCACCGAGTGCTTTTAAATCCATTATACTGCGTAAGCTTCTGCCGATAAGGCGTTGTATTTCCTGTGTACGGCCGCTTATTCTGCCGCGTACGGATTCTCTGGCCACCCGTGTTTGCGTAGAACCGGGAAGAAGTGAATATTCGGCTGACAGCCAGCCTGTTCCTGTGCCCTTTAGAAATTTAGGGACTTGTTGTATTATTGAAGCTGAACAAATGACCTTTGTATCACCTAGTTCGATCAAAACGGAACCAGCTGGATTTTTCAAATAGTGTCTTGTAATTTTTACATGGCGAAGCTCATTTTCACTTCGCCCGTCAAATCTTTCCATGAAGAGCCCCCTAGAATTTTTAAATAAAGTTCAAACAATTGTAAAAAGAGTTATTTCTGGTGGGCAGCCCAGCCTGAATGGGAACCAGCTGCCAGCGCCTGTACTTACATAACCGTAGGAGCCATTATTGACAAACATACCTCTTACGTATTTAAAGCCTGGAAAAAGTGGATAGCCAAAGAGGCCGAATTGTCCGCCATGTGTATGGCCGGTGAGTGCTAAATTTATATTATTAGCAAAAGCATTGTCAATAAAATCAGAGTGGTGTGCCAATAATATTTTGAGTGAATCCTGCGGTACACCAACAAGTGCCTTTTCCATATATTCTGTGCCCAATTGTGTAAAATGGGTACGGTCACGTGGATAATCAACGCCAATCAAGGTCAATTTATCTTTACCATTTTCTATAGTAATGTTTTGATTTTCGAGAACATGAATATCTGTCTTTGCCAGGCTATTTCTGATAACATCCATGTTGCGCATATATTCATGATTTCCCCAGCAATAATAAATACCATGTTTAAAACTATTACAATACTGGCCAATAAGGGCAATGGATTTTTCGTTTGTATTATCGTCATCGAAAATATCACCAGTAACAGCCAATATATCAGGTTCCAATGCAACCAGCCGTTCCATCGTTGTTTTTAATTTGGCAAGGGAGAAATAACTGCCCATGTGGACATCTGTCAAATGCGCTATCTTTAGGCCCTTCCATGTACTAGCCGCAGCTATGGGGATATTATATTTATTCAATATAATATGATTTTTTTCTATGAAACTGCCATATAAAACAATTCCTTCAACAGGAATAAGAGCTGATTTCATTAAAAAATTTCGCCTTGATTTGTTGACAGGTTTGGTAATAAAAGCAGCATACAATCTGCTGATACCATTGAAGATCAGCATGGCAGCGGTAAAAAATAATTCAGATACAAATATTATTATAATAAGCTGCTGAAATGCTGACCAGGTAGCTGTCTCATTTTGTATGAACTTACTGAAAAAAAGCAGTAGCAATAAAAAAACATTAAAAAGGAAAATTTTTAAGCAGATATGCCTTTTGATAAATTTGGGAAAAAGCTGCCTAAAAAATATGGCAAACAATATAGAAGCGATAATTAACGTAGAAAATACACAGGTTAAAAAGATTGTAAACATACAGCTTCTCCCCTCTCTGATTTGGACGTTTCCGGACAAATAGACGAATGAAAATTACAATTGAGCCAGCCTTTAATTGTATTATAATTATTTGGTCAGTGCGCATAATTTTCTTGTACTGTAAATGCTTTTAGGTTAAACAGCATAACAATTTATTATAACACAAAATATGTAAATTACGAAAGAAAAGCGTCGGACAAATTGTTCTTTTGCCACGACGCTTTTCTTACTTTTGCTGATATTGTTTAAAATTTTTAATTATGACGATTGGTGTTTTCTGTGAAGCATTGCCAAAAGGATTATTAAGTAACAACTTGGCTACCTTGTCACCATCTACATTTTTGGTAATGCCGACGATGCGTGATCTTTTCAAATCATTGACATCGGCGATAACTGCACCAAAACACTTAAGTCTTTCCTTAAGCCTTTTTACAACTTCATTCGGTTCATCAGGACCGTAAACTATACATTTATCAAAAGGAGGCATAGTGCCCGTAACATCATCGATAAGTGCGGCTTGTTCACCACCCCATTTATAAAAACAACCACTCTTGCCAAATAACTTAGCTATAAAACCGAAAAATAAGGCGGATGCCACTTTCCATTTTCCCTCAACATCCATTAATGACTGCATGCCGTGTGGACTGGCCAAACTGCCATAATCTGGAATAAAGCGGCAACAGAAAAGAGCGGTTTTGGATATTTTCAAATCTTCCGGTCTCACAAATCTTCCCTGCGTTATAGCCACGACACTTTCCGCTACAGAGATAACATCATTTTCTGTGATTTTCCCTTTCGTGTAATTTTCTATAGTATCAATAATATCATCTTTTTCCGTCAGTATTCTTGTCGGAACAGAGATTATTTCCACTTCGCTCATTAGTATCAATCCTCCATAGTAATATCAGTTGATAAGTTCTATGTTCAATAAAGAAGCAATTTCTTTTGCTGGCAGGACAAGACGCTTTTTCGACAAAGAAGCTTCATGGCGCGCCGTATGCTGATAAACAACATCAACAGGGATATCAACTGTATGCTCTAGAGTTTTCTTTATATCACCAGCGTTTCTGTCTGTAAGTTCGATTTTTATTACTATTTCAATTTTCTCATGTTTTTGGATTAATACTGCCTCGAAATAATCGTCATCACGTGGCACTCCCGCTAGCTGGGCCTTTCCTCTAACTTCAACTTTATCAAATTGTTCATATGGTAATTGTGAACGTACAAAACAGTCCATTATTGTAGCACATTGTTTGCCTATATTTGCCACCTCAAATGTAGTAGTAAATATAACGCGGCTTTTTTCTGCTTCCGCCAAAACGAAAGGCGTATGTTTCTCAAGATAAAATTTTATATCAGCATCACCGATTCTTTTCCAGGACAGATAAATTAAACCGATGATAATGATTAAAGCAACTAAAATGATGCCTAAAATTTGCATTGATTTACCTCCAAAATCAATTAAACCTATCTAAATCTATATTATTAATAAATGGGTTATCTATGCCCATGACGATCTTTACCATATGGGCAGCATGGTCAGGTGCAGACGAGAAAAAAAACTCCATGCGGCCCCCGGTTTTAGCAGGATTCAGCATGTTGTTTTTTTGCATGACACTTACAGCTTTTTCTATAGTGCTAACGGCAGGATCAATTAATTTTATACCGACTTCAATATGTTTAGAGAGAATGTCCTTGATAATAGGATAATGCGTGCAGCCCAAAATCAGTGATTCGATATTTTTACCAGTGAAATTTTGCATATAATATGCTGCTGCGTTTTCTAAAATAAGATCATTGATATGCCCGCTTTCAATGAGGGTAACAAATTGGGGACAGGCAACTGCGTAGATTTTTATGTCCTTATCAATCTTCGCCGCCATATCAGCATGGAATCTTTTTTTTACCGTAGCTTCAGTTGCTATGACGCCAATTGTCTTATGGGGAGAAAGTGATGCCGCTTCAGCTACTGCTGTACTCATAGGAACTAAAGGATAAACAGTGTTGCCGATAGCTTTCTCATATCCCCATGAAGTCATAGTATTGCAGGCAAAAATAGCCAGCTTCACTTTTTTTGTTGTAAAGAAATTTAAAAACTGGCCCATAAATTTTATTATTTCTTGTGGTTCACGGGGACCGTACGGCATACGTTTCATATCGCCCACATAAAGGATGTTTTCACCTGGTAAAATTTTATGCAGCTGCCTTGCGACAGTCAAACCACCTGAACCGGAATCAAATACACCAATTGGTGCGTGAGATTGCATTTAATCCTCTCCCTAACATTAGTATGATTTTTACTTCAATGCTTGCTGTAATTTAATGTAATATTTATCGGGCAAGCGGGTAATTTTTCCACTTGCTTTATGGGTGAAAACATTTTGCGTATAACCTTTTACCAAAAGCGTATTGTCTTTATTTCGAATGATTTCGTAATTAAATTCCATTTTAGCTTTTGTGAGAGCGACAGGAAGTGTTTTGATAGATAATATATCATCATAGTGACCAGCTGATATATATTTTGCCCTTACATTTGTTATAGGGAACACATATCCATCATCCATCATTTCTGTAAGAGTTATACCAGCTTTACGTAAAAAATCAACGCGGCCTATTTCAAACCATTTTATATAATTGGCATGATGTACAACTGCCATAGCATCCGTATCAAAAAAGTTGACGCGATGAGTAATTGTCGTTATCATCTTGATTCCCTCCCTTACCATTTAAAAATATAATAGTCTGAAGTAAGGTAAATACAAAATACATTTCTCTATATCAATATCACATATTATACAGAAAGAAAAGCTATTTATCTTTTACATTGAAAAACCGATATGACAAAGTCATACCGGCTTTTCACAACTTTAAGCTAAAACACGCGCCAGACGGACAAGTTCCGGATCAAGCGTTTTAGTATTATTGACTGAATCAAATAAGTCAATGCTGACGACCTTGCCGGAGTTAAAACCAAATACTACATTAGAAACACCAGAAATGACGGCAAGTGCTGCCCGTTCACCGAGAATACTGGCCTTTAGCCTGTCTTCAACACTTGGTGAGCCACCTCTTTGGATATGTCCCAAAACAGATACGCGTGTATCAATTCCAGTTTTTGTTCCAATTTGTTTACCAATTTCAATACCGCTTCCGGCACCTTCAGCAACAACAATTATGCTGTAACGGCGGCCAGAGGTATAGGATTTCTTTAGGTCTTGGCACATCTGGTCAATATTGAATTTTGCTTCCGGCACCAAGATATATTCGGCGCCTCCGGCTATACCAGACATCATAGCCAACCAACCGGATTTGCGGCCCATAACTTCTATAACAATTATGCGGCGATGTGATGATGCCGTATCACGAAGCTTGTTTATAGCATCAAGAATGGTATTCACTGCTGTGTCAGCACCAATTGTATAATCAGTTCCCCAAACATCGTTGTCAATAGTTCCAGGAAGACCGACAATAGGCATTCCACCAAGCTTGCTCAGTAGTGCACCGCCTGTAAGACTGCCATCCCCGCCTATTATGACTAATCCTTCGATATTATGGCTTTTTAAATTTGCCAATGCCTTTTTGCGCCCTGCTTCTGTTCTAAACTCATCGCTTCGCGCAGTTCCAAGGAAAGTGCCGCCACGTTGTATGATATCACTAACACTGCGGGAAGTAAGTTCATGGATGTCATCTTCAATCATTCCCTGATAGCCATTATAAATTCCCCATACTTTAACACCCTCAAAAACGGCAGTACGAACAACCGCTCTGGTTGCTGCATTCATTCCCGGACTGTCACCGCCACTGGTCAATACCGCAATGGATTTTAACATTTTCCCACTCTCCCATCAATTATTAATAAAGACATAATAAGCAAATATAATAGCTTCTCTTGAACTGAAGCTAGTTTCCCTGAAACCAGACTCTATTATTTTAGATAATTACAAAGCAAAAGTAAAGTATTTTTTCAAAAAGCGGCCTAGTACCCACCTTAGAGTTTCTCCTGTTGAACCTTTATTTCATCGGGTTCTTCACTTAATTCGGTGCCAATTTTTACAAGGACACGTATAATACGTATATTTTCTACTTCTTCGACAAAGAAAGCATTGACACCAAATGTGGTTTTTTGGCCTACGCGAGGCGGTGTATCAACTCGTGTAGCTAACCAGCCGCCAACAGTATCGATGTTTTCGGCATCTATTTTTACCTGTAGAATATCATCAAGTTCTGTGAGCAGCATTCGCCCGTCTACAGAATAAAGACGATCTCCCCTTTTTTCTATGAAAGGGCGTTCTTCATCAAATTCGTCTTGTATTTCACCGACGATTTCTTCAATTATATCTTCTATTGTTACCATGCCTGCTGTTCCGCCATATTCGTCAACGACAATGGCCAATTGTACGCGATGCTGTTGCATGGTATGCAATAAATTGCTGATCGGCATTGTTTCCGGTACAAAGGGGACAGGACGTATAAAGGATAACAGCTCAGGCTTTTTGCCAATATATAAAGAACGAAGTAAGTCTTTAATATGCAGAAAACCAACTATGTTATCCTTATCTTCTCTACAGATAGGATAACGTGTTAAATGCTGTTCCAACGCAGTTTTTATATTTACGTCCGCTGAATCTTCGAGATAAAGGCAAATCATATCGGTACGCGGAATCATTATTTCACGTACATTCCTATCAGCGAAATCAAATACATTATCAACAAAAGTCAGTTCCGTTTTATCAATATAACCGTGTTTATGGCTTTCTTCCATCAAAATACGTATTTCGTCTTCTGTGTGTGCCACATCCTCTTCAGCTGCCGGTTCAAACCCCAGACGTCTTATAACCCAGTTGGCTACATGGTTCAAAAGCCATACAGCGGGGTACATGACCCTGTGAAAAATAAACATTGGTAACGCTATTCCCATTATTACCGGTTCTACTTTATGGATAGCCATTGATTTTGGTGCCAATTCACCTAAAATAATATGAAACGCAGTTATAAGGATAAAGCCTACTAAAAGCGAAACTGAATGACTGATAGTCGGACTGAGGTTAAATAACTTTAAAAGAGGTTCTAACAGCGCAGAAACTGTCGGTTCCCCCACCCAGCCAAGACCAAGGGAAGCAAGCGTTATTCCCAGCTGTGTAACGGACAGGGAAGCATCCATATGGTCTGTCAGCATTTTTGCGTAACGAGCCCGTTTGTTCCCTTGTTGAATTAAAATGTCCAATTTTGTTGCTCTGACTTTTACTATAGCAAATTCGGCAGCAACAAAAAATCCATTCATAAATATTAAAAGAAAGACCAGTAAAAACTTCAGGAAAATAGAAAAAATATCCAATAAGTACCTGCGTGCGCAGGTATTCACCTCCAAAATTATATGCTGAATATGCCAATATACACCTTCTTATATAGTTCAAAACAGAAAGTGGAAAATCCTGCTTATAATAAAATCAATTCCCTAATGCAGGTTTTTTATTTATATCGTCAAAATTAGCAGTACAGTGCGGATAGTTGGAACAGCCCCAAAAATAACCATTCTTACCGCGTATTCTCCGTAATTTTCCTTCTTTACAATGTGGGCATAAATAAATTTTGTCCTGACTGTTTCCTTTTTGCACAGTAATTTCTTTTTCCCGTAAAATCAGGTCTTGGGCTGAGATCATACCAGTAGAAATTGCCTTCTTTTGTCTTGTCTCATGCGCGGTAAAATCAGGTTCATTGTTTTTGTCATTGCAGGTCATATGGCAACGTGGATAATTGGAGCAACCCCAAAACGCACCGTTTTTCCCGTTGCGTTTAACAAGAATACCTTTTTTACACTGCGGGCAGACATATTTTCCCTCCACCGGCATTATAACATCGTAAGCCTTTTGGCAAAGCAGTGAAGTAAATTTTTCCTGTCTTATTAAAAACTCTTCAAGAGTGCCTTCACCTTTTGCCATGCTGTTCAAATATTCTTCCCACACTGCCGTGAAATCAGGGTAGAGCAGTTCATCTGGAAGGACATCTACCAGCATGTATGCACTTGGTGTAGGTATAAGGTATTTCTTTTTACCATGCGCAGATAAAAATTTTCGTTTTATTAAGTCATCTATGATAGAGGCACGTGTTGCTTCTGTTCCTATTCCGTATATGGCGCGAAGCTTTTTTTTCGTCGCTTCATTTTTTACATATTTGTGTATTTCTTTCATACCGGCAAGCAGTGTTGACGGGGTAAAACGCACTGGTGGCTTAGTTGCTTTCTTTTCAGATATACCTTTTAAATAAGTTACAATGTCGTTTTTACGCATTGCCGGAAGCGAAATCTTTTCGTCATCCTTTTCATCATTACCGTTTTTGTTTTCGGCAGTATAAAGGATTTTCCAGCCATGCTGTTTTTCTACGCGACCTGTTGTCTGAAATATTTCGTCGCTAAAATTAACTGATAGTTTCGTCTGTTCATATATGTGCAGTGGATAAAATTGGGCGATATAACATTGGGCAAGCAGAAAATAAATATTTTTTTCCACATCAGTCAATGAAGTAAATTTTACCTTGACTTGTGTAGGAATAATCGCATGATGCGCAGAAATTTTTTTATCATTCCATGCCTTGCTTTTTATTTTAGTATCAGCATTACCAGCCCATTCTTGCAGCCTTTTTTCACCACACAGCTGCAAATTATGCAGAATAGTTTTTGCATCGGCAAATTGGTTAAGCGGCAAGTATTCACAATCAGAACGTGGATATGTCGTTAATTTTCTTTCGTAAAGATTTTGTACAGTGTCGAGGACTTGCTGCGGCTCGTAGCCAAAACGTTTTCCTGCGAGCACCTGCAAAGCAGAAAGAGAAAAGGGCAGGCATTGTCCTTCCTTTTTTTCTGTTTTGCTATAGGTGCTTACAAAAGCTTTTTTGTCCGTTTTAGCAAATTTATCCAGAAGGTTTTTAGCTACTACTGCATCGACAAGCCTGCCTTCATGATCAAGCCCCGGCTGCATATCTTTAGCTTTCCATGTTCCCCAGAAATCCCCATTTTGATGTTCAAACTGAGCCTTCAATGTATAATAATCAACTGGTTTGAAATCAGCTAATTCACGTTCGCGGCGAACTACCAAGGCAAGTGTAGGTGTCTTTACACGGCCAACAGGAAGAACTAATCTACTATGGCCTGCCCTGCGGGCAGCTAAAGTATAGGCACGCGAAAGGTTCATGCCTATCAGCCAATCTGCTCTAGCCCTTGCCAATGCAGATTTTTTTAAAGGAAGAAAGTCTGTGTTATTATGAAGTGAAGCATTAGCTTTTTTTATACTTTTTTCATCAAGGGCATTTAATAAAATACGCTTGACTGGTTTTTTATTATTGACATAATCTAATATCTCATCGATTAGCAACTGTCCTTCGCGGTCAGGGTCGCCTGCATGGACTATTTCGTCGGCTTTTTCAATAAGTGATTTTATTATATTAAACTGTTTTTGGCACGCGGCATCAATGATCATCTGCCATTTTTCCGGGATGATTGGTAGGTCTTGTGCCTTCCAGATTTTATATTTAGTATTGTATTCATTAGGCTCAGCCTGTCGTAAAATATGGCCAAAAGCCCAAGTGACTATACCGTCTGCCGTTTCCAAGTAACCGTCATGTTTTTTTAGCGGACCTTTTAGACATTTAGCAATTTCATTACCCATACTGGGTTTTTCCGCTATATATAAACGCAAATATTAACCTCCTAGTTCATTAAGAAAATAATTTTCCTATAGATATAATTATTAGAACAAGCACTGCTATGGGAATTATAGCCATAACAATTAATATCAAAGGAGCTTTTTCTATTATCAGGTCGGCTTTATCGCAACATGTACTTTTGACGTCTTTTGGTAAAAGACCGATTACAACAGTCAGTACGGCTGATCCCAAAACAGCGTCATCTAAAAAACCGGCAATAGGGATACTATCTGGTATAAAATCGATAGGGCTCACAATGTATAAAATGACAAAAAGGATAAGCCCCTTTTGATATTTTGGTGTAGATTTACTAAATATTGCCAGTAACAACACTAATAAATTGTAACCACATTTTTTAAAAATAAAGGGGAATCTAGTTTTTCCTCTTCCCAGCATAATGCATCATCACCCCACAATGGAAAAACCTTATAATACGAGAATTTATTTATAGCTTTTGAAAAACCTTTTAGTAAATTCATCAGGATTTTGGGAAATTTGGATATCTGACTCAAACAAACGGTCCCAAGGGAAGTCTATCTTCACAGAGTTGATGCCTAAGAACGGCATATGTTTTTCTAAAAAGATTTGCACCATTTCTTCTGCATCAGTTTGTGCAGGTCCAGTTTTATCGCCTAGTGAAAGTTTTGTTCCTCTGCCTGGAAATATGTTGAGCATTCTGGCAATTGTCTGGCGTACATTGGCCTGGTAAACCCAGTCGTCAACATAGCGTGTCACCAAAAGTTGATTTTTATTTTCAGGACTCATACGCAGTGACAACAGACCTTGGGCAACGGCCCATCCCGTACTATTAGTAGCTGTGTTCCAACCAGCATACGAGTTGAGTCTGAACAAAAGATCTTTTTTCAGCAACGTATCCATAAGCGCATTATCTGCACCATTAGAGAAAGCTATATCGCCAATGGCAACAGGTATTTTAGCATTTAAATAATTTTGAACCATATTTATAAAGGAATTGGTGTTTGCACGCGGATAAGCAGAATTGACATCTTCACTTGCTTCATAAGTTGTACCACTGACATTGGTATTTACCAGTAAAATCATTGAAGCACCTTTTATTGAACTGGTAGGGCGTCCGCCTACAAGAGAAATCTCTGAGCGAACTGAATTATCAATAGGTTCATCTGAATAAGAAGGAATCGTCGCTCCACCGTAACCATCAGCATAAGCGATCGCGACAAATGGTGCGCTGCTGTAAATTTTGTTTATAGCACGCGTTATGAGCAGCAAACCCATTTCGTCTACGCCCGGGGCAATAAGAAACTTATCTGAAGATAAGCCTTGTGCCACATTGCTAAGCATAACACGTTCATTATGAGTTTGTGAAAGAGGAGCATTGTCATCGCAGCCAATTACAAGATAGTTGATGATGTTATTACGGGTTAGTTCAATTAAAGACTTATTGGCATCAAAATTCTTACGTCTTCTTGACATCCAATCATCCATTACGTTGCGAGGTATATTTTGACGAAATTGCAACATTTGTTTTTCTTCATTGTTTGTAAGACCTTGCGAAATGTCTTTATCAAGTAATGCTGTATATTGGAAGATACTATCACCATAAGTCTGATAATATGATGGTTCTTCTGTTCCTGAAGCTGCAGCATTTTTGGGCGTACGCATTATGGAAGAAAAAACGTATATAGGAAGATTTGGATAACTCTTATGGATAGAAGCAAAATGGTCGGTTCTTTTTAAAACGGTGTTTCTATCAATATCATGCTTGCGGGATGTTACTAAACTTCCGTATAGAAACGCATCAGAGGAAATTACCGCTGCATCAGCATCGCGGGCATTGTCTATTACCCATTGGTAGAGTCCATCAGGATCACCAGGTGCTGTGCGGTTGCCTAAGAGTTGTTCAGGTGGTACTTTTACAACTACGCCCGCCTTTTCGGCCACTGCCGCAGTCTGTTTGTCGGAGATTGGTCGATTATCATGCGGTACATATAATATAACTTTGGCCTTTACTTTTTTAGCTGCTGCCGGTGTACTCTGCAGATTTAATACAAATAAAGCGAGCATAACCGCCGCCAGTATCTTTTTCCAGTAGGGATATTTCAATACTGATAAATAATAATCCAAAAAATCCACCTCAATACTATATTCTTTCAAGTAACTAGAATACCATAAAATATGTTAAAAATAAATCAATTGCTTAAAATTTGACACGATAAGCATGTATATATGCAAACTTATACGCTTGTATTTATTAAATCTTTAACAAATATTTTGTTTAGAAAAAATATTTATTTGGAAAATTATTTTATTGAGAAATACAAAAGATATTTGACAATACTTTTTTTACATGATATAGTATATACATTATTTAAGTAGGAGCCACCGCTTCTCACCTGATGATGTGTAGTCAACCGGGTTTAATATTTTGCAGAGAAGAAGGTGGCAGTGTGCCGCCTTTTTTTATTGTCATATGTTATATATTTTAGTTGTAGAGGTGATTAGATATTAGTAAAGATACTTTAAGAATTAATGGAGAAATCCGCGTAAGAGAAGTACGTGTGACTGATGTAACTGGCAACCAGCTGGGCATAATGTCTATAAAAGATGCTCTGGCACGTGCTGAAGAAGCTCATCTTGATTTAGTTGAAGTAGCACCGAAGGGTAAGCCACCGGTATGCCGAATAATGGATTTTGGTAAATACCGTTATGAGCAGCAAAAACGTGATAAAGAAACCCGTAAGAAGCAAAAAGTCATAACGATAAAAGAGGTAAAGCTTCGTCCTAACATCGAACAGCATGATTTCGATGTGAAAGCCAAAAATGCTTTACGTTTTATAAATGATGGTAATAAGGTCAAGGTCACGATTATGTTTCGCGGCAGAGAATTGTCGCATCCAGAACTTGGCCGTGAATTGCTGCTTAAAGTGGCTGACACGCTTTCCGAGTCTGTTACAGTGGAACGCATGCCGAAACTTGAAGGCAAAAATATGATCATGATTATAGCACCAAAGCAGATTAAGGGAGGAAATTAATAATGCCAAAAATGAAAACACGCCGTGCGGCAGCAAAACGTTTCACTGCGACCGGTACAGGCGAATATAAACGCAATAAATCTTTTAAAAGCCATATATTGGAAAAAAAGTCACCTAAACGCAAACGCAATCTTAGAAAAGCTGCCATCATTACATCAGCTGACCATAGACGCGTTCGCAGAATGCTTCCATATGCTTAATAGAAAATTTCGGGAGGAATATAGATGCCAAGAGTAAAAACAGGCGTTACGGCGCATGCACGTCATAAAAAAATCTTAAAGTTAGCCAAAGGATATAAAGGGTCAAAAAGTAAGCAGTTTAAAAAAGCAAATGAAACTGTAATGAAAGCCTTGTATTATGCAAGAAGAGATCGTCGCGCCAAAAAAGGTAATTTCCGTAAATTGTGGATTGCTCGTATTAATGCAGCTTCCCGCATCAATGGTATTTCCTATAGCCGTTTAATTTATGGGCTTACTAAAGCAAATGTTGAAGTAAACCGCAAAATGCTTGCCGATTTAGCGATTAATGATGCTGCGGCATTTACAAAATTGGTTGCTGTTGCAAAAGAAAATCAGTAAAATAATATTGAATGAGAAAGCTGTACATAATTTGAATTATGGCAGCTTTTTTTATAAGATTTAAATAAGAGGTGTGTGAGTTTATGACATTGATAAATGAAAATTATTTAAAATTGCAGGGAAGCTATTTATTTGCTGAAATAGCGCGTAGAGTCAGTGCTTTTAAAAAAGAAAATCCATCAGCTGATGTAATCAGTCTAGGGATAGGTGATGTCACACAACCATTGGCACCGACAGTGATCGACGCACTGCATAAAGCTGTAGACGAGATGGCTGATGCTAAAACTTTTCGCGGATACGGCCCGGAACAGGGGTATGCTTTTTTACGTGAAGCCATTGTACGGACAATATATGCCCCACGCGGTGCCCAGATAGCTGCTGATGAAATCTTTGTGAGCGATGGAGCCAAAAGTGATTGTGGTAACATTCAGGAAATTTTTGGTAACGATAATATCATAGCGATAACAGACCCTGTTTATCCGGTATACTTGGATACGAATGTCATGGCAGGAAGAACTGGTTTTTACAAGGAAGCCACTGGCATTTTTGAAAAAGTGGTATATATGCCATGTACGGCAGAAAATGATTTTGTTCCAGAATTTCCTAAAGAACATGTTGATATGATCTATATATGTTGTCCTAATAATCCTACTGGTACTACTTTGTCTAAGAAACAGCTGGCGGAATGGGTGCAATACGCAAAAACAAACAATGCTATTATTTTGTATGATGCTGCTTATTCTTATTATATTACCCAAAGTGATGTACCGAGAACTATTTATGAAATCGACGGAGCACGTGATGTTGCTATAGAATTTAGGTCTTTTTCCAAAACTGCTGGTTTTACAGGAATGCGTTGCGGTTATACGGTCATTCCTAAAACTGTGTTTGGTTATACTAAGAGTGGTAAGAAACAGGCACTTAACCCTCTATGGAACCGCCGCCATACTACAAAATTCAATGGTACAGCTTATATTGTCCAACGCGCAGCTGAAGCAGTATTGAGTCCTGAAGGACAAAAACAAATAATGGAAACCATTAATTATTATATGGATAATGCCTTGACGATACGCAAAGGGCTCGATGATGTAGGTATAAAATATTTTGGCGGGATTAATGCACCTTATATTTGGTTGAAAGCACCAAATGGAATGAAATCATGGGAATTTTTTGACAAGCTTCTGCATGAAGCAAATATTGTTGGTACTCCCGGTGCAGGTTTTGGCCCTTCGGGTGAAGGTTATTTCCGTCTTACTGCTTTTGGCGATAAGGAAAATACCTTAAAAGCCGTAAATCGTATTAAAACAAATTTGAAAATTTGAGCTGATAAAATGGACAGTCTGTTATTTCAGGCTGTCCAGCAATAACCTATTTATTAGTAAGCTTTTGTACTATTTTTATCATAGAAGCTATCTTTAAACTTTATAGTTCAGAGATTGTTAAAACTTGTATAGTTTGTAGCAGTCTTTTTTTTGTATGCTAAACAATATTAGTTGATAAATAAAAGCTTGTATCAATAAACAAATTATTGCTTCGATGAGCAAACTATTGCTATAATAAGCAATGACCTTTTATATTGGAATATGGTCTATTTGCACACTTTATATGAAAATCAAAAAATACTTTGTATTATATAATGTTTTTTGGTAAAATAATTAGTTGATAGTACTATTCATGGTAGATTACTCAGAGAAAGGGGCTTATATTATGGGTAAAAAAATTACCATTGATGATTTGACGAAAAAATTGCAAAGCCCTCATCATAAAATTACACCGCAGCGAAAAGTTGTTTTACAGGTTTTTGTAGAAAACCCTGGAGAACATTTAAGTGCGGAAGACGTTCATTATATTTTACGCGATAAAGGCTATGACATCGGTTTGGCTACAGTTTATCGCAGCCTTGAACTCTTATCGGAACTTACAATTTTGCAAAAGAATGATTTTGGTGACGGTTGCCGCCGCTATGAATTAAATACAGCTAATCCTGATGCACATCGACATCATCATTTGATTTGTTTGAAATGTGGTAAAGTGGCTGAATTTGCCGATGACTTATTAGAAGATCTTGAAGTTGATATAATGGAAAAAAGCAAGTTTAAGATAATTGACCATCAAGTCACTTTTTATGGATACTGTCATAAATGTCAGGAAAAAGGTTGATTGTAAATAAACTCGTAATCAACAGTGAGAAGGAAATTGTCCATAAAATTATAAAAGAGATTTTCCTTCTGTTTAAAATACGGATAACATCAGATAATCCAGCTGATTACGATATGATAGAAATATCTAATTATGTAAAAAATGATGCTGCTTTAACGGTCATTACAGAACTTCGCCTGCTAAAAAATAGTGAAGAAAAATTACGGCAAAGGACTGGCACTGCCAATCAGGACGAGAATCCCCGTGCTTCAGAAAACCGCTTGATAAAGCTCAATTTATATTATCTACTGACAGAAGAATTTGGTCAGGTTAATGCACCGTGGGGAATATTGCATGGTGTCCGTCCGTCGAAGATTGTGCACCGTTATATCAGTAGTGGAATGAGTCGAGAAAATATTATTAAAAGGCTGGCCGCTGATTATGCTGTGTCTGCGGAAAAAGCAATATTGCTGACAGACACTTCATATCGTCAGCTACCTATGCTTGCGTCTTCTGATCGGAATACCATAAGTATTTATATAGGTATTCCTTTTTGTCTGACACGCTGTTTGTATTGTTCTTTTCCGTCTAATATACTGCCTGCTGATAATGTTATTGAGTCTTTTATGAAGGCACTTTATAAGGAAGTACTATCTTTAAAAGAAATTATAAATATTTATAATTTGAAAGTACAAAATATTTATATTGGCGGCGGTACACCGACTAGTTTGCCAGAAAAATATTTTGCGCGGCTTTTAAAATATGTAAAGGATCTTCGTACCGATGACACCATAGAGTATACAGTGGAAGCGGGGCGCCCTGACTCAATAACAGCGGGAAAAATCGCTTTGATGCTAAAGCATGCTGTTACAAGACTGAGTGTAAATCCCCAAACAATGCAGGAAAAAACTTTACAGCTCATTGGTCGCAAACATACTCCCCAAGCTATCATAGACGTCTATAATAGCATACGGCGAGCCGGTAAAGTAAAAATAAACATGGATATTATTTTGGGCTTACCGGGAGAATCTGTTGCTGATGTACATGATACGGTAAGTAAAATCGTCAAGCTGAATCCCGATGATATAACAGTCCATGCTTTAGCTATAAAAAAAGGCTCAAATTTAAAAGATTGTTTAGCCTCTGTCCATCTACCCGATGATGAAACTGCTTGTGAAATGGCAAGGGAAACGGAAAGTCTGTTATTACAGGCAGGGTATTCGCCTTATTATTTATACAGGCAAGGGTATATGAGCGGACAACTTGAAAATACTGGCTATTGCCACCCCGGAGCGGCCAGTACCTATAATATCCAAATAATGAGTGAACGGCAGACTATCTTAGGAATAGGTGGTAATGCATCAACTAAGATAGTAGCACCTTCATGCGCATATCTAAAAACTTTATTCAATCCAAAAGATTTGAGAACCTACCTGCAAAGTGTTGACCGCTATATTGGTCGACGCGTTTCTTTAATGCAGGAAGTTTATGGAAAATAGGGAGAGATACTTATGCTTACAACTGTCCCACGTGGGACTAAAGATATATTGCCTGATACCATACATGAGTGGCTGTATTTGGAAAACAAAATACGTACGCTTTGTGCATTGTATGGATTTAATGAAATCAGGACACCTATCTTTGAACATACAGAACTATTTATGCGCGGCATAGGAGAAACTACTGATGTAGTAGAAAAAGAAATGTATACATTTCCCGATAGAGGGGGACGCAGTATCACATTACGCCCGGAAAATACGGCTTCGGTTGTAAGGGCTTATCTGCAAAATAAATTATATGCCAATGGCAGTATTAATAAATTTTTCTATATCGGTTCAATGTTTCGCTATGATAAACCGCAAGCTGGCAGGTACCGCGAGTTCCATCAATTTGGCGTGGAAGCCATTGGTGAACAAAGTCCACTGATTGATGCCGAAGTAATAAGCCTGGGGGATGCTTTATTAAAGGGATTGGGTTTAAAAGATATTCTTTTGAAAATAAATTCAGTAGGTTGTCCTAAATGCCGCCCTGTTTATAGAGAAAAATTACAGGCTTTCTTTAAAGATAAATTTGCTGAATTATGTAAGGACTGCCAGTCACGTTATACGCGTAATCCTTTGCGCATACTTGATTGTAAAAACCCGCATTGTAAGGAATTGGCTGAGGGTGCCCCTGAAATCACGGACTATTTATGTGATGATTGTGCCAGTCATTTCAGTGAACTCCAGGAATCATTGACAAACTTAGGAATTGATTTTGTCCTTGATTCACATTTAGTACGCGGCCTTGACTATTATACAAAAACTGCTTTCGAATTTAAATATCTACCGTTAGGAGCACAAAGTGCTATTTTGGGTGGCGGTCGTTATGACGGCCTTATTGAAGAATGCGGTGGTGATTCTACACCGGCGGTTGGTTTTGCTACCGGTTTAGAACGTGTATTATTGGCTCTTGAAACACAAAAACTTTTGCCTGTACAGAATTCTGCCTGCGATGTATTTATTATCGCTTTAGGAAAAAAGGCAGAACAAGCTGCAATTAAAATTCTTCAGCAGCTACGCAGCAATAATTTATCTGCACTTATGGATTATGCAGGGCGCAGTATGAAATCTCAAATGAAACAAGCCAATAAAAATGGTGCAAAATATGCTGTTATCATTGGTGATAATGAATTAGCCACGGCAAATGCAATTGTACGTAATATGAAAGATAGTGAACAGATGGCAGTGCCTTTTGCTGCATTAATAGATAAGATTATTTTTGAGGTGAATAAACAATAATGGAAACATTAGAAGGTATGTCCCGCACACATCATTGCGGTAAAATTAGCAAAGATGATACGGGCAAGGAAGTTGTAGTATGCGGCTGGGTGTCACGACGCCGTGATCATGGCGGACTTATTTTTGTTGATTTACGTGACAGATCCGGTCTTGTACAAACTGTCTTCGCTGAAGATAAGATGGGAGAACAGGCTTTTCCTAAAGCTGAATCATTACGCTCTGAATATGTCATAGCAGTACGTGGCCGCGTGTCACTACGCTCGGCTGAAACCATTAATCCGCATATGCCGACAGGTGAAGTGGAAATTTACTGTGAAGAACTTCGCATATTAAATACTGCCCAAACGCCTCCATTCTATATTCAGGACAATATAGATGTTGACGAAACATTACGCTTAAAATACAGATATCTTGATCTGCGTCGTCCTGAAATGCAAAAAAATATTATTTTGCGTCATCGCGTTACTAAAATTATGCGTGATTATTTTGATAGAAACGGTTTTTTGGAAATTGAAACACCGATGCTCACTAAAAGCACACCAGAAGGTGCTCGTGACTTTCTTGTTCCCAGTCGCTTGAATCCTGGTAAATTTTATGCGCTACCTCAGTCACCGCAGATTTTTAAGCAGATTCTTATGCTGGCCGGTTACGAAAAATATTTTCAAATAGTCCGCTGTTTCCGTGATGAAGATTTGCGTGCAGATCGTCAACCAGAATTTACGCAGCTGGATATAGAAATGTCATTTATAGATCAGGAATATATATTAAACACTATGGAAAATATGGTCATCGAACTTTTTGATAAGGCCATTGCTTCTAAAGTTACTGGCCCGTTCTTGCGCATGACATGGCAGGATGCAATGGACCGGTTCGGCTCCGATAAGCCTGATTTACGCTTTGGCATGGAACTGATGGATATCTCCGAATATGTACGTGGTTCTGAATTTAAGGTATTTGAATCAGTTCTGAAAAATGGTGGACAAGTTAAAGTCATTAATGTTGAAGGTTATGCAAATATTCCCCGTCGTGAACTTGATGGCCTTGTTGAATATGTCAAAAATTATGGAGCTAAAGGTCTTGCATGGATCCAATATACTGATTCTGAAATAAAATCACCGTTTAAGAAATTTTATTCGGAAGAAACATTTAATAAAATTAAAGAAGCTACTGGTGCTAAAACCGGCGATTTACTGTTGGTAGTAGCTGATAAACCTTTAGTTGTTGCACAGGCTTTAGGTGAACTTCGTCTTGAAATGGGACGCCGTAGAAATCTTATCGATCCCGATAAATTGTCTTTCCTGTGGGTAGTAAACTTCCCAATGTTTGAATACGAAGAAGAAGAAAAGCGCTGGAAAGCTATGCATCATCCCTTTACAGCACCTTGTGATGAAGATGTCCAATATCTTATGTCAGACCCGGGACGTGTAAAAGCAAAAGCGTATGATATGGTTTTGAACGGCACTGAAATAGGTGGCGGCAGCCTTCGTATTTACAATAGCGATCTCCAAGAAAAAGTATTTGAAGCTATTGGCCTTACACCTGAACAGGCACGTGCAAAATTTGGCTTTATGCTTGACGCTTTCAAGTATGGAACTCCACCTCATGGCGGTATTGCCTTTGGACTTGATCGTTTGGTCATGATTATGGCTAAACGTAAATCTATCCGTGACGTAATTGCTTTTCCGAAAACACAAAGTGCTTCTTGCTTGATGACACAGGCACCTTCTGATGTTGACAATAAACAGTTACGTGACCTTTCCATCAAGACGACTGTAGCAAAAAAACATAAAGAAGATTAAGACGCGGCATATTGCTGCAAATAGAGGGCATGATACGCAATTTGTATTATGCCCTCTACTGTTTATTTAAATCCTTTTTCTATTATATGGTGATGAAATGAATTTTAGAGAAAATATCCAATATATAAAAGGCGTCGGCCCCAAGAAAGCACAGGCTTTAAAAAAAATTGGCATAGGAAATATATACAATCTTTTGACATATTATCCCAAGCGGTATAGTGACCAAAGTGAAATAACGGCAATAAATGCAATTGAACCTGATGCGACAGTCAATATAAAAGGTTCAATCTTAAATGTACAGGAAAAAACATCACATAGGGGAATGAAAATAATTACAGTCATATTGCATGACGGTACTGGGACGACACAAGTCATATGGTTTAACCAGCCTTTCCTAAAGAGATCTTTAAAACCTGGGATGTCTTTATTTGTGAGAGGAAAAACAGGTTATGCTTATAATGGCTATGGTCAACTATGCATTAAACAAGTTATTTCCTATTTTTTACTTGACGATACGAATAATAACCAATGTCAATTTCTCCCCTTATATACGCTCCCTGACATGATAAAGCCTAAATTTTATCGCAGTGTATTAGAAAATGTATTGTCCACCCTTGATAATATACCTTGCGCTCTAGATAGATCAATAATAGCAGCATATCATCTTCTATCAAAAACAGATGCCTTACGCAAAATTCACTTTCCGCAGACTAAAAATGACATAAAAGAATCACGAGAAATGCTTATTTTTGAAGAACTTTTTATGATACAATGCGGACTCATTTATATGCGTAAAATAAACAGTCAAAATAAACAAGGTATTCGCTGTCTACCCAATAGCAATCTTGTGAAAAAAATCTATAAGGCACTGCCTTTTAAATTGACAGATGACCAAGAAAAAGTATGGAATGAAATATGTCTTGATATGCAATCAACAAGACCTATGCAACGCCTTTTACAAGGTGATGTAGGTTCCGGTAAAACCGTAATTGCTGTTATGGCATTGGTTAAAGCAGTGGAAAATGGCTGGCAAGGTGCGTTGATGGCACCAACTGAAGTGCTGGCAAAACAACATTTTGACAATTTTAATAAATTACTCAACCCTTTTGGTATAAAAGTTGGTCTTTTGATTGGCAGCCTTTCTGCAAAAGAACATAATGAAGCATTGCAATATATTAAAAATGGCGAATGGCAGATAATAATCGGCACCCATGCGCTCATTCAGGATAAGGTACAGTTTGCTAAGCTTGGTTTAGTAATTACGGATGAACAGCATCGCTTTGGTGTTGCCCAAAGGGCCCGTCTCGAAACTAAAGCTGAACAAACACCAGATGTATTGGTTATGACAGCTACACCTATACCGCGGACGATGACGTTGACAGTATATGGAGATCTGGATGTGTCTGTAATACACCAGCTTCCACCAGGGCGTAAAAACATACGCACTTTTTTGCGTACTAAAAATGCTCGTGAAAAAGTTTATCAATTTGTATTGGCACAAATAAAAGCAGGCAGGCAAGCATATGTTGTTTGTCCTTTAATAGAGCTTTCTGAAAATGTCGGTGCTGCATCAGCTGAAGCAATATTTGAAGAATTACGTACGGGCATTTTTAAAGATGTTAATTGTGCTTTACTGCATGGTAAATTATCTGCAAAGGAAAAAGGTAAAATAATGCAGGACTTTTTTACTAATAAGGTTAATTTACTCATAAGCACTACAGTCATTGAAGTAGGGGTGAATGTTCCCAATGCTTCTATCATGGTAGTAGAAGGTGCAGAGCGCTTTGGCCTTGCCCAACTGCATCAGCTTAGAGGCCGTGTTGGCAGAGGATCATATAAATCCTATTGTATATTATTATCTGATAGTAAAAGCAGTAAAACTAAGGAAAGACTTTCCCTTATGGAAAAAATAAGCGATGGTTTTGTGCTGGCTGAAGCGGATTTACGTCTTCGTGGACCAGGACAATTTTTTGGGGCAATGCAGCACGGTTTACCTGATCTAAAAATTGCAGATGTGCTCAATGATACAGATATTTTGTTAGCTGCTAGAAAAGAAGCTGAAAAATGGTGTGTGAAGAAAAAAAGTATGCGAGAGATTATAGAAACTATAAACTTGCAATATGAAGATAATTTCTTTAAAATAACAGATGTTTAAAGTTTAACAGATGACGCTAGTAATAAATACTCATTATTTATTACTAGATAATGAAACAAATAAATGTTATTTTATAATATATAAATAAAAGTGAGTAATTGAATCACATTAATCTTAAATAGTTTTTAATATTAATTATTAAAAACTATAAAATACTAAATAATACATTGCAGTAAACATTTTTATGTGGTGATAATATTTGTATATTGCCATATGACTATTTTAAAAGGAAAATCATTATATTACATATAAATATACAAAAAGAATATAAAACGGCCTTAAAATGGATGTTAGAAAGCCAATTTTAAGAAGGAAATCATTTTATTTTCACTAAAATAATAGGATAAATGCGTAAAAAGAAAAAATATGTTATAATTATTTTCGAGGTTAAGTCTGTCACTACACGACTGACTATTTTATTATTTTTTCAGCACGTCCTAAGTGCCTTTTTTTCTAAGTCCTACTTCATAAAAAATAGGACTTAGAAAAATGATTATGCTTATTTAATACCAGAAAAGAGGTTTATAATGAAACCTAACGGGAAATTAGCTGCTGCTACTGAGAATTTTATGGCTATCCCTAATTTTGTGCCTAAATATGAGATAAATGCCAACAGTTTTGTCTTGAATTATAAGAGGTTTTTAGAACGTTATCTCTCACACGGTGAACCATCAGAAGATACTTTACGCAACTATTATTCATCAATAGATAGCTATATAGACTGGTGCCATTATAATAAACGACAACCACTTGAAATAACGGAATATGAGTTTACCTATTATCGTGATGTCCTAATTCGCTTAAAAATGAAAAAGAGCAGCATAAAAAGCAAGCTTAACGCTATTAAACAATTTTATAATACAGCTGTAAAATTGGGATTAATTAAGGTTAATCCGGCTAAAGATGTTGGTGTAAAGGCATATGAGCCCAAAGATATATCACCGCTTAAATTTCTGAGAATCGAGCAGTTAGAACATCTGCTTTCTATTATTCCCGATGATGAAGAACACGTTGAAAACATTAGGGATAAGGTCATGATAATGCTAATGGCGCTTGAAGGATTGCGTACCATAGAGGTGTATAGAATGTCTGTTGCCGATATTGATTGGCGGGTAAAAACCATATATATCCATGGTAAGGGACATAATGATTTCATATATCCCCGTAGTGATGTCCTCAAATATTTGCATAAGTACATAAAACTCCGCTATTTCAACAAAATGAAAATTGATGCGCTGGGAGAACCTGTTTTCACCGCAGTGGGAAACCGCAATAGAGGCGGCAGGATAGATAGACGCAATATACGGCGCAGCATAGACGCATGGTTAGATACCGCAGGGTATAAAAAAGCTGGGATTAGCTGCCATATGCTTCGCCATACTTGTGGTACTTTGTTGTATAGTAAAACTAAAGATTTACAAATTGTCAAACAAGTATTACGGCATAGCGATATAAATATAACTAGTAAATATGCACATGTATTTGATAAAATGGATAATAGATATACTTCAATAATAAATATAGAAAAAGATTAGCTGTTAAATTACACTTATTATTTTTACATTATAAGTTTGCAATAAAATAACAATGCTTATTAATATTTACTATTTGAATCAGTAATTATAGTTTGGATAGTAAATATTAATAGGAAATAATTATCTAAAAATGTTTTGAATTGCAATATGAAAAAGTGTGTCTAAGAAACAATTCTGAAAATTATTTTAACGGTTTTATATATTATGATTGCTAACCTGCGTAGCAGGTTATTTTTTTTATACAAAAACTGTTATGCAAAACGAAAAGCATAACAGTTTTCGAAAAAAGCTATTCTATTTGCCGATCTATATTAAGATAATAATCAAGGCTGTATCTACCTGGTCCAATAAATAAAGCTGCTAAAAAACTAAAACCGTCTTCTAATGATTGGGACGATTTAGAGAGACCTTTGTTTTGCAGCATTTGACTGCTGAATGCTACTAAGAGGTTACAGAAAAGTAAGATTGCTGCCAGGCGATAAAATAAGCCTAAAAATATCAATAATCCACCAATGCATTCAGTGAAAGCAGATAAAAATCCCCATAGGACAGGTGCGAAGGTTATACCGTAAACTGACATAACCTGACCAATAGCAAGCCATTTTTCCGGACCACCGCTCAATTTAGGAAATCCATGCCACATAAACATTATACCTAGCACAATACGAAAAATTAATAAACCGCAATTCTTTTTTGTTGAAACAAAATAATAAATGTCATTTAAAAGATTACTCATTTTAATATCTCTCCTTTATAAAATAATACCTGCTATTAAGACTAATGCGATATCGTAAAAATAATGACTGTATCATTTTATAATACATGAGAATATTTTTTTATATTATCAATTATGCAGGCACTTAAAGTTATTCGCTATGAAAAGATATTTACCTGCATATATTTTTAAACAAAAACGCCCGTATAAATACTAATCAAATTAAGGAAATTAGTATTTATGGGCGTTTTAAAATTGGCTATTATATTTATTTTCAAAATTAACAGATATTTATTATTTGCAATTATTTTTAATGATATATTATCACCCCTGTAAAAATTCAGAACCAATCGGATGAAAAGCATGGACGCAATTAGTGCATTCCTTGCAATCAAAACGATGTTCACATTCTTGTTTATAGCGAATCGTTTTTCTTGGTTCCATTTGTTGATAATAGCGTATAACATTCACCTTTTTTTGTAAATTCAGACAAAACGGTTTTTCTTTCTTAAATTCTAACCTTGTCATATGTACCACTTCTTTCTTTTTTCTGTATGATAAATATTTCGACAAACTTGCAATCATTCCTGCTAAAAAAAACTTTTTTATAAATATTTTTAAGTTTATTATAAATATTTCTTATCATTAATAAATACTCATTATTGTATTTTAAATCCCTATAAATAATATAAATGAGTTCTTATTTTAATTGTTTTTCAAATAAGAACTCATTATTAACTAGCTAATTCCAGAGTGTTGCAAAATATATAAATAACTTATTTCCTTAGATGACGAAAAGCTTTTTGCGCTATATCATGACGAAAATGCATATTGTTAAAATTGATTAAAGCAACTTTTTTGTATGTATTTTCTATAGCTTCTTTTATATCTTCACCAGTTGCTACAACATCTAATACCCTGCCACCATTTGTAAATATTTTCCCATTTTTTTCCATTGTTCCTGCATGGAAGACAAGGGCACCTGCTGCATTTGCTTCATCGATGCCGTTTATAAGCTCACCCTTCTTATACTGGTGAGGATACCCCCCTGATGCCAGGACGACACAAACAGCAGCTTTTTTGTCCCAGATAATATTTTGCTTTTGCAGTGTACCATCAGTGCAGGATAACATTATTTCAATTAGATCACTTTTTAATAATGGCAGAATAACTTGTGTTTCAGGATCACCAAAACGGGCGTTAAATTCTATGACTTTTGGTCCCGCTGCTGTTATCATTAATCCAGCATAAAGACAGCCTTGGTATTTTCTGTTTTCTTTTCGCATGGCGGCTATGATAGGTTCTAAAACTTCTTTTTGTACTTTCTTCATCATAGCATCATCAACTACAGGCGCCGGCGCGTATGTACCCATGCCACCGGTATTTGGACCCTTATCACCATCAAAGACACGCTTATGGTCTTGTGCGGCAAGCATCGGGATTATTGTGTCACCATCTGTAAATGCCAATACCGATGCTTCTTCGCCTGCAAGAAATTCTTCAACTACGACGCAATCACCGGCACTGCCGAAGGCTTTATCACACATAATTTCATCTATGGCATCCAGTGCTTGTTGGACTGTTTCTGCCACGATGACACCTTTGCCAGCGGCTAACCCATCCGCTTTGACAACTATGGGAGCTCCTTCTTTTTTTATATATTCCTTAGCTGTCGCTGCATCATGAAAAATTTCATATTTAGCAGTGGGAATAGCATATTTTTTCATTATTTTTTTGGAAAATGATTTTGAACCTTCCAACTGTGCTGCTGCCATAGTAGGTCCGAATGTAGGTATGCCAATTTTTTGCAAAGCATCTACCAGACCATTCATTAAAGGTACTTCAGGGCCGATAACAACTAATCCTATATTATTTTTTTTCGCAAAGTCAGCAATTTTATTATTATCACTGATATCAATATCACTGACACATTCAGCAATGTCCTTCATTCCTGGGTTGCCAGGAAGAACATATATTTTCCCTGCCTTACTGCTTTGTGCTAGTTTCCATACGAGCGTGTGTTCCCGTCCACCTGAACCAATTACTAATACGTCCACATTATTCCTCCTATGCATTGTCAAAAGCGCACTTAATTTTTAAGTGCGCTTCTTATTTATAATTCGTTTAATGGATAATTATCCTGTAAGTTCAGTAAATGCTTAAGCGTTACAGTTAAAATAATATCTTTTATTTGCCTGTCTTTTATCTTTAAGCTTTTCTTTTTTATATTCATTTTTCCATTTTTTGCAACAAGTAATTTTGAATGCAATCATCGTATTCAGCAGTATGTTTAAATGCTTCCTGTGCCAGTTTCATTCTAAAATCGTCAGGTACTTCACCCTTTTTCAACATGGCAGCGATTTCTGCATAATGGTCTGGGTTAACAACGACCGTTACATATTTAAAATTTTTAGCAGCCGCTCTAATCATTGCAGGGCCGCCTATATCTATATTTTCAATGGCTTCGTTTAAAGAAACATTTGGTTTGGCAATTGTTTGTTTAAATGGATATAAATTAACTACTACTAGATCTATACCTGTAATGTGATGTTCTTGCATAGCTTTTTGATGTTCAGGATTGTCGCGCACAGCTAATATACCGCCATGGATATACGGATTTAATGTTTTTACACGTCCATCCATAATTTCAGGGAAACCGGTGACATCACTTACGTATAGTACAGGTATACCTGCTGCTTTCAAGGCTTTCATCGTTCCACCTGTTGAAACGATCTCTACCCCTGCTTCATGAAGTGCCTTAGCAAGATCAATAATGCCCGTTTTATCGGATACGCTGATAAGTGCTCTTTTTATTTTCAAAAAAATCCCCCACCTGTATTTATTCTTTTACTAATACTCTGCGGCCTGTTATTTTGAGCTTTCCCTTTAAATACAATTCAACAGCTTTCGGATAAATGATATGTTCTTGCTGCAATACCCGTGCTGCCAGTGATTCTTCCGTATCATCATCGAGTACAGGAACTGCGGCTTGGATGATGATAGGACCACTATCGGTACCTTCATCGACAAAATGGACAGTACAACCTGATATTTTGACACCGTAGGCAAGAACGTCCCGATGGGCATGAGCGCCAGTAAAAGACGGTAAAAGGGCAGGGTGGATATTTAATATGTGATTTTTATATTCTTTTATAAACAAAGGGCTCAAAATGCGCATAAAACCTGCCAGAATTATATGTTCAACATTGTGTTTCCGTAATACGGAAAGCAATTTTTTTTCAAAATCTTCTCTCGTACCATACTTTTTACGATCAATACATATATTGGGAATACCAGCTTTAGCTGCGCGTTCAAGTGCACCTGCCTGCGGTTTATCTGTTATAACAATGCCTATTTCAGCAGAAAACTGGCCGTTATTTAGGGCATTCATTATTGATTGAAGGTTGGTACCACGTCCTGAAGCCAAAACACCTAAGACAGGTTTATTCATCGAATACCCCGCCTTTTATGGTTACATTTCTGTCTCCCGAGACGATGGTTCCTATTACATAAGAAGATTCATTTTGGGCTGTAAGCTGTTTTTGTATCTTTTCTACATCTTTAGCAGCAGCTACTATTATCATACCTATTCCCATGTTGAAGGTACGGTACATTTCTGTCCATGCGACATTTCCCCACTTTTGCAGAAGGGAGAAAATAGCGGGCATCTGCCATGCGGATGCATCGATTAAGGCACCACATTTTTCTGGTAAAATACGCGGTATATTATCATAAAAACCGCCGCCTGTGACATGTACCATAGCATGTAAATCAAAGTTGGCAATGAGCGGCAGACAGCTTTTAGGATAAAGTTTTGTCGGTTTTAATAATTCCGTTGCTAATTCTGTTCCTAGTTCCTGTATATATTCATTACCTTTAAAGCCCATATGTTCGAAACATATTTTTCTAACTAATGAGTAACCATTGGAATGGAGACCTGTTGAAGGCAGGCCAATAAGAACATCGCCTGGAGCTACTTTTTTACCGGTAATTATTTTTGATTTTTCTACGGCACCTACAGTAAAACCGCCGATATCATATTCACCATCAGCATAAAAACCAGCCATTTCCGCAGTTTCTCCGCCTATTAGAGAACAACCGGATTCCTTGCAGGCATTGGCAATACCTTTAACAATAGCTGCTACTTTTTCTGGTTCAAGCTTACCAACAGCCAAGTAATCTAAAAAGAAAAGTGGTTCTGCACCTTGGACAAGCACATCATTGACACACATGGCCACAGCATCCTGGCCGATTGTATCATGTTTATCAAACATGAAGGCGAGTTTTAACTTGGTACCGACTCCGTCTGTTCCAGATACTAGTATAGGTTCTTTATATTTAGCTGTGTTTAGAGCAAATAAACCACCAAATCCGCCCAAATCACCAAGGACTTCTGGACGGTACGTAGCTTTTACACTGTCTTTTATAAGTGATACCGAATAATTTCCGGCATCTATATCAACTCCGGCATCACGGTATGTCAGACTGACTTTTTCTTTTTCAGACATCTTATCCCCCATATAATGAATAAAGAATTCCGTGCCAACTATAGCTGACACGGAATCCGTATTCATTTTTTCAAATGTTCAAATACATATTTATCGGCACCAACTGTATCGTTTTTAGGCGACTCAACAGGATAATAATTATTGAAGCAAGCACAGCACATATCATCACTGCTAGCTGATTGGATGCTTGCCTTCAAACCTTCCAATGACAGGAAATGCAAAGCATCAGCTTTTATATATTCGCGTATTTCCTCTACTGTCTTTGTTGCCGCAATCAATTCTTTACGGACAGAAGTATCTATCCCATAATAGCAGGGATAACCTATCGGTGGGGAACTAACGCACATGCGAATAGACTTCGCCCCTGCTTTACGCAGCATGCGTACAATTTTCCCACTAGTAGTGCCTCTAACAATAGAATCATCTACCATTATTATGTCCTTATCCTTAACCACGGAAACGATAGGGTTAAGTTTTAATTTAACCGCAATATCCCGTTTCTTTTGCGTAGGCTGGATGAAAGTACGGCCGATATATCTATTTTTTATGAGCCCTTCTACAAAAGGAATTCCCGATTCATAAGCAAAACCCGTAGCTGCGGTAGTTCCCGAATCCGGTACGGATATTACAATATCACCTTTAAATTTTGATTCTCTGGCGAGGATGCGTCCCATCATGAAACGGGCTTCATGTACACTCTGTCCGTCTATAATACTGTCCGGACGGGCAAAATATATATATTCAAAGATGCATGCAGCCTTTTTTTCGACTGTAGCAAATTTATAAGACTTCAAGCCATGTTTATCAATTACGACCATTTCACCTGGTTCAACATCACGCACATAATGTACGCCAGCGACAGAAAGTGCACATGATTCAGAAGATAAAACCCATGTGTCCCCAGCCCGGCCTATACATAAAGGTCTAAAACCATGCGGATCACGAGCGCCTATTAATTTATCCTCTGTCATAATTGTAAGGCAATAGGCACCTTCAATTTTTTTCATGCTTTCTATAATCTTATCTTCTATAGAAGCTGCCTTGGAACGGGCGATAAGATTGACAAAGACTTCAGAGTCTATGGAAGTTTGAAAAATATTTCCTTGCTCTTCCATTTCCCGACGTATTTGTGCAGCATTGGTAAGATTGCCATTATGCGCTAAGCTGATCTTACCTCCGGCATAATTGACCATTAACGGCTGCGTGTTAGCCAGCAGACTGGAGCCGGTAGTTGAATAACGAACGTGACCGACAGCAATGTATTGGTTATCCATATGGGGAATCTGGTGACGGAAAACTTCATTTACCAGTCCCATACCGCGGGAAACATCCATCCATGCACCATCGGTTACAGCGATACCAGCGCTTTCCTGACCGCGATGCTGTAAGGCATAAAGCCCTAGATAAGTCATCATTGAAACATCTTCAGTATGCGAGTACGCGCCGAAAATGCCGCATTCTTCATGCCACTTGCTTGATGCGGAAATATCAGCCATCTATTTATTTCTCTCCTATGTTGAACTCTATGTTAAACTTGTTTACCAGTTAGACGGTGCAGAATTTCTTTATAAGCATCTTCGACATGTCCCAAATCTCTGCGGAAACGGTCCTTGTCAAGCTTTTCATGAGTTGTGCTGTCCCAGAAACGACAGTTATCAGGAGAAATTTCATCACCTAAAAGTACTTTTCCATGATAGCGGCCAAATTCAAGTTTGAAATCGATGAGATCTATATTTTTAGTTTTTAAATAATCAGTCATAATTGAGTTGATCTTCAAACCAGCTTTTTCAATCTGTGCCAGTTCGTCTTCTGTTGCCCAGTTCATTGCTTTAATGTGGAATTTATTGACCATAGGGTCGTTTAGTTCATCACATTTGTAATAATATTCAAGTATAGGGGTAGACATCTTTGTGCCTTCTTTAAGACCGAGGCGTTTGGCAAGACTTCCTGCTGCTACGTTACGAAGCACTACTTCTAAAGGAATTATGTCAAGTTTTTTCACGATCATTTCTCTGTCACTAGGCATATTGATGTAGTGGTGTTCGATGCCTTGTTTGGCAAGCATATCAAAGAAAAATGCGGAAATTTTGTTGTTTAAAACGCCCTTCCCAACTATTGTGCCTTTTTTGGCACCGTTGCCGGCAGTAGCATCGTCCTTGTAATAAACAAGAAGTTCATCAGGATTATCTGTGGTATAGACAGTCTTAGCTTTACCTTCATATAACTTTTTTTTACTCATAATAACTCCCCCTGTAATAATCTTATTGTAATTCGCTAGCGACTTTAGCTGCCTTAGCTTCCACTTCTTTAGCCATCTGTAGACGGTAATCAGAAAGTTTTTGGCGCAAAACAGGATCACTTAATGCGAAAATTTCTACTGCGAAAATGGCAGCGTTTTTAGCACCATTTATCGCCATGGTAGCAACAGGAATACCCGAAGGCATCTGTACCGTACTTAAAAGAGCATCCATTCCGTTTAATGCAGTTGCATTTATGGGAACACCAATTACAGGAAGTGTTGTATAAGAAGCTATAACGCCTCCTAGATGAGCCGCTGCACCAGCTGCAGAAATAAAAGCCCCAATGCCGCGTTCCTGAGCCGTAGAGACAAATTCACGTACTCTGGATGGAGTGCGATGAGCTGAAGCTACAATAACTTCTGTCTCAACATTGAAATCATGCAATAATTTAATTGCTGGTTTCAAGACTGGTAAATCTGAATCGCTGCCCATTACAACAGCCACTTTCATGAGATCTCCTCCTAGAAATAATATTACTACCTTTCAATAATAGCAAAACAGACAGAAAACTGCAATATAATATAACAGTTTCCTTGTATTTTAAATATTATTTTCACTGGCTTTAATAATATGTTAGAATAATATTTAAGTTAATTGAACTTTAATGCAATTATTTTTATGCCTATTTAGGTAAAAATGCAAGGATTGATTTTTTTATGGGCAAATGGTAATATTTTTTGCTATAACATCTATACACAATGAGAGATTGTGTTGTATAATGTAACAACTGCTACACTTAGCGATGCATTCATCGATGCAGGTCTTTCGCTAAATTAAGTGATTTAGGGGGATAATAATGGCATTGATTGTAAAGAAATTTGGCGGCAGCTCTGTAGGCACTACAGAGAAGATAATGAATGTCGCCAAGCGTATAGTTAACGAAAAAGGAAAAGATGATAAGGTAGTTGTTGTAGTGTCCGCAATGGGAAACACTACCGACGAATTAATAGAGTTGGCTAACAAAATTGACAGTAATCCGTATAAATATACGCGAGAAATGGACATGCTGCTCACTACAGGTGAACAAGTATCCATATCACTTTTAACTATGGCCTTTAAGTCATTAGGAGAAAAAGCTGTATCATTGACCGGTTCTCTTGCAGGGATAAAGACCAATGCAGTCCACACAAAAGGGAAAATTTTGGATATAAAACCGCAGCGTGTTTTGGATGAACTCGATAAAGGTAATATTGTCATTGTCGCTGGTTTCCAAGGATGCGATCAGTTGGGCGACCCTGTAACTTTAGGACGTGGCGGTTCTGATACTTCTGCTGTCGCTCTGGCCGGCGCTTTGCATGCGGATTCTTGTGAAATATATACCGATGTTGAAGGTATTTATTCAGCAGATCCCCGAATAGTCAAGAATGCCCGTAAAATGAAAGAGATAACTTACTACGAAATGCTCGAAATGGCTCGGCTTGGCTCTGGTGTCATGCAGCCGCGTTCTGTTGAAGTCGGCCAATTAATGAATATTCCTATTCATGTTAGATCTACCTTTACCAATAAACCCGGTACAATAATTAGGGAGGAATATACGATGGAAGAAAAAGGGTTCGTAATAAGAGGCGTAAGCCATGATGATAAAGTAGCTAAAATAGCCGTATTGGGAGTTCCTAATAATCCCGGTATTGCCTATTCCATTTTCTCGGCCCTGGCAGAAAAAAGTATTGATGTTGATATGATAGTACAAAGTATCCGTAATATTGAAAAAAATGTCACTGATATGGTGTTTACCGTAGCTTCCGAAGATCTCAGTACTGCTAAGGAAGTAGTGGATAAAGCAGCTGGTGACCTCAACGCAATTGGTGTATTGATTGAAAAAGATGTAGCCAAGGTTTCCATTGTCGGCGTAGGCATGTTGGGCAGCCCTGGCATTGCGGCTAGAATGTTTGGCGCATTGTCGAAAGCGGGAATCAATATAGACGTCATAAGTACATCAGAAATAAGTATTTCCTGCCTTATCAAGAGTTCTTCTTTGAAAGAAGCCGTAAATATAATCCATAATGAATTTTTCCCAGAAGGCTGAGAAAGGATCAAACATGAAATACACCAGCACCAGGAGTAAGAATGACCATATTGATGCCGCTCAAGCAATTATAAAGGGAATAGCCGCTGATGGTGGTTTGTTCGTCCCTGATGAGATTCCCCAGATAGATAATGCATTTTTGATGGAGCTCTTATCATCTTCGTATCAGGAACGTGCTTCCAAAATATTGTCCTTATATTTACCTGATTATACTGATGCAGAAATAAGTCATTGCGTGCAAGCTGCATATACTAATAAAAAATTTGATACACCCGCCATAGCACCGCTTACGAAGCTAGCAGACGGAAAATATATACTGGAGCTTTGGCATGGCCCGACCAGTGCGTTTAAGGATATGGCTCTGCAATTACTGCCCCAGCTCATGTCAACGGCTTTGCAAAAAACGAAGCAGAAAAATGACGTTGTCATTCTTGTGGCTACCTCTGGTGATACAGGAAAGGCTGCACTGGAAGGTTTCTGTGATGTGCCTAAAATTAAAATTATTGTTTTTTATCCCCAACATGGTGTCAGCCATATGCAGCGTCGTCAAATGATAACGCAAAAGGGAAATAACGTCGCCGTAATTGCTATTGAAGGCAATTTTGACGATGCCCAAACGGGAGTAAAAAATATTTTTAATAACAAACCCTTAAATAAAGAATTACACGATGAAGGATATGAACTTTCCTCTGCAAATTCCATAAATTGGGGCAGGCTTTTACCACAGATTGTCTATTATTTTAGTGCGTATTGCGAACTGGTAAAAGATGGCTCAATTAAGCTGGCAGAAAAAGTGAATTATTCTGTGCCGACAGGTAATTTTGGCGATATTTTGGCCGGCTATTATGCCAAAAGAATGGGTTTGCCTATAAATAAATTAGTATGTGCCTCTAATTCAAATAATGTATTGACCGACTTTTTTACTACAGGTAAATACGATCGAAACCGTGAGTTTTTTAAAACTATTTCCCCGTCTATGGATATATTGATTTCCAGCAATCTGGAACGGCTTTTATATCATATTACCGGGGATGCGGCAAAAATAAAAACATGGATGGACGAACTTAATGAGAAGGGCAGTTATACTGCGGACAAACAATGCATAGCACAGCTTCAAGAAATATTTGCCGCAGGCTGGGTCGATGAAAAACAGACCTTGACGGCGATAAAAGATGTCTATGATGCCTATGACGGCTATACTATTGATCCGCATACAGCTGTTGCCTGGCAGGCTGCGCAGAATTATCAGCAGCGCACAGGGGATATGACACCGATGGTAGTCCTCTCAACGGCCAGTCCTTATAAATTCAATGACAGCGTATTGACAGCATTGCATGCTGATACCGGTAATGCTGATGATTTTGCTTTGCTCGATATGTTGCAGACATATAATAAATCATCTGTGCCAGCAGGATTGGCATCATTGAAAATAGCAGCTATACTACATAAAAAAACATGTACCAAGGAAAATATGGCTGCGGAAATAAAAGATTATTTAAAACACTGCTAACTACTCCAGTGACATTAGGTTCTACTAAAAACTGATAGTAAAACAGACGCTTATTTTATATTAGCGCCTGTTTTTTTATGAAATACTACTAAGAATACAGAAAAAAATGAGCTGAAAAGTAAAAAAAGTGTTATTATTTTATTAAAGCATTGTAAAGTCATTTTTTTACTGTCATAGTATCTTTTTTCCTCTTAAAAGCTATATTCGATGGGAACATTTTGGCGGGGCAGTATAAAAACAAACGTTAAAAACAGCCGTTTTTTCTTGAAAATCTTAGAGCGGGGGCGTTTACAACAGTTAGTTAGAAAATATGTAGGGGATATGGACAAATTTAATTTATATGGTTAAACTATATAATAGTATCGCGGGTAAAATATAATATTGCATCAGTGTGTCTATATATTGTAAAATAATTATTAATATCTTGTAAAATAATTATTGATAATAATTGTTTACCAAAGACAAAATAATATTTGCAGGTGCAACTTGGGAGGAAGTTTATGTTTCTTGTAAAAAGAAATACAGAATTTTATGATCTATTCGCGCGAAGTGCTGAGTATTTTCATCAAGGCGCCCTAATCATTAATCAAGTGATGACGGATTATAGCAGGGCTGAAGAAAAAATGAAAACAATAACTGAACTCGAACATGCCGCCGATGATATCAATGATAAGATTATTGAAAAGCTCAATCACACATTTATTACCCCAATAGACAGAGAAGATATTTATGCCATCGCTAACGGGCTGGATGATGGTGTCGACTTTTTACAAGGAACTTTGCAGCGTGCTATAATGTACCGGATAGATACTATTCGGCCGACGGCGCTGCAAATGTCGCAGCTTCTTATTGAAGCGACGGTTGATATTGCTGAAGTTTTTAAGCTCTTACATAAACTTCAACATAATGAAGATAAAATTCTGGAATACACAGCAAGAATATCCAAGATTGAAAGTGCAGGTGATAAGCTTTACCGTGAAGAAGTCGCGCAGTTATTTGCTACGGTAAAGGATCCTATTGAAATAATAAAGTGGAAAGATATTCTCGAATATCTGGAAAATACGCTGGATCATTGCGAATCTCTGGCAGATATGATAAGAGGCGTAGTAATGAAATATGCATGAATTCCAGATATTAATTATACTTATTATTCTCTTGGCATTGCTGTTTGATTTTATAAATGGGTTTCATGATACAGCAAATGCTATTGCGACTTCTGTTTCTACAAGGGCGATAAGTCCCCGCACTGCAATAGTAATGGCAGCCTTCCTTAATTTTTGCGGCGCCATGTACAGTACAGGCGTTGCCCATACCATTGGCGGTGACATAGTCAAATCAGCTGAGCATGTTAATGAGTTGATTTTGATTGCGGCCTTGGGTGGTGCTATTATATGGAACACGCTGACATGGTGGTTGGCTTTGCCAAGCAGTTCCTCACATGCATTGGTCGGTGGCATAATAGGTGCCGTTTTGGTATCTACTGGCAGCAGCGGCCTTAATTTTGTGGGCATAGGTAAGATAGTGCTTTCTTTAGTTTTGTCACCTGTTATAGCTGCCGCTACAGGATGTGTGGTCATGACTGTTTTATTCATGGTATTCGGCCGATGTAAACCTTCATCGATAAATAATAAATTTAAAAAAGCACAAATTCTCTCCGCAGCCATGATGGCCTTTTCACACGGCTCAAATGATGCCCAGAAATCAATGGGGATCATTACACTCGCTCTTTTAAGTGCTGGCTACCTTCAAGTATTCGATGTACCGACGTTTGTAAAGATCATGGCGGCTATCGCTATGGCATGTGGTACAGCTGTGGGCGGTTGGAAAATAATAAAAACAGTTGGGGGAAAAATATTTAAACTCGAACCAATAAGTGGTTTTGCTGCCGATTTAAACTCATCTATTATAATTTTCTCGGCAACATTGATGGCCTTACCTGTAAGCACTACGCATGTAGTTTCCGGCTCCATAATGGGTGTTGGTACAGCTAAAAGGGTTAGGGCAGTACACTGGGGTGTTGCTAAACAGATGTTTATAGCGTGGGTTTTGACTATCCCTTCGACAGCTATTGTTGCTGCAATTATTTATAGAGTATTAAAAATCTTTTTTTAAAAAAAACATATTGATTATAAAATGATGAAAGTCTAAAAAGGTATGTCTATACGCTGATTTAGGCTTTTATTTATGGGAAAAGGAGTTGAACGCAGTGTCCACAGAACATATAAATAGTAAAGTACGTCATATGCTTGCTAAAACGGATGAAGCTTATGTTCGCCCCATAACGGCGTTAAAAATAGACAACACCCTAAAAGATCTCCAAACTGATGTAAAGGATTATAAGACCTTAGAATTAGTAGACATGAATAGTACAGAGGGTGTAGTCATCTATAGACGGAGCGTACTCTTTTTATTGATGGCCGCGATGCAGGAAATCTCACCGGAGGCAGAAGTAATCGTTGAGCATTCCGTGAATAACGGTATTTATTGTAAAATATTGCCTGAATCATTGGTCACTGCGGATAACATAGAGAAATTGTCAGCAAAAATGCGTGCCTTAATTGCTGCTGATCTTCCTATTGTTAAACAATCATTGAATAAAAAAGACGCGGTCTGCCTTTTTCACAGGAATAAGCAAGATGCTAAAGCAGATCTGATAAAATCTTTAAAACAGGATCGTGTCAGTATTTATTCCTGCATAAACTACTATGATTATTTATACGGGCCGATGTTACCGAAAACAGGTGAACTCGGTCTTTTTGCCATAGATTTTTACCACCCGGGCATCGTAGTGCGCACACCGGAACTGCCGTTCCCCTCTGAATTGCCGCCTAAAGAAAAACAGGAGAAACTTTCCGCACTTTTGACAGAAGCCGATCACTGGGCTAATATATTGCATTGTGATTACGTAAATGAATTGAATAACTACATAAAAAATCATCATGCTGGTGAATTAATACGTATTTCGGAAGCACTGCAAGAGAAAAAAATAGCTTATATAGCTGATATGATAACTCAAAGTACGAGCAAACGACGCGTTATTTTTATTGCCGGGCCTTCTTCCTCCGGCAAGACAACGTTCGCCCAGCGTTTACGTATACAATTGTTGGTAAACGGCCTGCGGCCTGTTTCTTTATCAATGGATGATTATTTTTTAGACCGTGAGTTCACTCCTTTTACAGAAAAAGGCGAATATGATTTTGAAGCGTTTGAAGCCATTGATAGTAAACTGCTGAATAAACAAATTTTAGATCTTTTAGCAGGAAAAGAAATAACTATGCCTAAATATAATTTTATTACAGGAAAAAAAGAATGGTCCGGCCGCAAACTTTTGCTGCTGCCTGACCAACCTGTCATAATTGAGGGCATACATGGTCTTAATCCCAATTTGACTAAAGCACTTCCTGAGGATAAAATATATAAAATCTATATAAGCGCTTTAACACAGCTCGGTATAGACAGCCATAATAATATTCCTACCACCGTAGCGCGCCTTATTCGGCGCATTGTGCGCGATTACCAATTTCGCGGATCTTCAGCACTAAAAACAATAAAGCAATGGTCTGAAGTGCGTGCTGGTGAAGAAAAGAATATTTTTCCTTATCAGGAAAATGCAGATATTATGTTTAATTCTGCGCTTATTTATGAACTTGCCGTATTAAAAAAATATGCATATCCATTGTTGGAAAAAATAAGTGATGAAATACCTGAACACAGCACGTCCAGACAGTTGCTTGATTTTTTAAATTTTTTCCAGGATATCAGCAATGAAGATGATATACCTAATAATTCTATCTTACGGGAATTTATCGGCAAGTCATGCTTCTTTTGAAATGGCAGATAACATTCAGGAGGGTTAATTTTGGAAATTGATATCAGTCGTAAAGTAAGTTTCGTTATAAAATTTGCATTGCCGGCCATATTGCTGGTGATTGTCCTTTTAAACTTATGTATATGGTTATACGGACAATATAATGCTTATCTTACCTTTTATGATGCACGTGTAGCAGGAACATTTTTACAAACAAAAACTCTAACTGATGGAACGTTGGAAAAGTTTCTGGTTAAGGATGGCGAAGATGTCACTGCCGGACAGGCACTGGCTCAAATACAGCCAAATGTAACACAGGATGATATTAATAAATTGCAGCAGAGTGTTGATCAGGCACAGCAGCAATATGATAATATGGTTAGTTTAAACCAACAGGGATCGACGAGGGTTGTAACACAACCGGCAGCCGCTGCACCTGCTCCGGCTGCTGATGACAGCCAGTATCAGTCTGCCCTTGCCAATGAAAGCAAGATGAAAAATCTTTACGATTTGGGAGCAATAAGCCGTAATGAATACGATAATGCAGTATCTGCGGCAGAATCAGCGAGAGCTTCTATGAATCAAGGCAGTGGAGCACCTGCTCCTGCCACGACTACAAGCGTAGTAAGCGCACCTAGTGGCGTTACGCCGGACGATTTACAAATGGCCCAAACACGACTAAATCAGGCAAAAATGGCGCTCGAAGAAGCACAGAAGAATACAGGACTCACCGAACTATATGCTTCAGCTAATGGTACCGCTTATTATACGGATGTAGAAGAAGGCAGCAATTTATCTGCCGGACAAAATGTTTTGGATATAGCTACTTCCAACTATTTATGGCTGGAAATAAAAACTACAGAAGAACAGGCAAATAAATTAAAAGAAGGCGCTTATGCCGAATGTACGATAAACGGTAATATTATAGGCGGCACTGTTGCCCAGATAGTTGCACCAGACGGTGATGAACCTAAATATACTGTAAAGATATTTATCCCTTCCGATAAAATGGGCGGCATAAAACCAAATATGATTGCGACGGTAAAGATACCGATAAAAAAATAGACGTGATTCCGATTTATACAGATAAAAAAGACAGCAGGTGAGAATATTTGCTATTAAAAAGACTAGAAGCATATGGCTTCAAATCGTTTGCTGATAGAATCGAAATTGAATTTGACAGAGGAATCACAGCAGTGGTAGGGCCTAATGGCAGCGGTAAAAGTAATATAACGGATGCTATCCGCTGGGTGCTTGGTGAACAAAATATCCGTAACCTGCGCGGCAGTAAGGCCGAAGATATAATATTTGCCGGCAGCTCTGCAAGAAAACCAGCCGGTATCGCGCAGGTTTCCCTGACGTTTGACAACGAAGATGGTAAATTACCGCTTGAATTTCAAGAAATAACTATTTCCCGTCGACTTTTCCGCACGGGGGAGAGTGAGTTTTATATCAATAAAGCCCGTTGTCGTTTAAAAGACATATACGGACTGTTTGCAGACACGGGAATAGGCAGGGACTCGATAAGTGTCATCAGCCAAAATAAAGTAGATGAAGTACTTAATGCCAAACCAGAAGATCGCCGTCTTTTATTTGAAGAATGTGCCGGTATAACAAAATATCGTGACCGTAAGCGGGAAGCGGTCAGGAAACTGGAAAGTACACAGCAGAATGCTCTGCGGATCAATGATATCATACTGGAAATAGAAAAACAGCTTGCCCCGCTTTCGTCGGAAGCGGAGCGGACTGCACAGTATAATGAATTAAAAGCGCAATATGATGATTATAGGTTATCATATATATTATGCAGTTATGAAAATTTTTCGGCAAAAGAAAAAGAATACAGCCAGCAAATTGAGCAATTACAGCAGCAAAAAGTAGCAATAGATACTGAGCTAAAAGCCTTTGATGCGGAAAACGCGTCGCTCGAAGAAGGTACAGCTGTTTTAGAAAAAACACTTACCGATGCGCAGCAACACAATAGAAAATTGGCAGAAGAAATAGACCGCAATCGCAATAAATGCACTGTACTCGAAGAACGCATAAAGCAAAACAGCCATTCGATTACCACTATGAAAGCCGCTATAGACTTAGTATGCTCACAGAAAAAAACCGCAGAGGAAAAGCTTGCGGCATTAAGAACATATCTTGAGGATGCTGACAAAAAAAAGGCTGTACATCAGGCTGAACTTCTTGCTGCTCAAACTGCTGTAAAAGATATTGAAAAAGAAATAACTGATAAAGAAACAGCTCTGCAACAATACCGACTTCAGTTGGAAGAAAAACGCCGTATACGTGAAGAACAACAGCACCAGCTTATTATGTTACAGCATGATTTAACAGAAAAGAAAAATGTGCTGGGAGAAAAAGAAAATCTTCTCGCTAAAATTGAAAATGACAGCAAGGCAATAAACAGACAGCTTGAACTGCTTAATAAAGAATTGGCAGCTGCAAATACAAGTAAAAAAGATATTGGACAGATAATTGCGTCTTTGCAAGACGAAAGAACGGATACGGAAAATAAATGCCGCTTGGCAGAGACGGAATGCAATGGTTTAGCGCAGGGAATTGATAGAACCAAAGAACGTATAAAAATTCTTACCAATATGCAAAAAGCATATGAAGGTTTCGGTAATGGCGTAAAAAGCGTATTAACGAGTAGAGAACAACTTTGGTATGAGGGAATCTGCGGCTCAGTAGCCGAACTTATCTCTGTACAGCAACAATATGTAACCGCTATACAGGTAGCTTTGGGCGGTAGTATGCAGAATATAATCACAGAAGATACGGAAACTGCAAAAAAAGCCATCATTTTTTTAAAGAGAAATAAACTTGGTCGTGTCACTTTTTTACCGATATCCGTTATTAAACCGCATAAAATTATGCAGGAAGATCTGACTGGTTTTCCCGGGTTTATCAATTACGCGGACAAGCTTGTAGAAACAGACAATAAATATAGAAAAATAATAGAAAATCTCTTGGGCAGGACTATTGTCGTTGATAATATAGATAATGCCTTAATTTTAGCTAAAAAGAAAAATTTTTCGGTTCGCATAATTACCCTTGGCGGCGAAATAATCCATGCGGGTGGTGCCATGTCGGGCGGCAGCATAAGGCGGGAAATAAGTTTTTTAAATCGCAATGAAGAAATAAAGCTGCTTATAGGGAATAATGAAACAGCTGTAAATAAGCTCCTTTTGGCAAAAACCAAACTTAGTCAATTGATGGCTAATTCATCTGCCTTGGAAAAAAAGATAAAGATTGAACAAGAAAAAATGCAGCAATGCATACTTCTCTGTACAGAAAAAGAGATAAAGGCTACTCATTTACGTACAGACCAAGAGCGTGTTAATTCTGCTGTAGCAGAAACAATAGCTGCTATTTCTACAATAAAATCTACTATTAGCGGCTTAGAAGAACGTTGCCAAAAGCAAAGTTACAACAATAAAGAAAAATCAGCTGACAATACCGAACCCGCAGCTGAACAACTGGTACAGGAATTGTCACTTTGTAAAACAAAACGCACAGAGCTGCAAGAGAAGTTATTACAACAAACATCTTCCTTCGCTTCGTTTCAACAGACGTTAAAAGGAAATGTAGAAAAAATGGACTTAATAGCAGCAGAATGCAGCCGGTACGAAGAATCCTTGCAGAATAATCACACTGAGCAGCTTAGACTGCAAACTGTAATCGATGAAAGTGTCCAGGAATTACAGGAATTGCAGATTTCCAATAAAAATTTACAGCAATTGCATGCATCCGGCCGGCAAGAATATGATAAAATATATGCAGAGCTTATGGATAAACGCGTAAAGAATAAAGAACTGGTAAATAAACGTAAACAAACTGTAGAAAAGATGTCTTTACTCCAGGAAAATATTCATCAGGCAGATATAAAAATAACTAAAATTTCTTTTGAATTGGAACAATGTGAAAAAAAGCTGCAAGAAGAATATAATCTTTCACCACAAGAGGCATTAACACATAAAGTTGATGTTGAAGCAGCAATATTATCAAAAGAAATAAAAAGGCTGCAAACAGAAATAGCTGCTATAGGCACTGTTAATCCAAATGCTATCAAAGAATATGATAGCCTGCATGAACGTTATCAATTTATGAAAACACAGCTCGAAGATTTATTGACTGCCAAAAATAATCTTCAGCAGATAATAGAACAAATGGATATAACGATGACAAAGCAGTTCAAAGAAGCTTTTAATCAAATTGGCCAATATTTTAACACTATTTTTGAAAAATTATTTGGCGGTGGTAAAGCGCAATTATTGCTGACCACACCAGAGGATGTACTTTCTTCAGGCGTGGAAATAATCGTGCAAACTCCGGGTAAAAAGAACCAAAACCTGGCATTACTTTCTGGCGGTGAACGCACCCTTACCGTTATAGCATTATTGTTTTCCTTTTTGCAGTACAGGCCGGCTCCTTTTTCTGTACTTGATGAAATAGATGCACCGCTTGATGAGGCAAATATAAAGAGATTTGGTGTATTTCTGAAGGATTATGCCGTAAATACACAATTTATCATTGTAACCCATCGTAAAGGAACGATGGAGGCAGCAGATGTAATGTATGGCGTTACCATCGAGAATGCCGGTATTTCCAAGATAGTATCGGTAAGAATGGAAGAAAGGGACAATAAATAAATGGGATTTTTTAACAAATTAAAAAGCAGCCTTACAAAAACAAGAAAATCTTTTACGGAAAAAATAGAACAATTGGTAATTGGCTATGCTGATATAAATGAAGAATGCCTTGATGAATTGGAGGAAATACTCATTTCTGCCGATGTAGGGGTACATACAACCATGAAACTTATGGATGATGTGCGCGCTGGCATAAAAAAGAAGGAAATCAATTCTCCACAGGATTTGCAACCTTTCTTGATAAAACGTATTGGTGAAATCCTTTCAACAGGAGAAGACAAAGCTTGTATTGCCCAAACAGGGCCTACCGTATTACTCGTTATTGGCGTAAACGGCGTAGGTAAAACTACTACAATAGGAAAGCTTGCCAAATATTATAAGAACAAAAATAAATCGGTAATTTTGGCAGCGGCTGATACCTTTCGTGCTGCTGCTATAGACCAGTTGCAAATTTGGGGAAATCGTGCCAATGCTGATGTGATAGCGCATACAGAAGGCGCTGATCCTGCTGCGGTAGTATTTGATGCTTTAAAGGCCGCGATATCCAGAAAAGCTGATATTTTGATCATCGATACTGCAGGACGCCTTCATACAAAAGCAAACCTGATGGATGAGCTCAATAAGATTTATCGGGTTATAAAACGAGAAATACCTGACGCTCCACATGAAACCCTGCTCATCTTAGATGCCACCACCGGACAAAATGCTATCCATCAGGCAGAACTTTTTACAAAAGCTGCGCCTATCTCAGGAGTTATTTTAACAAAGCTTGATGGTACTGCTAAAGGTGGCGTCGTCATAGGTATAAAGGAACAATTAGCAATGCCTGTAAAATGGATTGGCGTCGGTGAAGGAGAAGATGATCTGCAACCGTTTGATGCCGAAGATTTTGCTACAGCTTTATTTGAAAAATGAATTGAGTACGACATGTAACAAATTTTTGATTTTCAATACTTCTAGCCATATATATGTGAATGATAAAAATGTATATGACCGTAAAAAACGTATTATTTACTATTATGGCATTTCTGCGGTATTGGATTTTATTTAAGCGTAAACATACAATAAAACAGTGGATGTAAAATATATCTTAAACATGAGATAATTCCTTTAGAGTTTTCAGGACAGGTCGAAAAACTCGAAAAAATCTGAAAGGGGATTTTTTCATAAGTGCTATATAAATGATATGAGAGGATTTATTATTCGTGAGTGATTTAAAGGAAAAGATAAAATTAGCATATAAAAAATTAAAATCAGCAGTATATTATGATAAAAACCAATTGATATTACGTAATAAAATAGTTGACTATGAAAAAAAATTGGATTTTTCTAATGAAAAAATTGATAAAAAATTAGAGAAAATTATTGAAGTATTGAAGTCAGATAAGGAAGAAATATGGACATCATATATTAAAAAGAACTTAGACAAAATAGATACGCATTATTTTCCTAAAAAAATAAAAAACAAAAATAAAAGTGAAGATATTATAATTAACAAATATTCTCAAGATATAGTTTTGACTGAGGTTCAAAAGTTTATTGACATAAATGTTGAATCCCAAATTTTAGGTATCCTTTGGGTAATGACAGTAGGCGAGGTATTAGATGAAGAAATTTATGAAAATTCATATGGAAATCGATTAAAGAAAACTATAGATATTAAAAATAAGAAAGATATTATAGAAGAGGATAAATCACCACGTTTATTTTCTCCGTATTTTTTACAATATGAAAAATGGCGAAATAACGCCTTAGAGGTCGCAGAAAATATCTTAAAAAATAATCAAGATGCTATTATCTTAACATTGGATTTTCAAAGATTTTATTATAATATTGATTTATTAGAAAAAGATAAAGATGATTATTATAATCTATATACAACCAAGAATGGAAAAGATACCTCAGTAAGAAGATTAAATGAATTCGTCTTTGAAGTAATAAGCAAATATAGTGAAAATAATAGGAAAAGTTATAAATTTTTGCCGATAAATTTTTATCCATCTAATATAATTTCGAATTACTACTTAAAAGAATTTGATAATAAGTTGATTGAGCGTTGGAATCCCAGTTATTATGGGCGATATGTTGATGATATTATTATTGTCGATAAGGTGGAAAAAAATAGTCAGTTATATTTAAAAATGAAAAAGAATCAATTGGATAAGGCGTGCATAATTAATTATTTTCTATGTGGGTGTAATGGAAATAAAAATGATGAATGCTGTAAAAAAAGCGCTAAAGAATTTGATTCAAGTTTATTAAAATTTGATGAAAAAGAAAAATATTATTATGTGAATGAGAACATTATAGAAAATAGAAGAAGACAATTAAGAATACAAGATCAAAAAGTTAATATATTTTATTTTAACGAACTAGGTTCGAATGCGTTACTAGATAAGTTTAAAAAGGAATTACGTAAAAATACTAGTGAATTTAGATACTTACCAGAAGATGATGCAACGTTAGTAAATAATGATTATAGTGAAATATATGATTTAAAAAACAATGATTCAATCAATAAATTAAATTCTATTGAAGATATCCAAATTAATAAATATTCCTTATCTAAATATTTAGGAAAATTAACAAGAATAGATTTGCTTATTGATGATACAAACAATAATAAATTTTACGCAGATATTTTAAAAATTTTTGATAATAAAAATATAGTTTTAAATTATATGACATGGGAAAAAGTATTACAGATTTTTTTAACGAACAAAAAATTTGAAATAGCTAAAAAATATATTTTGAGCATAGTACAAATTATATCTGAAATAAAATATACAAATGAAAATCAAGATAATAGAACGTTACGCAAAACTTTGATGTTATATTTATACCGCTCAATGTCAAGGTAGTTGTCAGTAATTCTTCAAATTTTATATGTGCATCTACTGACTATGCTCCAGATTCGACTGTATGTTCGAAGTGGGCA